>JBBIQG010000018.1:0-9886 GCA_037442425.1 Acidobacteriota bacterium | reverse complement strand
CACCTGTTCGCGGTCCGTGTGGAAGGCGATGGCTCCCGGCCCGTGCAGCTCACCCACCTGACGGGCGTACTTTCGGGCGGCTTCGATTCAGAGACCGGCTATTTCCTGCTCTCGCGCAGCACGCCGCAGCAGCCTTCCGATTACTACGTCGCCCGGCCGGACGAGGTTGCCGACCCGGCGCGCTGGACGCGTGTTTCCAACACCAATCCGCAGGCGGCCGAATTTCAACTCGGAGCCTATGAAACCATTCGCTGGAAATCCAGCGACGGGCAAATCGTGGAAGGCATCCTGGTCAAGCCGGTGGGATATGAACCGGGCCAACGCTACCCGCTGATTGTGCAACTGCATGGCGGGCCGGCTGCCGCCTACATGAACAGCTTTTCGGATAGCTATGGCACCTACGTGCACATTTATGCCGGCAACGGCTATGCGGTCTTTCAGCCCAACTACCGTGGCTCCGACAACTACGGCGAACGGTTCCGCATGCAGATTGCCGGCGACTATTTCCGCCAGGCCTTCGACGACATCATGACCGGAGTGGACTACCTGATTGCGCAGGGCATTGCCGACCCGGACCGGCTCGGCATGATGGGATGGAGCGCCGGCGGGCACTGGTCGAACTGGACGCTGACGCACACCAATCGCTTCAAGGCCATCTCCTCCGGTGCCGGCGCGGTGAATTGGATTTCGATGTATGCACAGACGGATGTCCAGGCCCCGCGCGAGTTCTATTTCCGTGGCAAGCCCTGGGAAAATTTCGAGCACTACTGGGATGTCTCACCGCTGAAGTACATCACGAATGCGAAAACGCCGACGCTGATCCACGTCGGGGAAGCCGACCGGCGCGTGCCCAAGCCGCAGTCCGATGAATTGCATATGGCGCTGAAGAAACTCGGCGTACCCACCGAATACATCGTCTATCCGGGCATGCCGCACGGCCTCACCAACCCGCGCTACCAGTTGGTGAAGATGGTCGCCGAATTCAACTGGTTCGAGAAATGGATCCGCGGCAAAGAAGGCTGGTTCGAATGGAAAACCCTGCTCGACACACTGGAGGAAAAGTAGGCCCGGAGAGGCAGCCGGTGTCGGTTTTCTGAAGTCGCGGCCGGTCTGCGGGGCACAATCCAACGTTTCAGCAGTGGGCTTCGGTTGGTCAGCTCGAAATAGATGCGCCAGAGGGGCTGCTCGTTGAGCAGAAAATCCAACCGGTAGATTCCCGGCCGAAACGCGGCAGCATCGATCTTCCAGGTGACGAAGGTGACCTTGTCTTTGCGGAGCTTGAGCTGGTTGGGCTTTGTTTTTCCAACCAGGCTGTTGTCCAGATCGTAGAAGTGCAGAACGGCCATCTGATTGCCGGAAACTTTTTCTTGCGGACGAATGGTGGCTTGAAAGTAGATACGACCGAACTCTGTCCATCGGGCAGAACTGCGCGCAGCCAATGGGCACCGTCGATCACCTGGAACGCCGTGGCGACTTCGGATTCGCCGAGGTAGAACCCGGAGCCGGTACTGACCCGATTTTCCGTCTGCAGGGAAGGAAATGGTCAGTTACGTTTTCCTTGGTTATCGAACCGCCTGCGCGCCCAGAGCCAGTTCAGCAGCGCTACGGCGGCGGTCAGGCTGACGACCATCAGCTCGCCACGACCCATCCGCAGCAGCAGCACCATGCAGAACCCCAGTGCAAGCGCGACCCATAGGGTCGCCGCGGGTAGCCGGAAACGAATCCGTTCAGGCTGACGGCGTCGAAACACCAGCAGCGCTGCGCAACCCAGCCCATAGGTGAACAGTCGCGCCACCGCGCTGAGCACCGCATTCCACAAGAAACTGCCGTAGAGAGCCAGCGCCCAGACCAGCACTGTGTAGACGAGAATCGAAGCGTACGGTGTGCGAAAACGTGGGTGCACACGGCCGAAAAAAGCCGGGAAGTCGCCTTGCTCTGCCAGCGCGAAGGTCAGTCGCGGCGCGCTCACGAACTGCCCGCCCAGGTAGCCGAACACAGAAATCATTGCCCCCAGCGCAATCAACATCCCCCCGCCGGGTCCGAGGAATTGATTTGCCGCAGCCGCCAGCGGCCGGTCGGTCGTGGTCGGGTCGGGCAGCGTGCCCATGACGACTACTTGAATCAACACATACACCAGTGTCACCACGGCCAGAGCGGTGAACAGCGCAAACGGTGCGTCCCGCTCGGGCCGTCGCGCTTCGCCCATCGGCAGCAGGGCCGCTTCGAAGCCGCCGTAGGCAAAGACCAGGGCCAGCAGCGCCCGGGACCAGTTCGCCTCGGAGGGGAGTTGCAGTCCTATCGGGGTTTCTCCGCGCAGGAAAAACAGACCCACACCGATGAACAACGCCAGCGGCAACAACTTCGCCACCGTGAACCCGTTGCTCAGCAGGGCTCCGCTGTGTACCCCACGCAGGTTGACCCCCATCCAGAAGCCGAGTAGCGCCGTCAACACTGCCACCCGCGGACCGGGCTGGCCTGCTTCTGCCCAGAATTCCGTCAGGTAGATGACGAACAGGTTGGCGTTGGCCGCTGCCGAAGTCAGCCGCACCAGCCAGGCCAGCCACGCAGTCTGCAATCCGAGGAACTGGCCAAAAGCAGCGCGAGCATACAGGTACGGCCCGCCGGCTTCGCGAAACTGGGAAGCCACTTCGGCAAAGCAAGCCATGATGACGCCGATGCCGCCTGCAGCAAGCAGATAGAAAAAAGGACTGGCCGGCCCGACCATGCGGATGACTTCCGAGGGGAGGCCGAAAATGCCGCTGCCGATGATGCTGTTGATGACCAGTGCGACCAGGGTCCAACGACCCATCACACGGACGAGTTTTTCGTCAGGCGAAGCCGACACGGTGGGCTAGCATAGCGCAAAAGCTGTTATCCGGGGCGACAACTCAAGCCGCGCTGCGGGTAGTGGAGTTTGCCTGCAGCGGGGCGCACAGACTTCTGGCGCCCCGCCGGCTGCAAAGAAAAGATGTGTTCGAGGCGTTCGCGCTATTGTGCTGCAGCGGTCCCTTTCGCCCCGGTGAAACCGGCTCCCAAACCGAGCACCCCGATCAGCAGGTGGATGACGTTGTAGGTCGTGTTCAGCTTCAGCGGGATGCCGAACAGGTCTTCGCTGCCGGTGGCAAATCCCGCGATAGCCACCAGGGTGTAAATCGCGCCAAAGATTAGCGCAAACATCCGAGCCGCACCTGCATTTTTGCTCGTGCCGGCCCAGAGGCCAATCGCACCGCTCAGCACATGAATCACGTTGTGGTGCAAGGTGAAGCCAAGGCCGAACAGTGTCGAATCCCCGACGAAGAATCCCACAATCCCAACCAACAGAAGGACTACACCGACCACCAGGGCATAGGTCTTAGCCATCGTGTGCCTCCTTGGTTTTCAGGTTCTGGTAGGACACTCCCCAACGCGGCCCAGGGTGCGGGCCTCTGGCTGGGGAGCTTAGCTTCGCCGGGGGTCGGCGTCAAGCGGAGTCACACACGTCGCCCCGAAGCCATCAGACGCGGCGGTGCCTCAGTTCGCGCAGGATTTCCCTCGCCGCGTTGTATCCCGGAGCACCCATCACGCCTCCGCCCGGGTGCGTACCGGAACCGCACAGGTAGAGTCCCCGCAACGGCGTGCGATACTGCGCCCACCCCGGTACCGGCCGCAGGAAGAACAGTTGATCCACAGCCATTTCTCCGTGAAAGATGTTGCCGCCCGTCAGCCCGTAGGTTTCCTCCAGGTCGAGCGGAGAGATCACCTGGCGATGGAGAACGAGGTTCCGAAACCCGGGCGCATACTCTTCCACCAGAGCGAGCACGCGGTCGGCGTAGCTTTCCTTGAGCTGGTGCCAGTTGCCCTCGTGCAGCCGATAAGGGGTGTACTGCAGAAAGATGTTCATGATGTGCTTGCCGGGCGGAGCCAGCGAGTCATCGTAGGTCGTGGGAATGGTGATCTCCAGCATCGGTTGCGACGAGGGGCGCCCGTATTTCGCCTCGTCCCAGGCGCGCTCGATGTAGTCGATCGAAGGGCAAAGGTGAATCGTGGTGCGGTGGTGGGGCAGCAGCGTTGAGCCGGGCAGCGCACGGAAGCTGGGCAGGCCGTCCAGGGCCAGATTGATTTTCATCGAGCAGCCTTCCATGCGGATGTTCCGCACCGCAGTTAGGAACTCCTCGGGCAGGTGGCTGGCTTCGACCAGGTGCAGAAATGTGCGTTTCGGATCGGCACCAGAGACCACGATGCGACTGCGGATTTCTTCTCCATTGCCGAGCACCACACCGCCGGCGCGCCCCTGCGTGACGAGCACGCGGGCAACGGGCGCCTCGGTGCGGATGGTGGCGCCGGCAGCTTGCGCCGCGCTGGCCAGTGCCGCGGCTACTCCGCCCATGCCACCACGAACGAATCCCCACAACCCGCGGTGGCCGTTCACTTTGCCCATCACATGGTGCAGCAGCACGTAGGCGGTGCCAGGCGTGCGCGGACCGCCATTGGTGCCGATCACCCCGTCGGTCGCCAGCGTCACTTTCACTTCCTCGGATTCGAACCAGGGTGCCAGAAAATCCGCCACACTCTGCGTGAAGATGCGCAGGTGGCCGATGCGCTCGGCGTCGTCCATGTGCAGGAAATCCAGTCCGAGTCGGCCCAACTCGAGATAGTCCCGCAGGCCGCTGCGGGTCAGTGCGGGCGGAGTGCGCAACAGCATCCGTTCAGCGAAGCGCGCCAGCCGCTCCAGAAAAGCTTCATAGCGGGGATAAGCCTCGGCATCCCGCCGAGAAAAGCGCGCGATCTCTTCGCAGGTGCGCCGCTGGTCCTGCCAGAACAGCAGATGTCGGCCGTCGGGGAATGGCGTGAAAAATGCCGGGTCTTTCGCATAGACGTGGTAGCCGAAGCGAACCAGTTCCAGTTCACGGATAATGCGCTCCTGCAGCAGACTGCATAGATAAGCCAGCGTCGAAACACGATAGCCGGGCCAGGGTTCTTCGGTGACGCTGGCGCCGCCTAGCACGGCGCGCCGCTCCAGGATGAGCACGTCCAGACCGGCGCGAGCCAGATAGGCAGCACAGACCAGGCCATTGTGCCCCCCGCCGATCACAATCGCATCCCAGTGTCTGGCCATAGAGACTCAGCCTAACGCAACTGCGGCGCGCAAGGGAAGTCGCCGGCACGGCCGGCTGAATGCGCTTGTTGGGTCACCGCGGGGCCGGTACAATGGAGTGTTGTTTTGGCTGCCTGCTGGAGTCGTGCCGAAGCAGCGTAAACCGCAGCAACGAATCGAGCACCGAAGCCGCCCCGACAAAAGAAGGAGGACCGCATCCAATGGCCACTCTGGAAGTGAGCATTGCCCGCGGGGAATTCCACAACGAACCGCTAACTGATTTTTCCAAGCCAGAAAACCGCAGCCGGATGGAAGCCGCGCTCAAGAAAGTCGCCGCGGAGTTGGGTCACGAATATCCCTTGCTGATTGGAGGCAAGGAAGTCCGGACCGAAGATAAATTGCGCTCGATCAATCCCTCCCGGCCTTCGCAGGTGGTAGGCATTTTCAGCAAAGCGTCCAAAGAGCTGGCAGCACGAGCTGTGGAAGAAGCCGACAAGGCGTTCCAGCACTGGAAGCGCACCTCGGCGGAACATCGTGCAGAGATTCTGTTTCGCACTGCTGAACTACTGCGCGAAAAGCGACTGGAAATGAACGCCTGGCTGGTCTATGAAACGGGCAAAACCTGGCCTGAAGCCGATGCCGATATCGCCGAGCTGATCGACTTCTGCGAATTCTACGGGCGCGAAGCCCTGCGGTACTTTGGCCCCCAGCCGGTCACGCCCGTCCCGGGCGAGCGAAATCGTCTGGTGTATATTCCGCTGGGTGTGGGCGCGGTCATCCCGCCGTGGAATTTCGCGGGCGCCATCATGGGCGGCATGACCACGGCTTCGCTGGTGACGGGCAACACCGTCGTGCTGAAGCCTTCGAGCGATTCTCCAACGATAGCCTGGAAATTTGTCGAACTGCTCCATCAGGCCGGCCTGCCCAGAGACGTGCTCCAGTTCTGCCCCGGCTCCGGCAGTGCGATGGGCGACACGGTGGTGGCCCACCCGCGCACGCGGTTCATCGCCTTCACGGGTTCGAAAGAGGTCGGCCTGCGCATCTGCGAGCTGGCCGCCAAGGTGCAGCCCGGCCAGATCTGGATCAAACGCACCGTGCTCGAAATGGGCGGCAAAGATGCGATCATCGTGGATGAGGAAGCGGACCTGGATGCCGCCGTCGAAGGCGTGACGATTTCCGCCTTCGGCTACCAGGGACAGAAATGTTCGGCCTGCTCGCGCGCTATTGTCAGCGAAAAAATTTATGACAACTTCCTGGAGCGGCTGGTCGAGCGCTGCCGGAAAATCACCGTCGGGCCGGCTGAAGACCCGGCTAACTTCATGGGCCCGGTCATCAACGAATCGGCCATGAAGTCCATTCTGGAATACATCGAAATCGGCAAACGGGAAGGCCGGCTGGTGCTGGGCGGTGGCCGTGCGCCCGGAGAAGGCTATTTCCTGGAGCCGACCATTTTTGCCGACGTGCCGCCCCGGGCGCGCATCGAGCAAGAAGAAATTTTCGGCCCCGTGCTGGCCGTAATCAAGGCGAAGGACTTCGACCAGGCCTTGGAGATTGCCAACGACACCGAATACGGTTTGACCGGTGCCGTCTATTCTCGCAACCGCAGCAAGCTGGATCGCGCCGCCGAGGAATTCCACGTCGGCAACCTGTATTTCAATCGCAAATGCACCGGCGCGCTGGTGGGCGGACATCCCTTCGGGGGCTTCAACATGTCCGGAACGGACTCCAAAGCGGGCGGCCGGGACTACCTGCTGCTATTCCTGCAGGCCAAGTCCATCAGCGAAAAAATTCTCAGCTAGCCCTGCTGGTTTTCGTCACCACGTGCGACCGGTGCTTCGCTGAGTCAGCAGTTCCAGTGCGCGACGATATTTTCGGTACACGTAGCGCGCTTCTTCGCGGGCGATAATCCATCCGGCGCGCCCGTCGAGAAAACCGGCGTGCACCAGATAGACGTGCATCCAGCGCCACGCGGGCGCCAGATACCGCAAACCCAACCCGGGCCGCTTCCCCTGTTGCGCCAGATGGTTCCCGATGCGCTCGACGTAGCGGTCGAGCTGCTGCCGGTATTCTTCCAATGTTTCCACCGGGAAGTGCAGGATGTGCCCGGGCAAGATTTCCACCCGCCCGGCCACGCGTACCGAATCGTGTACCGGTGCCGGTTGGAATTGTCCACGTCGCCGATCATAGAGCCGCAGCTTATAATCGGGATACCAGCCGGAATGGCGAATCCAGCGACCTAGGAAAAACGCCCGACGCCGGAACCGATAGCCTGCCGCACGCGGTTCGCTGGATTTCCACTGCAGAATGGCCTGTTGGGCTTCGCGGTCGAGTTCTTCATCGGCGTCGAGGCTGAGGATCCAGTCGTACCGAGCTAGTTGCGCGGCCAGGTTCTTTTGCACCGCCGGGCCCGGCCAGGGCTGGTTGATCACCACGCGGGCGCCGAGCGCAGCGGCAATTTCTCGGGTGTTGTCCGTCGAGCCGTCGTCCACCAGGACAATTTCGTCAGCGCAGGCCAGCGAGCCGATGGCACGGCCGATACGATGCTCCTCGTTGTGGGCCACGATGGTTGCAGAAATGAGCGGCATCTGCGGCCGGCCATCTTAGGCCAGCCTTCGCAGCGATGCAATTCAGCGGAAGGTAAACTTGGGGTGAGCGAAGGGATTCGAATTGCTGCATCAATCTCTAAGTCCCGTTGATTGTGTTGCCCTTCTCACCCTGCCACCCACAAAAAGGGGGGCTCTGGGCCTGATTTTGTGACCAAGATGTGACCAGCACCGTGCACGCACGCAAAGTAGCCCGGACCCGGTTTGATTGAACCTGGCGGCTCTCGGCAGCCCGCCCGTCACCGCCCCGCCACCTACAGGTTGTGAGATAGGCCGGAGGACAAACCGCCGCCGACAACCTCACAGTTCGCATAGCCACGCGCAGGTTGCAAAATTGCTCAAGGACAATGCCGACGCCGGCAGCTGCGCCGCGTCGCACAGCCACCTGCAGGCACGGGACTGGCCGAGAGACAATACCCTGCCTAGAAGCAGTTACAAAACTGGTTCGGCACCATTAAAAGGAAAACTCAAACGGGCCAACCAGGGGATTTTGCAACAGGTCTAGCCGGGCCTAAGCCTGGTCTCGAATTTTCTAGGCTGTGCCCCGCGGCCGCGCCGCATGATTCCTTAACCTGCCACGTGACCCGTCATCCCTCCTGCCGCGCCAGCGGCGTGCCGAAGACGCTCCCGATCGACCAGTATCTACCGGCGCGCGCCAGCTCTGAATAACGGCAGCATAGCGGCTCCAAAACACGCGAAGATAGAGGTTGCCCCTTCTCTACTGCTTCCACTTTTTTGATTGCCACCGCCGGGGTTTCCAAGCGAACGCTGTTGTCATTTGGATCTGCGTTGGATACGTAAGCAGCTACGTTGCGTCGCCAGGACACGAAAGACTTGACTTCGGGACAGATGAGCCCCTTTCAACTCCTGGCCACAATTCAGCGCAGACACGTACTGCTCTCTATAGGCCAGTTCGAGCTGATAAAAACCGGCTTCGGAAAGGACTATGTTGTACTTGCGTTCTTGACCTGCCGGAAGCTCTTCAACAAGGCTTGCTCCACCATAGTCGCGGCCCCAGAGCAAGTTTGTCCATTTTCCTTTTTCTGCTTTTCTGAACCTTACTCGAAACACCGGAACGGGCGTGCCGATCGCACTAGCGGGATCGTGAAGCCCCGTTTTAGAGACTTCAACACAGTACCAGACCGTTTTTCCCGTCCCATTGCGAACGGTAACTGAAACAGCTTCATTGACCTGATGGGGGCCTGAAGGGACGATGACTTGGACTGACCCAGAATCCTCTGCAGTTGACGGCCAGGCCACGGCAAGAAGTAGAAGAACAATGAGGTTTCTTCGGGTAATCACTTCTTTACCTCCTTTTGGCTGGCCCTGAGTTCTCCAGTGATGATCTTTTCCACTTGCTGCGCATGTCTTTCGGTGGGCACAAGAGCTCTTCCCGCAGCCTCCATCTTTTGCATCACGTCCGGAGGCAGGGGGTAGCGTCCCTTTGTAGGTAGAGCCCCGAAGGCCGCGTCACGGTCGTTCAAAAGCTGCTGGATTCTGACACCTTCAGCCGGATTGTCGAGTGCAAACGTGCCGTGGGCGCTTTCGTGCCCGAATACAACAGCGAATTTCTCCTCGGCGCTCTTCAACCCCTCGAATTTCGTGAAGTCGTCGATGATCACGCCTCGGGTCGTCGGGCGTGCGCTCCCGATCTGCTTGAAGTCGAAAGTTATCCTGGCTTCGCTGAAGTCGTTTCCGGAAAACTTCGTTATTTCGAACTTGCCGGCCGTCCCAAGTGAGAGTTTGCCGCCCGCGATTAGGAATACACGCTTGTCATCCTGGAGACGCTTGAGCTGCTCATGCAGTTTGGGATGCAGCAAATTTCCTTGCTTATCTTTGGCATTTGCCAATTGCACTATCTTTTCCCACTTTTTCCGGTCCTTGTCGCTTAGCTCGCTCGTGTCAATGATCATCCCGGTGGGATCCACCAGGATGAGTGGATTGTTCCGAACGTAAGCATATAGATTGAGTTGTTGGGGATCAACGGTGCGCGCCGGAGTGACATTCATGGGGTCAGCAGAAGTAAACCAACCCAGCGCGCTGGGGTAGTACCGGGCGATGAAGTAGTCGAGGCCGGATTCGGGGTCGCGTTCTTTGCCGGTGAATTGGTAGGCGAAGCGGGTTGGCAGGGCAGCGCGCATGCGGACTACTTTGTCTCAGGTGAGTTCGTTCGTAGTTGTCGAGTTCGAGCCCAAGTGTACCAGAGGGC
>JBBIQG010000017.1:0-12172 GCA_037442425.1 Acidobacteriota bacterium | reverse complement strand
GGATATTTCATGGCCGGACCGAACAGGCGGCGACCCAGGAAGTAGTAGTAGAACGGCACGCCCATGCTGAACAGCCACTGCATTTTGGGCGAGCGGCGGAAGAAGTCCAGGTTGTAGCGCCAGCAGGTAAAGAAAAATTCCCACTGCAAATCGGTCAGGTCGTAGAGCCGCGCGCCGGGCTTGCGCTCCAGTCGCGTGTCTTCGAGCGGCACGAACAGTGTGGGCACGACACACCATTTGGCGTTGCGCAGCGCGAACAGCAGATCCAGCGACTGCTTGGTGTCGTCCGGCGTTTCCCCGGGCAGGCCGATGATCCAGGTACAGAACGGGAACCAGTTGTGCCGGTTCAGGATCTCCATGCCTTTCAGCACCACGTCGGGCCACTGCTCCGGGCGGAAGGGATAGCCCTTGCCTTTCATGTACTGACGGAACAGCCGCACCGAGCCAGTTTCGATGCCGATAAACAAATTTTGATAGCGCTTTTCCGGGTGCGTGGATGCCGTGTGCGTGTGCACGCTGCGGTCTACGGCAATCTGCAGTTCAGGAATCAACGTCGGGTCCACGACGATCGGCGCCATCGTGCCGTGCGTCAAGCCCAGATACTTCACACCAGGCACGGCAGCCACCGATTCGAACAGTCGCTTCAGTGCCGGCACATTGACGCGGAACTTCGGCCCCATCTCGTACAGGAACAGGTCTTCGGTGACCAGTAGGATGGCATCGGCGCCATGCTCGACCTGCACACGCACGTTTTCCAGAATCCGCTCCAGCGGGATGCTCTTGCCCCCGCGCAGCGCCACCGAGCAGAATTGACAGCCGCGGCCGCAGCCGCGGGTAATCTCCACGGCGCCGTAGGTCGAGCGGCCCCGCAGGGGCGGAATGCTTTCGAGCGGCGGGCTCTTGCATTCCACTTTGCGCGGCAGCGGCTCGCCGCGAACCGCTTTTTCGAACAACTCGAGCACGACGTCCTCGGCCTCTCCATCCACAATCGTGTCCACCAGCCACTCGTCCTGCAGTCCTTTCTTTTCGATTTGCCACGCCCCCGGGCCACCCACGATCAGTTTCAGGTGCGGTTTGTGCTGGCGGAGCACCGGATGAAGAATCAGCCGGCGGAACTCGGCAGCGTTGATCGGTTCGACGTGACGCCCGTAGAAGTACGCATACACGTCGGTGGCGAAGGTAATGCCGAGCGGGTTGTGCGCGTGGATGCCCACGACACGTGTCTCCGGCCCGACGAACAGCGGCAACTGATCCGGATAGCAAACGGCGATCTCCTCCGGACGGAAGCGCTCGAGCAGCTTGGCCTCGATCACCCGCAAACCCTGAGGAACATAACGGGCCTGGCCGTCGGGTTCGATTTCCACTTCGGTAGACCAGTCGGTGCGGAACCAGCGGGCGTACTGCGCGGGCAGAGTGGCCAGCAGCATCTGTCGCCAAGTACTGCGGAGATATTCGGAAGATTCCGAGGTGCTGGCAGCGAGGACAATTTTTCTACCCGTGTTCCCCATACCCGTTTCCGTCTGCAAAACGGTCGCCTGCTCAACGCCCCGGGGACGGCGCGACGGAATTATCTACAACCTCGTGGGCAGGTGCAAGCCGCAGAGGAAATCGCTCAGCGGCGCCCCTCGGTGTGCCCGACCGTGGAACTTCGCCGGTAGGCAGCTTCGATCTGCTCGGCGTAACGGGTCAGAACGGCATCGCGCCGCAGCTTTCCGTTGGCCGTCAGCAGCCCGTTTTCGATGGTAAACGGTTCCGGCAACAGTACATATGAGCGAATCTGCTTGTAGTGAGGCAGCGCCATGTTCATCGCGGCCAGGGCTTGCTCGACCTGTTCGGGCCGCACCGAGCCCGTGACCAATGCCACCAGATAGCTGCGTCCGTGGCCGACCAGCACGACCTGCTGCGCGCCTTCCAGCCGTTGCAACAGTTCGTCCTCCAGCGGTTCCGGCGCCACGTTGTGTCCGGAAGCCAGCACCAGGATGTTTTTAACACGACCGAGAATGCGCCAGTTGCCGCGCGCATTCACTTCTCCCTGATCGCCGGTGTGGAACCAGCCATCGCGCAGCACCCGGGCAGTTTCTTCTGGACGATTCCAGTAGCCGGGAAAGATGTTGGGGCCGCGCACCAGAATTTCATCGCGTTCGCCGAGCCTCATCTCGACGCCCGGAATGGCCGGGCCGACGTAGCCGGGCTCGACAGCTTGTGGGTCGTCCATCGTACAGATGGCAGTGGTCTCGGTCAGCCCGTAAACCTGCAGCACCGGAATGTCCAGCATTTGAAAGAACCGTTGCGTTTCCACGGCCAGCGGTGCCGAGCCACAGATCAGCGCGCGCAGATTCGGGCCGAAGGCCCGGCGAATTGCGGGGAAAATCAGCGCCGAGGCCATTCCCAGCCACAAACGGTCACGGAGCCCGCGACCGCTGGCCTCGATGCCAAACCAGGCAGCCCGGGCGCGCTGGAACAGTTTCTGCGCCAGCCCGCCGCGCTCGGCCAAGCGCGCCTCGATGCCGCGCCGCACGCGTTCGAGCAGCGCCGGCACGTTCAGGAAATAGTGCGGTTGCGCGCGACGAATCTCCTCGGCCAGCCGCTGGAGATCGGTCGAAAACAGCAGGGTGCTGTTGCGGGAGAGCGACGTGAGCAGCAGAATCCACGAACCGGCAAAATTGCAGGGCAGGTAGTGGAAGACGCGATCGGGCTCGCTTCGGGGCCCCATCAACTGGTCGAGCCGCGCCATCGTGCACGGAAGCATATAGTTCAAATTGGCCAGGTTCAGCACCACCCCTTTCGGCTCGCCCGAGGTGCCCGAGGTATAGATGATGGTGACCGGGTCCGCCGGGCTGCGCGGCACGGGCGGAGCCTGCAAGTCCAGCGCTGCTCGCCCCTCGAAAAGTTCCTCGAACAGCATCCGGGGTGGGCCATCGGGTAGGGCTTGGGCAATTGCAGCGGCCAGCGTCGCGTCGCCGCAGAGCACCAGCTTCGGCGTGCAATCTCGCAGCATAGCCGCCAGCTCGTGTGCGGCTTGTCGAGCATAGAGCGGAACGACCACTATCCCTTGGGCCATCAGCGCCAGGTCAGCCGCGACCCAGCGAAGCGAGTTGTGGCCAAGCAGCGCGCAGCGGTCGCCGGTCTGCAGGCCCAGTGCGCGCAGCCGGCTCCGTGCTTGCGCCACCATCCCCAGTAGCTCGGCACCGGAAATCGTATGCAGGCTGTCCCCACGCACTTCGCCCAGCACCGGCTGGTTGGCCATCCGCTCGAGGTTTTCCTGGATGCGGATACGAAAATCCATGGAGCTACGCCGGGCTACCCGCTCGAAGCTGGCCGTGCGGCGCTGGCTGTGGGCGGTGCGGCTTCTTCGGCTGACGATTCGTACTGCTCGACCAGCGCTCGCAGCGTGGGGCTGAGCGGCGGCAAATAGTCCGTCCAGCAGAATCGGCCTGCGCGCACGGGAAATTCAGGATAGGCGCGCTCGACGGCGTCTTCGAAGTATCCGCCCATGCGGGCCATGCGCTTCAGGTTACGGACCACCGAGCGCGCGACGCCCGCAGCGATTTCTTCCCGGTCGCGCCGAAGCGTTTCCAGCACCTCGAGAAGTTTCGGCTCCAATTCGGGGTCGTCTACGTCGAGCAGCAAGTGCAGATGGCCGCGGTCGGCCATCAGGTTGCGAATCCGTTCGTCCATCGTGACACCCGCGGAAACAACCCCGGCGGGCATGGCCGTCACGATGCCGTGATAGCGCGAGCTGACCAGAAAATCGGCGGCTCGCAGCAGGCTGACCAGTTCGTACATCGTGTAGTCGCTCGAAGCAAAGATGGGTGCCGGCAGCCGCTCCGCCAGCGCGCGGCAGGCTCGGCGGTCCAGTTGCTCCATGGCCACGTAGAACAAAAAACAGGAATGGCGCGAACGAAATGCGCGCACCGCTCCGGCCAGCGCCTCCAGATAGCGCTGGAAGGCGACGTCCACCGGACGGCCCGAGCGATGGAAGTAGATGGTGCGATAGTGGCTTTCGCGGTAGGCACCGAAGAGCAGCCGCGCCGCATACTTCATCGCGGACGCTTTCACCGGCCACCAGAACGGATGAATCGGGCAAACGGCCAGCAGCGGCTGGCGGCCATCCCAGCCGGCGGCGCACAGCACCGATTCGGCATAGGCACGCGGATAGGGCTCGAAGGTCCAGGCGGTGTCGGTGCCGCTTTCTGTCGGAATGTTCAGTTCGCGGAGCACGGTGCGCGACTCTTCGTTGCGCGTAATGATCAGCGAGTCGGCACAGTAGCGCGCCACCAGGCGCCGCAGCAGCGGATCCATCTCGCCGGCTTCGGCACCGTAGCCCACGGAGAGCTTGTTTTCTACGGCAGCGATGCCCAGCGCACCGACCATCATCGTGGTCAGCGCATTGGCGAATTTCGACTTGAACATGGAGCCTTCACAGGCCACCACGCCATGGTGCCGCGGCACCTCGCGATTCAAAAACGGCGGGAACAGGTCCGGCAGGTGAACTTGTTCGCTGCCGGCAAAGTAGCCGCGGGTCAGCGCGAAGTTCTGCGTCATCACGGTGAGCCGGCAGCGTTCCGCGCCCAACAGATGGCGCACCTGCCGCAGCATTTCTTCCACGCGGACGTCGGCGCCGGTGTTCCGCGTCCCGTTGTAGCCGGCAAACAGCAGCCGCAGCGGCTCGCCCGGTTGCCAGGGACGGCCCGCACCCAACATCCAGCGCAGCTTGCGCCACTCGATCAGCGCGGCGACCCAGGCTTGCAGCAGCAGGTCCATCATGGGGCTACCCTCTGTCCTTCCCCGTGTGCGGCTGCACTCGCGGCGACTGTCTCCGGCCAGGGGCGATAGGGGTACTGGAAGCGATGCTCGCGGGCAAAACGCAGCAGCGGCACACAGTAAGCAGAAAACGGCGCCGGTCGCCGGCCCAGTTCTGCGGTGACGCGCGAGTTGTCGAAGACCGTGTTCCAGACCAGGTAGGGCAGAAACACTTTCATCAGCGATGCCCCGTAGCCGATGGCGCCGCCACGACGGGACAACCAGTCCGTGGCCATGCGGAACGGGGCCTCCAGCGCAGGCAGGAACAGCGGGCGGCGGACGACGCCGGTGCGGGCCAGCGCATCGGTCAGTTCGCGGTAGGTCTGCGAGTCCCGACCGGAGGAGAGGTGGTAGGTGTCGTGCCGGGTCCGGTCTTTGGTGTGCAGAGCGGTAATTGCATCGGCCACAAAATCCACGTTCACGATGTCCACGCGGTCCGTGGCGCGGAACGGCAGCACGGGCAGCCCGGCCAGGAACACAAAGGCACGCACCATGTCGAACTGCGTGGTCGCACCCCAGCGACTGTCGCCCAGCACGATGCTGGGACGAAAGATCGTCAACGGAACGTCGACCAGCAGAGTGCGGATCATGTGCTCGGCGAATTTTTTCGTGCGTGCGTAGGGGTCGTAGTCGGAGCGATTCCAGTCTATCGCCGCTTCTTCGGTGACGACTTCGTGGCTGCGCACGCCAGCCACCGCCACCGTAGAGACGTGGCTGAAACGCCGCAGCCCGTGGTGGTCGCGAGCGCGCTGTGCCAGTTGGATGACTTCGAGCGTGCCGCGCAGGTTCACATTCAGACAGCTTTTCTCCGACTTGCGATTCAGCGAAGCGGCGCAGTGGACGATGGAATCGGTGGTCGCGACGAGGCGGCGGTAGTCGTCGCCGGCCAAACCGAAGTTTTTCTCCGTCAGGTCGCCGCGAAACACCGAAATGCGCGCGCGCAGGTGCTCATAGAACAAGGCAAAATCCATATGCAGTTGCAGCGCGCGCCAGAGCCGCTCGGCGGCTTCGCGGTCGTCCCGAGCGCGCACCAGCAGGTTCAGCGGCTCGCCGTGCTGGCTGAGCAGGTTGGCTGCGATGTGGGCCCCGATGTATCCGGTCGCCCCGGTGAGAAACGTCGCCATGCCGCGCTAGAAAGTACCACAGGTGGGAATCGAGCGGGAAAGCACCCGTGCAGGGAGAGCTACTCTCGATGGCCTCGCTCGGGGGAGCACGAAACGCGGAAACCGGTGCCGAGCAGGTTAGGAGCTGGCCGAAGCGGCGACATCGCTCGAAGAAGATCTTGCAGCCGTGACGGGCCAGCGGAAGCTGCGTCGCTCCGGCAGCTCGAGCGGTCGGCCTTCGATCAACGGATAGCACCAGCGGCGCAGCGCCGGCACGTGGATATCGATCCAGTACTCCCACCAATCCAGACCGGTGGGGTCGTAGCCGAACCGCTCTTGTTCGTCGGCCACCAGCTCCCGGGCCAGATGCTCGATGTGGTCGGCTTCGAAGATGTGGTCGTTGTGCAGGATGAACGGCTCGTAGAGTTCGATGATTTTCTCGACCCGCTCCAGGTTGCGCTCGCGCCGGAGCAGTCCCTGGGGCTTCCAGGGCAGTGGCTGCAGCAGGCGGTTCACCATGCTCAGGATGCGCTTCTGGCGGGGCGCGGAGAGGTTGCGGTAGCGGGCTTTGGAGACGGCGATGGTGTCGAAGCGGGAGCGCAACCACGCTTCTAGCCCTTCTTGCGCGCGATAGTGCTTGCGATGCGCCAGACCGGTCAGCTCGATGGCCCGGCCCATCGTGCACGGGTTGCGCACCGAAGTCGCGAGTTGGTAGACGGTGTGGTGCCGCTGCTCCAGCAGGGCCGCGGCAATCAGCGTCATCCCGCGCGCGACCAGGTCCACCGGAATCACATCCAGACACTTGCGTTCGTTGGAGGGCAGTTGCCGGAAGTAGGTTCCCAGCAGGTAGGCCAGCGGAGCCGAGGTACCCACGCCTTCATTCCAGCCGCGGAACGGCTCGGCAAGCGAGGATTCCACAATCGAGGGACGCACCACCGCCACCGACAGCGGTCGGCCGGCCGCCGCGGCTTCTGCCAACGCGCGAGCAATCAAAGACTCTCCCAGCGATTTGGTGAATGTGTAGGTGTTGGGCCAGCCGTAATGCTGCGCCCGGCGCATACCCGCTTCGACGAGTTCGGCTCGCAGCCAGCGAGCGCGGTAGCGGCGCACGTGTTCTTCGAGCGTGGCCGGCTCAGCCCGTCGGCCGCGCATCCGTGCCAGCGCCTGCTGCTTCAGTTCCGCGGTGACCGCCTCGCTTTCCACGCGCGCCACCGTTTCGCGGACCATCTGCTCGAGCACCTGCCATTCGACGCGGGCATCGAACCCGGGTCGGGGAAGGGGGGTGTAGTCCGGCGTGAGAACTTCCGGGATGCGTCCATCGCGGTGGCCGACCACGTAACAGGTGGAAAGATGCAGCAGCGCGGCGTGGTCGCAGTCGCGAACAAACTCGAGCAGATGGGCCACGCCGGCCACGTTCGTTTCCAGGGCGTCGCGCAGGTCGGGATTGAAATCGGTCAAGCCAGCGGAATTCACCACCAGGTCGAGCTGTGCCTGCAGACGCGCCCGGGTGGCTGCGTCCAGGCCCAGACCGGGACGGCTCACATCGCCTTCCAACACTTCCACCCGGGCAGCGAGGAATTCGGGCAACTGTTCGCCATAGATTTCGCTGAGACCGGCAAAGACCGGCGATTCGGCGACAATGCGTTCGAACCGTTCGAGCGCGGTGGCGTTGCGCCGCGGGCGGATCAGCACAAAGATACGGCCGATCTCCGGCACATCGGTGAGCAACTTCACCAGCCACACCTTCCCAATGAACCCGGTGACGCCAATCAACAGAATTTGCTTGCCGCGCAGAGCGGCCCGCACCGAAAGCGGACGGCTCTCCTGTCGACGCCCGAATTCGATCAGCCGCCGGCGCGGACGGGGACGGAACCGCTCCGCACGGCGGATGGAGTCAGCGAGCAGTGCCGGCCGGTCGGCAAAGCCGAGTGTGCGCAGCAGTCGTTCCAGGGTGATGCGTCCGTCCGGGTTGCGGTTCAGCAGCCATGCCAGTCCGCCCCGAGGGCGGATCACCGGGTCGAGCAGCCGTCCCGTGGTGATGCCGTTGCGGAATTCCAGCCGATTGCAAATCAGATGCTTCACCCCCAGGTGCTGGGCCAGCGGCCGCATGATGTGCTCGAGCCCTTGACTGACCAGCACGACTTGGTCGCCAGCCGCCAGGCGTTCGCGAAGCAGCGCTACGGCGCGCGGATTCAGCCGCGGCCGCATCTTGTACTGAAAATATTCCTCGCCGAGCAGGTCGAGCCGGTCCCGACTGACTCCGCGCAGCAGCGTGTGTAGCACGCGGGTGGCCGCGCGCCGGTGCAGCACATAGAACAGCGGACGCAGCAACGCTAGCAGCAACAACCCGCTCCGCCGCAGCCATCGCTCCAAAAAACTCTGGGCATTCCAGGTGAAAAAGCCCACCGCCCGCACCGCGCGAAGGCGGATCAGACTGCCTTCCACGCGCCAGAAAACCATCCTGTCCGGCTCTTCCGGTGCAGCGTGGACAGCAGGCGAAACGTCTGAGTGTGCGGTTGCCATCGGTCGGGATGAGCTCCGCCGCCGATCCCGACTTTGTCGGGGTCGGGCCCCGGGGAACCCGTCGAGAGGGCAAAGTCGGTTTTTCAGCGGCACCAAAGTATCACCACCGCCCGGCAAGCTCAAGCTGGCCGACACACGGTGCCCCAAAAAATCACTGGTCCGGCTGTCGGGCGGGATACAATGGCAGCCGCGATGCGCGCAGATTCTCCAACCAAGGCTACGGGGCGCTCGACGATCAGCGTGGCCGTACCGTCGGCGGCCGCCATGCTTCCGCGCCAAATCGGCCTGGGTACAGCGACCAGCGTCGTGGTGGCGAACATGATCGGCACAGGCATCTTCACCACGACCGGTTTGATGCTCCCGCATGTGGAGGCCGGCTGGATGGTTCTGCTGGCCTGGGTACTGGGCGGACTGATCGCCCTGGCCGGGGCGCTCTGCTACGCCGAGTTGGCGACGATGATGCCGCAGGCGGGCGCCGAATATGTTTATCTGCGCGAAATTTACAGCCCGCTGGCCGGCTTTCTGACCGGCTGGGTGAGCTTTTTCGTCGGCTTTTCCGCTCCCATTGCGGCGACCGCAGTGGCCATCACGTTTTATCTAACCGCAGCGGGAGTACTGCCGGCGCACGGGTGGGTGGAAAAAGCAGTGGCCGTGGCCATCGTGCTGGTGTTCACCAGTGTGCACTACTTCGGGTTGCGGCTGGGAGCGCGGGTGCAGAACGCGCTGACCGGACTCAAGCTGCTGTTGCTGGCCGGACTCGTGATTGCCGGATTCGCCTCGGGCCGTGGCAACTGGGAACACTTTGCCGCCGGCTCCGGTTTCTGGGCCGATGGAAACTGGAGCGGCTTCGGCGTGACGATGCTGCTGGCTATGTTCGCCTACAGCGGCTGGAATGCGGCGGCTTATCTCGCCGAAGAAGTGCGCGATCCGGCACGCACGCTGCCGCGCTCGCTAGTGCTGGGAACGCTGGCTGTGATGTTCATCTACCTGCTGGTGAACCTGTTGTTTTTCTACGCTGCCCCGGGCGCCAGTTTTGCCGGCGTCCCCGCGGTGGGCGAGGTGGCAGCACGGCATCTGTTCGGAGTGGAGGCCGGGCGCAGCTTTGCGCTGCTGGTGGCGCTGGCACTGCTCAGCTCGCTGAGCGCCTACACACTGCTAGGTCCGCGAGTCTATTTCGCCATGGCCCGCGACGGGCTCTTCTTCCGCTTCGCCGCGCGCCTGCACCCGAAGTTTCAGACTCCGAGCTCTTCGATTCTGGCGCAGGGCGCGGTCGCCATCGTGATGGTGCTCAGCGGCACCTTCGAGGACCTGATCACCTACATCGGCTTCGCGCTCGGCATTTTTCCATGGATGGCCATCGCCGGTGTGCTGTGGCTGCGGTACGCACAGCCGGAGCGCACTCGGCCCTTCCGCACGCCCGGCGGACCGCTGCTACCCCTGTTCTTTTTGGGCGCGATGGCCGGGATTCTGGTCGTGGCGTTCGCAGGGAGGCCCGGACCGTCGCTGGCCGCGATCGCTACGGTGCTGGCCGGCATACCGGTATACTGGTTGACGGCAAAGCACCGAGGCGAACGCACCAGCCCATCTTGAACGAGGCCAACAAGGAGGAGCGATGCACAGCGGAAAACTGGTTCTGGCCGTACTGCTGTTTCCGGTGGCTGGGATATGGCTCTGGCCGACTCCGCAGGGCCCAGCCCGCATGGACGAAGAGGCACTGAAAGCCGAATTCGACAAAGTGCGCCTGCCCGGGATGATGAACGTGCCGCGCGAAGATGGCGAATTCCTCCACGACCTGATCGTCGAACGCGGCTACCGGCGTGTGCTGGAGATCGGCACCTCGAACGGTTACTCAGCGCTGTGGATGGGCCTTGCCTTGCGCAAAACCGGCGGGCGGCTGATCACCATCGAGATCGACGAAACCCGCGCGAATCTGGCCGCGGAGAATTTTCGTCGCCTAGGTTTTGACCGCATCATCGAGCTGCGCCGCGGCGATGCCCTGAAACTGGTGCCCCTGGTGGAAGCTCCGCTGGACCTGGTCTTCATCGACGCATGGAAGCCCGACTACCCGCGGTACTTCGAGATGGTGTTCGACAAGGTGCGCCCCGGGGGCGCCATCGTGGCCCACAACACGCACTCACATGCCAGCGAGGAAGGAATCGTGCGCTACCTGGAAATCGTGCAGAACCACCCGCAACTGGAGACCCGCATCGACACACGCAGCTCGGCCGGCTTCG
Organism: Acidobacteriota bacterium; assembly: GCA_037442425.1. Classification (GTDB taxonomy): domain Bacteria; phylum Acidobacteriota; class Terriglobia; order Acidiferrales; family UBA7541; genus DSGC01. The sequence continues at coordinate 1,509 of JBBIQG010000017.1, read as the reverse complement.
CCCTCAGCTTCAAGAAATAGCCATGTCCTTTCGAAGTCCGAGTACTCTGCGGCGCTCAAAGGACCTCACATTTCATTCTTTCGTTAGGCTTTCGGTGCTTTGTTCGTGCTGTGTGGTTTTGGGAACAACAGATTCTCAATCTCCTTTCTCACTTCGGAGAGATCCTGTTTCCATCTGGTGCCGTCCTTGAACTTAACCTCCGCAACGAAGAATTGGACGACGGCCAGTTGCTTGTCACCTATCTCCTTGGAAGAAAGGCCTTGAGCGGGCACTGGATGAGTCGTACCGGGCGGGATGGCGCTTGGGACGTTCATCCACTGCCCAATTCCGGTCTTCAGTCGCCTGTTCCTGTATCCATAAATCCACCCAATTCGGTATCCCACAATGGGCTTATCCGAAAGATTGACCAGGCGACCTTCGAGAAACAGCTCGTCCCAGCCAAACGTTGCCGAAATCAGTGCGGCAGAGCGGGATAGCTGGGTTCGCATGAGTCGGAAGACAGTTCCCTCCGATGGCAGTTCTTTTTCTTGGGTTCGAGTCGAAACCATAGCCAGGCTCGAAAAACACCTCGTGCTCCCAAGGTCAGCGAACTCCCTCGGGTCAGGAGAAGCGGTTTCACCGATTCTCCCACCTGCTGGCACGAGGACGTCATCAGACTTGCACATTTTCATCGCGCATCTCGTGCAATCATCGAGGTCAACGCTACAGGCTTCCCGGGGGCCGAGCCCACATCGGTAGCAAGTCGGATTCCGAACACACGTCTGGTTCTGACACTGCGCAGCGGTGGTCACCACACAGAGAAGCATTGTCGCTGCACTGAGGACGTGTTTGTTCACAGTTTTCATTGTTGCCCTCCTATCGGAGAGTTTTCATTAATCTTTTATTTTTAAGATCAATTCGCAAGCAACGGTGAACATCAAGGCTGCAACGACGAAAAGGGTCGTTGCCCTGTACGTTGTACAGCAGGCTTTCGAGCGTCCAAGCAAGATTCACGGCGGCCACCCCACCAAGCACGATTCCTCAAATATGGCTGTTGCGGATCCGATGCCGACCGCAAAGCTCAGCACAATAATGCTCTCGCGTCTAGGATTCTTCCCAAAGCGCCGGAAAACAGAAATCATCGTGGAGAGCATCTGCGTCTCCACTTTCTTGGCATCGAACAGAGCTCCGGTTCGAGGACAGCTTTGCTCGTGATTCCCGTTTCGTCAGGGCTCGGGTTCCCGGCTGCACAGGCCGCTTTCCTGTTCAATACGGTTGCCAGCGGTATCGCACCCACGACCGCCCGAGGGTTTTCGCACCGTTTGAATTTTGCTGCCGTCGCCCGCGGCGGTACTTCGAGATGGTGTTCGACAAGGTGCGCCCCGGGGGCGCCATCGTGGCCCACAACACGCACTCACATGCCAGCGAGGAAGGAATCGTGCGCTACCTGGAAATCGTGCAGAACCACCCGCAACTGGAGACCCGCATCGACACACGCAGCTCGGCCGGCTTCGCCCTCAGCTTCAAGAA
>JBBIQG010000016.1:0-15553 GCA_037442425.1 Acidobacteriota bacterium | reverse complement strand
ACAACACGCACTCACATGCCAGCGAGGAAGGAATCGTGCGCTACCTGGAAATCGTGCAGAACCACCCGCAACTGGAGACCCGCATCGACACACGCAGCTCGGCCGGCTTCGCCCTCAGCTTCAAGAAGTAGCCGCCCTACTGGCCTGGGGCGGCTGCGCTGGCGGCTTTCTGCTCCACCGGTTTTCCTTCGGTGTCGTAGACAACGACCGGGCCGTACTTTTCCAGCACCGAGCGAATCTTGCTGCCTTCACCCACCGCGACAATCTGCAGCGCCTCCGGCTTCAGATATTTCTGCGCGACCCGCTGCACATCTTCGGCGGTGACGGCTTGGAGCTGGGCGGGATAGGTATCCCAGTAATCCGCGGGTAAGCCGTAGAGCTTTCGCGTGATCGCGTAGCTGAGCAATTGCAGCGGCTGCTCGAGCGAAAGCGCAAAATTCGCCACCATGGCGTTTTTCGCTTCTGCCAGCTCTGCCTCGGGCACTTTTTCCTCGCGGATGCGCCGGATCTCGTTCAGGAATTCGATGAGTGCTCCTTCGGTGACCTCCGTGCGCACATCGGCCCAGGCGCGCCACGGCCCGGGGAACTTCAGTGCCTGCAGGGTGCTGTAGGCCCCGTAGGTATAGGACTTTTCTTCTCGCAGGTTCAGGAACAGGCGCGCTGCCGCGCCCCCGCCGAGCACGCGATTCATCACTACCATGGCCGGATAATCAGGGTCGAGGCGGTGAATCGCCAGATTGCCCAGCCACAGTGTGGTCTGCTGGGAGTTGGGCCGGTCTACCAGGTAAATTTTCTTTTCGGTGGCCGGCTTGGGGTTGGGCGGCAGCTCGGGCTTCCAATCGGTGCGCTTCCATTCTGCGAACCATTGTTGCAGTTGGGTCCGCAACTGGCTGGCGCGCACATCGCCGGCGATGCCCAGGATGGCATTCTGCGGCACGTAGCGTTGCTGGTGCCAGCTTGCCAGCGCTTCCCGCGTCAGCTTGTCCAGGGACTCTTCGGTAGCAGCGACCACCGCCGCAGGATGATTGCCGAAGACCGCCTTGCTGAACCGTTCGTTCACCAAAAATCCCGGCTGCGTGCGCGACTGGCGCAGAGCGGCCTTCTGCCGGGCAACCAGTTTCTGCAGTTCGTCCTGCGGGAAGCTCGGCTGCAGCAGCAGTTCGGTGGCCAGCGCAAACCACTCGTCGAAGTTGTCGCTCAGCCCGAAGGCGGTCAGCGTGGCCGTTTCCTCTCCGAAGCCCGCCGAAGCGTTCACCGAAGCGCCCAGGCCTTCGATGGCCTGCGCAATCTGCTGGGCGTTCCGCTTGGCGGTGCCCTGCTGGAGCATGCTGGCGGTGACCTGTGCGACCCCGCGGAGTTCGGCCGGCTCATAGAGTCCGCCCGCGCCGACAATTTCCAGCCGCGTGTAGACCAGCGGGAAGCGATGGTCTTCGAGCACCAGCACGGTCAGGCCGTTCGGCAGGGTGAACTCGACCGGCCGGGGCAACTTCACGCGCAGGACCTCTTTGGAGACCGGCGCACGGTTCTTGCGTTCGACTTTGCTGGCGGAGACGCCCTTCGTGTCCGGTTGCTGCGGTGCCTGTGTCTGCGCGGCAAGCGTCACGGCGGCCAACAGAATCCCTGTCGTTGCCGCGAGACTGCGCAGAGTGCGGAGCGGATGCTTGGCTGGATACATGGCGACCTACCTCCCTGACCCACTCTGGCCCGAGGGCTGCGCCGGCGGGCCCTGTGCCGGCTGCGGCTTAGGCCAGGTGAGCACCACGGTGCGGCGCGTCGGCTGCAGATAGGTCTGCGCCACGCGCAGCAGATCTTCTTTGGTGATCCGGGCGTATTTCTCTTCAATCGTGTTGATCAAACCGGGATCGTTGAAGTACACCGCAAGCTGCCCGAGCTGAATCGCCCGCGCCAGGGTACTGACCAGCGACTGCGCCCGCTGACGTCGCAGTTGCATGCGCACCTTTTCGATTTCCCAGTCTTCGACCGGTGTCGTGCGCAGCCGTTCCAGCTCCTCGTGGATGGCTTTTTCCAGGGCGTCCGGACTGACCCCCGGTCGCGCCAGGGCGACCACGTTGAACAGAGACGGGCCGCGTCGCGACTCTGCTCCGGCAAAGGCAGCAATGGCCAGTTGCTCCCGCCGCACCAGGCGTTCGTAGAGCCGCGAGGACTGTCCGCTGCCCAGAATGTCCCCCAGCATGTCCAGCGCGTACCAGTCTGGCGTGTTCCCCGGCGGAATCTTGAACACCACGTCCAAGCGCGGCAGGCGGGCAAAGGCATCTTCGACCGTGACGCGCCGCTCCGCTTTCTGCTCCGGTTCGGTCATATCGGGTTCGGGCGGCGGTGGCTGCGACGGGATGTTCCCGAAGTATTTTTCGATTTTCTGGAGCGCAACCCGGCTGTCGAAATCGCCGACCAGCGTCAGCACCGCGTTGTTCGGGGCGTAATAGATGCGGAAAAACTCAGCCACATCTTCGACGGTGGCAGCATTCAGGTCTTCCATCGAGCCAATGGTAGAGTGTTTGTAGGCGAAATTGTCGTAGGCGGTTTCCAGTAGGACTTCGAAGGTGCGCCCGTAGGGCTGATTGTCCACGCCGAGTCGGCGCTCTTCCTGCACGGCGTGGCGCTGGTTATCCAGATTGGCCTGATTGATGACCAGCGAGCGCATCCGGTCAGCTTCCAAAAACAGCCCCAGGTCGAGCTGATTGGCCGGCAGCGTCTGGAAATAGTTCGTGCGATCGGGATTGGTGGTGCCGTTCATTCCGCCGCCATTGTTCAGCACCAGGATGAAGTGTTCGCCTTTGCCCACGTTCTCTGAACCCTGGAACATCATGTGCTCAAAAAGGTGCGCGAATCCGGTGCGCCCGGGGCGTTCATCGCGCGAACCGACGTTGTAGGTGACGCAGATGGAATAGGTCGGCGCCGAATGGTCTTCGGAAAGAATCACACGCAGGCCGTTCTTCAGCCGGTGCTCGGTGAACGAGATGGTCGTGGCGCGCGGCTGCCGGGCGACTCGTGACGCAGTTTGCGCCAGCAGGGGCACCGCCAGCGCAGCCGTCGCAAGCAGTCCGGCCAACAGCGAACGCCTTGCACGCAAATGGCTCCACATACTTGCCTCCTGGCACGGCGGGGGTCCGAAGGGAGTGCGCAGCTAGATTACTTTATTCAGACACAAAGCAGAAGAAAAAGTTTCGCCGGCCGCGGGACTGGTGCTCGTGCCCGACGAACCGCCGCCGTTAGAAACTGGTGCTGTGGCTGCCGGGCAGGAAAAAGCCCAGGAAAAAAATCAATACGCTCTGCACAATCCACCCGAGGATGCAGACGCCGACGGCTCGCAGCGTGCTCGTGTAGTCGAGCGCCTGCCGCACCGCAACGACCACAGCCACGAGCGTCCAAATGCCGGTGATCAGGAACACCAGCGAGCCCAAAAAAGGCACCACGCCCAGAATCCGCAACAATCCCGGCGACTGTGCGAATCCCAGAACACGTGCCAATTGCCCCCAATCGGCGTGCGTTTGGGGTGTGGGCAAAACCTTCGTGCCAATGAAATAGGTCAGCCAGGCCCAGAAGGCCCAGCCAATCAGCGCGCCGATAGCCCCGCCCACCATTCCAACGAACCCTTCCGTCTGTGCGCTGCCGATGCCGGTGGCCAGACTGGACAGCACCACGACTCCCACGGCTTGTCCGGTGGCAGTTCGATCGGCTTCCACCTCCTCGTAGGTGGGCAGGTGAAGCTTGGCTGCCCCCAGCATGCGTTCGGTGAAGGATGCCATCAGTGCCTCCGTGGCGTGGATGGGACGCCATCTGGTTAGTATGGGCCTGCCTGTCTGCCGAGTCCAGAGCTTTTCCGGTTTCGCTCCGCAACGTCTCGCCGGAATCGCAGCGACAGGATTTCAGTGAATCATTTCGCTGCCGGGCAGGACCGAAGCGGTGTCGAACCCGCCTGTCTGGCGGTACTGCTCGACGATCTGGCGAATTGCCGCGATGATCAGCGCGGGTTGGTCGAGCTGGATCCAGTGGCCGCTGCCGTGCGCTACGATGTGCACCCCGCGGGAAGATCGCTTCGCCGTAGCCGCAGCCTCTTGGAGCCGGCGCGCATCGGCGTTGCCGGCCGAGAGCACGACCAAAGGCACCGCGCACGGGGCATCGGCTTCGGCCACCTGCGCGGCGCTCGTGCGCAGTGCTTCGATCTGATCGGCCAGGGTCTGATAGGGCTTCGCCTCGGACCAGATCGCGCGCAGCGCCGGCAGCAGTTCCCGCGGCATCTTCAGCAGCGAAGCCACCCAGTCGCTGGGCGCAGTCGGTTGCACCGCACGCCGCGCAATCAGCCAGAAATAAAAGCGCATCGCTCCCAGTCGTGCCAGCCAGGCGGTGCGCCGGGCCAGGCGGATGCCCGCAGCCATTCTGCGCAGCGTTTCCTCATCCGGCGCAAGCCATTCGCCCGGATGAATCGAATCCACCAGCACCACACCCGCCACCTCTTCGGGATGGGTGAGCGCGAACAACTGCGCGGTGAATCCACCGAACGAATGTCCCACCAGCACGTAGGGCGGCGCGATGCCGGCCTGGGTCAGTGCTGCGCGCAGCTCAGCGACAATCTGCTGCGTAGTGCGCGGATGCGGGCCGCGCTCGCTCCAGCCGAGCCCGGCACGGTCGTAGCTGACCGTGCGCGTGAATTCGGCCACCGCAGGCTGCACGTAGCACCAGCCCAGGCATGTGCCGGGCAGACCCGCATCGAACACCACGGTTGGTTCGCCCGTACCCGCCTCCAGCAGGTGCAGGCGATGGCGGCCGACGCGCACCAAGCGTCCCGGGGGAGGAAATCGTCTGCGGTCGCGGAGTCGCCCGAATGCCTGGTAGACGAGGCCGGTCAGCAGCAGCAGAGCAAGCCCCGCTCCCATCCCGGCCATGGCCCACAGCACTGTCTTCATCCGCTTGCTCCTATTTTTTTGCCGGCACGGCAGCATCCCGCCGCGCAAAGCACGATTCTACCGCCGACTTTTTCAGTGGTACGGGTAGAATAGATAGAACAGCAGCGAGAGCGCTGCCAGCACCCAAAGGCCGGAGTGCAGCTCGCGCGCGCGTCCGGCCAGCACTTTGCAGAACGGGTAGAGCAGGAATCCCGCGGTCATTCCCACACCGATATTGAACGTGAAACTCATCAGCGTGATGGTGGCGAAGGCGGGCACCAGCTCGGTCAGGTCGGAAAACCGGATGCGCATCACCGCTTCCACCATCAATACACCGACCACAATCAGCGCCGGGCCGCAGGCCTGCGACGGAATCGCGACCACGAGCGGCGCAAAAAACAGCGCCAGCACAAAGCACAGCGCCGTCACCAGCGCGGCAAAGCCCGTGCGTCCGCCGGCTTCGACCCCGGCCGCGGATTCGATGTAAGCACCGGCGGTGGTCGTGCCCACCGCCGCGGCGAAGGTAGTGGCCAGTGCATCGGCCAGCATGGGGCGTTCGATCTGTGGCAGATTGCCCTGTGCATCGAGGAATCCGGCCCGCGAAGAGACACCGATCAGGGTCCCGAGCGTGTCGACAAACGCCATCACGAATGTGATCAGCGCCACCGACAGAAACCCCACGCTCCAGAACTCGGAAAAATCCAGTTGCCAGAGAATCGGCGCCAAGCTGGGCGGCGGGCTCAGCAGCGACGACGGCATCGCACCCACGCCGGCCAGGTACGCCACCGCCGTCGTGGCTAGAATCCCGAGCAGGATCGCCCCGCGCACGCCCAGGATCATCAGGGCCACGGTGAGCAGAAACCCGAACAGGGCCACGAGCACCGGCGGCGAATCCAGTCGTCCCATTTGCACCGGAGCACCGGCCGTGCCCGCTGTCACAATTCCGCTCTGGTGCAGTCCGATAAAAGTGAGGAACAATCCGATGCCGGTGGCAAAGCTGTAGCGCAGCCCCGGCGGCACCGCGTCCACCAACCACTGCCGGATGCGCGCCACCGTCAGCACCGTGAACAACACGCCGGCAGTGAACACCGCGGCCAAAGCCTGCTGCCAGGGGATGCCTAGAATCTGTACCACGGTGACAGCCAGGAAGGCGTTCTCGCCCATCAACGGCGCAATCGCGAACGGCCGCTTCGCGTACCACGCCATCAGCAGCGTGCCGAACAGCGCGGTCAGCACCGTGGCCACCATCGCGGGCCCGACGGGAATCCCCGCAGAAGCCAATATCGCCGGGTTGACCACGATGATGTAGCTCATCGTGGCGAAGGTGGTCAGCCCGCCCAGCACTTCCTGCCGAAAGGAGGTGCCGTGCCGGTCGAACTCGAAGTATCGGCGGAGGAAGTCGCGCATAGAGTGGTCGAGGCGGCTCCGGCCCGGGCCGTGCGGAGCGCGATTCTACCTCGGCTGGCACTGGCTACAAAGCTAAAGACACGGAGACAAACCTGTCCCACAGAGAAGTGGCTGGCAGAAGAGAAATCTGGAGTGCAGAAGTGCTGAGAAAGCCCACGGCACCGCGAATTCGGTTTCCCGCAGGCCGCAGGTTGGTATATAAAGATTATGTTGAGGGGAAGTCTGAAAGAAGGGATACCACTCCCATGAATCCGACCAAACCTGCACCCGCCGTTGCTGCCGAGGACGCTACACAGACTCGGCGCGATTCGCTGACCATCGTGGACAACCGCACCGGCAAGCGTTACGAGATTCCGATTCAGCACGGCACCATCCGTGCCATGGATCTGCGCCAGATCAAAGTAGATGAAGCCGATTTCGGGCTGATGAGCTACGACCCCGCGTTCACGAACACAGCGTCGTGCAAATCCCGGGTCACCTACATCGACGGCGAAAAGGGCATTTTGCGCTACCGGGGCTATCCGATCGAAGAGCTAGCCGAGCGCAGCACTTATCTGGAGACAGCCTATCTGCTCATCCACGGTGAGCTGCCCACCAAGGCCCAACTGGACGATTGGACCTATCACATCACCCACCACACCTTCATCCACGAATCCATCAAGAAGTTTCTCGATGGGTTTCACTACGACGCGCATCCGATGGGCATGCTCGTCTCGACCGTAGCGGCCCTTTCGACCTTCTACGAAGACGCCAAAGATATTTTCAATCCCGAATCCCGGCGGAAGCAGACCTACCGGTTGATCGGCAAGATGCCCACGCTGGCAGCCTTCTCTTACCGGCACAGCATCGGCATGCCTTACGTCTACCCGGACAACGACCTCAGCTACACCGGCAACTTCCTGAACATGCTGTTCAAGACCACCGAGCTGAAGTACAAGCCGAACCCGGTGCTGGAGCGCGCGCTCGATGTGCTGTTCATTCTGCACGCCGATCACGAGCAGAACTGTTCGGCCAACGCCATGCGCAGCGTCGGCAGCTCGCACGTGGACCCCTACTCCGCCACCGCCGCCGCGACCGCGGCGCTCTATGGCCCGTTGCACGGCGGCGCGAACGAAGCGGTCCTGCGCATGCTGGAAGACATCGGCTCGGTGAACAACGTGCCCGCCTACATCAAGCGGGTGAAAAGCGGTGAGAAGCGACTGATGGGGTTCGGACACCGCATCTACAAAAACTACGATCCCCGCGCGCGTATCATCAAAGAGATCGCCTACCAGGTGTTCGACGTGATGGGGCGCAACCCGCTGCTCGATATCGCGCTGGAAGTCGAGCGCATCGCGCTCGAAGACGAATACTTCGTCACCCGAAAACTCTATCCGAACGTGGATTTCTACACCGGGCTGATCTACCAATCCATGGGCTTCCCCACGACCATGTTCCCGGTGCTGTTTGCCATTCCGCGCACCTCGGGCTGGATCGCCCAGTGGGAAGAGATGCTGCTCGATCCGGAGCAGAAAATCGCCCGGCCGCGGCAGGTCTATCTCGGCCACGACCAGCGCAGCTACATCCCCATCGAACACCGCGGCGGCTAGCCGGCAGTGGTGCGAAGTCGCTTCGCCACGGTGCGCACCCCAGTGGAATCGGAAAACGCCGCCCGCAGCCCCTGTACCCTGTGTGGTGCACGGGATGCTGCCTTGCTTTCTCGCAAAGATCGTCGCGGCCGCCCGCTGCGCACGGTGCTCTGCCGAGGTTGCGGCCTAGCCTGGAGCGATCCACTGCCCGCACCCGATGACTTGGCCTCCTACTACCGGGATCGCTATCGACGCGAATACCAGGGCACGCAGCGTCCCCGCCGAGTTCACATCTACCGCAACGGACGCAACGCGATCGACCGTTTCCACCAACTCCGCCCCTGGCTGCCCCCGCAGGCGCGGGTGCTGGACGTCGGCTGCGGGGGCGGCGAGCTGCTCTATCTATTCGCGCGACAAGGCTTCCTCGCCACCGGCATCGAGCCACACGTCGGCTACGCGGAGTTCGCCATCCGGGAGTACGGACTGGATGTGCGCACCGGCAGCGTTGACCAGGTCGAGCTGGAAGCCGCTTCGTTCGATCTGATTGCGCTCTACCACGTGCTGGAACACACCCTCTCGCCCGACCTCGTGCTGGCCCGACTGCGCCGGTGGCTGAAACCGACCGGCGCGCTCGCTGTCGAAGTGCCGAATCTGGAAGCGACCTGCCAGGCGCCGAACCATCGTTTCCATCGCGCCCATCTGTTCCACTTCACTCGCGCGACCCTGGCGGCCCTGGGCCAGCGCGAAGGGCTGTGCGCGGAGCATGTGGAACTGTCGGAGGATGGCGGCAACCTGTTCATGGTGTTTCGTCCCGCGAAACCTGCTCCTGTGGACCGGGCTGCCCTGCGGAAAAACTTTGTGCGTGTACAAAGTCGGCTGGCCCAGCATACCTGGCTGCAGCATTACACCTCGCCGCGCCCCTATCTGCGCGCGATGCGGCGGCTGGTGCGCACACTCGCAGAACACTGGACGGTGTGCGGTCGGCGCCGCGGACGCGAAATCCTAGACGCTTGCTTTGCTGCACTGCCCGTGGCCTAGGCCGGGTTGCCGCCTCAGGACGGTCGGAACGGACAAGGAACTACCCGCTGCCCTATGTTAGAGATAAGCCCCCCTCACCTGCCAACCCGCACTGGAATTACGAACGTTCCAATCGAGTTTGGCCCGTGGCGTGCGCACCTGTGGAAAACATGTGAATCGCGTGTGAGAACCGCTGCGGGCTTTCGCTGAACTTTCTCTTGCCCGAACCGGCACAGTTGTGGAGAATGCGCCCTCGCCACGGAAGCCGGAGAAAACACCGGCAGCCTCGGCCAGCTCGGCTGCATAAGCGAGTCACATCGTGGCAAGTGAGGAGCGTCTCGTAGGCAAACCGCGGCGGGGCGCATCCCGGCCTCGAGGCTCAGCTCGAAGCGTCACGCAGAAAGCCAACGCCGTCCACAGTTTTTAAACAGCCTGTGGAAATTGGACGGGGTGGTTTTGCTGAAATTTCCACAGCCTACTACGGAGCAGCGCATGACCGCTTGGGAACGCATCTTGCAGCACCTGGAACGCCGCGTGAACCCCCATACCTTCTCCACCTGGTTCCAGCCGACTCGACAGCAGAGTTTGGAAAATGGCCGGCTGGTCGTGCGCGTGCCTACCAAGGCCTTCCGGAAGCGGCTGTCAGAAACCTACGGAGAGCTGATCCGTGCCGTGCTGATCGAAGTGGGCATGGCCGATATACAGGTAGAATTTGTCCCCACGGAGCCGGAGCGACCGAGCACAACCGCTCAGCCCCGACTGGACTTCGACGCAGTCGATCCCCAGTTGAACCCGCGCTTCACTTTCGAAACCTTCGTCGTTGGCGCCTCGAATCAGTTTGCACACGCCGCGGCACTGGCTGTCGCCGACCGACCCTCGAAAGCTTACAACCCGCTGTTTCTCTACGGCGGCGTGGGCATGGGCAAAACCCATCTGATGCAGGCCATCGGCCACCGCATCAAGCGTCACAATCCCGCCTGCCGTCTCACCTACATCAGCGCGGAAAAGTTCACCATGGAGGTGATCAATTCGCTCCGCTTCGATCGCATGGTTAGCTTCCGCAACCGCTTCCACACCGTGGACGTGCTGCTGATCGACGACATCCAGTTCATCGCCGGCAAAGAGCGCACGCAGGAGGAATTCTTCCACACCTTCAATGCGCTCTACGACCAGCAGAAGCAGATTGTGATCAGCTCGGATTCGCTGCCCAAAGAGATCAGCTCGCTCGAAGAACGGCTGCGCTCGCGGTTCGAATGGGGCCTGGTGGCCGATATCCAGCCACCCGACCTGGAAACCAAAATCGCCATCCTGCAGAAAAAAGCTGAAAGCGAGCGCGTCTTTCTGCCCGACGAAGTCGCTGAGTTCATCGCCCGCTCCATCAAATCGAACGTGCGCGAGCTGGAAGGCGCGCTCACGCGGCTGGTGGCGTTTGCCTCGCTGACCGGTCAGCCATTGAACCTGGCCACCGCGCACACCGCGTTGAAGTCCATCATCGATTCGCAGGATAAGCGCGTCACCATCGAACTGATCCAGAAACGTGTCGGCGAGCACTTCCAGCTCCGCCCCGAAGACCTGAAGATGCGCTCGAACGCGAAAGCCATCGCCTACCCGCGCCAGATCGCCATGTACCTGGTGAAACAGCTTACCTCCGCATCGCTGCCGGAAATCGGACGCCAGTTCGGCGGCAAGCACCACACCACCGTGCTCCATTCCATCAACAAAATCGATACGCTCCGCCGCACCGACAAGGAGCTGAACCGCACCATCACCAAACTGCTCGATTCCATCCAGTAGCTCGATCTCCCCTGCTCGGCCCGCACGCGCTTTCCCGCCACTGCACACGAACGCCGGAACTGACCCCGCCGCCTTCTTCGGCACAAAGAAAAAAGGCACCGTTCTGGACGGTGCCTAGGTTAGCCCTCGCGGGCATAGCCATTCGCGGAAATCCACTTGCTAGAATAAGCAACGGGAACCGCGACTGGGATACACTGCTTTTATAATACCCTTATCCGTTATCCTGTCAAGAGGAGTAGCTGAAAATGACCACGAGCGATGGTTGGGTCCTGGGCATCGACCTCGGATCCGATTCCATCGGCTGGGCCGTAGTGTCCATGAAAGATGGCGAACTCGTCAACTGCGAGGCTGTGGGTGTCCGCATCTTCGAAGCCGCCACCGAGGGCGACCGCGAGGCCGGCAAAGAAGAATCCCTCAACAAAACGCGGCGGGACAAGCGGCTTCTGCGTCGGCAAATCTGGCGCCGCGCACGCCGCCTGCAGAACGTCTTCCGCCTCCTGCAGGAGTTTGGCCTTCTGCCCCCCGGCGATGGTAGCCTGCCTGTCCAGCGCCAGGAATTGCTCGACAAGCTCGACCAGCAAATCCTGGCTTCTCCCTGGTTCCAAGCCAAAGCAGCGTCTGGCCAGTACCCTGACCCGCACCAGACCCTGCCGTACATACTCCGCGCCGCCGCACTGGACGAATCGCTCGAACCGTACTTTCTAGGTCGTGCACTCTATCACCTGGCCCAGCGTCGCGGCTTCCTGAGCAACCGCATTCGCCCCGTGCGCCCGGGCAAAGCGGAGGAGGAAGGGGTCGTCAAGCGAGGGATCAGCGAGCTCCGCCAGCAAATGCAGCAGGTCAGGGCCCGCACCCTGGGCGAATACTTCGCCCGCCTGAATCCCCACGAAACCCGCATCCGCAACCGCTACACCCACCGTGAAATGTACCAGTCCGAATTCGATCAGATCTGGGATTGCCAAGCACGATGGCATCCCGAACGGTTGACGCGGGAGCGAAAAAAGAAGCTGCACCGGGCGATTTTCTACCAGCGACCGCTGTGGCTCGACCCGAACCGAATCGGCCACTGCGAACTCGAACCTGGCCACCGCCGGGCTCGCGCGCACCTGCTCGCTGCACAGCGGTTCCGCATGCTGCAGACCCTGAACAACCTGCAGGTGCTCGCCCCCGGCGAAGTCGCCCGCCCGTTGACCCAGGAAGAGCGCAGTCGTCTGCTGGAGGCTTTGGAAACAAAAGGCGATCTCGAGTTCAGCAAAATCCGCAAACTCCTCAACCTGGACAAATCCGTCAAATTCAACCTCGAAGCCGGCGGTGAGAAACGCATTCCGGGCAATCGCACCGCCGCTGCTTTCTACCAGGCGCTGGGGGAGCGCTGGCTCCAGATGAACGAAGAAGAACGCGAGCGGCTGGTCGAGTACGTCTACGCCTTCGAAAAGCCTGACAAGCTGCCCGCTGCGGCCGCAAAAAAGTGGAACCTCAATGCGGAAGCGGCAGAGCGGCTGAAAGAGATCACCTTCGAGAAGGAACATCTGAGCCTGTCGCTGGCAGCCATCCGCAAGCTGCTGCCCCTGCTCGAGCAGGGCAAGACCTTCGCCGAGGCGCGCCGGCAGCTCTACCCGGAACGCTTCGCTGCTGCGCAGGCGCATGATCTGCTGCCGCCTGTCGCCGAGGCGCTCAAAGAAATCCGCAACCCGGCCGTGATGCGCGCGCTCACCGAGCTGCGCAAAGTCGTCAACGCGCTCATCCACCGCTACGGCAAGCCTGCCGAAATCCACATCGAGCTGGCCCGTGACTTGCGCAATCCTAAGTGGCTTCGCCAGGAACTTTCCGCGCGCATGCGTCAGAATGAAGCGGAACGCAAAAAGGCTGAGCAGAAAATCCTCGATGAGCTGAAGCAGCCCGACTTCCAGCCTTCCCGCGACGACATCCTTAAAGTCCGGCTGGCCGAAGAATGTAAATGGCACTGCCCTTACACCGGAAAGCAAATCTCGATGTGCGCGCTCGTCGGCCCCGAGTCAGAGTTCCAGATCGAGCACATCATCCCGTTCAGCCGCTCGCTGGATAATCGCTTCGTCAATCTGACCCTGTGCCACGTCAGCGAAAACCAGCGCAAGCACAACCGCACACCGTGGGAAGCTTATTCCGGCGACCCCGAAAAATACGAGGCGATTCTGAACCGCGTAAAACAGTTCCAGGGGCCGCTCGGGATTACCCAGGAAAAGCTCCGTCGCTTCCAGATGGACGACAAGCAGCTTGCCGAAGAACTGGGCAAATTTTCCGAGCGGCAGCTCCGCGATACCGCCTACACTTCGCGGCTGGCGCAGCGCTACCTGGGCTTACTGTTCGGATGCAACGAGCAGGGTGTGGACGCCCAAGGCCGCCGCCGCATCCAGGCCACCTCCGGCCAGATTACCGGCCACCTGCGCGCGGTCTGGCAACTGAACAGCATCCTGAACGACGGCCCCACCACCAATGGCGGTCGCGAACGCAAAGAACGCACCGACCACCGCCACCACGCCATTGACGCGCTGGTCGTCGCGCTGACCTCCCCGGCCATGGTGAAGCGGTTGAGCGACGCCGCCCAGCGCGCTCCGGCCGAACGCCGCCGCCGCTTCGCCTCGGTCGAAGCCCCCTGGCCGAACTTCGTGGATTCGGTCCGGGAGCTGATGGACCAGGTCATCGTCTCGCACCGCGTCTCGCGCAAAGTCAGCGGCCAGTTGCATGAAGATACGCATTACGCCCGCGTGAAAAGCGACGGCAAGGAACAAACCCGCGTGCGCAAGCAGCTCCGTGACCTCAGCCGAACCGAAGCCGAAAACATCGCTGACCCGGTCATCCGCCGGCTCGTGCTCGATAAGCTCGGCGATGGCGACCCGAAAAAAGTCTTTGCCAGCGAAGCCAATCTTCCGCGGCTGCCCTCGCGCCGTCACTCTGACGGCATCCCCATCCGGAGTGTCTGCGTCATCAAGTCGGAAACCCCCGTCGAGCTGGTGAACCAAAAATCCGGGGCGGTCCGGCGCGTGCTTCCCGGCTCGAATCACCACGTGGAAATCCTCGCTCAGCTCGATGAGCAAGGGAACGAAGTCGCCTGGGAAGGCGTGGTGGTTTCCATGCTCGAAGCTTACCGCCGCAAGCGCGCCGGCCAACCCATCGTCCAGCGCGACCACGGCCCAGGCTACCGCTTCAAGTTTTCGCTCTGCCAGGGCGATACCGTGGAGTGCTCAGACCGCAACAAGCGCCGGTGCCTTTTTGTCGTCCGCGCATTCTCCCGCGAAGCTCGAGGCTACGTGTCTGTTGAAATGGCTCGAATAAACAATGCGCAGAAGAAAGACGAAATCAAAAAGGCAAAAGCTTGGCTAAAGGCATCTCCCGACGTGCTGCGCAAAAGGGGTGCGCGCAAGCTGCATGTCAGCCCGATCGGAGAGGTGAACGAAGCCCATGACTGACCGCATCCTCGACCTCTCCGAACAGCCCGCCAAACTCTGGGTGCGCAACGGTTTGCTCGTCATCCAGCGCCAAACCGACCAGCAGGAAACTACCTTCCCCATGACGGAACTCGCCGTAGTGATCGCTGCGCATCCGCAACTCAGCTTTACCCACGCCGTGCTGGCTGGCTTGGCCGAAGCCGGTGCGAGCTTCATCGCCTGCAACGAAAAGCGTATGCCGGCAGCGATGCTGCTGCCCCTGGAAACCCACTCGTTGCAGACCGAGCGCTTCGCCCGCCAGGCCCAGCTCTCGCTGCCGCGGCGCAAACGGTTGTGGCAGCAAATTGTTCGCGCCAAGATTCTGGCGCAAGCGCGGACGCTGGTTGCCCGTACCGGTGCCGACCACGGGCTGCCGCTGCTTGCTCGACGCGTTGGCTCCGGCGACCCGCGCAACTGCGAAGCTCAGGCCGCCCGCATCTACTGGCCGCTGGTATTCCCCAGAAAGGATTTCCGGCGCGATGCCGACGCCTCGGGCGCCAACAGTTGCCTGAATTACGGCTACGCCGTGCTTCGTGCGCTCACCGCTCGGGCCATCTGCGCCGCCGGCCTGCATCCCTCGTTTGGGATCCATCACCACAACCGCTACCACCCGTTCTGCCTGGCCGATGATCTGATGGAGCCGCTGCGCCCGCTGGTCGATCGCACCGTGGCGGCCCTGTGGGATGCGCGCGGCTCGGAACCCGAGCTCGACCGCGAAACCAAACGCGCCCTGCTCGAAGCCCTGCTCGCAAGGTTCGACAGTGAAGAGGAATCGCGCACTCTGTTTGACTGGTTGGCACGGATGGCTTTCTCGCTTGCCGCCGTGATCGAAGGTCGCGGCGAAAAACTCGCCATACCGGAGCTGTAACCATGCCCCGGCACCGGTTTGCGCTTTCAGGATATCGTCCGATGTGGCTGTTTGCGATGTTTGACCTACCCGTGGATAAACCCGAACTGCGCCGCGAATATACGCAGTTCCGCAACGCACTGCTCAAAGAAGGCTTCACCATGCTCCAGTACTCGGTCTATGTGCACTACGTCGCCAGCGCAGATTCCGAAGCCGTCTATCGCCGCAAAGTCGCTGCTGCTCTCCCCAGCCATGGTCAGGTGCGCCTGATTTCCGTCACCGATCGGCAGTTCGAAAAGATGGAGGTTTTTGTTGGAAAAAAACGAGAAAAACCGGAAGAACCACCCCACCAACTCGCGCTTTTTTGAAGGTCAAAAAAGAATGATCCTCCCCAAAATCAGAGCTTTCGGGGAGGATCAAGTGTATCCCAGCCGCGGTTCCCGGCAAACCCTAGCACCATTGACTGCCTCCTTTATCGCCTCTCTAGTGTATCCCAGCCGCGGTTCCCGGCAAACCCTAGCCATCTATCGTGGCTTCTGTCCGCGCTGCGAA
>JBBIQG010000015.1:0-18218 GCA_037442425.1 Acidobacteriota bacterium | reverse complement strand
GCTCAGTAGAGCTGATATAAAGAATACGAATGTGAATCCATGCACTTAATGAGGCATTGCTGAAAAATGGAGACATTTCACCGTCACAACCTGGCGGGGTGCCTACGTTCCTAGCGGTACATGGTCACATGGTCAATACTCTTGGCGTAAGGGCGGTTCACGGAAGCTTCTTTACAGCGAACCGCGAGCAGGGGCACCCCCTGTTTGGGACATTGCTACAACAGCAGCGGGATCGGACCTTTCGTGACTTTTGCCCCTCCGTAGAAGTGATGTTGAGGTTTTCTCTTGCAGCGGCCTCGATAGGGTGAAGCGCGCTCCTTATCCAGTCCCAAGCCGCGAAACTCACCGGGCTTGGCACAACTTCAACCGCGTTTCGCTCTGTCGCCAGTGGGCCATAGCCCACACAACGGGAATGCGAACATGGTTGAGAAACACCGGTGCAGGTGTGTCCTATGCTCGGTCCGGCGCCAGTTGACCTCCGACCTGAGGTGCCTGCAACGGTAGGCCATTACCGAACTTGATCAACACCACACTTCAGCGGAAAACTGCGCTGAAATCGGTTTTCCTTGCAGCTTTCCTTACGGTCTTCCGCCTGATAATGGAAGCCACCAAGAGGGACCGACCGGGCACCGCAATTCGTTAGAGAACCGGCCGCAAGTCGGTTCTCTACACCATTGTTTGGACGGCTCTCCATTTCCCCATGACAGAATTCCGTGACAGGCCAACAGGATGCGGGAAGAAAACACCTCAAAAGTGGACGCGGGCAAGACGGCGCGGACCAGGTCTTTGACGCGAAGGAGGGCGGGAGCGACCCCCGAAGCCCGGAGGGCCGAGGCCGCGGCGCGGCCCAAAACGTGGGGCGCTCCCTCCTTTTAACCTTTGCCCCGGGGCGGGTCATCAAAGAAGACATACTACTGGGTACAGGTGCAAAGACCGAGCGGGTCAACCAGATTCACTGGGTCGTTCAGCACATAGACATAGCGGTTGTGCGACTGCGCGTCACTGAGCGAGTCGGCTAGCGGGTCAACGCCAGTCCCGCGGCCCTGCGTCGGGTCGTACTGGCGAAACCAGGTGTGGTCGAGACCTGTCTCGGGGTCGTATTCCATGCCTGCAAAGCGGTAGTTAGTAGGTATGGTACACGCACTGGCCCCACCGGTAGACTCCCCAAATCGTTCACTGGCGTTTCATTTCCCGCAGCGACACTCTCCACTGATTGATTCGGCCTCAGCCGAAAACTTTTGCTTTCCGCATCGGCACGCAAAGGCACACTGCCCCGCTGCGTTCTCATTCGCATCGGTGCACACCCGCGTCGAACCCAACTGGTCGGTGTGCAGAAACTGCGCTGTGGAAAGATCCGCTCCGGTGTTCATTGCGATGCGCTGGCCGCCAAAAAAGATGTAGTCCGTCCAGTTCGCTCCCTGTGTCTGCGCAACACAACGCGCGCGGAGTTCGACCGTCTACTGTCCCACGGAAATCACGAAGAGCACAGGAGCAGCACGGAGTTCCTGGTCGCCATACGAACACGCTCAGTCAGTGCATGGTAGCACTGATTGGCTGGCAGATTTGAGGCATTGCTTAAGGATTGTAATAAGGATTGTAAAGAGTCCAGCCAGCAGCAACGCTGTGCTGACACTCTCGCTCAGCATGATCCAATGCAGACTTCAAGGTCGGGTGCTTGGAAAATGCAGCATCTGAGCACTCTGTTTTGAATGCGGGGTCAGTTCGAACTACGATACCTTCATTGATGTGCACTTCAAACTGCTCTCTCTCTTCTACAACTATCTGTTTGAAGCGATGGCCCGGTTGCGGCTCGTCCTTGTAGAGGACGTAGTTTTTATGGATTTCGCCGAACACGGTGTTGAATTATTCAAGAAAATGGCGCGCCCGGAGGGACTCGAACCCCCGGCCTTCTGGTTCGTAGCCAGACGCTCTATCCAACTGAGCTACGGGCGCGCCGGGCAAAGGCAGTGTAGCACATCTTGACTCGAGCTGTGAATGCAGCCGCGAAGGCGGACGACGAGCAACGGGCAGCAGAAGGGATGTTGTTATTGCAGCGAGGAATTCGTGGGCGGCACGTGCGGAAGACGAAGGTTGCGATAGAGGAGAGCGGCACAGGCCGCGGCGCTCAACAGCAGCAGACCACCTGCGACGGGCTGTCCGAGGCACAGCTTCCCGACCCCGAACAGGGTGGCGTAAACCATCGCCGTGCCAAAAAGCCAGGACAACAAATTGTGGCCGAGGTCACGCGTGGGAGGCACATCGCCGGCCAAGGCAGCGATGGGCCGCCACCCGCGCACATCGGGCCGGACACGGCGATAGAACTGCAGCAGGACCGGCTGCGGCTCGGGCCGAGTTAGCAGGGTGGCGGCGAGCCAAGCGATGGTGGTCACAGCAACCGTAGTCAACACGTGTTTGGCGAACAGCAGCGCGCCGGTACCTTGAAACGGGGAAACGAATTTCAGCAACAGGGCGACCAGCAGGGCCGTCACCATGGCGACGATTTCGCTCCAGGCGTTGATCCGCCACCAGTACCAGCGCAACAGGTAGACCGCACCGGTCCCTGCTCCGATCTCTAGCACAAACTGCCAACCCGCACCGACCGAGGCCAACTGGGCAGCCACGCCCCCAGTCACAATCACTAGAAGTACGGTGACGAGCTGGGACACACGCACAAAGTGCGCCTCGCTGGCCTCGCGACGCAGAAAGCGTCGGTAAAAATCCGAAACAATATAGGAGCTGCCCCAGTTCAAATGCGTCGAGACGGTGGAGCTGAAAGCCGCCACGAAGCCAGCCAGCAACAAACCGCGGGCCGCCGTGGGTAAATGGTCCATGGCCACACGCATGTAGGCGACTTCCGCTTCGGCGCGCGTCAAACCGGGATAAAGCACCACCGTAGCCAATCCGGTCAAAATCCAGGGCCAGGGGCGCAAGGCATAATGGGCGATGTTGAACCAGAGCACGCTGAGCAGGCCATGTCGCTCATCGCGGGTGGCAAAGATGCGCTGGGCGATGTACCCGCCGCCGCCCGGCTCGGCTCCTGGATACCAGGCCGCCCACCACTGCACCGCGATGTGCATCAAGAAGGTTAGAGCAGGCAGCGTCCAGAGCATCTCTGCAGTCAAGCCATGAGAAAAATCCGGGAAGAACGCCACCACGTCGCCAGCGGTCTCGCCCTGGGCGGCGCGCATCTGCTGGAGTTTTGCCAACAGCGCCGACAGCCCACCCGTGGCGTCCACTGCCGCCCAGGCCACACCGACAATCACGGCCATCATCAGCACGAATTGCACCAGGTCGGTCCAGAGCACGCCCCACAAACCACCCAGCGACACATAGAGGCCTGTGAATGGAATCAGGAAGAAGATGCAGAGAGCCAGTGCCTGCCCCGGGCTGACACCGAGGGTAACCGCCAAGATGCCGCTCATGGCCTTGGTGACCCAACCCAGAATCAGGCAGTTCATGAGCAAGCCGAGATAGAGGGCGCGAAATCCCCGCAGAAACGCGGCGGGACGGCCGGCATAGCGCAGCTCGGCAAAGGCGACGTCAGTCAGCAAACCGGAACGGCGCCAGAGGCGTGCAAAGAGAAAAACGGTCATCATGCCCGAAGGCAGAAAGCTCCACCAAAGCCAGTTGCCGGCCACGCCCTGCGTGTAGACCGTCCCGTTGACCCACAGCGGCGTATCGGCCGCAAACGTCGTGGCCACCATGGATGTGCCAGCCAGCCACCACGTCGCGCGCCGTCCGCTGGCGAAGTATTCTTCGGTCGAGCCGGTGGAACGTCGACGAAACCACACTCCTAACCAGAGCATGCCGACCAGATAAGCTATCAACACCAACCAGTCGAGAATGGAAAGCGACATGGGATTGTGTGGCCCGAACGGACAGGACGGATACCGGCGATAGTCTGCGCAGGAAAGTCGGCAAAGTCAAAGCTTTTCCGGAGACAATGTGTGGACACTGCACCCCTACGGATGCGGATACAAAAGCCCCCGGGTTCCAGGTGTGAACCGGGGGGCAGGGGGACAGACAGGTGCGGGCCGGAGAAATCTAAACTAGCACTGAGGGTCGGCGCCAGTCGCCAGGCGGCAAAGAAGATGCAATTCCTGATAGGTGAATCGGAGTCGGCTCCCGGCGCGGTCGTCGACTCGGCGGCCAAGTCGGGTCTGTCGGGCCAGCTCACGCAGTCGGACGAGAGAGAGTCCGGTCAGTACAGCCGCACGCTGCTCATCGACGCCGGCATCTGGTTCGAGTTGGTGAAACGTTTTCATGTGGCCTCATGCGGGGACGCACGAACCGTTGTCTTCTTCAACGGAGAGGATCATGTTCTTGAAGATGTCCACGTCCCAGTTCTGTTCTAGGCGGAATCGAATTGTGCTGGCCGTTTCGCCCACGATCGTGCCGCGCAGCGCAACTCGCAGATCGCCGCTGGCAACCTGCAACCGAACCGTCTGATGCAACCAAGGAGCGTAAAGGCTCGTCATGAGGGGTATTCTCCTTAGCGTTGTGACATGCGGAATGGTGACGGCAGGGGCGGTCTCTCGCAATGGTACAAAGGCTCTGCGGAAATAGTCCGTTCGTACTGGACACAAACCGGAAGGCGCTGGGACGCACCACGATACCGTTTCGTTGCGCTCGGAACTGCGGTCTGCGGTGTTCTGGCTGGTGCTTTTCGTGCGCGAATTTCTTCCGGTTGTTGTTGAGTGCGCCGGATTCGCTTGATAGAATGTAGCTGCAGTTTCTGCTCTGGCGCAGGCCACGGTTTTCGATTTCGATTCGGGTGCGCCGCCCGAAACCATACGAGCACACACCGCAGTCGTTCAACAGCTCGGAGTCAGTCGCATTGGGAGGAGGCAAATTATGGCCGATTTCTTTCAGACTGGCGTTGTCGCCACGCTGCACCGGCTGGGAGCGCATCGTCCGGAAGTGCTCGAACAGCAGCTCGAACGCTATGCCGAACAGCAACCGATTGCACTGGTGTTGCCCGCTCTGTTCAGCGAATTCGAAAAGCCCGCCATGGAGGGAATTCTGCGGGAACTCGCCCAGGTGCGTTATGTCCGGCAGTTCGTTGTGACGATGGCCCAGACAACGGAGAAGCAATTTCGCGAAGCCCAGCGAAGATTGGCCGTGCTGCCCGGTGAAGTGCGCATCGTGTGGAATGACGGCCCGCGGATTCAAGCACTCTACAAAACGCTCGAAGAGAACGGGCTCACCGTCGGACCCGACGGTAAGGGGCGGTCGTGCTGGATGGCCTATGGCTATGTGCTGGCCAGCCGACAAGCCGAAGTGATCGCGCTGCACGACTGCGACATCGTCAACTATTCACGCGACCTGCTCACACGGCTCTGTTTCCCGGTCGTGAACCCGAACATCAACTTCGAGTTCTGCAAGGGTTTCTATGCGCGGGTGAGCGACCGCATGCACGGCCGCGTGACTCGCCTGTTCATGACGCCCCTGCTCCGCGCCATGCAACAGTTGTTCGGCCACCTGCCTCTGTTGATCTATCTGGACAGCTTCCGCTATCCGCTGGCCGGCGAGTTTGCGATGAAGGTGGACTTGGCCCGAGTCAATCGCATTCCTTCCGACTGGGGCCTGGAAGTGGGAGTGCTCGCGGAGATCTATCGCAACTGTTCGCTGAAACGCGTCTGCCAGGTGGACATCGCCGATAACTACGAGCACAAGCACCAAGAGCTTTCCCAAGACGATCCCAGCAAGGGGCTGATGAAGATGGCCGTGGACATCGCCAAGACCCTGTTCCGGATGCTGGCCGCGGAAGGCGTCCGGTTCGACGCCGGCGTCGTGCAGACGTTGCTGTCCGCCTATGTACGCACGGCCGAAGACACTATCACTCGCTACCATGCCGATGCCATGATCAACAATCTGATTTTCGACCGCCACGAAGAAGAAACGGCCGTCGAGACCTTTGCCCAGGCGCTCCAGCATGCTGCGAACGAGTTCTTTGCCGATCCGCTGGGCCGGCCATTGATTCCCAACTGGAATCGCATCAGTTCTGCGCTGCCCGGATTTCTGGGTGCGCTGCGGGAAGCGGTGGAGGCCGACAACGCCGAATTTGCAGCCGGGCGCAACGACCGGCGTGTGGCCGCGAGCTGATTGCCGCAGCGACCGCGCAGCAACAGGAAAAGAAAACGTGGAGAACTTCCTCCCCAGCCAGTTGATCGAGCGACTCGCGCAGATCGGGGAAGCCGATATCGTGGTGGGCATTCCCAGCTACAACAATGCCCGGACGATCGGGCACGTCGTGCGGGCCTGCTCAGCCGGGTTGGCCAAATACTTTCCCCATCGCAGGTCCGTCCTGATCAATTCGGACGGCGGGTCCAAAGACGGCACGCCCGAGGTGGTCTTGCAGACCGAGCTGGAGACCGAATCGCTGCTCTTGGTTGCGCCCCAGCGGCTGCACCCGATCCAACGCATCAGCACCGCCTACCACGGCGTTCCGGGCAAGGGCAGCGCTTTCCGAACGATTTTTGCCGTCGCCCGGCAGCTCAACGCCAAGGCCTGCATTGTGGTGGACGCGGATCTGCGCAGCATCGCCCCGCACTGGATGGACTTGCTGGCCAGCCCGATTCTGGAACGCGAGTTCGATTTCATCGCGCCGTACTATCTGCGCCACAAATACGATGGCACGATCACGAACGGCATCATCTATCCGATGACTCGGGCCCTGTTCGGCAAGCGGGTGCGTCAACCCATCGGCGGCGACTTCGGCTTTTCGGGCCGCTTGGCCGCGCGTTACCTGGAGAAAAACGTCTGGGAAACGGACGTGGCTCGTTTCGGAATCGATATCTGGATGACGCTGACTGCGATGGCCGAGGGATTCCGAATCGGCCAGTCCTATCTGGGGGCCAAACTGCATGACGCCAAAGATCCCGGCGCCGATCTGACGAGCATGTTCCGTCAGGTGGTGGGTTCGATGTTCGGTCTGCTGGAAACCTACGAAGAGGTCTGGAAGAACGTGCGCAACTCGGAGCCCGTTCCCATGTTCGGACTTCCCTTTGACGTGGGCGTGGAGCCCATTCACGTCAATGTCGAACGCATGATCAAGGCGTACTGTCAGGGCGTCCGGGACCTGCAAGAGATCTACGCGCAGGTGTTGGAGCAAGAAACCCGGGACGGCCTGGTCGTCTGCAGCCGCCAGAGCCCAACCGAATTCCGCATGCCGGATGAGCTGTGGGTGCATGTGATCTACGAGTTCGCCTCTGCCTATCATCGACGCAAGCTGGACCGGCAACACCTGATGGAATCCCTGGTACCGCTGTATCTGGGACGCACGGCGTCGTTCGTTCTCGAAATGCAGGAAGCCGATGCTGCTCGCGTGGAAGAGCGCATCGAGCAGTTGTGTGCTGTGTTCGAGGCAGAGAAGTTCTATCTGATGAAACACTGGGGTGCGGAAGCCAGAAAGGAGAGCAGCCATGCAAAACCTGCTTGAAAAAGCGTTCGTCGAACCGTTCCAGCGGTTGGCCGAGCAACTGGCTGCCGTTGTGCCTGCGCTGGTTTCGCTGGTCGTGATCCTGTTGGTGGGCGGCGCGCTCGCCTACGCGACGCGCCGGCTGGTGCAGCGGTTGCTGCAAATGGTCCGCTTCGACCAGTTCGTTGCAGAGTCGGGGCTGGCCGGGGCGATCGAACGGGCACGGCTGTTTCGCTCTCCGAGCGATTTCGGCGCGCGCCTGGCGCAAGGCGTTGTCTGGGTCTTCGTGATCCTGTTTGCGCTGATGGCCATGCCATCGGAGATGACGCAGAGTCTGGTGGTTCGTTTCGTCAACTATATTCCCGATCTGCTGGCCGCTGCCCTGGTGCTGCTGCTGGGCACTATCATCAGCAAGTTCCTGGCCCGCAGCACCCTGCTGGCCGCGGTGAATGCGCAGTGGCCGGCCGCGCGGTTGATTGCCGGCACGGTGCGGGTTCTGGTCCTGCTGCTGGCCGTGGTGATGGCGCTCGAGCAGTTGCGCATCGGCCAGTCGGCCCTGCTGCTCACCTTCGCGATTCTGTTCGGAGGCATTGTGCTGGCTGCCGCCATCGCCTTCGGCTACGGTGCCCGCGACCTGGCCCGCGACTGGCTGCAGGCCAAACTGCGGTCTCGGGAACGGGAAACTGAAGAGACCTTCCACCACCTGTAAGCGACGTGCTGCCGACCGACCTTGTCATTCTGACCGACCTCGATGGCACCCTGCTCGACGCGCACAGCTACTCCTGGGCAGAGGCCGGGCCAGCGCTCGCCGAGATCGCCCGACGGCGCATACCGCTGATCTTCTGCACCAGCAAGACTCGCGCCGAGGTCGAATATCTACGGCGCAAAATCGGTAATTCCGATCCGTTCATCACCGAGAACGGCGGCGGAATTTTTATTCCTCACCGATATTTTCCCCAGCACATCGGGGGCGCGATTCGCATCGGGAAATACCACTGTATCGCGCTCGGCCTTCCCTACCGGGAAATCGTGAGCGCGTTCGAGGAAGTCGCGGCCGCTTCCGGCGCACAAGCGGTCGGGTTCCATCAGATGAGCGCCCGGGAGATTGCTCAGAACACGAACCTGCCGCTGCGGCTGGCCGAGCTGGCGCGCCAGCGCGACTTCGACGAACCGTTTTTTCTGGCCGGCCAGGACGAAGCCGTAGCCACGAAATTCATGGCGCTGGCGCGCGCTCGTGGCCTGGAGGTGACGCGCGGCGGACGTTTCTGGCATCTGCACGCGGGCAGCGACAAGGGTCGGGCCGTGCGCATCCTTCTCGGGCTGTTTCACAGTCCCGGCCGTTTGCGCCGCCGGGGTCTCCGCACCATCGCGCTGGGCGATGCCGCCAATGACCTGCCCATGCTGATGGCTGCCTCCTACCCTGTGCTGCTTCCCCGACCAGACGGCAGCTACGACCCGGAAGTGCTGAAAAAGCTGCCCCAGATCGAACAGGCGCCTGCGCCCGGCCCGCGGGGATGGAACGCCGTCGTGCTGCGTCTACTGGGAGTGCGTGAGACGAACCGGTGAAACGTCGCCGGCTCAGTGCACGCTGGTCGCGCTGGTCGCCGAGGGCGGGATATGCACGAACAGCTCTTCTGGGCGCAGCAAGCGCTGCCCGAGCGGCTCGGGCAGGCGCATTTCGTAGCGCACCGGCCGATGGTGGTCTGCGAGCTGGCGTTTTGGGTTATAGACGGAAGAAAACTTCCAGAGCATGCGGAGGAAATTGGTCTGCCCGTGCGCCAGGTGCCGGGCGACGATGCCCAGGGTACGGCGGAGCGCGGCCCAGCCAAGGTGCTTGCGGTTCAGCACCTGCTGGGTGGCGACCAACTCGGCATAGAAGCGTTCGAGCGGCAGCCGAGTGGGAAGCACGGCGTGCTGAACATCGAACAAGCGATAGTCGCGCGTGGTGAACCGGCGGGATTCGGTGCGCCAGGTTTCGGTGCCCGGATACGGCGTGTTGACGGTCAGGTGAACGATTTCGGGCACGCTCAGTGCCCATTCCCGAACGATGCGGAAGCGCTGCTCATCCCAGTCCGGGTCTGCAATGATATTGACGGCGACGACGATGCCGAGCTGGCGCGCCACTTCTAACGCTTCGAAGTTTTTGCCCAGGCTGACCCGCTTGCGATGCCGGCGCAGACCTTCCTCGTCAATGGCCTCCAGGCCCAGAAACATGTAAGCCAGTCCGAGCCGCTTCCAGTACTCGAAAACTTCTCGGTTGCGCAACAGCACATCGCCGCGCGTTTCCAGATAGTACTGCTTGCGGATGTTGCGTCGCTCGATTTCGCGTCCGATGGCGAAGCCGTGTTCGGCCTGGATGAAGGCGACATCGTCCACGATGAACACGCCGGGCTCGCGAATCGAAGCTAGGTCTTCCGCAGCGACTTCCGGACTGATCTTGCGATAGCTGCGACCGTAGAACGTCCAGGCACTGCAGAAGACACAATCCCACGGACAGCCGCGGGTGAACTCGATCGAAGCACACGGGTCGAGCACACCGATGAAGTACTTCCGACGCCGGGGCAACAGGTCCCGCGCTGGCTGCACCGCGTCGAGCGAGGGCAGCAGCTTCGGCGGTGGCCCTTCGCCGGCCAGGGAAACCACACCGGGAACGCGCAGCAGGCTGGAACGGTCGTGGGCGGCAGCTTCCAACAAATCCGCGATGATGCCTTCGCCCTCGCCGCGCACCACACAGTCGAGCGCACCTTGCGCGTGCTCGAGGATTTCCCGCGCGGTGAACGACGCGCTGTGTCCCCCGGCAAACAAAAATGCTTCGGGCAGTCGCTGGCGGGCCGCACGGGCCAGGTCAATCACTTCCGGAATGTTGGCCAGGTAGTTCAGAGAGAATCCGATGGCCCGGGGCTGCCAATCCTCGAGCAGGGCGAAGAAGTCGCGGTGGCGGAAGACCTGCAGGTCCAGCAAGCGCACCGTATGCCCAGCCCGTCGTGCCGCTTGCGCCACCAGCTCGAGTCCCAACGGCTCCAAACGCAGGTAGATTTCCGAATACATCAGAGGGCTGGGGTGCACCAGCAAGATGCGCATCGTCCAACTCCCGTTCGACAAGGAGTCGCACGAAAACACTTGTGGCATCACTATAACAAATCCGCCTGAAGACAACCAGATTGGGCAGGACCGGTGCCGCGCAACTTCTCTGCCCTGCGCGGGTTTTATCTTCAGGGGTAAGAGAAAAGGAGAGAAACCATGCGTGTGGGGAACGTCCTTCTGACCGTGCTGCTGTTGGCGTGCCTTGCGCAGGCTCAGACCAACGCGTCCGCACCCCCCGGGGTGGGTAGCCAACCAGTTGTGAACGACCGGCCGGTCTTCGCGCCCGGCACCGGGCCCGCCGACATTCCTGCATGGTGCCCAGGATGCAGGCCCCGACTGGGTCGGGGGCGTGGCCTCGGTCTGGGCCCGTTGGGGATTGGGCAAGATCCGATGCTGCGCCAGCAACTGGGCCTGACTGATGAGCAAGCCGCCAAAATCGAATCGGCACAGCTCGAATTTGCCAAGCAGGAAATTCAGCGACGCGCCGCCCTGCGTACCAAGCGACTGGAGCTGGCCACGCTGCTGCGCGCCGAAAACCTGGATCGCGGAGCGATCGAACGGAAGTTGCGGGAGGTCAACGAACTCGAACTGCAAACCCGACTGGCGTGGCTGGATCACAGTTTGGCGGTGCGCAATCTGCTGACCGCGGAGCAGCGGGAGAAGCTCCGGCAGCTCCAACGGGAACGGCTGGCTCCACAGTTTCGTGACCGGCCCGGGCCGAGGCGTGGACCGCGGGGGTGGCGAGGCGTCCCTCAACCACCCGCGACTCCACCACCTCCGGGGCGACCGCCTGCTGCACCTCTCGAGCGATAACGAGAACGAAGCCGTGAAAAACAGAACGGGGAACCGGGCGGTTCCCCGTTCTGCCACTTTGTGGAAGGCCGTCGCGACCACTTCGCCTCTTGCGGAGTGACCGCCGGCGGTTTCGCACCGCGTGAGCGGTGTGCGAACGAACTCAGCAAACCTCTATGCCCGGTGGAGTCATACCTCCTCCCGAAGCACCGGTTTCTTTTTACTCCTTCCGAACGCCACAGGCAAGCACAATCGCTTCGAATCCTGTGGAAAGGTCGGGAGCCGGCGCTCCCGATTTGGCGCGAGAAGAAACACGCCTGATTGAAGGCGCGCTATGGACCCACAACGCGCCCAGACGCAGTTTTACTTGGCAAACAGGCCTTCGCGGAGCTGGTCGCGACCCACGTAGGTTTTCGAAGAGCGGAAGCGCTCGAACAGAGAAAGGATCTCGCGATTCTGAAAGACTCGCAAGGGGGGCAACAACGGAGGCGCGTTGAGCACTTCGATGTGCTGCTCATCGAGCACGCGGTAGCGGTGGAAAGTGTCCGGCAACCGGCTGTGGAACATCGCCAGGACCACGCCTCCCGGCTGCAACAGCTCATAGAGCTGGTCCACGATGCGGCGGGAAACTACTTCAGGCAGGTAATCGAACAGGTCCCAGACAAGCACAGCCCGGAACGTTTCCGGCGGGTACGCCAAGTTGGCGGCGATGAACGCCTCGGCCAGTCCAGCGAAGTCAGGCGGCTGGACTTCGGCGCCCGGGCGGCGGGCCGTGGCGATGCGCCGGCGTTCATCTTCTGCAAGAAAATCGCGCCAGGTGCGCAGCAGGTCGGCGGTGTAGACTTTGAAACGCCGCTCGGTGAAGAAGCTGACCGTGGATTGCCAGACGGTGCCGAAATCGAGCAACTGGCCGTGCTGCACTTCGCCCAGCAGCCAGAGAAAATCTTTCAATCCGTTCGAAGTGCGAATGTTCCGTGGTGCCGCAGCGGGTTCGGCGGCACGAGGAGGCACCGAAGCCGCATGCGGCTCCGGGTGGGAGCGAAATTTATCGAGCAAACTCATTGCTCAGTGTACCCGGTCCTGCGGTTCACCGGCGCTGCGGGAAACAGCGGGCTCGGCTGCTCGCACCGGCTCCGGCGATGAATGCGGGCGCGCAGAGGGGCCTAGCCGTTCGCCTCCTTCGAGGCTCACCTTGCCGCAGACGACTGCACCTTCCTGCACATGCAGTCGCACCGAGTAGATATCGCCGCGGACCACGCCCGCGCTGCCGACCTCCACACGACGCCGCGCGCGCAGATTGCCTTCGACCTGTCCCTGCACGACGATCTGATCCGCCTCCACGTCGGCGTAGATGCGACCGCGGGGCCCGATGGTCACCTGAGCACCATCCAGCCGCACCGTGCCTCGCACCACGCCATCCAAGTACAAATCCTCATTGCCGAAAATTTCGCCACGAATGGTGGTGCCCGGACTGAGCAACGTGGTAGCACTGCGTGCCGTGGCAGGGGTGCGAGCGAGCGATGCGTCGGCGGTCGTCACCGAAGTCGCTGAGGTGGGTGCTCGCTCCTCCGGGTGTGCGGCAGGTTTTTCGTCCTGTCGGCGCCACATGATGACCCCCAGGAAGGCAATGCCTACCCCGCCGGAAATCGGCGTGCGAAGAGCCGGTCGGGCAGTTGCACTATAGTACAGCAGGGGGGCGCTGTAAACGCTTTCTTTGCAAAATGGCTGTCGTCAACTACAACACGTGAAAAACAAATCGGTCTGTAAGACGGAAGAGCCGTGAAAACAACTTGCGGCACGGAGTACAGCTAAGGAGAAGCTGGCGCCGTTTCGTGGCGATTCACTTCCCAGAGGGCGACCAGCATACCGACCGTCTCGTAGAAGAAAGTTTTCACGCCCGCGCGCGTGTGCCACCAAACCCGCGGGTCATACGTAGAATCCGGGGCAGCCACGACGCGGACCTCGGCCTCTGTCCCAAAAACGTTTCGAAAGATGTACCGGGCCCGACGGGTATGGGAATTCGAGGTGACCACGAGCAGACGCCGCCAGCGCTGGGTGCGCACCAGCTCACGCAGCGAATGCGCTTCTTCCAGAGTGTTCGCCGCCCGGTTCGGATGTCGCACGATGGCGGCAGCGGGGATGCCGCGTTCTACCAGATCGCGCTCCATCAGGTCCGCGATGGCGAAATACGGCCGGAGCCAGCGGCCGCTGGCGACAATCCGCGGAGCCCAGCCGGCGCGATAAAGTTCAGCAGCCCGTGCCGCTCGCTCGGCAAAATAGTTGTCGTCGCCCAACAGCAGAATGGCGTCGGCGGGTTGCAGCGGATCTTCCACCACCCAGAACTCGCCCATCCCGCGGAGAATCGGTCGGCGAAAAAGATAGATGCCGGCGAGCAGGGCGAGGACGAGAAACAATACGAGCAACTTGGCGAATATGCCGCCGCGTTGATTGGTCCGCAGGCCGGTCGGAGAGCAGCGACGAGGGTGGAGAACTGGCTTGTGCATGCTGCACCGCATTACGCAGCGCCCGGATTCATCTGCCGGAGCTGCTCGGCAGCTTGTTCGGGCGGCAGGGCGTTGAAGTAGACCTCCTTGATGCTGTACGACTTGCTGCGCTGCTCCACAATCGGAAGGATTTCGATGTGCCAGTGATAATCGTCGGCGATGGTCTTCCAGTACTCGCTGAGTTCGGCTTTGGCTTGCTGGGTGTTGGGTGCGGTGTGCACGACCAGGTGGTAATCGGCAGCCACCTGGCTCAACCGACGCAGGGTGCGTCCCAGCAACGCAGCCAGGTCGCGACGGCGGGCACCCGGGCGGGGCATTTCGAACTGATGGTTGTGCTTGCGCCCGATCAGCCAGACTTCGTACGGCACGCGGGACGCATAAGGACAAAACGCCAGGTAATCACCCTCCGTATCCACAAGCCGTTTGCCTTGGCGTTCTTCCTGACGCAGGATGTCGCAGAAGACACAGCGCTCTTTCTGCTGGAAGTAGTCGCGCGCGGCACGCAATTCATACAGGATGCGCCGAGGCACAAACGTGGTGGCGGTGATCTGCGAATGGGAGTGCGTCCATTCCTCACCGGCCAGCGGCCCGAAGTTCTTGAACACGGTGACATATTTGAAGCGGAGATCGAGCTTCAAATCGCGGATGCGTTGCGCATAGGCTTCGAGGATGCGTTCGATCGCCTCGTCCGACATCTGCGAGGTGCGGAGGTGATGATCGCGCGTTTCGATCAGAATTTCATGGGCGCCCAGTGTCAACATGCGGTCGTAGATGCCTTCTGCCTGCCGTGCGGCTTCGCTCTCGATGCGATAGAGGGGATCGAAATGCGGGATCACCCGCACCTGCCATTCACCCGTTTCAGGCAGCGCGAAGACCGTCTTGGACAGGGATTCCTGTCCCGGACAGAGTGGGCAGGGCTCGGCCGCCATTGCGGGGCGCTCGCGATGGCCGACGACCACCCAACTGCGCGTGATGGGGTCTTTACGGAGCTCCATGAATGGGACAGTTTGTTTCCTCTCGTGTCCTTGTGCAAGGACGCGCCGATGTATAGCGCAGCGCGTGCACCCGCGCAAGACGCACGGCCACCTGCTACGGCAATCGGTTACGTCTGGGCTGGAGCGAATCTAATGGGTGTAGTGGGCCGGGGTCGGTCCTTGTTCGAGTCGATTGCGATCCCAGATGGCACCTTCGCGGGAGTACGAGGCCAGCTCGAAATCCTGGGTCAGCTCGAGCGCATCGGTCGGACAGGCATCTTCGCACAGGCCACAGAACATGCAGCGCGAAAGGTCGTACGTGAAGGTCGTGAGCACCTTGCGACGGGTGACGTCGTCCCGCTGCCAGCCGACGACAATCAGGTTTTCCGGACAGGCCAGCGCACACAGATTGCAGGCGATGCATAGAGTTTCACCGGTAGCCGGATTCGTGTTCAGACGCGGTGCCCCGCGGTACCGCTCTGCCACCGGCGGGCGTTCCAGAGGGTACTGCTCGGTGTAGATGTTCCGCGGGTGCTGATAGCGAAACGTCACCCACAGACCTTGAAGCAGATCCACCAGAAAGATGCGCCGCAAAAGTTTTCCCATGCGAATAGTTTGCGGGCGAAGCACAGCAAAGTCAAGCACAGCAGGCGGCGAGCGCTCGAGCAAACGGTCGCTCGCTCGACTTCGGCACTGCAGAAACTCTAGAATACGCCTGTGCATGCAACGAGCGAAGACGCACGACTGATGTACGCAGCCCTGGAGGAAGCGCGTGCCGCCGAACGGGCTGGCGAAGTACCCGTGGGCGCACTCCTGGCGCAGGAAGGACGGATCGTGGCGCGCGCCGGTAACCGCACCCTCCGCGACTGCGATCCGACGGCTCATGCCGAAATCGTCGTGCTGCGTGAAGCGGCACGGATTTTGAACAACCATCGGCTGGTTGGCGCAACACTTTACGTGACCCTCGAACCCTGTGCGATGTGCGCCGGCGCCCTGGTGCAGGCACGCATTGCCCGACTGGTCTACGGCGCCGAAGACCCCCGCGCAGGAGCGGTGCGCACGCTGTTTCGCATTGCGGACCACCCGCAGCTGAACCATCGCGTCGAAATCACCAGCGGCGTTCTGGCTGATGAATGCGCTGCACTGCTGCAGGCTTTCTTTGCCGCACGCCGGTGAGACCAGCAAAGGTTCTGACGGTGATCGGTTTGGCTGCTAAACGCAAACGGGCTCCGAGTTGTCTGAGAAGTTGCGGTCTGTTAGTTTAGGAAACTGACGCGGAGAGGTGTCTGAGCGGTTGAAAGAGCCCGCCTCGAAAGCGGGTAGGCTGGCCAAAACCGGCCTCGTGGGTTCGAATCCCACCCTCTCCGCCAGTTTGCCGAAACCGGTCGTACCCACTTCACGTCGCACACGGGACGGAGCTTCGTTTCCGTAGCAAGTTGAATGCGCTTGTAGCGAATTCCGCCCTGAAGCAAACTGCTGAGCCAATCGCCCGCATCAGTTCCGAAAACCCAGGCCAACGAGGCATTGCCCGCAGGCAACAGCTATGGATTGTTCAGCGCGATGACCTCGATGGCGCTGATCTTGGGGTTCTCGACTACGTGCCGAAACTCA
Source organism: Acidobacteriota bacterium (assembly GCA_037442425.1). Classification (GTDB taxonomy): domain Bacteria; phylum Acidobacteriota; class Terriglobia; order Acidiferrales; family UBA7541; genus DSGC01. The sequence goes on along the minus strand of JBBIQG010000015.1, from coordinate 1,833 downwards.
ATGTTCAGCACCCCGTCGCTCACTGCGACATCGAACGTCTTCACCAGTGCGGCCAGGGCGCCCACCTCGCGGAAAATGTCCAAATCGTTCAGAACCAGGGCCCCCTCGATCAGCACATCGAAAACGCGGCAGCCCACGGAAAAACAGCCGCTGTAGATTTCCGCAAAATACAGGTTCACCCGATAGTTGCCGTTCGTCACCGGCAACGAATAGACCAGCTCCGGTGCGGCTGCTGGATCCCATCGCTCGCTCTGGAACAGCGGATCGTCGTTGGTGCCCGCGATCGGATTGGTCACCGAGGCCGCGTTGCCGGTGTTGAAGCCAGTGTCCGCACTCCACACCCGCCCCTGCGTGTCCGTGTACGACGCCCCACCCGCGTTGATGCGATAGACCACGGTCTCCGCCAAAGGTTCGAGCACGGTGATCACAACACTGGCGGTAGCGGTGTTGCCAACAGCGTCGCGGGCGACAGCCGAGATGGTGTGGTTGCCTGGTGTGAGGGTCGAAGTATCTAGTTGGATTGAATAAGGTGCAAATACATCTTCCGAACCGTGGTTGGCACCGTCGATGCGGAACTGCACACCCGCGACACCAACATTGTCCGTAGCCGACGCAGAAAGTGTGATTGTCCCGCGGACGCTGGCGCCATTCGTGGGCGAAGTGATGCTGACCAGTGGCGCTGCAGTATCTGGCATGGGCGGTAGCGTCATTTCAACGTCCGTAAGCGTGAACTGATTAGCCGGATCGGTCAGGAACGTGTCTAGCCAGGGGGAGTACGTCGTGACCGAAACGGTGCGCGCCACGGTGTCGAATTCCAGGATGCGCAGGTAGCCATTGCCACCGTTTTCCATGTACTGGTAGTTGGCCAGCATCTGGTAGACCGGGTTGCCGTGGTCGCCAGTGCCGATGAGCATGGCGTTGTTGTTCAACACATGTCCGTTGAAAACGAAACGGATGTTGGGATGCAAACGAATCAGTTTGTCCCAAACTTCCTGTCCGTCATTGACTCCACCGGGCTGGTTGGCAATCCCATAGCTGTGTGGGTTCCACAGATGGCTGGGGTTGCTGCCATGCAAGGTACCGTCGAAGTAGACATGAGTGTGCGAGACCACGGCCACAAGATGGTCCGGATGCGCTGCGACGACTTGATTCGCCCACTGCAGCACTTCTTCGCGAGGTCCGAATTCGAGCGAAAGCACAAGCCATTTTTGACCGCCGGCGGTAAACCGGAAGAAACTGTTGTCCATCTTTCCGGGTTCGTAGGTGCCCCCGAACCATGGGTAGCTGCTGAAGCGGCTGACGGGGAAGAACGCATTGAACAGAGTCGTGTCGCGAGTGTCTGCGGCACCGCCAATGCCCATATCATGATTGCCAGGCAAGATGGAATAGGGCACCAGACCATCAAGGAGCTGCATACTTTCGCTCGCTTCCTGCCAGGCAGTGCTGCCGTTCGTGTCCGTGACGTCGCCTTCATGCATAACAAAGGCGATGTTGCGGGCGAAGCGATTGTTGACGATCCAGCGGGTCTGCGCATCGAAGATGTGCGGGAACGACTCGGTGTAGAACTGCGTGTCGGGCAGGATCACGAGCGAGAATTTCGTTGGGTCGGTCGTAGGAGGAACAAGCTCCAGCACCTCGATGGCACTGATCTTCGGGTTCTCGACCACGTGCCGTAACTCAATGTTCAGCACCCCGTCGCTCACTGTGACATCGAACGTCTTCACCAGTGCGGCCAGGGCGCCCACCTCGCGGAAAATGTCCAAATCGTTCAGAACCAGTGCCCCTTCGATCAGCACATCGAAAACGCGGCAGCCCACGGAAAAACAGCCGCTG
>JBBIQG010000014.1:0-26196 GCA_037442425.1 Acidobacteriota bacterium | reverse complement strand
GTAGGCTTCGACGGCCTTCTGATATTGCCCGAGTTTGTCATAGGCCACGCCCAGGTTGCTCCATGCCGCGGCGTAGTCTGGTTCGATAGCGATGGCGCGCTGGTAGGCTTCGACGGCCTTCTGGGATTGCCCGAGATTGTCATAGGCCAGGCCCAGGCTGTTCCATGCCGCGGCGTCGTCCGGCTGGAGGGCGATGGCGCGCTGGTAGGCTTCGACGGCCTTCTGATATTGCCCGAGATTGGCATAGGCCAGGCCCACGGAAAACCAAGCCAGTTCTTCGTCGGGATGCTGCTGGACACGGGCCTGTGCATGACGCAGCAGCCCCTCCCAGTCTTCCTTTTGCCCCAGCTCGGCTGCTGTAGACAGCCAAACCAGATATTCGAGAGCCCCCTCTGCAGTAAGCATTTTTTTCTCAGGCACCGGTTCGGACACTTTAGGACGGGAGAACTTGGCGATGATTTCGTCTGCAGTAAGCATTTTTTTCTACGGCACCGGTTCGAGCAGCTCGGCAATCCAGTCGGCAGGCAGAGCGAAGTTGAGATTTTGTCCCTCACTGAACTGGAACGCAGTGATGCCGACCAGTTGCCCTTCGGCATCGAACAGCCCACCCCCAGAGGATCCCGGACTGAAGGGTGCGGTGGTCTGAATCAGCACGTCATTTCCGAGTTGGCGGAGGGAGGAAACAATGCCTTCGCTGAGGGTCAGTTCCAGCCCCATGGGGGCGCCGACGGCATAGACCCGCTGGCCCACGCGCAGATCGCTGGCTTGGCCGCGGACAACGGCCGGAGCCTTCAGCCTAGGCACGTGCAGCAGGCACAGGTCGCGCAAAGTTTCCGACCGGCTGCGGGTGGCGGGTAAGCTGCGCTCGCCGCTGCGCACTTCGAAGCTCACGGCCTCGCCGAGCACATGGCAGTTGGTGACTACCTGTTCCGGGGCCACCACCACGCCGCTGCCCTGCGCCACCGCCTTCCCCTCTACATCCCGGCCCAGCACCACCACGACACTCGCGGAAACCTTGGCAAAAACTTGCTTGCCCGGCTCTTCGCCGGCTGGCTTTTGCGCGGCCGCGGCCGAGACCACCCCGAGAACAACGCAGGCAAGCCTCCGAATCGCTCCGCTATGAAAATGCACCCTGAAGCACATCGAGCATCACTCGGGAGGAACGGGAAGAAAGCTGAACAAAGCTTATTTGGCCCCCTTTGTCGTCGTCAAGCAATTTTCCCTTTCAGTTACTGGTTCAGACAGATATCGCAAACGAAAGAGCACCCGGACGCTCTAGGGAATCACGCCACTTGCTCGTGCTCTTGCGGGCACAGGGATGCCTGCTCCCATTTTTCGCCGCGATCCGCAGCGCGGACTTCATGGGCAGGTGCCCGGCGACGCGGTGCGCTACAATAGAGCGGCGGTGGAGCGGAGGAGTATGGCCAGGGAAATCGCCACGTTCGCTGCGGGATGTTTCTGGGGAGTGGAGGATGCGTTCCGCCAGGTGCCCGGCGTGCTGGAAACGCAGGTCGGCTACACCGGCGGCCATGTGCCTCATCCCACCTACCAGCAAGTCTGCACGGATACTACCGGACACGCCGAAGCGGTACAGATTGTTTTCGACCCGGAGCAGGTCCGCTACGAGCAGTTGCTCGAGCTGTTCTGGAGCATCCACGACCCCACGCAGGTGAACCGACAGGGGCCGGACATCGGCACACAATATCGCTCGGCAATTTTCTACCACTCACCCGAGCAGGAAGCCGCCGCCCGTGCTTCCAAGCAGCGGCTGGAACAGTCGGGACGACTGCGCCGGCCGATTGCTACGGAGATTGTTCCGGCGCAGGAGTTCTGGCGCGCTGAAGAATACCACCAGCAATACTTCGCCAAGCGCGGCATCCGCGCCCATTGCCACATCCCTTGGCGATGACCGGCGGCGCGTCAGCGGCCGGGTTCAGCGTTCCGCGATTTGTTCTGCGGTGAGTAGCGGTTCAGCAGTGCGAGCAGCTCCTGCGCTGCTGCGGGCGCGCTGGCCTTGCCCTCCAGCACGATTTCCCGCGCGGTCAGCGACCGGCCATAGACTTTGCGGTTCGCGCTGCCATCTTCCCGCACCGTGGAGCCCTGCAGGGAAACTCCGGCAAACAGGCCCTTCGAGCGCGAGTAGGTCAGAATTTCCGCGTTCATGATGATGTCGGTGGCGGCTTCCGCCGTGCGGCCTTTCGGACCGGCGGCCACGGAAGCGTCTGCGCCGAGTTTCATTTCGCTCTTCAGGATAGACTCCACGCCCTTCGGGTTCATCACCAGCAGAACGAAATCTGTGGCCGTGCCGCCGATCTGCAGTCCGAAACTGCCCCCTTCGATGGCGATCATCGAAGGCGCCGACCACGGGCCGGTGAAATTCCGGCCGGTTCGGCAGGTGAGGGCACCGCGGCCGTACTTACCTCCGAAGCCCAGGGCAAATTTTTTCACCGAAGGCACCACAATCACGCATTCAGCCTTGTCCAGCAGCTCCTGTGGGATGTTGTCAGGCACGGACAGGATTTCCTTGATCACGCGTCCACAGTTTTTCAGCCGCTCCTGCTCTTTCTCCTGCGCCGCGGCCGGCAGGGCAAGCAGCGCCAGTGCCGTCCACAACGCGCAAACTTTCCGCATGGGGCTCCTCCTTCGTTGCTACAACAAGGATACGGCTTTCCGCGGGCGGGCACAACGGAACGCTGACGATACGATGCCATCTCGCACAATGCGGTTGGCCTGCGAGTGGGGGCGACGTGCCCTATAATGACCGGGCGAGGCCCATGCACAAAGTTCTACGCCAACACAGCCGCGGGGCACTGTGGCTGCTGGTGTGTGCCCTGGCCGCCGCGCCGCTGTCCGCCGGGCGTGCCGCTGAACAGCATCGTCGCGCCGAACGGGAACTGCGAGCGCGCATCGAACGTTTCCGGGCGCGCGTGGACACGCTGCTCGCGGGGCGCGATGCTTCCATCCCGCGCGCGCAGCCCATCCTACCCGGGGCAGAAGCGGTTTCTGCGGACGTGCTCTGCGCGCGCATTCCCCGTGGCCACTGGGGGCTGCTGATTGCCGATGCCGGCGACGGCCGCGTGCTCTACGCGCGCAATGCGGAAAGCTACTTCACGCCGGCTTCCGTGACGAAGTTGTTCACCACGGCGCTGGCCCTGGCCCTGCTCGGTCCTGACTACCGCTTTCGCACCACCGTAGAGACGCAAGGCACGCTCGATGCGCGCGGCCGTCTGCTGGGGGATTTGGTTCTGGTGGGCCGCGGCGATCCCAACCTTTCGAATCGCAAACTGCCCTACGACCCGCAGCAGGAATTCGAGGGGCCACGAGAGAAAATTCTCGAACTGCTGGCAGAAGGCGTGGTAACCGCCGGGGTCCGCTCCATCGAAGGCGATGTCGTCGCTGATGCCACCTGGTTCGCTGAGGAGCGCTACCCACCGGGCTGGGCGATCGACGATCTGCCCTACCGCTACGGCGCTGCTGTTTCCGCGCTGACCGTGCATGACAATGCGCTGCAGGTCGAGGTGCGTCCCGGCGATGGGGTTGGCGCACCGGTCTGGTTCCAGGTCGAGCCCTGGGCCGAGTTCTACGAGTTTCGTAATGCGGCCCGCACCGTGCCCGCCGGCACGGAGGTCGCCGAGCACGATGCGCTGCGACTGCGGCGCGAGCCCGGCTCCCGCGTAGTCACGCTGCAGGGTCTGCTGGCACAGGATCGCGAAACGCAAACGCTCTGGCTGGCGGTGGAAGAACCGGCCGCGCACGCTGCTGCGCTGTTCAAGCGGATTCTGGAACGGCGCGGGGTGCGCGTCTACGGCCGCGCACGGGTGCGCACAGAGCCGGAATCGGCTGCGCCGGCGACGGTGCTGGCCGAGCACGTTTCGGCACCGCTCGTCGAATCCGTCCGCGTGATCAACAAAATCAGCCAGAACTTGCATGCCGAGCTGCTGCTCCGTGCCGTGGCCCGCGAAAAAACAGGAATCGGTTCGCGAGAGAAAGGGCTCGAGCTGCTTCGAGAATTCCTGCTTTCGCACGACCTCCGCAGCGATGAAGTCGCCGTCGAAGACGGCTCCGGGCTGGCCCGGCAGAATCTGCTCACGCCGGCGGCTACGGTAGCCCTGCTCCGCTGGGCGGCCGCGCAGAGCTGGGGAGAAGCGTTCCGCGCCGCACTGCCGGTGGCGGGTTACGACGGCACGTTGCAGGAACGTATGCGGCAGACCGCAGCGGCCGGAAACATCACCGCCAAAACAGGCACGTTGGAAAACAGCAACGCGCTGGCCGGCTACGCGCAGACGCGCAGTGGCCGGACGCTGGTCTTCGCCCTGTTCGCCGACCAGCACCATCTGCCTTCGCGGGTGGCTCTCGAGGTGCTGGATGCCATCTGCGTGGCTATGGTGGAGGAGTTCTGAATGCGCCGAGCGCACGAGGCATGGTCGTGGAGCCCACTGTGATCACCGTGTTCGGTTCCTCGCGCCCGCAGCCGGGCGATGCCGATTACGAAGAAGCTCGCGCGCTGGGTGCTGAGCTTGCGCGCCGCGGTTTCGCGGTTTGCACGGGCGGCTACGGCGGTGTGATGGAGGCGGCTTCACACGGCGCGCGCGCGGCCGGCGGGCGTGTGCTGGCGGTCACCGCAAAGTTTTTCCGCACCCCGGCCAACCGCTGGGTAGAAGAAGAAATCCGCGTCGAAAGCTGGCAGGAACGGCTGTTCGAGCTGATTCGGCGGGGTGCCGGTTATGTGGCCTGCAAGGGTGGCACCGGCACGCTGGTCGAGCTGGCCGTGGTCTGGGAGATGCTGAACAAGGGCGTGCTGCCGCCGCGGCCGTTTGTCGTGCTGGGTGAGTTCTGGCGCCCGGTGATCGAGCGCGTGCGCGAAGTCGAAGCCCCGGGACGTCCTTCCTCGGAAGTGCCGGCTTCGCCGTGGCGCGAAGCGGGCAGCCGCCTGATCTACGAAGCCGCCACGCCGGCCGACGCCGCCGAGTATCTCTACCGCGTATTGCACACGGACCGGTAGGCCGACGAGGTTCTGTCTGCAGGGCACCGGTTGCATCCGCAGGCGAACTCTCGTACCCTCGGCGGGTCAGGAAAAGCACGATGGCCTGCCCGCTCTGCCAAAAACGAACGGCGAAACGCTGGTGTCCCGCCAAAGGTGAACGCATTTGCGCGGTCTGCTGCGGGACCGAGCGGGAGGTCACCGTGGATTGCCCTTCCGATTGCGAATTTCTGATTGCCGCGCGGCGCTACGAAGCCGACCACCGCCCGTCGCTACCTCCGGAAGCGATGCCATATCCGGACGTTGCGGTCACAATCGAATTGCTGCACGAGCAGCGTCCAGTGCTCGCGGAGCTCGGCCTGGAAATTCTCAAGCTGGCCCGCGAACATCCGCCGATGGTGGATGCCGATGTGCTGGCAGCACTGCATGCATTGACGGAAAGCTGCCGCACGCTGGTTTCGGGCCTCTACTACGAAAAGCCACCCGAAGCAGGCTACGCTCGTGCTGTGTACGTGCGACTGGCCGAGGCCATCGCGCGAATCCGCGCGCGGCAGGTGGAACGTGTTGGTTTCGCCGCTTTGAAGGATTCCGAAGTGCTGGCGCTGCTGGTCTTCCTGCTCCGGCTGGGCCGGCATCACAGCAACGGACGACCGCGTTCGCGCGCGTTCCTGGATTTCCTCCGCGCCCAGTATCCGAAGGATGCCGGCCTGGCGCCGGAGCCACCCCGCATCATCGTGCCCTGAACCGCACAGCCTGCTTGCGCAGCGGCTGCTGCTACACAGTTTCGCCAAAGATTGGGGAGATGATTCGAAGACAGGGCGATGAGTTATCGCCCTCCGGCGGGGATAATTTCCTGGCTTTGTTGGAGGGCAGGTTGGTGCCTGCTCTGCACGGTTAGAATTCGTAACTCTGCGCCTGCCGCGCCACACCCAGGTTGTGGAAGCCGCTCCACAGGTGCAATGCCGTGCCCACCAGTTGGGGCAGCCACCAAAATCGCCGCAGGACGGGATGCGAACTGGTGCGCATGCGCTGGCCCAGATAGTCCTGAATCGCAGGACCGACATGGATGGCCAGGTAGAGAGCATCGGAGCGGGCAAACGGCTGTAGAAGCGGGTTGACTTCCCGGCCCCAGCCATTGGCGATCACGCGACGCGTCGTCCAGGCGTCGAACGTCGCGGCAGCATGTTGCGTGGCGACTAGCGTCCACCACAGTTTGCGGCCGGCATTCTCGTGCGCACGTTCCCCCACCCGAAAATCTCTCTCACGGTCGGCAACGACTTCCGGAAAGGCGGGTTTTTGTGGCTGCGAAGCGTCGGCGGCGGTGGCCGACCACGCCGGGAAACGAAGAGCTTCCGGCTGTGCCAGCGCCCTGCGCGGCTCGGAGAGAAGCTCCACGGGCGCCGCAGGAATCTCGATGCCCGAAAGCGCGCCCAGCGGCAGGCTACAGGGCAGGCGCAGGAAAGGCTGCATCTCAGCAGGTGCGCTTTCCCCGTCGGACAGGCGGGAACCGGCTTCCGGGTCAGGCAGCGTGCCCGCCAGTACAGAAGTAGAAGAAAAGGCAAAACTCAGGAGCAGCAGCGTGCGCAGCGCTGAGGTCATCGTTGGTGATCCTCCATCACCCACCCGCCTTTTGCGGGCGGTTCGGAAGGCAGCCTACGTGGCCGGGCCTTCGCCGCAAATGGCGGAACAGTACCGGAGAGAGGGAAGCTACCGGTCTAGTACGAAGGTTAGGGGAGCCCGCCTGCCGACAGCAATGATTCTCGCAGACGGACGCACGAATCAGTCACGGGCAGCCGCAACACCGGCATCGGTGCGCCAGAAACCAAAGGCTTCTGCGAATGCTTCCATCGCACGGCCAAGAAAAGGTCTTCCGCGTGGCGTTCCAAGCAAGTCTCAGCGGGCCGAAGGAAATTTCAGTGGCGCTCGGGGCCCGCGCGGCGCGGAATCGGCAGATATTCCACCGAAGGCTGGCGGCGCACCGGCTGCGGATAGAGCGCCATGAGCTGATAGATTTCGCGGGGCACGTCTGAGCGCACGTTCAAGCCGAGCCGGCGAGCCTCTTCGAAGGTGATGGGGTAGTCGTGAGTCCAGGTACCGGTGGAAAACTTTTCAGCGAGTTCGGCGGCTTTTTCGGACGGCAGGCTGCGGGTGAGCAGTTCGCGGACAGCATCGCGGACTTGCGCGATCGCTTTTTCGGCGATGTCGGCCAGGATGAGCGTCTGATCGTCCACTTCGCTGAGCGGTTTGCGGGCGATAACCTTCAACAACGAAGCCGCCGGATACTGTCCGAGTTGCGGATCCACCGGGCCCAACACCGCGTGCGGAGACATGACGATTTCGTCGGCGGCCAGGGCGATCAGCGTACCCCCGGACATGGCGTAGTGCGGCACAAATACCGTCACCTTCCCCTTGTGACTCCGCACGGCCCGAGCAATCTGCAGCGAAGCGAGCACCAACCCGCCCGGCGTGTGCAGCACGAGGTCGAGCGGAACTTCAGGATCGGTCATCTCGCAGGCACGGAGAACTTCTTCGGCATCGTTGACGTCGATGAAGCGCATCAGCGGAAACCCGAGCAGGCTCATCGTCTCCTGACGATGCACCAGCAGGATGACCCGCGAGTTGCGCTTGCGTTCCAACTGAGCAATCAGTCGCTGGCGCGAATTTTCCAGCAGGCGCTGGCGGAAAACAGGTTGCAGTGCGGAGAGAATGAAAAACAGCCAGAACAGATCGCTCCAATTCATGCCGGTACCTCCGCTACAGGGATCAACCCCAGGCCGCTTCGAGACCGAATTCGTCGTCTTCCCACTTCCGGGTCGGTCGCACGAAGAAACGGTAGAGCAGCACACCGGCCAGGAAGCCGCCGATGTGTGCCCACCAGGCAATCCCGCCAACGTCTCCCGGAGCCAGACTGGCCAACGTTCCACCCCAGAGTTGTGTGAGAAACCAGAGCAGCAGGTAGAAAACTGCCGGTAACTCGAAAAACACCGGCAGCAGCAGCACAGGAACAAACACAATCACCCCGGAACGCGGGAAGAGGACGAAGTAAGCTCCCAGTACACCCGCAATGGCTCCCGAAGCCCCCACCGCGGGGACGGTCGAATCCGGGTTGGTGAACCAGTGCGTCAGACCAGCGGCCAGACCCGTGAGCAAATAGAAGGCCAGAAAGCGTCCGTGGCCCATGCGGTCTTCGACGTTGTCCGCGAAAATCCAAAGCGTCCACATATTGCCGAGAATGTGGCTCCAGCTCCCGTGCAGGAACATGCTGGTGAGAAACGGCCAGTAATTGTCCACGGGCAGACCGACCCACAAGGCCCACTCCGGATGCGTAAACCGCGCTGGCACGACTCCGAACAGGTAGAAGAGTTGCTTCAGCGATTCCGAGTCCAGACTGAGCTGATAGAAAAATACAAACACATTCACGGCCAGTAGCGACCAGGTCACGACCGGCGTGGTGCGGCTGGGGATGGTGTCACGGATAGGGAACATCGCATCTTGCCGTTAGGCCCATCGGGCGGCGACAACGAACGAATGAATCTAGCACAGTTTCGTCGAAAAACTCGGCTCGAACGATGCGGACAGATAGCGACGAATCCTTCGCAGCACACCGAGAAACATGGCCGGGGTCAGCCGACCGGTCTGCGTGTTCTGCTGGCTGGGATGGTAGGAAGCAAACAATCGGGGCAAACCGTCCGGCAACGCATAGCAAGCGCCATGGTGGAAGCGAGGGCGGGCACGAGCAGGCAGCCGGCCCTGTTCAACGAGCAAGCTGAGATAAGCGTCAAAGGCAATCCTGCCCAAAGCCAACACGGCGCGGGGACGCAGGATTTCCAGCTCCCGAGCCAGATAGCAACGGCAGTTGGCAATTTCCTCCGGGCGAGGCCGGTTGGCCGGCGGGGCGCAACGCACCGCGGCGCAAATGTACGCGTTGTGCAGGCGCAAACCATCATCACGATGAATGGAATGAGGTTGATTCGCAAAACCAGCACGATGGAGCAGGCGAAACAGAAAATCACCGGAACGGTCGCCGGTGAACACACGGCCAGTGCGATTGCCCCCGTGCGCCGCCGGAGCCAGTCCTAGAATGAGCAGTTCGGCGTTAGGGTCGCCGAAGCCGGGCACAGGACGTGCCCAGTAGTCCCAATCGCGATAGGCGCGACGTTTGCGGCGGGCGATGGCCTCGCGCCAGCGGACCAACCGACGACACTTCCGGCAGGCAATGATTTGTTCGTTCAGCACGCTTAGCACACGTGCGGGATCCGGACTCATGCGGGCACGTCGAACGGACAGGGAGCCGGCGGGTCGATTGACTTCACCGGCACCGGCGCATAGCATAGCAAATTTACCCTCCCCCGCAAGGCGGAGCGTCTGCTACGTACCGTGGACACCGAAGCAAGAACCGGCAGCATTCTGGAACGGATCGTCGCGGCCCGCCGCGCCGGTCTTCCGCGGCAGCAGTATCGCATGCCGCAGGCCGCGTTGCGCATGGCGGTCAAGCGGGCCACGCCGGTGCGTGATTTTCCAGGAGCACTGGCGCGCAACGGAATCAACATCATCGCAGAGCTGAAACAGGCTTCGCCGTCGCGCGGACGGATTCGTGCCGAATTCCATCCGCCAGAACTGGCGCACGAACTGACTGCCGCGGGAGCGGTGGCGCTTTCGGTGCTGACCGAGGAGGAATTTTTCCAGGGCTCGATCGCACACCTGCGCGCTGCGCGGGCAGCCACAAACCTTCCGGTACTGCGAAAGGATTTTATTTTCGACCCCTGGCAGGTCTGGGAGACGCGCGCAGCCGAAGCGGATTCGTTCTTGCTCATCGCAGCGATTCTGGACGACGCACGCCTGCACGAGCTGCTGGCCGTGGGCCGGGAACTGGGCATGGAACCGCTGGTGGAAGTGCACACGCGGGAAGAATTGGAGCGGGCGCTCCGGGCCGGCGTGCGCATTTTGGGCGTGAACAACCGCAACCTGCGGACGTTTACGGTGGACCTGGAAACTTCGCTGCAACTGATCGAAGCCATCCCGGACGACTGTCTGGCCGTGAGCGAATCGGGGCTGCGCCGGCCCGAAGACCTCGAGCGGCTGCGCCAGGCTGGCTTCGACGCGTTCCTGGTCGGCGAATACCTGATGGAGTCACCCAAACCGGCCGCAGCCCTCCGAATGCTGCTGGGTCAGGGACCATGTTTCGCGTAAAAATCTGCGGCATCACGAACGGGCGCGACGCCCGACTGGCTCTCGAAGCGGGTGCGGATGCGCTGGGCTTTAACTTTTATCCTCCCAGCCCGCGCTACCTAGAGCCGGTTGCGGCCGCACGCATCATCCGACGGCTGCCGCGCGGAGTAACGGCGGTGGGCGTTTTCGTGGACACTCCAACGGAACAGATTCTCCAAATCGTCCGAACCAGCGGAGTGAACATGGTGCAGTTGCACGGGAAGGAGAACCCGGCGCAGGTCGCCACACTGGCGCAGCATTGGCCGGTGATCAAAGCGTTTCGGGTGCGCCGTGGGTTTCGCACCGCGCGGCTGCACAACTTTCCTGCAGCGACGGCGTTTCTGCTGGACGGCTTCAGCCGCAAACTGCCCGGTGGTACGGGAACGCGATTCGACTGGCGCATCGCGGCACGCGCACGGCGCTACGGAGCGATTATTCTGTCCGGCGGGCTGACGCCGGAAAACGTGGCTGCAGCCATCGCGCAGGTCCATCCAGCCGCTGTGGACGTCTGCAGCGGAGTCGAAGCGAGCCCGGGAAAGAAGGATCCCGCCCGACTGCGTGCGCTGCTGCATGAAATCGAAACGGTGCGGAAAGAGTTCGCATGAGCACAGGAACACAAACCTGGCCGGATGCCCGCGGTCGCTTCGGACCGTACGGGGGCCGCTATGTGCCGGAAACCTTGATGGCGCCGCTCGAGGAGCTGGAGCGTGCCTTTGCGACCGCTCGCGATGACCCCGCCTTCCAGCACGAGCTTTCCGCGCTGCTGCGCGATTTCGCCGGAAGGCCCACACCGTTGCAGTACGCTGCGCGACTCACCGAACGACTGGGCGGCCCGCGCATCTACCTGAAGCGGGAAGACCTGCTGCACACCGGCGCACACAAAATCAACAACTGCCTCGGACAGGGGCTGCTGGCCGTGCGCATGGGCAAGCAGCGCGTGATTGCGGAAACGGGTGCCGGTCAGCACGGCGTGGCCACCGCGACGGTGGCGGCCCGGCTGGGGCTGGCCTGCACGATCTACATGGGCACCGAAGACATGCAGCGGCAGCGGTTGAACGTTTTCCGCATGCGTTTGCTCGGCGCCGAGGTGATCGGTGTCGAGGCAGGCAGTCGCACGCTGAAAGACGCCATCAATGAAGCCATGCGCGACTGGGTGACCAACGTGGAAACCACGCACTACCTGCTCGGCTCGGTACTCGGTGCGCATCCCTATCCGCTGCTGGTGCGCGAATTCCAGCGCGTGATTGGTCGCGAAGCCCGTCAGCAAATTCTCGCGGTGGAAGGCCGGCTGCCCGATGTCCTGTTCGCCTGCGTCGGTGGTGGTTCGAATGCCATCGGGCTGTTCTACGAATTTCTGGGCGACGCGACGGTGCGAATGGTCGGCGTCGAGGCCGGCGGTCGCGGAATGTCGCTGGGCGAGCATGCGGCGCGGCTGGCAGCAGCACAGGGATTTACAGGCGCGCGTCCGGGCGTGCTCCAGGGCACCTACACGCACGTGCTGCAGAATGCACACGGCCAGATTGCTCCCACGCATTCCGTTTCGGCCGGGCTGGACTATCCGGCAGTCGGACCGGAACATGCTTGGTTGGCCGAGCAGGGCCGGGTGGAATACACCGCCGTCGGTGACGAGGAAGCCATCGAAGCGGCTCGACTGCTGGCGCGCACGGAAGGCATCATCCCGGCACTGGAGGCTGCGCATGCAGTAGCGGAACTGATTCGACGCGCCCCGAAGATGCAGCGCGAGCAGATAGTCGTGCTGAACCTTTCGGGCCGCGGCGACAAGGATATGGAGATTCTGGCGCGTTACCTGGAGCGATAAGGTCGTGGATGGAGCTTCGCAGACGCGGATCGGTCGGCGCTTTGCCGAGCTGGCAGAGCGCGGCGAGCTGGGGCTGGTGGCCTATATCACCGCTGGAGACCCGACGCTGGAAACGACCGAGCAGATTGTCCTGGCCATCGAACAGGCGGGTGCCGATATCGTTGAACTCGGCGTGCCGTTCAGTGATCCCATTGCCGATGGGCCTACCATCCAACGCGCCAGCGAGCGCGCCCTGCGCAGCGGCACGACACTGGCAGGCATTCTTGCACTGGTCCGTCGCCTGCGCGAGAAGACGGAAGTGCCGCTGGTGCTGTTCAGCTACTTCAACCCTGTGCTGCAGATGGGCGTGGAACGCTTTGCCGAACAAGCCGCTGCTGCCGGGGCCGACGGTGTGCTGCTCACCGATCTGACCCCGGAGGAAGCCGGCCCGGTACGACCAGTGCTCCGCGCGCGCGGATTGGACACCGTCTTCTTGGCGGCACCGACCTCGACCCCGGAACGACTCCGGCGACTGGCCGAATCGTCCACCGGATTTCTGTATCTGATTTCACGAACGGGTGTGACCGGTGCACGAGAGCAACTCCCGGCGGAACTTCCGGAACTGATTCGCCGCGTGCGTCAGATGACGACTTTGCCATTGGCAGTGGGGTTCGGCATTTCTCAACCCGGGCATGTCTCGGTACTGGGCAAGTTGGCGGACGCGGCCGTGGTAGGCTCCGCGCTGGTAGACGAACTCGAGCGCGCCCCCACGGCGGAAGCGGCCATCGCTGCCATCGCGGAGCGGGTGCGACAGCTCAAAACCGCTGCGCGACAGGGGATGAGTCAGCGGACACCCGTCCGGCCGGGCGTACAAAAACCACGATGACGCTGCATCGCGAGGAAGCGAGCCGCACCATCGAGCAGTGGCGGCGGCGAATTGATGAAATCGACCGCCAGCTCGTCGCGCTGCTGAACGAACGACTGCGCTGCGCGATGGAAATCGGTCGGCTCAAGCAGGTGGCCCGACTGCCGCTCTACCAGCCCGAGCGGGAGCAAGAGATCCTGGCCAATGTCGAGCGTGCCAATCCCGGACCGTTGCCGAGCACGGCGCTGCGGCGACTGTTTGAACGGATTCTGGATGAAGCCAGGTCGGTGGAACGACAAGCGATGCGGACAGATCCGCCGCACGAAACCGACCGTTGAAGACGAAACCCAGGGAGCCGAACCATGGTTGTCGTGATGCAGGAACACGCCAGCGAAGAGCAAATCCAGCACGTGATCGACCGACTGCTGGCGCTGGGCTTCGATGTGCACCGCTCGACCGGCGTCCAGCACACCGTGCTCGGCGCGGTCGGCGTGCGGCCGGATTTCGACCATCGCCAGATCGAACTGCTCGAGGGCGTGCGCGAAGTGATCCGAATCACCGAACCGTACAAGCTGGCCAGCCGAGCGTGGCGCCCGGAAGGAAGCATCGTAGAGGTCGGCCCCGGGGTGCGCTTCGGCAGCGAAGAAGTGGTTGTGGCCGCCGGGCCGTGTGCCGTGGAATCCGCTGAGCAGATCGAACTCATCGCCGAACGGGTAGCGCAGCTCGGCGCACGGCTGCTGCGCGGCGGAGCGTTCAAGCCGCGCACTTCGCCGTATTCGTTCCAAGGACTTGGCGAGACCGGCCTGCGACTGCTGCGCGAAGCGGCCGATCGACATGGCCTGCTCGTGGTCAGCGAGGTGATGGACCCCTCGCAGATCCCGATGATGCTCCCCTACGTGGACATGCTGCAGGTAGGCGCACGCAACATGCAGAACTACAATTTGCTGCGAGCGCTCGGTGCGGTCCGCAAGCCGGTGCTGCTGAAACGCGGCCTGGCCGCCACCATCGAAGAGCTTCTGTTGAGTGCAGAATACATCATGGCTGGCGGGAATTATCAGGTCGTGCTCTGCGAACGGGGCATCCGCACCTTCGAGAACTATACGCGCAATACGCTGGACATTGCGGCGATCCCGGTCATCAAAAAGCTTTCGCACCTGCCCATCATTGCGGACCCGTCGCACGGCACCGGCCGCCGCGACAAGGTGCCCCCGATGGCGCGCGCCGCAGTGGCCGCCGGCGCCGACGGACTGCTGATCGAAGTTCACCATGACCCGGATCGCGCCCTGTCCGATGGCGCACAGTCTCTCACCGTCGATCAGTTTGCCACACTGATGAACGAGCTGCGGATCATCGCACCGGCCGTAGGCCGCCGAGTCGGATGACGATGGGCATACCGGCACCATTTTCCCGCATGGCCGTGCTGGGCACCGGCCTGATAGGCGGCTCCTTTGCCCTGGCCGTACGCCAACACTTCCCCGAGGTGGAAATTGCCGGCTGGGACCGCGCTGAAGTGCTCGAACAGGCCCGCGCACGCGGCGCCATCACCCGTAGCTCCATGGAACTGGCCGAAGTCCTGCGTGGTGCCGAGCTTGTCTATCTCGCGCTGCCGGTCGGCACGATTCTGGAAATGCTGCCGGCGGTGGCGCGAGGAGTCGAACCCACGGCGCTGGTGACCGATGCCGGCAGCACCAAAGCGGCCATTCAGCGGCTGGCGCGGGCAGTCTTCCGCAATGAAGCGCACACACCGTACTTCGTGGGCGGGCACCCACTGGCGGGCAAAGAAACCTCCGGCATCGTCCATGCAGACCCAGAGCTGTTTCGCGGGGCGAAGTATGTACTGATTGGCTCTGGCGAAAACAGCGAAGAGCGAGTGGCGCGGCTGTTGCGGCTGCTCGAAACGCTGGGTGCGATGCCCGTGTGGATGGACGCAGAAACTCACGACTGGGCGGTGGCCGTCATCTCCCATCTGCCGCAAATGGCGGCGGTCGCGCTGGCCCGGGTGGTGGCCGACGAAACCGACGAGACCGGCCTGCCGCTGACGCTGGCCGGCCGGGGACTGCGCGACGCCCTGCGACTGGCCGGCAGTCCCTATGAGATTTGGCGCGATATCGCGCTGACCAACACGGACAACCTGGCCCGCGCACTCGACCGGTTGGCTCAGGCCGTCGACCATCTGCGTACGCGGCTGGCCACCCACGACCTGCGCGAGGAGTTCGAAGCCGCCAACGAGGTCTACAAAATCCTCCGTCAATTCGAGTAAACTCATTCCGCATTCCGGGCGGCGCACGATGCGTCCGTCCACGGGAGACGAGCATGGACAAACGTGTGGCCAGTGCCGACGAAGCCATCCAGAATCTGCGCGACGGAATGACCATCATGATGGGTGGGTTCGGACTGTGCGGCATTCCGGAAAACCTGATCGCTGCGGTGCGTCGAAAAGGGGTGCGGAACTTGACCATCATCTCGAACAACGCCGGCGTAGACGATTTCGGCATTGGCCTGCTGCTCCAGACGCGGCAGGTGAAAAAAATGATTTCGACCTACGTCGGGGAAAACAAGCTGTTCGAGCAACTGGTGCTGAGCGGGGAGCTGGAAGTGGAATTGAATCCGCAGGGGACGTTCGCGGAACGAATCCGGGCAGGCGGTGCCGGGATTCCCGCGTTCTATACGCCGACCGGCTACGGTACGATGGTCGCCGAGGGAAAAGAAGTGCGCGAGTTCGATGGCCGTCCCTACGTGCTGGAGCGTGCCCTGCGCGCCGACTTCGCGTTCATCAAGGCGTGGAAGGGAGACCGCTGGGGCAATCTGGTCTACCGGAAGACGGCGCGGAACTTCAATCCGATGATGGCGACGGCGGCCGACTACGTGATTGCAGAAGTGGAAGAGCTCGTCGAGCTGGGCGCGCTCGACCCGGACTGCGTGCACACACCCGGAATTTTCGTCGACGCCATTTTTCAGGCGAAGCACGAGAAGCGAATCGAACGGCGCACCGTGCGCAAGCGGGCATGAACAGCGACCGGCACGGTCGGCGTGCTCGGGCGGAGGGAAGATGACCGAAGACAAACGCGAACGGATCGTCAAGCGCGTGGCCCAGGAGCTGCGCGACGGCTACTACGTCAATCTGGGCATCGGGCTGCCCACACTGGTCTCCAACTACATCCCGCCGGGCATCGAGGTGGTGCTGCAGTCGGAAAACGGGATGCTCGGCGTGGGCCCTTACCCCTTCGAAGGCGAAGAAGACCCGGATCTGATCAATGCGGGCAAGGAGACCGTCAGCGAAATCCCGGGCTGCTGTTATTTCTCCAGCGCCGATTCGTTTGCCATGATCCGCGGCGGACACATCGATCTGACCGTGCTGGGCGCTTTGGAGGTCGATTCAGAGGGAAATCTGGCCAATTGGGCCATCCCGGGCAAGATGCTGAAAGGAATGGGCGGCGCGATGGACCTGGTGGCAGGCGCCAAGCGGGTCATTGTGGCGATGGAACACGCCACAAAAGACAATCAGCCGAAAATTCGCAATCGGTGCACGTTGCCGCTGACCGGCGTGCGCGTGGTCAACACAATCGTCACGGAGCTGGCAGTGATCGAGGTGACGCCAGAGGGTCTGGAGCTGCGCGAAGTGGCGCCCGGAGTCACCCCCGAAGACGTTCAGAAACTGACCGAGCCCAGGCTGCGCGTAGCTCGCGACTTGAAGACGATCACCGTATAAGACAGCGAACGCGGCTACGGCTCACCGTGGCGGTTTCGACACGGACGCGTTACTATCCCTGGGAGAGGCAGGGTATGGAACTGCATTCCATCGTGATCGTGAGCCTGCACAGCCCGAAAGAGAAAATCTGGGGCGAATTGCTCAACCTAAACACGGCCGGGGTGACCGTTCGCGGGATTGACCTGAACTCCTTTGACGATTTCGTGCATCAGGTGCTGACGCCGGAAGGCGAGCGGATGGGACTGCCCACGCTGTTCTTTCCGATGACGCGAATCGAGCGGATTGCGCTGGACGAGCCGCGCGGTGGCATCCCCTCACTGGCTGAGGTGTTCGCGCAGAAAGTGGGTCGCTCGCTACTCGATTATCTGGCGCTGTTCGCTTGAGGCACACACCGCGGGACGATGGCCAGCCGCATCCTGACCGTTCCCAACCAGATTACCCTGCTGCGGCTGGGATTCCTGCCGCTGTTCATCATCACCATCCTCTATGACCACTACCGCTGGGCGCTGCTGCTGCTGATTCTGGCCGGCCTGACCGACCTGTTTGATGGCCTGCTCGCCCGAAGGCTGGGACAGCGCACTGCGCTGGGGGCCTACCTAGACCCGGTGGCGGACAAGCTTTTGCTCTCCTCATCGTTCGTGCTGCTGGCAGTGAAAGCCAAGCTCGACTGGTGGCTGGCGATTCTGGTTCTGGGCCGTGACCTGCTGATCCTGGCAGTGAGTGCCGCTATCCTGCTCGTGGTGCACTATCGGGAGTTTCCTCCCAGCCTGTACGGCAAGGCGAACACGTTTTGCCAGATTCTCCTGGTGTTGGCCGTGCTGGCCAACGAAGTCGTTCCGGCGCGGTGGCTTTCCGGGATGGTGGTGGTGTTTGTCTATCTGGTCACCGCATTCACCGTGATCTCAGGACTGCACTACGCAGTGGTCATTGCCCAGCGACTGAGTCAGTCGCACCCGCCCCCCGGCCCGAAACCCCACGGAACCGGGTGACCCACCGCGCCGCTGATGACCCCGCCCGCCTGTTGTGCGATACTCTCCTGCGATGGTTGCCATCCGGATCCAGCGCATCCTCTGCCCCGTGGATTTTTCAGAGACGTCGCGGCGAGCCTTTGCCTATGCCCTGGGACTGGCACAAGCCACGGACGCAGAGCTGATCGTGGTGCATGCACTCGAGGAGGCACCTCTGTTCGCCGCCTATGCCGGCCCACAGGCCAGCTCGATTCTGGCGGAGGCAGAAAAAGCCGCCCGTCGGGAACTGGCCGAACTGGTGGCCGACACACCGTTGCCAGCGAAACGGCTCCGCACAGAGATTCTCCGCGGAAAAATCCCGCAGACGATTCTAGAGTACGCTGAACAGCAGCAGGCCGACCTGATCGTCATGGGCACGCACGGACGTAGCGGCCTGGAGTATGCATTCTTCGGATCCGTGGCCGAACGCGTAATCCGTCGCGCTCGTTGTCCCGTGCTGATTGTCCCGCCTGGAAACCGTCCGCGCTAGGCGGCACGAAAGTAACCGAACAGCATGGAGAACAGACTGGCCGCGACCACCAGAGCCGCCAGCCAGCCAAGCAGGTAGGCACGCCGGCGCTCGACCGGTCCGTACGGCTCGCGGTCCGCCAGCAGCAATCCGAGCAGGTACCCGGAAGCCAGCCCACCGAGATGGGCTGCATTGTCGAAGCGAAAGAAAAGTCCCAGGACAAAAATGTAGAGGACCCACCGGATCAGCGAACTGCGCACTGCACGCATATAGGAGCCGCCGCGGCGCCGCGTCACCGCCAGCAGCACTCCCACCAGACCCATCAGCGCACCCGAAGCTCCGATGCTCAGCCCGTAACCGCCGGCCGCGTACAGGTTCCAGGCCGTGCTGACCAAAAAGCCGGCAACGCCGGTGAGCACATAGACAAACAAATAGCGCGCCGAACCATACAAGGATTCCACCTGCCGACCGAGATCCAGCAGCACGAGCGAGTTGAAAAGAAAATGCAGCAACCCACCGTGCAAAAAAATCGGCATCACTAACCGCCACCATTCTCCATGAAGAATCAGAATCGTCTGCCGGCCGCCCAGCCGGAGCAGCACTTCACCGCTGATGCCGCCGAAAAGCGGAAGCCCGCCGCCCACCTGCAGGGTGGCCAACAGTGCGACCCCGAAAAAGAAAAAGTTCAGCCCGAGAAGGAAATAGGTTACCGGGGATTCGGTCGGCAGCAGGCTGGCCAGAGAACGGCTGGCTGCCGTCAGCGAAAACGTCAGATGGGCACCGCACTCGTGACATTTCGTGGCGCTGGCGCCGACCAGCTTCCCGCAAGCCGGACAGAGCCGGGGCCGCGCCTCAGACGGCGCGGGACGGAACAGGCTGGCCAGACGCTCTCGCCATCGGCCCAGCCGCCAACGCCAGCGTAGCGGAAGAGTCACTAGGAAACCTGCCGCACACTTCGCGGCATTTCTATAATACCGGAAACGAAATCAGCTAGGAGGCCATTCGGATGGCCAGCTTCGAAGAGATCGGACGCAGCGTGGATAAAGAGCTCGCCAGGTTGAAGCGGTTTTTTTGCGAAGAAGTGAGCCCGACGACACGCCACCGGCTGGCCGAAGCGCTGCGCAGGGCCTCAGCGCGGCTGAGCAGACTGGCCGAGGAGCTCGAGCGGCAGCCATCGAGCGGCACGACCCACACCCCGTCAGACAACAAGGAGCCGACCTCGTGACGGCCCTCCACCAGTTGCGCACGGTGGTGGCCGGGGCGGCCCTGCTGGCACTGACGATCCAGCTAGACGGCTGCAGCCGCCGGCGTGTGGTGGTGCGAACTCCACCCGCACCGCCACCGGCGACCCAGCCGGCTCCCACCACACCGGCGGTGACGGGCTACGTCGAGGAAGGCATCGCCTCCTGGTACGGCGTGCCTTTCCACGGACGACGCACGGCCAGTGGAGAAACCTTCGATATGGAAAAGCGCACCGCAGCGCACCGCACACTGCCCTTCGACACGATTGTGCGCGTGACCAACCTGAAAAATGGCCGGCAGACCGATGTGCGGATCAACGACCGGGGGCCGTTCGTCGAAGGTCGCATCCTGGACCTTTCCCTGGCTGCGGCACGAGCGCTGGACATGGTGGTCGACGGTGTGGTGCCGGTGCGAATCGAAGTGCTCGATGGACCGCACGAACTCGCCAGTTTCTATGCCGTTCAGGTGGGAGCATTTCGCTCGCACGAGAACGCTTTGCAGTTCCAGCGACGACTGGAATCGCGCTATCAGCCGATCTTCGTCCAGGCGTTTGATTCCCCCGCAGGTACACTCTACCGCGTGCGCATTGGACGGCTGCCCAGCCCCGATGCGGCTCGGGAACTGGCTGCGCGCATCGGTCAGCAGGAGGGTCTGCCTGCCTTTGTCGTGCGAATCGAAGACTGACCGCGGGCCGGTTCGTGCATTAGAGCGGAACGACCTTGTCGGCCTGCAAACCCTTCGGTCCTTCCTTGACTTCGAATTCCACCGTCTGGCCTTCGTTCAACGTTTTGTAGCCATCGGCCTGGATGGCGGAAAAGTGAACGAAGACGTCTTCGCCCGATTGGCGACGGATGAAACCGTAGCCTTTCGAAGCATTGAACCACTTCACGACACCTTGTTCTCGACTCACCTGCGTCGCTCCTGTTCCCAATTCTCGCTCTTTGTCGCCTGTAGGCCAGGCGGTGGAAGCGGAGGCGTCCAGACGGGACGGTCCCTTTCCCGCGGGCTTACAAGACACACAAAAGCTAACCCATTGTGGCAGAAAGGAGAATTCGTTGTCCAGCCGTGTGCCCGGCCCGCTGCAACAGCGTCCAGCATCGGGCGCAACTCGGGCTGTACCGAGCCCGGCACGATTCAGCGGAAGCTGCGCAAGGCAGTTTCCTCGTCGGTGTGAACATCGAATACCGTGTAGAGCCGGGTGAGTTGGAGCAAGTCTCGAAGTCTCCGGTGCAGGTGGAGCAACTTCAGCTCGCCGCCATGGCTTCGGACCGCAGCCAACCCGCTGACCAGCTCGCCGATGCCGGAGCTATCGATGTAGCTGACCCCGGCCAGGTTCAGCAGGATGTGACGGTGCCCGTCGGCGAGCAGATCGCGAAGGAGCTGGCGCAGCCGGGCGGTGCCTTCCCCGAGCAGGATGCGGCCGCTGATCTCGACCACGGTGACCCCGTCGGCCAGCCGGGGCGTAGCCTGGAAACTCAATCGCTCCTCCGTGGGGTCTCGCGGTGTGGGCCGGGCTTCAAATCCGACCGCAGGTGGGGCGGGTAGCGTTTGGTCATAATCAACCGCGCGCCGCCGTGTGGGCCGCGTTGCACGTCGAGCTCGTCCATGAAGCAACGAATCAGGAAGATGCCGCGGCCAGATGTCTTCAGCAGATTCTCTTCGGCCAGCGGGTCGGGAATCTGCTGGAGGTCAAATCCGGTGCCCTGGTCGAGCACTTCGACAATCAGACGATCCGGGGCCAGCTCGAAATTCAAAAAGATTTTTTTGCCCCGCTGCTGGCGGTTGCCATACTGGTAGGCGTTGATGATGCCCTCCCGCACCGCCATGCCAATTTTGTGCCGTTCTTCTTCGTCGAAGCCCGCTGCTCCCGCAACGCGCAGAGCGATTTGCTCACCCAGATCTACGCTGTCGAGCTGGGTCTCCAGCGTGACTTCGATCCGCCTGGTCAGCGCCACCATGGCTCCGGGTCGGGAAAAAGCCCGATATGCCTAGCATACCGGGACCAGCCACGTCAATCGAGTCCCACACATTACGCCTGAAAATCAAGTCCTCTGGTTCAGCCTCGGCACCGAACCACTCCCTCACCCGGCAGGTGTCCACCGGATGAAGCACCGAGTGAATCCTAAGCCCAGTAGCTGCGGTCGAGCGAGCGGTATTGCACCGCTTCGCTCAGGTGGTGCGGTTGGATCTGAGCTGCGCCATCCAGGTCGGCAATCGTGCGCGCTACTTTCAGGATGCGATCGTGTGCGCGCGCCGATAGCCCCAGACGGGTGACGGCGTTTTCGAGCAGTTTTTCGCCCTCAGGAGAAATCTGGCAGTGCTTGCGGATCAAGCGGACAGGCATCTGGGCGTTCGCAAAGACTTTGGCCTCCCCGCAGAAGCGCTCGAGTTGAACGGCTCGGGCATGCAATACCCGTTCGCGCACAGCCAGGGACGGCTCGGCCGATTCGCCCCCGCGCAGCTCGCGAAACTTCACGGCCGGAACTTCGATGTGAATGTCCATGCGGTCGAGCAGCGGGCCGGAGATCTTCGAAACGTAGCGCTGGATCATCGCTGGCGTACAGTGACATTCGCGCATAGGATCCCCAAAGAATCCGCAGGGACAAGGGTTCATGGCAGCGGCGAGCATGAAGCGGGCGGGAAAGGTGACCGAAAGGGCAGCGCGGGAGATGGTCACGGTGCCGTCTTCGAGCGGCTGGCGAAGCACTTCGAGCACGTTGCGGTCGAATTCGGGCAGCTCGTCCAGGAACAGCACGCCATGATGGGCCAGCGAGACTTCCCCGGGCCGGGGTACGGCTCCACCGCCAATCAACCCGGCATCGCTGATGGTGTGGTGCGGAGCACGGAACGGACGCGTGCCGACCAGGCCGCGCGAATCTTCCAGCAGGCCCGCCACGCTGTGGATGCGGGTGGTCTCGATGGCTTCTTCCAGAGTCATCGGCGGCAGGATGGTCGGGATACGTTTGGCGAGCATGGTCTTGCCGGCACCGGGCGGACCGATGAACAGGATATTGTGACCGCCGGCGCAGGCGACCTCGAGCGCGCGCTTCGCGGCGAGCTGTCCGCGGACGTCGCGCAGGTCCACTGGATACTGAGCGGCCGCGTCCAACATCTGGCGCGCGTCCACGCGCACCGGCGCAAACGATTCCGGGGCATTGATCAAGTCCACGGCCTGGGGAAGCGAGCGGACGGCGTAGACGTCAATGCCCTCGACGACCGCAGCTTCGCGGGCATTCGCTTCAGGCACGAGCAGGTTGCGCATGCCGCGCTCGCGGGCCGCCAGCGCGGCTGAAAGCGAGCCGCGCACCGGTCGAACCGTGCCGTCCAACGACAGCTCGCCGAGGCAGATGAACTGCTCGAGCGTCTTTCCGAAAAATGTTCCCTGACAGCCGAGAATGCCCAGGGCCATGGGCAGATCGAGCGCAGAGCCTTCCTTGCGGATATCGGCGGGCGCCAAATTCACCGTCACACCCTGCGGCGCAGGAAAATCAAAACCGCAATTTTTCAGCGCTGCCTTGATGCGTTCGCGGCTCTCTTTGACCGAGGCGTCGGGCAAGCCCACTACGGTGAAGTCGCCCATCTTGGCCGAGCCGACGTCCACTTCGACCTCCACGACGTAGGCATCGATTCCGTAAACGGCGGCGCTGAAGGTTTTGAACAGCATGGCCAACGGCAAGCGCAATGGGCTCGCGGCGCAAAAGATTAACCTAAAAGGAATGATGACGCCAGAGTTCTCGGAGCTCACCGACTGTTCGATTTTCGGACCCGAGTGGGACCGGAGCATCGTGAAAGACGCTGTGGAGACTGTTCGGTCACTACGGAAGGCACAGCAGCTAGCGAAGGTTTGTCCGGAGTCGGCGTTGCCCTATCTTCAGAGTGTTTTCTGGTAGACATGTTGGGTTTTCGTCCGATGGTAGCCGAGCGCTTCGTAGAAGGCATGGGCTTCGCCGCGCAAGATATTCGACCGCACTACGATGGCCGGCAACGCGCGGGCCCGCGCCCAGGCTTCGGCGCGTTCGAGCAGAGCGCGACCGATCCCGGCACGACGCACGGCAGCGTCTACGACCAGGGCCACTACCTCTGCACAGGGAGCCATTTCGAGCGAACGGCGGAGCCCGACGTGCATCCAGGCGACCACCTCCTTGCCGCGCACGGCCACCAGCACCTGCTGGGCTCGCTCGCGCGCCAGTGCGGCTAGACGCTTGCGGATTTCCTGAGCCGTAGCGGGATAGCCAAGCTGAGTAGAAAGCTCCGCCAGGCGCGGCGCGTCCACAGGTCGAGCCGACCGGAACGTGAGGGGCTTGTTGCGCAAATCGGGCTGCATGTTCACAAGCTAAAACAGTTTTTCGGAGTCCAGCAGGATGGTCACGGGCCCGTCGTTGATCAGTTCGATCTGCATCTGGGCTCGAAAGACGCCGGTTTCTACCGGCACGCCAAGCGCCGCCAACGCGCGGACGTATTCTTCATAGAGTCGCTTGCCGGCGTCGGGCGGCGCCGCCTGCACAAAGCTGGGTCGGTGCTGCCCCCGCGCGTCACCGTACAAAGTGAATTGACTGACGACGAGCGCGGCGCCACCCACGTCGAGCACCGAACGGTTCATTTTGCCTTGCTCATCAGGAAAGATGCGCAGCCTGGCGGTTTTTTCGGCCAAGTAGACCGCATCGCGCTCGGTGTCGTTGCGGCCGACGCCGAGCAAGACCACCAGCCCCGGACCGATCTCGCCGGCCGTACGTCCTTCCACCCGGCAGCAGGCGCGCGCAACGCGTTGGACGACCGCACGCATGCAGACTCCACAGGAATTATCCACAGTCCGCCTGTGGAAGACAGCCGAAAGCCATTTCCCCGGACGAGGCAGTATGCTAGGAAGGAGTGACGGGAGAAGAGGCAGCCTTGAAACTCGCGCTGATCGGCACCCATGGTGTGGGCAAAACCACACTGGCGTTCGAGCTCTGTTCCCTGCTCAAAAAAGCTGAATATGATGTGGAGCTGGTCACGGAGATTGCGCGGCAGGCGCCATTTCCGGTCAATGAGGGCACTTCACTGGAAGCCCAGCTCTGGATCCTGCACACACAGGTTGCCGCCGAGATTCGTGCCGCGGCGCAGGCCACCCACGTGATCTGCGACCGTTCGGTGCTGGACAACTACTGCTATCTGGTGAACAAGTTCGGCAGGCAGCATTCGTTGGAATCCTGGCTGGAATGGTGGTTGCGGAGCTATTCCCTGCTCGTCGGCGTGCCGCCACTGCCCGATGGCATCCTGCCGGATGGATTCCGTTCGGAAAATTTAGAATTCCAGCAACGGATTCACGACCTGCTGTGCGAGCTGTTGGATGCGTCACCCTTCCACCGCATCCGCGATCGGGTCTTTTGGCTCGAGCCCCGCGAACGACGCATCTGGGGTGAACGGATCCTCGCCGCCATGGCGCCGCTGCTCGAAACCTCGGTACGACCGATCCGCCGCACAGGCACCGGCGCTTAGCGCCCCGGCTGAGCCAACCACTTTTTGATTTCCGCAACTTCCGGAACCCGCCCGCTGCAGCGAACCTCTCCGTCCACCACCACTGCTGGTGTCAGGAAAATGCGCCGCTGAGCGATTCCTTTCGGGTCCGTTACGTGCAGCACCTCGGCCTCCAAGTTCAGCTCGGCCAGTGCTCGCTTCACATTCTCTTCGGTAGCCCGGCAGCGCGAGCAACCCGGTCCTAGGATTTCGATTTTCATTTTCCGCTCCGCATCAACTGGAGAAGTAAAATTGTCCGGCCAACCACCCCACCAGCGTGCCCAGCACGATGATCGTCAGCACATAGACGACCGCTTTTCGCGGGCCGAATACGCGCGCAATGGCCAACCAGTTGGGCAAGCTCAAGCCCGGACCCGTCAGCAGCAACGCCAGGGCAGGGCCTTTGCCCATGCCCATCTTCATCAGCGTGTCCACGAACGGCGCTTCGGTCATCGTGGCAAAATAGCTGATCGAGCCGATCATCGTGGCCAGGAAGGACGCCAGCAGGCCGTTGCCGCCGAGCCAATGTTGCACCCACGGTTCCGGCAGGAGCTTGCCGATGACCCCCACCACAAATACACCGGCCAGCAGCAGCGGAAAAATAATCCGCACGAACCACCAGGTTTCCTTGAGCCAGGCGACGATTTCTTGCCGCGTCTTCACGCGCCAGGCATAGAGCGCGGTCACGATCGTGCTCGCCACCCAGACATACACCTTGTGGAGATATGGCCCTTCGCGGACCAGGTAGTTGGGCGCCAGCAGCGTCACTACGAGCAGGAAAATCAGCGGGACACTCCCGCGTGAGGTGAGCGCCGCACTTGGATTGGTGCTCGCAGCAAGGGTGGCGGCGCGGTTCTGTTCCTCGTTGCGGAAAGCTCCAACCATCACGGCTCCGACAACGAAGGCCATCAACAAAGCGCTGACGATTCGCACCGCGACCATCTCGGCACCGAGAATCGCGCCGGTATAGACCAGCGCGAGGATATTCGCCGCCGGCGCGACCCACAACAGGATGAACGCCGGGCCGATGCCCGCGCCGCCGTAATAGAGGCCACTTGAAACCGGAATGACCGTGCAGGAGCAGGCGGCCACAAAGAAACTCGATCCCGCCGCCAGCGGAAATGCAGTGGTCTTGCGGGCTTGGGCACCCAGGTACTGCAGGATGGTCTCCCGCGATACGAATGTGACCATGGCTCCGGCCAGCAGGAACGCCGGTACCAAACAGGTCAGGACGTGAAGCGCAATGTAGTCCTCGAGGGCCAGCAGGCCTGCCTTCAAGACTTCCATCGTGGCGTTTCACCTCTCTCCCCGGGGTTTGCGAGGAAGGTCGCGATTCACGATGTCGCTGCGCGGCGCGACCAGATTCGGGCTGGTTTTGGGGAACTCGAAATCGTCGAGTTTTTCTATGAGGACAACCTCGT
>JBBIQG010000013.1:0-30078 GCA_037442425.1 Acidobacteriota bacterium | reverse complement strand
CGATACGGCCCATTCTTCCGCACGCTAATCGTCACCGCCATTTGCGCCTCCGTTCTGTGTTCGAATTTCAGAAATGGCACTTGTAGCAGAACTTTGTTGTGGTGGCAATAGAGGCGGCTTGCGTGGAAAATACTGTTCACGAGTTCGAAAAGCGCAGTACCCGAACTCAGCATTGCTCTGAAAAATACAAAACCGATAGCTGGCAGTCCAGAAGTGCCTCGGCGAGTATCGTTGCTTGGGCAACGGGCCAGGTGCAATCATTTCGCTAGCCGAGCGCTCTCCGAGGTTG
The DNA here is from genome assembly GCA_037442425.1 of Acidobacteriota bacterium. Taxonomy (GTDB): domain Bacteria; phylum Acidobacteriota; class Terriglobia; order Acidiferrales; family UBA7541; genus DSGC01. The sequence continues at coordinate 29,789 of JBBIQG010000013.1, read as the reverse complement.
TCGGCTGTCGCCTGGACTCAGGAGGTGGCGCGGTGGGGAATCGGTTTGGGAAACCGTTTCGTCGCTTTGTGCGTCTCACAACAGGAAGATTCCGGCCGGTTGAGGTAGAGGGGTGACATCTGTGTGTTTGCGTCCTCGGTTTCTGTTCGCGCTAGCCATCGGAGCAGTCCTGTTTCTGCCCGTGGCGGTTCGCGCTGCCACCGCAGCGATTCCGCACGGCAAAGTTGCCTTGCTTGCAGAGCATCGCTCGATTTCTCCGGGTCAGCAGACGACCCTCGCGCTGCGTTTCCAACTCGAAGAGGGTTGGCATATCTACTGGCAGAATCCGGGTGATTCCGGCCAGCCGCCCCGGGTCCGCTGGCAACTGCCGCCCGGGTTGACCGTCGGCGAGATACAGTGGCCCGTGCCCCAGCGCATTCAGACCGCCGCCAACATCGTAGACTACGGTTACCACGGCACCGTGCTGTTGTTGGTGCCGTTGCGCGCCGCCCCGGATTTGACCGCGCGTTCGAATGCCACCATTGGCGCCGAAGTGAACGTTGTGATTTGTCGAGAAGTCTGCCTGACCGGAAAGGCTCAGGTCTCGCTTGCGCTGCCGGTGCGTGCTGGCAGTCCGGTGGTCAACCAGTCGCTGCGCGGTGAGTTCGAGCGCGCGCGGCAGGCCATGCCGCAGCCCGTTCCGACCAATTGGCGGCTTCGCGCCACACAGTCGCGCGAAACGGTGGTGCTGTACGGCGAAACCGATGAACCCATCTCGCGGGGTTTCTTCTTTCCCTGGGAGGAATTGCAGATTGAAAATGCTGCTACGCAGAACTGGGAGTCAGCCGGCAACCGCAGCCCAGGTTTCCGGCTGGTTCTGCGCAAATCGGCGCGGTCCCGTGCGCCGTTGGAGCGCTTGCGCGGTGTGCTCGCGCTCGAAAACGGCCGCGCCTATTGGCTCGAAGTGCCCGTAGCGGCAGAAGGAAGGAATTAACCGCCCTGCCGTCCCCGTGCGGTAGGGAATCCCGGCACGTCACTCATGCAGAGGAGGAACCGATGAAACGCATCACCGCGTGGCTCATTCTGGCTTTGCTGGTTGCTCTTGCCGTTCCGTTTGGCCTGCGCGCGGCCAGGGTCGGCGAGCCTGCGCCGGACTTCACCGGCACCACCAGCGACGGCCAGACCATCAAACTCTCTGATTTTCGCGGCAAGTACGTTGTGCTGGAATGGCACAACAACGGCTGCCCCTATGTCCGCAAGCACTACAACAGCGGCAACATGCAGCGGCTGCAGAAGCAGTGGACTGCTCGTGGCGTCGTCTGGCTGACGATTATCTCCTCCGCCCCGGGCAAGCAGGGCTACGTCACTGCCGAACAGCAAAACGAATACGTGGCGCGCATGAACGCCGCTCCTACTGCCTCCATCTTGGACCCGACGGGCACGATCGGCCGCCTCTACGATGCCAAAACCAGCCCCCAGATGGTGATCATCGATCCCAACGGCGTGGTCATCTACGACGGCGCCATTGACGACCGGCCTACCGCGAACCCGGCCGACATCGAAGGCGCGACCAACTACGTCAGCCAGGCACTCGAAGAGGCATTGGCCGGCAAGCCGGTCTCGGTCTCCAGCACGAAGCCCTACGGCTGCTCGGTCAAATACCCCGACTAGTCTTCCGGCTAACCGTCGAAGCCGCCCGGGATGGTTCTTCCATCCCGGGCGTTCGTCTCGGCCGCTGTTTTGCCTTTTCTTCTCCATGTGATAATCTGGGGTCTTATTGGATCTCGTGCTGGCCAGGCGACAGCGCGGAAACTATTTGGTAAACTCCCGCCTGCAAACGGAACGGGACTTGCGTTGGAGTGGTCGGTTTCTGGCCGCAGCGGCCGGCTCCGCCGCTTTGTCGAGGTGATTCATGGCCGACGAAAGAGCTCGCAGCGTGGAACTCGCCATTGCCCAGATTGAGAAGCAGTTCGGCAAGGGCTCGATCATGCGCTTGGGCAGCCGGGACGTTCTGGTGCCCGTCAGTGTGATTCCAACCGGCTCCCTCGCGCTGGATGCTGCGCTGGGCGTTGGCGGTTTCCCTCGGGGTCGCGTGGTCGAAATCTATGGCCCCGAGGCCGGAGGCAAAACTACGCTGGCGCTGCATGCAGTGGCGAATACCCAGCGTGTGGGTGGCCAGGCAGCTTTCATCGATGCCGAACACGCCCTGGACCCGGTCTATGCGCGAAAACTGGGCGTAGATGTGGATAACCTGCTCGTCTCTCAGCCGGACCACGGCGAGCAAGCCTTGGAAATTGCCGAAACCCTGATTCGTTCGGGCGGCTTGGATATTGTGGTCGTGGACTCGGTCGCCGCTCTGGTGCCCAAGGCTGAGCTGGAAGGAGAAATGGGCGAGCCGCAGATGGGCTTGCAGGCGCGGCTGATGTCCCAGGCACTCCGCAAGCTCACCGCCATCGTCTCGAAGTCGAAAACGTGCCTGATTTTCATCAATCAGGTGCGGGAGAAAATCGGTGTGCTGTTTGGCAACCCGGAAACCACCACCGGCGGCCGCGCCCTGAAATTTTATGCCTCCATGCGTGTGGACATCCGCCGCGTGCAGGCCATCAAGGAAGGCGACAAAGTCATCGGCTCGCGCACGCGCGCCAAAATCGTCAAGAACAAGCTGGCCGCGCCCTTCCGCGAAGCCGAATTCGACATCCTCTATGGCGAAGGCATCTCGCGCGAAACCGAACTGCTGGACCTGGGTGTTCAGTGCGAGCTGATCGAAAAATCCGGCGCTTGGTTCAGCTACGAGGGCGAACGCATCGGCCAGGGACGCGAAAGCGCCCGTTTGTTCCTCCGCGAGAACCGCGAGATAGCGGATCGACTCGAACAGGCGCTCCGTCGCAAGCTTGGCCTCGTGCCTGAATCGCCGGGGCAAGCGGAGTCCCGGCCCTCGGCACAAGCCGCTTCCGCCGCGAAGTCCAAATCGGCTCGCTAGTTCCACCGGGAGCAAAACGACTCACAACATTCGCCGGACTCTCTGTGCCTCGGGTGTGGTTTCGAAGCTGCCCAACCAGTTCGGTTCGAGCCTGCCCTTCCTGCAATCTTCTGCTGAAAAATTATTTCTCAGGACGTCCTCCGGTGTAATATAGCCCACTTCGCTGGGAAGACCGGTTCCTTGCCGGTTGCTCTTTTGGCGCACGGAGAGAATTCTTCTTTTGACTCATCCTGCCGTCTGCGTCAAAAGGGTGGAAGACAATCTGCTTACGATCCGCAGGTCGTGGGGACGCCTGTGCGCAGTTCTGGGGGGAAATAGTGAGTCGCGCGTTTCGAATTCTAGTACCGATCCTCGTTCTTACCGGCATGGTGCTCGTTGGGTTCAGCTTCCGCCTGCGTTCATCTGCCGAGCAGACCTTCCAGCATCAGGTTGCCGCTGCCCTCCAGGCAGCAGAAGAGCTGGCCGCTCAGGCCATTCTCTTTTCGGAGCAGGAGGTACCGTTGGGCCGCACCCTCGGCGAAATGTTGCTTTCGATGGGGTTGGATGTCGCCACGACCCAGTCTGTGATCGAAAGCGCCCGCCCTGTTTTCAACCCTCGCCGAGATTTCCGTGCCGGGCAGCGGCTGGCGATCGGACGCAATCCCGCTGGCGAGTTTCGCGCTGTTCGCTATCGCATCGACACCGACCGCGAGCTGTGGGTAGCATCCCAGCCAGATGGCTTCCGCGCCGAAATCAAAACGGTTCCTTCGGTCATCGAGCTGGTCGGCGTCACTGGCGAAATTCGAGATTCTCTCTATAACGCCGTTCTGGACGCAGGCGAAAGCCCTGCGCTGGCCGTCCAACTGGCTGATGTGTTCGGCTGGGACCTGGACTTTTACACCGACCCGCAACCGGGCGACCGTTTCCGCTTGATTGTCGAAAAGAAACGCTACTTGGACGGAACCCCGGGCAGCTACGGGCAGATTCTGGCCGCAGAGTACGTCAATGCAGGTCGCAGCTATCAGGCCATCCTGTTCCGCGAACCTTCTGGGCGGTCGGCTTATTATGCTCCGGACGGGAAATCGCTGCAGAAGGCCTTTCTCCGCTCACCACTCAAGTACGGGGGGCGGATCAGTTCCCGGTTTTCCTATAATCGTTTCCATCCGGTGCTACGCCGTCACCGTCCCCACCTCGGGGTAGACTACGCCGCGCCGGTGGGCACGCCTGTGCAGGCGGTCGGAGACGGTCGAGTGGTCTTCGCTGGTCGGCGGTCCGGGGAAGGGAATATGGTTCACCTGCGCCACGCCAACGGCTACGAAACCATGTACCTGCATCTATCCGCTATTCTCGTTCGCCCAGGCGAGCGCGTCTCGCAGGGACAAGTAATCGGCCGTGTTGGTTCCACCGGTCTTTCTACCGGCCCGCACCTCGATTTCCGTGTATTGCAGCACGGCCGCTACCGCAATTTTCTGACCCTGCAACTGCCGCCCGCACAGCCGGTGGCGCGCAAAGACTGGGAGGAATTTGTGGCGACGCGAGACCGCTTCCTGGCCATGCTTCCTGAAACAACCGGACCCATTCCGGGCACGGAACGCGCGGGCGCCGCGGCGGGAGCGGACACGGCGGCCCCCTCGGCAGGCGCGATGGCAGCCCCAGCCCGAACGGCCGGAACAGATGAATGAGGATCGGGTATAGGTGTACTCTCGGTTTTCCAACGCAGTCAGCAAGAACACCCGATTGATTCCCGTTCGCGCGGTGAGTTTCTGCCAGTTGATCGCTGTATCTTCAGACGCTGCTCTGCCCATGCGAGATGCGAAGTTTCTCTTGACAGCGACCCGGCGGCCTGTCAGTGTCCTACCGCTTTTCTGGAAAAACGTTGAACACGATCGCCACGCCCCGGCCAGCTAAGCCTTCCTCGCCCCAAGCCCCCGACCGCACGTTTTTCACCGGGATGGCCGTCGCCATGGCAGTGGTGGTGTTCTTCGGTTTCGCCCCTACCTTCTACTTGCGCCCGTGGTTTCACCGGGCGACGATCAGCGGAGCCGTCCAGCTCTCGCCGCTGGCGTACGTCCACGGCGTGCTGTTCACCGGCTGGGTGATGCTGTTCATCGCGCAGACTTCGCTGGTGGCGGCGCGACGCGTGGACCTCCACCGCCGGCTCGGCGTGTTCGGCGGCTTGATGGCTGTGGCGATGGTGGTCATGGGCACCTGGACGGCAATTGCCGCCGCCGCCCGCGGCGCGGCTCCGCCAGGCGCGGACCCGTTGGTCTTTCTGGTGGTACCACTGGGCGATATGGTGTTGTTCGCGTCGCTGGTGGCGACAGCCTTCTGGCTGCGTCGGAACAAGGAAGCGCACAAGCGCCTGATGCTGCTCGCTTTTATCAGTTTGCTGTCGGCGGCGGTCGCACGCTGGCCCGGTGTGCAGCCGCTCGGTCCGCTGGTCTTTTACGGGCTGAGCTATCTGTTCATCGTGGCCGGGGTCGTCTATGACCTGGCCACGCGGCGGCTCATCCATCCGGCCTACATCTGGGGCGGGCTGTTCATGGTGCTGTCTGTGCCACTACGCCTGTGGATTTCCGGCACCGACGGTTGGCACTCCTTCGCCGAATTCCTCACCCGCTGACCCTGAACTGCGGGAGCTTGCTTGCGCCCACTGTGTCAAGGCCACCTTCGGCCGCTGTCCGCAAAAATGATTGGGAGCAGGAGCAAGCTTGCACGCGTCGGCTCGCGGAAAGCTGCTGCTGTCCTGGGCGATGTGGCGGCTTGAAGTCGTCGCTACATCAATTCTTTGAGGTTGGGCGTGATGTCGCGGTGGTAGAGGTCCAGCTCAGCGAGCGGCTTTTCCCGCAGGCCGGGAATTTTCTTCTTCAGGTAGTCCTCGTAGGTGGGCACTTCCATCTGATAATAGACCCCGAGCGCAATTCTTCCGCCGGCTTCCTGGGATTTCAGCAGTGCCTGTGCTTTTTTCTGGGCGACTTCGACCGGGTCGTCCGGGTTGTGCACGACGGGGTCGTAGTCGGTGTCCTCCAGCTTGTACAGACGCGGCTGCCCGTTCACCGTCTCGGCATAGTAGCCCTTCGTGTGCAGGTCGTTGTAGGTTGGGCAGGTCTGCAGCACATCCACCAGAGCCGAACCACGGTGCTGGATGGCCCGCGCAATCAGGTCCGCCAGGTATTTCGTGTCCAACGCGTAGCCGCGCGCTACAAAGGTGTACCCGCAGGCCAACCCGAGCAGAATCGGGTTGATCGCTTCCATGATGGATTCCTCTGGCATGGACTTCGTCTTCATGCCCTTTTGGATCGTCGGCGAAGCCTGCCCCTTGGTCAGCGCATAGACGTCGTTGTTGAAGACAATGTAGGTGATGTCCAGGTTGCGTCGGCCCCCGTTGACGAAGTGGCCGGCGCCGATACCGTAGGCATCGCCGTCGCCGCCCACGCCGATCACGGTCAGCTCGTGGTTCGCTAGCTTCATGGCGGTCACCGAAGGCATCACCCGTCCGTGCAGCGTGTGAAAGGCGTAGGTGTGCATGTAGTGCGGCGTTTTGCCCGAGCAGCCGATCCCGCTGATCACCGCCACCCGGTGCGGTGGAATCTGCAGCTTGGCCAGGGCCATCTGGAGGGCGCCCAAGATGCCAAAATCGCCGCACCCCGGGCACCAGTCGTTGTGAATCTCGGCTTTGTAGTCCGTGGGTTTGAAAACCTTCAAGTCTGTTGCAGCCGTTGCCATGCTTCGTCCTTTCGATAGTAACTGATTTAGATTCCGCTTACCGTTTCGTGGATGCGACTGCCTGCCGTCCTCATCCCACGCATTATTTGTTGTAGCCCGGCGGCAGCGGCACCATCGGCGGCAGCATCTTTTCGCGCCGCTCGCGCAGAGCCACCAGTTCGTCGAACTGCTTGCGGCCGTCGCCGGGTGGGGTCACGCGTCCTTCCGAAATCACGATGCGCTCACCGCCGTTGGCCACAGCGTGTTCGATGGCGACGATAATTTCATTTTCGCTGAACGGGCGCCCGTCGTATTTCACCACGCTGTGCTGGCAGGCGAAGCCCGTCTCCGCCCGCACCAGGTAGGCAAGCTGTCCGGCGTAGTTGCAATCGAAGCAGATTACCTTGCCTGCGCTGCGCAGCACCTCGGTGACCTCGTTCGGGAACGGCCGGAGCATTCGTATCTGCAAAAAACTGTAGGTTTCCTGTTCGGGGTCCAGCTTGCGCAACGCGTCCACAATCGCGCCCTTGGTCGAACCCCAGCCCACGATCAGAACCGGCGTTTTCTTTTCCTTGCCTGCAGGGCCGAACAGCCGGAACTTTTTCTCGGCAGGAATTTCGCGGGCGGCCAGGGCGAGTTTGCCCATCCGTTTTTCCATCATGGCCAAACGGTTGCCGATGCCTTCGGTGATGTGCCCGCGCGGGTCGTGTTCATCGGTCGTCGTCCAGAAGATGCCGCCTTCCTGGCCAGGCACCGAGCGCGGGCTGATGCCATCTTCGGTGAAGGCATAGCGCAGGTAATCGCCGTTGCCGTTCACCGTCTTCGGATCGAACAGTTTTCCGCGGTCGATTTCCAGTCCCTCGGTGGCGAATGGCGGCAGGGTTTGATAGCTCGAAGCCAGGTGCTTGTCCACCAGAACAATCACCGGCACCTGGTAGCGGTCGGCGTAGTTGAACGCATCGAAGGTATCGTAGAAGCATTCTTCGATATCGCCCGAAGCGAGCACGATGCGCGGAATATCCCCTTGGCCGGCGTGCAGGGCAAACAGCAGGTCGCCCTGCTCGTGCCGCGTCGGCAAGCCGGTCGAAGGGCCACCGCGCTGGTAGATCACCACCACCGGCCCGGGGGCCTCGGTGATTGCGGAAAACCCTAGCCCCTCCGGCATCAGCGCAAAACCCGGACCCGAAGTCGAGGTCGCCGACCGCACCCCGCCGTGCGCCCCCATCACCGCGGCGTCGATAGCCGAGACTTCGTCTTCGGTCTGCAACACCACCAAGTTGTACTGTCCCTGGTAGCTTTCCAGATAGACACTTTCATCGGTCGCCGGGCTGATCGGGTAGTAAGTCTGCAGCCCGCAGCCGGCTTTGAGCTTGGCCAGTCCGACCGCCTGCGTGCCTTTCACCATAATCTGGCCTTCGCGCTTGGGGTTCGGCGGGAGCTTGTATTTCATCTGCTTCTGGAAGTTTTCCGCGGCATATTCGTAAGCCAGCCGTGCTGCGTCCACATTGAGCTGTGCGACTTTGCCTGCTTTGCTGCCGAAGCTGTCCCGGATGGCCTCTGCCACCGGCTCGAAATCGAATCCCAGCGCGCCGGCCGAAGCGCCCAGCGCCAGCGTGTTCGTCATGATGCGGTAGGCACGGGCCTGGCCGGGTTTGCCCGCCGCGGTCAGCGCCCGGTCGAGCAACTCGGCATAGGGCATCTCCCAGAAGAAGATATCGTCCCGCTCGATCCACGAGATGAATTTTTTATGCTCGGCGTCATAGAGAATTGCCCCACCGGGCGCGATTTCGTGCGCATGGCCTCGGTGCGCAGGAAATTCGTGGTACATGTCGCCGACCAGCGTTTCTTCGTCCAGCGCCGAAAGCAGGTGCACCTCTTCGACATGGGAGTGCACCGGTTCGTCGCTGATGCGCAACCGGTAGTAGCTGTGCTTGCCTTTGATGTTCGAGTGATATTCGATCTGTCCGAAAACGTAATATCCGGCACGCATCAGTGCTTTGGCCAGAATTTCAGCGCTTACGTTGATGCCGCTGCCTTGCGGCCCGCCTACCATCCAGGAAAAATACGCCATCCGTCTCACCCTGCCCGACCCCGGTGTGCACGCTGCGGCTTCGTGTCCCGAGGTCTTTGAAAAGTTTCGTTTGGGAAAGATACCCAGCCCTCCCACCCGGACAGTCCGCGCCACCTCGTGGAGCAACTGCCGCCGAGGAAAGAGCCACCCAAACCAGCTCGTAAAACATCAAGATACCACATCTGTCTTCACGGCGGAATCCTTGCGCAGGGTCGGGAAACCTACGCGAATGCCCTTTGTAGGCGAGGAGACGTGGCGGGAGCCACTTGTTTGGGCTTGCCTCTTGTGGCGCAAGCCATGGTCTGCGCCGGCCCGGCGCGACTCGAGTGATCGTAACCGGCACGAGCTATTGGTCGCGTCGGTCGGTTCGGTTTGCTACGGGCCATCCGCGTGTGAATGTCCTCGGGCAACACCGGCCCGAAATCCGCTTGACTTTCGCCTTCCGTTCGCCTAGCTTGTTTGTGCCCGGTCCTCCTGTTTTCGGAGTGCAGCAATGACCTTGACGCGCCGTCAGAAGGAAGTCCTCGACTTTTTGGTCAGCTTTTACAACAAGCACCGTTACGCGCCGAGCTATGAAGAAATCGCCCGTGGTATGAAGTTGACCTCGCTGGCCACCGTGCACAAGCACATCACCACGTTGGAGCGCAAGGGTTACATTCGCCGCGGCTACAATCAGAGCCGCTCCATCGAAATCCTGCAATTGCCGCGTCCCGTCCGCGAGCAGGTCATCGAACGCTACGCACACAGCGGCACGGCCTTGCCCCTGGTCGGCCGCATTGCAGCAGGCCGTCCGCTGGAAGCAGTCGAGGATCGCGAGGAAATCTCTCTGGCCGACTTCACTCGCGGCCGCAATACCTTTGTCCTGCAGGTCAAGGGCGATTCCATGAAGGATGATCACATCCTTGACGGAGACTACATCGTCGTCGAGCAAACCCAGGTCGCCAATCCCGGCGAAATCGTCGTTGCGCTCGTGCGCGGAGAAGAAGCCACATTGAAACGTTTCTATCGGGCTTCCGGAGGCCGGGTTCGTCTGCAACCTGCCAACGCGGAAATGGAGCCGATTGTGTTGCCCGCGTCGGAAGTGCAGATTCAGGGCCGCGTCATCGGCGTCCTCCGCAAATACAGCTAAATACGGGTGGCATTTGAGTTTCAGGCTTTTGCCCCAGGTGCGAGAACCCAAAACTGCCTGGCAGAAGAACAGCCATCAGACCAGCCGAACTCGATGGGACGAGACCCTGGTGTTTTTTTCTTGACACATTAATTAATCTGCTTATACTCCTCGTAAAATACAAAAGGTCGCTTTATGATCCGACCCAGAGTCTACTCTTCGGCTACCCTCACGCTTGTGTTTTTTTCTTTGGGAGTGGTCTCTGGGGGAGATCCGGTACCTTCAGTTCGTCCTCGGCCGGCAGGAAGCCTTGAAGTTACAGTTGTCCGGCAACCGGGGATTCCGTTCAAGATCACTCGTGCGTTTGCGACAAGCGATATCGTGCTGCGAAAGACCTCGGTTCACCTCACGCTGAAGAACACCGCTCGTGAGCAGATGAAAGCAGTCAGTATCTTTGTTGCCGTGCTGGATGGACAAGGCCAGCCTCGGGGCGGCCAAAGGACTTCACAACACATTTCGCTTCGACCGGGTGTCGAACAGCATATAACGTTCGATTTGAGCAATCTGTTGTTCCTGGATCCCACCCAAGACGCCGCCCGGATCTCCTTGGCGATAGACGGCTGGGTGGGCGATCGCACGGCCGCCTGGCAGCCTTATTCCGAGAAGGCTTTGTTCCAGGCGGTACTCGGCCTTGCGTCTCTGCCGAGCGAGCCTGAGCACATCGCGTCGTCCCAAGATTTTGAACCTTTGTGTGATGAGAGCAGCTTCTGCGACAATTGCCAAAATCGTGCAACCACGCTGTGCGGTTCCCGTGGAGTGGGCAGCTTCAATTGCACGGTCACCCGCTACTCTTGCAGTTGCAGCTTTACTTGTGCAGGCGGTCGTTAGTCGGAGAGGCGTTGTCCAGCAGTAGCTCGGTTCCGCGCTGAATTCAGCAGAGTCGCCGGCAATCCGTTGTACCGAAGCGGAACGGCGGGCGGCCCCCCTCCTCTGTTCGTTTCTCGTCGGATGCCTTTTAAATCGAAGCCAAATGGAATACCCCAAACGCTGTGCCTTCCGCTGTTTTGTCCGCGGCTCGTTGTTGCTTGGACAACACTTCGTTTGAATTTTTGGCTTGCACCGGTTTGCAGCGCGGGACTAGAGTGAGGACTCCCAGCTCTCAGAGTTTTGCTCCAAATCCTTGCACTGGCCCGGGGCAGTCTTTGAGATCCCGGAGCCAGACCAGGGGGAATGATGTGGGGAAGCAAGAAACCCGAACAAAGAACCGGTATCCCCGCGCCGGGAACGTCGCCCGCTTTGCGGGACCGGCCCGCCGGGAGGCCTGAGGAGGCAGCAGCCATGAATCCCAACGAAACTCCGCGCACGGGTGCCATTCCGCCGGGCGTTTCTGGCGGCGTCGCCCGGCTTGGCCCCAGCCTGCATGTGAAAGGCGAAATCTCCGGCAACGAAGACCTGCACGTGGATGGCAGCGTCGAAGGACTGATTTCGCTCGAAGACCGCAAGCTCACCGTTGGCTCCAGCGCCCGGCTCACTGCTGACGTGCAAGCCCGCGAGATCGTCGTCTACGGCAGCGTCAAGGGCAATCTGCGCGCTCGCGATCGCATCGAGATCAAAAAGGATGGCTCGGTGGTGGGCGATTTGACCACAGCCCGCATCATGATCGAAGATGGCGCCTACTTCAAGGGTGCCATCGAGATCGATCGCGGTGAAGGTGCTGCCGATAAGCCGACGCTGGTCCGCGCGGCCCAGGCTGTGCCGAAAACCGCCAGCGGTTAGTTCGCTCCGCTGTGGATGCATCGTTCCTTTCTAGCCAGCCGCGGGGGCATCTGCCCCCGCGTTTTTCTTTTCAGAGTTCCGGTTTCACGCCGGTGGGAACCTACTGGCCTCAGCCATTGGTCGCGAAACCAACCGGGGCTCTCCGGGAAAGTCTCAGCGTGGGCTGGTGACCTTCAATTGGACAAAGAGTGACTTTTGTGCCACGACGGTCAAGGGCTCTGCCGAGTCGTGGTTTCGTTCTGCGAAATCGAGGGCGAAGTAGTTCGCATCCTCCAGCGGAGCGAGGGCAAAAGCTAGGTATGCGCCGGGAATAACGCCGCGAATCTCGAACTGGCCATCCTGGTTGGTTTGCGCCACCATGGTGTAGCGCGGCCTGCGGCGGAGCTCCGGGTCACGCGGAATCAGCACGACCACCATCCCTGCTGCCGGCCGGCCCTCCTGCACCACTTGGCCTCGGACTTCCCCCACCTCGCGGGAGAGCACGAGCGTGCATTCCAGCGTTTCCCCGACCGTGAGGGTCACCGGCCGGTTGGAGTAGTCCTGGCCCGCGCACAAAACCTGTTTGAGGTACACCTCCGACTCGCGACCACTCAGTTCCAGTGTGTACTCCCCTCCCGGGAGCTCACGGACAGCAAATCTTCCGTCATCTTCTAGGGGAGCCCTACCGGTGGGAGCCTCTTCGATCTCCGGGACAAGAGAGAGGAGCAAGCCGCCAAAGTGGAACGGCTGATTGTCTTCCAGCCGCGCCTGCCCGCGCAGGTCGGCGCTCTCTCCAATCACAATGGCAACCCCTTGATCCGCATCCACCAACCGGACGCGGAGGTAACCGCGGCGGGCCGCACCGCTTTCTTCCGCGGCGATGGCAACCAGGGTGTATTCTCCCGGAGTGAGTCCGCGGAATGTAAACCCTGCTTCGTGGCTCTCCATCGTCGCGATCCCGACTCCACGGGCAAAACCAACCGAGTATCGCTTCCGTCCAGTCCCACCCGTGGTGTCTACGACGATTCCGCTGATGGTGTAGGTGGGGCCGGTGCGAACCGAAATGTCTATGCCGGTGGTCTCGCCGCCAGCGACGACCTGCACCTGCCGGGCTTCGTCTTGGGTTGGAGCATTTTGATAAAACGCGGGGACGTAGGCAAAGGAAGCCGTACTTGTGCCCAAAGAAATTCCTGGCCCGCGTCCGGCAGCCTGAACGATGTAGAAGCCTGGCTCTAGGCCGGCGAGTCGATATTGCCCGAGGTCGTTGGTGCGCACCGTGCGGAAAAACTGCGCTGTCCGTTTGCCTCCGCGAACAAATCGCAGCCGCAGCGCGGCGACTTCCACATCTTCGACCGGTTCGAAGTCTTCGTCGTAAATCGTGCCCGTGATCACACCGGCGGGTGTCAGCGCGAAATCGACGCCGGCTTTGTCTTCCCCGGCAGCCAGGGGGACAGTGAGTCCGGGTCCAGAGCCGCGCTGGCCGTACAACTGGGCAACAAAGCCCCTTCGCTGGGCACGAAGGCGATACGTCCCGGGAGGAACTTCTGGAAACTGATAGTTTCCGTTGGAGTCGGTGCGCGTCGAAAGAGTCTCGCGCGGCTGCTCTGCGAGCCAAAGCGTCACGACCGCCTTGGCAAGCGGTTGTCGGTTATCGGCCCGCACCACGCGGCCGGAAATCCGGCCCGCAGTCACGGAACTCGCTGGCGGCCTGGCTTGCGGCTCGGTTTGTGGCGAGACGGGCGGGCCCACCACTGCCATTGCCAACCAAAAAGCAAACAATGCCCCCCATGCCTTCCAGAAACCGAATATCTTCCCCTCACACATCAAATGCTCTTTGATGGCCTCTTCGCAGAGGGTGTGTGGCATGATTATAACCCTCGCGGGTTTCGCTGGCTAGTTCGGCGGCGGTCTTCTCCGGTCGAGTCAGTGGATTCCCCTGAAAAATCGAAGTGCGCAATCGTCAAAGCCCAGCCTTGGCTGAGTTGTTAAAAATGAACAGTTCGCCCATCGGGCTGTGTGCATTGACAAAACTCCGATGTTTCCTTATTCTCAGAGTTTGTCTCCGAGGGAGAGGGTGTGAGTGAGTGATGCGCACGTATGTACCACAGGGCCGTGAGGCCATCGAGTTGACCCAGGGCAATCGCTGGTGGGTGATTGACGCGGCCGACCAAGTGCTGGGTCGCGTGGCCACCCGTGCCGCTCGACTGCTGATTGGCAAGGATAAACCGCAGTTTACTCCGCATCTGGATTGTGGAGACCACGTGGTCATTATCAACGCGGCACAGGTTCGGTTGACGGGCAAAAAGCTGGAGCAGAAGGTGTATCGCCATCATTCCGGCTACCCGGGCGGTCTGAAGGAAGTCGCTGCGGCGCGCTTGTACCGCGAACGGCCTGAAGTCATGGTGCGCGACGCTGTACTCGGTATGCTGCCGAAAAACAAACTGCGCGCGCATCGCGCCCGCAAGTTGCGGGTCTATCGCGACGCCAGTGGCCTGGCCCGCCACGCAGCTCAGAAGCCGCAGCCCGTGACGCTCTAGCTACGACCGGTTCGAGGAGGAACGTTGAGTACCACCCCGACGACGATGGCAGAAAAATTCTACGGCACCGGCCGTCGCCGCGAAGCCGTCGCCCGCGTCTTCCTCCAGCCGGGTACGGGACGCTTTACCGTCAACAACCGCCCCGTGGAAGACTATTTCAAGAATGTCGCCTGGTTGAAAACCGCAGTCGAGCCGCTCGAGTTCACCCAATTGAAAACGCAGGTGGACGTCTACGCGACTGCCCGGGGCGGCGGCGTTGGCGGACAGGCCGGTGCGGTGCGCTTGGGATTGGCTCGCGCGCTGGCGCTGTTTCATCCGGAGCTGCGCCCCGCACTGCGCAAAAACGGATTTCTGACGCGCGACCCGCGCATGAAAGAGCGCAAGAAGTACGGCCAGAAGGGTGCGCGGAAGCGCTTCCAGTACAGCAAGCGTTAGTACACCGCCCGTGCTGTGGGCGATCTCGCGGCCGGCAAGGTGCCGGCAAAAGGGTGTTCGCCCCGCCTTGCGGGGTGCCAAGCACCCGTTCTCGAAGGAGGTCCGTTGGCTGTTGAAATTTCGATGAAAGAATTGCTGGAGGCCGGTGTCCATTTCGGCCACCAGACTCGCCGCTGGAACCCGAAGATGAAAGAGTACATCTTCGGCGAGCGCAATGGCATCCACATCATTGACCTGCAGAAAACCCTGAAGCTGTTCCGCGAAGCCGCCCGCTTCATCACCGAACTGACGGCCCAGGGCAAGACCGTTCTTTTCGTCGGCACCAAGCGTCAGGCCAGCGAAGCGATTGCGGAAGAAGCCCAACGCTGCGGTGCCTTTTATGTGAATCACCGCTGGCTCGGCGGCACGCTGACCAATTGGACCACCTTGCAGAAATCCATCAAGCGGCTGCGCGAGCTGAAGGCCATGAAGGAAGATGGCCGGATGGACCAGCTCTCGAAAAAAGAAGCCGCGCGGCTGGAACGCGAGCTCAAACACCTGCAGCAGAACTTGGCCGGCATCGAAAATATGACCGCGTTGCCCGATTGCCTGTTCGTCATCGATTGCAGCGCCGAAGAAATCGCCGTTCGCGAAGCGCGCCGCATGGGCATTCCGGTGGTCAGTATCGTGGACACCAACTCCGACCCCTCGCTGGTGGATTACGTCATCCCGGGCAACGATGACGCCCTGCGTGCGATCCGCCTGTTTGCTTCCAAGATTGCCGATGCCGTGCTCGAGGGCCGCCGCGCCTACGAACAGGGCCAGCTCGCCGAAGCCAAGGCCCTCGAAGAAACGCCATCGGCCGAAGAAGCCGTCGAGTACGTAGACACCAGCGCCTATGAAGCGTACGAACAGCCCGAAGGCGAATACCTGGACGAGGAAGAGGCGCTGGCGGCCGGTTACGCCCGGGACGACTATCCGGATGAAGATTCGGCCGAAGAGGCTGTGCCTTCCGAGGAAGAGAAACCGCGCTGAGCCGCGGGCACCGGGTCTGTTCTTCGAAAGGTACGCAGCGGAAGCATCGCGCCAGGCATCCAAAATTTTTCGGAAAGACAAATCCAGTGCGGAAAAGGACGTGCACATCCCTATGACCACACAGCCGAAGGAAGTGAACATCTCTGCCCAGCAGGTCAAAGAGCTTCGCGAGCGGACCGGTGCCGGGGTTCTCGACTGCCGTGCCGCGCTCGCGGAAGCCGCCGGTGACATCGAAAAGGCCATCGAACTGCTCCGCAAAAAGGGACAGGCCGCCGCCCAGAAAAAAGCCCAGCGCCAGGCCACCGATGGTCTCGTCGGCAGCTACATCCACATGGGCGGCAAGATCGGCGTGCTGGTAGAAGTCAACTGCGAAACGGACTTCGTAGCCCGCACCGAAGAGTTCCAACGACTCTGCCATGACCTGGCTATGCACATCGCCGCGCTCGACCCTAAATACATCCGCCGGGAAGACGTCACCGAAGAAATGCTTGCCCGTGAGCGCGAGATCTTCGCAGCCCAGGCACGCGCCCAGGGCAAGCCCGAAGCGGTGATTGAGCGCATCGTCCAGGGGAAAATGGAAAAGTTTTACGAAGAAAATTGTCTCTACGAACAGCATTTCATCAAGGATGAGTCCGTCACCATCCGTGAACTGATTGACAGCCTGATTGCGAAGGTGGGCGAAAAAATCGTGGTCAGCCGCTTCGTTCGCTTCAAGGTCGGCGAGGCGGGTGGCAGTGTCTCCAGCGAGGGTTCGCCGACCGGTTAACCCCCAGCTTCCTGTTGGCCGTCGCCCATTCTTTGCTACAATGCCGCCGGGCGTGCGCCCCGCAGGAGCAGGCACTGCGAACTGCCCGCGTTTGTCCGCACGCCGTCTTGGTTGTTCCGATGTCTGCGCAAACACCGACACCGGTCTATCGCCGCATTGTGCTGAAGCTTTCGGGGGAATCCCTGCAGGGCCCGCAGGGCTATGGCATCCACAGCGAGACAGTTGCCGCAATCGCCCGGGAAATCAAAGAAGTCAAAGATCTCGGCGTGGAAATCGCCATCATGGTCGGTGGCGGGAACATTTTTCGGGGGACCCGTCAGCAGGGTCTGGCGATTGACCGTGCCACTGCCGACTACATGGGCATGCTCGCCACCGTGCTGAACGGTCTGGCACTGCAGGATGCCCTGGAAAAGCTCGGCTGCTTCACCCGCCTGATGAGCGCAATCGAAATGCATCAGGTCGCCGAACCCTTCATCCGTCGCCGCGCCACACGTCACCTGGAAAAGGGCCGGGTGGTCATCTTTGCCGCCGGCACCGGCAATCCGTACTTCTCGACCGACACGGCCGCAGCCCTACGGGCCATGGAAATCAAAGCCGAAGTCATCTTGAAGGCCACTCGCGTCGAGGGCATCTATGATGCCGACCCGGAAAAGGTCGCCGGTGCGCGCAAGTTCGATCGCATCAGCTATCTGGACGTCATCCAGCGCGGGCTGGCCGTCATGGATTCCACCGCCATCACCATGTGCATGGACAACCGTTTGCCGATCGTGGTCTTCAATCTGAACGTGCCCGGCAATATCAAGCGCGTCGTACTTGGCGAAAAGGTCGGCTCGTTGGTCACTCACGACTGACCGCGCCAGCAACGGGGAGTGGCAATGACTACGGTGGTAACATCGAAAGACGCTCTGGCCCAGGCTCGCCAGCGCATGGAAAAAGCCGTCGAAGACTTCCGCCGCGAGCTGGCCACGCTCCGCACCGGCCGTGCCAGTGTGGGCCTGCTGGAGCACATCCGTGTGGACTACCACGGCAGCTTGCTCACCATCCAGCAACTCGGCACCCTCTCGGTTCCCGACCCCACGCAGATTCTGATTGCTCCCTGGGATCCCGCGGCCGTGCCGCTGATCGACCGCGCCATTCGCGCCTCGGATCTCGGCTTGAACCCCACCACCGATGGCAAAATCATCCGCGTTCCCATCCCCCCGCTCACGGAAGAGCGTCGCAAGGAGCTCGTCCGGCATCTCCACAAAGTCTTGGAAAATCACCGCACCGCCGTGCGGAACATCCGCCGGGATTTGAAAGAGGCAATCGAAAAACTGGAAAAGGAAAAGAAGCTCAGTGAAGATGAGCGCAAACGGGCCCTGGAAGAGCTCGACAAGATTACGCAGACGGAGATCAAAAAACTGGAAGAGCTCTCGACCGCCAAAGAGAAAGAAATTCTGGAACTGAAATAGACCGCGCCACGGGCGGCTACGGCGACGTCACTATGCGGGAGGCTGCGTCCATAACCAGCAGCACCAGAAGACACTGGCCGGTTGACTCGTGGCAACTCAGGAGGGCCCGTCGCGGGATTTGGGCCTGGCTCTCTGGGGGTAGCTTCACAGGATAGTCGAGTTGCTGCAGCTTTTCGGTAAAGCTGCGAAACACCTCAGCGCCTTCCGCAAACCGCACGGCCTGCAGTCGAGCTCCCCCGCACCATCTGGAACGAACAGCAGCAAAAAATCTGCGTGCACGGTCTGCGGCGGTTCCAGCAGTCGTCCAAGAGCTATGGTGCGGGCTTCGGAAAGCTCATGGAGGGCTTTCTGGGTCAGTTCCTCCACCTTTCGGTCGGAGCCCACCAATGCAAGCAGTCGCTCGCGCGTTTCGGGCAGCGGTTGGGTGGCCACCGCGGTCTGTGCATAGATGCGCACAGCCAGGTCCTTTTTTCCCTGTTGTTCGTAGATTTGCCCCAGGTGATCGCCCACTTCGCCGCGCTGGGTCAGCAGCCAGGCGGCGTGAATGTAGGATTCGGCCCGTTCCGGATCCCCTGTGCGGAAGTAGATCCAGCCGAGTGTATCCCAGTACGCCACCAGTGCCGCTACTTCAGTGAATTTTGCGGGCTCCAGGCGGTCCAGATTCAGGTTGCGCAGATTTCCCGTTGCGGCTGCCACGGCCTGTTCGGCGTAGCGCTGCGCACGGTCCAGATCCAGATTGTGCACCGCCAGCACATAGGCCACATTGTTCAGCGTGCTCGGTTCGGCGAGCCATCTGTCGCGGCATCGATTTGCTCCAGGGCTTCTTCCCTGCGTCCCTGGTGCAGCAGGGCTTCTCCCAGGCTCACGCGCAGCGCGGAGAGCAACTGTGGATTCGTGTTCAGCCGGATGGCTTTGTCGAGCACCTCGGCCGCTTCGCCGTACTGTTTCTCTTGCAGCAGCAGCGTTCCGAGGTTGGTCAAGGTCGCAGCATCGAGCGGGTCGATCTCGAGCTGTTTCCTGTAGTCCGCAATGGCCGCCTGCTGGTTCCGTAGAATCGAGTGCACCTGCGCTCGGTTCCGGTATGCTGATTCGTGATACGGGTCCAGCGCAATCTGCCGGTCGAACGCCTCGAGCGCCAGATGAATCTGGCCCGAGCGCAGGTACGCTTCCCCGAGCTTGTTCCAAGTTTCCGGGTGCTCCGGCTCCAGCTCGACGAGCCGTTTCAGGATAGGCACCGCGTCTTTGGAACGGTTTGCCCGCAGGGCTTCCGCGCAGGCTTCGAACAGCCCGAGGGACGTACTCGGTGGCTGGTCGCTCGACGTGCGTGTGACGGCCAGCGTTTGTCCTTCATCGGCGCGAACTGCGCGCAAAAAAACCTGGTAATCGCGCATCCGCTCAGCCGGCACCGTGCGCTGCCGTTTCTGCAGATGTCGCTCGGCGATCAGTTTGCGCCCTTCCAGACGGTAGTCGGATCGGTACGTTGCGTAGCCCCGTTCCAGCCGCACCGGTACCGGTGTGCGTGCCGTGTAGCCTTCGGGGAGCTCGAGTTCAATGCGATACTCCGCCTGGTGTGGGGACCCCAGTTCGATTTCTTTCGGCGGTGCCCCCGCTTCCGGAAAGTCATCGGGAAGGGGCATTGAGGGCAACGGAAGCCGGAGCTGGGTCGAACGCACGAAACGGTTCAGATACCTGGGTTGCGAGAACCGAAATTCCAGCCGCAGCGGCTCCGCCATTTCTTCCACTGCAGTCACCTGCAGGTCAGCTACCTCTCCTTCCAATCCGAGGATGAGGGTCAACGCTTGCGCCAGGGTTTTCCAGTTCGCCTGAGGCAAACGTCGCAGGACCTGCCGCAACGATACTTCGTCTTCCCCGCGAAACTGGTACTGCAGGTTCGCTTCGAGCTCGCCTTCGTTTTTGATCGTGCCATACACCTGAATCCAGTGCCATTGCGGAAAAGGAGGATCGGCAGGCGTTTCGATCAGTCGTGCTGGCTCACCTCGGGGGATGAGCAGCGCTTTCTTTCCGCGCAGGCCGGCCAGCAGCAGTCCGAACGGTGCTCCCTCGGTCGTCGTGTCCAGGTACTCCGTCCTGCCGTCGAGCGTCACTGCGCTGATCAGGTGGTCGAACTGTCGCGGCGACGGCACTTCGGGATCGAGTGTGCGTTCGAAATGAATCAGGACCGGCACAACCTCGATTCCCACCGCCTCGGCCAGCGCGACCAGCAGCGTGTGCTTGTCTTTGCAGTCCCCGTACCGGTTCGCTAGCACTTGCTCGGCTTTGTGCGGCTGGTAGTGGCCGATCCCGAACGACAGGCTGACATAGCGGATCTTTAGATTTACGAATTCGTAAAGCGCCTCGAGTTTTTCCCGCGGCGTCTTCCGGTCCCGGGTGAGTGCCTCTGCCTGGGCCCGGATGGTTTCGGTCACGGCGCGCTGTTCGCGCTCGAGCGCTGCATACCACCGCCCGATTTCTTCCCAGCTCGAAAATGTGGAGAGCTGGATATCAGCGAATTTATTCTTCTCTTCTTCTTTCTCCTGCTGTTTTTTCTTCTCCGCTTCCGCAGACGCAGCTTCCGGCTGCGGGTGCATCTGATGCCAGCGGTACAACCGTCGTCCGGCGGCCTCGCGCACTTCGGGTTGGAGAGCGACGACCGTTTTCAGGTGGACGGGCCGGTCGGCAGGCAGGTCGATCTCCAGTATCTCTTCCCGGGTCATCGTCGCGGGAAGGAAACTGTGTTCGAACCAGAAGTGGCCGGGCACGAGCGGCGTGTGTGTTTCCAGGCGGAACCGGTAGATGAGCGTGTCTCCCACTTGGAGCGTGGGCACGGTCACGTGCCGCTGGCGCCAGTCGGTATAGCTGAGTGCTTCCCGCGACACCGGAGCGGTCAGCTCCTGCATCGCCGAAGCCTCGACCGTCACCACCCTCCCGTCCGCTTTCTGCACGCGCAGAAAATCCAGCTCGAATCGCTCGGTTTCCGCTGCGTATTCAAAGATCCGTTGGCCGAACTGTCCGATGGCGGCCTGGGTCAGCAGGCGCACCCGCAACTCCTGCGTCAAGTGGTAGCGCCCGTCGTTTTCGCATCGCAGATAGGCATGCCTTTTTTCGATGAGAAATGCCTGTTCGGTGGTCGCGGGTTGCGTGGCGGACTCTTGCTGGGCGCACAACGAGGCCGTCACCATCAGGACCAGAAAGGCAAGCTTCTGAATCCGGCGCATGGAGGGCACAGGCACATTGACCTCTTGGATGTGGTAGCAGCCTAGTGAGGATTGCCTGAACTGTCAAGATCGGGCCCCCATGGTTCGTCAAACAACTCGCTCCTCTGGCCCTCACTTTTTTACAGACAGCTTTTGAAGAATATGATATTAGTAAATACCGCGCTCAGGGCTGAGGCGGTCGGTCGGCCCCAGGCCTTGCCGTGGTGCTCCCCCCGCGCCCACGGTCACCGGACAAGTTCAGGAGCCGGAGTTATGCGAGGCACCTCGCTGTGTTTGAGTGTTTTCCGGTTTTCGGACGGACCGGGAGCGACGCGAGCCGAAATCATCGGCTCTAGCCCCCCGCTGCTTGGGCGGGTCAAGCCGGAGAGTACGGTCTATGCCCAGTCCCCCGCGCGTAGCAGGTACGATCCACATCTTTTTGCTCGGCGATCACACTGTGATTCGCCGCGCGCTGCGTCTGCTCATTGAATCTCAGCGTCACCTCCGGGTAATCGGAGAAGCCCCCTGCGTGGATGCACTGGCCGCGGTAGGTCTGCGTCCAGATGTCCTGCTGGTGGATTGCGAACCGGCCCTCCATCCCTCGAGCGAGCTCTTGCCGTGCCTGTTAGCGGCGGCCCCGCGTCTCCGCGTGCTGGTTCTGACGGGCGAACACAGCCCTGATTTCCACTCCGACCTGCTCCGCGCTGGTGCCGCCGGTATCGTCCGCAAATGCGACCCGCCGGAAATCCTTCTCAAGGCCATCCAGAAAGTCCATCAGGGTGAAATCTGGCTCGACCGCGCCACCGTCTCTCGCGTGCTCGACCAAACGTTGCGACCACACCCCAAAAACGCGGATGCCAGCACCGAACCGTGGAAGTGTTTGACAGAACGCGAGCGCGAAATTGTTTCGCTGGTGGGCGAAGCTCTGAACAACAAGCAAATTGCCCGCCGCCTGTTGATCAGTCACGCCACCGTGCGTCATCATCTGACCTCGATCTTCGGAAAACTCGGCCTCTCCAATCGGCTTGAACTGCTCCGCTACGCGTTGCATCACGGTCTGGTCGAAAAAGGGCCTGCGGTGGGCGTGGTCTCCCAGCAGCAGAATTCACTTCGTTCGCGTGTGCCCATAGTTCGGAGGCAGGGCTGAGCGGCTGCACCTGCTTTCCGCCTGTAACGTCCGAATTTTCTGCAAAGACTAGAACAGATGTCCGATATCTCTGGTCGCTGTGGCCTAACCCGGACCCTGTGAAAATTAGACATCGTGTCGGATGTAGATTTCGCCGCCTGTCCGATGTGCGCCCAGGAATTTGCGATTAGGCTGCCTGCGATTGCACAACGATAGTTTCTTAGAAGTGTGCAGCGCGCGGGCCAGATGTGGCCCAAAGGAGCAGCGTCATGAGGATTCTCAAATACCAGGAACCAAAACTGGTGCGAATCGCCCGAAAGAATCGGCAGGAAATTGTCCGGGCTGGATTGACGCGACGCGAACTGTTCCGTCTCGGCCTATTGACCGGCGCCGGCTTGCTCGTACCGATTCGAGGCCTCAGTGCTCGTGCGAGCTGCACCGAAGGTTGCCAACTGGGCTGCAGCCCGCCGACAACACCGTTCGTCGAGCCGCTGCCGATCATGCCGATCCTGACGGAAGTTCCGGAATCTTCACTGGTGCCCGCGCCGACCACGAATCCCAATACCGCTATCAATCCGAACACGGGCCTTCCGTTCGAAGGGCGGGTGGAACCGCACCAGTTCCGCGATCGCTTCCCACCCGTCAAATTCTTTGAAACGCGCATGGTGCGCGCCGACCTGCGCATTGCTCGCGCGGGCGAGCTGCCGCTGCAGCCCCTGTGGGCCTTTACCGATCCGGTAGCCGGTCCCAGCGTTCCCGGACCGACGATTGTCAGCCGCTACGGGCAACCCATCCTGATACGGCGCCACAATGATCTTCCTCCACTGGCAGAAAATGGCGGCTTCGGCAAGCCTTCCGTTTCGACTCACCTGCACAATTTTCACTCTGCACCGGAAAGCGACGGCGGCCCCTGCCGCTTCTTTGAGCGCGGCCAGTATTACGACTATCACCACACGATGGCTAACGCCGGCTTCAACACGCCGGAGTTCAGCGCCACCGATGGAGACATCCGCGAGTCGCTCAGCACACTCTGGTACCACGACCACCGGCTCGATTTCACAGCTCCGAACGTTTACAAAGGTCTGGCGGGCTTCCACCTGGTTTTCAACGAGTTCGATACCGGTGATGAAAACACGGGCTTCCGCCTGCCTTCGTTTCCCGAGTTCGATATCCCACTGTTTCTCGCAGACAAACTGGTCGATCCCGAGACGGGGCTGATCTGCTTCGACCTGTTCAACTTCGACGGTTTGGTGGGCGACAAGTTCACCGTGAACGGCATGATCCAGCCCTTCTTGGAAGTGCGCAAACGCCGCTACCGCTTCCGCATTCTGGATGGTGGCCCTTCGCGCTTCTATCAGCTCTTCTTGACCGACCTGGATCATCCGAATCAGCCGATTCCGTTCTGGATTATCTCCAATGACGGCAACCTGTTGCCCAGACCCATCCAGGCCACCAGCGTGCGGATTGGCGTTGCCGAACGCTTCGACATCATCGTGGACTTCTCTCAGATCCCGAACAACCCATCCCGGATCTACCTGGAAAACCGTCTCCGCCAGGATGACGGTCGTGGCCCGGACAACGAAATCCTGCCCGCGGGACAGGGCAATCTCCTGCTGGAGTTCCGCATCGGCGAGCCGGCCCCAGACAACAGCGTCGATCCTGCCACGATGCCTACCTTCTACGAGGTGCCGGTGATCAACCCGGCGGATTCCCGCATCACCCGTACATTCGAGTTTGAACGCAAGAACGGCCAGTGGGCCATCAACGACAAGTTCGCCAATTGCGAAGACATCCGCTTCCGCGTCCGGCGCAACAGTGTCGAACGGTGGCGCCTCCGCAACAGTTCTGGTGGATGGGCACACCCGATCCACATCCACCTGGAGGAGTTCCAACTCCAGAAAATCAACGGTGTCGCGGTGCGACCCGGCCAACTGGATTTCGCGCGGAAAGACGTGGTCCGTCTCGAAGCCAATACGGAAGTCGAGCTGCTGATGCGGTTCCGCGACTTCCTGGGCGACTACCCGATGCACTGCCACAACACCATCCACGAAGACCACGCCATGCTCCTGTTGTTTGCCGTGGATGAAGTGGGCGATAACAAAACGAAACCCTAGCCGGTCGTCCGGTTTCGCGAAAGGAGAACCATGGCGATGAACGTTTTTACCCGCAGAGACTGGTTGCGAACGCTCGGTTTGACCTCGCTGGCGAGCGGCGTGGCCGCACGCTCGGTCGCAGGGCCGCAGACCACCCCGAGGCGATGGAAGAACATCTCAGCTCGCGATCGCATCCGTGCGCGCATCCCGAATGTCGAAGTGATTGCGCATACGGGCCAGAAGTTCCGCTTCTTCGACGATTTAATTTACGGCAAACGCGTGATCATCAACTTCATGTACGCACAATGCGAAGGGATCTGTGTCCCTGTGACCCAGAATCTGGTGAAAGTGCAAGAGCTGCTGCGCGACCGCGTGGGCAAGGACCTGTTCTTCTACTCGATCACCTTGAAGCCGGAACAGGACGACGTGGCCGCTCTTCGCCACTACGCCGAAATGAACGGCGTCGGCCCTGGCTGGCTGTTCCTCACCGGACGCCCCGAAGACATGGAAGCGCTTCGCGTCGCACTTGGCTTCACCGACCCCGATCCGGTTCGCGATGCGGACAAGTCGAATCACATTGGCAATCTGCTGCTGGGCAATGAACCTGAGCTGAGCTGGTGTGCCGGTCCAGGCCAGCTCGACCCGGAATATCTGGTGCGGATGATTCAATGGAATCTCTACGATGTTCCGCGTCATGAGCTGGAAAACCGCTTGCTGGCCGAAAAGATGCTTTCTAAAGGAGAACCGCGATGAAGCTTGGTGCTCGACTCTACCACTGGATGGCGCCGGTTGTGCTGCTGGCCGGTGCCACGTTGGCCATTGCTGTGTTGGCAGCGCAATCCTCTGTGCCGACGCAGCTCGGCGCCATTGCTGTTGGCGAAGGGCCTGAGGCGATTGCCTTCGACGGCAGCCACATCTGGGTTGCGAACCAGTTCAGCGATACGGTCACCAAGATCCGTGCCACGGATGCTGCCATAGTCGGCACCTTTGCGGTGGGCCGCCAGCCGCTCGCCGTGCTCGCTGCAGCCCAGGCCATCTGGGTAGCGAACTATGCGAGCAATTCCGTCTCGCGCCTGGATCCTGCGACCGGAGCTGTTCTCGCGAGCTATCCGGTCGGCGGCGGACCCGGTGGGCTGGCCTTCGATGGCACGTACATCTGGGTGGCCAATCGCACAGCTAACACCGTCTCGAAACTTCGTGCCAGCGATGGCTACCTCGCCGGCGAATTCAAGGTTGGTCTGCGTCCGGTCGCCTTGGTCTTTGATGGCTCTTCCATCTGGGTTTCGAACAACGAAAGTGATACGGTCATGAAGCTTCGCCTCAGCGACGGCCTCGAACTGGGAACCTACCCGGTCGGTGACGGCCCCTTCGGTCTTGCCTTTGACAAAACTCACATCTGGGTGGCCAATTTCTTCAGCCAGAGCGTTACGAAGCTCCGCGCCAGCGATGGTGCTCACCTGGGCACTTTTTCGGTCGGCGACGGTCCGGCAGGAGTGGTCTTTGACGGCACCTCGATTTGGGTCAGCAACAACGGCAGTGATAGCGTGATGCGCCTGAACCCGTCCGATGGTGCCATCTTGGCTACCTTTGCGGTCGGAAACGGCCCCTTTGGGATCGCCTTTGACGGGTTCAATCTCTGGGTGGCCAACTCAGGCAGCAACACGGTTTCCACTACTGCTCTGCCGACACAGTCTTTGGCCACTGACTGATAACTTACTATTAGTTATTTATTTTCAATAATTTGTGCATTTCCCGACACAGCCTGCCCAGAATTCCGGTCCTGCTGAGGATGGGCGGGTAGTGACATGGCCTGTTCGTTGGGCCATGTTTTTTGCACTGCAATTGGTGATCGCACGACCCTCGAGGAGAATGCCAGGCGAAAGTTTTTCCACGGCCCTGCGTGCGAATCGATTTGACAACATCGGTTTGTCTCCGTATACTTCAAGTTTTGTCAGGGGATTTTTGCCCTGCTGTGAAAGGGAAGGTCTCCCGCCTCGGAACAGGGAAGGAAGGAACGGGGCGGCGAGAGCGGCCGGAATGGGGCGCCAGCCCCGCAAAGCCGAGTAAACCCTCTCCGCCCTGAACAGCTTCGAGGCTTCGGGGTTGCGGGCTGGGGTTTCTGGTGGGTTCCTCCGGGGTCGCCACTGACCCTTTCAGTTTGTCATCCTTCACCAGCCTGTGTCTGGTAGTTGTGCGACCAGGCGCAGCGGCGCGGAGTGTCGCGTCAGTTGGAGGAGTTGCGTGCCGACGTTTGCCCAATTGGTTTCAAGAGGGCGCGAACGGATTCGAGCCAAGACGAAGTCGCCGGCGTTGCAGGGTTCGCCCCAACGTCGAGGAGTTTGCATTCGCGTCTATACCCAGACGCCGAAAAAGCCGAACTCGGCACTCCGTAAAGTGGCGCGCGTCCGCCTGACGAACGGGATCGAGGTGACCAGTTACATCCCGGGCATTGGCCACAACCTGCAAGAGCACTCCATTGTGCTCGTGCGGGGCGGCCGCGTGAAAGATTTGCCTGGGGTGCGCTATCACATCGTGCGCGGCACCCTGGATGCCGCCGGCGTGGAAAATCGCAAGCAGGGCCGCTCGAAGTACGGCGCCAAACGGCCGAAAGCTGCGAAGTAGGAGCCTGAACGATGCCTCGCAAAGGTCCAGTGCCGCGTCGCCCGGTTCCCCCTGACCCGGTCTATGGCAGTGACCTGGTCACCAAGTTCATCAATTCGATGATGTGGGACGGGAAGAAATCCACGGCGCAGCGCATTTTCTACGCCGCGATGGAGCGCATCCAGCAACGCACCAATGACGATCCGTTGAAAACCTTCAAGAAGGCGATTGAAAATTGCAAACCGGTAGTCGAAGTCAAAACACGGCGCGTCGGCGGCGCGAACTATCAAGTGCCGGTCGAAGTCAATCCCTTTCGACGCCAGTCGCTGGCAATTCGTTGGTTGATCAATTATGCGCGCGAGCGCAGCGGGAAGTCCATGATTGAAAAGCTCACGGAAGAACTGATCGATGCTGCCAACAACCGCGGCGGCGCCATCAAGAAGAAGGAGGACGTGCATCGCATGGCCGAGGCCAACAAGGCCTTCGCCCACTACCGGTGGTAACCGCAGCGCGTAACGGTTTCTCCATGCCACGCCTGATTCCATTGTCGGACCTGCGCAACATCGGCATCATGGCGCACATCGATGCCGGCAAGACCACTACGACCGAGCGCATCCTTTTCTATACCGGCGTGACCTACAAACTCGGTGAAGTGGACGAAGGCACCGCCACGATGGACTGGATGGAACAGGAGCGTGAGCGAGGCATCACGATTACGTCAGCAGCCACCACCACCTTCTGGGAACGATTCGGCAAAAAACACCGCATCAACATCATCGATACCCCGGGCCATGTGGACTTCACCGTCGAAGTGGAACGTTCGCTCCGGGTTCTGGATGGTGCGGTGGCCATCTTTGATGCGGTCGCCGGTGTCCAACCCCAGACGGAGACCGTCTGGCGCCAGGCCGATAAGTATCGCGTCCCGCGCATCGCTTTCGTGAACAAGATGGACCGCGTCGGCGCCGACTTCGATCACTGTATCCGCTCGATGCGTCAGCGCCTGTCCGCCCACCCGGTTCCCCTCCAGTTCCCCCTCGGCAAAGAAGATTCCTTCGTCGGCGTCATCGATTTCATCGACCAGCGCGTCATCGTCTGGCGCGACGATACCTTAGGCGCTCAGTACGATGTCTTCGCCGTGGAGCAACTCTGGGATGCCGCCTTTCTCCGCAGTCGGCCCGACGTTGCCGCTGCCGTCCGCGCCAGTGCCATCACCGAAGCCTTCTACCGGGAGCACCGCGAGAAAGTTGTCGAGTACATCGCCGAACACGACGACGCGGTGCTCGGCAAATGGCTCGAACAGCACGATCTGACCCCGGAAGAGCTCCGCGCTTCCATCCGTCGCTCGACCATCGCGCTGAAGCTGGTGCCGGTGCTCGCCGGCTCGGCTTTCAAAAACAAGGGCATTCAACCCTTGCTCGACGCGGTCGTGGATTATCTGCCCTCGCCGGTGGATATCCCGCCCGTGGAAGGCACTTCCCTCGATGGCAACGAACCGATCCTGCGCCGCGCCGGCGACGATCAGCCCTTTGCCGCCCTGGTCTTCAAGATCATGACCGATCCCTACGTCGGCCACCTGGCTTTTATTCGCGTTTATTCCGGCGTGCTCAAGTCGGGCAGTTCGGTTTTCAACTCTACCCGCCGCAGCCGCGAACGCATCGGCCGACTGCTGCGCATGCACGCCAACAAGCGCGAGGAAATCGACGAGATCTATTCCGGTGACATTGCCGCCTGCGTCGGCCTGAAGAACGTCTCCACGGGCGATACCCTCTGCGACGAATCCAAGCCCATCGTGCTCGAATCCATCGAATTCCCCGCACCGGTCATCTCCGTAGCCATCGAGCCGAAAACCAAAGCCGATCAGGATCGGCTGGCGGGCGCACTGGCGAAACTGGCCCAGGAAGACCCCACCTTCCGTGTCCATACCGACCCGGATACCGGGCAGACGCTGATCTCCGGCATGGGCGAGCTCCATTTGGAAATCATTGTGGACCGCATGATGCGGGAGTTCGGTGTTCAGGCCAATGTCGGTCGCCCGCAGGTGGCGTATCGAGAAACGATTCGCAAGCCCGCGACTGCCGAAGGCAAGTACATCCGCCAGACCGGCGGCCGTGGTCAATATGGCCACGTGGTCCTGGAAGTTCATCCTTTGCCTAGTGCCATCCGGGAAGCCATGCACGAACTTTCCACCGACGAGCTCGATGCGCTGGCCAAACAAGTCGCGGGCCCGGGCGCAAAGTGGCGCTTCGACCGCGTCCATCGCTTGTTGTTTGTCGACCGGATTGTCGGGGGCGCCATCCCCAAGGAATTCATTCCCGCCGTGGAAAGCGGAATCCGCGAGGCCATGGAAACCGGCGTTCTCGCCGGCTACGAAATGGTCGATGCCATCGCCATGCTCACCGACGGTAGCTATCACGAAGTGGATAGCTCGGAAATGGCTTTCAAGATTGCCGCTTCGATGGCTTTCAAAGATGCCTGTCAGCGCGCCCAGCCGGTCCTGCTGGAACCGGTCATGCGCTTGGAGGTGGTGGTTCCGGAAGAATACTTGGGCGCAGTCATCAGCGATTTGAACAGTCGCCGCGGACATCTGACCGGGCGCGATTCCCGCGGCAGCACGAGCATCCTGCGCGCGGAAGTTCCGCTGGCGGAAATGTTCGGCTACGCCACCGACCTGCGCAGCCGGACCCAGGGTCGCGCCAGCTTCACCATGCACTTCTCGCATTACGAAGAGGTGCCGCGCCAGGTGGCGACAGAAATCGTCGCCCGCGCCACCGGAAAGGTTTTGAAGTAAATGTCGGGATGCGGCCGCCGGTCGCGTCTCCGATTCTGGAACGAACGCAACAAACGCACGGGTTGAGGAGCAGAGCAGCTATGGCCAAGGAGAAATTCGAGCGGAGCAAGCCGCACGTGAACGTGGGGACGATCGGGCACATTGACCACGGCAAGACGACGTTGACGGCGGCGATTACGAAGGTGTTGGCGAAGCAGAATCCGAAGG
>JBBIQG010000012.1:0-58710 GCA_037442425.1 Acidobacteriota bacterium | reverse complement strand
CTGCAACTCCTCGGCCAGGGCTAGCATTCCCAGCCGCGCCTTGATAAGTTTCTCTCGGGTGCTCCTGGTGCTCTCCTTGTGGTAAGAGTTTCAGTTCCCGACGAAAACCGAAATCCTACCACCGGAGTCCCACGGGCACCCCTTCGATCGGTCTCCGGCTCCGCTCAGGCTACCCCCCTCACTTCGCGGAAGACCGATGCTGCATCTCGGTGCAGTCTGTCCGCTGATCTCCCGCTAAGCTCATCATTCCATTCCGGCCCCTATTTTATCAGTTGCACCAGCGCGAACTAGCGAGCTGCGTCCACGGCGAGCTAGCAGATGAGGCGGATGTCCTCTTCCTGAATCGGCGGGAGCGGAGTCGGGGCCTGGAAGGGTTCGAGGCCGAGGCGCTTGACCGTCTCGGCGATTGCCGTTGAAGCGGCCGTCCCTTCTGCGGACTCCATCGCTAAGCGGATGTGCCGCTCGATGCGTGGCCCCCAGGGCGCCTCGATGGCTTCTGTTAGCCGATCCAATTCTTCCTGCGTCATACCCGACGGCGGGTAACGTCGCAAGTGATCGGCGGCGGCCCGAAGAGAGGGGCGCACGCGGGGCTGAAGATTCGCCGGGTCAGTTGCAAACGTCCACTCGTCGAAGATATCCCGCCGCGCGGCCTGCCAGGCAGAAAAAGCTCTGTCGTAAAGCTCGGGCTTGAGCATCCTGGGTGTATCCTCGCGGCAGGCAATCAGGCGCAAGCAGCCAAGGGTGTCCTTGACGATAGGCTTGGCATCCCACGGCACGAAACGCAGGAACAGCCGTTCTCCCACGCGGGCGCAGAAGAAATGCCCGCGCATCGCGCCGCCAGCAAATCCTGAGCCTGCACCCCACGGCAGTGATTTGATCTTGTCCCCGAAGCGATCAAGGCCCCGGCGAAGCTCCTGACGGTACTCTTCGCCCGAGTGAGCCGATGGGTCTTCGCCCGCATTCACGAAGATGGTCGGGTCTTCGCGCCGCAGGCGCTCGATCTCCTCGCGCGTTTCTGCAAAGACGATGTCGCTTGTTGCGGTTCCTGGAATGACTTCGTGCTCCACGCCAACCGAGGCCGCAGCCTGGGCTAGCTTGCGGCGTATGCGGGCTTCAAGTTCCAGCAATTCTTCCAGCCGGCGGTCCGGGAAGAAGCAGCGAATGTACACGTCCTTGTGTGGGCTGCCGATGCGGTCAATGCGCCCGTGGCGCTGGACCAGGCGCATTGGGTTCCAGGGCAAGTCGTAATTGATGACGTTTCGGCATTGCTGGAGGTTCACGCCTTCGGCCAGAACGTCCGTTGTGACCAGGATGTCGAAGAGGTCGGCAGCCTCACTCGGCGGGGCTTCCGTCGTTTCCGGCGCGAAGCCGAACATGGCCTTCCGCCGCGACACGCCTTCGTAGGACTCATCGCCGGTCACCGCGACGATCCGGCCCCGGTAGGCAACCAGTCGCCTGTCGGTAGCCAGCACATCTGCCAGATGCTTGTAAATCCAATCCACGGTGTCGGCAAAGAACGAGAAGATGATCACCTTGCGTTTGTTGCGCACGTCCTTCTCGTCAAGACCTTCCCTCTCCGCCCGGTGAAGCACCTTAAGGAGCGCGTCAACGAGCGCTTTCAGCTTCGGATCGTTATGCTGTGTTACCTGGCGGGCTTTTTGGACGAAGGATCTCAGTAAATCGCGGTCTTTCTCCACATCCGCGCGCAGACTGGCCACGTCGTAGCCCGCTGCACTGACCGAGCCGGAATCGCGGATCAGCTCCTCGAATGTCTCATCGCTGTCCACCTGCTCCCACTCTTCGATAGCCTCAGCGGTCAGGATGTATCCCTTGTCGAGGCCTTCGAGGAATACTTCGTTGGCGCGCACCATACGCTCGGCAGTCTCGGCGAAGGCATGTGCGGAAGACTCAAACCGCTTCAACAGGCCCGACCGCAGCAGGCCGACCAGCGCGGCCTCACTCAGGCTTTCCTGTGCCCCCGGCAAATACCGGCTTGGCGCATAGCGGGCCAGGGTGAGTTTGGGTTCGCCTTTTAGACAGAACAAAGGTGTCGCGTGAGGTGTCGCACCCGCTTGCGAACGACCGTTGGCCTGTGGCTGGCTCCTATCACATCGAAACACAAACGCGGCAGCGACAGAGGATTCGTGTGGTCGTTCCCGATTGGAGGGCCCCTGGAGAAGATGCTTGTTGGCCAGTTCTGGAACCGCGCCTGGTGGAGGACTTCGGCGCGGTACGTGATGAAGCTTCGCTTCTCGCTTTTACGAAGCGGTATGGTCTTCTGGGTTACGAGGAGGCGCGTCGCTCGGGGGAGGGCTTAAACGGTGACCCGGTCGGTTGGGCTCTGGGTCACGCACGCATCATCGAAGGCGGTCTGGGGATTCTGGGAATTATCAGTGATGTGCGCAGCGGGCGGGTGAAGCTCGATGGCCGCTCGTCACTGGCGCTCGTCCGCGCCATTGAGGCGCAGTTCAAGAAGATGGGGCTGCGCGGCCCAGTCGAGGAGCCCCTGCTTCCCAAGCTCCACGTCGTCAAATTGCCCCCTGAGGTGTTGCCAGACAAGGACAATCTGGCATTGAGCATCGGATTTCGCGATTGGGAGCGCGACCCGATCGGCTGCGCCTACACTGTGCTCACCACGTTGATCAATGGCCAGATCAAGGCGATCAATTACAAGTTTCATTCCTTTCATCGCGCCACCCCGGAGACAGAGCACAAGTTTGGTCTTGAGCTTCGTTGGAATGCCCTCCTCCATGTCGTGTATTGGAGATTCGCTGAGCGACTGGGTGGTGAGTTTCGTCAGTGCGGACATTGTGGGCGCGTATTCCCGATGCGTACTGGCAGGAACAGGTATTGCTCGCCGAGCTGCTCGAACGTAATTAAGTGTCGAAACTACCGAGCCAGGAAAAGGCAAAAACGAGAAAAGAGGCGGAGGAAAGGATGAGCACGGCAACCGCGGTTGTCCTAGAAATCCCCAAGAGGGGCAGAGCCAAAACTCAAGGTGAGGAGAAGAAGCAGCGCGGCGTGTATGAGAAGCCGCGCGGGTCGGGGCGCTGGTGGATAAGGTACGCCGACGCCACAGGCCGCATCCGCGCGGAGCCGTGCTGACGCCGGCGATTGTGCTGGTGGACGCCGGCGCCCACGCCGACAGTGTGTACGATTACGTTCTTCCGCGCCAACACACCCGCCGCCGCATCTTCGCCTGCAAGGGCGTGGACTACGTTTCTAAGCCTGGGCTGGTGCAGGAAGGCACGACGAAGCGCAGCAAGATCAGGCTGTGGCTTGTGGCCACGCACGCCGCGAAAGACCGCGTGTTTGCCAGGATGAAGATTCCCGCGCCAGGGCCAAGCTACACGCACCTGCCCGATTGGGTGACGGACGAGTACCTGGAGCAGCTGACTGGCGAGAAGAAGATCACCGTGCGCGACAAGCGGACGCGCACCAAGAAGCATCTCTACGTGAAAACCTACGCCCGCAACGAAGCCCTGGACATGACGGTGTACTGCCACGCGGGGCTTTTCATCCTTCAGCATTTCATCGCCCCCCCGATCTACCGCGACCTGGGCGCGCTACAGCAGGCCATTGAGCAGGGTAAGGGGCCGGAAACCCTGGGCCAGCGCCAGCGCCGCATCCGGAGTCAGGGCGTCCTGTAGCATTGAAACAAGGTATAAAATGTGTATGTGGAGCAACAAGGGTACTCACGGCCTATCGGTAGGACATGCTCTTGAAGTGGGCTAATTGCTTAATGGCCCCATAGCTCAGTGGATAGAGCAATCGTCTGCTAAACGAAAGGTCGCGGGTTCGAGTCCCGCTGGGGCCGCCACACCTACAAAGTTTTCGCTTGACATTTTAACTTGGCGGCAGGATAAGTAGTAGTAGCAGACGATTGCTCTAGCCCACTGTGGGCTAGGGACAAACGAAATCCTGAAGGGCGGCCCCCAGGGGCCGCCCTTCGGCATTTGTAGCGCCCTTCAAAACCATACCCATCTAAGTTGCCCCCATCCCCCCGGCACGGCGCACTCTCCAGCCGCACCTAGAGAGGCGTTCCGTTAAACAGGACAATTGCGTGGACACCCCTGGGTGTGCCTATATATGCACTCAGCATGGCAGGAATCACCCTCACGGAAGCTGAGCAGAAGCTGGCCAAGTGGATGGCGGCTGATGACGCTGTGGCGAACGGGCAGGCGTACCAGCTGGGCGCACGCTGACCCGCACGGACGCGAAGGAAATCCGCGAAAACATCCGGTTCTGGCAGCAGATGGTGAAGGAGCTTTCCCGTGGCGGCGTGAGAGCGCGGGGAGCGGTGGTGCCGCACGAATGAACCTTCAGGCTCAACCGAATCTGCTTGACCGCGTGGTGGGCTACTTCGCGCCCGAGTGGGGAGCCGCTCGGATGCGGGCGCGCATGGTCATGGCCATTGCCGGTAGCTGGGCGGGGGCGAGCTTCACCCGGCGGTCGCTACGGGACTGGTTCGTGACGCCGGCCAGCGCCGACGAGGACACGGTTCACGATCTGGACACGCTGCGCGCGCGTAGCCGCGACATGGTGCGCAACGCGCCGCTGGCCACGGGCGCGGTCAACACCGTGGTGATGAACGTGGTGGGCACAGGCCTGAGCCTGCTTCCCCGCCCGGATTGGGAAGCCCTCGGCATGACCGAGGAGCAGGCCGACGAGTGGACGGCGCAGGTCGAGCGCGAGTTCCGCGTGTGGGCCGAGTCCGCGGAGTGCGACATAACCCGCACGCAGAACTTCTACGGCCTGCAAAGCCTGGTCTTCCGCTCGGCGCTTGAAAGCGGCGACGCCTTCGTGCTGCTGCCGATGATCGAGGGCCGGACGAACCCCTACGCGCTGCGCAAGCCGTAGACCGCCTGGTAGCCCCGCAAGGCCAAGATGCAACTGACACCAAAACTGACACCGAAAAGCGATGAACATCCTGGCGGGCGGCTTCGGTGGTGATATAAAGTCTTGTCTGATAGGATGTTGCGCAGCCATGCGGAAGTGGCGGAACTGGCAGACGCGCAGGACTTAGGATCCTGTGGCCGCAAGGCCGTGGGGGTTCAACTCCCCCCTTCCGCACCAGGGCTTCTGCTTTTAGCTGGTCGGGCGGGCGTTGCCCGCTTCAGTTGACTGGGCGGCTACGCTCTCCTATACTGCAACTTCCGCGCAGGGCTCCATTTCCCGTCTCCAACATGTGAAGCAACTGACTTGGCGCCTGCGGAAGCGCAATGATGGCTGAGACCACCTGCCGCCGAGAGCTCGAGTTGGAAATCCCGGCGGAAAAAGTTCGTCAGGAAACTGAACGCATCGCGCGGGAATTTGCGCGAGTGGCACGAGTGCCGGGATTTCGTCCGGGGAAGGCTCCGGTCACGTTGATTCAGCGCCGCTACGCGGGTGAAATCAAGGAAGAAGTCCTGCAGTCGCTGGTGCCGGAGCGCATCGAGCAAGCCGTTGCGGAGCAGAAGCTAATACCCGTCAGCCGTCCGCAAGTGGACCGCATCGAGTTTCCCGAAGGTGGCCCGCTGAAGTTCCGTGCGGTGTTCGAGGTGCTCCCCGAGTTCGAGCTGGGAAACTATAAGGAGCTGGAGATCGAGCTACCCCCGCTCGAGGTGAGCGAAGAGCACGTCGAGAAAACCCTGGAAGAGATGCGCGAGCGCGCCGCACGCTTCGTACCTGTGGAAGACCGCCCAGCAACGGATGGGGATTTTGCTGTGGTACACCTGACCGGCACGCCAGCCGATGGCAGCGAACCGGTGCAGGCCGAAAACGCGCTCGTGCACATCGGCAGCGAAGAAACACTGGAAGAATTCAGCACGCAACTGCGCGGCGCCCGGCCCGGCGAAACGCGCCGCTTCGATGTGACCTACCCGGCCGACTACCCGGACCCCCGGCTCGCGGGTCGCACTTTCCACTACGTTACCCGACTGGAAGCGATCAAGCAGAAGCAGCTCCCAGAGCTGGACGACGACTTCGCGCGCGAGGTCAGCGATGCCCAGACGTTGACCGAATTGCGCGAAAAAATCCGCCAGGGCCTGGAGGCGGAACGCGACCGACGCCGTCGGGAGCTGGTCCAGCAGAAAATTCTGGAGGCACTGGTCGCCCGGCATGATTTCCCGGTGCCGGAGGCGCTGGTCGAGCAGCAAATGGACACGCGCCTGGAGCGGTTGGTGCGGTCGCTGGCGGCACAGGGTTTGGATCCGCGCGGTGTGAACGTGGACTGGGCGGCACTGCGCCGCCGGCAGCGCGAACGCGCCATCGAGGACGTCAAGGCCGAGCTATTGCTGGACCGCATCGCTAGTGCAGAAGGGATCGATGTCACCGAAGCAGAACTCGAGGAACGGCTGGCCGCGCTTGCTGCGGCCAGCGACGAATCGGCCACCGCATTGCGGGCTCGCTTGACAAAACAGGGGGCGCTGGATACGATGAAATCTAGGTTGCGTAGCGAAAAAACTCTCGATTGGCTCCAGCAGCACGCCCGCATCCGGACGACGGCCGAACGTGGAACTTGACGCGTTCGCCGGCACGTGGACTCACCCATGCGAAACCCTGACGAATTCCGACCGCGCGCCACAACGCTGGTGCCGATGGTGGTCGAACAAACCAACCGGGGCGAGCGCGCTTACGACATCTATTCGCGCCTGCTTCGGGACAACATCATCTTCATCGGCACCCCGATCGACGATCATGTGGCCAACCTGGTTACCGCGCAGCTTCTTTTTCTCGAGGCCGAGGACCCGGAAAAAGACATTCAGCTATACATCAACTCCCCGGGCGGTTCGATCACGGCCGGGATGGCGATCTTCGACACGATGCAGTTCGTCCGACCCGACGTGGTCACCATCTGCATCGGTCAGGCCGCTTCGATTGCTGCGCTGCTGCTGGCGGCCGGCGCGAAGAAGAAACGCTTCGCGCTGCCCAATTCGCGCGTGCTGATTCACCAGCCGTGGCTGTCAGGGCTGTCTGGCCAAGCCACGGACATCGATATCCATGCCCGGGAAATCCTGCGGATGCGGTCGGTGATCAACCGGCTGCTCGCCGAGCACACCGGACAGCCCGTGGAAAAAATCGAAAAAGATGTCGAGCGCGACTTCATCATGACCGCCGAACAGGCCCGCGAATATGGCCTGATCGATGAGATCATCTACAAGCACCGCTGAACCCGTGCGAAAGAGTTAGTAACCGAAGCGAAGAAAGTGTCCGCAGCGTTGCCAAAGCGTTCTAGAATGCCTGTCCCGGTGGTCCACGGCGCGTCGGGCCCCGCGGGGGGAGGTTCGCGGTGAAACGAAGCTCGAGCGAGGAAGCCCTGCGCTGCTCGTTCTGCCACAAGACGCAGGAGCAGGTAGAAAAATTGATCAGCTCGCCTTCGGACTACCCGCGCGCCTACATCTGCGACGAATGTGTGGCCGTCTGTCGCCAGATTCTGGAAGAAGAGCGGCGCGAAACTTTTGCCACAACGAGCCGCCGGCTGCCGCGTCCGCCGGAAATCAAGGAATTTCTGGACGGCTACGTCATTGGCCAAGAGAAAACGAAGAAGAAACTGGCGGTCGCCGTCTACAACCACTACAAGCGCATCTTTCTGAACCGGCAGCCGGGCGAGGTGGAGCTGACGAAGTCCAACATCCTCCTGATCGGGCCGACCGGCACCGGCAAGACTCTGCTCGCGCAGACTCTTTCGCGCATGCTGGAAGTTCCCTTTGCGATTGTGGACGCCACCACGCTGACCGAAGCGGGCTATGTGGGTGAGGACGTCGAAAACATCATCTTGAAGCTGCTCCAGGCCGCCGACGGCGATGTACAGCGGGCCCAGCAGGGCATCATCTACGTGGACGAGATCGACAAAATCGCGAAAAAGGACGAGAACCCGTCCATCACCCGCGACGTTTCCGGCGAAGGGGTGCAGCAGGCCTTGCTGAAAATCCTGGAAGGCACCATTGCCAACGTGCCGCCGCAGGGCGGGCGCAAGCACCCGCATCAGGAATTCACGCCGGTAGACACCACGAACATCCTGTTCATCTGCGGCGGTGCCTTCGTCGGGTTGGAGAAAATCATCGAGCGCCGCGTAGGCAAGAAGTCCCTCGGCTTCCACACGACCACCGAACCGAGCACGCAGAGCCGGCGCAACGTCGAGCTGCTGGAACAGGTACAGCCCGTGGATCTGATTCGCTTCGGCCTGATTCCAGAATTTGTCGGGCGGCTGCCGGTGGTCGGTGTGCTGAGCGATCTGGACAAGGCCGCGCTGATCCGTATCCTGACGGAACCGAAAAACGCGCTGGTGCGCCAATATCAGCGGCTGTTCGAGTTCGAGAATGTCCGGCTTCGGTTCACGGACGATGCGCTGGAAACCGTCGCCGAGCTGGCCCTGCAGCGCAAGGTCGGCGCCCGCGGCCTGCGCATGATCCTCGAAGACTTGATGCTGGATCTGATGTATCACTTGCCGACCCAACGCAAGGTGCGGGAATTTGTCGTAACCGCGGAAATGGTGCAGAGCCGTGATATCAACTGGGGGTTGCTGGAAAAAGCCGGCTGAGCGAAACGCCTTCGAGGCGATCCTCATCCAATAGATAGACGGGCATGTTCAACCGGGAAAAATCCGAAGTGAAGCGCGTGCCGATGATGCCGGTGCGCGACATGGTCATCTTTCCCCAGATGATGACCCCGTTCATCGTGGGCCGCGAAGCCTCGGTCCGCGCCCTGGAAGAAGCGCTGGCCGGCGACAAGAAAATTTTTCTGGCCACCCAGCATGACGCTTCCGTGGACGATCCGAAACCCAAGGAGATCTACCAAGTCGGCACTTTGGCGAGCGTGGTGCAGTCGGTCAAGCTGCCCGATGGGAACATCAAGGTGCTGGTCGAGGGTTTGGAACGCGCCAAGGTGATCCAGATCAGCACGGACGAAGGGTTTTTCCGCGCCACGATCCGCGTCATTTCGATCAAGCTGGAGATCACGCCCCAGGTCGAGCAGCTCGTGCAGCGCATCACGGGTCTGTTCGACCAGTACGTGAAGCTTTCCCAGAGCTTGAACTACGACACGATGATCGCTGCC
Source organism: Acidobacteriota bacterium (assembly GCA_037442425.1). Classification (GTDB taxonomy): domain Bacteria; phylum Acidobacteriota; class Terriglobia; order Acidiferrales; family UBA7541; genus DSGC01. Next base: position 49,674 of record JBBIQG010000012.1, on the reverse strand, counting down.
GTCCGCACAGACGACCCGGCGCGCCTGGCCGATTCGATCGCGGCGAATCTCCAGCTCACCGTCGAAGAAAAGCAGGAGCTGCTGGAAACCTTCGATCCACTCGCACGCCTGAACCGGATTGCCGAGGTGCTGGAAATCGAACTCGAGAAGCTGAACATGGAGCGCTCCATCAACAACCGCGTCAAGCGGCAGATGGAGCGCGCACAGAAAGAGTACTACCTGAACGAAAAAATCAAAGCGATTCAAAAAGAGCTCGGCCGCGGCGAAAAAAGCGAGCTCGACGAACTGAAAAAGAAAATCGAAGCGGCCGGCATGCCCAAGGACGTTCTGGAAAAGGCCCTGCAGGAGCTGAAGCGGCTGGAAATGATGCCGCCGATGTCGGCCGAGTCCACGGTTTCCCGCAACTACCTGGACTGGCTGATTGCCGTGCCCTGGAAGAAAAAGTCCCGCGAAATTCGCGACATCACGGTGGCCGAACGAATCCTCGAAGAAGACCACTACGGGCTGGAAAAAATCAAGGAACGGATCCTGGAATACCTGGCGGTGCGCCAGCTGGTCAAGAATCCGCGGGGCTCGATTCTCTGTTTCCTCGGGCCGCCCGGTGTGGGGAAAACCTCGTTGGCCATGTCGATCGGACGCGCCACGGGGCGGAAATTCGTCCGGGTGTCGCTTGGCGGCGTTCGGGACGAAGCGGAGATCCGCGGCCATCGTCGCACATACATCGGAGCCCTGCCCGGTCAGATCATCCAGATGATGAAGAAAGCCGGAGTGATCAACCCGGTTTTTGTGCTCGACGAAGTAGACAAGATGTCCATGGACTTCCGGGGCGATCCTTCCGCGGCGCTGATGGAAGTGCTGGATCCGGAACTGAACCACGCGTTCGTCGATCACTACCTGGATGTGGAGTACAACCTGTCTCGGGTGATGTTCATCTGCACCGCCAACGTGCTCCACACTATCCCGCAACCGCTGCAGGACCGCATGGAAATCCTCCGGCTGGCCGGCTACACCGAGCAGGAAAAACTGGAGATCGCCAAGCGCTTCCTGGTGCGGAAACAGCGTGAGGCGACGGGCTTGACCGAAGAAAATGTGATTTTCACCGACGCGGCGCTCACGCACATCATTCGCTACTACACGCGCGAGGCAGGCGTGCGCAACCTGGAGCGCGAGATCGGCAGCATCTGTCGCAAGGTGGCTCGCCGCGTGGTCAAGGAAGGCCGGAGCCTGAGCGTGGAGATCACCCCGGACAACCTGCAGGACTTTCTGGGCGTGCCCAAGTTCCGCGACATCTGGGCGGAGAAGAAAAACGAAATCGGGTTGGCCACCGGCCTAGCCTGGACGGAAGTGGGGGGACAGGTGCTGGGCACGGAAGCCACCTTGATGGAAGGAAAAGGACGGCTCACCCTGACCGGCAAGCTTGGGGATGTGATGCAGGAATCGGCGCAGGCAGCGATGAGCTACGTTCGCTCCCGCGCGCACGCCTTCGGCCTGCCCAAGGATTTCTACCGGAACCTGGATATTCACGTCCACGTGCCAGAGGGTTCAATCCCGAAAGACGGGCCTTCGGCCGGCATCACGATTGCGACCGCCATTGTCAGCGCGCTCACGCGCATCCCGGTGCGCTGCGATGTAGCCATGACCGGCGAAATCACCCTGCGCGGCAAGGTACTGCCGGTCGGTGGCGTGAAAGAAAAGTTGCTCGCCGCCCATCGGATGGGTTTGCGCACCGTCGTGTTGCCCAAGGACAACGAAAAAGACCTGGCGGAGATTCCGCCCGAGATTCAGGGCGCGCTCTCGATCAAGTTTGTCGAAGTCATGGATGAAGTGCTGAACCTGGCCTTGGAAAAGCCGCTCCCGGCTGCCGAGGTTTCGCCGGTGGTGGAAGTTTCACCGAAGTTCGAGACCGCGGCGGAAAAAGACCAGGGGCTCACGAATTAGAGAGTTTTTCCGATTCGCTTTCCCGATTTTTCGGAGGGCTGAGCGCAGCGGCGCTGCAGCGAGAGCGGGTCCATCGCTCCGGCAGAAGCAGCACCGTTCGGATCGCTCAGCCGTCCACGAACAATCCGGCTCGTCTGCCGTCCGCCAGTAGCGGTCTGCGTCGAACCGGAAGGAACGCGACCATTTCTCCCAAAGGAACCAAAACGAAGGACTCAACGACCATGAGTGTAAGTCTGGCTGAACTGAAAGAGAAAAACATCACGGATCTGGCCCGCATCGCCAAGGAGCTGAACATCCCGGGCGCCAGCGGCATGCGGAAGCAGGAGCTGATTTTTCAGATCCTCCGCGCCCAGACGGAGAAGAACGGGCTGATTTTCTCCGAGGGCGTGCTCGAGTGCCTGCCCGACGGCTTCGGCTTCCTGCGCGCGCCAGAGTACAACTATCTGCCCGGGCCGGACGACATCTACGTTTCGCCCTCGCAGATTCGCAAATTCGACCTGCGCACCGGCGACACCGTTTCCGGTCAGGTGCGTCCGCCCAAAGACGGCGAACGTTACTTTGCTCTGATCAAGGTCGAAGCCGTCAACTTCGAAGACCCGGAAATTGCCCGCAGCAAAATCTTCTTCGACAACCTGACCCCGCTCTACCCGCAGGAACGCATCCGGCTGGAGACGACGAAAGACAACCTGACCGGCCGCGTGCTCGATCTGCTCTGTCCGATCGGCAAGGGCCAGCGCGGGCTGATTGTTGCGCCGCCGCGCACGGGCAAGACGATGATGCTGCAGGCGATCGCCAATTCGATCACCACGAACCATCCGGAAATCACTCTGATTGTCCTGCTGATCGACGAGCGTCCGGAAGAAGTCACCGATATGCAGCGAACCGTCAAGGGCGAGGTCATCAGCTCGACGTTCGATGAGCCGCCGCAGCGCCACATCCAGGTGGCCGAAATGGTGCTGGAGAAGGCAAAGCGGCTGGTCGAACACAAGCGGGACGTGGTCATCCTGCTCGATTCGCTCACCCGCCTGGCGCGAGCCTACAACGCCGTCACGCCGCCCTCGGGCAAGGTGCTTTCCGGCGGCATCGACGCCAACGCCCTGCAGCGGCCGCGTCGTTTCTTCGCTGCGGCGCGCAACGTCGAAGAAGGCGGCTCGCTGACCATCATCGCCACCTGCCTGGTGGACACGGGCAGCCGCATGGACGACGTGATCTTCGAGGAATTCAAAGGCACCGGCAACATGGAGATCAATCTCGACCGGCGTCTGGTGGACAAGCGCATCTTCCCCGCCATCGACATCAACCGCTCGGGCACCCGCAAGGAAGAGCTGCTGCTGCCGCCCGAAGAGTTGAACCGCATCTTCGTGCTGCGCCGCGTGCTGAATCCACTTTCGCCGGTCGAAGCGATGGAATTGCTGCTCGGCCGCCTGGCGAAAACGAAAAACAACGCCGAGTTCCTGGCCTCGATGTCGAATCCGAGCTGAACCGGCCGGCGCGGTTCGGGCCGAGCACCGAGCGACCCTGTGCGTTGTCGCTGGCCTCAACTGGCCTCACCGGAACGCCGCCGCGCCAGCAAGGCAATCAGCCGCGCCACCTCTTCGGCTTCCAAGGCGGTGGAATCGAGATAGACCGCGTCGGGGGCGCGCACCAGCGGGGAAACTTCGCGGGTGCGATCGCGGCTGTCGCGTTCGCGCACTTCCGCCAGCATCTGTTCGAACGGGATGTTTTCGCCACGGGAGCGGTGATCGCTCAGCCGCCGCCGCGCGCGCTCTTCCACCGAAGCATCCAGAAAAATCTTCAGGTGCGCGTCGGGGAAGACGGCCGTGCCGATGTCGCGTCCCTCCATGACCACGCCCCCGGCGGCGCCCAGCCGACGCTGCTCGGCCACCAGATACTGGCGAACGCTGGCGTGTCGCGCCACCTGCGACGCCGCCTGGGCACAGGCTGCACTGCGGATGGCTTCGCTGACGTCTTCGTCGTTCAGCAGCACGCGCAGCCGTCCTCCGGGCGAAGGGTCCGGCTGCAGTTCGATGCGCGTTTGTGCCGCCAGCGCTTCCAGACGCGCGGCGTCGGCCAGGGAGACGCGCGCGCGCAACGCGGCCAGTGCCAGTGCCCGGTACATCGCTCCACTGTCCAGATAGAGATAGCCGAGCAGCTCGGCGACACGGCGGGCCACCGTGCTCTTCCCTGCCCCTACCGGCCCGTCGATGGCAATGATGAGTCGCCGCATGGATGGCCGCGCCGGCTCAGCTCCGCTGAAAGGCCTTCTCGATTTCCCGCAAGGAATACCGCAACAGCACGGGCCGGCCATGTGGACAGCTCATCGGCAGCTCGGTTCGCGCCAGGGCATCGAGCAGCCATTCCATCTTCGCTCGGTCGAGTGGGGTGTTCGCCTTGATGGCCGCATGGCAGGCTGTGGAAGCAGCGATTTTCGCCTGCAGGGTTTCCAACGAAATCGCCTGCTGTTCCCGTTCGACCCCATCTAAAATTTCCGTCAGAAGTTTTTCGGCATCGCCGCCGGCCACTCCGGAAGGAGCCGCCTGAATGGCCACGCTCCGCGGCCCCATCGGTTCGACCTCGAAGCCATTGGCGCGCAGCTCTTCGGCAATCTGCTGGAAGACGACCTGCTGCCGGGGTGTCAACTCCATCACCAGGGGCACCAGAAGTCGCTGTCCAGCCACTGCGCCAGCACGCCGTGCGCGCAGATGCTCCTCAAACAACACCCGTTCGTGTGCCACATGCTGATCCACAATCCACAGTCCCTCGCCATTCACCGCGACGATGAAACTAGCTGCCACCTGCCCGAGCGGTCTCAAATCGGCAATTTGTTCGGCCTGCACGGCCGCGTTGGCCTGTCGAGCGGCGGCCACCTGCTCGAACCGTTCGGCGAAGGGTTCGACAGCCGTCGGGAACGCAAACGCAGTTTCGGGTGGAAACGAAAACCGACCGGTGGTAGCGGGCATGGAAGTTGCCGTCAGTGCGAATGTTTCCGGGGCGGCCAACCCTGCTGCTGTTGCCTCTGGCCCACCGGCCGCCGGAGCGGGCGCGGAAGCAGACACTGCCGCCTGAGCCGCACGAGCCGCGACGGCAAAGCTGGCCATTGGCTTCACCTGCACCAGGGCGTGCCGGATGGCGTCTCGTGCGAAGTCGTGCACAAATTGCGAATGCCGGAAGCGGACTTCTATTTTCGACGGATGGACATTCACGTCGACTTCCCGAGGTGGCAGCTCCAGAAACAGCAGTACGACGGGGAAGGCGCCGGCAGGCAGCACATTGCGATAGGCTTCTCCGATGGCATGCAGGAGCAGCCGGTCGCGCACTAGCCTGCGGTTTACGAACACATAGATGCCGTTGCGGTTCGGCCGCTGTACCTGTGGGCGCGAGACGAATCCACGCAACGTGAGCGTCGCAGCTTCTTCGCCCGGGTCGAGTTCCGGCTCCGTAACCGCAGCACGCACCGGCGCGGTGGCTTCGGGAATCTCCAACAGTTCGTCCAGCGCGGTGCGGCCCAGCACCTGATAGACGCGCTCGGCCAGCGTGGTCACGGGTGTCGCATGCAGAATCTGCTGGGTGGGGGTCGAAAGCTCGAAGTGCTTATCGGGATTGGCCAGCGCGTAGTGGGTGACTAGCGAGGCGATGTGGCCCAACTCGGTGGTGTCTGATTTCAGGAACTTCTTTCGCGCCGGCACGCAATAGAAAAGGTCTTGCACCGTGACGCACGTCCCTGTTGGCGTGCCCACGGGCTTCACGCCGAGCAGCTTCCCACCGGCGAACTCTACCCGCGTGCCTTCGGCGTCTGTGGCGGTGCGCGTTTCGAGCACCAGGCGCGAGACCGCTGCAATCGAAGGCAATGCTTCGCCCCGGAAGCCGAGGGTGGCGATGGCCAGCAGGTCCTCGGCGGTGCGCAGCTTGGAGGTGGCGTGGCGCTCGAAGGCCAGCAAGGCGTCGTCGCGCGACATGCCACAGCCGTCGTCGGTGACGCGGATCAAGCGTTTGCCGCCCGCTTCGGTTTCCACGCGCACCGTGCGCGCGTCTGCATCGAGGGCGTTTTCGACCAGTTCTTTGACCACCGACGCTGGCCGTTCGACCACTTCACCGGCTGCGATCCGATTGGCAACGGTTTCCGGCAGAATGCGAATCCGCGACATCGCGCGTATTGTACTCCAGGGGTGTCGCCGGACCAGCGGCCGGCGCAAGTTTTCCCAGCGAAACTTATGTCGAGACCGCTCCCAAACCCTGCGGAACGGCTACGGAACACGGAAGATGCTTGCTGGCGCCGTTCCTGACGACAAACTTTCCGTGCCTGCTCCGGAGCGACCGACGCCGTCGAGCCGAATCACCGCAGCAAATGCGCAGCACGAAGCTCCTCGTCGCTATATCCTGCCGCTTTCAATTCTCGGGCATCGGTCCAACCCCAGGCAGCCAGTTGCGCAGCGGTGAAGCCCAGCTCGCGGAGCTGAGCCGCCGTCGCCGCCGCAGGCGCTTCAGCCATCAGGTCTTGTGCGGCGGCGGTTTTGGGGAAGGCAATCACATCGCGGATAGATTTCTCGCCGGCTAGGAGCATCACGAAGCGGTCGAGCCCGAGCGCGATGCCTCCGTGCGGTGGTGTGCCGTAGCGCAGAGCCTCGAGGAAAAATCCGAACCGTTGCCGGGCCTGCTCGTCGGTCAATCCGAGCGCACGAAACACCCGCTGCTGCACTTCCTGCCGGTGAATCCGGATGCTGCCCGAGCCCAGCTCGACTCCGTTCAACACCAAGTCGTAGCCGAGCGAGCGGATCTCGCCCAGCCGTGCGGGGTCTTCCAGTTTGTCCAGGTCTTCTTCGACAATGCCGGTGAACGGGTGCTGCGCGCTGACCCAACGCTGTTCGGCTTCGCTCCACTCGAACAGGGGGAAATCGGTAAGCCAGCAAAACTCCCAGCGGCATCGGTCGAACAGATTCAGCTTTTCGCCGAGCCACAGCCGCACCTGCCCGGCAGCCCAGGCGGCCGCATCCAGTCCTTTCTTCTCGTGTTCCGCTGCCACCGCCACGATCAGGTCGCCCGGGCGTGCTCCGGTGGCAGCGACCAGTGCACGCACGCCATCGGCACCGAGCAGCCGTTCGAGCGAGGACTGCGCGCCCTGGTCGGTCACTTTCACCGTGTAGGCGCCACGCGCACCCGCCGATTGGGCGTGCTCGCTCAGCTCATCCACTTGCTTGCGAGACCATCCCGCAGCACCTGGCGCTACGAGCGCGTACACGCTGCCCGCGATGCTCAGCTTTTCCCGTGCGGCGGCAAACTGTGCGGACACGTCATGCAGCTCCAGGCCGAAGCGCAGGTCCGGCTTATCGGTGCCGTAGCGTCGCACGGCTTCGGTGTATCTCATCCGGCGGAACGGCGTGCGAATCGCCACATCGGCCACGGCGCAAGCGCGCTCGACCACGCGCTCGATCACGGCGAAGATGTCGTCGGGGTGGACGAAGCTCATTTCCAGGTCGAGTTGCGTAAATTCTGCCTGGCGGTCGGCGCGGAAATCTTCATCGCGGAAGCAACGCGCAATCTGGAAATAACGCTCGAAGCCGGCGATCATCAGAATTTGTTTGAACAGTTGGGGCGATTGGGGCAGCGCGTAGAACTGACCGCGGTGGATGCGGCTCGGCACCAGGTAGTCGCGTGCGCCCTCGGGCGTCGAGCGGGTGAGCATCGGCGTTTCCACTTCGTAGAAACCCAGCTCGTGGAGCGTGCGCCGGATTTCGAAGACGACCTTGTGACGCAGCGCGAGATTGCGCGCCAGTCGCGGCCGTCGGAGGTCCAGATAGCGGTACCGCAGCCGTGTTTCTTCGGTGGCGGTGGTGTCGTCTTCGACGACAAACGGCGGTGTCGCCGCCGCGTTCAACAGCGTGACCCGATGGGCAATGATTTCGATTTCGCCGCTGGGCAGCTCCGGATTCGGCCGCGCACGCAAGGCAATTTCGCCTTCGACCGCCACGACGTATTCGCTGCGCAACTGTTCGGCCGCCGCGTGGGCTTCGGGCTGCCGCTCTTTGTTGAAGACTACCTGCACAATGCCACTGCGATCGCGCAGGTCCAGAAAAATCAGGTTGCCCAGGTCGCGCCGACGGTGCACCCAGCCGAACAACACACAGGTCTGCCCGGCCTGCGCCGCGCGCAATTCGCCAGCAAAATGCGTCCGCTTTCGTTCTTCCATCGGGTGGCTCATTTTCCGGACCGCGGTTGCGACGATGGCCAACACATTCTAGCCAGATACCGTCGTTTGCATGTGCTGTACCACGTCCTCTTCGGCCAAACGTTTCTGCACGCCGGTGCTCATATCTTTTACGGTGAGCTGCCCGGCGGCGAGTTCCTCTTCGCCGACAATGACGGTGGAGCGAACGCCGAGCTTCGCGGCGAGTTCGAGCGAGCGTCCGAGCTTTTGCTCGGTATGCGGCAGTTCGACGCGCAGGCCCTTTTCGCGCAACTGCTGTGCCAGGCGCACCGCTGCTGGATAGGTCGCGCCGATCCAGGCGATGTAGATATCGACCCTAGCGGCTGTGGTCTTCGGCGACAGGGCCAAGACCAGCCGGTCGGTGCCGACGGCGAAGCCGATACCTTTCACGCTGGGGCCGCCGAGCAGCTCGACCAACCCGTCGTAGCGGCCGCCACCACAGACGGCGTTCTGGGCGCCCAGGCCCGGTGCGGTGACCTCGAACGTCGTCCGCGTGTAATAATCCAGTCCACGAACCAACCGCCAGTTCTCGGCAAACGTGATGTGGCGCAATCGGAGCTGTTCCTGCAACTGAGTGTAGTGGGCCCGGCAGGCCACGCACAGATGATCGGTGATGCGCGGCAGGGTTTCGATGACCGCCTGTTCGGAGGCGAGCTTCGAATCCAGCACACGCAGCGGGTTGGTCTGGATGCGGCGCTGACTGTCCGGTCCCAGTTGGTTGCGGACCTTTTCCAGTGCATGGCGCAACTGCTCCACGTATCCGGGGCGACAGGCCGGACAACCGATGGAGTTGATGAACAAGGTCGCTTCCGCGAGCCCCGTGCGGCGCAGGAACACGAGCAGCATTTCGATCACTTCGGCATCCAGACCCGGCGTATCGGAGCGGCCGAGCACTTCGGCGCCAATCTGGTAGAACTGGCGATAGCGTCCTTTCTGCGGCCGCTCGCGGCGGAACATCGGACCGATGTAGTAGAGCTTGACATCACCGGGCCAGGTATGCATGCCGTGCTCGATGTAGGCACGACAGACCGAGGCGGTGGCTTCCGGCCGCAGGCTGATTCTGCTTCCGCCCTTATCCTCTTCGACACCGGCATCCAGAAAGGTGTACATCTCTTTGGAGACGATGTCCGTGTCGGCACCGACGGAGCGGGCGAACAGCTCGGTCGGTTCGAGGATCGGCAAGCGAATTTCGCTGAAGCCGTAGGTGGCGAACACCTCGCGGGCCGCCTGCTCGACGCGGTTCCATAACTCGGACTCCGGTGGCAGGATGTCGCGCATGCCTTTGATGGCTCGAAATGGTTTTCCCTTTCCCATCGGCTCCGAATGATTCCGACGAACAGCTAATGGCTGGAGAATTCGCCCGAGCCTTTGTGCACACCCGGGAACCGGTTCCGCCATGCATCCGCTACGCCGCTGCCTCCCGGGCATCTCGCTGGCCGTTGCCAGGCGATGAAGGAACCTTGAAACCTTGTCCGCCGGGCTTGGTGCTCCACTGCGTCGTTTCTTTCCCGGTATCCTCTGGACCGCCGCGTGCCTCTATTCGCTGTTCTTGTACATTTCGGCGTATTCGACATAGCGCAGCGCGTAGCCGTCGATTTCCTGCTGTTCGGCAGCGGTCAGTGTGCGGCGAAACTTTCCGGGATGGCCCATGAACAGGCTGCCGGGTGGGACTTCGGTGCCTTCGGGCACCAGGGTGCCGGCAGCGATCATCGAGCCCGTGCCGATGCGCGCGCCGTTCAGAATGATTGCGCCCATACCGACCAGCACTCGCGATTCAATGGTGCAACCGTGGAGTATGCACCGATGGCCGACGGTAACGCTATCGCCAATCTGCAGCGGATGGGTGCCGCGCATCACGTGACAGATGGTACCGTCCTGGATGTTGGTGCGGGAGCCAATCCGAATCCAGTGCACGTCGCCCCGAATCACCACACCCGGCCAGACCGAGCTCTGTTCGCCGATGGTGACGTCGCCAATGATAACGGCCGTCGGGTCAATGTAGGCCGACGCGGCTATTTGGGGTCGTTTGCCTTGATAGCTGCGAAGCATCGCCGAAAGCACTGCCGGTCGTGGCAGGGAAAGCTAACACACACCCCGCAGACTGACAAGCAAGCTGCCTTCAATCGATTTGCACGACAGGTCCGGCAGTACTGGTGGCGAGCGCAGCCACACGCGTCATCACGGCTTCAGCCACAGCGTAGAATCCGCGCGCAGCCGGTGCCTGCGGGCCATCGAGCGCGACCGGCTTGCCGGTGTCGCCTCCGATGCGAATCTGCGGGTCCAGTTCGATCTCGCCTAGAAAGGGGACGCCGAACTGCTCGGCCACGCGCCGCCCTTCGCCCTGTCCGAAAATATAGTGCCGGCTGCCGTCCGGTGTACGGAAGTAGCTCATATTTTCGACCACGCCCAGGATGTCGGTGTTCACCTGACGGAACATTTCGATCGCTTTGCGTACATCGGCCAGCGCGACAATCGAAGGGGTGGTGACAATGATGGCGCCGGTGACCGGCACGGTCTGGATCAGCGTCAGTTGCACATCGCCAGTGCCGGGCGGCAGATCCACGACCAAATAGTCCAGCTCACCCCAAATCACGCTGCGCAGGAACTGCTGGATCACGCTGTGCAGCATCGGGCCGCGCCAGATCATCGGGCGGTCCTCCGGCACCAGCAGGCCCATCGAGATGACCCGGAGGCCGTTCACCTCGACGGGCAGAATCTGTCGCTCGCCGGTGGCCTGCGGCTGTTCACTGGTGCCGAGCATGGTGGGCACGTTCGGGCCGTACACATCGGCGTCGAGCAGGCCAACCCGCTGACCCAGTTGGCCCAGCGCAATCGCGAGGTTGACCGCAACCGTCGTTTTGCCCACACCGCCTTTGCCGCTCGCGACAGCAACAAGGTTTTTCACACCCGGGATGGGTGCGCGTTCGTGCTGCAGTCGGGGCGGCTGCGGACTGGTTCCCATGATTCCTTCCAAGCTGGTGATGATGAAAGGTCAATGATAACCTCCAAGCCGCACACACGCAAACGCACTGCACGCCGGTGCGCAACTGCCGGAACGGTAAACCAAGTAGGCTAGATGCTGAACTTTGTCGGACGCAAAGAGGAAACCATGGCGCGCTGCCCATCCGTTTTGGAAAAAGAGCCCGTGTTGTCTAGGCGCTGTGGCAGTTGACGTTTGTCTATTTGCAGAAAGACGCCATGCCGAGGCCATAGCGCCGCTGCACAGGGCTCTGCCACTCTCCGACCGCAGCCAGCCGTACTGGGCAGGCTGGGAGAAGCGCAGGCCATGGCCGGACATGCCGCCGACGCAGAAAAGATTCTGGCCGAGCTTACGGAGTGGTTCCGCAAACGCTATGTCTCGCCGCTGGTTTTCAGCTCCATCGATCAGGACCCGGGCCGGCGGGATGAGTACTTTTTCTGGAGCGAGGAAGCGTTTCAGGAACGCGCCAACGGCTTGCTCTCCCTGAAACTCTCTCTGACCGCTGAACCGCTCGATGAGCGTCGACCCGTGCTTTCACGACCTGCTGCGCCGCATGAATGATCCAGATCTCTGAACTGCACATTCCCACGCAGAGGGGCTGGCAGCGCCTCTGCTTTGCCGACGGACAGGCAGGCGCGGTAGAATGAAATGCTGGTTCTGAGGAGCTACAGTTCTCGCTGCGAAGCAGTCCCGGCCAACCCGCAGCACGGAGCGGCAAAATAGGGACTGCTTTTGTTGTGTGGGACGCAGAAAAACATAGCCGGACGCACCGGCAGGCGGAGGAAAGCAGCGGGACGCTGCGCAAGAGGACGAGCAGAAAAGCTAGAGTGAGCCCAAGAATGGATTCTGATGGCTGCTTCTGAACGGACCGGATTCCGAGTCTGTTCCGAACAAACCCGAAGCGTATGCAGGTCGACCAGGTCATTGACCGCGTGTTGGCGCGGTTCATCGGCACCAAGCACGAGCGCGATATTCGTCGGCTGAAGCCGTTCGTCGAGGCGATCAACGCACTCGAACCGGAGATGCAGCGACTGACAGAGGCCGAGATGCGCGCGCGCACCGAACAGTTTCGCGAACAGGTTCGCGCGGCATTGGGCGACACCATGCCGGAAGACCCTGACTATCGCCAAAAGCTCGACGCGGCTCTCGACACCATTCTGGTTCCCGCCTTTGCCCTGGTGCGCGAAGCCGCTCGACGGCGGCTGGGCATGCGCCACTTCGACGTGCAACTGATCGGAGGGATCGTTTTACACCAGGGCAAGATTGCCGAGATGAAAACCGGCGAGGGGAAAACGCTGGTGGCCACGCTGCCGGCGTACCTGAATGCCCTGGCGGGCCAGGGAGTGCATATCGTCACGGTGAACGACTATCTGGCTCGACGCGACGCGGAATGGATGGCGCCCATCTACACTGCGCTGGGCTTGAGCGTGGGGATCATCGTCCACGACCTGGACGACGCTCAGCGGCGCGCTGCCTATGCAGCCGATGTGACCTACGGTACCAACAACGAATTCGGATTCGACTATCTGCGAGACAACATGAAGTACGACCTTGCCGACTGTGTCCAGCGCGGGCACCACTATGCCATTGTGGACGAGGTCGACTCTATCTTGATCGACGAAGCCCGTACCCCTCTGATCATTTCCGGGCCGGCTGAAATCTCCACGGAAAAGTACTATCGCGTAGACAAAATCATCCCGAAACTGATTCGCGACCTGGACTACACGATCGATGAAAAGCATCGCACGGCCACTCTGACCGAAGAGGGAGTGGCGAAATGTGAGCGACTGCTCGGTGTGAGCAATCTCTACGACCCGGCTCACATCGACCTGCTCCACGGCGTTTATCAGGCGCTGCGTGCTCACACCCTGTTCCACCGCGACCGGGACTACGTGGTCAAGGATGGCCAGGTGATTATCGTGGACGAATTCACCGGACGCCAGATGCCGGGCCGCCGCTGGTCGGACGGCCTGCACCAAGCCATCGAAGCCAAAGAGGGCGTGAAAATCGAACGGGAAAATCAGACGCTGGCTACCATCACCTTCCAGAACTATTTCCGCATGTACCGCAAGCTGGCGGGGATGACCGGAACTGCAGAAACGGAAGCTGCCGAGTTCAACAAAATCTACAACCTGGATGTGGTGGTCATTCCAACCAATCGTCCCTTGATCCGGCACGAATTCCCTGACGTTGTCTACCGTACTGAGCGAGAAAAATTCGAAGCGGTCGTCAACGGTATTCTTCAAGAAGACGGCACCTACATCGGGGGCATCCGGCAGTTCTACGAACGCGGCCAACCGGTTCTGGTGGGCACCATCTCGATCGAAAAGTCCGAGCGACTGAGCGCTCTGCTGAAAAAAGCTGGCATCCCGCATCAGGTGCTCAACGCCAAGCAGCACGAACGGGAAGCGAAAATCATCTCGCAAGCCGGCCGCAAGGGTGCGGTCACCGTCTCGACGAACATGGCGGGGCGCGGCACCGACATTCTGCTCGGCGGCAACCCGGAGCTTCTGGCACGGGAACATTGTCTGCGCGAGAAACTGGCCATTCCTTATGCTCCGGCCGGATCGGTCATTCGTCCTGATGAAGCCGATGCCATGGGCGCAACGCAGCGGGTGATGTTTCAACACGAAGGACGCATCTATCAGGTTCCGCTCGAGGTTTGGAAACCGATCTACGAGCAGTACGCCGCTCAGTGCCGAGCTGAACATGACGAAGTCGTCGCCCTGGGCGGACTCCATGTGCTCGGCACCGAACGTCACGAAGCCCGGCGCATCGACAACCAGCTTCGCGGCCGCGCCGGCCGTCAGGGGGATCCGGGCTCTTCCCGTTTTTTCCTCTCCCTGGAAGACGACCTGCTGCGCATCTTCGGCGGCGAGCGCGTGAAAAACCTGATGTACCGGCTGGGTATGACCGAGGGTGTGCCCATTGAATCTCGCCTGATCAGCCGTCGCATCGAAAACGCGCAGAAGGCGGTCGAGGCACAGAACTTCCAGGCCCGCAAGCATCTGCTCGAATACGACGACGTGATGAACAAGCAGCGGGAAACCATCTACTCGATCCGCCGCTCGATCCTGGAGGGCAAGGACCAGAAAGAATACGTTCTCGGCATCGCCGAAGAGATCGCGCGCGAACTCGTGGCTACTTACTGTCCCCATGATGCCCACCCGGACACCTGGAACATCGCCCAGCTCACCAACGAAGTTCTGCACCAGTTCGGACTCGACCTCGCCGCTGCCGGCATCGATCCGAAGCAACTCGACCACGAGGAACTGGCCGACCAGCTCGTCGAGGCCATCCACCGCCGTTATCAGGAGAAGGAGCAGCTCTTCGGCGCAGAGGTGATGCGCTGGCTGGAACGCCGCGTGGTGCTCGATGTGGTGGACACGCAATGGAAAGACCACCTGCTCTCGCTCGACCACCTGAAGGAAGGCATCGGCTTGCGCGGCTACGGACAGAAAGACCCGCTGGTCGAGTTCAAAAAGGAAGCCTTCACGCTGTTCGAAGAGATGATGGACCGCATCGACACCGAAACGGTCCGCTTTCTGTTCCTCGTTCAACCCGCCCGGCCCGAGGTGGGCACCGCGACAGCTCACCAGGCCCCGCCGCCCATGCTCGAAGCGGTCGAACGCCGTCGGCGCCAGACACAGCAAAATTTGCAGTTCCAGGCGGGCGCCAAGCAGGAAGCGCCACGCCCGGTGCGCACCGGTGCAAAAATCGGTCGCAACGATCCCTGCCCCTGTGGTTCCGGCAAGAAGTACAAAAAATGCTGCGGGAAAGTAGCCTGAGTCCAGCATTGGTACGGAGTGCCTTCGGACTGACAGCTACGCCGCTCAGAAATGTGCTGAATCGAAGTACTTTTGCCGTGGCGCTCTTTTCTATTGTTTTCAAATGGTAACCCTGGAGTTCCCAGGGGTTACTCAAAGGGTTCTTAGTACGAACTTTCCATAGCAGAACCCGTGTGTGCATGCTATTCAAACAAGGGTGAGCCAAAGCCTCTCAGAGGCCTGTGTAACCGGAGGAGAGTTGCCTATGCGAAAGCTATTTGTTGTTTGTGGGGTCGTTGCATTCATCCTGGCTGCGGGTCAGCCTGCTGTCGCACAGGGTGAACACAGTTGGCGGCTGCGCGCGGCGGTTGTGAACGAACAAATCAGCGAAGACGTTTCCAACATCGACTTCCACCTGACCGGCTTCGCGGTTCGGGTGTCGCGACAACTATACGGGCCGCTGGCAGTTGCTGGAGAGTATGGAATCACATTTGGTGATCCTTTCAATTTGGATACGAACAATCAGTGGGTTGTCGGTGGGCTTCAGGTCTATCCCTACGCTGGTGAGCATGTGGAAGTTTACTTTCAGGGCCTGGGCGGCTGGGATCGAGTCAAAGTCGGCGAAGGTCCCGGCAGCAGTGACAATGGCGGAACAGTAGTCGTAGGTGGAGGACTCAACATCTACTTCCACCGAAATGTGGGCCTGAACTTCGAAGCGAACTACAAATCCATGTGGACGTTCGACACCCGGCAGGACGTGGGCCAATTCCGCGGCGGGATTGTTTTCCGCTGGGGTGGCTCGTACTGAAGAATAATCATGTCCCAAAAAGGAAAGGGCGGGCCCGCAGCAAACGCTGTGCCGCCCTTTTCTTTTCTAAACGGCGATTGGCGATTTGAGTTGCCGACTTTTTGCTGACACACCGCCACAGAACTAGCGAAAGGAGAAACTGTCCAATCTGTCCAGTGGACTCGAGCCGGCGGTCACCGATGCCTCTTCGCATTTCAATGTTCGTCATCGTGCTAGCATTTGCTGCCCTACCGACATCAGCCCAGCCCAACCACCGTGCGGAAGTGGGCGTGCTGTATGAGCGTTTCGAAGCGGGGGCCCAGACGCCGTTCGACGACTTCGGCATGGACGGCTTCGGGGGCGTACTGACCGTCTATCTGCTGCGCTGGTTCGCCTTCAAAGCAGAAGTGGGCGGTAGTTGGGGACGACCTGCGGGTGTTCTGGCCAGTCTGTACAGCTACCATTTCGGCGTTCAGTTGGCCTGGCGAGAGCGCTAGCCGCTGATTCCCTGGTTGCATCTGCTCGGGGGGCGGAGTCGCATCAAATTCGACGTGGACACGCCGGAAGCGTTCTCGGTGCATGACAACACAGGTTCGTGGGTTATCGGTGGGGGCCTGGACGTCCCCTTTCACCGTCACTGGGTCTTCCGCCTAGCAGAGCTCAGCTATGTCCGCACTGCTTTCAACGAACAAACCCAGAACAACTGGCGGATCAAGTCTGGCTTCCTGTTCCGATGGTGAGTAAAACTAGAATCGGCGAGCCGGGAACAGCCATCCGAGTTTGTCCAGAAAATCCAAATCACAGGCAGAGCCACCCTGAACTTTCAAGAAGTACTCAAGTTGGGTAGTTTCTACCCGTCAGCTCCTCTACCGGCAGATGAAGGCTCGGGGAAACTTGCGTAAGTAATTTATTTTCAACTCAATAGGAAGAACATGCGTTGGCGGATACCGTGCTCAGATGCCAAGGGGCAGACCCTCAAAGGTCTGTCAAAGCGAGGTGCAAGGTGGGGAACTCCGCTGTACCGAAGTGCCGCGTCGAAGGTTGCGAGCAGAGGGTGCGCCCGGCGCTGGTAGCCCAGATGCTCTGCCTAGACCACTTCTTCGAGTACACCTACACGAAAGCACTCGCGACGTTGGAGCTATGCCAGCAAGGCCGGGCGGTGGACTGGGATTCGCTGGAATGGTTGTTCACCATCGCAGATTTTTCCATCCGGATGCTGGCACAAAATGCGCACGCGCTCAGTCCGGCGCAGCGCGACAAAACCTTGGAGCTGTTGCTGTGCCTGTCGAACATCCGTGAATATGTTCGGCACCACTCGGTTGCCGGTGTCAGCACCGCTTGAGCTGAGCATCGGTACTTGTGCAAACCCGATCTGATTCCGGCGAAGTGGTGCGGCCGTTGTCGTCCCGCTTCCGAGACTAAGTGGTTCACCATGGCTACAGACATTCAAAATCTCGATCCGTTCAAGCCTTCGCAACCGCAAATTCCCGGAGTGACACCACCGCCGCCGGCACGCCGCTGGGGCAAACACGGGCAAAAGCTTTTCGACGTGTGGGGCTCGCGCTGGCTGCGCCGAGCCGGCATTCCCATCGCGGCCGTGCTGGCGGGGGCGGTTCTGGCTTGGATAACGTTTCCTACCCTGCCCGAGCCACGGGCAAAACAAACCGAACAAAGATTGGTATCGCAGCCGGCGGCTTCCACGGCCACACAAACGGCAGCCCCAGCGACGCGGGTGCTCGAAGAAGTTCCGCCCGGTCCGGTAACCGTGGCTCGTGTCGGGGAGCTCGACAAACCTTGGGCGGCCAGACGCTTCCGAATCCGCCGCCAGCACAACGGGCGCGAGGTGCCAGCGATTCTGATTCGCCTGCCGAATGGTTCGGCGCACTCGGCTACTGCTTACTGGGCGCTGGTGTTGGAAGAACCGTTCGGCCGCTGCCCACTGGAATACGTAACCGACCGAAAGCGACTCGAGCGCGAATTCGGCTATCGGGCACAGCATCCCATGGTGGTGGACCCCTGCAATGGCTCGGTCTATCATCCACTACGCTTTGGACCACGAACTGACGGGGCCATGCTTCGAGGCGAGGTGGTGGCAGGGCCAGCGATCCGGCCGCCACTGGCGATTCTGGTGCGCGTGCGCGGCAACGAGATTATTGCAGAACGAACCGAATAATGACACCGACGACTTCTAGCGCGATTCTGCCGACTGCATCGCGCGCCGAACTTCTTCTCCCATTCTGCCCGTCAGCATCAGCCAGACCATTTTCTGGTCCGAGAGCCACGACCAGAGCGGATGGCCGAACGTGGCCGGTCGGTTGTGTTCGATGAAAAAGTGGGAGATCCACGCCAGGGCGTAGCCCACCAGCAAGGCTGCGAAGACAAGCCACGGATTGCGCAACAGGATCGCTGCCCCGACCAATCCCCAACCCGCCACCGTTCCGGTGAAATGAAACAGGCGGGTCAGGGGCCGGCTATGCGCACGAACATAGTGAGGCCAAAACTCAACAAAGTTTCTGGGTGCTTCCGACATGTCTGCCTCGCTGGTGCAGCATTCTACGCGGCCGATGTCTACAAAACAACCCGCAGACCACAGGCGGCGAGGCAGAGGGATTACTCGTTCCGTTCGCGCAGCACCTGGCGCGCCAGCACGACCTGCTCGTTCGTCAGGTGATCGAGCAGAACCAGACCGACGATCCGCAGCGGAATCGGCTGATCGCCGCTCAGATCATCCAAGCCAGACAGGTTGACGAAGCGCGTGCGTGCGGAGGTGAAAACGCGCACTGGCCGCTCGAACAGCAATCCCGTCAGACCGAAAGTTCGGAAGGCAAAAACGCCAGTCGAAGAATTTTCCGCGCGAGTCGAACCCGGCAGCCAGATGCCTTCCAGACCCTGCGGATGGAGCGTGACCCGGCGGGCATCCAGCGTGGCCGGTGCAGTGGAAGTATCCAGGACGCCTCCGATGGAGAGGCGCTGGCCCTCGATGAGGCTGGAGCGGTTGAACAGGAGCTGGCCGAGCGGCAGCCGCATGTGGTGAATCGAGAAGCGTTCGTTCCCATCGAAACCAACCGTGGCGATGCGGCCGATGCGCGCGCCGGAAAGATCCGGCAGTTCGGTGCGTACCAACAAATCCACCTGTTCGGCCGGCCCGGAGGCAGGGCGAACATCGGTGAGCAGTCCGCCGAGCAAGAAACGATCTCGGCTCAGGACGAGCACTTCACTGGCGCGAAGGGCCAGCGTGCTGCGTTCGAGTACTCCGGAAACTTCGACGATCGTGTTGCTGTTGAGTGTTTCCAGGCCTTCGCCCTCCTCGAATTGTGTCTGGCCATCGGTGAGCACTTTGAGGGTGCGGCCATGGGGGCCCTGGAGCAAAAAGCTGCGCTCCGCCAGGTCGACGCTCACAACGCCGCCGCGCAGTTCGTCAATTTCAGCGTCCGGGGCATCAGGCGGAATGGCGCGGATGACGATACGGGGATCCACAGTGCCGGTGAGCTGGCCATCCGGCCCCACTTCGAGCGAATCGTGCAGACGAAAGTCCACAAACAAACCCACCAGGTCATCCGCATTCACAACCAACGGCGTGCGCAACGGCACTGTGACACTGGATTGCGTCAGGCGACCGTTCAAGGTGCCTACACTGGGCGGGTCAGTGCTCGTGTCGAGAAAGCTGATCACAGGCGCAGCCAGCGTGATGGTCACCGAGGAATAGGTGCCCGCAGGTACGGCTTCCAGCGTGAGCAGAGTGCGCAGGCCATGCAGCCTGGCAAATTCGATCTCGACAGGGGCAGCCAACAGCGAGGCCGTATTGGTGCCGTCGGTAACGGTCATGCCTGTGAAGGTCACCTGGAAAGCCAGGACGCTCGCAAGCGGGGCATCGGTACCCACAACAAAAATGTTGCCGAAGCCCGGCCGCGCAGAATTCGGCGGTGGAGGACTGCCTCCGGCACAATTCAGCACTCCAAGCGTTACTACGAGTGTCAGAAGAAGCCTCAGGTGTCGTTGGAGGTTCATGACGAGCTCCTCAAAGATGGATGACGACCCGGCCGATCCCCCTTGCCGGCTCATTCACAACAACCCCACAGCGCAGAAAAAGTTGCAGGGAATGCAGCCGTGGGAACACGAAAAAAGCGAACAGTTTGCGAAGGTCAAATGCGCGCGGATGATATCCTCAAGTAAGGTCTTTACATTAAAAGCGCTGAGTAGTAAAAGCACTAATACTTATTATGGGAGAAGGGACGTTAAATTTTTCGGCTGCAACCCGAATCTCTTTTTCCAAACAAGAAATCTATCGCAACCATCCGTGGACAAATTTTCTTTGCCCGTTCTTTCGCGCATGCAAATCCCAAAAGGAGGTGGGTATATGCTCTCAAAAAGACATGGCCTGTGTCTTTGCCTGTGTCTGCTGCTGATTGGGACAGTCGCATGGGCACAGCGCATCACAGGCTCGCTCTCCGGCCTGGTAACCGACCCACAAGGTTTGCCTGTAGCGAAGGCAAAGGTGACGGTTGCCAATGCCTCGATTAACTTTCGTCAGGAGCTGACCACCGGAAACGACGGTGCGTTTCTGCTGACGGACCTTCGTCCCGCCACCTATCAAGTCACGGTAGAGGCGGATGGATTCAAAACTTTACAAACCAACGTGACGGTCTATGTGAATTCTGTCGCCACACTGTCTGCTCAGCTCGAGCTGGGCGAAACACGTGAAGTGGTGGTGGTTGAATCCGGGGTTGTGACCGTGGACACCACACAGCATACCGTGCAGGGTGTGGTCACGGGCTCTCAAATTGACCAACTGCCCCTGAACGGGCGCAATTTCCTCGACCTGGCGCAACTTCAACCGGGCGTGCAGACGGTGGACGGCGGGACCTTCGACCCGACGAAGAACCAGATGGTCGGTGTTTCGATTGGCGGTCGTTCGGGCCGAGTCACGCGCATCCAGATCGACGGCGTGGACATCACCGACGAAACCGTGGGCACAACGGTGGCCAACATCTCAAACGAATCGATTCAGGAATTCGCGGTGGCGCAGTCGTCGTTGGACGTCAGCACAGACGTGACCTCGTCCGGCGCTGTGAATATCATCACTCGAAGCGGGACCAATGAAATCCACGGTTCGGGGTTTTTCTTCTGGCGGGATGAATCCTTTGCGGCCGACCAGCGCTTGGCCAAGTCCGGTCCGAAGCCTCCGTTCGATCGTGAACAGGGTGGCGGACGTGCTGGTGGACCGTTCATCAAGAACAGGTGGTTCTGGCACGTGGAATTCGAAAAGACCAATATTGACAGCCAGACCATCGTCAATATTCCGGAATTTCCGCAGTTCAGCGGGGCGTTTGGGGTCCCGGTGGACGAAAACATGGGTGGGGTTCGAACAGATTACCAGTTCACCCAGCGTTGGAAGGGATTCTACCGCTACATTCACAACGACAACTTCGGTGTCACGGGATTTGGTGGTCGCGATCTGGCCGCCTTTTCCAACCGAAACAACACGAACATTCATGTCGCGGGGGTTGATTTCGGCGGAAGCCGTTGGACCCACCAATTCCGGTTTAGCTATTTGAACTTCAACAACTTTATTTTCCCTGCGAACGATGCTGCTGGCACACCGAACACACTGGATCCCGGCGGTCGTCCGGTGCTGGTGCGCATCGTTGGCGTGCTCCAGGATGCAGGGCCTGACTTGCTGGCACCGCAGAAGACCTTCCAAGACAACAAGCAGACGAAATACGACGGCGGTGTGATTTTCGGCAACCATGCCCTGCGATTCGGTGCCGAATGGAACCGAATTGACCAGTTCGTCTTTGCCGCGTTCTTCGGCTTAGCTCCGCGTGTATTGTCGCGACGCAATGCAACGACGCGGGCATTTGCCAACACCAATCCGTTCAGCCCTCAGGGAGATCTGGACCCGCTGAACTATCCCGTGCAGCAAATCGTGCTCGGGAATGGACTCGGTTTCTTCAGCGAAAAGCCAGCTCTCGGTTTCCCGTTTGGCGGGACGACCAACGACCGGCTGGCGTTCTATCTGCATGACATCTGGCGCGTCAAAGATACCTTCACGCTGAATTTCGGGTTGCGTTACACCTATCACACAGCACTGTCGAACCACGACCTGCCGCGGGCACCGCTGATTGGCTTGTTCGACCAGCGTTTGGTGGGCCGGCCGCGACGGGACACAGATGACTTTGGCCCAACGGCGGGCTTTGCCTGGAATGTGTTCGGCAACAACAAGCTGGTGGTGCGCGGCGGTGCGGGTATCTACTATGAGACGAACATCTTCAACAACCTGCTTTTCGACCGCGTCATTAACATTCCGCCAGGAATCGGCTTCGATACATCCGTGAACACCAGCGGGTTCCCGTTCGTACTTGATCCGGTGACGGGCAATGTGCTGTTCAATTTCAGCACGGATTGCATTGGTCTGCCCGGAAACAACTGTTTCAACGGCTCTATCGGGCAAGTGATCCCGTTCGCGGTGCAGGCCCAGCAGCTCTATCAGCAGGCCTCGGCAGCGGCCACTGCCAACTTCCCCTCGGGCGATCCCCTGTTCAATGCCACGTTGGACGGGACCGACTTGATCAATCCCGATTATCACACTCCGTACGGGGCGCAAATGAACATCGGGTTCCAGTGGGAAATCAAGACGGGGCTCGTGCTGTCGACGGACTATGTCCGCAACCGCGGCGTCCACTTCAACTTGATCCACGACTGGAACCGCATCGGCGCCGCCGACACGCTGAACATCCCAATAGCGCAGGCCGCAATTGCAGCCACACTGAGCGACTTCGGCTGCCCCGACATCGACTGCGTGATCTCGCTCGGCGGAACCATTTCCGACTTTGCTGACCACGGTTTGGGAGCCGGGGCGGGTGTGGACGGATTTGCCTTCAGCGGGCGGAATCCGAACTTCCGGAACATGGGAGTGATCAGCCCGCAGGGGTTGTCCTTGTTCCAGGCCCTGCAGGTTCGCCTGACCGGTGACGTTGGTGCGTTTGAGCAGTTTGGAATCAAGCGACTGTTTACCAACATCACCTATCAGCTTGGCCGGTTCGAATCCACGGGTGCCGACCAGGACTTTCTGTCCACGGCGGCATTCAACGACCGGCCGACCCAATTCTTCGGGCCCGCCAACCTGGACCGCACCCACATGCTGAGCGTCAGCTTCGTGGCCGATCTGCCCTGGAACTTTACCATCAGCATGAACAACACGTTCCGTTCTGCACTGGCCAACTCGTTGTTCCTGCCGGCGACGACGGGCGGGGCAGACGAAATCTTCTTCTCGGACTGGGACGGAGACGGCGTAACCCAGGACCCGATCTTTGGATCCAACCGTGGGTCGTTCAGTCGGGACATCAAAGCAGACGACATCAACAACGTCATCAGCCGGTGGAACTCGACGTTTGCTGGCACGCTCTCGCCAGCCGCCCGGGCCCTTGTGCAGGCGGGGCTGTTCACCGAAGCCCAGTTGCAGGCGCTCGGAGCGGTGCTCACCTCGGTTCAACCAGCGCCGGCTGGTCAGGTCAACAACGATTCGTTCATTAACACCGACCTGCGCATCTCCCATCGAATCCGGCTGACCGAACGTTGGACGGTGGAACCAATGGTCGAGGTGTTCAACCTGTTCAACGTGGCCAACTACGCAGCCTTCGGCTCCGGGCTTGATGGGAACCCGGGTAACGCCAACGGCACCACAGCGAGCACGCGGCCGACCCGCGTGGGGCAAGGCACCGGCTCGTTTGCGCCCGGCGTGCAGCGCGCGTTCCAGTTCGGAGTGCGCGTCAACTTCTAAAAAGCCTGTCCAAGCGAACCGCATCCCGGGGCAAGGCCATCGGCCTTGCCCCGGCTTTTTTCTTCTCGGTTCGTAGTAGGGGGGCAGCGGGCCGAACCCAAGTTCCCTTTAGCACACTGCGGAGCGACATTTTCACGGCGGACCGGCATCCTATAGACTGGGCTTGCCAAGTCGGCCAGCACACATAGCTCGGAATGCCCAAACCGGAAGGAGGAACGATGAGGAAATCAGGAGTGCTGTGGGGAATCAGCCTGATCGTCCTACTGAGCCTCGCCGCCTGCACAAGCGGGCGCAGCGACGAGGCCCTGGCGAACGAGATCAAAGCCAGAATTTTTTCGACAGCGGAGTTGCGGGATGCAAACCTGGAAGTGACAGTCAGCCATGGCGAAGCTACTCTGAAGGGAGAAGTCGCCAGCGACGCCGACCGACTGGCCGCCTACAAGCTGGCCGCTGAAACCGAAGGCGTCCGCAAGGTCCATGATCAAATGACGGTGCGCGTGGCCGAAGTTACCGCCCCAGCACCGGAACCCGAACCGGAACCCGCACCGGCGCCAGCGCCGAAGCCTCGACGAGCCTCTGCACCGGCTCCAGCACCACAACCCGCGGCTCCGCCCGTAGCGACACCTGCCCCGACACCAACAGCAGCCCCAGCGCCAGCCCCGGCGGCTCCGGCGGCGCAGCCGGCCGAACCAGCCCGCCCGAAAACGATGACTGTACAGGTGCCCGCGGGCACTGTGATCACCATCCGCATGATTGATAGCGTGGACTCGGAAAAGCATCGCGCCGGACAGGTGTTCCAAGCTTCGCTCGAAGAGCCCCTGGTCGTGGACGGCGTGGTCCTGGCGGAGCGCGGCGCGGATGCGTACGTGAAACTGATCGAGGCCCGTTCGGCCGGGCGACTGGCCGGACGGAGCGAACTGCGGCTGCAGTTGATCCGCCTGATGATCGATGGACGTCCCTACACGGTGGAAAGCAGCACGTATGAACAGGTCGGCAGCTCGCGCGGTAAGCGAACGGCCGCAACGGTAGGTACAGGTGCCGCCATTGGCGCAGCCATCGGCGCCATTGCCGGCGGGGGCAAAGGCGCGGCCATCGGCGCTGCAGCAGGCGCTGGCGGAGGCACCGCCGTGCAAGTGCTCACCAAAGGCGAACAGGTGCGTGTGCCGTCGGAGACCTTGCTCGAGTTCCGACTCGACGTGCCGGTGCAGGTGACCTACACGCCCAAGTAGTTCCCAGGCCTCGCGCCGAGCTGAACAGCGGACACACGGGCCGGGGTTGCCCAAGACAACCCCGGCTTTTTGTGTGGTCGCGATGCAGGTCTGCTTGACTTCGCCAGCAAGCAAGGCTACAAACGCGCGTTCCGACAATCCATCCGGGAGGCCAGCATGGGGATTTCCCGTCGAAGTTGGCTAAAAGCTGCCGCACTCGGTGCCGCCGCGACGCCGGCACTCACAATCACAGGCGCGGCTGAAACACCGCAGCGACCGTTGCCGGAGTCGTTCGAGCGATTGAAACCAATCCGGGATCGCATCCGACCGATCACTGTGCCAGAGTTCCAGCAACGGATTGCCCGGGCACAGCAGCTGATGAGCGAAGCGAAACCTCCGTTCGCGGCGTTGTTCACGGCACCGGGGAGCACGCAGTATTACTTCAGCGGGATTCGCTGGGGTGGTGGCGAACGGCTGATGGCGTTGGTGATTCCGCAGAAGGGCGAACCGTTCCTGGTCTGCCCGGCGTTTGAAGAAGCCACCTTGCGGGAGCGGCTGCGCTGGCCCATGGAAATCCGCATCTGGCAGGAGGACGAAAATCCGTACGCAGGGGTCGCACGAACGCTGGCCGAACGCGGCTTCCGCACTGGACGGATCGGGATCGACGAAACGACGCGGTTCTTCTTCTTCGACGGATTGCGGCAAGCGGCACCGCACTACGAATACACCATCGGCGATCCGATCACGGTGGGCTGCCGCGCGCACAAAACCGAGCACGAGCTGGAGCTGATGACGCTGGCGAATTGGGCCACCGTCGAAGTGTATCGCGCGGCCTTTGCCGCGTTGCGGGAAGGAATGACGAATCGCGAATTGGCCGGACTGATCGCGCAGGGCTATCAGCGCATGGGACTTTCGGGCGGCGCACTGGTGCTGTTCGGCGCCTGGGCGGCGCTGCCACACGGCACGCAGCAGGAACAAGTGCTGCGCGAAGGCGACATCGTGCTGGTGGATGGCGGCACCAGTGTAGATGGTTATGCCTCGGACGTAACCCGCTGCACCGTGCTTGGCAAACCCTCCGATACCCTGCGGCGCGCTTTCGATACGGTGCGGCGCGCGCAGGATGCGGCGCTGGAAGCCGCCCGCTCGGGACGCACCTGTGGTTCGGTGGACGATGCAGCCCGTCAGGTCATCTCCACGGCAGGATACGGCAAGGATTACGAGCGGTTTGCGCATCGGCTCGGGCACGGCATCGGACTCGACGGACACGAACATCCCTATCTGGTTCGCGGCAGCCGAGTGGTGCTCGAGCCCGGTATGACGTTTTCCAACGAGCCGGGTATCTACGTGCGTGGCGAGTATGGGTTGCGGCTGGAAGACATCATGGTGATCGAACCCGACGGGCCAGCACGACTGCTGACCCCGGGGTTCAGCCCCTCACTCGAGCATCCGTTTGGCTGATTGCTGCAGGCAAAATTCCACCAAACGCGCTTCGGCCCAAAAACGCTCGTCGCCACGATGGCGCGAGACAAATGCACAATGTCCGCCATGCTCCGGCGCCACGAGCGTAATCCAGGAGTTGTTTTCCACTCCGGCCGCTGCAAAGATCGAAAAGGGCACCAGCATGTCGTCGCGGGCCGTCAGAATCAACGTGGGCAGGCGGATGTGCGCAATTACGCGGGCGGCGCTGGCGCGGTGGTAGTAGTCGGCGGCACTGCGGAAGCCGCTGTGTGGAGCTGTGATGCGGTCGTCGAATTCCCGGATGCTGCGGATTGAATGCAGGCCATCTACTCGATAGAGGTGTGGGAACAGGCGGGCCTTGCGTTCCATGCGGCGCTTGAGCTGGCGCACAAAATGCCAGTGATAGAGCGCATTTTCAGGACGCTCGATGGCCGCCACACAGGGAGCCAGCTCGAGTGTGGGACAGACTCCCGCTACCCCGCACAGCCCTCGCGGCGGATGCACTCCACACTCGCCGGCCATCTTCAATACCAGATTGCCTCCCATCGAAAAACCGGCCAAGCAGACCGCCGGAAGACGATCGCGTTCCAACAGCTCCACGACGACGGCAGCAAGGTCCGCGCTGCGGCCGGAGTGGTAGAGCGTCGGAGTGCGATGATCGGTGCCACCGCAGTTGCGCTGGTTCAGTCGCACCACGTTGCAACCGGCTGCAAAAGCCAGTGCAGCCGTGCCCAGCATATAGGGAGAATCGCTCGAGCCTTCCAGGCCGTGCACCAGCACCAGCGTGGGGCACTCGGTGGGCAGAGACTGCCAGTGGCAGTGAGCCAGAATCTGCGTGTCCGGCTCGACTTCGAACCATCGCACCTGTGCCGGCGGCAGACCTCGACGTTCACGCGGCCAAAACGTAGCCGCGACGGTCATCAGGTGCGGATTGCGCAGCAGCGGGTGCGGCTCGAATTCGATCATCGGAATCGCCAACCGATTTTATGGGATCCACTAAGCTAAGTTAATCTAGTTGGTAAGCTTTTTTATTGACAGAAAAGTTTTTTTTAATAATGTTCTTCTGTATGAAAACGCACAAACCTTTGCTCGTCACTGCTGGTTTGACGCTTATTCTTTTAGCGCCAAGCGCAGCATCCGCACAAGAATCCCATTGCGGTGAACCAGTTTGGAAGCGGGTTGTGTGTTGCGATTTTGTAATTGAGATCCTGAACTGTAGTTTTGGATACCAACCATGTAAGCTGCTCGCCAACTTTGTCGTTTGCTGCGGAATCACATACGGTGAAGCATCCCGGCAAACGCAGTGCAGCAGCTTTGATGACCCTCCTGGTGAGGGCGGGATTTCCAGAGATCAGACGGGATCCGGAACAAGGTTGAGGCTCGCGTACATACCAGCCTGTTCTGGCAAACCCGAAATCGTGGCTTTTGGTTTTCTGGAATTCCTCTGAAAAAACACCGGGGTCGGTGCACTATGGAGGAAAAAAGTATCCTCGCAAACGGTGTTCTGGTTTCCCTCTTCCTTGCTCTGGTTCTGGGACACGCTCAAGAAGCAGCAAAGTTGACCCTCAGGCTGGAACAGACTATTCCGGTGCGAGCCGTGACGGGTGGTTTCAGTCTTCCGCTGAAGTGCGATCGCGAAGGCAACGTCTATATCCGGTCCGCAAGTAGCTTCAGGGAACCTGTTCTGAAAGTCAGTCCAGACGGGCAAAAGCTTGCTGATTTCTCGCTGGCCTCTGTACCTGCGTGGGAAAAAGGGGAATTTTATGACTTCGCTATTCGTCCGGATGGGGAAGTGTACCTACTGGCAGCCCGGCGAGGCCAAAGGGGTAAGATTGAGTCTGCCATTCTCCAGTTCAACGAGCAGGGCCGATTTCGCTTCGCCACAGCCCTGGACTTCGATCCTTTTTACGTCAACCAGTTCGACGTTTTCAGCACAGGAGAATTCCTGATTTCGGGCTGGAAAAGAGAACCACCCACCCGCAACGGGCAAACTGGCAAAGAGCCAGCGCAGGAGGAAGAGCTCGTAGAGCCATTGCTTGCGGTCGTGAATCCGGCCGGAGAGATGGTTCACCGGCTCCGGTTCGCGCCCGCGGATGAAGAAGCCGCAAGCAAGACCCCGGAGACCCTGCCCCGGAACGCGATTTCGCTCGCCACTACAGCTGCGGGCGATGATGGGTTCCTCTACCTAATGTTGCGCGACGGAAAAGCACGTATCTTCGTGATCTCGCCTGTCAGCGGCGTCGTAAAAAGTCTAGAGGTGACCCCGCCCGGCGAAAATCTGAGCCCGATTTCCCTCCGATTTACCCCAGGGGTCGGCCTGCTCGTCCAATTCGGGGAGCGAGTCGACGAAAGGCGATTCGATCCCCGGAATGGAGTCCTCTCCCTCGTCCATCCGCAAACGGGCGAGCGGCTCGTGGACTATCAATTGAACCCCGAGTTGGGCGGGATCCTTGGCTGCCACACCTCCCGCGGCTTTTTGTTCGTACAGGTGAGCCCTCAGCGCCAAGTTGCTTTCCATCGCGCAGTGCCCAGATAAAGCCTGCAGCGTACCACTGATCCTGCAGAAACGATCAAGCAAAGCAAGTGGTGCTTGACCACTGCCCGATGAACACCTAGAATCGAGCCTTCCTCTATGAATGTTGCGGAGCACAACTGGCGGTGAGTTTCAGCGGGCCGACCGAAGGGTCGGCCCGCGATGTTTTCCCCCCTTGCACAGGTGGAGAAGGGAAAGCCATGAACGACGGCGCAATTCCAGAAGCCTTGACGTTCGACGATGTGCTGCTGCTACCCGGCAAATCGGCCGTGCTGCCGACTCAGGTGGACACACGCACCTGGCTGACCCGGAAGATTGCACTGAACATTCCGATCACTTCAGCGGCCATGGACACCGTGACGGAGTCGCGACTGGCGATTGCCCTGGCGCGGCAGGGCGGCGTCGGGTTCATTCACCGGAACATGTCCATCGCGCGTCAAGCGGAAGAAGTGGACAAGGTGAAGCGCTCGGAAAGCGGCATGATCGTGGACCCGGTGACGATCTCGCCGGAGATGAGCGTCGCGCAGGCGCTCGAAATCATGAGCAAATACAAGATTTCCGGGCTGCCGGTCACCGAAGGAACCCGGCTGGTGGGGATCCTGACGAACCGGGATCTGCGCTTCGAGAAAAACCTGCACCAGCCGGTGCGCAACCTGATGACGAAAGAGAATCTGGTGACCGTTCCGGTGGGCACCACGCTCGAGCAGGCGGAGCAGATGTTGCAGAAGCACCGCATCGAAAAATTGCTCGTGGTCGACCAAGAGTTCAACCTGAAAGGCCTGATCACGGTCAAAGACATCCAGAAGAAGCTCGACTACCCGAACGCAGCCAAGGACGAGCACGGGCGGCTGCGAGTGGGCGCGGCCATCGGCGCAACCGGCGATTTTCTCGAGCGGGCACAGGAACTGGCACGAATGCAAGTGGACGTGCTGGCCATCGACACCGCGCATGCACACACGACGCGCGTCATGGAAGCGATCCGGGTCGTGCGCAGCAAGCTACCGGAAATGCAACTGGTCGCCGGCAACGTGGGCACCTATGAAGGAGCCCGCGACCTGATTGCGCTGGGCATCGACGGGCTGAAGGTGGGCATCGGCCCCGGCTCGATTTGCACCACGCGGGTGGTCACCGGCGCCGGCGTGCCCCAGCTCACCGCGATTCTCGAAGCGAACCGGGCTGCACGGGGCACCGGCGTGCCCATCATCGCCGATGGTGGCATCAAGTTTTCCGGAGACATCACCAAGGCCATTGCTGCTGGTGCCTCCACGGTGATGATCGGCAGCCTGTTCGCCGGAACCGAGGAATCGCCCGGCGAGACGATTCTCTACCAGGGCCGCACCTTCAAATCCTACCGGGGAATGGGCTCCCTGGGTGCGATGGAGGCCGGCTCGGCCGACCGCTACGCGCAGGAGGGCACGGAACGAGGCAAGACGGTGCCAGAAGGTGTCGAGGGGCGGGTGCCGTACAAGGGTTCGCTGGCCGGGCTGGTCGAGCAACTGGTGGGCGGGCTGCGCAGCGGAATGGGATACGTCGGCGCTGCCAATATCGCCGAGCTGCAACAACGGGCGCGGTTTGTGCGCATCACGGCGGCTGGCCTGCGCGAAAGCCACGTGCACGACGTTGTCATCACGCGCGAGGCACCGAACTATCAACTCGAATAAGAGCGCGGGTATCTGGCCGATGCGACGACTGCTGGGCTGGGCTCCGGCCATCGCCTGGGCCGTGCTGATCTGGACGTTCTCCTCGCACCGATTCTCGGCTGAGTCCACAGGCCATTGGCTGTTCCCACTGCTACACTGGTTGCTGCCTAGCGCTTCCCGCGAAACCTTGGAACAACTCCACTGGTTGTTGCGCAAAACAGGCCACGTAGTTGAATATTTCGTCTTTGCACTGCTGGTCGCGCGCGGCGTGCGCGGGCAAGCGTCCGGCTGGCAGGACCGGTGGGTCGGATGGACATTGGCGATCGTTTTTCTCTACGCAGCTCTCGATGAGTGGCATCAGTCGTTCGTCCCGACCCGCACGGCTTCGGTGGCCGACGTGGCGCTGGACAGCGTCGGAGGAGCTGCCGCCATCGCACTGCTGTGGTGGCGAGAGCGGAGACACAATCCTATGCGGGAGAACACAGCGCAGTAGACTCGCTGCACATTTCGAAGGTGAACCGATGCGATACAGACGAACGAGCAGAATTATTTTGTCGATCGGGGCGCTGCTTGTGGGAGCACTGGGCACGGCACAAACACCGCGCACGCCGCTGCGCTACGAGCTGCGCTTCGCGGCACCGAATACCCACCTGCTCGAGGTGACCGTGCATGCGGATGACCTGCGGGGCAACACGGCAGAGTTCGCCATGCCCGCCTGGGCTCCCGGTTCGTATCGCATCAACGATTACGCGAAGATGGTTCAGGAGTTTTCGGCAGCCGATCTGCAGGGTCGTCCGCTCCCCTGGCGCAAAACCGATAAACAGACCTGGCGAATCGAGCTGAACGGAGCCAACGCAACCACGGTGCGATACAAAGTGTACGGCAACACCATGGCCAACCATTGGACCCAGTACAACCAACTGCACGCGTTTCTGGCCGGCCCGGCTACGTGGATGTACCTGGTGGGCAACCAGGATCGGCCAATCGAGCTGACCATCGCTGTCCCCGAAGGTTGGCGGGTAGCCACGGGCCTGATGCCGCTGGGTGGCGATCGCTACCGTGCGGAGAACTACGACTGGTTCGCTGATTCGCCGATCGAAATTTCCAACTGGGAACGGCAAAGCTTCACGGTGGCTGAGACGACCTACCATATTGTGGTGCACGACGTATTGGGGCAGAAAGACTTCACCCAGTTTGCCACCGACACAAAGAAAATCGTCGAGACCGTGGTGGGAATGTTCGGTGGTCGGGCACCGTTCCGCGAGTATTGGTTTTTGTTTCACATCTGGCCGGGAGTGGGCGGCGGGCTCGAGCATTTGAATTCGACGCAGATCACCTTCCCCAGCGCTTGGGATGCGGATGGATCCGCCGGTCGCTACGGCAACGAATACCAATTGAAGCTATTTGTGACTGCACACGAGTTCTATCATGCGTGGAACGTGAAGCGCATCCGTCCGCTGCCGCTCGGCCCGTTCGACTACACGCGCGAAGTACACACTCCTTCGCTGTGGATCAGCGAAGGCTTGACCAGCTATTACGCTCAACTGGCGATGGTGCGCGCGGGATTCTACACGCCAGAGCAGTATCTGGAGTCCATCGCCGAGCTCATCACCGAATTCGAACAGATGCCCGGGCGTCGCTTTCGCAGCATCGCCGAGACGAGTTGGGACGCCTGGTTTCAAAACACTCCGCCCGGAGACACCAACCTGCAGAATACAAACTACTCTTACTATGACGCTGGACAAATCCTGGGCCACCTGCTCGATTTGGCCATCCGGCAGGCGACCGCCAACCGACGCTCGCTCGATGACTGGATGCGATTGCTCTACGAACGCCACGCGCTGCCCCGCCCCGGGTTTACTCCGGAAGATGCCGTACGCGCCGCCAGCGAAGTAGCCGGGAAGGATCTGAGCGAATTCTTCCGGAGGTATGTGGAGGGGCGCGAGCCGCTGCCGTACGAAGAGTATTTTGGCTACGCGGGCATTCGGGTCGAGCGCGTGCCGCAGCCGGAACAGCCGTGGCTCGGTGCCACGCTGCAAAGCACCCACGAGGGTTCGGCGCTGGTGACGAACGTCGAACCGGGCAGCCCCGCCGAACTCGCCGGACTGGACCGCGGCGACCTGATTCTGGGCGCGGATGGCCGCACGTTCGATATGGACCAGCTTCTGAAGACTCTGGCTGAGAAAGCTCCCGGTACAACGGTGGAACTGATGATCGAGCGCTGGGGACATCAGGGCATGCTGACGGTGCGGCTCGGATCCTACCCGCACGCAAATTTTGTTCTGCGGCGAGTCGAAAATCCTACGCCGCTGCAACAAGCCATCTATGAAAGCTGGCTCGTACGGGCAGGGAGCGCAGCGGCACAGAATTCACTTGCTGCCGGCACGCGAACGCGGTAGAAAGCAGACAGCTCGAAGCCGGGAAAAGGCAATCGGGGAGAACCCAACGATGGCCGATGTCATTTTGTGCACCCGTTGTGGGAGCCGCGCGGCCGGAACTCTGGCGCCCAACGAGCGGGACCTGGCGGATGTCGGTATGCTGGAGCGGCACTGCACACGTTGTGGAGAAACAACCCGCTGGGGTCGTGCCGAAGACTACCGACGCGGCGGCGACCGGCGCAAAGGGGAGCGCCGCAAAAGCATAGGCCGCTGGACCGGCGTGGAACGCCGCGTCGCAGACCGACGCAGCGGCCGCGACCGGCGCGGCGAATAAACGCGGTCCCGGTCGAACGGATTCCCTGCGTGCAAAAAAGAATTGGCCCCGGAAAATTTCCATCTGGGGCCGAAGTTTGTTCCAGAGCGTGAGAGGGGCTCAACCCTGCGCCGACTCGGCGGTTTCGGGCTCCGGCTCTTCGGTTTTTCGCGGCTTCTTTTCTTTCTTTTCTTTCTTCTGGAGTTCGGAACCAATCAGTTCGAGGATGGCAAGCTGTGCGCCATCGCTGATGCGCCACCCGGCGCGGACGATGCGAGTGTAGCCACCCGTGCGGTCAGCGAAACGCGGAGCGAGGACACGAAACAGCTTGCGAGTGGCCTCGTCGGTCATCAAGAAGGCCGCGGCCAGACGACGGGCATGCAAAGTATCGCGCTTGCCGAGTGTAATCATGCGTTCGACCAGGGGTCGTGCGGCTTTGGCGCGGGCGACCGTGGTCCGGACGCGCTCATGCAAAATGACGTTGGTCACCAGGTTGCGCAGGGTTGCGCGACGGTGAGCAGGGTTGCGTCCCAGCTTGAATCCGGCTTTGCGGTGTCGCATGGCAACCATCCAGCCTACAGCGTCGAGGTTTCTTCCGGCGGAGCCGTCTGGCTGGGCAGGGGTGGCCAGATGATGCGTCCATGCTCATCGAATTTCATGCCCAGGCTCAGGCCCATACGCTGCAGGATTTCCTTGATTTCGTTCAGCGATTTGCGGCCGAAGTTTTTTGTCTTGAGCATCTCATTTTCCGTGCGCTGGACCAACTCGCGAATCGTCTGGATGTTGGCGTTCTTCAGACAATTGTACGAGCGGACCGAGAGCTCGAGTTCTTCCACCGAGCGGTCCAGGTGTTCCAGACGCGGGTCGGGAAACCCTTCGACAATTTCTTCGGACAGTTCCGGTTGCTCTTCGAAGTTGATGAAGATGCTCATGTGATCCTTGATCAGTTTTGCGGCCAGGCCGATGGCGTCCTGGGGTGTGATGGCCCCATTGGTCCAGACTTCCAGGTTCAGTTTTTCGTAGTCGGTCATCTGTCCCAAGCGTGCGGCCTCGACAGAGTAGTTCACCTTGCGGACCGGGGAGTGGACGGAATCCACCGGGATGTAGCCGACCGGCAGGTCTTCATCGAAGTTGCGGTCGGCGCCGACGTATCCGCGGCCATTTTTGACGCGCATCTCCATCTGGAGGCGACCGCCCTCGCTGACCGTGGCGATATAGACATTCTTGTCGAGAACGGCGAAATCCGCATCTTCTTCGATCATGGCCGAGGTGACCACGCCGGGCTGCTCGACATTCAGGTAAATCGTTTTCGGCTGATCCACGTTCAGCTTGAGCGGCACCTGTTTGAGATTCAAGATGATGTCGGTGGCGTCTTCGACGACGCCGGGAATCGGCGAGAATTCATGGAGCACGCCTTCGATCCGGACAGCGGTGATAGCGGCGCCTTCAATGGAACTGAGCAAGGCGCGCCGCAAAGCGTTGCCGACGGTCGTGCCCCAACCGCGTTCAAACGGCTGGGCGGAGAATTTTCCGTACCGATCGGTCAGTGTGCCGAGTTCCGCGGCCATCCGTTTGGGTTTCTGAAAGCCCTTCCACATCGTGAGACATCCTTCCTCCCCGCTCGGGGCGGGGCAGCAGTGATCTGAAACTCGCGTGCCCTACTTCGAGTACAGCTCGACGATGAGCTGCTCGGTGATCGGCGGCGTCTGCACGTATTCGCGTTTGGGCAGCGCCACGACGCGCGCCTTCAGGTTCTCCCGGTCCACCTCGAGCCAGGGCACCAGCGCCTGCGACTGGGCAATATTGCGCGCTTCCAGCACCATGGGATTCTGGCGCATGCGCTCTTTCAGGGCAATTTCCTCGCCGACGCTGACCAGATAGGACGGGATATTCACCTTGCGGCCGTTGACCAGAACGTGCCCGTGCAGAACGAACTGCCGCGCCTGCGCGCGCGAACTGGCCATGCCCGCACGATAAACGACATTGTCCAGGCGCCGCTCGAGCATCACGATCAGGTTTTCGCCCGTGGGCCCTTTCATGCGCACGGCCTTTTCGAAATAGTTGCGGAACTGGCGCTCAAGCAAACCGTAGGTGCGCTTGGTTTTCTGTTTCTCGCGCAACTGGAGGCCGTATCCGACCATTTTCGCGCGACGACGCTGGCCATGCTGACCTGGAACGAAATTGCGCTGCTCGATGGCGCATTTTTCTGTAAAACACCGCAAGCCCTTCAGGAAGAGCTTCATGCCTTCCCGACGGCACAAGCGGCAGACGGCTTCACGATGCCTAGCCAAGAGCTTCTCCTCTCCTTACCCCGTAGTTGCCCGCTAGACGCGCCGGCGCTTGGGTGGCCGGCAGCCGTTATGCGGGATCGGAGTCACGTCTTTGATCGCGGTGATGTGCAGGCCCGCCGAGGCCAGTGCCCGCACAGCCGATTCCCGACCTGAGCCGGGACCTTTGACGCGAACTTCCACCGATTTCATGCCGAACTGATCCCGTGCCGTGGCGCCCGCGGCGAGCGCAGCCTGCTGAGCCGCGTAGGGTGTTCCCTTGCGCGAGCCTTTGAAGCCGATGGCACCGGCCGAAGACCAGCAGACGGTGCGACCTTCGGGATCCGTGATGGTAACCATCGTATTGTTGAAGGTCGCCTGGATGAAGGCGATCCCGGCAGGCACGATGCGCTTTTCGCGCTTCTTCTTGTACTCCTTGCGACGTCGGGCCGGTTTGGTTGGCGCCGGCGCAGCGGGTGTCGTTTCGGGTTGCTTTGCCAAGGTTTTCTCCTGTGCGAAGAATCGCTATTTCTTGGCCACGGCCTTCTTTTTGGCAGCAATGGCGGCGCGTCGCGGCCCCTTGCGCGTGCGCGCATTGGTATGGGTCCGCTGGCCGCGCACCGGCAGATTGCGCCGGTGGCGCAAGCCACGGTACGACTGAATGTCAATCAAGCGGCGAATGTTCATCTGAATTTCTTTGCGCAGATCGCCTTCGACGCGCCCCTCGCTTTCGATGACCTGGCGGAGACGGGTAATCTCCTCTTCGGTCAGGTCTTTGATTTTCTTCGTTTCGTCCACGTTTGCCTTGGCGCAGACGGCGCGGGCTCGCGACTGGCCGATGCCGTAGATGGCCGTCAAGCCGATCCAGAGCCGCTTCTGCGGCGGCAAATCCACTCCGGCAATGCGTGCCATTTCCCTCTCCCTCCTGCTCTACGAGCCAGCGGACGGTGCACTAACCCTGACGCTGCTTGTGCTTCGGGTTGACGCAAATCACCCGCACGACGCCACGCCGATGGACGATCTTACATTTGTCGCAAATCTTCTTCACCGAGGAACGGACTTTCATCGGTCCTCCTGAACCGCAGCGCTTCAGCCGTTGCGCGACCGAACTGGTTCACTTGTAGCGATAGACGATCCGCCCGCGCGTCAGGTCGTAGGGCGACAGTTCCACGGCAACCCGATCCCCCGGCAGGATCCGAATAAAATTTTTGCGCATCTTGCCGGAGATGTGCGCCAGGACCTGGTGTTTGTTTTCCAGCTCCACCCGAAACATGGCGTTGGGCAATGGTTCGATTACCGTGGCCATAACTTCGATGGCGTCTTCTTTCGGGTTACCGCTCCCGCCTGCCTTGCTTTTTTCGCGTTCCTTTCTGGCCATAAAGGTTCCACCCCAGACCAAGCTGGCGTCCCCGAATTCCCGGACTACCAGGACGGTCCGGACAACTCTTTGGGCCGCGTGAGAATCCACGGGCCGTTTTCCGTGACAGCGACCGTGTGCTCGAAGTGAGCCGCGAGACTGCCGTC
The DNA here is from genome assembly GCA_037442425.1 of Acidobacteriota bacterium. Classification (GTDB taxonomy): domain Bacteria; phylum Acidobacteriota; class Terriglobia; order Acidiferrales; family UBA7541; genus DSGC01. Next base: position 12,899 of record JBBIQG010000012.1, on the reverse strand, counting down.
AACCGTCACGGCCGTCCATCCATCGTCGAGCACGCGCACTTCGGGCCGCCCGGCTGCCACCATCGGCTCGATGGCCAGCACCAGGCCAGGTTCGAGCCGCGGGCCTTTACCGGGCGGACCGTAGTTCGGCAACTGTGGTTCTTCGTGCATCCGAGTGCCGATGCCGTGCCCGACGAACTCCCGCACCACAGAAAAGCCGAGCGGCTCGACGGTCTGTTGCACCGCTGCGCCGACGTCACTCAGACGATTGCCCGGGAGCATCTGCGCAATGGCGCGATCGAGTGCATCGCGCGTCGCGGTGAGCAACCGTTCCACCTCCGGAGCGACCCGCCCGACCGGAATCGTGACGGCCGCATCGGCATAGTAGCCATCCAGTTCGACGCCGTAATCGATCGAGACGACATCGCCTTCGCGCAGCGTCCGGCGCGCCGAAGGGATCCCATGCACAACCTCGTTGTTCACCGAGGTGCAAAGCGTACAGGGAAACCCGCGATAGCCTTTGAACGCGGCGCGAGCGCCATGTTCGGCGGTACGCCGCGCCGCAAATGTTTCCAAGTCCAACGTGGTCACTCCCGGAGCTACCATCTGCCGCAGGCTGTCGAGCACGTCCCAGACAATCAGCCCGGCACGGTGCATTTTTTCCAGTTCTGCGGCCGACTTCAGCACGATCATGACGCCGCAGCCCGATCCACCAGCGCAGCCACCTGGCGCGAGACGGCTGCGATATCCGCCGTTCCGTCCACATCAACTAGGACGCCGCGTGCGCGATAGTAATCCACCAGGGGGCGAGTCTGGCGGTGATAGGACGCCAGACGCTGGCGAACCACTTCTTCCCGGTCGTCCGGGCGCTCGACGAGCTCCCCGCCGTCGTGGTCGCAGCGACCGGGAACCTGTGGCGGGCGGTCATAAATATTATAAACCGCTCCGCAAAGTTTGCAGGTGCGGCGCCCGGCCAGGCGACGAAGCAACAAAGCTTCGTCCGCGACGAGGTGCAGCACCACTGGCCGGCCAAATCCATGGGTCTCGAGCAGGCGGTCGAGCGCTTCGGCCTGAGCGAGTGTGCGCGGGAAGCCGTCGAGCACAAACCCTAGCCGACAATCGGGCCGCGCGATGCGCTCCTCTACCATACCCAGGACGATGTCGTCGGGCACCAGCTCGCCGCGTTCCATGATCGGGCGCGCCCGACGACCCAGTTCGGTGTCACGACGGACGTGGTCGCGGAACATATCCCCAGTGGACAGGTGCGGGACGCCATAGCGTTCGGCGATCAACCGTGCCTGCGTGCCCTTGCCCGCACCGGGCGGGCCGAGAAAAATCAAGGCGCGCTGGGGAGCCATCCGGGCCATGGCCACGGCGCTACCCACGGCGGCTCCGCAGGCGGCCCTTGCGCACAAAACCTTCGTAGTGGCGCATGACGAGCTGGGCCTCCAGTTGCTGTACGGTGTCCATCGCCACGCCCACCACAATCAACAGCGAAGTGCCACCAAAATAGAACTGCACGTTCAGCCCATTCAGGATCCAGTCGGGCATGTTCTGATCGAACCACGCACCACCCAGCCAGGTGGGCAGGTGATGCAGCTTGATGCCGAACAGCATCCATTCCGGAATCAGGCAGACCAAGGCCAAATAGCAACCGCCGACAAAAGTCAGACGGCTGAGGATGCGGCTGATGTGCTCGGAGGTGTGCCGGCCCGGGCGAATCCCTGGAATGAACCCACCGTATTTGCGCATGTTGTCCGCAAGCTCGGTCGGGTTAAAGACGATCCCGACATAGAAAAAGGCAAAAAAGATGATCAGCGCGGCATAAACGATCATGTGGAGCACTTCGCCGCTACTGAACATGCGCGAGAATTCACGCAGACCTGAAAATTGGGCGCCAAACATCAGTGCAATCGTGCCAGGGAACGTCAGCAGGGAGCTGGCGAAAATGGGCGGAATCACTCCGCCGGAGTTGACCCGCAAGGGGAGATAGGTCATCTGCCCGCCCATGATGCGACGGCCGACGACACGCTTAGCGTACTGCACCGGGATGCGCCGCTGACCACCTTCCACCAGCACGATGAAAGCAACCACAATCACCATCATCAGAAGCAGCGCACCCATGGCAATCGGCGTAAAGGCGCCCCAGGCGCGATTCGCGAATTTGTCCAGCAGGTCCGAGATAGCGCGGGGCAAGCCGACGACGATGCCGGCAAAGATGATCAGCGACATGCCATTGCCGATACCGCGGTCCGAAATCTGTTCGCCGAGCCACATGATGAAGGCGGTGCCGGTGGTCAGCGTGAGCATGGTCATCAGGATGAAGCCCCAGCCCGGATTCAAAACCAGGCCCTGCTGTTCGATGTTCTGCTGCATCAGGATGCGGGCGATACCGAAGGACTGAATCAAGCTGAGCAGAACGGTCAGATACCGGGTGTACTGAGTGATTTTGCGGCGGCCGAGTTCGCCCTCTTTCTGCAACTGCTCCAGATAGGGCCAGACGACGGTCATCAACTGCAGGATGATCGAAGCCGTGATGTAGGGCATGATGCCCAGGGCGAAGATGGTCATGTTCGCGAAGTTGCCACCGCTGAACAGGTTCACGATGGCAATCACGGAGCCTTCCGCCTGCAACCGCTGCAGGATGTCGCGCAACAGTTCGGTGTTGATGCCGGGCGTAGCGATGAAGGACCCCACACGATAGACGGCGAGCAGGGCCAGCGTAAACAGCACTCGTTTGCGCAGGTCCGGAATCCGGAAGATATTCTGAAACGCTTCGATGAACCGCTTCATACCTGTTTCCCTACGGCCCCGCTAGGACAACCGCTCGATGCGCCCGCCCGCACGGACGATCTTCTGTTCGGCGGAGCGGCTGAAGGCATGTGCACGCACCAGCAGCGGAGTGTTCAGCTCGCCATCACCAAGAATTTTCACCGGCCGGCGCGAGAGGCGGACCAATCCCCGGGCCCGCAGCGCCTCCGGCGTGACGGTTTCGTGGGCGGCAAAGGCGTTCAACATTCCGACATTCACCACAGCAAAATCGGTGCCGAACGGATTGTTGAAGCCGCGCTTGGGCAGACGGCGATGCAGCGGCATCTGGCCGCCTTCAAATCCGAGGCGGCGCGAATACCCGGTGCGGGATTTCTGTCCCTTGTTGCCCCGACCGGCGGTTTTGCCCAGTTTCGAGCCGATGCCGCGACCGACGCGGAATTTGCGTCGGCGTGAGCCGCGCGGCGGGCGCAGTTCGTGAAGTTTCACGATTCCACCTCAACCAGATGACGCACTTTCTGAATCATGCCCCGGATGGCCGGCGTATCCGGCCGTTCGACGACCTGATGCAGGCGTCGCAGGCCCAGGCCACGAATCGTCTGGCGCATATCCCGTGGGCAGCCAATGAAACTGCGCACCCAGCGGATGCGCAAAGTGCCGGATTTTTTCTTGGCCATCATTTCAAGCGCTCAACTCCTCTGCTGGCTTGCCCCGCAATTCGGCCACCTGCGCTGGGTCCTTCAGCTTCAGCAAGGCATCGAAGGTCGCTTTGATGACATTGTGCGGGTTCGAGGTGCCGATGCTTTTTGTCAGCACGTTCTGGATGCCGGCCACTTCCATTACCGCGCGCACCGGTCCGCCAGCAATGATGCCGGTGCCTTCCGGTGCGGGCTTCAACAGCACCTGTCCAGAGCCGTAATGGCCGAGGACTTGGTGCGGGATGGTGGTGCCTTTCAGGTTCAGTCGGATCAGGTTTTTCTTGGCCTGCTCCACTGCTTTGCGGATGGCCATGGGCACCTCGCGCGCCTTGCCCATGCCGAAGCCGGCATGGCCGCGGCCGTCGCCGACAACGACCAGCGCGGTGAAGCTCAGATTCTTGCCGCCCTTGACCACTTTGGTGACTCGATTGATCGACACGACCTGGTCTTTCAGGTCTGCGGGGTTGATGGTGATCGGACGGCGAACCGAAAGTGTTTGTTTGAGCACGTTTTTAGGCATGGCTAGAACTGCAACCCCGCTTCCCGGGCAGCGTCGGCCAGTGCCTGCACGCGGCCGTGGTATTTGTAGCCGCCACGATCGAAAACCACCCGTTCGATGCCAGCGGCGCGGGCCCGTTCGGCCACCACGCGGCCGACAATTTTGGCAGCGGCAACGTTGCCACCGTTGCGCACCTGCTGACGCACCTGGCGATCCAGAGTCGAGGCCGAAACCAGTGTGCGTCCGGTGCGGTCATCGATCACCTGCGCATAGATGTGCTTGAGCGAACGGAACACCGTCAGACGCGGCCGATCGGCGGTACCCGCCACGCGGCGGCGCACACGACGATGGATCCTCAGCCGATGCGCGTTGCGCGAAATTTTGCGAATGGGTAAATTCGCCACTGCTGCACTCCTCTCTGGATTACCCGGCGGTCTTCAAGGTTGCCTTGCCGGCCTTCTTCTTCAACCGCTCACCGGTCAACCGGATGCCCTTCTGTTTGTACGGGTCGGGCGGACGCAGCGCGCGTAGGTTGGCGGCCACCTGACCGACCAGGGCCTTATCTGCGCCGGAAACCACCAGGTGCGTATTCTTTTCGACAGTGATCTGCACGCCTTCCGGAATCGGGAAGACGACCGGATGCGAGAAGCCCAGGTTGAGCACGAGCGAACGGCCCTGCAGATCGGCCCGGTAGCCGATGCCGACAATATCGAGCTCTTTCTTGAAGCCCTCGGTGACGCCCTGGACCGCATTGGCCACCAAGGCGCGAGCCAGACCGTGGGCGGCCTTGAATTGGTCGCTCTGACGCACGGCAACCAGTTGGCCATCCTTCTGTTCAAAGTGGATGCCCTGGGGCACCCGCACACTCAGGCGCCCCTTGGGCCCCTGCACCACGACGGTGTCAGCGCTGAGTTCGACCTTGACGCCCTGCGGCAGGGAAATCGGTTTGCGTCCGATGCGCGACATGATGACCTCTTACCAAACCTCACAGATCAGCTCGCCGCCCACACCGGCCTTGCGCGCGGCGCGTCCGGTCATGATTCCCCGCGGCGTGCTCAGGATACTGATGCCCATGCCGCCGACGACCGGCCGGAGGTCGGCTTTGCCGACATAGACGCGCCGACCCGGCCGGGAAACCCGACGCAACGTGGTGATCACGCTGCGGCGGTCGGGTGTGTACTTCAGGAAAACACGCAGCGTTTTGCGCGGCCCGCCTTCATCCACCAGCTTGTAAGTGGCGATAAAGCCTTCCTCTTTGAGGATGCGGGCAATCTCCACCTTGAGTTTCGACGCCGGGATTTCCACGCGCGGCAGGCGCGCGCGGGTGGCGTTGCGAATCCGCGTCAGCATATCGGCGATGGGGTCGGTCTGCATGCGTGCGTCGCTCCTGTTACCAACTGGCCTTGACCACGCCCGGGATTTCCCCGCGCAGGGCCAGACTGCGGAAACAGATGCGGCAGAGCTGAAATTTGCGCAGGAATCCGCGGGGTCGTCCGCAGAGGCGACAACGGTTGCGCCAGCGCACCTTGAACTTCGGTTTCTTTTTCATCTTTGCGAACTGCGCTGTTCGAGCCATCTTCGCTTCGTCCTCCAGCCCTGTTCTGCCGCTCACCCGCGCAGGGGCACACCGAGCAGTTTCAGCAACTCACGCCCCTCTTCATCGGTGCGTGCAGTGGTCGTGATGGTGATGTTCATCCCTTTGATCTTGTCCACCCGGGTGTAGTCGATTTCGGGAAACACGAGTTGATCCCGCAGGCCCAGGGTGTAGTTGCCGCGGCCGTCAAAGGAGTGCTGGGGCAATCCTTTGAAGTCGCGGACGCGAGGCAGGACGATGTTGCAAAGCCGGTCGAGAAATTCGAACATGCGTTCGCCCCGCAGAGTGACGCAGCAACCGATGGGCACCCCCTTGCGGATTTTGAAATTGGCAATGGACTTTTTCGCCCGGGTGACGATCGGCTTCTGGCCGGTGATCAGAGACAGTTCCTGTACGGCCACATCGAGCAGTTTGATGTTCTGACTGGCTTCGCCCAGGCCGATGTTCACGGTGATTTTCGTCAGCCGGGGCACAGCCATCCGGTTTCGGTACTGGAACCGCTTCATCAGGGCCGGCACGACCTCGGTGCGATAACGCTGATGCAATCGGCTGAGCATGCTCTGTTCCTGTTCCTCCGCGACTACTTATCCAGCGTGGCGCCGCAGCGCTTGCAGGCACGGAAGCGAGCCACGATTTTTTTGCGCTCGATCTCGGTTCCATCGGCGCGGGGAACCCGCACTGTGCCCCATTCGATATGGTGCGCGACGCGAGTCGGCTTGCCACAGGCCGGGCAGATGACCATGACATTGGAGACATCCATGGGGGCTTCACGTTCCACGATGCCGCCCTTGATGTTTTTCGCCGGGTTCGGACGCGTGTGCCGTTTGATCACGTTGGCATGCTCGACCGTGACCTTGCGACGCACCGGGTCTACGGAGAGCACGCGGCCGGTCTTGCCGGCGTCGCGGCCCACCAGCACGCGCACCTGGTCGCCCTTGCGGACGCTGAGTTTGACTCGAATCGGTTCGTTCCGCATCGTTACCACACTTCCGGGGCCAAAGAGACGATTTTCGTAAACTTCTTTTCGCGCAGTTCGCGCGCGACCGGGCCGAACACGCGGGTGCCGATGGGCTCGCCCGCTTCGTTGATCAGCACTGCGGCGTTGTCGTCGAAGCGGATGTAGGTGCCGTCGCGGCGGCGATGTTCCTTGCGCATACGCACCACCACGGCACGGACCACCTTGCCTTCCTTGATCGGGCTATCCGGCGCTGCTTCCTTCACCGACGCGGTGACCACGTCCCCGAGCCCGGCGCGGAGGCCGACGTCGCCGCCGACCGGCAGGATACACGTCAGCCGGCGAGCGCCGGAATTGTCCGCCACGGTGAGCCAGGTTCGCATGCCAATCATGGCGTACCTCCCTGCCTCAGTCAGAGCACCCGCGTCGAGCGGGAAAGGATTTCGACCAGTCGCCAGCGCTTCAGTCGGGACAGCGGCCGCGTTTCCACAATGCGCACGGTATCGCCGGGACGAGCCTCGCCGTGTTCATCGTGCGCATAGAATTTTTTGTGCACGCGGATGTAGCGCCCGTAGAGCGGGTGCCGCACCGTACGAGTCACCTGCACGACGATGGTTTTCTGCATCTTCGTGCTTGTCACCACGCCGACCTTCGATTGTCGTGGCCGGCGCGCTGGCGCCGGTGCCGTTCCGCTGGCTTCAGCCATTCCGTTTCTTCTCCCGGGCTGCCGCGAGTTCTCGTTCCCGCAGCAGGGTTTTCACGCGGGCCAGGTCTTTGCGTGCCTGGCGCAGTCGTTTCAGGCTTTCCGCCTGGCCGCTGGCAAGCTGGAAGCGCAGACGAAAGATCTGCTCGTAGAGTTCTCGCTCTTGCGCGGCCAGCTCTTCCGTTTTCAGTTCGCGCAACTGATCGATGCGCCGGGGCATCAGAATTCCTCCGCGCGGCTGACGAACTTGGTCACGATCGGCAGTTTGTGGGCCGCGAGTTGCATGGCTTCGGCAGCGACCTCCCGATCCACGCCCGCCATTTCAAACAGAATGCGGCCGGGTTTGACCACGGCGACCCAGCGTTCGGGCGGTCCCTTTCCTTTGCCCATGCGCGTTTCGGCCGGCTTTTTCGTGTAGGGCTTGTCCGGAAAGATGCGAATCCAAAGCTTGCCACCACGCTTGATGAAGCGCGTGATGGCGATGCGAGCGGCTTCGATCTGCCGGTCGGTGATCCAAGCTGGCTCGAGCGCTTTCAAGCCGTATTCGCCGAAGGCGAGCGAGCCCCCGCGCCAAGCCTTGCCCTTGCGCCGGCCGCGCTGCTGCTTGCGGTACTTGACTTTTTTCGGCATCAACATAGCGAAATCCTGAATCCTCCGCGCCGCCTGGTTACGAAGCGGGCATCAATGTGGTGCCGGGCTCGGGCTCCCGACGGCCCCGCGGACCCCGTTCGGGGATGTTCTCGCCCTGATAGATCCAGCACTTGACGCCGATGACGCCGTAGGTCGTGTAGGCCTCGGCAAAACCGTAATCGATCTCCGCACGAAGTGTCTGCAGCGGCAGCCGACCCTGCAGGTACCATTCCTTACGGGCGATTTCCGCACCGTTCAAACGCCCCGCCACGCGCACCTTGATGCCCTTGCAACCAAACCGAAGCGCGGAATCTACTGCCTTACGCATGGCACGGCGGAATGCGACCCGCTTTTCCAGTTGCAGGGCGATGGATTCAGCCACCAGTTGCGCGTCCAGTTCCGGCCGATGCACTTCCTGGATGTCAATGTGCACTTCGCGGCGGGTGCGCGCCTGGATTTCGTTTTTCAACTTGTCGATTTCCGATCCCTTCCGGCCAATGATGATGCCAGGACGGGCGGTGGCGATGCGAATGACCAGCTTGTTGGCGGCGCGTTCGATGTCGATCCAGCTCACCCCGGCCGAGCGCAACCGTGACCGCAACTGTTCGCGCAGGCGCAGGTCTTCATGGAGCAACTCGGCGTAATCCCGTCCGGCAAACCAGCGCGAACGCCAGGTTTTGTTGTAGCCGAGCCGGAATCCGTAGGGATGAGTTTTCTGCCCCAAAGCCTGCCTCCTCTACTTCTTCTTTTTCGTTTTCTTGCGAGCGGGCGCGGTGCGTTTGCGCTGCTGTTCGGCCATTCGCTTGCGAACTTTTTTGACCGCGCCGGCGACACCTTTCATCGCTTCTGCTTCGGCCGCAGCGGCAGCGGCGCGCTGCTGGGCAGCGCGTTCCCGTTCGGCCACAGTCACCTGAATGTGGCTCGTCCGGCGCTGGTAGCGGTAGGCACGGCCCATCGGGGCCGGTCGGATGCGCTTCCAGCGCGGGCCTTCATTCACGAAGCACTCCGCCACATACAATTGATCCACGTCGAGTGTGGCTCCGGCCTCTTCTGCTTTGCGTTCGGCGTTGGCCAGCGCGCTCCGGAGAACCTTTTCGATATCGCGAGCCACGCGTTTGCGTGTGAAGCGGAGAATCTGCAGCGCCTCTTCGACGCGACGACCGCGAATCAGGTCGATCACCAGACGGGCTTTCTGCGGCGAAACCCGCACATAGCGGGCCAGCGCTCGCGCCGAAAGTGCTGTCGTAGCCAGCGTTGCGGTTGCCATCGCCTATGCCTTCGCTGCCGGGGCCGGGGCCGGACCGGCCGTTTTTTCCAGCGCCGCCTTGACCGAGTGCCCCTTGAAGGTGCGGGTCGGGGCGAACTCGCCGAGCTTGTGGCCGACCATCTGTTCGGTGATGTAGACGGGAATGAATTTCTTCCCGTTGTGTACGGCAATCGTGTGGCCGACCATCTCCGGCACAATCGTCGAGCGGCGCGACCAGGTCTTGATCACTTTCTTTTCATGACGCGCGTTCATGGCTTCGATCTTTTCCATCAAGTGATCGTCCACGAACGGGCCTTTTTTCAGCGAACGTGCCATCGGGTTACTCCGCGACGCGACGCAACTTGATCCATTTGGCCCGGCGCACCTTCTGGAAGCCCCTCACCGGTCCCGGAACGCGATGCGAATGCGGACAGAACGGGCAGACAAACCGTGTGCCCACACCCGCCGGATTCTTTTCGACCAGCACGGCCCAGCCCGGCTTGCACACGCGGAACAACACCTGGGCCGGGAGCTCGGCCGCCGGGCGCAGTTCAGCACCCGGTTGGGGTTTTCGTGCGGCCGGTTTCGTTGTCCGCACCGACGCGCGACGGCGCGAAGAGATTCGTCGTGTAGCTGTCATCGTCATACCCGTTTCCACCCGCCGCGCCGGGTTCATGGTTTTTCTCCCGCTCGCCCCTCGGGACGAACGACTTGCTGTTGCGCTCCCCCGATCCCGTCTCGAGGACAGGAGCGCCGACAACCCTGCGGCTACTTGCGCCGCTGGACAATCAACCGGTCCGACGGCTTGCGTCGGCGCGTTCGAGCACCCAAGGTCGGTTCGCCCCAAGGTGTCTGCGGGTGATTGCCCTTGACGCGGCCTTCGCCGCCGCCATGCGGATGATCCACCGGATTCATGGCCACACCGCGTACGGTCGGACGGATGCCCCGCCAACGCGAGCGACCGGCTTTGCCGTACGAGATGTTTTCATGGTCCAGGTTGCCGACCTGACCGATCGTGGCCATGCATTCCACCGAAAACTTGCGCACTTCGCCGGACGGCAGTTTGACCAGCGCCACATCCCCTTCTTTGGAAAGCAACTGAGCCGCTGCACCTGCGGCGCGTACCAGTTGCCCTCCCTTGCCCGGGTACAGCTCCAGATTGTGCACCTGGGTGCCTGGCGGAATCAGCCGCAGCGGGAGCGCATTGCCGGGCAGAATATCGGCCCCCTCGCCGGCGAGCACGGTCATGCCCACTTCCAATCCGACCGGATGCAGGATGTAACGCTTTTCTCCATCCGCGTAGTGCAGCAGCGCCAAATTCGCCGAGCGATTCGGATCGTATTCGACCGCCGCGACGCGCGCCGGAATGCCGATTTTGTCGCGTCGAAAGTCCACACGACGATACTGCCGCTTGTGGCCACCGCCACGGTGCCAGACGGTGATTTCACCGTGGTTGTTGCGTCCACCGGTGCGTTTCTTGGGCTCCAGCAGCGATTTTTCCGGCGTTTGCTTCGTGATTTCGCGCTTATCCAGCACGGTCAAGAAGCGTCGCGATGCGGTGTACGGGTTGAAACTTTTCAGTGGCATGGTGATTTCTCCACCGCGTCCGTTACAGATTCTCGGCGTATTCGATCATCTTTTCGCCCGGAGCCAGCTTCACGTATGCTTTCTTCCAGTCACGCCGGTACCCCACGGCCAGGCCACGGCGACGCATTTTGCCGCGGAAATTGGCCGTGCGCACGGCAGCGACTTTCACCTTGAAGATCCGCTCGACCGCCTGTTTAATCTGCGTCTTGGTGGCTTCGCGAGCCACTTCGAAGACCACGGTCTGCTGGGTCTCCTTGACACCCAGACCCTTCTCGGTGATCACTGGCCGACGAAGAATCTGATAGAGTTCCAGCGCCATCTTTCAGTCCCTTTCCGTCTTTTTCGACGATCGGGTTGTCTTCGGCTTCGACGCCGCCCGGCGCGGCGATGCCTTTTCGGTGGCCGGTGCCGCTTCGGCGACCTCGGCCTGCGGAGCTGCGGCTGCGGCCGGCGCCAGCGAACGGCTGAGCTGCAGTGCCGCTGCGCGCGACAGAATCAAACGGTCATGCCGGAGCAGGTCATAGGGCTGCAGATGGTGCGGCGCAACCAGGCGAATCCCGGCCAGATTCCGGCTGGCCAGCTCGAGATTGCGATTCTCTCCCTGCTCGACAAGCAAAATCGTGCGCGCATCGCCATTCAGCCGGTCCAGAACCTGGCGAAATGGCTTTGTCTTATGCGATTCGAGGGCAAAGGACTCCACCACCGTCAGCCGATCTTCAGCGAGTTTGGCCGACAGCGCCGAGCGGAGCGCACCCAGGAACATCTTGCGCGGCAAACGGTAGCGGTAGCTACGCGGCTGCGGGCCATGGACAGTACCGCCCTTGCGCCACAGTGGCGAACGAATCGATCCGACCCGGGCGCGTCCAGTGCCCTTTTGACGCCAGAGTTTGCGTCCGGAGCCGTGCACCTCGCCACGCCCCTTGGTCTTGTGCGTGCCCGCACGCTGCCAGTTCAGATACCAGCGCACGGTTTCGTGCAACAGGTGCGGGTTCGGACGCACGGCGAAGACGGCATCCGCCAGTTCGACGGTGCCGACTCGCTGTCCCTGTAGATTGACCACCTCGACGACCGGCATCGGACTCATCCCACCTTGCGCGACGTTTTCGTTTTCGATTTTCGAATCACCAGATAGCCACCGTTCGGCCCGGGCACGGCCCCGCGGACCAGCAGCAGATTTTCTTCCGGGTCGATCTTGACGATTTCGAGATTCCGAACGGTCACCCGCTGATGACCCATGTGCCCGGGGAAATGCTGCCCCTTCCAGACGCGCGAAGGAAACGAGCTGGCGCCAATCGAACCGGGGGCACGATGGAACATCGAACCGTGCGTGGCATCGCCTCCGCGATAATGCCAACGCTTCACGCCGCCCTGGAATCCCTTGCCCTTGCTGACGCCGGTGACGTCCACGAACTCCCCGACGGCGAAGCGATCGACCAGTACACGGTCCCCTACGCGGGTGTCCTCGTCCGACTCGTTCAATCGGATTTCGCGCAGGAAGCGCATCGGCGGCAGATCCGCTTTTTTGAAATGGCCGCTCATGGGCCGGTTGACCCGCTGGGGCTTGACGAATTCGACCAGTCCGAGTTGCACCGCTTCGTAGCCATCCTTTTCCCGGGTGCGTTTCTGCACGACCACACAAGGGCCGGCCTGCAGCACCGTGCAAGGGACGACAGCGCCGTCTTCGGCAAAGACCTGAGTCATGCCGAGCTTGATGCCGAGAATGCCGTTGACCGCCATCCACACACCTCTAGGCGACGCCGTGCGTACCGAAGGCTTTGATTTCGACATCCACGCCGGGCGGCAGGTCGAGCTTCATCAGCGCGTCCACGGTGTCCGGGGTTGGATCCAGAATGTCGATCAGCCGTTTGTGCGTGCGCATTTCGAACTGCTCGCGGGACTTTTTGTCCACGTGGGGCGAGCGCAGCACGGTCCAGCGGTTGATCACCGTGGGCAGCGGAATCGGCCCGGCGACGGTGGCCCCGGTGCGCTTGGCCGTTTCCACGATGTCCCGCGTGGACTGATCCAGCACGCGGTGATCGTAAGCCTTCAAACGAATGCGAATTTTGTTCCCGGCAGCCATCGCTTTACTCGAGGATTTCGGAGACGGCGCCGGCGCCGACCGTGTGGCCGCCTTCCCGGATCGCAAACCGCAGCCCCTTCTCCAGCGCCACCGGCGTGATCAACTCGATCTCCATGCTCACATTGTCCCCCGGCATCACCATCTCCACCCCCGCCGGCA
>JBBIQG010000011.1:0-60376 GCA_037442425.1 Acidobacteriota bacterium | reverse complement strand
CGGTTCCGCGCCGAAGCAGAAGAACACGACTGGTCGGCCGAAGTCCTCTGGATTGCGCGCGACGACCAAGTGTTCACTTTGTTCGGGATGACCCGCGCCGATACCGAGCTGGTGCAAATCCAGGAAAACATCATCGCGCGCGTGCTGGCCAGTCTGGAGTTCACGAAACCCTGAGCCGTGGGAATGCAAGAACCCGTCGTGGCCAGCGCACATTGTCACACGAGAGAGCCCCAATCCGCTAAAACTTGGTCACTTCGGTGAAGTGGAAGTTGCGCACCTTCATGGCAGGCACGACCATTTCAAACGACTCTTCCCCCGCTGCGCGCACGGCGGGGCCGAGCTGTTCGACGTTGGCGAGCATTTCCATCAGGCTCTGGTTGAAACGGAAATTGCGGATGCCGCAGACGAGCCGACCGTTTTCGATCAGGAAAGTGCCGTCGCGGGTCATGCCGGTAAGAATTTTTTCGTACGGATCCACTTCACGGATGTACCACAAACGCGTGACCAGAATGCCCCGTTCGGTGGAAGCGATCATCTCCTCCAAGGAGGAGTCGCCGCCGGCCCAGACCAGATTCACAGGTGCTTCACCGAGCTCGTTCGGCAGGGGCAGGGCGTGTCCGGTGGGGCGCGCATTCATTTTCCGAGCGGTGTGCCGCGCATAGACCAGATTGCACGGCACGCCTTGGTCCACGAGCAACACTTTCTGCCGGGGAATGCCTTCGCCATCGAAGGGTGCGCCGGTTTGCAGCGGGTGATAGACGTCGTCCCAGAGCGAAATGTTGCGACCGAAGATGGGCTTGCCGAGCCGCTCGTTCAGGCACGAGCGCTGGTCGAGCACGGCGGTGCCAGCGAAATCGTAGAACAGGAAACCGAGCAGGTCGAGCGCCGCGCTTGGCTCCAGCACCACCGTGTAGCGGCCGGGTTCGAGCTCGCGCGGGGCGCGCGCAGCAGCAGCTTTCTGCGAAGCGCGTTCGGCCAGCGCGAACGGGTCGAGGGCAGCCAGATCGGGCGTGTTCGCCTTCTGCCAACCCGAGGAATCCGGCTCCAGCACCGTGATGGAAAATTCGGCGCGGGTCTGTCGATAGCTGGCGAACAAACCGCGAGAATTCGCCAGCGCCATCTGCGAACAACCGGTGGCCAGAATGCCGGCCGCTGTCTGTCGGTTGCGCTCGACCATCTGGAGGACTCGCAGCACGGCGCGGGCGCGATCTTCGGGCGTGGCCGCAGCCGTTGCCGGAAAAAAGCGCTGAACCGTGCGATAGCGCTGCGGACCGGGCATCGGCAGTAGGTCGGGATGCTTCGGTTGAACGCGGGCCAGTGCGCCCGATGCGGCCACCACACGACGGAGCGATTCTGTATCGGTGCGATTCGTGGCCGCTCGCGCGGTGCGGCCGTCGTAGACGGTGCGCACGCTGACGTGCACCGCTTGCTCGGCCACATTCTGATGAATCGTGTTGTTGGCGAAGCGAGTGAGCGCGTCGGTGACGGCTTCGATCAGAACTTCGGTTTCATCAGCATCGCTCGCGCGGAACACCTGTTCGGCAATCCGTTCCAACTCGGCCGGCGGGAGCAGGTGCGCGGCGGCCACGGCTGGTCCGGTACGACGGCGGCGCGCTCGCTGGCTGGCTCGGGAACGTCGGTGTCGGCGTATGGTCATTTCCTTCGGGTGACTCGCGGACGGCGGCCTTCCGCTGTCTGAGGCACCGGGTACGGCATCTTCTATTTCGAAAAGGCAATACCCACGCGCACGTTCCGGAAGCGTGCCGGCGCCGCACCGTGGCCGGTGCCCATGGTCTGCATCGGCTGGCCTTTGCCGCAATTCGGTGTGCCCCACAACATCCAGTGTTCGCGCGCACAAATGGCATCGCAGGAATTCCAGAACTCGGTCGTGATGCCACTGTAGCTGGGATTTTTCAACATGCGCACTTTGCGACCGCCCCGGATTTCCCAGGCGATTTCAGTGGAGAACTGAAAATGGTGGCGGCGGTCGTCAATGGACCAGGAATGATTCGTCTCCATCCAGATGCCGTCGTCGGTATCGGCGATCAGGTCTTCCAGTTTCCAGGTGCCGGGCAGCAAGCTGACATTCGTCATGCGGATGATGGGCAGTCGGTTCCAGGACTCGGCACGCATCGTGCCGCCGGAACGCGCTGCGCCAATAGCCGCGGCGGTTTCGCGGCTGGTCAGGTAGCCGGTAAACAAACCATGGCGAATGATTTCGGTGCACTGAGCAGGCACGCCTTCATCGTCATAGCCGAACGTGCCCAGACCCGGGCCGTGTACCAGGCGCGCGTCCGCGACCACGTTGACGATTTCCGAGCCGTACTGCAGCCGGTTCAACTGGTCGAGCGTGAGGAAGCTCATACCGGCGAAATTCGCTTCCTGGCCGAGCACGCGGTCCAGTTCGATCGGGTGTCCGATGGATTCGTGAATCTGCAGAGCGAGCTGCGAACTATCTAGGAGGATGGTTCGCACACCCTCGGGGCATGGCTCGGCTTTGTGCAGCGCGACGGCTTCTTCGGCGATCCGCTGGGCCTGGCCCACCAAGTCGAATGATTCCACCAGCTCGTAACCCGCCAGCGCATGCTGGCCGCCGAAGCTGTTCGGGTAGGAGCGGCGCTGGATTTCACCGTCGGCAAAGCTGGTGGCCACAATTCCGGCGCCGGACTGCAGCTTCACCTGATGGATGCGCGAGCCGAGTGTGGAAGCGAAGAACTGCTCGATGCGACGAAACAGCATCGAGCCTTCGGCGAGCGTGACGCCCGGCACGCGACGCATTTCGGCATCGGCCCTGAGCAACAGCTCGAGCTGACGTTCGACGGGGATGCGGAACGGGTCTTTGATGTACGGATTCTGCCAGGTGTCCACGTAGGGCTGTTCCGGCGCCAGCACGACATCCTGCTTTTTGGCCAGGGCCGAAGCGCGCGCAATCGCCACGGCTTCGGCGGCACAGGCTTCCACATCTTTGCGCGTCAGCCGGTCGGTGGAAGCGAATCCCCAGGCACCATCGGCAATCACGCGAATCCCGATGCCGAGCGATTCCGACTCCAGCAGCGTCCCCACCTGACCGTTCTTGGTGGAAAGCTCGCGCTGGCGCAGTTCGACCACCCGTGCATCGGCATAGCTGGCGCCGCGCGCCACGGCAGTATCCAAAGCCCAATTGGCAACCGGTTCCATCAATCGCAGCGGAACAAAGCAGTCGGAAGCCGACGACGCCATTAGCGCAATCGTCTAGGTACCTTCCGACCAGGAGGCGAGATACTGCTCCTGCTCCGGCGTAAGCCGATCTACCTGAATGCCCATGGATTCCAGCTTGAGCCGAGCAATCTGCCGGTCAATTTCCTCCGGCACCGGATACACCTTGCGTTCCAGCTCGCCGGCGTGCCGGGCCAGATATTCGACCGACAAAGCTTGATTGGCGAAACTCATGTCCATGACGGCAGCAGGGTGACCTTCCGCACTGGCCAGATTGATCAACCGGCCCTCACCGAGCAGATAGAGCTTGCGGCCATCGCGCAGGATGTATTCGTCCACAAACGGCCGCGCCGGCCGTTTCGCCGTGGCCATGCGCTCGAGCGCCGGAATATCGATCTCCACATTGAAGTGGCCCGAGTTGGCCAGCACGGCGCCATCCTTCATGCGTTCGAAGTGTTCCGCGGTGAGCACATTCTTGTTGCCAGTGACGGTGATGAAGACGTCGCCGAGTTTGGCAGCTTCGGCCATAGGCAACACACGATAGCCGTCCATAACCGCTTCGAGGGCGCGCACCGGATTCACTTCAGTGACGATGACGTCGGCCCCCATTCCCTTTGCCCGCAGTGCCACGCCACGCCCGCACCAGCCGTAGCCCGCCACGACCACGTGGAGCCCGGCAAGCAGCAGATTCGTGGCGCGCAGGATGCCGTCCAAGGTGGACTGGCCGGTGCCGTAGCGGTTGTCGAACAGGTGCTTGGTGAGCGCATCGTTGACGGCGATGATCGGGTAGCGCAGGGTGCCGTCGGCAGCCATCGCGCGGAGTCGGAGAACACCGGTCGTGGTCTCTTCGGTGCCGCCGCGCACGTCAGCGACCAGGTCTGTGCGTTTCGTCAGCAGTGTGGTGACCAGGTCGGCGCCGTCGTCCATGGTGATGTGCGGGCGGGCATCGAGCGTAGCGTTGATGTGCGCGTAGTAGGTGGCGTTGTCTTCCCCTTTGATCGCGTAGGTGGGGATGCCGTAGTCCTTGACCAGGCAGGCGGCCACTTCATCCTGCGTCGAGAGCGGATTCGAAGCGCAAAGAAAGACTTCGGCGCCGCCGTCGCGCAAGGTGATGGCCAGATTGGCGGTTTCGCTGGTCACGTGCAGGCAGGCAGCGATGCGCAGGCCGCGCAGAGGTTGCTCCTTGATGAACCGCTTGCGAATCAGTTGGAGCACGGGCATCTGCTGATTCGCCCATTCGATTTTCCGCTTGCCGCGTTCGGCCAGCGCAAGGTCTTTCACGTCGCCACGAAGTTTTTCCTGTGCGGTGGTCACCCTGGCTCCTTCTCTGTGGGCATTTCGGCGGGCTCAGCTCCGCGCGGCGATTTCTGCGTTCGATGTCGGCGATGCCGTCGTCGCTGCAGAACCACTGCCCAGGCCCGCCGCTTTGCGCAAGGTTTCCGCTTTGTCGGTCCGTTCCCAGGTGAAACCCGGCTCGGAACGACCAAAATGGCCGTAGGCGGCGGTAGGACGATAGACGGGTCGGCGCAACCCGAGCGCTTCGATAATTCCGCGCGGGGTGAGCGGGAACAGTTCGCGGATCAGCGCGGTGATCTTTTCGTCCGGGACGAGGCCGGTGCCGAAGGTATCTACCATGACGGAGACCGGTTCCGCGACGCCGATCGCATAGGCGATCTGCACTTCCGCGCGACGCGCCAGCCCCGCCGCCACCACGTTCTTAGCCACGTAGCGTGCCATGTAACACGCGGAACGGTCCACCTTGCTGGGGTCTTTGCCACTCAGCGCTCCGCCACCGTGCCGGCTGTAGCCACCGTAAGTATCCACAATGATTTTGCGTCCGGTGAGGCCGGCATCGCCCATCGGGCCACCGATCACAAATCGTCCCGTTGGATTGATATGGAAGCGGGTGCGCCGGTCGAGCATAGCTTCGGGGATGACGGCGCGAATGACTTCGTGCTCGACGGCTTCGTGCAGCTCGCGGTTGGAAACTTTTTCGTCGTGCTGCGTGGAGACGACTACGCAATCCACACGCACTGGCCGCCCGTCGCGATATTCCACCGTGACTTGCGATTTGCCGTCGGGCCGCAAGAAAGAAAGGCGTCCGGAGCGACGCACCTCGGCCAGCCGGCGCGTGAGCCGGTGCGCGAGCATGATGGGCATGGGCATCAGTTCTTCGGTTTCATCGCAGGCGAAGCCGAACATCAAGCCCTGATCCCCCGCTCCGCCGGTGTCCACGCCGAGGGCGATATCCATCGACTGGCGTTTCAACGAACTGATCACCGCGCAGGTGTCGGCATCAAAGCCGTACTTGGCGCGGGTGTAGCCGACGTCGCGAATCACACCGCGCGCCACATCGCTGTACTCTACTTGCGCCGTTGTCGTGATCTCCCCGGCGACGACCACCAAGCCCGTGGTCACCAGCGTCTCGCAGGCCACCCGCCCGTCCGGGTCCTGTGCGAGTACGGCGTCGAGTACAGCGTCCGAGATTTGATCGGCGATTTTATCGGGATGCCCTTCGGTGACCGACTCTGAGGTGAACAAAAAATTCTTTAGCATAAAGACGAGATCGGCTCCTCTGACAATGTCCTGAGCAGATGAAGGATCCGCCCGCTGGCGCTCACATTCATGCCGCCCACCGAAGCTAACACACGCACCCAGGGGTGTCAACGCATTGCAGCGGAAGGCGTTATTCCCAAGCTGAACGGAAACTTTCGAAGTTCAATTGGCCGTGATGCTGTGAGCCTCAGGCACTGACTCGAGTTCAATCGGAAGGAAACCGCCTGCACACGTCCTTGCGCCGCTCGGACGACTCCTTCCTCGAACACCGCCTCGACAACGCCCCCTCCGAACCACGCTCCATTCTGGCATCCTGGGAAAGGCACCGGCTGATCCGCGAGAAATATCAAGTAAACAATATTACATGACATGAAAAAAAAACTGATACAGGTAAATAAACTCACCGGGAGGCCATCGTGATGGGGAGAATGAGTACTCAGAAAGTTGAGCATCGGAACTTTTGTGATTACGCTAGTGACTGAAGTTGTCTTTCCAAATATGCAGGTTGCAGCGAACTCTGTGCGGCAGTTGTCTGGGCGCCCACTTGTGCTGAATCTGGTATACAACTGAAGGGTTTGAGCAGAGCAGTTGTAAGGTCTGCCATAAATGATGCTTCCAATGTACTTGCCCGCGCAAGGTCAAACACCTTGCGTAGAGACGACGTTCTGCGGGCCAGCGTCAGTTTGCAGATTTTTTTTTGAACACTTGGAAGAAATCGGAGCTGCTAAAGTGCTTTCGTCCTGTCTGAGCGACCCGGATACTCGCGAAAGAATACTCAGCTATATTCCGTCGGAGACCGACGTAGTGACTCTCCAGAACCGGCTCGCTCAAGAAGGGCTTCTGCTTTCCAGGAAGGAGTTGGGCAGAACACTCTTTTCTTCCACCCGTTCTCAGCGGGAAGCCGGACTGCGGCTCTTGGAACAAGAGGGCCTTGTCGGCCTCAAGACCAGAATCTTGCAGGTCTTGACAGATGTCCAGGCTCGCGCTACCTCTGAAATCGAGGTAGATCCGAAGGTGAAACTAGCTGCCACCACTCCGGAAGACACGCTGTGCAACTGGCTGGAGATTTCGGCCGCAGTTCACGGCGTTGGCTGCGTGATTACGGGCGGCCTCTGGTGCCTTGCAGGCGCGATTCTATACGTTTATTCCGCGACCTGTAACCTAGTTTGGTAAAGGAGCTGAAGAGACGATGAACCTGAATGCAATCGTTCGGCGATCCTATGGGCAGTATCTAGAAACTTGGTACTGTTCATGGGCTTTTTGGGTCTATCTTTTACTTTTTGCGGTCACCCAACTGTATGCCCTCAGAGTCACACTGGATGCTTGGGAAAAGCTGCCACCGGGAAACACCGCGTTCCTTTGGACGCTTACGGTAGTCTGCTTCTATCCTGTCGCATTGCTCTTCGCGGTCTTCATAGTTCGCCGCCACTTCCGCGAAGTGTCCGAGGGAAAGGTACGCGAAAAACTTCTGGACATCTATTTCTCTCTGGTAGTGGTAACCCTCCTCCTCACTGGGATGTTCTTTTCAGCAGTCAGCCGATGCTTGTAGAGCTGCAAGTAAGGGAAGCGGTTCCGAAACGACTCTTTTTCCCAAAGGGCCCGGTTCCTAAAAAGGAAAAAAATTCTGTGACAAGAAGATGTCTGGGTGGGAAGCCCGGTTAAAGCCTCGAGTTTTGCCTCCATACCGGCAGTTGCTTAGGACTGCGCGGGTGATCATTACCCCGAACGGCACTCCGACAACGCCCCCTCCGAACCACGCTCCATTCTGGCATCTTGGGAAAGGCACCGGCTGATCCGCGAGAAATATCAAGTAAACAATATTACTTGACATGAAAAAAAACTGATACAGGTAAATAAACTCACCGGGAGGCCATCGTGATGGGGAGAATGAGGTACTCAGTAAAGTTGAGCATCGCTGGTCTCTGCTTGGAACGGCGAAGCGGGTCTTGCTTGTGGTCCTGTTGTACGCCTCGAGTTTCGCCTCCATACCGGCAGCCGCTGAGGAATGTGTGCTCGCTTTAATCACTTTCGGTCCTGAGTGCGGATGCAGTCAGACCTGTGGTTGGATTTTGTGTGATGATGGCAGTGCACTTTTTCTTGGGTGCAGTCAGCCTATCTGCACAGTTTGTGTATAGCAGGAGGTAGCCATGAGCAAAGCTACGATGGTGATTGCTCTTCTTACCCTGTTCCTACCGGTCAGCGGGGTGCAGTCTGTTGCTGCACAGGAAACTGTGCTGCGACTCGACTATGTTGTGGTCCGCGAAAGCCCCGACGGGCGGGGGCGGCCCTCGCGGAGCGTGATTGCCCGCACTCGGTTCGTGGCCCCGGATGGACGGATGCGCACCGAAGACCGCGAAGCCGCTGACCCCGATCGTATCCTTTCCATATCCATTTCCGACGAAAGTCGAGACGAAATCATCCAGCTCGATTCCAATACCAAGACAGCAGTCCGCCGCCGGAACGTTCGACAGCAGGCTGATCGAGGGATACCCGTGTTTGGCGCTTTCGTTCCCGTTCCGGGTGAGAAGGAAAATCTGGGAACGCGCACGATTCAGGGCTTCGAGTGCCAAGGCTATCGAAACACCTTTCCCCAGGGACAGCAAACGGAACACTGGTTCTGTGTGGACCCGCAGTCAGGTAGAAAATTCCTGGGCAGCATGAGGGCACAACTGGCTGACGGGAGAGACTGGTGGCAGGAAGATCTGCAGAAAGTCACTCGAAATGTTCCTGTGGAGCCCGAGTTCTTCGAGGTGCCGCCCGATTTCCGCATCGTAGATAAGTAAGCCGCACGAAAGGCGCACCGACGCACACTACGTGTCGAGGAAAGTCGTGTGCTTGCATCGGCACCGTTGCCGCGAGCTGCGGCGCGGAACAGAAGCCGCGGAGACTACTCATCTGCCTCGGATGCGGACGGAGCAACGGTAGCGGGGTTGCGACGCCAGAGCAGATAGCTGCGGATGAATGGCTCGAGATCGCCGTCGAGAACGCGATCGGTGTCGCCGGTCTGGTAGCGGGTGCGGTGATCTTTCACCATCCGGTAGGGGTGCAAGACGTAGCTGCGAATCTGGCTGCCGAAACTGATCTCTGGCTTGGCGGCATCGAGTTTGCGTTGCTCTTCGCGTCTCTTTTCGAGTTCGTGCTCGTAGAGTCGGGCACGAAGCACCTTCATGGCCATTTCGCGGTTCTTGTGCTGGCTGCGCTCGTTCTGGCATTGGACGACAATGCCGGTGGGCAGGTGCGTGATGCGCACCGCGGAATCGGTGACATTGACGTGCTGGCCACCATGGCCACCGGCGCGGAAGGTATCGATGCGCAAATCTTCCGGCCGGATGACGATTTCGATGCGGTCGTCAATTTCCGGGATGACGAACACCGAAGCAAACGAAGTGTGCCGCCGCGCGGCCTGGTCGAACGGAGAGATCCGCACCAGTCGGTGCACGCCGCTTTCTCCCTGGAGCAAGCCGTAGGCATTTTCGCCTTCGATGCGAACGGTGGCGGATTTCAGCCCCGCCTCGTCGCCCGGCATCGAATCGATGACGGTGGCACGGAAGCCTTCCCGTTCGGCCCAGCGGAGATACATGCGCAGCAACATTTCGGCCCAGTCCTGCGATTCGGTGCCGCCGGCGCCGGGCTTGATGGTCAGGATGGCGTTCAGCGCATCGTTTTCGCCGGCGAGCAGCGTGCGAGTTTCCAGTTGCGCGACGTACTGCTCGGCTGCAGCCAGCTCGGCCGCCGCTTCCCGGAGCAGATGCTCACGCTGAGCAGGATCGTGTTCCTCACGCGCCAGTTCCAGATAGGTTTCCAAATCGCTCTGGATACGCAGGAGCCGATCCTGCGCCGCCAGCAGTGCTTCCAGTTGCTTGCGTTCCTGCAGGATCCGCTGTGCCTGTTCCGGGTTCTGCCAGAAATCGGGCTGGCCGATGCGGCGTTCCAGTTCCGCCAGTCGAGCGCGGTGGCTTTCGGCGTCAAAGGTAGCTCCGCACCAGCTCGATGCGGCGCAGGAGCTCTTCGTAGCGGTGTTGCAGATCTTCGAGAATCATGGTGCAGGTCGCAGCGCTCCGCTCGACGCTATTTTCTGTGCTGGCCGCTTCGCATGGGCCGGGGCCAGACGAACAGGAGCAGGCCAGCCGCCAGGCTCAGCCAAGCCACCCAATCCCCGAAGCGGGTATAGAGCGTCGAATCGCTGCGAAACGCAAACGGCGCGCTCAGCGTACCGCGCACATCGGTGCTTAGGCGCGCGCGGATGCGTCCGTAGGGATCGATGACCACGGTGTGCCCGTTGTTTGTCGCTCGCAGCAGCCAGCGGCGGTTTTCAATCGCTCGGAAGCGTGCCATGGCCAGATGTTGATCGGGTGCCGCCGAGCGGCCAAACCAACCGTCGTTCGATAGATTGATCAGCAGCTCGGCGCCGTGGGTCACGAAGCGACGCACCTCGTTCGGGAAAATCGCCTCGTAGCAGATGAAGACGCCGAAGCGACCGCCAGGCAGCTTTCCGACGGCATAGTCGCTGCCCCGCGCGAAATCGCCGATGCCGCCGACGATCGGCCCGGCAAAGCCGAGCCAGTTGCGCTTCGGCACGTACTCGCCGAAGGGCACCAAATGAATCTTATCATACGTGAAGACGCGCTGCCCGTTCGGGGCGAGCAACACGGCACTGTTGAACGCGGCCATTTCACCGCTGGCTTTCGGCCGCCACTCGATGACCCCGACCAGAAAAAAGCTGCGGCTGTTGAGCGCAACCGTCTGCGCCGGCCCGACAAAACGCGCGTCCTGCAGGGAGAAAGGAGCCGGCACTTCCGGCCACACGACCAGCCCGGGCGAGGCGCCGGCCACGGTGATACTCAGCCGAATCAATTCCTCGAGGTCCGTGGCGTGGCGAGTGTACCAATCTGCGGCACCGGTGGTGGACTGGGGCAGATTGGGCTGCACCAGATGCGCCAGCGCACGCGGCGACTCCGTGGGCACCCAGGCGCGCCCGAATTTCGTGATGAACAGAAACAACACCAGCACCACGACAGCTATCACGCGCACGCTGCGCTGGCGCCATTCCACGACCAGCCAGACCAGCAGCGCATTGGCCGCCGCTACCAGAAGGGAAACTCCGTAGATGCCTGTCCACGCCGCCAACTGGCGGAGCACCAGTTCGTCTTCCAGGGCGTAGCCGAGCAGGTTCCAGGGAAAGCCGATATGCGGCATGTGAGTGCGCGCAAATTCCAGCACCACCCACAACAACGGTGCCCCGAGCAGAGCGCGCCGCCGATGACGCCGATCGAGCCAAGCTACACTCCAGGCAAACGCTGCCGGAAACAGCGCCAGCACGGCTACCATCAACCCGAGCAGCGCCGCTGCCTGTCCAGCCGCAAGCTCGCCGTGGACGCGCAGCACGGTGTAGATCCAGGGGAGGGTCAACAGATAAAAGGCGAGACCGTGCAGGAAGCCGGAGAGCCAGGCGGTGGTCCCACGCGCTCCGAGTGCCGAGAGGAGGAGCGCTGCCGGCGCTACCCAGACCAGCAGCGAAATTCGTTCGGGTGCGAACGCGCTCGCCAGTCCGGCGCCCGAGGCGAGCGCGAGCAACAGTCGCAACCGTTCCAGACGCGCCACGTCCAGGGCCGGTGGGCAGGGCGGCTAGCGCCGAACCATCGTCTTGAATCCCTCTTTGGCCAGTGCCTGGCGGGCCCGTTCCGCCGACTGCACGTCGCCATACGGGCCGACCTGCACGCGATAGTATTTATCGCTGGAGGGCGTCAGCACAAAAGCCGGGAAACGTTTCTCTTGCAGCGCCTGCGCCAGGGCGAGTGCTTCGGATTCCTTGGTCAGCGCAGCGACCTGGAGGACGATGGCACCCTGGGCAAACAGTGGCGGCTTCAGCACGGAGCCGGCCGGCGCAGTCGCCTTGGGTCGAGTCGGTGCGCTGAGCCGCTCTTCGGCAACGGCGGGTTCGGCAGCTTTGTAGAAGTTCCACTCGGTCGGCGCGGTGGATTCCGCAGACTTGCTTTCTTCGGCGGACTTGGCCGCTGGAGCAACTTCGACGGGAGCGGTCGAAGGAAGCCCGTCGGCGTTGACGCTGGGCGCGTGCTGCGAGCGACCCATCACATAGCCCAGCGTGAAAAAAACGCCGCACAAAATCACCACGGTGAAAAATAGGCCGAGCACGTGCCGGCCCTCGAGCACCAGGTCGCGGCCGCTGCGTCGAGTGGCTTCCGCCATAGCTCTCCTCACTTTTCCGCCGCTACTTCCCACCCACTGCCTTCATCCACATGCTGAGGAGATCGATCGGCAGCGGGAAGATGACGGTGGTGTTTCGCTCCATGCCAATTTCGGTCAGCGTCTGCAGGTAGCGGAGCTGGATGGCCGCCGGCTGCGTGGTCAACACCGAAGCCGCCTCGGCGAGTTTCGCGGCGGCCTGATATTCGCCGTCGGCGTGAATGATCTTCGCGCGCCGTTCGCGCTCGGCTTCAGCCTGGCGGGCGATGGCGCGACGCATCTCCTCCGGGATATCCACCTGCTTGACTTCGACCTTCGTTACCTTGATACCCCAGGGCTCGGTATCCTGGTCAAGGATTGCTTGCAGGCGGGCGTTTACCTTTTCGCGCTCGGCCAGGATTTCGTCGAGCTCGAACTGGCCGACGATCGAGCGCAGGGTGGTCTGGGCGAGCTGCGAGGTCGCGAAGAGATAATTCTGCACTTGGCCGAGGGCCAGCTTCGCATCCACGACGCGAAAGTAGCAAACTGCGTTCACTTTCACGGAGACGTTGTCCCGAGTGATGATGTCCTGTGGCGGCACATCGAGCGTTTCGATGCGCATGGGGATGCGGTAGAGCGTTTCGATCGGCCAGATGACCAGGATCAGACCGGGCCCTTTGACCGCCGGCAACATCCGCCCGAGCCGCAGCACCACACCGCGTTCCCATTCCTTCACCACGTGGAGTGAATTCCAAACCCAGACAAACAACACGAAGAACAAGAACAACACGAACGTGTTGAACGGACTGAATTGAGCCAGCTCCATCACCGCCTCCTCCAAAGGAATGCGCTACGTGTTTCGACCTGATTCGGCTGGCGCTTCAACGGGTTCGACGTGTACCGTCAGTCCTTCGACGCGAACGACGCGAACACGCCGGCCGGCCTCGATCTTCTGCGGGGCAGCGGCACGCCAGAGTTCGCCGGCAACGAACACCTGGCCGGTGCCATCGATCGCCGTGGTCACCGAACCAATCTGACCGACCAGCGCTTCGGTGCCGACGGCTGGCTTCCAGCGATAGGAGCGCAGAATCAGGGTCATCAGAAAAATGGCCAGCAGGGCAAACGGGATGGTGGCGCCCAGTGCCGTGCCCAAGCTTACGCCCATCCCGGTGATCGGCGAATCGATCAGCATCAGCGCGCCGGCGACCATGGCCACGGCTCCGGCCAAACCCAGCAAACCGTAACTGGTCAGTTTGGCTTCGGCAATGAACAACCCCACCGCAAGCAGAATGAGCAGAATGCCAATCACGTTGATGGGCAGCACCTGAACGGCCACCAGCGCCAGAATCAACGAAAGCGCACCGACGACCCCCGGCAGGATCAGTCCCGGATTGCTGAATTCTGCATAGATGCCCAGGATGCCGATCAGCATCAGGATGAACAGCACGTCGGGCCGGGCAATGTAGGAGAGAATCTTCTGCTTCCGGTTCATTTCCAGTGCTTCGCGCACCGGATTGCTCAGGGCGAGCGTTTGCACGGAGCCGTCGAAACGCTTGATGCTGCGCCCGTGCAGCCTGGCGAGCAGCTCTTCGACCGTCGGAACCACCAGATCGATCAGCCCGCTCCGCAGGGCCTCGTCGGCACTGAAGGCCTTGGCTTCGGTGACCGCTTGCTCGGCCAGCTGGACGTTGCGCCCACGCTGGCCGGCAATGCTGCGTAGATAGGCGGCGGCATCGTTGGTGGCTTTGCGACGGAGGATTTCATCCACCTGCTGACCGCCGACGCCGAACACCGGCGAAGAGGCTCCGGTGTTTGTTCCGGGAGCCATCGCCGCCACGTCTGCTGCCAGCAGAATGAAGAATCCGGCGGAAGCGGCGCGCGCACCGGAGGGAGAAACGTACACCGTCACCGGCACATCCGAATCGAGGATGTGGGAGATGATTTCGCGCATGGAGCTATCCAATCCGCCGGGCGTATCCATAGTGATCAGCACCAGGGCCGCACCGGTTTGATTGGCGTGCCGGATGCCGCTAACTACGTACTCCGCCATCATGGGCATGACAGCATCGGCAACGCGTAGCTCCACGACGCGGGTCTCGGTCGAGGGCGGTCCCGGTGCATCCGTCATCCCGAACCAGGTCAAAGGAGCGATCACAGCCAGCGTGCTGGCCAGCCGGAATCCCCTGCGTCGAATCATGGTCGAACTCCTGTTCCAGGCGCAGCTCGCTGGGCTCGTGCACTGCCCTGCAGAGTGGGTGCATTGGGCAGCATAGGCGGTAGAAAACTCTGTCGGGGGGAATGCAGCTCAGCCTGAATGCGGAGCAGGGCCGCGGGTCGGGAATCCATTTGCGGCAGATCAAATTCTACTGCTTCGCGTTCAGCGCGGGCTTCCTCCTTCTGGCCGTCCTGCTCGAGGGCACGCACCAGCAGCGCCCGCGCCTGAGCGTCCTCTGGATTGCGTAGGAGCACTTCGCGGAACATAGCTGCTGACTCCGGAAACCGCTCGGCGGCCAGCTCAGCTACACCCAGATTGTACCAGTAGATGGGCTCGCGGGCGGCCATCTGGCTGGCCTGGTGGAAGTACAGACCGGCCTGCGACCAGTGCTGCTGTCGCGCCAGAACTACTCCAAGATTGTTCAGCACCTCGGGCAGGGGTACACGTTCCCGGGCCTGCGCGGCAGCCGCCAACGTGGCAAAGGTAGTGTGTGCACGCACCAGGTCGTCCCGCAGCAGATGACAGACGCCGGAATAGAATGCAGCTTCAAAGCCGCGCGGGTGAGCCGGGGGCACGCGGGAAAGCCAGATCAGCGCCGTGGCCAGGTCGCGACGTGCCAGATAGGTTTGTCCCAGTGCATAGGCCGGCTCGGGCCAGCCCGGCTCCAGCCGCGCTGCAGCCCGCAACCTGCGCAGGCGTTGCTCATCGTCTGCCGTGAGCAGCCCACGCACGTAGCTCTCAAATGCATCCAGCCGGAACCGCGGAAGCCGTTGAAGCAACGCGGCGCGGTCGGCAGTGGCCGGCTCGCTCATCGTCACCAGCAAGTCGACCAACAGCCGGGCGTGCAGTTCCATCAGTTCATCCAGCCGACCGGAGACCTCCTGCGGAGCCAGCAACGCGGCCGGTTCGATTTGCAGCGCCTGTGCGCGGATGCGCAGCGAGCCATCGTCAGCGGCAAATTCGCCAAAAATCACAAAATCGGCACGAACCTGCTGGGCCAGCCGGAACATTGTGGCGCGGCTGTAGCCAGCAAACAGCGGTGCAGGCGGCAGGCCCATCTGCTCGACCGCCACCAGCCAGTCATCGCGAGTGAGCACCAATCGTCTGGGCCGGGCGTGCAGCGCCGGTGCCGGCGCAGCCGGAAAGTCATCGGCGTCTGCCGCCAGACGAAGGATCGTCAGCTCGGCCAACCCTTCCTCGAGCCAGCTCAACCGGTTGTCTGCACCCGTGTTCTCAAATGGAAAAACGACAATCGTCTGCGCACTCGTTGGCACGACAAACCAAGCCAGCAGCATCAGGGAGGCCACCAACCAGGACATCGTTTGCATTATAGACCAGTTCCCTGGAGGTGTCGGCACCGCATGCTACTTTCCCGACACATCGCGCAGGTCTGCCGGCCGGCTGCATCACAGATCCGGTGGAGGCAACGAGGTGACGGCTGTGCGCTCGGGATGGAGAATCTGCTGAATCAGCGGTTCCTGAAGCACAGGAGCAAAGTCCGGATCCTTGGCGATGTCTGCCAGATGCGCGTACCCTTCGTCGTGTGCTTTGCGCAGGTAGTAGGCGCACCGCTCGACATCACCCATGCGCGCGTAGGATTTGGCCAGGAAGAAAAAGAACAAAGCCCGCTCACCGGGCAGCCCAGGCTGTACCAGCGAACCGCCTCGGCCGTGGCGTTCGAACAATTGCGGATCGAGCCGCAGGGCCTGTACAAACGCTGCTAGCGATTCCTCGTACTTTTTCCGTGCGAAATAAGCATGGCCCAGATTGCTGTAGACGGTCGCCACGTTGGGATCCAGGCTGATCGCCTTCTTGTAATGCCGGATGGCGTCGTCGTACTCCTCTTCGTGATAGTAGACGGTGCCCAGGTTGTTCACCGGGTTGTAGAAAGTGTCGTCCTGACGCATCGCACGCTTGTAGTACTTGCGCGCGTTGCGGAAATCGTTCAGTTGCTGGTAGCAGATGCCGATTTTGTTCAGCACCGCCGCGGAGCGCCGGTCTCTGGGGCTGCCACCGCCGAACAACCGACGCCAGAAACCAGGCTCGCGGTAACCCAGCCGCTGCAGCAGCTCTTGATAGGCGTCGATCGCTTCACTGTACTGCTTGCGCGCCATCAGCACATCGCCGCGCAGCTCGATCTGCTCTTCCGGTGTGCGTTCCTGTTCCGCAGTCTGCTCGAACACCAGTGCCCGCACCTGGGTGGGGAGTGATGGCCACAAACCTATCCACATGGCGAGCAGGCCCAGGCTGAACAGTTTCATTGTGGACCTCCCGGCGCAGGGCGCGTTTTCAGAGGATTGTCCTGTTTTGGCGGATCCGGTTTTTTCTTTTCGTCCTGCTCAGTTCCAAAGATACCAAAAATGCGCTGCCAGAAACCCTTCTTTTCTTCCTTCCGCGGCTGCGAAGCCGGTGCCGGAACAGTCGACGCAGGTTGCTGCTTGGCCGGCGCCGGCGCGGAGCGGGAACTGCCTGGGGCAGTCGCGGCGGAGGAATCCGCTTCGCCAGTGTTGTTGCCACTGGCCGACTGACGTCGTGGCCCGAACAGACGTGACAGCCACGAGGGAGGACGGTCCGCACCGGCTGCATAGAACACCTCCGGCGGCTCGGCCCCTGCGATGAAGACTTCTTCCTGTGCGCCCGGCATTCCGGGCGGAGCCAATTGCAATGTTAGCGGATCCAGCAGTGCGAAGGTCAACCCCGGCGGGGGCTCAAACGGCTGCGGGTTCTGATAACCAGGCAGGGTGATAGCACGTTTCATGAACTCGGTCCAGATCGGCGCTGCCGAAGCGGCTCCGGAAAGACCCAGCTCACGATAGTCGTCAAAGCCCACCCAAACCACACAGAGCAGATTGTCGGTGAAGCCAGCAAACCAACCGTCGTGCGACGTGCCCGTCTTGCCCGCCGCTGGCGCTGTGAAACCACGCGCGCGAACTCCCGCGCCGGTGCCCCGCTGGAGAACGTCCTGCAACACGTGATTCACGATGTAGGCAACGCGCGGGTCGAGCACCTGGCGGGGCGGCTGTTGCCGCGGGTCTTTCGACTCGACCACGGTCCCATCGGAAGCGAACACAGTACGCAAGAAATAAGGTTCTACGCGGCGGCCTTCGCGGGCAAAGGGCGTGTAGGCAGCGGCCACTTCGAGTGGGGTCATCTCATAGGCACCCAAAGCCATCGCCGGCGTGGGTCGGATGCGCGCACCCAGACCCATCTGGCGAACCACCTCGACCACACGATTGTAGCCGACCAGTTCCGCCACCTTGACGGTGGCCACGTTCAACGAACGCACCAGGGCCTCGCGCAGGGTCACGGTGCCATAGTAGGTTTGTCCGTAGTTGTC
Source organism: Acidobacteriota bacterium (assembly GCA_037442425.1). Lineage (GTDB taxonomy): Bacteria > Acidobacteriota > Terriglobia > Acidiferrales > UBA7541 > DSGC01. The sequence continues at coordinate 42,890 of JBBIQG010000011.1, read as the reverse complement.
CGGGGCATATTCCTGCCCGTCGAAGAGAAACGTGGTGGGTTCATCCACGACGGTCGTAGTAGTGTGCAACACCGGCTCGTAGCCATCGACGGCGTTGGAGAGCGCCGCGGCATAGACGAAAGGTTTGAACACCGAGCCAGGTGGGCGGCGCGCCAGTACACGGTTCAACTGGCTCTGACCGTAATGCCGGCCGCCAATCAGGGCTTTGATTTCTCCGGTAGCCGGGTCGAGCGCCACCAAGGCCACCTGCACCAGCGGAACCGCTTCCCCGCGCCGGCGCCAGCTTTGGTAGCGGCGTGCCAGCAGGCTATCCAGATGCCGCAGGCCTTGTTCGACCGCTTCGGCGGCAGCCCGCTGCAGAGCGGCGTCCAGCGTGGTATAGATGCGGTAGCTGCGCGAGGCCAGTTCCGACTCCGGGTAGCGTTCGAGCAGATCGTCTTTCACCATGTCCACGAAATACGGCGCCGAACTGTATTCGATCGAGGCGCTGGTCAGTCGCAACGGCACCTTTCGCGCTGCGGCAGCCGCTTCCGCATGGATCATGCGATTTTCGACCATCAGATCGAGCACGCGATCGCGCGCTTCGGCGGCTCGTTCAGGGCGGCGATCGGCTGAGGAGTAACGGTTCGGCGCCCGGATGATCCCGGCCAAGAAGGCCGCTTCCGCCAGCGTCAGTTCCCGTACATCCTTGCCGAAGTAGGCCTGCGCGGCTTCGCCAAAACCGTGGATCGCAAAACTGCCCCGATTGCCGAGGTAGATCTGATTAGCGTAGAGCTCGAAGATCTGCTCTTTCGAGAACCGCTGCTCCAGTTGCATCGCCACCATGGTTTCCGCCAGCTTGCGCTGCCAGGTGCGTTCCGTAGTGAAAAAGAAACTGCGCGCCACCTGCATGGTGATGGTGCTGGCCCCCTGTGCCTTTTCCCCGCGACGCAAGTCCACCCAGGCAGCGCCGAGCACGCGGATGGGATCGAAACCGGGATGATCGAAGAAACGCTTGTCCTCGGCGGCGAGCACGGCATCCACGAGCACTTTCGGCAGGTCGGCAAAACGGACCAGCCGGCGGCGTGCGCGGGTGGCATCGAACAGGTTGGTCAGCAGCTCTGGCTCGATCTCGGCAGTTTCGAGTACGCTGCCGCGATCCAGGGCACGGATGCGTGCCACGCGGCGGTCGGCAAATTCGATGCGCAGCGCATTCCGTCCGCGAAAGTAGGAATCAGCCGAAGGCCAGATCTGCACGGCCGCACCTTCGACGGCGAAGCGGCCGCGCGAGCCCGGGATCTCCGATTCCGCATAGCCGACGCGCCGCAAGTACGCCACCAGCTCGTCGCGGGTGAGCGACTGGCCCACGACAATTTTCCGCGGCGCAGTGAAAACGCTCGAGCTGTTCTGGTAGATACGGCCGTGGGCCAGCCGCTGCTCGATCATTTCTGCGTAGCGGACGTAGTAGAAGGTGAAAACACTGGCGCCCAGCAGCAGCACCAGCACGACACTGCCCAGCAGGGCCAGTCCGAAACGCGAGCCCCAGAATCCGCGATGAACTTTGATCCGCACGTTGGTTCGCAGGGTGCGGCGCCAGCGAACTCACCCCTTCGCTGCCGCAGCCTGCTTCCCTGCCTCTGCTCCCCATCATACTGACACAGATGAGGGCCTAGTGGGTTGCCGATAATGATTCTCGGTGGGCCGGGCAAAACGTTCCAAGGTACGCCGGCCTGCCCCAGCAGTTTGCGCGGGTGGCTCGCGGCCGCGGCAAAAGATAGCCGGCTAGACGCTGCGGTTATTCGCCGTGGGCTGGAAATTCAAGGTGAGCTGGTAGCCGAGCAGATCCACCACGACGCTGTAGCGAACTGTGATGGTCACATTGCCGCGTGTGGTCGTGACCTGGATGCTCTCCCGCGTGGCGGGGATTTCCAGCTCCTGAATTTTCTCCCAGACGTTCTGCCGGATTTCTTCCGGCGTGCGCCGGTTCACTGCGGCGAACCGGGCCTCGGTCTTCATGTAATCTTCGAGCTCGTAGTTGTTCACGTAATGGGGAACGATCTGAATGCACCCGTAGACGAACGCGGCCAGCAGGAGCAGCCAGAACACGGCCTTCCACAAGCCGCGTCCACTTTCTTTTCTGCGGCCCATTGCTACCCTCGCTCTGACTCCATCCCGCTCCAGGGGCTGAGCTTAGCCGAGCAGTTTGCGGAGCTCTGGCACCACCTGGCTGATGCTAGCATCGCGGCTGGAGCGTGTCGAGCGGGTCAGCAATTCAACGTTCCCATCCTGCACCTTTCTCCCGACGGTGATTCGGAAGGGGATGCCAATCAGGTCGGCATCTTTGAACTTGACTCCGGGGCGTTCGTCGCGGTCGTCGTAGAGCACTTCGATGCCCGCGGCTTGCAGCTCGGCGTAGAGCCGCTCGGCCACTTCCCGGATCGGTGTTTCGTTCAAGTTCGTCGGAGTGAGCAGCACCTGAAAGGGAGCGATCGAAACCGGCAGGAACATCCCATCGGCATCGTGGTTCTGCTCGACGGCCGCGGTCAGGATGCGTTCCACACCGATGCCGTAGGAGCCCATGATCAGCGTGACTTCGCGGCCCTGCGCATCCAGCACGCGCGCACCCAGCGCTTCGGCATACCGCCGACCGAGCTTGAAGATGTGACCGATCTCGATGGCCTTGGAAACGATCAGCTCACCCTCGCAGGCCGGACAGCCTTCGCCGCTACGCACGGTGCGCAAATCCGCATACTCGGCCTGGAAATCGCGATCCGGGGTGACGTGGCGGAGATGGCGATCATTTTGGTTGGCGCCGGTGATCAGGTTCCGCCGGCCTCGCAAAGCTTCGTCGGCCAGCAAGCGCACGCCCCGCGCGCCCACCGGACCGATGAAGCCGGCCTGCGCGCCCATCTGCTGGCGGATTTCCTCCGGATGTGCCGGACGGAATGGCCTGCCCCCGAGCGCATCGGCGAATTTCGTTTCGTTCAGTTCATGATCGCCGCGCAGCAGCGCAAGCACCATCTGACCTTCGACCACATACGCCAGCGTCTTGATGAAGTACGCCGCGCCGATGCCGGTAAAGCTCATCAGCTCTTCGATCGTGCGCACGCCGGGTGTTTCGAACGGCTCCGGGCTGCGGTCGCCTGCGGCGTCGGTGACCGGCGTGGGGCGGGAGCGCGCTTTTTCCAAATTCGCGGCATAGCCGCACCGGGAGCAGGTGGCCACCTGGTCTTCCCCGGCGTCGCTGAGCACCATGAATTCATGCGACTGCGAACCGCCCATGGCGCCGGAGTGGGCCTCGACGATGACGTACTTCAACCCGCAGCGATCGAAGATTCGACAGTAGGCGCGGTGATGCTTCATGTAGCTTTCATGCAGACCGGCCTCATCCAGGTCGAACGAATAGGAGTCTTTCATGAGGAACTGTCGCAGGCGCATCAAGCCGCTCTTCGGGCGGGCTTCGTCCCGGAACTTGGTCTGGATCTGATACCAGATCTGGGGCAGTTGCTTGTAGCTGCGCAGCTCGCCCCGAGCAATTTCGGTCATGACTTCTTCGTGCGTGGGTGCCAGGCAAACGTCCCGACCGGAATGATCTTTGAATTCGAAGATGATGTCGGCCATCTGCTGCCAGCGGCCGGTCTGCTGCCAGAGCTCGCCCGGGTTCAGCGCGGGCAGAAAGAATTCCTGCGCGCCGATGGCATTCATCTCTTCGCGGATGATCTGCTGGATTTTCAACGCACTGCGCTGACCAAGGTAGAGGTAGGAATAGATGCCTGCGGCCAACTGACGGATGTAGCCAGCGCGGAGCAACAGGCGATGGCTGGCGACTTCGGCGTCGGCCGGGTCTTCGCGCAGTGTAGGAATAAACAGTTGCGACCAGCGCATCGGAAACTCGCCACCGGCAGGGACGCTGCCCGAAAGTTGAGGCAGAACGCGCGTAAACTCAGCAGACTAGCGGAAGGCCCCTGCCCTGTCAACCGCGCCGCAGCATTGAAAAACCCCAGACAACTCCGCTAGAATTGCCGTTGGGCACACCATGGCCGATCCCGAGCAAAAACCTCGCATTGCCGTCGGCGCCGATCATGCCGGATTTCATCTGAAAGAAGCGGTGAAGCGATACCTGCGCGAGCAGGGCTACCCGGTCCAGGATGTGGGCACCGATTCGGAAGCGTCGGTGGATTATCCGGACTTTGCCCGGCTGGTGGCGGAAAAGGTGGCCCGGGGCGAAGCCGACCTGGGCCTGCTGGCCTGCGGCACCGGCATCGGCATGGCCATGACCGCAAATAAGGTGCCCGGCATTCGGGCGGCGGTCGCACACGATGCCTTCACCGCACGCCTGGCGCGCCAGCACAACAACGCCAATGTGCTCGCCTTTGGTGGCCGTGTCTTGGATGAGCCGACGGCGCTCGCCATCGTTGGCGAATTTCTCAATGCCCAGTTCGAAGGCGGGCGCCACCAGCGCCGCCTGGACAAAATCGCAGCCCTGGAAAACACCCTGCAGGAAACGGAGCAGGCCGCACGCAGCGGCAATCACAGCGCATGACACGCGAAACGGAAGCCCTGAAACGCATCGAGCGACCCCTGGCGGAAGTGGATCCGGAAGTCGCCGAAATCCTGGCCGCCGAAGTCCGCCGACAGGCCACCGGGCTCGAGCTGATTGCTTCGGAAAATTTCGTCTCGGAAGCCGTGCTCGAAGCGATGGGGTCGGTCTTCACGAACAAATACGCCGAAGGCTACCCGGGCCGACGCTATTACGGCGGGTGCGAATTCGTGGACCGCGCCGAACAGTTGGCCATCGACCGCGCCAAGCAACTGTTCGGCGCCGAGCACGTCAACGTGCAGGCGCATTCCGGAACACAGGCCAACATCGCTGTCTACATGACCGCACTGCAGCCGGGCGATACTGTGCTGGGCATGAATCTGGCCCACGGGGGACACCTGACCCACGGTCACCCGTTGAATTTCTCCGGGCGGATGTACAAGTTCGTTGCCTATGGAGTGCATCCGGAAACCGAGCAGCTCGACTACGACGAAGTCGAACGACTGGCCCGCGAGCACCGCCCGAAGATGATTGTCGCGGGTGCCAGCGCCTATGCGCGGGTGATCGATTTCGAACGGCTGGCAGCGATTGCACAGTCGGTGGACGCGCTGCTGTTCGTGGACATGGCCCACATCGCCGGGCTGGTGGCGGCTGGACTGCATCCCAGCCCGGTGCCCTACGCAGATTTCGTTTCCACCACAACCCACAAAACGCTGCGCGGGCCGCGCGGTGGCATGGTGATGTGCAGAGAAAAATACGCCAAGGAACTCGATCGCATCACGTTTCCGGGCACCCAGGGCGGCCCGTTAGTGCACATCATTGCGGCCAAGGCTGTCTGCCTGAAGGAAGCCATGGAGCCATCGTTCCGCGCCTACCAGCAACAGGTGGTGGCGAATGCCCGGTCGCTCGCTGCCGCGCTGGCCGAACGCGGCTTCCACATCGTCACCGGTGGCACCGATACTCATCTGTTCCTGGTCAATGTGCACACGCGCGGGTTGACCGGCCGCGATGTGGAACTCGCTCTGGAACGCGCCGGCATCACCGTGAACAAGAACGCTGTTCCCTTCGACCCGCTGCCGCCGCTGAAAGCCGGCGGCATCCGCATTGGGACTCCGGCCGTGACCACGCGAGGGATGGGCGAGTCGGAGATGCGTTTGATCGCTGCCTGGATTGCCGAGATCATCGAACATCTGGGCGATACCGCGCGCGAGCACCGCGTCCGCGAAGAGGTAGCGGCCATGGCCCAGCAGTTCCCTCTCTACGAGAAGCGGCTACGGGCTGCCGATGGCCTCCGCTACCGCCTGCAAACAACCCCAGCACGTTCCTGACCAGCAGACAGGGACGGCACGATGCGCATTGCGATCGATATCCGCCGCGCCGGCGATTTCGGTATTGGCACGTACCTGCGCAACGTCATCAACCATCTGGCCCGCCAAGACCGCACCAACGAATACTTGTTGATCGGCCGTCCCGAACACCTGGCGGAATTCGACCCGCTGCCGGCCACCTTCCAACTGCTCGACTACCGCTATTTGCCGGCCAGTTTGCACACGCACTTCCACCTGCCGCTGGTTCTGCAGGAGCAGCGGATCGATCTGCTGCACATGCCCTGGTTCTATGCACCGGTCTGGGTACCCTGCCCGATGGTGATCACCGTCCACGACCTGACCGATTTGCTGACGCTTCCCGACGGAACACGGATGATCCAAACCGGGCGGCTGTTCTTCGCACGGCGGGCCCTGGAGAGGGCGCGTCGCATCATGACGGTTTCCCAAGCTGGCCGGCGCGAGCTGGCGCGCGTGTTCGGCATTGCTGAGGCCAAGATCGAGGTGATCTACAACGCACTGGATGAGCGATTGGTGCGCGAGCCGTTCCCCGCCGATGCCGACCGCATTCTAGAACGCCACGCCGTGCACTTCCCTTTTCTGCTCTATGCGGGCAACATCAAGCCGCACAAAAATCTGGTGCGACTGATCGAGGCGTTTGCGGTGGTCAAAGCTGAGCTCGGCCACCACCCGGAGTTGCACCAGCTCAAGCTGCTCGTCATCGGTGACGAGCTGGCCAAGCATCCCGACCTGCGCCGCGCGGTGGTGCGCAGCCGCGTCCGCGAAGATGTACGCTTTATGGGCTTCGTGCCGTATCAGACGCTGCGCGTTTTCTACGCCCGTGCCCGCGCCTTCGTTTTCCCCTCGCTCTACGAAGGTTTCGGCTTGCCGCCGCTGGAGGCCATGGCGCACGGCACGCCGGTGGTTACTTCCAACATTTCCTCGCTGCCGGAAGTGGTCGGCGATGCCGCAGTCCTGGTGAATCCAGAAAACGTATTCGACATTGTCCGCGGCATCCGCCTGGTGTTGACCGATGCCCGGTTACGGGAAGAACTGATTCGGCGCGGCTACCAGCAGGTGCAGCGGTATTCCTGGGCACGCTCGACGGAGCAAATCCGTGCCGTCTACCAGGCGGCGCTGGGCCACAGCACTGAGCAACCGCCGGCGGCGGCCGCGTCGTGAGCCACCTACACCGCTTCGATGCTCAGCTCCTGCACCTGCCCGTTGCCGATCCGGAAAGCGCGCACGGGCCGCGGCGCTCCGGGCGCTGGGGAAAGAATGAAATAAGCGGCGTCGGGGTAGTAGGCGCGCTCGATGTCCAGCGCGGAAGGGAAATTTTCCCCTGTCGGATGGGAGTGATAGATACCGAGCAGCTCGAGCCCTGCAGCGCGCATTTGGCGAAACAGGCGAAACAATTCCTCGGGGGCTATCTCGTAGCGCGTGGCGCTGGCCAGCGCATTTTCGGCCGGATAGAGCGCGGTGATCACGCCGTCGCGGCCCGCCAGCAGCCCGCAACATTCCAACGCCGGATGGTGCTGTGCTTCGGCCTGCAACCGCCCCAGAATCTCGCGCCGGATGCGGACTGTGTTCTCCACACCTCTTTCTATACCTCAGGGGTAACCGGGGACGGGAAAATTTTTTCTGCTTTCATGAAACGGCGGTCGGTGGCGATGCGTCGAAATTCCCCAACGCCGTCCCGGACTTGACATCGCTGAAACGATGCACCACGGTGCTCCACTGCTGTTTGCTCTGGTGGCAACCCTCCTGCTGGCGAATGCGACGGCGGGCGACCCCACACAGCAAGACCTGCGTGCTCCGCGCACGCTGCGCATCGAGCGGATTCAGGCTGAAGTGCGCGTGGACGGCCGGCTCGACGAACCCGTCTGGAGCCAGCTCACACCTGCCGAGGGATTCCTGCAAAGCAAACCGGACGAAGGCGCACCGGTCAGCGAACGGACCCAGGCCTACCTGTTCTATGACGACGAATCCCTCTACATTGGCTTCCGCTGCTACGATTCCGAACCGGAGAAAATCATCGTTCGGTACGACGCGCGCGACGCCCGGACCAACTCCGACAGTGTGAATGTCTTCTTGGACCCGTTCGGGGACCGCCGCAACGGTTACTTCTTCAGCGTGAACGCGGCCAACGGCCAGTTCGATGCACTGGTTTCGGCGGACGGCAGTTTCGATTCGACATGGGACGGCATCTGGTACAGCGGAGTGCATCGCGATGAACAGGGTTGGTCGGTGGAAATCGCCATCCCTTTCCGTTCGATTCGTTTCCGCACCGGTCAGCCCTGGGGTCTGAACCTGAGCCGCAACATTGCCCGTAAGAACGAAGATGCCGCTTGGCAGTTCATCGCCCGTTTCGAAGGACGTCCGCGCCCCTCCCGGGCCGGCTATCTAGAGGGCATCGGCGGGCTGGAGCCCGGCCTCAATCTTGAACTCATTCCCTATTTGGCCGGCCGGTGGCGCCGCGGTGCCGGCAATCCGCTCGACAACGAAAACCGCTACGAAGGGGGCTTGGACCTGCGCTGGGGATTGCTCCCCAATCTGACTGCCAATCTCACGCTGAATCCGGATTTTGCTGAAACCGAAGCGGACGAGATCAACATCTCCATCTCCCGCTTCGAGCTGTTCTTTCCCGAAAAGCGCGCCTTTTTCAACGAAGGCTCGACGTTTTTCACCACACCGCTGAACCTGTTTTTCACCCGCCGCGTCGGCGCCCGGCTGCCCGACGGGCGTCCGCAACGCATCCTGCTGGGCGCAAAGTTGACCGGGCGCGTGGGGCCGTGGACGCTCGGCCTGCTCGAATCGCGCACCTTGCGGACGGAATTCACCGATCCGGAAACGCGCGAAGTGCGCATCGCTCCGGCAGCGAATTTTTTTGTGCTGCGCGTGCGACGCGACATCCTGGCAAACTCCTCGATCGGTTTCCTGACGGTGAACCGCGACCAGGCAGCGGGCGACATCGGCTCGACCCAGCGCGCCCACGCCGTGGACCTGAGCATCGTGCGCGGTTCCAGCATCCTGTGGACCACTCAGGTCGCTTACAATCAAAACCAGACCACCTTGGAAGGAGGCCTGCAGCGGGCGGCCTTTCGCTCCCACTTCAATTTCGACTCCGATGAACTGGAATTCCGGCTCCGTTACAAATTCGTCGGGCGTGCTTTCGATGTGAGTGCAATCGGATTCGAACCGGAAACCGACCGGCATCAGACCCACGCGGCCATCGAATGGAAACCGTTTCTCGACCGGGGTGGCATTCGCCAAATCTTCTTCGAGGTGTCCCACAATGGCAACCGCAACACCGCAGGAGCAGTCGAAGATGACAGCCACGGTGCCGAACTCGGCTTCGAGTTCCAGAATTTCTGGTTCGCGGAGGTGAGCTACGAATACGAGCGCGTCCGTTTTTTCGAATTCACAGACGACTTCCAGCGTCTGCCCACCACCCGGCTGTACGCCACGCCGAACGTAGGTTTCTTCGTGAGGACGAACGAATCGCGTCCGGTTCTCCTGAACTACAGTTTCCAGTGGCGTCGAATCGTGCAGTTCCGCGAAAACTTTGTCGGCCAGGCACAGGAACACAATCTGGGGCTGACGGCGCGAATGCTGCGTCGCATCAAGCTGCAGGCCAGCGGACGGCTGGTGCGCGAATTCCTCGACGACGGCACTCCGTTCCAAGTACGGCGTCTGTTTCTCACGCGCCTAAATTATCAGTTTACGCCCCGGCTGCGATACCGCATTCTCGCCCAGGTGGCCAACGACCGCCGCGGGCAGGAATTCAACATCAACTCGGTGATCGTCTACGATTTCACTGCGCGGTCGAACTTCGTACTGGGCTACAACTATCAGCGCCGCTCACCCGGCACACCCGAAGACCTGGGCAACGAATTCTTCTTCAAGTTTTCCTACCTATTCCAGTTCTGAGGCTGATCCTGCTTGTTTGCCCGTACGGGAGCAAGGCTGCCGAGGTACAATCGTGGCATGATCAAACGGCACAAGTCGCTCTATCCGCTCAGCCATCATCACCACCACGCGCTGGTGCGCGCGCTGGAAATCCGCCGCGCTGCCGAACGCCCCGAGCCGGAACGCACGGCAGCACTGCACCAGGCTGGCCGAGCGCTGGTCGAGTTCTGGAAGCACACCGGCAGCGTCCACTTCCGCGAAGAGGAAGAAGTACTGCTGCCTGCCTGCGCCCGTCACGTGAACATCGCGGATGAGCCAGCCTTCGTCCGCATGCTGGCCGAACATGCCACCATCCGTGCCGGCTTGCAGGACCTAGAGCAGGCTCTCGCCGACCACCAACCGGCGCACGAGCTGATCATAAGGCTGGGCCAGATGCTGCACGACCACGTTCGCCTGGAAGAAGAGCAGGTCTTCCCTCGCACAGAAGCGCTGCTCGGCGAAGCGGGTCTGCAGGCGATTGCGCCGCGCCTGACTCAGCTCCACCCGAAAACCTGCGAAGCCAACCCGGCAGAGCACCGCGAGAACTAGCCTGCCGCGCCTTGCGCGGCCACTGGACCAAAAGGCTGCGCGGGATAACAACACGACTGTGCGTTATTCCCCCTGCAGTCGGGTTTCGCTCTGCCCGTCCCACTTAAGTACCAGTTCTGCAAAGAAATACCGGGCGACACTTGGCCAGTCCGATGGCGAATGAATTGCTTTTCTCGCGGACGGGGTAGAATACTCATCCGAGGCAAACATGCAGAAATCATCCATTCCGCGACTCTCCAGCTCTGCCGAGGAGCTCATCCATCTGGCGGAAACCTACGGCGCGCACAACTATCACCCGCTACCCGTTGTGATCGAACGCGGCAGCGGGGTGTGGGTGTGGGACGTCGAGGGCCGCCAATACCTGGACTGCCTATCTTGCTACTCCGCGCTCAACCAGGGACACTGCCATCCGAGGATTGCCGAGGCCGCGCGGCGGCAAATGGAAAAAGTCACGCTGACCTCGCGCGCATTTCACAACACCGAGCTGGGCCCACTGCTGCAGCAGTTGGCGGAACTGTGCAAGATGGAAATGGTGCTGCCGATGAACTCTGGTGCCGAAGCGGTGGAAACCGCCATCAAGGCCGCGCGAAAGTGGGGCTACCAGAGCAAAGGCGTGGAAGAAAACCGTGCGGAGATCATCGTTTTTAAAGACAATTTTCATGGACGGACCGTCACCATCGTCAGTTTTTCGACTGAGCCGCAGTACCGGCGCGGCTTCGGTCCGTTCACGCCCGGCTTTCGCATCGTGCCGTATGGTGACGCTGCGGCGGCACGGCGTGCCGTGCACCGCAACACCGTGGCCATCCTGGTCGAACCGATTCAAGGCGAAGCGGGCGTGATTGTGCCGCCCGAGGGTTTCCTGCGCGAGCTGCGCGAAATCTGCACCCGTGAAAACATTCTTCTGATTGCCGACGAGATTCAGACCGGATTGGGCCGCACCGGAAAACTGTTCGCCTGCGAGCACGAAGGCGTGCAGCCAGACGTCTATGTGCTGGGCAAGGCGCTGGGCGGCGGATTCTACCCGGTCTCTGCAGTGGTGGCGTCGCGCGCAGTGCTCGGAGTGTTCGAGCCGGGCGACCACGGCTCGACGTTCGGCGGCAATCCGCTGGCCTGTGCCATTGCGCGAGAAGCGCTGCGTGTGCTCGTCGAAGAAAAACTGCCCGAGCGAGCTGCGGAGATGGGCGCCTATTTCCTGGACGGGCTGCGCAAGATTCCTTCACCGCACATCAAAGAAGTGCGCGGGCGCGGGCTGCTGATCGGCCTGGAAATCAAAGCCGAGTCTGGCCCCGCACGGCCGTTCTGCGAGCGGCTGATGGAGGAGGGCGTGCTCTGTAAAGAGACGCATCAGCAGGTCATCCGGTTGGCGCCCCCGCTGGTCATCCGCCGCGAAGAAATCGACTGGGCGCTCGAACGTATCGCCCGCGTGCTCACCTGAGGCCGGCGGGCGCCTACTGTAGCAGGCGCCCGGAGCCGCGCATCCCCCAGCCACTACAGCTCACGCGCCGGCCTTTTGCGCCTGGCGGCGGAGGAAGGTGGGCACGTCCAGGTCGTCGAGGGCACCCTCCTGGACGATTTCGTTGACACTGCGCACCACTTCGGGTGCAGCCCCATCCGAGCGTTCGGCACGGGCAGCCTTCCAGCTTTTCGGCAGATAGCTGGGGCGCTGGTGAGAACGCCGCGCCGCCGCTTCTTTGAAGCCGGTGGCAATGACGGTGATTTTCACCTGCTCCTTCATCGCTTCGTCTTGGACAGCGCCGAAGATGATGTTGGCATTTTCGTGCGCGGCTTTCTGAATGATAGACGAAGCCTCATGCACTTCATGCAGGGTGAGCGAAGAGGATCCGGTCACGTTGATCAAGATCGCCTGGGCGCCGTTGATCGAGTTGTCTTCGAGCAGCGGGCTGCTGATGGCCCGATTGGCGGCATCGACGGCGCGGTTCGGGCCCGAAGCCACGGCTGTGCCCATCACCGCGTAGCCCATGCCGTGCATGATCGTGCGCACGTCGGCGAAGTCGCGGTTGATGATGCCGGGGATGGTGATGATGTCGCTGATGCCCTGCACGCCCTGGCGCAGGATGTCATCGGCGATGCGAAAGGCCTCGAAGAAACTGGTGCCGCGTTCGACCGTATCCATCAGGCGCTCGTTGGGGATGACGATCACGGTGTCCACGCAGCCGACCAGCTCGCTGAGCGCCTGCTCTGCCTGCGTCATGCGTCGCTTGCCTTCAAAGGCAAACGGTTTGGTGACCACGGCCACGGTCAGCGCGCCGAGCTCGCTGGCTAGACTAGCGACGACCGGCGCCGCGCCACTGCCGGTGCCGCCGCCCAGGCCCGCGGTGATAAACACCATGTCGGCCCCTTCCAACGCCTCGATGATTTTTTCGGTGTCTTCGAGCGCCGCTTTGCGACCAATCTCCGGATTGGCGCCGGCGCCGAGCCCTTTGGTCAGCTTAGCGCCCAGTTGCAATTTCACCGGTGCCTGGGACATTTTCAGCGCCTGCATGTCGGTATTCGCGGCGATGAATTCGACCCCTTCGACTCGGGCTCGAATCATGCGGTTGACGGCATTGGTACCCCCACCGCCGACTCCAATGACCTTGATGCGAGCACCTTGCTGGAGCTCTTCGTTCAGGGCAAAGCGGATGGCCGGTTCTTTCTGCGTCATCGTGCGTTCTCCCGTTTCTTCTGCCGCGATCTTGCGACCACGGAGCATGAATTTTGGCATGAATTCACCTCGCCGACCCTGCGAACAGGGCCTTGAGTTTGGCGGCCAGCCCCGTGGGACGCTGCGCGGCCAGGCGACGTGCGCGAATCCCGTAGAGCAGCAGCCCGATGGCGGTGGCGTACTCGGGCTGGGTGACTTCCTCGGTCATGCCCTCCAAGCCACGCGGCACCGCCACGCGCGCGGGCAGTTCGAAGACATTCTCCGCCAGCTCGGCCAGACCGACGAGCTTGCTGGCACCGCCGGTGAGCACCAACCCCGCCGGGATTTGCGATTCCAGTCCGGCTCGTTGCAGCTCTTCCCGAACCAACGCGAGCAGCTCCTGGGCGCGCGGCTCGACGATCTCGCACAACATGCGCGCAAAGATCGTACGCGGGGGACGGTCCCCGACCGTGGCAATTTCGATGGCCACGTCTTCCCGCAGCAACGGCCGCCAGGCCACTGCGCACTCGCGCTTGACGCGTTCTGCTTCCGGCAGGGGTGTGCGCAGACCAACGGCCAGGTCGTTCGTGAAGTGGTCGCCACCGACGGGAATCGCCGCCGTGTATCGCACCACACCGCCGGTGAAGACCACTAGGTCGGTGGTGCCACCCCCGATGTCGAGCAGGCAGCAGCCGAGTTCGCGCTCATCGTCGGTCAGGCAGGCATCGGCAGAAGCCAGCGGCTCGAGCACCGTGTCGGTCACGTGCACGCCAGCACGATTCACTGCGGTAACGATGTTCTGCGTGGCCGAAATCGAGGCAGTGACCAGGTGCACATCGGCCTCCAGCTTCTGCCCGACCATCCCGATGGGATCGCGGATGTTGTCCTGGCCGTCGAGGAAGAACTGCTGCGGCAGCACATGCAGAATCTCGCGGTCTTCGGGCAGGCGAACACTGCGCGCGACTTCGACGGCTCGGCGGACATCTTCCTTCTGTACCTCCCGCGGGCGGCTGCCCAGAGAAATCCCGCCTCGACTATCGACTCCGCGCACATGCCCGCCGGATACGCCGATCCAGGCCGATTCGACCGGCACGCCGGCGGCCGATTCAGCCGCTTCGAGCGCGCGCTGGATCGAGCCGACGGCTGCATCCAGATTCACGATGACGCCGCGTCGCATGCCCCGCGATTCCGCTGCGCCCATGCCCAGGAATCGAACGTGCTCGTCCTGCGGCTCGCAAATCAGCACGCAGGTTTTCGTGCTGCCCACGTCCAACGCGACGATGTGCCGACTTTCTTTCCTCATGGCCGTTCTTCTGGATTGACGACCACCTGTCGTTCGAATCGTAGATCCACCGCTTCGATACGACCGGCCGTGGCCTGCCACTGGCCGATATTCTCCAGAAACAGAGAGAAGCGGCGGGCAAAATCGCGGTCGCCAAAATGGACCAGCACGGAGGCCGACTGGCCAGAGCTGCGGCCGAGCTCGGGTAGCTCGACGAGGACAGCCTTCAGGTTGCTGGCCTCGGCGAGGTCCACCTCGCTGACGTATTGCGAGGCGCCCGTGCGCACCGCTTCGATCTGCGTCAAAAACTGAACATAGAGTTGCATCCGTCGCTGCCGTTCGCTCGCCGCCATGCTGGCATGCAGACCGCTGACTACCGGAAAACGGAAGTCGGCATTGCCTTCTACCGGCGGGTCGAGAATCACGCCGTGGGCATCGACCAAAGCCAGCGTCGGGCCAAGCCGCAGAAACGCCACCGGTGTGCGCTCGACCAGTTCGACCTCGATCCGATTCGGTAGCACCCGGCGCACGGTGGCGCGTTCGACCCAGGGAATGGCTTCTACCGCAGCACGCCGCTCAGCCAACGGCACCCGCAGAACACTGCGATAGCGGTCGGGATAGAACTTTTCCAGGATCGCAGCGCGACTCACATAGCGGTTGCCCGTGATCACGACCTGGGCCGGCGAGGTCAGCGCCATTTGCGGCGCGTGGAGCAGAAAATCCACACCCAGGTAGACTGCCCCGGCCGCGGCCACCCACGCCAGTGCGAACAGGGTCCGTCGCAGGTAGACGCGGCGCGCTTCGCGGCTGAACCGGCGTCGGCGAATTTCCACCGGCTTCTGCCGCCGCAGATAGCGAGGCTCCTCGCGTTCGGGCGCGAGGACCGCTTCGGAGGGATAGAGCTGCTCGTCCACCATATCCTTCACACCCTCCAGATGATGACCTCCTCTTCGAGATCGACCCCATAGGCACGGCGCACTCGTTCCCGTACCAGGTCAATCAGCCGCAGCATATCGGCGCAAGTGGCCGCTCCGACGTTGATGAAAAAATTGGCGTGCCGGTCACTGACCATGGCATCGCCCACACGAAAACCCTTCAACCCCAGCTCGTCGATCAGTCGCCCCGCAGAAGCCCCCGGAGGATTCTTGAAGATGCACCCGGCCGACTTCTGGTTCAAAGGCTGGCTGGCGCGGCGCTTTTCATTGCAGATGCGGATTGTTTGTCGGATTTCAGCAAACGGCTTGGAGACGAGTTCCAACTTCACTGCCAGCATCATATCATCAGCGTCAAATGAAGTGTGTCGGTATTCGAACCGGATCTGCTCGCCGCGCAGCGTTTCGATGGCGCCGCGAGCGGCACGATAGACGACAACTTCGCGGACGAAACTGCCGATCTGGGTTCCATAGGCACCCGCGTTCATGCGCAGCGCCCCGCCGACCGACCCGGGCACGCCGATCAATCCCTCCATACCACCCAGGTTGGCGCGTGCGCACTGGGTGACGGTGGCGCCCAGGTCGGCAGCAGCGTCCACCCAGGCCGTCCGACCTTCGATCCGCACTGCTGGAGCCAGCGGAGCCAGTTGTAGTACCACCCAGGGCAGCTCACCATCGGCGACGAGCAGGTTGCTGCCCCCGCCGAGCAAACGAAACGGGATGCCGTGGTCGCGCAGCAGCCGCACCAGTTCGGGGAGCGCTTGGCGGTCTCCGATGCGCAACAGGTCTGTGGTGCCGCCGATGCCGAAGTAGGTGCGCTCGGCCAGGGCGGCACCGGGCAGCCGTTCCACACCGAGCCGCGGCAAGGCGGCCAGCAGTTCCGGGTTCTCAATCCGCATCGCGGGTCGTCACCTTTGCGCCGAGCAGCATCGCCAGCTCTTCGACAGCCCGGCCGACGCTGCCAGCACCGATCGTCATGATGGCATCGCCCGGCCGGGCTTCCGCCAGCAGCACTTCGATGCCTTCCTGCAACGTGCTCCGGTAGAGCACACGCTTGTGCCCGGCGGCTCGGATGGCTTCGGCCAGCGCTTCGCCGGTGACACCGGCAATCGGGTCTTCGCTGGCCGCATAGATATCGGTCAGCACGAGCAGGTCCGCCTGATGGAACGCACCCAGGAATTCGTCCCAGAGATGCTTGGTGCGCGTGTAGCGGTGCGGCTGGAACAGCACCAGGATGCGTTCGAATCCGCAAAGCCGTGCCGCGTCCAGCGTGGCTCGGATTTCGGCGGGGTGATGTCCGTAGTCATCAATCAAAGTGACGCCGTTGGCGGTGCCGCGAATCTCGAATCGGCGACCCACGCCGGTGAACGAGCCCAGCCCGGCGCGGATCTGCTCCGGCGTCAGGCCCAGATACAAACCAACGGCAGCGGCAGCGGCCGCGTTCCGCACGTTGTGCAGCCCGGGCGGATGGGGCAGGAAGAACCGGCCGAGCTCGGCACCGCGATAGACGAGATCAAATTCGCTCTCCAACCCCAGCAGCTTCACGTTGCGAATATGCAGGTCCGCCTGCTGCGAGGTACCGTAGGTAATCACGGGCCGTTTCACTTGAGGCAGGATGGCCTGCACGTTGGCGTCGTCCAGGCAGAGCACCGCGGCACCGTAAAAAGGCACACGGTTGACAAACTGCAAGAAGGCCGACTGGATGTCCTCGAGCGAGTCGTATTGATCCAGATGCTCGCGGTCAATGTTGGTCACCACGGCCACGACTGGAGCCAGCAGCAAAAAGGTGCGATCGCTTTCATCGGCTTCCACCACCATATATTCGCCTTTGCCGAGCCGCGCCGTCGTCCCAGCCTGATTCACGCGTCCGCCGACGACAAACGTGGGGTCCAGGCCAGCGGCAGCGAGCACCGCAGCCACCATCGAGGTAGTGGTGGTTTTGCCATGCGCCCCAGCCACCGCGATGCCGTATTTCAGCCGCATCAGCTCCGCCAACATTTCCGCGCGCGGGATGACCGGGATCTTCTGTCGCCGCGCTTCGACGACTTCCGGGTTATCCGGCCGCACCGCCGAGGAGACCACCACAACGTGCGCGCCGGCCACATGTTCGGCGCGGTGTCCTTCGCAGATCGTGGCGCCCAGCTTCCGCAGTCGCTCCGTGATGGCCGAAGCTTTCAGATCGGAACCGGAGACCGAGTAGCCGAGCGTGAGCAGCACTTCGGCAATCCCGCTCATACCGATGCCGCCGATGCCCACTAGGTGAATCCGTTGAAAATTGCGGAAGCGAACCATCATCGGCGCACCTTCTCTTCCAGGAAGTCCACGATCTCCTCGGCAGCGCGCGGACGCGCCAGTGCGCGCACCCGCTGCTCGATAGCGGCAATCTGCTGGGGCTGGGTAAGCAGAGCGGCAATCGCGTCGGCCAGCCGTTCGGCGGTGAGTTCATCCTGAGGAATCATGCGGGCGGCGCCCGCGGCAGCGAACCACCGTGCGTTGTGCAACTGATGTCCTTCGGCAGCCGCACCGAAGGGAACGAGAATCGCGGCGCGCCCGGCAGCAGCAATCTCAGCCAGGGTCACCGCACCCGCGCGCGAGACAAGCACATCGGCGCGGGCCATGCACTGCGCCATGTCCTCGATGAAGGGCAACACCTCCGCAGCCAGCTTGCGCGCGGCATAGGCCTCGCGCACCGCATTATAGTCGCGTTCTCCAGTCTGGTGAATGAAGAAGAGTTGCTGCCGAAAACGCTCGAGCAGCGGGAGCGCTTCGACCACGGTGCGATTCAGAATCTGCGCTCCTTGACTGCCGCCGGTGATCAGCAGCGTGAACGGTTCGCGATGCTGGCGCGGCGGGATACGGAAGAACTCCTCGCGCACCGGACAACCGGTCTGGCAAGCACGCGCCCCCCAGTAGTCGTCCTGAGGGAAGGCGGTCGCCACGCCGTCGGCCAGCGGGCCGAGCAGCCGGTTGGTGAAGCCCGGCTTCGCGTTGGGTTCGAAGATCACGGTCGGGATACCCTGCATTCGCGCCTGCAAAAGCACCGGCCCGGAGGCATATCCACCCACGCCCAAGGCCACTGCAGGGCGATGGCGGCGCAGCACGCGCGCAGCATCTGCCAGAGCTACGGGGAGCAACGCCAAGTTGCGCAGCAGGCGAATTCCGCCGATGCCCTTCAGTCCAGCCACCCGAATCATCTCCAGGGGCAGGCCGGCCGCTGGCACCAGCTTCGTTTCCAGGCCGCGTTCGGTTCCTACCATGACCACCTCGCGATTTCGACCGCGCCTCAACCACTCCCGGGCGACCGCGAGCGCCGGGAAGACATGGCCCCCGGTTCCCCCGCCAGCGATTGCAAGCTTCATGGCACCATAGGCACTGTGCGTCTCTCTTCAGTCAGCGTGCTGAGCGATGTTCAACAGCACGCCGGTGGCCAGCAGCATCACCAGCAGGCTGGAGCCGCCATAGCTGATGAACGGCAACGGGATTCCCTTGGTGGGCATCAGGCCCAGCACGACGCTCAGATTGATCAGGGCCTGCCCGAGAACCATCGCCGTGATGCCCACAGCGGCCAGCCGTCCGAACGCATCCGGTGCCGCCAGCGCCGCACGAAAACCTCGCCAGCCATAGATTCCAAACAAGACCATCACCGCCAGCGCGCCGAGAAACCCCAGCTCTTCGCAGAGCACGGCGAAGATGAAGTCTGTGTGCGCTTCCGGCAGATAGAACAGCTTCTGGCGCGATTCCATCAGACCCACGCCGGTCAGCCCTCCGCTGCCCACCGCAATCAGCGACTGGAGCAACTGGAAGCCACTGCCCTGTGGATCTGCCTCGGGATTCAGGAACACCAGCACGCGCTTCAGACGGTAGGGTTCGGCGAGGATCAGACCCGCTAGAACCGGTACCGCTGCGCCGGCGGCGCCAGCCAGATAGCGCCAATCCAGCCCGGCGACAAACAGCATGGCCAGGGCAATCAGAAAAATCTCGAATGCGGTGCCCAGGTCCGGCTCCAGCACCACCAGGGCGACCACAATCAACACCGGCCCCAGGGCCGGCAACAGCGTGCGGCGAAAGTCGTTGACGCCGAAGCTCTGCGGGTGCAGCCGTGCTTCCAGCAGCGCCGCCAGATAGAAAATCACGACCAGCTTGGCCAGCTCAGAAGGCTGCAGCCGCAGCGGGCCGAAGTGTATCCAGCGGTGCGCCGCGTTGATGGGAGGAAAGAAAAACACCGCGGCGAGCAGCAGTAGGATGCCGCACAGGCTCGTATAGATCACCACGGGCTGGCGTAGCTTGCGGTAGTCGACCTGCATGAGCACAAACATGCCGCCTAACCCCAACAGCAGCCAGAGGGCCTGCCGCCCAATGAAGCCGTAGGCGCTGCCCAGTTCTTCCTCGGCGGTCACCGCCGAGGCGCTGAACACCATGACCGCACCCACCAGGCACAGCGCCAGCGTGGCCCCGTAAAGCCAGCGATCGAACTGTACCGCGCGAGGCATCAGCGCACCTCCGCCGCGTGTTCCTGGACGAGTTGGCGCACGAGCTGTTTGAAGACGCGGCCGCGGTGTTCGAAGTTTTCGAACTGGTCGAAGCTGGCACAGGCCGGGGCGAGCAGCACGGTGTCGCCCGGCTGAGCGTTCGCGTAGGCCAGGCGCACAGCGCGGTCGAGCGTACCGGCCTGCTCGACGGGCACGACGCCCTGCAACTGTGCAGCGATTTTTTCCGCTGCCGAACCGATCAGCAAGACGAGTCGGGCGCGGCGCTTCAGTGCGGGCGCAAGCAATGTGAAATCGCTGCCTTTGTCTTTGCCGCCCAGAATCACCAGCAACGAGCCCGGGAAGGCATCGAGGGCCTTCAATGCGGCATCGACATTGGTGGCTTTCGAATCGTTGTAAAAACTCACGCCGCCCAACTCGGCGACGAACTCCAGCCGGTGCTCGACACCGGCAAAACTGCGCACCCCGGCCGCAATCGCCGCCGGTGACGCACCAACCAGATAGGCTGCCGCGGCCGCTGCAAGCACATTTTCTACGTTGTGCGCACCGCGCAAGCCGATTTCGCTGCAATGGAGCAGAACCGTTTCGTGGCCGTCCTCGCGGAAGACGATCTCCTCACCGTTGTCCGACAGCGTCGCCGAGGGACGCAGACAGGTGCCGGCGGCTACCCGCCGGGTGCGACTGAACCAGAAGACGCGGGGGCGCACGGGCATCCGTTCGGTGACGTTCGGGTCGTCGGCATTCAGCACGACAGCGTCGTGCTCGGTCTGGTTTTCGAACATTCGCGCCTTGGCTGCGCCGTAGGCGGCAAAGGACGGATGGCGATCCAGGTGATCCGGGGTCAGGTTCAGCAGCACGCCGACGTCGGGACGAAACGCGTGGATTGTTTCCAGTTGAAAACTGCTCACTTCGGCGACCGTGACGGTGGCCTCGCTGGAAGTTTCGACGCGCGAGATCAGGGGAATGCCGATGTTGCCGCCGACCAGCGTGGGGATTCCGGCGGCTTCCAGGATGTGGCCGGTCAGCGCGGTCGTGGTGGTTTTGCCGTTCGAGCCGGTGATCGCAATCAGGCGTCCGCGCAGGAACCGCCAGGCCAACTCGATTTCACTCCACACCAGGATGCCAGCGGCCCGCGCGGCATTCAGGTACGGTGCATCGGCTGGAACGCCCGGACTGGGGACAATCAGGTCCTGGTTCAAGAACGTTTCCCAGCGATGGCCTCCGAGCTCGAGCGCAACGCCGGCAGCACGCAGTTTAGCGGCGGCTTCCGCCACCTGTGCTTCACTGCGCTCTTCGCTGGCGGTGACCTGTGCGCCACGGGCAGCACAGAACAGCGCCGTAGCAATGCCGGTGCGAGCCAGTCCGACAACCAGCACGCGCTTGCCGCTCAGTTCCACGGTAGGTTTCATGGCCTGCATCCCTGCCTCAGCGCAGCTTCAACGTGGTCAAAGAAAACAGCGCGAAGACCAGGGCAGCGATCCAAAAGCGAACGATGATCTTCGATTCGCTCCACCCCATCAGCTCGAAGTGATGGTGCAGCGGAGCCATGCGGAAGATGCGCCGACCGGTCAGTCGGTAGCAGCCCACCTGCAAAATCACCGAGAGTGCTTCGATCACAAACACACCGCCCACGAAGAACAGCAGAATCTCCTGCTTGATCATCACCGCGACGGTGCCGATCGCTCCGCCTAGCGCCAGTGAACCCACATCGCCCATGAAAATTTCGGCCGGGTGCGCGTTGTACCAGAGGAAGCCCAGGGCCGCACCCGTGATCGCTCCGCAGAAAATGGTCAGCTCACCCACCTGCGGCATCTTGGCCAGGTCGAGGTACTCGGCAAAGCGGGAATGGCTGGAGACGTAGGTGAGCGCCGTCCAGGCAGCCGCGGCAATCATCACGCAGCCGATCGCCAAACCGTCCAGTCCGTCGGTCAGATTCACGGCGTTCGACGAGCCCACAATCACCAGGATCAGAAAGAACAGAAACGGCAGATAGGCCACCGGCCACC
This sequence comes from Acidobacteriota bacterium, assembly GCA_037442425.1. Taxonomy (GTDB): domain Bacteria; phylum Acidobacteriota; class Terriglobia; order Acidiferrales; family UBA7541; genus DSGC01. The sequence goes on along the minus strand of JBBIQG010000011.1, from coordinate 21,198 downwards.
AATGGGGGTTGGCGAGCAGCGCGTCGATCACCAGGTCGGGACGCACGTTTTTGAAGAACGGCATCAGCAGCTCGGTCGAGTAGAGGCCCAGTGCCTTGTAGGCCACCAGGGTGACTCCGATCACCAACGCGACCGCAATCTGCAAAAACAGCTTGGTGCGCGCCGTCAGGCCCAGATTGTGTCGGCGCACGACCTTGCGATAATCATCGGCAAAGCCAATGGCGGAAAACGCGACGGTGGCAAACAGCGCCAGCAATACGAATGGATTGCGCAGATCCGCCCAGAGCAGCGTGGGCAGCACAATCGCCAGCACAATCAGGATCCCACCCATCGTCGGCGTGCCCGCTTTTTTCAGGTGATTCTGCGGACCTTCTTCGCGGATGAACTGACCGATTTGCAGCGCACGCAGCCGGCGAATCATCCAGGGACCGAGCAGCAAACACAGCAGCAGTGCGGTCAGGCTGGCCATCGCCGTCCGCACGGTGATGTAGCGGAAGACGTTCAGCGGACTGAAGTACGGCTCCAGCACATGGTAAAGCAAATAGTAGAGCATCGTCTGTGTCCGTTGCCGCGGGCCCGGGCGCGCGGTTTCTTCGGCGTCGTTACGGACAGGTTCCGGGCATCTCCGCATTCGACGCCGACACGGAATCCCCCTCGACGCGGGTGTAGCGACTCGCCAGCCGCTCGACAATCCGTTCCATGCGCACCCCGCGCGAACCTTTCACCAGCAACAGGTCGCCCCGGCCGATGAACTCGACCAGGAACCGAGCGGCCTGCTCGGCATCTTCGAAAAACTGTGTGCGGGCTTCGTTGAAGCTGGCTTCGACCGCGCCCCGGGGAATTTCGGCAGCATCACCCTGCACGCCAAAAATCCAGTCGATGCCGCGCAGCCCGGCGAGCTGACGACCCGCTTCGCGATGCAGTTCGGCTGAAGCAGGGCCCAGCTCGAGCATTTCGCCGGCGGCGAGAATCCGGCGCCGGTAGCCGGGCGTGGTGGCCAGCAGTTCGGCGGCCGCGGTCAGCGCCACGGGATTCGAATTGTAGCTGTCGTTGATCACCGCGAAGCCTTCCGCAAACCGCACGAGCTCGCCGCGCATCGTCGGCGGCTTCAGGGTGCGCAGCACCGGCCGGGCCTCTTCGGCACCGACACCGAACTCCGCTGCCGCCGCCAGCGCGGCCAGTGCGTTGGCCAGGTTGTGCCGCCCGCTCAGCGAGAGCGCCAGCCGCGCCTCTCCCTGCGGAGAGACGAGCGTGAAGGCAATGCCTTCTGCGCCACGGTTTTCTATACCCCGCGCGCGATACTGTGACGAAGGACCAAAGCCGAACGTGACCACCCGACCGCGGAACACATCCGCAAAACGGGAGACGCGCGCATCGTCGGCATTCAGCACGGCTACGGGTTCGCCGGAAGCCAAGCCTTCGATCAGCTCTCGCTTGGCCAGTGCGATTTCGTCCACCGAGGAAAAGAACTCCAGATGTACCGGCCCGACGTTGGTCACCACGCCGATTTCCGGCTCAGCGATGGCGGCCAGTCGGGCCAGCTCCCCACGGCGCGACATGCCCACTTCGACCACGACGGCCTCGTGGTCGGGCTCGAGCCGACACAGCGTCAGGGGCAGGCCGTACGCGTTGTTCAAGTTCCCCTCCGACTTCAGCACGCGGCGCCGTGCGGCCACCAGTGCCGCCAGGATTTCCTTTGTGGTGGTCTTGCCCGTCGAACCAGTGATCGCTGCCACCCGGCGGTCCCGTCCAGCCTGCGCCCAGCTCCGGCGGACTTCTCGCGCCAGGTGCTGCAGGGCGGCAAGCGTGTCCTCCACGACCAGCAACCGTCCACGGAGATCCACCGGGAATGTCCCCAAACGAGCGCGCGCGACAACGGCGGCCACTGCACCCGCCGCCAGGGCCGCCGCCACATAGTCGTGTCCATCGTGCCGTGGCCCACGGATGGCAAAAAACAGCTCGCCGGCACGCACCGTTCGAGAATCGATCGAAACACCCGCGCAGACTGCGTCGGCGGCCATCGCAGCGGGTTCGGTCGGGAGCGCGCTGCCCAGTGCAGCAGCGACTTGTGCCAGGGTCCAATGCATGCAGCGTTCGGCGGACTGGGTTTCACCGGCTTCCGCCCGGGTTCCGTTGTTTTCGACCGCGGCGGCTCATCGCATCGCACGCGAACAGGTTTGCACCGTCCACGGCCAGATCCTTCACCAGTGCACACCCGTGGTCTCGCTCGAGGGCTTCTGGTAGCCGAGCTCGGCGAGCTTTTCTCGGGCGACTTCGATTTCATTCCACGGCAGTTTCTGATCTCCCAGAATTTGGTAGCGTTCGTGTCCCTTGCCGAGCAGCAACACGATGTCGCCGGCACGCGCTGCGTCGAACGCAAGGCCGATCGCCCGGGCACGATCCGGTTCGACCAGGTACTGGCCTTCGGCGCGCCGCAGGCCGACGAGAACGTCGTTGATGATCAGTCGCGGGTCTTCGCTGCGCGGGTTGTCATTGGTGAGAACGACCAGGTCCGCGCTGCGCCCCGCGGCTTCGCCCATCAAAGGACGCTTGGTGCGGTCGCGCTCGCCACCGCAACCGAAGACCACAATCACGCGGCCCTGTGGGTTCAGTTCGCGCGCCGTGGCGATGACATTCCGAATCGCGTCGTGCGTGTGTGCGTAGTCCACCACGACAAGAAATGGCTGGCCCGCATCTACCCGCTCGAAGCGGCCCGGCACGCGCTCTAGTCGAGCAAGGCCCTCGGCGATGGCTTCGCGGTCCAGCTCCAGTGCCAGGCCGACCCCAATCGCCGCCAGCAGATTGTAGAGATTGATGCGGGCCACCAGCGGTGAGCGCACGGCAAAGCTGCCAGCCGGCGTCTCGGCGACGAATCGGATGCCGGAAAAACTCAGGGTCGGTTTTTGGGCAGTGATATCTGCCTTTTTCTCGAGTCCATAGGTGAGCACACGCGCGGACAGAGCGATCAGCTCTCGGCTGCGCGGATCATCGACATTCAGCACGCTAACGGCTGGTGCGCCAGCCCCGGTGCCTTCGAACAAGCGGCGCTTGGCGGCAAAGTAGTGGTCGAGAGTGCCGTGGTAGTCGAGATGATCCTGCGTCAGATTGGTGAAGACGGCGGCGGCAAACCGACAGCCCCAGACACGATCCTGGGCCAGCGCGTGGGAGCTGACTTCGAAGACCGCGTGCGTCCCTCCAGCAGCACACACACGGGCCAGAAAGCGCTGCAGGTCGAGCGATTCCGGCGTGGTGTGCGTGGCCGGTTCGACGCCGTCGGGCAGCCGGTACTCGACCGTGCCCATCATGCCGGCGGGCAGGCCAGCGGCGCGAAAGATGGAATCCACCAGATAGGTGGTCGTGGTTTTCCCGTTCGTGCCGGTGACGCCCACCAGTTTCAGCCGTTCTGCCGGTCGGTGGTAGAAATTCGCCGCCACGGTGGCTAAAGCCCGTCGGGCCTGCGGCACCTGCACCCAGACCACCGAAGTCGGCCAGTCAGCCGGTACGGGCTGCTCGCTCAAGATGACCGCTGCGCCGGCTTGGGCTGCTTCGCGGACGAACCGATTGCCGTCGGCGTGGACACCGCGAAGTGCAGCGAACAGTGCTCCGGGCTTCACCTGACGGCTGTCACAGACCACGGAACTCACCTGGACCGTGCCGTCACCCAACACGGTGCAAGTGTCCACACCGCGAAGCAGCTCGTTCAGCTTCATTCCCTTTCTCACCAGTATAGGCTGGCTGTATTCGGCCCTCAAACTTCTCGTCGTCCGGCCGCTTCCAGCCACGTCAATCTCTCCCCCGAGGCTCCGCCTCGGTCGCAGGCGTCGACTCTGCTGTCGCAGGGAGGAACCGCACCGTGACCCGGCTACCGCGCGGCACGCGCCGGCCTGCTGACGGCACCTGGTCCCAAGCTACGCCGGTGCCGATCAGCACCGGCTGCAGACCGATTTGCAGACATTGTTCGGTAACGGCACGCACGGATTTGCCCAACAGCGCGGGCACCTCCACCGATTCGGTGCTGGCCAGGGCCAGCGTCGGGGTGGAGTCGGCGTCGGACGCAGCCGAGACAGTGGTTTCGGCCGCAGCCGCAGAAATCCGCTGCGCCGGGTGAAAATCGCTCAACTCGTTGGCCTCGGGTTGGCTGCGGCGGGCGCGCAGCAGCGGCGCCGGTGGCACGACGTCGTGAGGCACCCCCAGATAGGTCAGCACCTGTTCCGCTACTTTTTTGAAAACCGGAGCCGCCACGCGTCCACCGTGATAGTTTTCCGGTGGTGAGTCCAATGTGACCAGCACGGTGATGGCCGGCTCGTTCAGCGGAGCGAAGCCGACAAAACTGGCAATGTGGTCGGTGAGCGAGTAACGGCCCGTGAGCGGGTCGATTTTCTGTGCGGTGCCTGTTTTCCCGGCTGCGGTCCACCCGTCCAGTTGTGCTGCTTTTCCGGTACCCTCGAGCACAACCCCTTCCAGCAGCCGACGCAGCGTAGCAGCCGTGGTCGCGCTGATCACCCGCACCGACGCAGGACGTTCCAGGGCGACCCGCTGGCCGTTCTGGTGCAGCTCACGGACCAGTCGAGGAGCTACCAGCAGTCCGCCATTGGCAATGGCCGACATGGCCGTGACCATCTGCACGGACGTCACGCCGATTTCCTGCCCCATGGAGATCGAGCCGACCGAAACCGGCGTCCAATTCTCAGCCGCGCGCAGCAGGCCGCGGCTCTCGCCAGAGAGTTCGATGCCGGTCAGCTCGCCGAAGCCGAAAGCGCGGATGTAGCGGTAAAGCGTGCGCGGACCCAGCCGCAGGCCCAGCTTGATCGTGCCGACGTCGCTCGACTGCGCCAGCACCTGGGCCACGTTCAACAGACCGAACGGTTTGTGGTCGCGGATGCGATGGCCAGCGATGTAGATGGCTCCGTTTTGGCAGTCAATGACCTCGCCGGGATGGGTCTGCTTTTCCTCCAGGGCTGCCGCGAGCGTGACGATCTTGAAGATCGAGCCCGGCTCATACACCGCGGAAACGGCGCGATTCATCCGCGCCGCTTCGCGGGCTTCCTGGGGTGTGTTCGGGTTGAACGAAGGCCAATTGGCCAGCGCGAGGATTTCGCCCGTGGAGGGGTTTTGCACCAGGATGGTTCCGGCCTGGGCCCGGGTGGCGCGAATGGCTTCGCGCAGTTCTTTTTCCGCGATGTACTGGATGCGGTCGTCGAGCGTAAGCACGAGATGGGAGCCGCGCTGGGGTTCACGACCATCGCGGTCATACCAGCGACGGCGTGCGTCGGCCAGCACGAGCATGCGCACGGGCTGTCCGCGGAGCTGCCCATCGAACGAGTACTCCAGCCCGGCCAGCCCCTTTTCGTCCACATCCACGAAACCGAGCACGTGCGCAGCCAGCTCGCGGTTCGGGTAGAAACGGCGATGCTCTTTCTGGAAATAGATGCCGGCCAGGTTGAGCGCTTTGATCCTCTCGACAGCGACGGCATCGAGTTTCCGCTTTAACCACACAAAGCTGCGGGAACGGCTGAGCCGGGTTTCGATTTCTTCCGGCGCAAGCCCGAGGATCGGCGCCAGCAGCCGGGCGGCAATGTGCGGGTTGGGGATTTCAGCCGGCACCGCGAAGGCGGAATCCACCTGGATGCTGACAGCCAGCTCGCGGCCGTTGCGGTCGTAGATGATCCCGCGCGGCGAACTGACTTCCACGATGCGCTGCTGCTGGCGACGAGCACGCTCCAGGTAGGTGCGGTATTCGAACAGTTGCAGCCGCGCCAATTGCCCCGCCGCCACCAACATCCAGACGAGCGCCAGCCCCGCCACCGACGCAATACGGAGGTGCGACCGACCACGCTCTGCAGAGCCAGCGTCGTACTTCATGGCCTCAGACCCTCAACCCGCGGTCTGTCCCAGCGGGACGAACAAAAAAGCCCCCGAGACATCGGGGGCCAGGTCATGCCCAGGACGCCGCCCGCCGGCGATCTCATTGTGGCTGCCCGGCACCCTCCACACGCGGAGGCGTTCCGGCTGCGGTGCGAGCTTGTGCCAACTCCGCACCGGCTGGCACGGCCACCGGTGCGACCTGGCCCGGCAAAGGTACCGTCAGACCCAGCTCGCGCCGGGCAATCGCATCAATGCGCATCGGCGAGCGCAGCGCGGCCGCCTCCAATTTCAATTGCAGATTCAACTGCGCGGCCTGCTCCCGTTCGGCCTTCAGCTCCTCGATGCGATAGCCGAGCTGGAGGCAGCGGAAATGCTGCCAGGTATAGAGAAACACGCCCGCTGCCAGCAGCAACGAAAGCCCGGCCCAGCGCAGGCAGTGACGCAACCGTTCGGGATCGGCCGGACGGACCAGCCGCGAGTTGTCAATCCGTTTGACCGTATGGAACTCGGCTAGAGCCATGGCGCAGCAGCCACCGATTCCTGCTCGACGGGTCTGGGCGGTTTTCGCTCGGCCGCACGCAGTTTGGCACTGCGCGCCCGTGGATTCGCCCGCACTTCCTGTGCCGTCGGGCGCACAACTTTTTTCGTCAACAGTTTCAGCGTACTTTCCCGGGCCAGACGCTGGAACGCCTGCTTGACCAGACGGTCTTCCAGCGAGTGATAGCTGAGAATCACCCACCGGCCCCCAGAAGCCAAAGTGGCAGGGGTCCGCGCTAGAAACTGCTCGAGTTCCTCCAACTCTCGATTCACCGCAATCCGCAGCGCCAGAAACGTTTTTGTCGCGGGATGCAGTTTCTGCCTTCCCCTGGATTTACGGGCCCCTGCCACAACCGTTGCCAGGTGTTCGGTGTCCCGGATGGGACGGGCCCGAACGATGGCCCTGGCGATCTTGCGAGCTGCCCGCTCCTCGCCATAGCGAAAGATCAGGTCAGCCAGATCCCGTTCCGGCCAGTAGTTGACAATCTCTGCCGCCGTGCGCAGCTCATCCGGATCCATGCGCATGTCCAGCGGCCCTGGCCAACGGAACGAAAAGCCGCGCTCGGGACTTTCCAACTGCAGCGTGGAAACTCCCAGGTCCGCCAGCACACCGTCGGCCGGCGGGAGTTTCAAGCCGCGCGCGATCTCTTCGATCCGTGAAAAATTCGCATGCACCAGAATCACCTGCCTCTCGTAGTCCCGCAGCCGCTCGCGGGCAATGTCGAGCGCCCGCGAGTCGCGGTCAATGCCGATCAGCCTGCCCGTCGTCAGCCGCCGCGCAATCTCGAGGGCGTGTCCGCCGGTGCCCACGGTGGCATCAATGTAGGTGCCCTCGGGGCGAATCCGCAGCCACCGCAACACCTGCTCGACCAGGACGGGCGTATGCAGCGCCTTCAACTAGATTCCCAGCTCTTCCAGAATCTTTCGGTCTTCCCCGGTGATCGGCGCAGACTGCATCTGGTCCTGCAGTCGGCCGTGGTTCCAAACGCGCAGATGATTCTGGTAGCCGAGCACCACCACTTCACCCTTCATTTGGGCCGCTTCGCGCAAAAGCGCTGGAATCAATATTCGGCCCTGCCGATCGATCGTGACCACCTGGCCGTAGTAATTCGTGCGAGTCAGAAATTTCTGGCGCGCAGGATTGTTCGAGGGAATCCGCGCCAGCCGCTCTTCGATCTCGCTCCAGGCCTTCATGGGATAAATCCACACGTGATCTCCCGTGTCGCTGGTCACATAGAACTCATCGCCCGAGCTCCGCAGCTCGGCTAGAAAAGCAGCCGGAATCTTCAAACGCCCCTTCCCGTCCACCGTCGCTGGGTGACTGCCGCGAAGCATTTTGCTTTGTGCCACTCAAAGCCAAATTTTGTTTCTCGATAGCCACTTTCTAACACTGACTACCACTTTCACCCACTTTGGCCCCCGATTCTAGGCGCGACGAGATTCTTGTCAAGCAGAATTCGAATCAAAATGAAAAATTGTTGTGGAAATCTCTGCAGGGGACACTTTCGCCGGCGAAACCACTACAGGTTGCGTTGTTCATTTTAAATTTGCTTATTTGTTGACAGTGGCTGGACGAGTTCAGGCCGTCCTTGAGTGTTGCCAAAGAGTTAACTCGAAGTGCCAAATCGGTACAGCGAGCAACGTTCGAGAGGGCTGAGAACGGACCAGGGTTAGACAAATCGGAAGCTGGGGGTGCAGGTGCAGGGGTAACGCGAAACGTACCGGCATAAAAACCAGTCGAAGACCACGCAGAAATGAAGTCACGCTGAACAGGGACTTCGAGTCCGCAGGCAGAAAAATCGCGTTACGAACCAGCTTCATCGCCACTGACAAAACATGTTGGGCGCATGGCTGCCGGCAGTAGCAGCAGGCCATGGTGAAAGAAAGTTTTCAGGGGACGGGTTCGGGCGGTGGGATGCGGAGCCGGGTTAGCTCCAGCAACAGGCTACGTTCTGTTTCCGACAAATCGCCGAGGAACTCTTTGCTGGCCAGCAACTGTGCCCGCTCTTGTTCCTGCAGGGCTCGCAGTGCGCGCAGCCGACGCAGCAGAGCTTGCCGGCGTTCCGGGGCGAGTTGCTGCCAACGTGGCAGGATATGTTCGCGCACATGCTGGCGCTGTTCGGGCGTCAACTGTCGCCAGACCCGTTCCCGGTAACGGATTTCTTCACGTTCTTCGGGACTCAGGCTGTTCCAGTGACGCAGGTTCGCGCGCATGCGTTCCTGGACTTCCGGCGGGAGGTTGCGAAAGCGCCAGTTATTCTGCAGGAACCGCTCCTGCTGAGCCGGAGGCAGTTCGCGCAACCGCTCCAGCCACCGGGGCGGCAGCTCTGGCACAGCTTGCGGACCGCGCTCCGGATTTTTGTCGGGCTGCTGCGCCTGTGGCCCTCTGCGCGCTGGTCCTTTGCCTTTGCCGCGCTGCGGGGATTGCTGGTGCTCCGCGGCTGGTTCAAACTGCGCCGGCAGAGAAAAGGCCGCCGGCGTGACCAGCAGGGTCAGTGCGAGAATCGCTGCGAATTGGGTCGTCCGGTTGCGCATCACATTCTGCGATCTTCGGGCTCGGTGACCACGGGCAAGACCTCGAGTGCTTCGAAGTTGGCCAGCACATCGTAATCTTCGAGCACCGACAGGTCGCGGATCATGGTGAATTCCAGCTCGCTGCGGCTCGGCTCGAAGGGGCGTGTTTCCGGTGCCGGCATGGGCGACTGCCAGGAAAGCCACGCGGCCACAAGCAACATCGCCGCAAAGGCCGCGAGCACACGTGGCGCCGGAGCCAGCCAGCTCCAGAGAGCCGGCTGTGGCGCAGCCGCGATGCGCTCGCGTAGGCGCGCATCGAAAGCAGGTGATGGCTCGATAGCCGGCAGCTCGTCGAGCACAGACCACAGCCGGCGGAACTCTTCCACGCGGGCGCGGCAGTCGGCACAGCAGTTCAGATGCGCCTCGAGTTCGCGGCGTTCGGCGGCCGAAGCCCGGCCGTCCAGATACGCCAGGATCTTATCTGCTGTGTATTTGCAGCTCATCATGCTTTCCTCCCCCCATCTGCAGCAGCCGGTGCACTGCCCTGCTCTGCTTCCGCAGCCAACCCCACCAACGGAGCCAGTTCGACCCGCAGCGTTTCGTAGGCACGGAACAGCAGCGATTTCAGCGCGCTTTCCGAGCAGCCCAGGATTTTGGCAATCTGATCGTAGTCCATCTCTTGATATTTGTGCAGCAGCACCGCTACGCGCTGCTTTTCCGGCAACCGGAAGATGGCACGCCGGATCACCGCCTGGCGATGCTGATCGAGCAGTTGCTGTTCGGCGGTCGGGTGGCCGTCGGGCAATTCCAGAGCGCGTTCTCCGTCTTCGGCCGGATCATCGAGCGAGAGTTCAGCCTTGCGGTGGCGGCCATCCCGAATCGCGTTCAATGCCAGGTTCGTCGCGATGCGGAACAGCCAGGTGGTGAACTTGGCTCCCGGTTCATACCGCCGACGCGCGCAGTAGACACGAAGAAAAACCTCCTGGGCCAGGTCTTCGGCCAAAGCCGCATCGCGCACCATGCGGTGGAGAAAATTGACCAGGGGAGTCCGGTAGCGCTGGAGCAGCAGCTCGAAGGACGTCTCGTCTCCCGCCTTCACGTCCAGCATGAGTTGGACGTCGGACCTGGCCATTGCTTCCACATTCTATCCAACCCCAGTGAAGGTCAAAAGTTGCACACCGGTGCGGCCCGCGAAACCGCCACCGGGAGCGGCGCACCCGGCCATAGAAGCACTCCGATCAAATCCGGGCACGGAGAAGAAAGAGGCCAGCCTGGGGTCGGTTTGCAAGCAACGTCACACCATCCGACGAGAAACAGGCGAGAAGACCCTTCGCCGAATCCGGCACCACGTATTCTGCAATCGGTTCGCCGGCAGAGGCGTCCCACAGAGAAAAGATGCGTTGTGGACTGGGCAGCTCCGAAGAAAGCGCTTCGAATTCGACCAGAAGCCGCCCGCCATGCACTCGGAAGGTCGAAGTCCGGAAGGAATCACCGGGAGGTCTGAGAACGACACGGCGAAGGGTAACGCCGCCCGGGGACAACACGAACACGATCGGAGGCTCGGTGCGGCGCAGCAAATACAGGTTTCCATCGTCGCCAGGAATGCCCTGGGTCATGCCAGGAACGATGGAAGCTTTTGGATCTCGGAAGTTGAATTCGGGCAGCGTGTCGCGTGCAATGGCGAACTCGAGAAGGAACTGGCCGAAACGGTCCAACAGAGCCAACAGCGGAGTGCCCTCTCGCTCACCCTGGTACTGCGGCCGCTGGGCGCCGGAAATCAGAATCTCTCCCGTCGAAAACACAGCGAGGTTGAAGGGGAAGATTCCCGTGCCCAAGCGGAACGCAGATTCGTACTTTCCATCACTGGAAAAACGGACGACTTCGAACTCATTTTCCTTTCGCGCTGCCAGAAAATAAATTTCTCCCTGCGGACTCACCGCGAAATCGTAGACGGCGCCTTCCTCGAACCCGGGCGCCTGGCGCAGGGAAATTTGTGAGACTTCTTCTCCGTCCGCAGAGATTTTGTTCACCGGAGCTGCATTCAAGTTTTGAGGGTCGTAACCTTGAAAGTACAAATTACCGCGTGCATCGCACCGGATCGGCACCTGAACCACTAGAGGTGCCGAGTGCAGCACCTGAACCGGCCGTTCGTCGGTCACGCGGAGTTCGAGGCGAGCGACCTGCTGCGGGAAGTCGGCACCCCACGCGATGACTCCCCAGCAGGCCAATACCATCCCGATGAAACGAGCTAGAAAGAGACGAGCCATCATCGTCCACGAATCCACCCGCCGCGTTGGGGAAGGCGCCTGGATACTAGATACTAGAAAGCCGGGCATCCCAATGTCTTGCCGGTGTAAATCAGACCGGACTCATTGCTGAAGAATGCCACACTGCATCCGGAAACGGGAACCAGAGCCAAATGATACCGTTTGCCGTCGCCGGAAACCAGGACCGACAGCTTGTACCCCTGAGCTCTCCGAGCGTGTCGTCCTGGACGACCACCGGAATTGACTGCCTCGAGACCAAACGATGTTTCAGAAGGCTGGCAAGGGATAGATAACTGCTCGATGTGAGCCGACTTTCTGCCTGAGCCGTATTCAGCAACCGCACCAACTCGAGAGCCTCGTTGGGAGACAAAAGATCAGCCACCGAGGGCTGCGCTGGATTTTGAACCAGAACGCTTGAGCCAGGGTTCAGCAAAAGTAAGAGCAAACACGCCTGAGAAAACAAGTGCTTCGACATTGTTTTCCCTCCCGCTAGCTTCTTGCTTTGCCGCTTCTGCTGCCTCCAAGCTATTCAGCAGCACGAACAGAACCCGTGCCGCTCCAGACAGCTACTGCAAAATGCGTAACAACACCACGGGCATGGCTCAGTTCCACAGCTCAGGATAAGAATATTTCGTCATCCTGTGCGCAGACTTCCATTGCTCTTCCGAAGGAGCAACCGATTGGCCATGGGTATATGAATCCCTCCAATTCGTACTCAATTCGGCAGTTCCCTCTTTCTTCTTGTTTCTGATCCTTTCAGCCAAGAGGCTCAAACGAACCCAATGGCCACGGCAATCAGACACATAGGCCCACTCCATGCGTTCTGGACTCCACACTCCCAACCCTTTCGCAATAGGTTCGGGAGGAACAAAAATATCGCAGGGCCCGCCCAACACAGCACTGCATACTTGAACGCCGCAGCAGGACTTCGAAAGCAGGCAGTTTGCGCACGCGAGCTCGCCAATGGTGAGCGCACGGCAGCGATCCACCTCAATGGTTTGCTCGCAAGAACCCACAATACATGTGAATTCCAATTTCTCAGTTCGTGTGCAAGTTTGCGGAGAAACCTGGTGGACGAAAGCGAACAGAAACAACATCAAAACTCTAAAAAGCGTCTTCATAACAAGGTTATTTAATTAAAAAGAAAGAACGTATCAAGAAAAAAAATTCAGCGCAGAAGTGAAACGTCGCGCGCAGCTCGAAAACCATTTCGAGGAGAGCATTCACGCAAGAGAAAAAGCCAGCCGCACGCGGCGCGGGAGGAATGGCCCGGCTTCGAAAACCTAGAGAAGATAGCGAAAAGACCTACAAAAATTTCCGTATAGCATCCGTCAGAAAGTTCTGCACGACAGTCCGGCACAAGGAAGTGCAAGATGCCGGGCAAGTGTATCCTGCGGATGCCGGCACGCGCAGGCAGGGGTCTACGACTATTCACGCACGGGCGGACCCGGAAATTCGACTTTAGGTGGCTGGCGGGCAGGCTCGGTGGCTTCGAAATAGGCGTCGTTGCGCGAAAAACCGGCCAGCGAGGCAATCAGGTTGTTGGGAAACAAGCCGATGTAGGTGTTGTAGTCGCGCAGCACCTCGTTGTAGCGGCGGCGCTCGACGGCGATGCGGTTTTCTGTGCCGGCCAGCTCATCTTGCAGTCGGAGAAAATTTTCGTTGGAGCGCAACTGAGGATAGTTTTCGACCAGGGCAAGCAAGCGGCCCAAAGCCGAGTCGAGCTGCTGATTGGCTGCGATGCGCTCGGCGGGCGAACGTGCGGCGAGCAGCGCGGTACGAGCGCGAGCGATTTCGCCAAAGACAGCCTGCTCCTGCGCCATGATGCCTTGGACCGTTTCCACCAGATTGGGAATCAGGTCGGCGCGACGCTGCAGCACCACGTCCACCTGCGACCAGGCCGCGCGCACGGCTTCCTGTTTGCGCACCATTTCGTTGCGCCGGCTGATGAAGATGCTACCCAAGATCAGTGCCAGCACAACCAGAAGCACCAGAACCAGTCCCAGTTTTTTCATGCTTCGCCTCCCGAAGCGCCTCGACTGCGCGGGAAAAGTTTACCTGTACCAGCGCCGGCACGTCCAAATGGGCCTCTGCGGCAACCCGCCCGGCTGCGTTGCCGCAGCGATCTGCTCACCCCAGCCGGCGATCCACTTCGTCCGCCACACGCGCCATGCCGTCCAGGTAGCCACGCAGTAACGCGACTGGGTCGAGTTCCGCTGCGCGTCGCTTGCCTTCGCGCAGATCGAGCAGCGCATGAAATGCAGCGGGATCGAACCCCAGCAGGTGCGAAAGCTGCTCCAGCGCTGCGCGGCGACTCGCAGCGGGCGGCTCACCGAGCGCCAGCAGCGCGTGACGAAACAATGTCATCGTACTGGAGACGGATCCTACCAGCAGCTCGAGCAGAGCTTTTTTGTTTTGCGGCGTGGCCAGATAGCGCTGGCGCAACCGCAGCAGTTGCAGCCGGAGTTCGCGTTCGACTTCGATGCGATGCAGATGCATCGGAACCTGCAGTGTGGCGAAAAGGTTTTCGCCGTGCAACACGCGATGCATAGCGCGGATATCGAGCATCTCGATGGCGAACACGTCGGCCGAGCGCAGCAGCTCCTCCCGCGGGAACACCAGCGGTGCCGGCTGGCCCGTCTTCGTCCACCAGGCCATGACCGGGCTGAGCTGCTCCAGCGCTTTCCAGTCCAGGTTTTCGACCACACACAGAATGTTCAAATCGGAAAATCCGGGCCGATACTCCCCCGCAGCGGCCGAGCCGTACAGGATGACCGACTGCAGGTTGGGCCCGATGGCTTGCTGCAACCGTTCCACCAGTTCGCGCAATTGCTTTTCCATGGCCTGCACTCCTGCTCACCAACCACCGCTGGCGCCGCCGCCACCCGAAATGCCTCCGCCGAAGCCGCCGAAACCACCCGAGCCACCGAAACCGCCCCCGCCTCCCCAGCCGGCCGGGCCCACGGACCAACCACCCCACCGATGACGGCTGCGCATGGGGTACCGACCACCTCGAAAACGACCTCGACGACCGCGAACGAACATCCAGATCCAGAATCCACTGACTCCGAAGAAAAACAGCAAGGGCAGCAGAAGAGAAATTCCGTTGAGCGGCGGTGAAGCTACGCGGTCATCGCTGAGTGGAGCTTGCGCCAGCGTCTCGAGCGTGATCCCGCGGTCTTCGGCAATCACTTCGGCGATGCTTGCGGCTACCTGCCAGATGGCGCCATCGTAGTCTCCTGCGCGCAGCCGCGGGACTGCCAGACGCGCCAGGCTGCCTACTCGGCCATCGGGAAGAATCGGCTCCAGACCGTAGCCGACTTCGATGCGGTACTGGCGGTCTTCGATGGCATACAGCAGCAACACGCCGCGGTTTTCCGGCGGTTTGCCGACGCCCCAACGTTCATAGAGGCGATTGGCGAATTCCTCGACCGGAACGCCCTCGAGCGTGCGGACGGTGACCAGCACCAGGGCGGTTTCCGTGCGGCTCCACACCTCCTGGCAGAGCGCAGTCAAGCGCTGCTCCAGCCCGGGGGAGAGGACTCCGGCGAAGTCATTGACGCAGCCACCCCGCGGAAGATCCTGCCAGCGTTCGGCACGCGCAGCCGGTGCAAGCCCGCACAGAAAAAACACAACGACGACAAAGCCGCTGAAGCCGAAGCGGCACAGCGCAATTCCCGCCTTCGTTCGAGGCAGACTAGTGCACATGGGCACGAACCAGAAAATGCAGTACAACCATGATGGTCACGCCGAGAAACACCAGTAGGGCCAGGCGCGTGCCCGGCTCGCGATTGACTTCCGGGATCAGGTCAGAGGCAGCGACATAGATCGTCACGCCGGCTGAAAGCGGCAGCGCGTATCGCACTTGCGAGGCCAACACCGCCATGAGCAGCATGCCGACCAGTGTCGCTGCGGCCAGCAACAAGGACGCGCTGAGCGCTGCCCGCCGGCTGCGGCCGCTGGCCAGCATCAGCGACGCCACCGTGAACCCTTCCGGCAACTTGTGCAGAAATACAGCCAGAAACACGATGCTGCCCAACCAGGCAGAACGAACGAAGCCCGAGCCGATGGCCACGCCGTCGAAAAAAGCGTGCATCGTCAGGCCCAGTAGCGCTGCATAACTGGCCTGCATGGAGGCGAGCGCTTCGCGGTGGGTTTCCTCGCCGAAATGGAAATGCGGAGCCAGCGTGTGCTCGAAGAAATGCACGAACAGATAGCCCAGCAGGGCAAACGCGAGCGCTGGCTCACCCAGCAGCGCCAGCGATTCCGGTAGCATCTCCAGGAAGGCCACGGCCAGCATGAAGCCGCTCGCGAGCGCAATGAAATATTTCAGCCACTCGCTGGACCATTCCCGCCGGACAATCAAGTAGCCGCCGAGCACATTGGCACCGGCGGCGACCAGGCCGAGCACAGCCGCCAGCGGAACATGGGAAGCCGGGATGGATTCGCCGGGCATAGCTCGTTAGCTGCTGTGGCGGATGTGCAGCACATCGCCATCTTCAACGACGTATTCTCTGCCTTCCAGCTTGACCTTTCCCTGTTCCCGTGCGCCGGCCCAGCCGCCGCCGGCCACCAGGTCATTCCAGCGGGCAACTTCAGCACGAATGAACCCGCGCTCCAGGTCGCTGTGGACGATGCCGGCGGCTTGCAGGGCTGTGGTGCCGCGCCGTGCTGTCCAGGCGCGACACTCTACCTCACTCACCGTGAAAAAAGAAATCAGCCCGAGCAAAGCATACGTGGAACGAATGACGCGTGCCCGCCCGGGTTCTTCCAAGCCGTATGAACGCATCAGTTCGTCCGCGTCGGCACCTTCTAGCTCAGCTAATTCCGCTTCGATGCGCCCGGCGACCGGCACCACCGCGATGCCCGGTTTCGTGGCCAGCTCCGCCAGCCCGTATTGCGCCACTGCTCGACCCAGCTCCGGCGCCTGCTCATCGCCGAGATTCAGTACGCAAAGCATCGGCTTGCGCGAAAGAAATTGGAAGCTGCTCAGCAGCTTCGCCTCCTCAGCGGTAAACTCCAGCTCGCGCAGCGGCCGCTCGGCTTCGAGCGCCTGCCGGCAACGCGCCAACAGTGCCTGTTCGTGTTCGAGTGCTGTGTCCTTGCGCTTTTTCAAATCTTTTTCGAGGCGCTCGCTGCGGCGGAGGATCTGGTCGAGGTCGCTCACCATCAGCTCGAGTTCGATCTCCTGGATATCGCGCAGCACATTCAGCGAGCCGCGCGGATGCGGCAGGGCCGGGTCTTCGAAGCCGCGCACCACGTGCAGCAGGGCGTCCACCGGTCGCAGTTCAGCCAAGTACGCAGCCTGCTTGCTGCGCTCGCTGGCCAGAGCGCCGGGGCCGGTCAGACCGGCCACATCCACGTATTCGACCTGCGCGTAGGTGATCTTGCGCGGACGAAAGATTTCTGCCAGCCGGTCTAGCCGCTCGTCGGGCACCGTGGCCACACCGATGTGCACCGGGGCGTGAGCGGCCCGGGCATCCAGATGGGCGCGCGTCAGAATGCGGAAAAGAGTCGTCTTGCCGCTCCGCGGCAGGCCGATGATGGCGGTGCGCATCCCAGCGCAGTCTAGCACAGCACCAACCGCGACACTGCCGCGGTGCCCGATGGCCAGGGTTCTCCGCCGACGTACGTCCATGCTCGAGCGGAGGCCCTCGCTAACACCAACCACGCACCAAGGAAATCGGTCTTACCGAACGGTCAGATAAAGCGCGGTCAGGCCGGCAAGCAGCACGGCCGATTCCAGCCAAACCGAGACGCGATGCAGACGGTTGAACTGGACGCGCAGGGCATCGTCTGCCGGCGCAGCCTCCAGCGAGCCGTGCACGGTGGCAATCTGTGCGCGGAGATCAGCCAGGTGCGTCGAGATGCCGTATTGCGAAACCAGCGTGAGCACCAGCATGAAGAAAACCAGCAGCACCGGCGCGCGGAGCAATGTGCTCGGCCGCGGCTCGAGTGCCAGGGTGGCAGCGACGTACAGTACGCCGGCCACCATGCCCAGCAGGTGCAGCCGTCCGAGCGACATGCCGACCACGGCGCCGGCCTGCTCGCGCGTCGCCAGCACGGCAAATGCGCCCGGAGCCACCGCAAAACTCAGAAACAGCCCGGCGCCGACCCAGGTGCCTAGTGCGAAAACCTGCACGAAGCGAAGTATGGTGGCCACAGGAGGAGTCCGCTAGACTGACGTTTCTGGTACTGCATCGTCTCTGACTGGCGCAGGGCACTGGGGCCGAACCCCGCGACGGCCGTGCCGCCAGGGCAGAAAAAAATGGTGGGCGATCAAGGACTCGAACCTTGGACCTCTCCCGTGTGAGGGGAGCGCTCTAACCACTGAGCTAATCGCCCACGACAAATCTTTTGTAGCAGAACAGACCTGATTCCGCAACCGATGGCAACTTCGACGGCCAACCGACTCGCGCATCTGCAGCAGGCGATCGCCACAGTCGTGCGCGGCAAAGACGAAGCCATCCAGATGGCTCTGGTGGCGCTGCTGGCTCGCGGGCATCTGTTGATCGAAGACGTCCCGGGCGTGGGCAAAACCACGCTGGCGCAGGCGCTGGCGCGCTCGTTCCACTGCAGCTTCCACCGCATCCAGTTCACCTCCGACCTGTTGCCGAGCGACGTGATCGGCACCAGCGTCTTCGACCAGACCACGCAACAGTTCGAGTTCAAACCCGGCCCGATCTTCGCCAACGTCGTGCTGGCCGACGAAATCAACCGCACCACGCCGAAAACGCAGTCGGCACTGCTCGAAGCGATGAACGAAGCCCAGGTGACCGTGGACAACCACACCTATCCGCTGCCGCAGCCTTTTCTGGTGCTGGCCACGCAAAATCCCATCGAGCACCACGGCACCTATCCGCTGCCGGAATCGCAGCTCGACCGCTTCCTGCTGCGCATCCGCATGGGCTATCCAGCGCGCGAGAGCGAACGCGCCATCCTGCGCCAGCAAGCCGGCGCCTCGCCGCTCGAATCCCTCGAGCCGGTGATGGATGCCGACGAAGTGCTGGCTCTGCAGGAACAGGTCCGACAGGTGCGCGTGGAGGACAGCCTGGTGGACTACGCGCTGGACATTGTCGAACGCACTCGGCAGCGCGAACAGCTCTCGTTGGGCGTCAGCCCGCGCGGCTCGGTGATGCTCTATCGCGCCGCACAGGCGCTAGCGTTTCTCGAAGGCCGCGACTATTGTATCCCGGACGATTTCAAACGCCTGGTGCTACCCGTGTTCGCTCACCGCATCGTGGTGAATACCCGCTACATCTCCACACAGAAAAAATCCGAACAGGCGGAAGCCATCCTGCGCGAAATCCTCGACTCCACCCCCGTGCCCCTGTAAAGCTCTCCGGAAGTTTTCTCTGGTATAATTAATAAAATAATAGTCATGGATCAAGCATCGGCCACACCAGCAGCCTCTTCCCGGCCTAGGCCGCGCTACCGCGAAGAGCGCACCCTGGTCCGCAAGCTACTGCCCCGACCGGGTCAGTCGAAACAAGAGTTTCGCGAAAACGTAAAGAAGCTGCGCAAAGCTTTCGAACAATTCAATGCCGATGTTTCCGGCATCTGCCAGTGGGTCATTCAGCTCCGCCCGCGCTACAAACAGCCAGCGCAGCCCACAGAAACATTCTGGAAATTCTTTCTCGAGCCGGAGTCTTTTCTGCCTCCGAGTGACACTCGCTCATCCGACTTTCGTCGTCTCGAAGCCTTCGATGCCGCCACGGGCATCAACAATGCAGCTCTGCTGCAGAACCCGCCGTTCGACAACAAACTGCGCAATTCCATCCGGGCCGCCGCCTGCCGACCGCGCACCCAGGAGGCGCAAAGGCTTTTCCAGCGACTGCAAGGCTATCCACTGCCCCACCGCATGATTCTCGTCAAAGCTGCAGCCGAATGGATCGAGTCCCGCTACGAGCGCGCTTACCAAAACTGGCTGCGACAACAAGAGGAATGGGAAAAAGAAAAACAGGAATGGGAGAACAAGCACCGCGAACTCACCCCGCAAATCCGGGAGGACTTCAACCAAATCTTCCAAAATCTAAACGTGAAGGAAAAACGCTTTCGCATCTGCCCGGCCAACCGGCTGCTCGAGAACAAGGACAACTGCCTATACGCCGGTCAGCGCGGACATTCACCGCTCTGCAACCAATTCGACGAATTCAAGAAAAAGAATCTGAAAGGAGGAGCAAGAAAATATTTCTTTCAAAACGCTGAGGAGTACCTTCGAAGCGGATTGCAGTCGCTGAAGCCGAATGTGCAAAAGGCATTTCGGAAAAACTGGACGAACTACCTGAACCACATGCAACTCCAGGAAGAGACGATTCGCAAAAAATACGACGGTCAGCTTCCTCACTGCGAGAATCTCGATCAGGAGTGCCGGTTCAATCCCCACATCAAGCTGTGCAAGCAATACAAGCAGCAGCTCAACGACCGGCAGGACTTAGTGCAGCACGACGAGCTCTACCGCGAATGGCGCCGCAACTACTGGCGCGGGCCGCGCAAACCCGTCTTCCGCTATCCCTCGGCCAAGCTGCACTCGATGTCGAAAATTTTCGGTAAGAACTATTTCACGGCAGACTTCAAAAACTCCATCGTTGGTTTACGGCTGGACAGCATGCCCGAGGGCCAGTACCTAGAATTCGCTTTCGCCCCCTGGCCGCGGAACTACCAGCCGCAGCCGGGGGAAACCGAAATCTCCAGCGTGCACTTGCAATTCGTAGGCACGCGCCCGCGCATCGGCTTCCGTTTCCGCGTCTCCCACAAGCCCTCGAGATTCTGCTGCACACAGGAAGAACTCGACGAGCTGCGCAGCCGAAAATTCCCACGTGCGGCTCAGGATCAGGAGTTCCTCAAGGCAGCCCGCAAACTGCTGCTCGAAAAGTTCCAGGGAAACCCCAAGAAGGAGCTGCGGCTGCTGGCCGTGGACCTGGGCACCGACTCGGCCCAGGCGGCGCTCTTCCTCGGAGAAACCTTTAAGAAGGCATTTCCGCTGAAAATCGTGAAAATCGAACAACTCTACGAGCAGCGACCCCAGCAGAAACAAGACGCGAACCAGCGCGACGACTCCACGAAGAAACGCCGTCCCGGGCTCTCCCGGGATCACGTCGGTCTCCACCTGGAAGAAATGAGCAAGCTAGCTTCAGCTATCGCAGAGAAACGGTCAAAACTGGCCGGCCAGCCGGCGCCAGCAACCACAACAGACGAGGCAACAAAGAAAGCCAATCTGAAGTCGTTCGACTTCCGGGGGTTGACCATACACACCGCGCGGATGATTCGTGACTGGACAAGGCTGAACGCCCGGCAAATCATCCAACTGGCGGAAAAAGAGCAAGTGGATCTGATTGTGTTCGAAAACCTGCGAGGTTTCAGACCACCCGGCTACGACAAGCCGGACCTGGAAAAGAAGCGTCGCGTCGCGTTCTTCGCCCACGGACGCATCCGGCGAAAAGTCACCGAAAAAGCCGTCGAACGCGGCATGCGCGTGGTCACAGTGCCCTGTCAGTATTCCTCCCAAGTGTGTGGCCAGTGCCGGAAAAAACAGGAAGACAAAAAAAGATGGCAAAAGAATAAAAGAAAAGGTCATTTCGAATGTGAGTATTGTGGATTCAAAGCCCAGGCAGATGAAAACGCGGCTCGCGTGCTCGGCCAGGTATTCTGGGGCGAAATCGAACTGCCGGCTGAAATGCCTGACCACCCTTGACGAACAGCGCCGAATTGCTAAAATGTGAACGATGCTTCCAGTCGTTCGGTCGGCCAACCTCCGCGGACCTTCGGGACCAAGGGGAGGAACCCGACCGCGAAGCATCGAGCCGGTAAATGCCGGATTTTTTCGAGCGCGGAGAAGCTAACTTCTTCTAGCTCAGGCCCTTAGAGACGGTCAGGTGGAAAGGGCCGGGGATTTACGGGCTCTGACACCGACTCCCACTAAACTGATTGTTGTCGTTCAGGTGGAAAGGGCCGGGGATTTACGGGCTCTGACACCACAATTTCTAGATTGTGTCCAGCAAGTGTTGGTGGAAAG
>JBBIQG010000010.1:0-65284 GCA_037442425.1 Acidobacteriota bacterium | reverse complement strand
GCGGCGTGCTGCGCGAGAGCAGGAAATAGCCGGTCTCTGAATCGAAGCCGCCCGAAAGTACGCCCGTCAGGTGGGTGAGCTGCACGGGCCGGGAGCCATCGCCTTCCACACGGACCGCGAACAGGTGCTGATCGACACCGACGCCTTCGAAGAAATAGAGCGTCTTTGAATCCGCGCTCCAGGTCGCCGAGCTCGCGCCACCGTCCCACGCCCCGAGCAGTTTCCGAACCGGTCCGCCCGCCACCGGCACCAGGTAGAGCTTCGGGTTTCGGCCGGGCGTAAATTCATCCGGCGCGCTGAAGACGAGCCAGCGGCTATCGGGCGAGAAACGCGGCGAGCTTTCGCTGATGCGGTTTTCGGTGATGCGGCGCATCTCGCCGGTTCCGAGACTGAGCAGATAGATTTCCGAATGGTCTTGCGTGAGGGAGTTTTCGTAGCGGTCCGCAGATGCGGTTCGGAAAGCAATCCAAGCACCGTCCCGCGAAACGGTGAAGTCGCGTACGCCCCAAGCCGTGCCTTCGGTCCAGCGCCGCTCCGATTTGTCCGAAACGGTGACGGACCAGAGATGGCTGGGCGGCTCGGGTTCGTCCACGATGCGCACGTCGAACTTTTTCTCACGGCGCCTGAGGTTGTCTTTGTCGAGTGCATCGGGCGCAGTAAAGAAAATGCGCGAGCTGTCCGGAGCCCACTCCCAGTTGCGGACAGGCGTTTCGTGTTTGGTGAGCTGCACGGGCTTCGCGTCTCCCGCCCGCAGGTCGAGGAGCCAGATTTGCCTTTCTTCCGGTTTGCCAGCGGAAAAAGCCAGCCAGCGGCCGTCCCGGCTGAAGGCGAAGCGGTTGGCGCCATCCTTGTGGTCGCTCACCTGGCGGGCTTCGCCGCCGTCGGTGCGCATCAGATAGATTTGCTGCCGGCCGTCGCGGTCCGAGAGAAAGGCGAAGTGGCGCGAATCCCGTGCCCATTCCG
This sequence comes from Acidobacteriota bacterium, assembly GCA_037442425.1. GTDB lineage: Bacteria > Acidobacteriota > Terriglobia > Acidiferrales > UBA7541 > DSGC01. Next base: position 64,321 of record JBBIQG010000010.1, on the reverse strand, counting down.
GGTCGGATTCGTTTTTGTCCGGGGTAAACGTCATCTGCCGCGGCGCCACCGAGCCGTCCGCGGATGCAATCCAGATGTCCGTGAATCGCCGGCCTTCCTTCCAGTTCAATTCCGAGACGGTGTAGAGGACGAACTTCCTGTCGGGCGAAATACTGGCCGAAGCGGCGCTGCGCATCCGCAGCACATCCATGAACTCCATTTTGCGCTTGGCGGCCTGTTCGGCGTCGGCAGCCAGGGAAAGCACCAGCACCGCAAGAAAAAGGGAAGCGAAAATCCGGGGCAGGGTTCGGGCACACTTCATTTCTGATTCTCCTGGAAAGAGGTCCGCATCCAGCAGCTCACTGTGCGGGGCAATCTATTCTGCCATGCGAGGAAACGCAACGCAGCCCTCCGGCGCCGTTCAGTTTTTCCGAGGCCAGGGCACCTCGAGCTGCCAGAGCAGGAAGCTCAACTGATCGGTCAGCTCTTCGAGCTGCACCGGGATGGGTGTACCGCCGCCGACGTGTCCGGCCTTGGTGTCATAGCGGAGCAGAATCGGACGGTCGGAAGCGTTGGCCGCCTGCAGCCGCGCCGTCATCTTTCGCGCATGCAGGGGCACGACGCGCGTGTCGGCGTCGCCGGTGACGATCATCACCGCCGGATATCTCGTGCCGTCTTTGACATTGTGGTAGGGCGAATACGCATAGATATAGCGGAACTGCTCGGGATTTTCTGCGCTGCCGTATTCAGGCACCCAGAAGCGCGCGATGGAAAATTTGTGATAGCGCACCATGTCGAGCAGCGGATAGAAGCAGAGCACGGCGCGAAACAGATCGGGCCGCTGGGTCAGCGCGGCACCGACGAGCAGACCTCCGTTCGAGCCACCGCTGATGGCCAGCTTCTCCTTGCTCGTATATCGATTGGCGATCAGCCATTCGGCTGCGGCGATGAAGTCATCGAAGACGTTTTGTTTGTTTTCGAGCATGCCGGCACGGTGCCAGGCTTCGCCGAATTCGCTTCCTCCGCGCAGATTCGCCAGGGCATAGACGCCGCCCAGCTCCAGCCAGGCTGCGGCGCGCGTCGAATAGGAAGGCAACTGGCTCACATTGAATCCGCCGTAGCCGTGCAGCAGCGTCGGGTGGCTGCCGTCGAATCGGATGCCTCGGCGGTGGGCCACAAACATGGGCACGCGCGTGCCGTCTTTCGAGGTGTACCAGACCTGCTTCACCTCGTACTGCTGGCTGCGCAACGGGATCTGCTGGCGGAACCAGACCTCGGTGCGTCCGGTGGCCACGTCGTAGCGATAGCTGGTCGAAGGATGGGCAAACGAGCTGAACGAATAGAATCCCTCCGGGCTCGACCACCGTCCGCTCATGCCCCCGACCACTCCGAGCGCCGGCAGCCGGATGCCGCCGAGCGGTTTTCCGGTCGCATCGAAAATTTTCAGCTCGGAGATCACATTGCGCAGATAGTTGGCGAACAGGCGACCGCCGACCGCCGAAATATTCTGCAGCACTGCGCCCGATTCCGGGATCACCTCTTGCCAGTGTTCGCGGCCGGGTCGCTCCAGATCGACGCGCAGCAACCGACCGTTCGGCGCGTTCCAATTCGTGAGCAGATAGATGTGGGAGCCGGCCCAGTCGAGTGTGAAACGCGCCTCGATGTCCTTCACGAGCGGCTGCGGTGGCCCGCCCCGCGTGCGATCCTGGAGGTAGATTTCTGTTTTTCGCGAGGCGCTGCCTTCATTGACGGTGAAGGCCAGCCAGCGGCCGTCTTCCGAAAGCGAGCAGGAAACCGTTTTCTCCCGTCCCAGTCCTTCTCCGAAGATGACCGGGTCGCTGGCCGGGTCGGTGCCCAGCTTGTGGTAGAAGACGCGCGTGCCTTCGGGCGTAAAGCGCGTGTAATAGAAGCCGCTGTTGTCGGGCAACAGATTGACCGAACCCAGCCGACCCCGCTCGATCCGGTCAGGGAGATCGCGTCGGTTCCGCACGTCGAAGAGACGGAGCTCGACTTCGTCTTCCCCGCCGCGGCGCAGGCCGTAGGCAACCAACGAGGCGTCTTCCGCCACATCCATCAGGGTGAGCGAGAGGGAATGGTCCGGGCTGAGCGGGTGGGGATCGATCAGGACTTCATCCCGGCCACGCAGGCCGCGGCGCACATAGAGCACCTGCAGGGCCTGGTTCGCTGCGCGTTTGAAGAAAAAGTAGTGTCCGTTGCGCACCGTCGGCGTGCTCATGGTTTCCCGCTCGAGCAGCTTGCTGAGCAGCTCACGCAGCGCCGGACGCGTCGGCAGCGGATCGAGCAGCGAGCGCGTGTAGGCATTTTGTGCGTCAATCCAGGCGCGCACTTCCGGTGCTTGGTCTTCTTCGAGCCAGCGGTAGGGATCGGCGACGCGGACGCCGTGCAGTGTCTCGACCACTTCCACCGTGCGCGTGGGCGGCGGCGAGGGCAGCGATGGACTCTGTCCGGCCAGCACGGCCACCGCAGCCAACAACAACAGCGAAACCCAGGGCAGCACACGCCCCACTGGGCGCGTTGCATTGCGATTTCTCATGGCCTCAGCTCTCCTTTCTGCCTGTACGTTTTCCCAGACGGTCGGAAACGGAAAGGCATCGAACCCGCCCCGACAAACTCGCCGGCTTCCGCAATCGTGCTCCTCAGGAAGCGGGACACGGAAATTCCGGCCACGCGGCCTGGAGCAGCACCCCGCCCCGCGGAATCCGGAGCGAAGCGGTCGATTGTACCCCTGCCCGAAGCCCGAGCCAGCCCGTTCTTTGCTTGGAAAACGGCAACGATGGTGCCATCATGCACCGTTCCGCACTTCGTGCGAAACCTGGAGGAGACACCGTGAATCGTTCGAAATCTTTCCTGGTAGCGCTGGCCGTACTGCTGGGCGCGCTGGCTGCCGCTGCACAGCCGAAGCGTGCGATTTCTTTCGACGACTTGATGGCCATGCATCGGATTGCCGAGCCGCAGATTTCCCCGGACGGCAATTGGGTGGTGTACTCGGTGGGCACGCCCGACTTGGAAGCCAACCGCATTCCGCGGAACCTCTGGCTGGTGCCGCTCGCAGGCGGTGAGCCGAAGCAGCTGACCCGCAGCGGCCGCGATTCGCATCCGCGCTGGGCACCAGACAGCAAGCGCATCGCCTTCATCTCCAGCCGCGACGGCACGCCACAGGTGTACATCATCTCCATCGAAGGCGGCGAAGCCACGAAACTCACCGAGGTTTCCGGCGGCGCCGCGAACGTGCTCTGGTCGCCGGACGGGAAGTGGATCGCTTTTACCTCGGACGTCTATCCCGATTGTGGCGACGATGCCTGCAACCGTCGGCGCGACGAAGAACGCGAGCGATCCCGGGTGCGCGCGCGCATCTACGAAACGCTGCTCTATCGCCACTGGGACACCTGGGAAGACGGCAAAGTCAGCCACCTGTTCGTTGTTCCCGCCAGCGGTGGCGCCCCGCGCGATTTGACGCCGGAAACTACCTACGACGTGCCTCCGTTCTCGCTGGGCGGCCCCGAACCGATCGCTTTCTCGCCGGATGGCGCGGAGTTGTGCTACACCGCGATCACCGACGCGGAACAGGCACTGAGCACGAACGCCGATCTTTTCGTCGTTCCGGTCGCCGGCGGCCCGTCCCGGCGCATCACAACCAATCCCGGTTATGACGGCGGCCCGGCCTACTCGCCCGACGGCCGCTGGATTGCCTACCGCGCCCAGTTCCAGTACGGCTACGAGAGCGATCGCTGGCGGCTGATGCTCTACTCTCGCACGGACGGCCGTCACCTCAACCTCACCGAAAAGTTCGACCGCAGTGTGGAAGGACCCGTGTGGTCGGCAGACAGCCAGACGATTTACTTCCAGGCCGAAGACCGCGGCTACCTGCCGGTTTTCTCGATTCCCGCTGCACCGGGCCATACGCCCAAGGTCATCCTTCCGGCCAGCTACAACGGCGAGCTGACTCTCAGCCCGGATGGACGTACTCTGGTGGTTTCGCGTTCCAGCTTGCAGATGCCCGCCGAGCTGTTCGTCGCCCATGTGGAGGGTACCGGCGTGCGCCAGCTCACCTTCCACAACGCTGCGCGGCTGGCGCAGCTCGAGCTGCATCCCGCCGAACATTTCTGGTTTCCTGGCGCCGGCGGCACCCGGATCCACGGCATGCTGCTGCGTCCACCGCAGTTCGACCCGAACCGGAAATATCCGCTCCTGCTGTTGCTGCACGGCGGACCACAGACGATGTGGGGCGATAGCTGGGGCTATCGCTGGAATCCGCAGGTGTTCGCCGCACCGGGCTACGTGGTGCTGATGATCAACCGGCGCGGTTCGACCGGCTTCGGCCAGGCGTTCGTGGATGAAATCCGCGGCGACTACGGCGGCAAGCCGTACGAAGACCTGATGCGCGGTGTAGACTACGTGCTCGAAAAATATTCCTTCGTGGACGGAAACCGGATGGCCGCAGCGGGCGGCAGCTACGGCGGTTTCATGGCCAATTGGATTGCCACGCACACCGGACGCTTCCGCGCCATCATCACCCACGCCAGCATCTTCGAGCAAGTAAGTATGTACGGTGCCACCGAAGAGCTCTGGTTCATGGAGTGGGACCAGATGGGTACTCCGTGGACCAACCCCGAAGGTTACCGAAAATGGTCACCGGCGAGTTACGCCGCCGCACTGGGGAAATTCAAAACGCCCACGCTCGTCATTCACGGCGAGCTCGACTACCGCGTGCCGTACACACAGGGTCTGCAGATGTTCACCGCACTGCAGCGCCAGGGCGTACCATCGAAGCTACTGCTGTTCCCTGACGAAGGTCACTGGATACTGAAGCCACAGAATAGCCGACTGTGGTATCAGACGTTCCTGGACTGGCTGGCCCGCTGGCTGCGCTAGCCCGGCCGGAACACGAAAAATACTTCCATAGCACGGAGGAGTTGACTATACTCGGCAACAATCGGGACGGGGAAATTGGTATTGTTCCGGCGAGCCGCGCTCCTGATTTTGCTGGCCACAGTGTTTCCGGACTGCCTGGCCCAAAGTCCCGAACGGCCGGAGATTCCCACGAGCTCCGGTCGCAACCCTTCGGCCACGTTGCTACAACCAAAAGCCGGCCGCCTGGTCATCCGGGTGCGGACACAAAACGGTGCGCCGCTGGCTGGCCAGGCGATGGTGCGCATCTTCTCGAACCTGACCGGCCTGGAGAAGGTGGTCGGCATCACTTCTGTTGGCGACGCGGAAATCTCCAGCATCCCCATCGGCGAATACCAGATCGAAGTCCGTGCCTCGGGTTTCCGCCTGTTCCAGGACCTGATCACCGTATGGACCGACGAATCCACCAATTATGCCCACATCGAGCTGGTGCCGGAATCGGCAAGCAAAGAGGAGCTTGCCGCACCAGTTCTACTCGCCCCGAAAGCACGCCGCGAAATGGAAAAAGCGCTCACGGCGCTGGAAAAAAACGATCTGAAGGAAGCTCGCAGCCGGCTGGAGAAACTGGCGCGCCTGGCTCCCGGCCACCCCGATGTGAATTATTTGCTCGGCATCTTGCATCTGAAGCTCGCTGAAACCGATGCCGCGCGCACGTATCTGGAAAAAGCCCTCCGCCTGCAGCCCAACCACCTCAGCGCACAACTCGCTCTGGGCGGACTGCTCTACACTCAGCAAGAATTTGCCGCCGCCATCCCGTTGCTGGAAGGCGTGCTGGCTGCCGACCCGCAGAACTGGGAAGCCCGCTGGATGCTGGCCAGCGCCTACTTCCAGCAACAGGAATACGAAGCCGCTCGAGCGCAACTCGAACAGGCCTTGCCGGCCAGTGGCGAACAGCGGCCGTTGCTGTTGTTGCTGCTCGCGCGTACCCATCTCGCGCTCGGCCAGCAGGAGCCAGCGCGCCAACAGCTCGAGCGGCTGCTCCGCGAGCACCCTCAGCACGCCGCCACCGCCACCGCGCGCCAACTGCTGGAGACGCTGGGTCGTCCTGAACTCACCGCAACAGCGCCGATGCCGCTGGCCCACGTCCAACCTGAACGCATAGCTCCTTTGCGCCCGTCGGTGGAACCCCGCCGCTGGGCGCCCCCGGACATCGATGAACTGCGACCGCCTACTGTGGCCGGTGTCCCTTGCTCGCTTCCGGAAGTGCTCCGCGGTGCACGTCGTCGCGCCATCGAACTGGTCACCCACCTGGAACGCTTCACCGCCACCGAACAGGTGCACTTCGAACAACTGGATGAATACGGCGGCAGCAACCACCAGATGGAGCACCGGTGGGATTACCTGGTGACCATTCGACAGGTTCAACCTGGCCGCTTTTCTGTCGAAGAGTCGCGCAACCCGGAAGCTTCACCCGCGCTCTGGCCCAGCCAGATCATGACGCGCGGGTTGGCTGCACTGGGCCTAGTTTTTCATCCCTACTACCTGAACGATTTCCGCATGGAATGCGAGGGACTGAATGTTTCGGAGGGCCGGCCCGCCTGGCAGATTCGCTTCGAGCATCGCCGAGACCGTCCCCCACGGTTTCGCTCCTTCTACGCGAAAAGCAAACGGTGGCCGCTCCTGCTGAAAGGTCGTGCCTGGATTTCGGCCAACAGTTTCCACGTCCTGCGCCTGGAAACGAATCTGCTGGAACCAGCAACCGAAATCGGTGTCCAGCACGAACACCTGCGCGTCCTCTACCAACCTGTGCGTTTCCGCCACCGTAACGTCGAACTCTGGCTGCCCGCCGAAGCTGACTTCTACATTCATTACAAGGGGCGCCGCTACCACTACCGGCACCTTTTTCGGGATTACCTGCTTTTTTCGGTGGAGATCGGCACACCACCGTCCACGGAAGACGAGCCGGGCCTTCCGACGCCCGCACCCAGCAGCCACCCCTGACCGTTCTCCGCAGCCGGGAAATTTTCCTTGACACACTTCCATTAATAGAGTATATGGTCTATTAGTATGCTGTTCTCGAAAGCGGCCGAATACTCCGTACGGGCCATGACCTTCCTGGCCCTGCAGCCGCCCGGCAAGCTGACCGGTGCCCGGGAAATCGCCGAAGCGGAAAACATCCCCATGCCCTTTCTCTGGAAGATCCTGCACACGCTGCGGCGCCGGCGCCTGGTGCGATCGTTCAAAGGGATTCACGGAGGTTACGAGCTTGCCCATCCAGCAGAAAAAATCACACTGAACGATATCCTGGCAGCGACCGACGGAGAGGACCTGACCAGCGGCTGCGTGCTCGGACTGCCGGAGTGCAACGACGAAAACCCTTGCCCGCTGCATGATACCTGGAAAAACATTCGCGCCACGCTGAATCACATGTTGCAGCAAACCACTTTGGCCGACCTGGCGAGCATCGCCCGGCGGCGCATACGGAAGCGTGCATCGTGATTTTTTGCCCCGAATTCTGGATAAATACATCCAATACTCGAATCATGCCGGCGAACGCGCCGGCTCACCCCACCCACAAGGAGACCCCAGCGTATGCGTGCGACAGACACACTCCGCAAAGAACATGACGCGATCCTGAAAATGCTCGACGCCGCGGAAGAATTCGCCACACGGCTCGAACGCCGCCAACCGGTTGCCCCGCAGCACCTGACCGACCTGCTGGAATTCTTTCGCCTGTTCGCTGACCAGTGCCACCACGGAAAGGAAGAGAATCTGCTCTTCCCGTTGCTCGAGAAGAAAGGGATGCCGCGGCAGGGCGGCCCGATCGGTGTGATGCTGTACGAACACGACCACGGGCGCGCGCTCATCGCCGAGATGCGCGAGGCCGTACAGGCCCTCACGGCCGGCAACGCAGACGCCGGCGCGCGGTGGGCACACGCCGCACGGCGTTATGTCGGTCTGCTGCGCGAGCACATCTACAAGGAGAACGAAATTCTGTTTCGCATGGCCGAGCGGATGCTTTCCGAAGCCGAGCAGGAGGAACTCGCCCGCGGCTTTGACCAGCTCGAAACCGAAACAATGGGTCTTGGCACCCACGAACGGTTGCATCGTCTGATGGACGAGCTGACCGCACAATTGTTCGGCAACCCAGCAAAACAGAGTGCTTCCTGAAGGACTTCGAAAGCACGAGGGAACGATGGTGTTCCCACGGACACTTGGGAGAACGAACCTAACCGGATGCGCCGGCTGACTTCCCAGCGCATCCTCGACTTCGCCGCGCCGGGGGGAGCCATGTGAACGCCGCTGGATACCGCGTCCGCTTGGCCGACGAAGCATACTGGCGCGAGCAGATCAAGTGCCAGTATGCCTGCCCGGTGCACACCGACGCGCGCGGCTACGTTCGCGCCATCGCTGAAGGCGATTACGAACTCGCCTACCTGATTGCGCGCGGGCCGAATCCGCTGGCCTCGATTTGCGGGCGCATCTGTGGCGCTCCCTGCGAAGCGGCCTGCCGCCGCGGCACAATCGACCAGCCCATTGCCATCCGGGCTCTGAAACGTTTCGTGTGCGAACGCTACGGCGTAGACCACCGGGACGGCAACCCGCGCGAATTCTTCGACTACCTCCGGCAAAGCACCGCGCCACGTGCCTGTGACGATGCCGACGAGCTACGCCACCTGCTCGATTTTTTGGTGCGTGCCGACTTTCCCAAGCCGCAAGGCGAGCGCGTGGCGATTATCGGCTCGGGTCCGGCCGGGCTGGCAGCCGCGCACGACCTGGCCCTGATGGGTTTCCGTCCCGTGATTTTTGAGATGGAGCCGGTGCCAGCGGGCATGCTCTATACCGGCGTGCCGGGCTACCGGTTGCCTCGCGAGCTGATTCGCGCCGAAATTGCCGTCATCGAAGCCCTGGGAGTGGAGATTCGCTGCAACACGCAGGTGGGCAAAGACGTGACGTTTGACCGCCTGCGGCAGGATTTCGCTGCCGTCATTATCGCTTGCGGAGCGAAGCGCTCGCGGCAACTGCCCATTCCGGGTGCCGACGCCATCGGAGTGATGGGCGGGGTGGATTTCCTGCGCGACGTCGCGCTGGGCAAACAGGTCGAACTGGGTCAGCGGGTCATCGTCATCGGCGGCGGCAATGTGGCCTATGACGTCGCGCGCACCGTTCTGCGCCAGGAAGAGTACGACGTCTCGCGTACCGCTGCGCGCATGAAGGGCGTCCGCGAGGTGCACCTGGTCTGCCTGGAATCGCTCGAAGAGATGCCCGCCGACACCGTGGAAATCCTGGAAGGCGCCGAGGAAGGCATCGTCCGGCACAACAGTTGGGGACCGAAGGAAATTCTGACCCGGGAAGTGAACGGTCAGCGGTTCGTGCGCGGCGTGCGTTTTGTGCGGTGCACTTCGGTCTATGACGAGCAGAAACGCTTCGCGCCCAAATTCGACGAGTCGGTCGAAATGACGCTCGAAGGCGACACCGTGCTGCTTTCGGTCGGCCAGGCCGCCGACCTGAGTTTTCTCGACCCCCAGCGGGACGGCATCGAGCTGCGTTCGCCGCAACAGATCGTCAGCGACCCGGAGACTGGAGCGACCACGGCAGAAGGCGTGTTCGTGGCGGGCGACATCGCCTACGGCCCCAAACTGATGATCCACGCCATCGCCAGCGGCAAGCAGGCGGCTCGTTCCGTCTATCGTTATCTGCGCGGATGCGAGATCGCTCCGGAGGACGTCCAGTTCCATTTCCCCATCGAACGCTACCGCCGCGAGAAATCCTACGAAAAACGCTCGCGGGTGCCCATCCCCACGCTCACGCCGGCCGAGCGGCTGGCCAATCCGAAAGCACTGGTCGAAATCGGCTACTCGGAAGCAGAAGCGCGCGCTGAAGCCAGCCGCTGCCTGGACTGTGGCGTGAACACGATTTTCGATGGCGAGCGCTGCATCCTGTGCGGCGGCTGCGTGGACGTCTGCCCGACGGCTTGCCTGAAGCTGGTCTCGCTCGACCGCATTCAGCCCACACCGGAAGTCGCTTCTCTGCTGCGTTCACTTGCGCTCGACGCGGAACCGGAACTCTCTGCCATTCTCAAAGACGAAGACCGCTGCATCCGTTGTGGGCTGTGCGCCGAGCGTTGCCCGACGACAGCCATCACCATGGAACGTTTCCTGTTTTCGAGGGAGTGGATACCATGCCCGACACCCACGATGTGAAACCTTCGCGCCTGGAACCGCCACCGGTCACCCGGCGTAGCTTTTTGAGCATCGCTTCGCTGGTCAGTTTTCTGGCCGCGATGGGCACCGCGCTGGCCGGTGTGCTGCGTCTGCCCAAACCCACCGTCGAACCCGGACCGGTGCGACGGTACAAAGTCGGCCACCCCGAACAATTCCCCGTCGGAGCGGAAACCCTGTTTGCCGAGCAGAACTTTTTGGTCCGGCGCGACGCCGCGGGCGTTTACGCCATCTCGACTACCTGCACGCATCTAGGCTGCGCCGTCGCGCGCACTGCAGAGGGATTCGCCTGCCCCTGCCACGGGTCGAAATTCGCTGCCAATGGCCGCGTGCTGGCGGGGCCGGCCCCGCGGCCGCTGCCGTGGTTGGAAATCAGCCGTGCCGCCGACGGCCAACTGGTTGTGTACGTGGACCGGGAAGTGCCCGAAGGCACCCACTTCCAAGCCTAGGAGCGAGGCCATGAGGACGGCGGCGACCCCTCCAGAGAAAACTTCGGCCACGCAGGAGTTCCTCGACAATCTGCGGCAACTGCCCCGGAACCTGAAAGACGCCTGGTTCCGGCTGGGCCGGCTGCCGGAATCGGAACGCGAGGAATCGCAGGCCACGTTTCACAATCTGTTTCTGCACCTGCACAGCGTGCGCGTGCATCTGCGGACGCTCGAGCCTTCGCTGACTTTGGGCTTGGGTCTGATGGCGACGTTCAGCTTTCTCGTGCTGGTCGTCACGGGCCTACTCCTGATGATCTACTACAAACCCTCGACGGCGCTGGCGTACCAGTCGATGAAAGACATCCACTACGTCGTCGCCACCGGCCGATTCATTCGCAACATCCATCGCTGGGCCGCCCACATCATGGTGATTGCTGTGTTCGCGCACATGGCGCGGGTATTCTTCACCGCCAGTTACAAGAAGCCGCGCGAGTTCAACTGGCTGGTCGGACTCGGTTTGCTGGTGCTAACGCTGGCGCTCAGTTTCACCGGCTATCTGCTGCCCTACGACCAGCTCGCCTACTGGGCCACGACCATCGGCGCCAACATTGCCAACTCGCCGCGCGAGCTGACCGATGCGCTCGGCATCACACCCTATTTCGACCCGGGCGGATTCCAGAAGCGGCTGCTGCTCGGCGCCAACACGGTTGGCGAAGACTCGCTGATTCGCTTCTACGTTCTGCACGTCTTCATTCTGCCTTTGTTGCTGGTGATTCTGCTGAGCGTCCATTTCTGGCGCATCCGCAAAGATGGCGGTCTGGCCCGGCCGGAAGACCCGGCCGGAGGGCTGGCGGAGTGGGGCGGCAAACTGCATCGCGTATTCGAACCCTTGGCCACGAAGACCTACGGCTTGATGGCGGTGGTGCGCGGCCGCCGGCCGCCGGTGAACCGCGGCCCGGAAGGCACGGTGATGAGTTGGCCGCATCTGCTCTGGGCCGAGCTGGCCGTCTTGATGCTGACCATCGCCGTCACGCTGGCGCTTTCGTTTTACATCGACGCACCGTTGAAGGAAATCGCCAACCCGGCGGTGCCGGAAAATCCCGCCAAGGCACCCTGGTATTTTCTGGGCCTGCAGGAGCTGGTGTCTTATTCGGCGTTCATGGGCGGGCTAGTGATTCCCACCATTGCGGTGATCGGTCTGGCCCTGATTCCCTTCCTGGACCGCCGGCCCGGCGGAGAAGGTATCTGGTTCGGCATGCCGGGCGAGCGCGATGTAGCTTGGCAGTCGCTGCTGTTCGGGCTCGCCTGCACGGTGGGCCTGCTTGCCTTCACCGTGAATTTCGGCTGGCTGCGCAACTGGTTCCCGGAGATTCATCAGCTCTGGATCATCGCCATCAATCCGGGTTCGATCCTGGTGCTGTTGTTTGCCGGCTGGTCGCTGTGGGTGCTGAAGAGGAAGGATTCCGTGCGGCTGGCGGCGGTGGCGTTGTTCACCTGCTTTCTGGTGGGTTTTGTTGTGCTGACGTACTTCGCTACGGTGCATCGCGGGCCGAATTGGCAGTTCTACTGGCGGCCTTCGCAATGGCCGGTGCACTGAACGGGGCGTCATACGCCCGGGAGTGTCGAGATGAAGGATCCATCCCGGCTCTATCGCTGGATGCTGCTGCTGACCAGTCTGGTCGCCCTAGGATTCCTGCTGGCGGCGGCCGTGCGGGAAAACTTGCTGGCGGAATGGCAGCAGCGGCAGCGTGAGTACCGAAAACTTCTCGCCGAAAAAGCCACGGATACGCGAGGTCGGGAGCTGCTGCGCAACTTCCGCATCGAACTGCGCCAGGTGAGTGTGCCGGCGCTGGGCGCGGTGGACCGCTGCGTGAGCTGCCACGTCGGCATCGACGACCCACGAATGACCGACGTGCCGCAGCCCTACCGGCTCCATCCGGTGGAAATTCTCGAGCACCATCCGGTGGACCGCTACGGCTGTACCATCTGCCACCAGGGTCAGGGTGCGGCAACGAACTTCCACGAAGCGAAAGCGGAAGACGCGTACTGGGACTATCCGCTGCTGCCGCGCGAACTGACCCAAGCGAGTTGCATGACCTGCCATGACGCGAACCGGCTGCCGCCTCAAGACGTCGCGCTCGTGCTCGAAGGCATGCAACTCTACGAACAGAAAAGTTGCGGCTCCTGCCACAAGCTCGGCGGGCGCGGCGGAGCGCTCGGTCCGGCGCTCGATAACGAGGGTCAGAAAACCAAGCACCAACTGGTTCTCACCAACCTGAAACCTCCGTACACGACCTGGCGCTGGCATCAGGCTCATTTCCGCGATCCGGCCGGCATCGTCCCCGGCAGCCAGATGAAAAATCCCACCGTCACCGAACGCGAGGCGCTGGCGCTCACCGCGTACATGCTCTCGTTGCGTCAGCGCGATGTTCCGGAAAGCTATCTCGCGCCGGACAAAATCGCTCAGAAGTTTCGCGCGCTGTCTCCGCGGCCACTGCCGGCCGAGCAACTCTACCGGATGTACTGTTTCGCCTGCCACGGAGACGGCACCTACGGTCGGTGGGAGAAGACGTTCCAGCGTTTCCTTCCCGCCATCCGCGGCACGCTGGCCGCCACGGCAACCCGCGAGTATCTGGAGACACAAATCGCGCAGGGGCGTCCGGGGACTCAGATGCCTCCCTGGCATCTGCAGGCCGGCGGACTGCTTCCCGAAGAAATCACGGCACTGGTGGACTACTTGCGAGCATCGCCGGCGGCATGGACCGCACGCGGTTCGGCGGCCCGCTCTGCGCCCGTCGCCCGCGGCGACGCGACGCGTGGGCAGATGCTTTTCCTGAGGAATTGTGCCGGCTGCCATGGCGTGGCGGGCGTGGGCGGGGTAGCGCCCGAGCTGGCCAACCCGGTTTTCCTGCGTGCTGCAGACGACTCCTTTCTTGCCACAACCATCCGCAACGGTCGCGCCGCAACGGCGATGCCCGCGTTTCAGCGTCCGGACGGCGCAGGACTCTCCGAGGCTGAAATTGCCGACATCATCGCGTTCCTGCGCAGCCTAGCGCCGCCATCCCAGCAAACCACACAGGCACAAGAAAAATCCCGGGCCGGAGGAAGCCCATGAGCAAGCAAAAAAATAACGGCATCCCCCGCTGGTCGCGCCGCAACTTCTTGCAGACGGCCGCTGCAGCCACCGCCGCACTGGCGATCCCCGGCTGTGGCCGAAAGGAAAAGCCCGTGCTCGAAGCCCTCAGCGGCGAGCTCGACCCGCTGCGCAGCTACCCGTACCGCAGCTGGGAGGATTTCTACCGCAAGATGTGGACCTGGGACAAAGTCGTCCGCTCGACCCATTCGGCGAATTGCACCGGCTCGTGCTCCTGGAAGGTGTACGTGCGCAACGGCGTCATGGTGCGCGAAGAACAGGCCGCCGACTACCCCCGCATCAGCGAGGACCTGCCCGACTACAATCCGCGTGGCTGCCAGAAGGGCGGCTGCTTCGTCGAATACGTGTACAGCCCGCAGCGGCTGCGCTACCCGCTGATTCGCACCGGCCGCCGCGGCGAAGGCAAATGGCGCCGCGCGACGTGGGACGAAGCCCTCACATTGATTGCGGAAAAACTGCTCGACAACATCTACCACCACGGCCCGGATACCAACACGTTTTTCAGCGTCATCCCGGCAATGAGTCCGGTCAGCTTTGCGGCCGGCGCACGCTTGGCGCACTACCTGGGCGGCGTGATGTGTTCCTTCTACGATTGGTACTGCGACCTGCCGCCGGGCGAGCCGCTCACCTGGGGCGTGCAAACCGAAGCCTGCGAATGTGCCGACTGGTTCAACTCGAAGTACATCGTGCTGTGGGGTTCGAATATTTCGCAGACGCGCATCCCTGATGCGCACTTCGCCTTCGAGGCGCGCTACAACGGCGCCAAGATTGTGGCCATCTCTCCGGATTTCAACTCCTCCTGCATCCATGCCGACCTCTACTGGCAAATCCAGCCGGGCACGGACACAGCCCTGGCGTTGGGCGTGGCGAAAATCCTGATCGACGAAGGACTGATGGACGTGCCCTACGTGAAGGAACAAACCGACCTGCCACTGCTGGTGCGCAAAGATACGAAACGATTTCTGCGCGAATCGGATTTGCGGGCTGGGGGCAAAGAGGACGTCTTCTACTTCTGGGACACGCGCACGCGGCGACTGACCGAAGCCCCCGGCTCGATGGGCTCGACCCGGAAAACGATTCACTTGGGCGATGCCGACCCGGCCCTGGAAGGCCGCTACACGGTCAAGCTCGCCGACGGGAATGAAGTCGAAGTGACACCGGTATTCGAGCTGCTGAAGCTCGAGCTGGAAGCCTATCCACTCGAGAAAGTCGCCACCCTGACCGGTCTGCCTGCACACGAAATTCAAATGTTCGCCCGCGAATTCGGCACGCGCAAGCCGGCGATGATCATCCACGGAGCCGGAACGAATCACTGGTTCCACAACGATTTGGCCAACCGCGCAATGATTCTTCTAGTTGCGCTGACCGGCAACGTCGGAAAGAACGGCGGCGGCTTCAATCATTATGTCGGGCAGGAGCGCATCTGGCCCGAACACGGCTTCTTTGCCCTGGCGTTTCCCGAGGGTCGGGCCAAGCAGCGTTTTCAGAACACCACACTGTGGAGCTATGTACACTCCTCCAACCGCGACCCGCACCAGTACAACGGCCGACCCATCGAGTGGTACATCGAAGAATCGGTGAAACGAGGCTGGATGCCCCTGTGGCCGAAATTGCGTCCCGGAGAAAAGCCCGGCCAGGGCCGCAAGCCGCGCGCCTTCATCATCTGGCGTGCGAATTATCTGAATCAGGCCAAGGGCAACGAGCTCATCGAAGATTCGCTGTGGCAGGACCTTGACCTGATTGTGGATATCAACTACCGCATGGACACCACGGCTCTCTATTCCGACATCGTTCTGCCGGCGGCGAGCTACTACGAAAAAATAGATTTGAATTCGACCGACTGCCACAGCTACATGCACACGTTTGGACAAGCGCTCGAACCGCTGTTCGAAAGCAAAACCGATTGGGCCATCTTCCATGCCCTGGCAAAGAAGATTGCTGAGGTCGCACGAAACCGCGGGCTGCACCCCTACCGCGATGAAGAATTCCAATGGGAGCGGGATTTCACGCGACTGGAAGAACAGTGGACCTCAGGCCACACCCTTGTGACCGATGAACAGGCCGCCGACTTCATCCTGGCACATTCGGCGGAAACGAAAGGCATGACCTACCAGAATCTGCAAGCGCA
The DNA here is from genome assembly GCA_037442425.1 of Acidobacteriota bacterium. GTDB lineage: Bacteria > Acidobacteriota > Terriglobia > Acidiferrales > UBA7541 > DSGC01. The sequence continues at coordinate 48,541 of JBBIQG010000010.1, read as the reverse complement.
GCCGCGGCGCTTCGTGGCCACGGATCCGGAAGTCTGGAACAGCGACGTGGAACCCGGCGTCGCCTACACGCCGTTCAAGCATCAGGTGGCGCAGAAGAAGCCTTGGCGCACGCTTACAGGACGACAGCAGTTCTACATTGACCACCCGTGGTTTCTGGAGCTCGGCGAGGCACTGCCCGTGCACAAAGAGCCCGTCGAGGAAAACTTCCCGCTCTACTGGAACACGCCGCACGGCCGCTGGTCGATCCACTCCACCTGGCGCGACCATCGCGCCATGCTCCGCTTGCAACGCGGCGTGCCCATCGCCTATATGCATCCCGACGACGCCCGCCGCCGCGGCCTGCGCGACAACGACTGGATCCGCATCTTCAATTCCACCGGTGAATGCATCTGCCGGTTGCAAATCCTCCCCGGCGAAAAACCCGGCCGCATCACCATGTATCACGGCTGGGAAAAATTCCTTGGCTTCCAGCAGGGTGGCTGGCAGTCGCTCACGTACATCAAGATCAAGCCCACGCAACTGATCGGCGGTTACGGCCACGTGAAATTCCGACTGAACTACTGGGGACCGACAGGCAACAACCGCGACATCAAAGTCGAAGTCGAAAAGTACCGTGGCCCCGTGGCCCGTTATTCGAGGCGAGCCGGGCGAACGTCTCGCACCGCGGCCCGGAAGGCATAGGAGGCAGCCATGTCCCGACACCAGTACGCGATGGTCATGGATTTGAACAAATGCCTGGGCTGCCAGACCTGCACGATGGCCTGCAAGAAGCTCTGGACGGACCGCGACGGCACCGAATACATGTACTGGAACAACGTCGAGACCCGCCCCGGCCTAGGCTACCCGAGGCAGTGGGACCGCAGCGGCGGTGGCTGGAAGGATGGCGAGCTGCAGCCGGGCAGGCTGCCCACGCTGGACGACTACGGCGCGCCGTGGGAATACGACTACGAGCAGCGGCTTTACGAAGGTTCGGGCAAGCCCGTGATGCCTTCGCCGGACCCGCAGTCTGGCTGCAACTGGGATGAAGACGTCGGCGCGTTGAACGGCAACGATAACTTCTATTTCTACCTGCCCCGCATCTGCAATCACTGCACGTATCCAGCCTGTCTGGCCGCATGCCCACGGCAGGCCATCTACAAACGCGAAGAAGACGGCATCGTGTTGATTGACCAGGAACGCTGCCAGGGTTACCGCTACTGCATCGCCGCCTGCCCGTACAAAAAAATCTACTTCAACGAAATCACCGGAAAGTCCGAAAAGTGCATCTTCTGCTATCCGCGACTGGAGAAGGGAGAGGTGAACGCCTGTGCGGCGCAGTGTCCGGGTCGGCTGCGTTTTGTGGGCATCCTGGACGACCCGGAATCGCCCGTGCACAAACTCGTGCTCGTCTACCGCGTGGCCCTGCCGCTGTTTCCGGAAAAGGGCACGCAGCCCAATGTGTTTTACGTGCCGCCGTTCAATCCTCCGCGCCGCGGCAACTACGGCAAGAGCATTCTCGAAGACCCGCGGCTTCCGCTCGACTACCTGGTGTATCTGTTCGGCCCGGAGGTCAAAGATGTCATCCGGCGATTGGAAGCGGAGCTGGTCCGCGCACAAAACGGCGAACGCAGCGAAATGCTGCAACTGCTGATCGGGCGGGATGCGGCAACACGCTATCGCATCCCAGCGCGAGAACAGCTCGTGCAGATCAAAACCTGATTCGGAGCACCCCATGAACCAGCGAGGCCATTTGCTGACCGTTTTGCTTCTCTTGATGACGGCCGCGCCGGCGTTTTCCCAGCAGCCGGCCAATGCTGCCGTCCTCCCGCAGCACCTGCGCCTAAAGGCAGCCTACAGTGCGCAGTCGGTCGATGTCTTGCTCGACCCGGCGGCACCTGCCTGGCAGAGCACTCCGGTCCAGCGCATCGCGCTGAACCGCACACCGCCGCTCTACGACACGGAGCCGCCGGCCTCGCTCGAGATTAGCTTCGTGGAGGTTCGCACGCTGCGCACTGCCAACAAACTGTTTGTCCACTTGAGCTGGCGCGACGCCTCCGCCGACTACGCCGATTTGCCTGCTGTGCCGGATACTCCACCCGAGCAGCGCTTCCTGAAGGAACACACGCTCGGCCCAGAACGTTTCTTCGATGCCGCCGCCGTCATGTTCCCGAAAGATGCACCGGGGGGCGTGGTCTCGCCTTCTTTGCAGATGGGCGATGCCCAGGATCCCGTCCTTATTTATTACTGGAATGCAGCGCGCGGCGCGATGCGGATGGAAGCCGCCGGCCGCGGCACCACGCGCCGCACCGGTGAATCGTTTTCGGCGCGGGCAGTGTACGTCTCTGGCGCGTGGCAGGTCGTGATGGAACTGCCCGCATTGCCGCCGGCAACGCCGATCGCATTCGCTATTTGGAATGGCAGCCAGCTCGACCGTGATGGCCGCAAATACTTTTCCGTCTGGCACTGGCTGGAATAGAGAGACCCATGGTCGCACAAACAGCTCAGAAACCAAAAGAAGCATCCGGCTGCGAAGATTCGGTGGACCTGTACCGAGTTTTTTCTTTTTTGTTCGGTTTTCCGACCCGTGAACGGTTCGCGTGGATGCGCCGGCCGGACTTCTCCAGCGGGTTGGCAAGTTTGTGGAAGGAACTCGGATGCAAGGGAAGGTTCCCCGGCGTGCGAAGTTTCGAGGAGTACGACCAGTACGAATCCGTCTACATCGCGCTGTTCGACGTCGGAGTGCCCGCACCGCCGGTACCGCTACTCGAATCGGCATGGCGGAAGTCGCAGCCGGCGCAGCAAGTCGTGCTCGACAACGTGAACTTTTACGAAGTGCTCGGGCTGCGCTGTGATACGTCCCGCTATCCGGCAGATCATCTGCTCACGCAGCTCGAATTCCTCGCCGCGGTGCGCTACGCACAGGAACATGCCGATGCCGAAATGAACCGAGACAGCCTGGCACGTCTGGAGCACGACTTCCTCGACCGCCACTTGCTGGCCTGGTTTCCCGCTGCGAAACGAAAACTACATGCGCTCGACCCACCGGTCTTTGCGCTGCTCGCGACGCTGCTCGAAGCCTTTCTTCGCCTGCGACTGCAAACAGGACTACCCTGGCTCAAAACTCATGGAGTCAAAACACGCCCCAGAACATAGCCACAGCGAACATTCTCTGCGTTTCCTGTCGGTGGTGGCCTGCCCTGGCCCCGGCAGGTAACTCGGATTGGCATCCCTTAAAGGTGGCGCGCCCGGCAGGATTCGAACCTGCGACCCTCTGCTTAGAAGGCAGACGCTCTATCCAACTGAGCTACGGGCGCACGCGGACATTGTTCTAATTCTAACATCGCACCAGCAGCGTGAATGCAAAATGGTGGAAGGATCCTAGATGCGATTTTCGATCGCTTCAACGAAGACTGGACGAACCGCCCTCGAACTGGCACCTTTGCAGCTGGATGGGACCGAACCGGGGAGCAGCAGGACGCTCGAAATCACTGCAGCCAAGTCGGTTTTGCACGCAGGTGCTGGCGCGCTGTCCAGGCAAACCAGGTCGTCCCTGCGAGCATCCCGAGCCAACCGAGCAGGCGAACGATACCCCCGATGGTGCGGTCGTGCACCAACAGCCCCCATTGCCCGAAGAGAATCTCCCAGTCGTGATCGCCCGAACCGACCAGCGGCAACGCCAGGGTACGAGCGTCGGCCATATACCATCCGACATAGAGAAAATTTTCGAAGAACCAGAAGGCAGCAAACGCGGTGCCGCTCAGGTGTCGTTGCCAGACAAAATAGAACACCAGCAACGCCGGCACGAGCAACTGAGCGATCGTGCCGCCCAGAATGCCCATCGTGGTACCGAACCAATGAAAGAAGAGATGGCCGGCCTCATGGATGATCAGATTCACATGGTCGAGGAACAGGTAGCCATCTTCGTCGGTGGCAGCATACAGCAAAAACAAACCGAAGAAGATCAGCCAGCCGAAATACGCCGGTCGGGAAATCGGCTGCCAGGCTGCATGTCCGGGCCACTGCATGGCAGCAGTCTAGCAGTCGTGCCATGTCGTGTGCAGGCCTTCTCTGCGCTGCTGCGCAGTGTGTACTCATCGAGTAAAACCCAGCAGCAGGAGCAGAGCAGCGGGGGTGGCGTCAGGCCGCTCGAGATTTTGCGTTCGCGATGGTGACCAAGTCGGTGTGCTTCGGCTCGCGGAAGCTGAGCACATCCATCGGGCAGACGGTCACACAAATGCCGCAGCCGATGCAGGAGGAGTTCGCATTCGTGATCGGTTCTTGCTTCAAGGCGAAGCGCATCACGTCAATGCCGACCAAGCAGTTGCGGGTGCATTCCGCGCAGGCGATGCACTTTTCGTTGGCCACGATCCGGTACCGGCTGATGCCCCACTTCGTGTAGGCGCGGCTGAACAGCTCCATCATCTTCGCCAGCGGACACCAGTACCGGCACCAGATTTTTCCGCCGAGAAACGGATACAGCGTTACCGGCAGAATTCCGACCAGCCACAAATCCACCACGACCGCATAGAACTGCAGTCCCCATTCGGCGGGCGTGCGGAGCAGTGCCAGGGTGTCGCGGAGCAGCATGGCCACGGTGACCACGACCGCCAAGATCAACACGACCAGGTTCATCACCTCCCAGCGATAGCTGGCTTCCCTTTTCGGCGCGAGGTGCCGCCAGCGGTCGCCGAGCGTTTCGGCCAGTCCTCCGCAGCCGCACACCCAAGAGCAGTACCGTTTGCCGTGCCACAGCACCAGCAGAGGGATCAGTCCGAAGGCGAGCACGGCGCCCCACACCACCCACACTTTGTGAGGATCGTGGAGAAAGGTGTAGAAAAACAGCGGCCAGGCATAGACCAGACCATAGCTGCGCCAGGCTTGTTCGGCGAACTGCGGATTGCGGGCCAGCTCGGCACCCACCCACTCGTACCGCACGGCCCACTGGAAGAGAAATTCCGGGATGAGAAAGAAAAAAATCCATTGGAAGCCGAGCAGGCTGACATAGCGCCAGACCTGGAATTTGTCTTTGCGATCGAGGCCCCACCGTTTCAGCGCGGCGATGCCGAACACTGTCATCACGATGGTGTAGAGCACCACGTACCAGAACGTGGCCGGACGCCCAAAGAACGAAAAGGTCTCGTAGCCCCAACCGCGATACGGCCAGTATTCGTGACCGGAGCCCGGCGATTTCACTCCGTAAATTGTGTAACAGGCCAGGAACGCTACCCCGAACCAGGCAAAACGATCCCCGCGCCGACCAAACCAGAGCAACATCGCCAGTGCGCCGAGCGCGAGCCCGCCGCCGAACCCTTGCGGCAACCGATGGATGAATTCGACGCTGGCCTGTCCGCCCCACACCCAGAGGCCAAACAACACCGCTAGGGTCAAAGCGGCCGCGCGCGACCAGCTTCCCGACCATTCGTTCTCCAGACGCAGGCCGAGCGACTTCAGAAACTTTCCAGGGAACTCTGCTCCAATCAGCACGAAGGCGTGGTCAAAGGGGACTTCCTCGATGACATCCCGGCCCTCTCGTTTGACCTTCAGTTTTGCCACGCCCGGGCCGAATGCCGTGACCTGGGAGTTGAAAATCACACGAACACGGCCTTCGGCGATGAGCTGCCGAAGTTGGCGGTCGTTATCTTTGAACAGGCGGTAGAAGGCATCGCCCCGGTAGCTGAGCACGACGCGGTTGTGTTCGGCGAGCGTGATGGCAGCCTCGGCAGCGGAATTGCCTCCTCCGACGACCAGGATATTTTCGTTTTTGTACTGTTTCGGGCTGTAGAGCTGGTGATAGACACGCTCCTGTTCCTCGCCGGGAACGTTCAGTCTGCGCGGATCGCCGCGCTGGCCCGTGGCTAGAATGACGCGCTTGGCGCGGTATTCGGACTTTTCACTGATGACGCGGAAGGTACCGTCCGGCTGTCGTTGGAGTGCCTGCAAGCCTTCCTCGGTGCGCACTTCGAGCTGATTGTCGCGGATGATCTGATGCCAGCGCCGGATGAGGTCTTCCTTGGTGGCTCCATCGAGCCAGAGCTTGCCTTTGGGGGGAACCTGGTCGGGTTCGGCGTAGACCCATTTCCCTTCCGGAAAATTTTCGATCGTGTTGGCAATCTTGTTTTTTTCGAGCACGAGCACACGCAGGCCTTTGTCCTTGGCGGCGAGCGCCGCGTTCAGCCCAGCGGCGCCAGCACCGACCACGATGAGGTCGTACCCGTCGCCACCGGGAAATCGTGCGTCGGCCTTCGACGCGATGTGCTCGACGACGTTGTAGCCCTGCTCCATGGCCAGCTTGATGACCGGCGCGCCGGCCAGGTCGCCGATGACGTACACACCCGGAACACTGCTTTCGTTGTGCGCCCGCAGCGCGGGCCGGCGCTGCGGCATATTGGCACTTTCAAAGATAGCAACCAGTCTCCGCCGCAAGCGAGAGAACATGGAACACTCACCTCAGTTCAAAGTAGAAAAGACGCGCGCGGCTTCGGATTCGACGAGTGGTTCCAACTTGCCGCCGCAGCCGGAACACTTGGCCGCGGCCGGATGATTCAGCGCACCACATCCCGGGCACGGCCGCGAAGGCAAAGTCGTGGCAAATTTCCCCAGCCCACGCGGGATGCCTCCGGGCGCAGCAACGGCTCGTGGCGGACGGGTGAGCAACAGCAGATAGGCGAAGGCCGTGAAAAACAGGCCGGCAAAAAACCAGGGGACCGGGCGGTAGCCCGTGTGCATCGCGCGGTGCGCACACAGCGCAGCAAATCCCAAACCCACCAGCACGTACAACCCGATGAAAAACCAGACCCAGCTCAGCCGGCCGTATTCGTCGCTAGTGCCCAGAAACGCGCCCCGAGGTTGGAGCTGGCGGAACAACCCGCGCAACTGGGCAGCCAAGTCCGAAGCAAGCTCGTGGCGGTGGAGAGCAATGCGATGGCCTTCGGCTTCGTAGGCCACTCCCTCGCTACCTACCGGTTGCCGACAGACGGCACAGATTTCCTCGGGCCGGCTCTCGGTGCGATTCGCTGTGGTGTGCGGTCCAAGAGGGACGGTTTCCGGGGCTTGCTCTGCGGGTTGTTGCAGGGCGAGCCCAGTCAGTACCCCTAACATTCCCATCAGCAGCAATCTCAGCATTCGCGGTTTCATGGTCAACCTCGAGGAAAACACAGATGCTGTCAGCCTTTCGTCTCCTCCGCGGCGCGCACAGCGGCACCCACGAGCGGCAAATTTTCGTCTAACACTATATAGATGGGAATCTGCTGCAAAAGGCTCTGAAATTTTGACTTTTCCTGAAAGGCGCGCACAAAGCCACCCGCTTTCACCTCATCCAGGATTTTCGGCACTATGCCGCCTGCAATATAGACTCCGCCGCGCGCCAGTGCCTTCAACGCCAGGTTACCCGCTTCCGCGCCACAGAGAGAGACCCACAGATCCACTGTTTTGCGACACACGGCACAGGAACCTTCCCGCGAACGACGGGTGATGGCTGGCGCGGGGTCTTCTTCGGGACGGTCGAACTCCGGATGCCGCAACTCCGGGGCAAAGAATTCATGAATGAGCAGGAACCCACCTCCACTGACCACGGTTTCAAAGCTGACACAGACGAAGCGCTGCTTGAGAAACCGGAGCAGCTCGATTTCTGTGTCGTTGCGCGGAGCAAAATCGGCATGACCGCCTTCGGTGGCCGACGGCACATGACGCCTGCCATCCCAGAACAGAATGGCTTCGCCCAGTCCGGTGCCGGGAGCCAGGATGGCGCGGTTGGCTGTCGCCAACGGGGTACCGGCCTGCAAAACAAAGAACTGGTCGCGTTCCAATTGCGGCAGTCCCCATCCCGCGGCTTCCAGGTCATTCAGCAGAACGACGGGAGCTCGCAGCTCATCGCGCAGGGCTTCGCCATCTACCGCCCAGGGCAGATTGGTTGCCTGCACCCGATTGTTGGAGACCGGCCCGGCAATGCCAAAGGCGGCGGCGGTGATGGGCACAGGGGCCACGGAAAGGAATTCGTGCACGACCGCCTCCAGGCCATCGTAGGCACGACTCGGGAAACGCTGCTGGCGCAGTTTGCGAAGTTTGCCCTCCTGCAGCGCAAAGAGAGCCAGATTGCATTTGGTGCCTCCGATGTCGCCGGCAAGAATCACGGCATACCTCCGCTCAGCAGCCGACTGGCGGCAGTGACATCGGCCAGGATGAGCCGCTCGCCTTGATGCGGCCGGACACGCTGCGCGGGCAGGTTTGCGGCGGGGTCTTCGACGACACGCCACAGCACGTGAGCCTTCTCTCTGCCCGTGACCAGGAAAATGACGTGGTGGGCCGCATTCAGAACCCCCAGCGTGAGTGTCAGGCGCCGTGCAGTGGATCCGACGGCACCCGGCGCAGTAGTCACAACAACCCAGGCGGTCGTGTTCTCCAATGCGCGCTCATCCGGGAAGAGCGACGCAGTGTGGCCATCGGTGCCCAGACCGAGCAGGATAAGATGAAAACGGGGATGGCCGGCGTCATCGAGCCGGAGATGGCAGCGCAAAGTGCTGGCGTACTGACGGGCGGCGCCCTCGAGATCGGCAGCCTCGGCCATCATGCGATGCACATTCTCGGCTGGGAGAGGCACTTTGGTCAGCAACTCTCGATGCGCGGCGCCGTAATTGCTTTCCGGATGAGTGGGTGGGACCGCACGCTCGTCGCCCCAGAACAGGTGCACACGGCTCCAGGGGATGCGCTCGCGCAAGGGGCTGGTCGCCAGCAACCGATAAAGTGGCAGGGGCGTGCTGCCTCCAGCGAGCGCGACACAAAATTTCCCCTCTGCCTTTGCAAAACGATCGCTGAGCTGCACGAAGCGTGCCGCGGCAAGCTGCGCAACTGCATCCGCATCCGGGCAGACCATCACTCCCGGCCGGATCTCCGCCGGAAGTGAGCTATGCGTTTCTCCAGTGGCGGCCATCGCGCTCGAGCAATTCTTCAGCAGCCTGCGGACCCCAGGAGCCCGCAGCATAGTTGGGAAACTCTGGTGCCGGTGTTTCTGCCCAATGGCGCAGCACCGGGTCCAGCAGCGCCCAAGCGGCTTCGACACTGTCGGCGCGGTCGAACAATGTGGCATCCCCGCGCAGGCAATCATTCAGCAACGTGGCGTAGGCGCTCGAACCCGCGGCGCCGAATGCGGTGCTGTAGCGAAAGTCCATGTTCACGGTCTGAATCTGCAGTTCCGGACCGGGCAGTTTGGCGCCGAACGAAAGCGAGATCCCTTCCTCGGGCTGCAGGTTCAGCACCAGCCAGTTCGGGTCGAGCTTCCGATGGCGGAAGACGATGTGAGGGGCACGACGGAACTGCACGGCAATCTGGGTCAACCGGCGAGCCAGCCGCTTGCCTGTGCGCAGATAGAACGGAACGTCGGCCCAACGCCAGTTGTCGATCCACAACTTGGTGGCGACAAATGTTTCCGTGGTCGAATCTGCTTTCACGCCGTGCTCCTCACGATACCCCACAACCTTCTTTCCGCCCAGGGTCCCTGGGCCGTACTGCCCGCGAACGACCAACTGCGCCACATCTGCGGATTCGAAAGGACGAATGGACTGCAGCACTTTGATTTTTTCGTTACGCACGGCCAGGGCGTCAAATTTCGCTGGCGGCTCCATGGTCACCAGCGCAACCAGTTGCAGGAGATGATTTTGCATCATGTCGCGCAGCGCCCCGGCGGTTTCGTAAAACGCTGCACGCTGCTCCACGCCGAGGCTTTCGGCAGCGGTAATCTGCACGTGGTCTACGTAGTTGCGGTTCCAGAGCGGTTCGAAGATGCCGTTGGCAAAGCGGAACACGAGCAGATTCTGGACCGTTTCCTTACCCAGGTAGTGGTCAATGCGGTACACCTGGTCTTCGTCGAACACGCTCAGTAGTTTCTGGTTCAGCGCACGCGCTGAAGACAGGTCGCGACCGAACGGCTTTTCTACAATGATGCGGGTCCACGACGTTTCCCGTTTCGGCCGCGCGAGATGGGCGCGACCGAGCTGTTCGATGATGACCGGATAGGCCTGTGGCGGCGTGGCCAGGTAGAACAACCGGTTCCCACCCAGTTGACGTTCGCGGTCGAGTGCATCGAGTCGCTCTCCGAGCTGCCGGTAGGCTTCCGGTGCCTCGTAGTCGCCGACCAAATAGCTGAGACTTTTGCTGAATTCTTGCCAGACGCCTGCCTCGAACTCGACGGACTCGCCGTGGGCGCGGAGAGCTTCTTCGCACTGCTTGCGGAACTCGTCGTCGCTCATCCGAGAACGCGCGAACCCGACAATGGCAAACCGCGGAGCCAGACAGGCGGCAGCCGCCAACTCATAGAGCGCGGGGATCAGCTTTCGTCGCGTCAGGTCGCCCGAAGCGCCGAAGATAACGATGGCCGCCGGTTCGGCCGGTATCTCGCAACGCAGCCCGCGTCGGGTCGGCTGTTCTGCCACGTGGGTGTCGGGCATGGACATGGCCGGTTAGGACTCTTCCGCTGCTGTTTTCACGGCGTGGCCGCCGAACTGATGGCGCAGTGCGGCCAGGACTTTGGCCTGAAACGATTCGGGCTGCCGCGAGCGAAGCCGCATCTGCAAGGCCAAGGTGATGGCAGGCACCGGAACGTCGCGGGCAATCGCTTCGGCCACGGTCCACCGCCCCATCCCGGAATCCTCCACGTATCCCTGGATCGTGTGCAGGTGCGGGTCACTGCGGAAGGCGCGTTCAGCCAGCTCGAGCAGCCAAGACCGGATCACGCTGCCATGATTCCACAGGTGCGCCACCTGCTCCAGATTCAGGTCGTAGCCGGAAACGCGCAACAGTTCGAAGCCTTCGGCGTATGCCTGCATCAAGCCGTACTCGATGCCGTTGTGGACCATCTTCACGAAATGGCCCGCGCCGGGACCGCCCACGTGTGCGTAACCGGCTTCCGGCGCCAGCGAGCGGAACAGAGGCTCGACGCGTTCAAAGGGCGCCCGCTCGCCGCCGATCATCAAGCAATAGCCCATCTCCAGTCCCCAGATGCCACCGCTGACCCCCACGTCCAGGAAATAGATGTTTTTCTTCTTCAATTTTTCGTACCTTGCGATGGAATCTTTGTAGAACGAGTTGGCGCCGTCGATCACAATGTCCTCCGGCTCGAGAATCTCCCCGAGCTGGACCATCACCTGTTCGGTGGGTTTTCCGGCTGGCACCATGCTCCAGACAATCCGGGGCTTCTTCAGCCGGCGAATCTCTTCGGGCGACTTCAGCCCGATGGCGCCAGCGGAGACTGCTTCTTCGATCGGTCCCGGCGAGCGGTTCCAACCATACACGGTGTGGCCATCGCGCAGCAACCGGCGCGCCATGTTCAATCCCATTTTGCCCAAGCCAATCATTCCCAGTTCCATAACGACTTCCTTTCTTCATAGGCAATGTCTGCGTGTCCCGCTGGCAGCGTTGCCCGACAAATCCTACGGTGCAACAACGAACGGTGGCGAAGCCTATTCCGCAACAGATCCCGGGTCGCGCGCCCGCGCACTACCAGGATGCGCCCGAAGGAGACGGCCAGGCTGCATCCACAGCCGCCTGCAGCACGCTCAACCCGGCTGCCGCACCCTGCCCGAAGTGCAAGCGCAGCACGAGGCGACCGCGCCGTGCCAGCGCTTCGAAATCGCCGAGCGCCTGCGCGAGCTCGAGCTGCGCAAACGAATAGCCGGCTTCCGGAATAGAAGCGTCTTCCGAGTGCTCGGTCGTCAGCATCAGAAAACGGCCCTGCGGCGGGCCACCTTTGAAGAGCTGCCCGATCGAATGCAGATAGCGCGGCCCGAAGCCGGCTAGCACCGCCATCGGCAGCACGGTACGGAACCGACGGCGCAGGGCGCGCAAAGCCGTTTCGTACTCGGTGGTGCGCGCCAGAAACGCTAGCAGGGCCAGGTAGTCTGCTGGCTCCGGGTAAGCGAACAGTGCGCGCAGCGCATCGCTCAGCCGGCGGCCCGGGATGCGCGCGGCAAGTTGCGCTTCGGCAAACACGGCGATCGAGCTGTCGGTGAAGACCGGCTCGGGTTCGGGCGAGTGGGAGCGGAGAATCCGCGCAGTGTTTTCTTTGCTCTCCTGCACATTTGGCTCGTCGAATGGGTTGACCCCGAGCACGGCACCGGCAACCGCCGTGGCCAGCTCCCAACGGAAAAACTCTGCACCCAGTTCCTCGGGCCTCCGAAGACGGATTTTCAGGAGCGGAACTCGATGCCCCGCCAATTGTTCCGCAAAAGTTTCCAGCTCGCGGCTGTCATCTCCTTCGATAGCCAAGCAAGCCACCACCGCATCCCGCGCGAACCGCTCCACCGGGCCTGGCACTTCGCCGGCCACCGGTACGATGCCTCGACCCTCTTTGCCGGTGCTTTCGGCGATGAGCTGTTCGATCCAGCCTGCCAACGAGGCCAGAGCCGGCGTGGTCAGCAGGACGAGTTTGTCGGCACCGTGCAGTGCGGCGGCACCGAGCAACGCACCCAGCGCTATGGCGGGGTTCGAGACTGACGAATTTTCTGGAGCGCACGCCGCGTGCATGGCCACCGCGCTCTCAAGCACTGCCGGCAAAGGTACCCCCCACAGCGCTGCCGGCACCAGTCCGAAATAGGAAAGTGCCGAGTAGCGACCACCGATGGTGGGGTCGTTTCGGAAGATGTTGCGGAACCGATGTTCTTCCGCCAACCGCTCCAGAGGCGAGCCCGGGTCGGTGATGGCTACAAAGTGCGCCCCGGCTGGAGCGACTTCCGCAGCCGGCAATCGGCTGAAGAAGTAGCGGAACTGGGCCAGGGTTTCGACCGTCGTGCCCGACTTGCTGGCCACGACAAACAGCGTCTGCGGCCAATTCAAGCTACGTTCAACGCGAAGAATCATCTCCGGATCGGTACTGTCGAGCACGACGAAACGCGCGCCCGGCCGTCCGGGAAATATGTGGGCGAATACTTCTGCGGCCAGACTGGAACCGCCCATGCCCAGCAGCACAAACTGACGGGCACCACTTTCCCACACCGACGTGGCAAACCGCTCGAGTGTGGTGGCTTCGGTTTGCATCTGCACGGGAGCGGTCAGCCAACCCAGGCGGTTGCGAATCACGCGGACATGCTCAGGTGCATCTTTCCAGACTTCCGCTTTCCCTTCCCAGATTCGCGCGAGCACCGATTCAGCAGCGAGGCGTTGCAGGGTGGCACGGTAGGCAGCTTCGAAGCGGCCCGGGAGAATCTGCAGTGATGGGATGTAGACTGAAATGTTGCACCTCGGCACAATGTCGGCGTTCGATGTTTCGGGTTTCTTTTGTCTCAGAAACCCTGTCCCTGCGCAAGCCCAATGCATCGGATGCAGCAGGATCCGGGTGCGATGCGGCCCGTGCGCGGGACGGACTAGGCAAAGCGAGCAAATTGCAGTAAGGTGGTAAGGAAAGCAGGGAGGAATCCGATGGTGGATGAAAAGTGCAACGACACTCCAGCGCCGGCCGCCGTGAAGCCCGGGACGCGGATGGTGAAGTGCGTCAAGTTCGGCAAGGAGCTGCCCGGGTTGGAGCGCCCGCCGTGGTCCGGCGAGCTCGGCCAGCGTATCTACGAGAACGTTTCGCAAGAAGCCTGGAAACTGTGGATCGAGTTTTCGAAAATGATCATGAACGAATACCGGCTGAACCCGCTCGATCCTCAATCGCACAAAATCATGGAAGAACAGATGGAGAAGTTTTTCTTCGGCGAAGGTGCGCAGCTCCCGCCTGACTACGTCCCACCACGGCAGAAGCAGTAAATCCCGGGCGCCATTTTGACCGGCGCTGTCACGCGACCCTGACACGAAGAGCCCGTCTGCTCCAGTTTCGGTGGCAGGCGAAAGCAGCCTGACGACCCACGGCTTCCCGCCGGTAAATATTCACTCTGCACGAGCCGGTAGGTGGCCCGAGGCGGGATGTTCCACGGGCAGCCGTGGCGTGATTCGAAACTGCAGCCGGGCGTGGGCTTCCCGTAGAGCGGCTTCGACATGCTCGGGCCGTGCGCCGCGCGCAAAAATGAATCCCAGATAGCTGGCGCCTTCGGGCCAGGCGACGATGTAGTCGTGCAACCGTGCGGTGATATGCAATTCTTCGATGCCGGCCACGGCACGGGCAGCCGGTTCGCCCTCCACGCTTTCCAGCACGCCGCTGCGCGGCACGGGAATCATCATCACGCCCGCGGCTTCCCCTTCGCGGGAGAGTTCCGCGCCGGGTAGACCGAGCGCGTGCCGCACCAGCAACTCTTCCAGGTAGATGCGCTCGGGGCCGAAACGGAGCGCACGCGCACACAGCCCACCAATGGGCCGTGGCGCCGCTTCGATGGGCCAGACGCCGGCATCGTTGATGCGAAACTCGGCGTGCAGCGGACCATGGAACAACCCCAGCGCACGTACGGTGCGTTCGCAGCCGTCGAGGATAGCCTGCTGCGTGGGGTCCGGCAGGCGGGAAGGTGTGACGTAGATCGTCTCTTCAAAATAAGGGCCTTCCATCGGGTCCGGTTTGTCGAAAATGGCCAGTACGCGCAGACGACCCGCGCTGAGCAACCCCTCGACGGCGACTTCCCTGCCCGGAATGTAGTCTTCCACCAAAATGTAACGGCTTTCCGGTTCACGCAGGACAACGATTTCCGGCGATTCGAGCAGCGTCCGCAACCGCTGTACCGCCACAACAAACTCTTCCGGGTTGTTCGCGCGCATCACACCCTGGCTGGCGGCCAGCACGAGCGGCTTCACCACGCAGGGATAACGAACCCGGCGGCTGACCGCCACGGCATCCTGCTCCAGAGAGAAGCTGGAAAATTCCGGCACCGGCAATCCTGCGGCACGGAGCGCTTCGCGCTGACGGAGCTTGCTGCGGCAGATTTCGACGGCTGCCGGCGGGTTGCCCGGCAGGCCGAGCCGCTCGGCCACAAGCGCGGCGGTGAGCAGGGGGCGGTCGCCGAGCGCGAGCAGCCCATCCGGACGCTGCACGCTGAGCGTTTTCAGCAACCGCGACGCAGCTTCGGCCGGCCGCTCAAACGGAACCGGGATGGCGGAATCGCCCCAGGGGTCGTCAAGCCGATGACAACGGTCGGTGCCGAAAACCACCTCGACGCCCAGTCGACGGGCCGCTTCGGCAAAGCTGCGCGTCTGGTAGCCCAGCTTGCTGGCCAGCAGAAGCAGGCGGCGTGCCGTAGGTTCACTCATACGAAGATTTCCACTTGGGCGATGTGCTGCCGAGCGCGACGAATGGGAGCGAACTGCTCCCGGGTCGGCTCCGCTCAACAATACCAGGGCTCGTTCAGATAGGGGATCGTAGCGCGCGACCGCAGAACCGCTTCCGGCAGTGGAGGCAGCGGTTGTCGATGCGCCTGCGCGAGTGCAGCGGCAGCCGCTCGCCAGATGCGGGCGAACGTCTGGGTGCGGCTACGGCCGAGCGCTTCGCTGCGATGCACGATTTCCTGCACCTGATCTTGCAACGCATCCACGCGCGGGTCCGGATTCCGCCACGGATAGACGAGCGCGGCTGCGTCGAAGGATTCGACCCGCTCGCGCACCTCGGCGAGTTCGAGTAGGCGCGAGCCAGCAGGAATCAGCAAACGGATGGCGAGCTGGACCGGAGCGACGTTTTCCGTTAAGTTCTGTTCGGCGAGGACGCGAAGCAGTTCTGCATACCCTTCGAGGGTTGTCCACGGCGTAAAAGGCACGAAGGTGGGGTGCAGCTCCAGTCCAACCTGACGGCACAACGCCAGCGCGCGCAGGAAATCGGCGCGGGTGTGCCCCTTTTCCAGGCGCGCAAGCACGGCATCGTCCACGGATTCGGCCGCGGTGGTGACAAATAGGCAGCCGGTGGCACGCAGCCGGGGCAGCAGGGCGGCATGGCGCAACAGGTGTTCGACCTTGATGGTGACGTCGTAGGTGAGTTGCGGGAATTCTCGGTGCAGCGCTTCCACGATTTCCAACGCGTGCCGTGGTCCGTTGAAAAAATCCGGGTCCCCGAAGGTGATGTGTTCGGCTCCGGCTGCAACCTGCTGGCGAATGTCCGCCAGTACCACTTCGCGGGCCACCACACGGAAACGGCCCCGATACACCGGCACCACCGGACAGTGCCGGCACAAATGCTTGCAACCGCGGCTGGCTTCCGTGTAGCCGACCACGCGCCGTTCGCTTCCAGGCAGGACCAGCCGAGCGTAGGCGGACAACGGCGGCAAGCCGCGGCGGTCGGGTACGCGGAATTGCAGTCGTTCCAGCGAAACGAAGTCGGTGGCCGGGGGCGCAGGAGCTCGCGGAGGGTCTGCACTGTTCGACGGTTGCAGGCGCCGGGCCAGCGCCACCAACTGCGCTTCGAACTCTCCGCCGAGAATTGTCTGCACACCGAGCTGCTGCAGGTACGCGGCGTGCACTGGCGCATACAGTCCGTAGAAGCACAGATGGGCACGGGGATTCCGTTCACGCACTACAGGGATGAGCTCGATGGCCAGCCGCGTGGCCGTGTGCATCGGCACATAGAATGCCACCAGGTCGGCCGCTGGAATCAGCTCTTCGCGGAACGGCTCTCGCGACAGATCCAAACAGCTCACTTCGCAGCCCGCCTGTCGCAGCCAGGCGGCTGGCGAGGCCAAGCCGAACGGCTGCCGGCCGAGCTCGTAGGTCGCGATCAGCACTACATGCACGGCAGATTCCATGCCCTCGGATTATGGCACGCGGCCGCTCGACGGGCAAAAGCGGCGGCTTAGACGGCTGCCGGCGAATCGGCTATCATAAGCAGTCGTTGATTTTCTATCGAGGATACCCATGCTCACAACAGCCAGCCAGGATTCCTTCGGCACCCGCGCCACATTTACCGTGAACGATGCCAGCTACGAATTGTTCCGGCTCGAAGAGCTGGAACGCCGGGGGGTGGGCCGCGTGAGCCGGCTGCCCTTTTCGCTGAAGGTTTTGCTGGAAAATCTGTTGCGCCACGAAGACGGGCGCTTTGTTCACGCCGCGGACATCGAAGCGCTGGTCCGCTGGGACCCAGGCAGCAAGCCCACCAAAGAAATTGCCTTCATGCCCGCACGGATTCTGATGCAGGACTTCACCGGTGTGCCGGCGATTGTGGACCTGGCCGCGATGCGCGAAGCCATGAAGAAGATGGGGGGGGACCCTGCGCGCATCAATCCGCTGCTGCCCACCGATCTGGTCATTGATCACTCCATCCAGGTGGACAAATTCGGAACGCCGCAGGCCTTCGCGCTGAACGAAGAGCTGGAATACCTGCGCAATCGGGAACGCTACGTCTTCCTCCGCTGGGGTCAGAAGGCGTTTGCCAATTTTCGAGTGGTGCCACCGAATACCGGCATCTGTCATCAGGTGAATCTGGAATACCTGGCGCGGGTCGTGCAGACGCAACCGAGCGGTGCACGCGGGCTGGCTTTCCCGGACACCGTGCTGGGGCTCGACTCGCACACGACGATGATCAATGGACTCGGCGTGGTGGGTTGGGGCGTGGGCGGCATCGAAGCGGAAGCGGCCATGCTCGGGCAACCCTATTCGATGGTCATCCCAGAAGTGGTCGGCTTCAAACTGACCGGTCGGCTGCCCGAGGGTGCCACTGCCACGGACCTGGTGCTGACCATCACACAGATGCTGCGTCAGAAGGGTGTGGTGGGAAAATTCGTGGAATTCTACGGGCCGGGCCTCAGCCATCTGTCGCTGCCCGACCGTGCCACGATTGGCAACATGGCGCCCGAGTACGGCGCCACCATCGGTTTTTTCCCGGTGGACGAAGAAACCCTGAACTACCTGCGTTTCACCGGCCGCGAGGAATCCCTGGTTCGCCTCGTGGAGGCGTACTGCAAGGAGCAGGGGCTGTTCCGCACCGATGACACTCCGGACCCGCTCTACTCCGACACCCTGGAGCTGAACCTGGAAACCGTCGAGCCGACGTTGGCTGGTCCGCGCCGTCCGCACGATCGTGTTCCCCTGCGCCAGGCCCGGCAGTCGTTTCTGAGCGCGTTCAGCGGAGTGCCGGCCGCACGGGTCGAAGTCAGCAACAATGGCGACCGCTTCGAGCTGAGCCACGGCGCGGTGGTCATCGCTGCGATCACCAGTTGCACGAATACCTCGAATCCCGCACTGATGCTCGGCGCAGGCCTGCTGGCGAAAAAAGCGGTCGAACGGGGGTTGCGCACGAAGCCGTGGGTGAAAACCAGCCTGGCGCCCGGCTCGAAAGTGGTGACCGACTATCTGCAGGCAGCTGGTCTGGTGGAACCGCTGGAACGGCTCGGCTTCCATCTGGTGGCCTACGGCTGCACGACCTGCATCGGCAACAGCGGCCCGCTGCCCGAACCAGTCGGGCGCGCCGTCAAAGACCACAACCTGGTGGCGGTGGCAGTGCTGAGCGGCAATCGCAACTTCGAAGGCCGAATCAATCCGCTGGTGCGCGCCAATTATCTGGCTTCGCCGCCGCTGGTGGTGGCCTATGCGCTGGCCGGTCGCATGGATCTGGATCTGTACAACGAACCGCTCGGGCACGACGATGCGGGTCGGCCGGTCTATCTGCGCGACATCTGGCCTTCGCCGCAAGAAGTCGCACACCTGATTCGCTCGACCGTCACCAGCCAGATGTTCCAGAAAGAGTACCGCGACGTGTTCACCGGCGGTCCGCGCTGGCGCAACCTGCCCGTGCCAGAAGGCGACCTTTACGCCTGGGACGAACGCTCCACTTACATTCAACTGCCTCCGTACTTCGAAAACATGCCGGCCGAGCCGCCTCCCATCGAAGACATCCGCAGCGCACGCGTGCTGGCCCTGCTGGGCGACACCGTGACCACCGATCACATCTCTCCGGCCGGTGCGATTCCCCCGGAGAGTCCTGCCGGGCGTTATTTGATCGAGCGAGGCGTTCAGCCGGCCGAATTCAATTCCTATGGCTCCCGTCGCGGCAACCACGAAGTCATGCTGCGCGGTACCTTCGCTAACATCCGTCTGCGCAACCTGCTCGTACCCGACACCGAAGGCGGCTGGACCTTGCACCTGCCTTCTAGGGAAAAAATGACCATCTACGACGCTGCGATGCGCTACCAGCAGGAAGGTGTGCCGCTGCTGGTCCTCGCGGGCAAAGAGTACGGCGCTGGCTCCTCGCGCGACTGGGCAGCGAAGGGCACCCGATTGCTGGGGGTCCGTGCCGTGCTCGCCGAAAGCTTCGAACGCATCCACCGCAGCAACCTGATCGGCATGGGCGTGCTCCCCTTGCAATTCCTTCCCGGCGAATCGCGCCAGACGCACGGACTGACTGGAGAGGAGCTTTACGACATCATCGGGCTTGCCGAGCTCAAGCCGCGCCAGCGAGTCCACGTGGTCGCTCGCGGTGCCAGCAGCGAGATTCGCTTCGAAGCGCTTGTCCGGCTGGATACGCCCGTCGAGCTGACCTACTATCGCCACGGTGGCATCCTGAACTACGTTCTCCGCCAGATGCGTTGAACGCGGCAGCGTTCGCTGAATCTGCACCTAGAGCATGCAACAGGCCTCGCAAATCGGCGAACGATGTACCGCTGTGGTGCAGTCGTGCCACAGTAAACCGCTCGGGCCGCATTGGGCAGCACCACTTGGGCACTGAATTCTTTGAAATGGCTACGTTTGTCTGATTGGGCGCGCCGGCGAGCGCGGCTATTGCCGTGCAAGGACCCAACGGCGAGGGTACGACGATGGCCAAAAAACGACTGGGCGAAGTTCTGCGGGAACGTGGAAAAATCTCGGAAAAGGACCTGATGAAGGCCATCGAGGAACAACAGGGCAGCGTTCGCCGTCTGGGCGAGCTGCTACTGGAACGCAACCTCGTGGATAAGGCCGACCTGGTGGCCGCGCTCGAAGAGGTCACCCGCATCGAGTACGTGGACTGTCGCGAGGTCACCCCGGATCCGAGGGCCTTGCGGATGATTCCCTATGCCGTGGCGAAGAAGCACGCCGTGCTGCCGGTGGCGCTGCTCGACGAGCGGCTGCTGGTGGTGGTCGCCGAACCACAAAACGTGCAGGTCATCGACGAGCTCCGCTTCTTGACCGGAAAACCCATCGCCACCCGACTGGGCTTCCGGGATGAGATCCTGCAGGCAGTGGAGACCCACTACCGCCGGCTCGAAGACCAGCACTCGGAAAGCGACCGCGTGCGCGAAACCATCGCGGGGCTGGTGGAGATGCCCCAGATGGAGTTCATCACCACCAGTTCGCGGCAGAGCCAGCGCGACGCGATGATCGAATTCCAAGCCGAGCTGCGCAATCTGCATACACCGGCGGTACAGCTCGTCTCGGCGATCATCGCCACGGCGGCGGCAAAAAACGCCAGCGACATTCACATCGAACCCCAAGCCCACGACACCTT
Organism: Acidobacteriota bacterium; assembly: GCA_037442425.1. Classification (GTDB taxonomy): domain Bacteria; phylum Acidobacteriota; class Terriglobia; order Acidiferrales; family UBA7541; genus DSGC01. The sequence goes on along the minus strand of JBBIQG010000010.1, from coordinate 28,250 downwards.
GGTACGCATCCGCGTGGATGGTGTGCTGCGCGAGCTCCGGCGCGTGCCCCGTTCCCTGCAGCATTCGCTGATCTCACGCCTGAAGATTCTCGCGGACCTGGACATCGCCGAGCGCCGGATCCCGCAGGATGGCAGCTTCATCGTGCAGATCGAGGGGCGCAAGCTCGACCTGCGTGTTTCCACACTGCCCACGCAGTACGGTGAAAAAATTGTCATCCGGATTCTGGATTCCGCGGCGGCGGCGAAAACGTTCCCCGACCTGGGCTTGGAACCCGGACTGGAAGCTTCTCTGAAACAGATTCTGGCGCTGCCGCAAGGCATGCTGCTGGTCACCGGTCCGACCGGCTCGGGCAAGAGCACCACACTGTACGCCGCGCTGAACCACCTGCGTCACCCGGGCATCAACATCATCACGGTGGAAGATCCGATTGAATACGTGGTCGAGGGCGTCAATCAAGTGCAGGTGAACGCCCGCGCCGGCCTGGGCTTCGCCAGCGTGCTGCGCTCGATCCTGCGTCAGGACCCCAACGTGATCATGATCGGCGAAATCCGTGATTCGGAAACGGCAGAAATCGCTCTGAAGGCTGCACAGACCGGCCACCTGGTGCTTTCCACCCTGCACACAAACGACAGTATCAGCGCCATCACCCGCCTGCTCGACCTGGGCATGCCGGCCTATTTGATCGCCGCATCGCTCAGCGGGGTGCTGGCCCAACGGCTGGTGCGACGACTGTGCGCATGCCGGAACATGGTTCCGATGAGCCCAGAACACGCCCGCCAGCTTCGCGCCGTGGGCATCCAGCAGCCCGGCGAGCACCTCTTCGTTCCAGCCGGCTGTTCGGTCTGCGACCAAACCGGCTACAAGGGTCGTGTGGGCATCTACGAGCTGTTCGTGGTGGACGCGGCACTGCGCGACCGGATACGCAGCAACGCCCGGCCAGAAGAGCTGTGCGCACTGGCACGGAACAACGGTTTCCGAAGGATGCAGGAAGATGCACTGGAAAAGGTCTGGCGGGGGATGACCACGTTGGAGGAGGTGACGCGTGTGCTCCCGCTGCAAACCAGCACGGTGGAGCACTGCTACCACTGCGGGCACGAGCAGCACGCTGCGTTTCGGTTCTGTCCCCAGTGCGGGCAGGCACGCACCGCTGCGGCGACCGAAGAGCGTGTGCTTTCGCTGGCCTGAACGGGACGACCGGTTCAGCGGCGGTCGAGGGCCTGGTGACGCACGTCGCGGCCTGCCACGATGTAGAAGACATCTTCGGCGATGTTGGTGGCGTGGTCTCCGATGCGCTCCAGATTTTTCGCCACCAGGATCAGCTCGAAAGCGGGAAAGACGACGGCGGAATTTTCCATCATGTAGGTGAGCAGTTCGCGGAAGATCTGGTCGCGCAGGCGGTCGAGCTGGTCGTCGCGCTGCAGGACAGCGCGGGCCATTTCGACGTCTTTGTGGATCAGGGCATTCAGGCTGTCGCGCACCATGCTTTCGGCGAGTTCGCTCATCCGCGGCAGGTCCACATAGGGCTTGACACGGGGATGGCGCAGGATACGCTGCGCCGATTCGGCAATGTTCACGGCCTGATCGCCGATGCGTTCCAGGTCGGCATTGATGCGGGAGATCGCCAACACCATACGCAGATCGGCGGCCATCAACTGGTACAGCGCCAGCATCTGCAGCACCCGCTCGTCGATTTCCATCTGCATTTCGTTGACGGCGGTTTCTTCGCTGAGTACCTGGCGGGCGAGGTTTTCGTCTCCTTCGAACACCGCACGCACGGCCTGATGCACGGCTCGCTCGACAAGACTGCCCATCCAGAGCACCCGCTGCTGCAGCTCTGCCAGATCCCGTTCAAAGTGACGTTCCATCCGCAACGCTCCTAACCGAACCGGCCGGTGATGTAGGCTTCGGTGCGCGGGTCCGCCGGGTTGGTGAACAGCTGCGGGGTTGAGCTGAATTCGACCAGCACCCCGCTCAGCAGGAAGGCTGTGAAATCGCTGACCCGCGCGGCCTGCTGCATGTTGTGGGTCACAATCACAATCGTGTATTGCTGTTTCAGTGCAAACATCAGCTCTTCGATTTTGGCAGTCGAGATCGGGTCGAGCGCCGAGGCCGGCTCATCCATCAGCAGCACTTCGGGCTCGACGGCCAGCGCGCGCGCGATGCAGAGCCGTTGCTGTTCGCCGCCGGAAAGCTGCAGCGCGCTGCGGTCCAGGCGGTCTTTCACTTCGTCCCACAGCGCGGCCTGCCGCAGGGCACGCTCGACGCGCTCATCCAACTCCGCTCGCGAGTGCACCAGGCCGTTGATCCGCAGCCCGAAGGCCACGTTGTCGTAGATGGATTTCGGGAAAGGGTTTGGCTGCTGGAAGACCATGCCCACGCGACGGCGCAGCGCGATGACGTCACATTCCGGGGTGTAGATATCCTGACCATCCAGCAACACCCGCCCGCTGGTTTGCACGCCGGCAATCGTGTCGTTCATGCGGTTCAGGGCGCGCAACAGCGAGGATTTGCCGCAGCCGGAAGGTCCGATGATGGCCGTGATCAAATTTCGGTAGACCGGCATCGTGACCGCATCCACGGCTACGCGACGACCGTAGCGCACGGTCAACGCTTCGAGGGCAATTTTCGGTTCGGTGACTGGAGCAGCGCGCGCGCGGTCGCTCACCGTGACCTTCAACAAGGGAAACTCTTTCGTAGCCGTTGTCGAGTTCACCGTACGCCTCCGGCCATCCGCAGCCGAGCCCGGATGGCAATGGCCGTCAGATTCAGCAGAAACGTCAGTGCGAGGAGTACAAGCACGGTCGCATAGAGCAACGGCTTGGTCGCTTCCACGTCGGGCGACTGTGTAGCCAGCACATAGATGTGGTAGCCGAGCTCCATGAACTGGTCGTTCAACCGGCTGGGTAGCTGCGGTAGGTAGTAGGCGGCCCCGACAAACAGAATCGGTGCCACCTCTCCAGCACCCCGGCTTACCGCCAGGATGCCTCCCGTCAGCACGCCGGCCAGGGCGTGGGGCAGCACGACGCGGAACACCGTCTGCGTGCGCGTAGCTCCCAGTGCATAGCTGGCTTCGCGGTAGGATTGCGGCACGCTACGCAACGCTTCCTCGACGCTGACGATCACCACGGGCAGTGTGAGCACGGCCATGGTCAGCGCAGCCCAGAGGATGGCCGGTTGCCCGTAGGTGAGCTTACCATCATAGAACTGCCGGTCCACCCATCCACCGACAAACTGGACGAAGAACCCCAGCCCGAACAGACCGAACACAATCGAAGGCACACCGGCCAGATTGTTCACGGCCTGGCGTGTCCAGCGATAAAGTCGCGACTGCCGGTTGGCATATTCGGAAAAATAGATGGCCACACACACCCCGAGCGGCACGACGAAAATCGTCATCAGCAGTACGAGCAGTACCGTGCCAAAGATGGCCGGGAAAATGCCTCCTTCGGTCATACCGGCGCGTGGCACACCACTCAGGAACTCCCAGGTGACCTGTTCCCAACCGTGCCAGACGACGTTGCCGAGAATGACGGCGAGCATCCCTACAATCAGCAGCACCGCCAGGCCACTGAGCAGCCGAAAACTGCGGTCGGTCATGCGCAGGCTCATCGTTCCACTCCCGTCAGGCGTCGGCGCAGCCGGTCCACGAGCATCGTACCCATCCAGTTCAGCACAAAGGTGATCGCAAATAATAACAGACCGATGAAAAACAACACGTGGTAGTGGGGACTGCCAAAGACCACTTCGGCCAGTTCGGCGGCGATGGTGGCGGACAGGGTGCGAACGGGTTCGGCGAACTCCCACGAAGTAATGGCCGCGTTGCCGGAAGCCATCAGTACGATCATCGTCTCGCCGATGGCGCGTCCGAAGCCGAGCACCACACCGGCAAACACGCCCGGCAGCGCTGAGGGCAGCACCACAGTCCACGCCGTCTGCCACGGGGAAGCTCCCAGCGCCATCGCGGCCTGCCGGTACGAGCGCGGCACGGCGGCGAGCGCATCTTCGGAAATCGTGTAGAGAATCGGCAGCACGGCGAGTGCGAGCGCCACGCCGGCGGTGATGGCGTTCAACCGATAGTCCAATCCAAAGCGCTCCTGCATCCAGGTAGCCAGCACGATCAGGGCAAAGAACCCTAACACCACCGAGGGAATTCCGGCCAGCATCTCGACGACCGGTTTGATCGTCTCCCGCAGCCACGGCGGGGCGAACTCGGTGGTGTAGATGGCTGCCAGAATCGCAAGCGGTGTGGCAAACAACATGGCCACCAGCGTCACCTTCAGCGTGCCGAGGAACAACGGCATCAGGCTGTACTTCGGGTCCACGGAGACCGGTTGCCACACATAGCGTAGGGGCACGTCTGGCGTGCCGTATTCCTGAGGCAGGAACAACTCGCCGAGGGTGACTTCTTCGTGGACGGCCGGGCTCGTCAACACGGGCAACGCCTGGCGGCCAACAAAAACGAAAATCAACAGGATCAAGCTGATCGCCACCAAGGCAGCCAGATAGATCATCGCACGGACCGCCAAGTCCATGCCTCGGCGGCGCAACCCCTGCCGAGAGAGTCGAAAGACAGCAGTTTCGCTCGTGGTCATCGGCTGGCTTTTTCGTCTGCCCACGTCATCGCTGGGCGGCCGCTCGCACGGACTGCCGCAGCCGTTCGAGCGAGGCAAGTCGGTCCGCTTCGCTCAGAGGGTAGTAGCCGACGCGCTCGACCACCTGCTGCCCTTCTCGCGAAAGCACCCACTCGATAAAGCGGCGCACCTCGCCCGTTGGCGTGCCAGCGAAATACCAATACAGATGCCGGCTGATAGGATATTTCGCCGACAGCACGTTTTCCACGGTCGGCTCGACGGCAGGCGAATTGGCGTCTTTTTTCACGCGCAAGTGCTTGATGCCTTCCCCGTAGGCGATGCCCCCGTAGCCAATTCCCCGTGGGTCGCGCGAGACAGCGTTGATGACGGCTGCGGTGCCTGGCAGCGTCTGGGCGGTGGGGAAAAAGTCAGCGTTGTCGAGCACGTGCTCCTTGAAATAGACGTAGGTTCCGGAGTTGTTCTCCCGGCTATAGAGAATAATGCGCTCGTTTTTGCCGCCCACTTGGCTCCAGCGCTGAATTGCGCCGGTGTAGATAGCTTTCAGTTGGGCCAGGGAGAGTTCTTGCACCGGGTTGGAGTTGTGCACATAGACAGCCAAGCCATCCACGGCCACAGGAAGCTCCAGCACCGGCAGGCCACGCTTTTCCTTCACGGCGGCGATTTCCTTCTCTTTGATTGGCCGGGAAGATTCAGCAATGTCGGTGGTGCCATTGACCAAGGCAGCGATGCCCGTCCCCGAACCGCCGCCGGTCACCTGGATGGTAACGCCGCGGTACTTCTGCATGTAGACCTCAGCCCAGCGCTGGCCGAGGATGACCATCGTATCTGAGCCCTTCACGGTGATATTCCGCTGTTGAGCCATGGCCAACATCGCCATGAACAGCCAGGCAACACCCAAAATTCGGAAATATTTCATCGGTTCCTCCACGGTTAGTGTTGCACAGCTGTGTTACAGCAGTGTTAAAACTGTGCCTACCCACCGTGAAGGCCCTCACCGTGTTTGTGACCCGATTCGTTGCCTTCTAGTGGGCCGTTGCGGGGCTGCGGCACCTGGTTCTACGGCCAACTAGTACCGATAAATCACATCGAACTGCATCCGACGCAGCAGCGGCTCGCGTACCGGCGCCTGGGCCGTCACCAGTCGGCGCCCGAATAGGCCGGTCCAGGCGAGCGTAGCGCGGTCGGCAAACTGATAGCCAAACGAGACCCGATGGGTGAACACCCCGGATGACGCACGCAGGTCACTGAAGTTGAAAGCTCCCAGCACAGCTTCCTGCTCAATCCGCACGAACGTGTAGCCCAGCTCCACGTCGTGGCGCTGGCGTGTGCGACCCAACAGCAGTTCGGCCCAGAACCCATCCCGGTCGCGCGGATTGCAAGCGGGCCGTGGCGGGGCGATGTTCACCAGGTTCGTGCACGCGCGGGTGTTGTTCACATAATCGAACTGCACCACCAGCGGCCAACGCTCGGCACCGGTGTCGACCTCCATCCGCGCGATCAGGTCGAGCAGGCCGAAGCGCGAGGCGAACTGTGTGGCCGTGCCCGCATTGGCGTTCATGTTGCCGGTGAGAGCCGGCGGGGAAGACGTCTGGGCAGCACGGATGGGATCGGTACGCAAGAAATCCATGAATCCCGCATAGGTGGTCCACCGCACCGGTCCCAGGTCTCGGAAACCAAATTGCACCTGGCCGCCGAGCAAAAGGCTGTCGCGGCCGACGGCCCGCTCCAGGAACGGGGCCTGGAAACCGACCAGTCGGATGTGCTTGAGCGCACCGCGCGCGAGATTGAATTCGATCACCTGGCTGGCACCTTCAGGATTCAAATCATTGTCCAGAGTCATTTCCGTGCGGTGCCAGGTAAAGGCAAACTTTCCGCCCGTCAAAGTCAATCCCTTCCACCAGCGCGGCTGGTAGCTGACAAAAGCCAAATCCAGATTCACTGGTTTCCGCAGGAAGAAATTGGTGAAGGTCTGATTGGTGGAGGTCGGATCGATATCGTCCCCGCTGGCCAGTCGGAGTCCGCCGCGCCATTCTTCGCCGAACTGCGCGTCTACGTTGAAGCGCAGCCGGAAGCGTCCGCGGATCCGTGCCGGGTTCCCGTCGTGGAAGGTTTCCCCGCGCAAGCGCAGGTCGCCGCTGAACCGGAAATTGCCCAGCGCGCGCCGGAGCGATTCGAGTTCGGCACCTGCACTGGTAGTCTGGTCTTGCGCTGTGGGAAGGACGGTTCCGGTCCGCACCAAGGCACTGTCGATCTGCGAGTGGGAGGGCAGGGTCGACTCGGCGGGCGTTACCGCCATCTGTCGCAGCAGCGCCTCCATCTGTTCCAGTCGCTGCTGCTGCGCGCGGAGCAATTCGCGCTGCGCGGCCAGTTCGCGGTTCTGCGCGATCACTAGCTCCCGCAATTCCGCGATCGCAGCCAACAACTCCTGCTGCGAGGGAATCGGGTCGGCTGACCTGCTGCCGGCCTGCTCCTGGGCCGCAGCTACACTGGAACACACCATCGCCACCAACACACACCATACTTTCCACATGGAATTGCGCATTCATGCCTCCTGAGCGAGAGCAGTTTAGCAGGACTACGAAAAGCAGACTCCCCCGTCCGAGACCCCGAAGATGATGCAGCCTGCGCCGGGGAGACTAGCTGAATATAACGGAAAAGTAAATAAGGAAATCGGTGGCATTGTGGAGAGGAACGGGGCCGGCGTCGGGGAACACCGGCCCCGGGGTGGGTGACGTTCGGGTGGAGCTCAGAAGACGAAACGCAGACCCAGTTGAATGACTCGCGGACCGCCCACCGTGCGCTCCACGAACCCGACCGAGCTATCGGACAGGTCGTTGACGGGCAAAGCGAAGTTGACGTTGTTGAACAGGTTGAAAAATTCGGTGCGGAACTCGATGCGATAGCGTTCCGTGAGGCGCGTCATCTTGCTGATGGCCAGGTCGGTGCGCGCTTGGCCGTCGCCACGCAGCACATTGCGACCGAGGGTACCGAAACCGCCAAGCGGCGAAGCCAGCAGCGAAGGGTCAAACGCTTGCAGTCCATTGCCCGAACTGCGCAACTCGCCTAGGGTCACTCCGGGGGCCAAACTCGGACGACCGAACCCGAGGCGGTACAGCCCGCCGGAGCCGACGGTCCGGTTCAGCAGGTCAGCCGCCGAGCGTGCCTCCGGCTCAGGACTGAACAACGAGAACGGCGCGCCCGACTGGGCCTGGACGAACCCGCTCACCTGCCATCCCTTCAACCAGCGCGATTGCCGCCCGCCGGTGGGGATCTCCCAAACGAAGCTGGCGCTGAAACGATGCGTGCGGTCGAAGTCCGACGGCCCCCGGTTCGCCGCCAGATTGCGTGCATCCCCTTGCACAACGAAGCCGATGTTGGGCACGTCCGGCTTGCCACTGCCAGCCGTGGAGCCCGGGTCGGCCGAGTTGTCGTCGATCGAACGCGAGAACGTGTAGGACAAGTTGAACTGCACACCGTGGCTGAAGCGCTTCGTCAGGCTGGTCTGCAATCCGTGGTAGATGGAATTGCTGACCGACTTCAGGAGGATGGCTTCCGGGGTGTTCATCCCAAGAAAAGGCACACGCAGTTCGGCACCAATCAGGGCACGGTCGCCGACCGCGGAGGGAGCAAACGCCAGATTCATGTCGAAGACGCCGGCCAGGGGACCGAAGGCGCTGGTCGCTGGATAGCGGAATCCGAACGCCCGGCCCACACCCGCCAGGCACGAAGGTTGATTGCCGGCGCAGGCACCCGCAGGCACAAAGCTCGGGATGTTGTTCGCGCCGAGCGGCCCACGAGGCGAGCCGGCCGCTTCATAGGCAGCCAGGAAGCGGGCAAAGATAGCGTCCGGGACGTCCGGGTCGTTCAAATTGAACGGCTGGGCCAGAGCAATCGCACTGAGCAGTTTGGTGCCCTTGGTGCCGACATAGCGGACCTCCCAGACCAGATTGCGGCCGAGCTCCGTCTGCACACCCAGGTTCCAGTGCTGGACGTAGGGTGTTTTCAGGTCGCGGTCAATGGCTCGGAACTCCAATGTTTCCGCGATGCTTCCGCGGCAGGGCGTAGTGGGGAAGTTGACGTCGCAGGGCGGATTCGGTGTCACGCCATCGGCGCCGAACTGCACCGGCGTATTGTCGCGGATCACGTAGTTCGCCCGTGCGTCATTCAGCCGGTCCGGTACCACCCGGAACGGGAACCAGGAGTTGAACGGCAGGTTGGTCGGCACCTGAGAAAACGCCGTTCCCAGCGGCACCGCATTGGCCGGGAAAGTGATCTCCACTTCGCGAAGATGGGGATAGTTGCTGAATACGGTGTTGATGAACGCAGCCGAAGGTCGGTCGAAGAAAATCCCGTACCCGCCACGCACGACCAGGCGGCCACCAGCCAGCGGCTGCCAGGCAAACCCGAAGCGCGGTTGGAAGTTGTTCCAGTCCTGGCCGCGCAGGGTGTGACGCGTCGAGGCACGGTTGGTTGCGTTGATGGCCACATCGATCGGTGTGAGGCCGGTCTGCTCGGCGTGGCTGGGCAGCAGAATCCCGGGCAGTGGGTTGTTCACGTCGGCTAACGTCGGGTCGAAGTTGGCCATCCAACCGTTCTTCTCCACCGGCCAGGCAAACCAGTCCCAGCGCAACCCCAGATTCAGCGTGAGCCGGTCGCTCAGTTTCCAATCATCGGCCGCAAACCAAGCCAGATCGAACATGCGAAACTCTTTGCTCGTGATGCCGTACTGGGTGTCGGCTTCGGTGGCCAAGCCACGAAGCAGTTGCGAGAAACTGTTGAACTTCTCGAACTCGGTAGCCTGCTCCTCCGGTAGATCCGTGCGCACGATGTGGCGACGAAATTCGCCCCCGAAGCGCAGGGCATGCCGTCCGCGATTCCAGGCAACGGTGTTGGTGATGTTGAAGGTGAGTTGCTCGCGACGGTTGAAGGAATCGTTCGGCCCGCCAAAGCTGTGCCGGATGCCGCGGAAGACGTAGTGTCCCAGCCGCCTTGTCGCCGGAGAATCGTCGAACTGCGTTGCAGGATTGACGATCCCCACCGCATCGTTCGTGATGTCCAAGAACGGGTCATCCAGCCGACGCGTGTTGTTCAGGCTGAGCATGCCGAAGCGCAGGTCATTGACCACCGTCGGCGAGAAGACGTAGGTGTGTCCAGCGGCCAGCGTGCGCGCGCGATTGTTGCGCAGCAGCGTAAACGGCGAGGCCAGGCTGGAGGGATCCGGAAAGGCATCCTGGCTGGGGAAATTGGCAAAAAAGAAGACTGCGAAGAACCGGCTGGCTTCGCTCAGGTTGGCGTCGCCACGCACAGTGAATTGGTCCTGCTGGAATTCCGAGGGCCACACCTGGCGGACGCGCACGACCGGATTGCCATCCGGATCACGACGCGCGCAATTCAGCCCGCGGTTGGGTGCTGGAATGACGAAGTCACCGGTAACCGGGTTCCGCAACTGGAACAGATTCACAGCAATCGGCGAAACACCGCTGGCATCGAACGACAGCGGCGCGATTCCGCACGCCGCCCGCGCTTGGTTGAAACCCGCGACCAGATCCGCAGCGGTGCGGGTTCCGGAAACGAAATCGAGTCCGAGCGGTAGGTCCACGGTGCTGGAGGCAGTCGGCACGAAGCCAGTGGTGGCATCGGTGCGCTGATAGCCGCCGAAAAAGAAGACCTTGTCTGGCACGATCGGACCGCCCAGGGTGAATCCGTACTCCTGGCGATCGGCTTTGGGCCGCTCGATACCGTCCAGGTTGAAGAAGAAATCGTTCGCATTCAGCGCTCGATTCTGGAAGAACCAGTAGACCGAGCCGTGCAGCTCATTGCTGCCGCTCCGGGTGAGGATTTGGAAATTGCCGCCGCCGTTGCGCCCGGTGGAGGCGTCGTACAGGCTGGTCTGCAGCTTTACTTCCTGGATCGTTTCCGGCGCCGGTGAGATGTTTTCGATCAGCGAGCCTTCGTTGCTGAGCAGATTGGTGGCGTCGACACCGTTGAACTGCAGACTGTTGCTCGTGGTGCGTGTTCCGTTCACCGAGGGGCTGATCGAACCGGTGTCGTTGGTAAGCACCGGCGGCAGGTCGGCATTGATGCCAGCCTCGGCCGTGAGCAGGTGGGTGAAGTTTCGCGAAGCCGAAGGGACCTGGAGCAGTTCGTTGGTGTTCAACTGGCGGAACGTGGTCGCTTGCGTGGTGGTGAGCAGCGGGAGCTCGGCAGTGACCGCAATCTGCTCCGCCATTTGGCCCAGCTCGAGCCGTACGCGGATCTCACGCGTCACCGCCGCTTCCACGGCAATCCCGTTCCGAACGAAACGCGCAAAACCCTCGGCCTCGACCGTCAGTGTGTAGTTGCCCACCGGCAGCGATGCCAGATAGAAAACGCCTTCTGCGTTGCTGAACGTTTCCCGCCGCAGGCCGGTGGCCGGGTCGGTGGCCACCACGCGTGCTCCCTGCACGGCAGCGCCACTCGGGTCTTCCACGTCGCCGCTGATGGCGCCGGTTGCGCCTGTCTGGGCACCCACGGATGTCGGCATCAGCAGCAAATACATCGTCAGTAGCCCTAGGACACTACTCCATCGCTTCATGTTCCTTCTGCTCCTTTTGCAGAAAATTTGTCGTTGGCCGCATCGGATTTGCTTTGGAATTCGCGACTACGCTATCCCACGCAATTCAATGCCACATCACGCGCAGGTAAATTCTCGGTTACACGACCGGTTCCGCCCCGGACGCGGGACCGTGCAGGTTCAAAGCGCGGCCCCGTCCGTGGCGCACTTCCAGGCCACGCAGCCAGAAAAGCACGTCCTCGGCGATGTTGGTGGCGTGATCGGCAATCCGCTCCAGATGTCGCGCCGCCAGCGCAAACTGCAGACCGGCGGGGGCCTGAGCCGGTGCGACGGCCAGGGTGCGTAGCAACCGGTCGAAGATCTGGTCGCGGTAGCGATCCACCGCTTCATCGCTGGCCAAGACCTCGGCGGCCAGGTCCGGGTTTCGTGCCGTGAGCGCTCCCAGGCTCTTTCGCACCATCGCGCGCACTGCAGCCGTCATCGGCCCCAGCTCTTCGGGCGTCGATTCCGAGGGCATTTGTGCCAAGGAGACAACGCGCTGAGCAATGTTCACGGCCAGGTCGCCCATTCGTTCTAGATCGTTGTTGATTTTGATAGTGGCAACGACCAGGCGGACGTCGGCTTCGACCAAACCGGGACGGCTCAGCAGGCGCACAGCATGTTCGTCAATCACGATCTCCATCTCGTTGATGCCTGGCTCAGTCAGGAAGACCTGGCTGGCCAGGCGAGGATTTACCGCGAGCAACGCATCCAGTGCAGCGCCCACGGTGACTTCCACGGTGCGAGCCATGGAAATCAGATAGTTCACCAGTGCGTTCTGCGGGCCGGTTCCCGGGTGGGTGGCTGGTGTTGTCGCCATCGGAGTTCCTTTCCAGAGCGCTCAGCAAGTGCAACAGAAAGCGGTGATGGGGGTGGTCCGACCGAAGCCAGCCGGCCGCGAGCAGTGCCGCAGCAACGATCAGCACGCCCACACCCACATACACGGTGGCTTCCACCACCTCACCGTGCCAGTGCCGGGTTACATGGAAATGAATGCCGGATGAATTTCCGGAAAACGTTGCTGATGGTCAGCAGGCGACGGGAATGGAGAAGAAAAATCGCGAGCCGCGCCCGACTTCGCTTTCCACCCAGATTCGTCCGCCGTGGGCTTCGACCAGATGTTTAGCAATGGAGAGACCCAGGCCGGTGCCGCCGACTTCGCGGGAGCGAGCGGCGTCCACACGATAGAAGCGTTCGAAGATGCGCGGCTGAGCGGCTTCCGGAATGCCGATACCCGTGTCGGCGACTTCGAAGACGACTTCGCCATCGCGGGGAAACACGCGCACGGTGATGCGTCCTCCGTCCGGGGTGTATTGGACCGCATTGTCCAGCAGGTTCTGCAACACCTGCTGCAGGCGCGACAGGTCACCGCGCACATTGGGCAGTTCGTCGGGCAGTTCCACGTCAATGGCCAACTGCCTGCCGGCAGTGCGCAATCGCGTCAGTTCCACGCAGGGTTCGAGAATCTGTTCCGGGGCGAGGGACGCCATCTCCAGTGTCAGCTTGCCGGCTTCGATCGAGGAGAGCGTGAGCAGTTCGTCGGTGAGTCGTCCGAGGCGCACGGCGTGGTCGCGAATGATCTCCAGGAATCGGCGACGAGTCTCCGGGTCGTCCGAGGCGCTGCCGAGCAACGTCTCCGCGAAGCCCTGGATGGCGGTCAAAGGAGTTTTCAGTTCGTGGGAGACGTTCGCGACGAAATCGCGCCGCACTCGTTCCAGCCGTCGCGATTCCGTGATTTCGTGCAGCACCAACACCGCCGCGTGCGAAGCGCTGCCCCGCACGGGCGCTGCCGTGGCCGTGAAGATTCGCTGCGGTACACTTCCGAGGGCGATCTCTTCGATCTGCAACTGCTGCCCGGCCAGCGCCCGTTCGACCGCCGAGATCAGCTCTGCCTGCCGCACCACCTCCACCAGGGGACGCCCGGCGCACGGCTCCCGACCCCATTGCATTGCACTGCAGAAAGCATGATTGCAGAACAAGATGCGACAGTCGGCATCCACCACCGCCACACCTTCTCCCATGCTGGCCAGAATCGCTTCGGTGCGACGGCGCTCCTCGGTCAGCGTCTGAACGAGCTGGGCGAGCCGTCGCGCCGTTTCATTCCAGTCGTGCGCCAACGCGTCCAGTTCGTCGCCCCGGTGGCGGACGGGCAGGGGATGGAAATCGCCTGCAGCGACCTGTGCGGAAAACTCCTTCAGACGTTCGACTCGCCGCGCAAATTGCCGCGAAAGCCACAGAGTGATGCCCCCCGCAACCACCAGCACCGCGAGCAACCCCGTCCATAGCTGACGGCGAATGGCAGCCAGCTCCTGCTGAATCTGCCCGACCGGTATGCTCAAGTGGAGCGCTACGGGTGCTTGGCCGGGACGGTCAAACCGTGCGGCCAGAGACAGCATTTCGCGGTTTGCGGTCGTGCTGAAGCGTACGGCGCGGCCTTCACCCGAAGCGAAGGCCTGCTGCACCTCGGGCCGGTCGGCAAGATTTTCCATCGGGCGCAAGGCTTCCTGGGAATCGGCCAGCACAGTGCCATCGGCAGTCACCAAGATGACGCGTGCGCCGGAGGCTGCCAACTCGGCCATCCACTGGGAAAGCGCTTCAGGACGGTCGAAATCAGGCGGATGGATACGGGCCAGCCGGAGCAGGGTTTCGAGTTGGGTCGTGCCCGCGTGCAACAACTGCTGTCGCAGTGTCTGCCGAGCGTAGAAATCCACCGTCGCGAACAGTGCGACGAGCAGCGCCAAGTACGGCAGACTCAGCTTCCAGAACAGGTTAATCCGCATGGAGCGCAAACAGGTAGCCGGCGCCGCGCACCGTTTTCAGGTAGGTGGGCGCATCCGGCTCGTCTTCGATCTTTTCCCGCAGCCGTCGGATGTAGACGTCCACGCTGCGCGGCGTGACGAATCGTTCGGTGCCCCAGACGGCGTCGAGCAACTGGTCGCGGGTAAAGACCCGGTTCGGTCGCGAGGCCAGATAGTACAGCAAGCGAAACTCCAACGTGCTCAGCGGAACCGGCTTCCCAGCACGGGTCACGCGGAACGCTGCCGGATCGATCACCAGCGTGCCGATGACAATGGGCTTTTCGGCTTCGCCCGCCGGTTCCGTCCGCCGGAGCAAGGCGCGCACGCGGGCGACCAACTCGCGCGGACTGAACGGCTTCGTCACGTAATCATCCGCGCCCAGCTCCAAACCGACCACGCGGTCCGCTTCATCGCCCCGCGCCGTCAGCATCAGGATCGGAAGCCGGTTCAAGGACGGATCGCGACGAACCTCGCGGCAGATCTCCAGGCCAGGCAGCTTGGGCAGCATCAGATCCAGAATCAGTAGATCAGGCGGTGATTTGCGAATCTGGGCCAGCCCGCTCAGTCCATCGCTGGCCCAGAAAACCTGAAACCGCTCTTTCTCGAGGTTATAGCGAATCAATTCGACAATATCTTTATCGTCTTCGATGATCAGAATTCGCTTCATGACAAGAAGACTCTTCTGCACATTAACGGAAAACCAGGAGGGCTGGCAAGTTCAGCCGGCGTGGTTGCGCGAGATCGAAGCGGGGTGCGTGCCAGGACGCACTGCACCGGCCGCGGGCCAGCCATTTTCCGCAGCGAAGCCCGAGCCAGCCGTTGTGGCATTGTCGCTGCGAGGCAGCCCGGCCAGAATCTGTGCGTTAGCGGATACGTCATCGACAATATTTTTGGTCCCCGTTTTGCTATACTAGACAGCGAAGGGTATGGATGCCGATGCGGTGCACAGTAGCACTGGCGGCCATAATGACTCTGCTGGCAGCGGGGCCGCTGCCCGTTTCGGCCTGTGCGCTGGTGGCCAATCTGTTGGCTGACTGCCAACCACAACCAGAATGCCACACCGTGCCGACGACCGTGCCAACGTCCACACTGGACACGCCCGCCGGACAAGATTGCTGTGCGCTGCGAGCAGCACCGCAACCACTGTCCAAGGAGCCGAGCACTCCGCTGACGTCGGCAGTTGCGCCGCTTGCCCTCACTACCAGCGAGAACCCTTCCGCGAGCCGCACTCAAGCTCCCGCGGCCTGGGCACAAGTTCGCGTCTTGCCCTCCGATTTCCAGGCCCACCTCTGTGTATTTCTGATCTAGCACCTCTCTTCTGAAGCATACACCCGCTGCGCACCGACGAGGTGGTGCGCACACAATCCATTTTCGTGTGAGTGCGAAGAGAGGAGATTCATGAAATCCGTATCCTTGGTACTGCTGTTGGCCCTGGCCGCTGGCCCGGCGATACCGGCTCAAGAACGGGCCGGAACCGGCGAAGCCGAACTGGTTACGCTCCGCGCGCTGCAGGCGGAAGTCGAACGGGTCCATCCCGGCCTGCGCGCCATCGAGCAAAGCTTACAATCGAAACAGGCCCGCATTCCCCAGGTCCGCTCGCTGCCCGACCCGATGGTTGCGGTCGGCTGGATGGGCGACCCCGCGCCCTTCCAAGTGCAGAGAGGAGACCCGTCGAGTTTCCGCTTTCTCGAGGCCCGGGAAGAGATTCCCTACCCGGGCAAGCTGCGGCTGCGGGGACAGATGGCCTCGCAAGAAGCAGAGGCCGAGCGGTGGGCGCTCGACGGGCTCCGGCGCCGGCTGCGTGCTGAAGTGGCTGAAGCCTATTTTGCGCTGTGGGGTACTGAACGAGCCATTGCAATCAGCGAGCAAAACAAATCTCTGCTCGAAAAGCTGGCGCGCATTGCGGAAGAAAAATACCGGGTCGGGGAAGGTTTACAGCAGGATGTGTTGCGCGCCCAGGTGGAAGTTTCCCGCATTCTGCAGCGACTGACGGTGCTCCGCCAACAGCAGCAGACCCTGGTGGCACGACTGAACACCCTGCGGCTGCTGCCGCCGGATGCGCCGCTCGGCCCACTCGCACCGGTGGAGAAAACTGAGCTGTTCTACTCCCTCGAAGAACTGCTCGACCGCGCCGTGGCAGAAAATCCGGAAATCCGCCAACAGGAAGAGCGGATCCAGCGAGAGCAGTACGCGGTGCACCTGGCGCGCCGGGAGTACTACCCGGACTTCGAAATCCGCTACATGTACCAGCAACGGCCCGTGATGCCAGACATGCACGGCATCACGTTCGGCATCAACATCCCTGTCTTCTACAAAAGCAAGCAGCGCGAAGCCGTGAACGAAGCGGCGGCATCGCTGGCCGCGGCGCGTCAGCAGCGCGAAGCGATTCGCACGGAGCTGTTCTACGCGGTCAAGCAGCACTATCTGGCGGCGCGCGCTTCCGAACAACTGCTGGCTCTCTACCAGAAAGGCATCGTGCCCCAGTCCACTCTGGCGCTGGAGTCGGCGCTGGCCGCCTATCAGGTCGGCCGGCTCGATTTCCTGAGCGTGATCACAAATTTCATCACAGTACTCGACTACGAAATCGAGTACTACAACGAACTGGCCAAGTACCAGACCGCGCTGGCGCGACTGGAAGAAATCACCGCGATGGAACTGTTGCCGTGAGGAAGCCATGAGACAGCAAAGGATTGCCATTGTGTTCGTCGTCGTGCTGCTGGTTGCGGCAGCCATCTACCACCGCGAGCTTCTCGACTGGTTCACTATGTCCGAAGAGCATGGGCACACGGCCGAGCCCGTATCTCCCGACGCGTCGGCAGGCGAGGTGTGGTACTGCCCGATGCATCCCGAATACCACACGGACCGGCCGGGCAACTGCCCGATCTGCAACATGCAGCTCGTGCGCAAGGAAGCCCACACCAGTGCGCCGCCAGCGACCGGCAGCGGTGCGACGACCGAAGGAACCACCACACCGACGTCCATTTTCATCGCCCCTCAGCGGCAACAACTGATCGGCGTCCGCTACGTGGCCGCCGAGCGCCGCGCTTTGCACAAAGAAATCCGCACCGTCGGCAAAGTCGCGTTCGACGAAACCAAGGTTACGCACATCCACACGAAAGTCACCGGCTACATCGAGCACGTCTACGTAGATTTTGTCGGGCGTCCGGTACGGAAAGGGGAGCCGCTGTTCACCATCTACAGTCCCGAGCTCGTCGCGACCCAGCGCGAATATCTAGTGGCGCTTCGCGGTCAGGAGCAATTGAACGATGCCCCCTACGCGGAAATTCGCAACGGGGCCCGCTCGCTGGTCCACGCAGCGCGGGAACGGCTGCGGCTGTGGGATGTGAGCGAAGAAGACATCCGCCGACTGGAGGAAACCGGTGAAGTTCGCCGCACCCTGACGATCTATTCACCGGTTTCGGGCATTGTGACCGACCGCATGGCCTACCACCACGGCCGCTACGTGAACCCGGAAATGGACCTCTACACGATCGTGGATCTTTCCACAGTCTGGGTGCTGGCGGAATTCTATGAATATGAACTGCCCTTTCTGCGCGAAGGTCAGTCCGTGACAATCGAATTTCCCTATGCCGGCCAGCCCCGCACGCTGCGCGGAAAAATCACGTTCCTCTATCCCTACCTGAATCCGAAGACGCGGACCTTGCAAGCGCGGATGGAGTTTCCGAATCCGGATCTCACGCTGCGACCGGACATGTTCGTCAACGCGGTCCTGCACGTTTCGTTGGGCACCCAGCTGGTCGTGCCCGAAGATGCCGTGCTCGACACCGGCACCCTGCAGTACGTATTCGTAGACCGAGGGAACGGCTACATCGAGCCGCGTCGCGTGGCCGTCCGCGCGCGCGCCGAGGGTTTCGCCGCTATCGAGAGCGGCCTGCAACCCGGCGAACGGGTGGCGACCGCAGCCAATTTCCTGCTCGATTCCGAGAGCCGGCTGAAAGGCGCGCTGGCGCATCTGGGTGCCCCCGAGTCTCCCGGTGCGGTGCATGCCGGTCATGCGCAGCACGGAGGCGGCCGTGATTGACGCCATCATCGAATACTGCGCCACGCACCGCGCTTTTGTGCTGATCCTAGTTGGGGCGATGTGTGTGCTGGGCGGGTGGGCTCTGCAGACCACTCCGGTGGATGCCATCCCCGACCTTTCCGACCCGCAGGTGATTCTCTACACGGAATGGCCCGGCCGCAGTCCGAATCTGGTCGAAGACCAGATTACCTACCCGCTGGTAACTGCCATGCTGGCCGCGCCGAAGGTCACCGTCGTGCGCGGCATCAGCGACTACGGCGTTTCCTACGTGTATGTGATCTTTGAAGAAGGGACGGACCTGTACTGGGCGCGCAGTCGCGTGCTCGAGTATGTGAGTGCCCTGACCGGTCAACTCCCAGAAGGCGTGGTGCCCCAGTTGGGGCCGGATGCGACGGGCGTCGGCTGGGCATTCCAGTACGCGCTGGTGGACCGCAGTGGCCGCCACAATCTAGCGGAATTGCGCACGTTCAACGACTGGTACTTGCGGTACTGGCTCGAAAGCGTACCCGGGGTGGCCGAAGTGGCGCCGGTGGGCGGCTTCGTCAAGCAATACCAGGTGCTCGTCGACCCGAACCGGCTGCTGGCCTACCGCCTGCCCCTGAACGCGGTCCTCGAGGTCATCCGCAACAGCAACAACGAAGTCGGCGGACGCGTGGTGGAGTTCACGGGCAAGGAGTACCTGGTGCGCGGCCGTGGCTACATCGCTTCGCTCGACGACATCCGCAATCTGGCCGTGGGCACCGACGACAACGGCACCCCGATCTATGTGCGCGATATCGCTCGGGTAGAGCTGGGGCCGGAAATGCGCCGCGGCGTGGCCGAGCTGAACGGCGAAGGCGAAGTCGTGGGTGGCATCGTCGTCGTCCGCCACGGCGAAGACGTTCGCAGCGTGATTCACCGCGTCCGGCAGAAGCTGGAGGAAAACCGTGCCACCCTGCCCCCGGGGATCGAAGTCGTAACGACCTACGACCGCTCCGCACTGATTGACCGCGCCATTGCCACACTGAAGAACACGCTGCTCGAAGAGCTGCTCATCGTCAGCCTGGTCATCCTGATCTTTCTCTGGCACATCCCCAGCGCCCTGATCCCCATCGTTACCATCCCGATTGCTGTGCTGCTGTCGTTCATCCCGATGAAAATGATGGGCGTGAGCTCGAACATTATGTCGCTCGGTGGCATCGCTATCGCGATCGGCGCCATGGTGGATGCTGCGATCGTCGTCGTCGAACAAACACACAAAAAGCTCGAACACTGGGAAGCCGAAGGTCGTCCGGGCAGCGGTCAGCGTGTGATTATCGAGGCTGTGAAAGAAGTCGGTGGCCCGAGCTTTTTTGCTCTGTTGGTGATTGCTGTCTCCTTCCTGCCGATTTTCGCACTGCAGTATCAAGAAGGCCGACTGTTCAAGCCGCTGGCGTTTACCAAGAATTCCGCCATGGCCGTGGCGGCGGTGTTGGCGATCACGCTGGATCCGGCGCTGCGACTACTGATGTTTCACACGCAGGCGTTCGGGTTCCGGCCGCGTTGGCTGGCCGCGCTGGCCAACGCAATTTTCGTAGGAAAAATCCGCAGCGAAGAACAACACCCGATCAGCCGACCCTTGATGCGTCTCTACCACCCGGTCGTGCGGTTTGTGTTGAACTACCGGTGGCTGGTGATTGCTCTGGCCCTGCTGGCGATGGTGGTTACCGTGCCCGCCTACTTGCGACTCGGCTCCGAGTTCATGCCACCGCTCAATGAAGGCTCGTTGCTCTACATGCCCATCACGCTGCCGGGGATCAGCATCACCGAAGCCACCCAGTATCTACAAATTCAGAACAAGTTGATCCGACAGTTTCCAGAGGTGGAAACCGTGTTCGGCAAAGCAGGTCGCGCGGAAACAGCGACCGATCCGGCTCCGCTCAGCATGGTGGAGACGAACATCCTGCTCAAGCCGCAGAGCCAGTGGCGCACGGTGCGGGTCGAGCGCTGGTATTCCCGCTGGGCGCCGGATTGGCTCCGTTGGTTGCTGACCCGCATCTGGCCGGAGGAGCGTCCGCTCACCTGGGAGGAACTGATCCAGCAACTGGACGAAGCGGTGCGGCTGCCTTCCTACGCGAACGCCTGGCTGTTTCCCATCCGCACGCGCATCGACATGGTGACCACCGGCATCCGCACGCCTGTGGGCATCAAGATCCTGGGCACCGATCTGAACACGATCGAAACCATCGGCCTGCAGCTCGAGCGCATCCTGCAGGACATTCCCGGCACCCGCAGCGCATTTTTTGAACGGGTCACCGGCGGTTACTATCTGGACTTCGAAGTGAACCGCGAGCAAGCCGCACGCTATGGGCTTTCCGTCGGTGAGGCGAACGCTATTTTGGAAGCCGCCATCGGCGGAAAGACAGTCACCACCACCATCGAGGGCCGCGAACGCTACCCGGTACAAGTACGGTATGCCCGCGACCTGCGCGATTCGCTGGCGGACCTCGCTCGTGTGCTGGTGCCCACTCCGTCCGGGGCACAGGTGCCCCTCACGCAACTGGCCAGTATCCGCCTGACCACCGGCGCACCCATGATCAAGAACGAAGAAGGTTTCCTCTCCGGCCTCGTCTACGTGGACGTGGAAGGGCGCGACCTGGGCAGTTACGTGGAACAGGCCCGTCAGGAAGTCGCCCGCCGGCTCGCACTCCCTTCCGGCTATCAGTTGCTCTGGAGCGGACAATATGAATACATGCAGCGCGTTCGAGAACGGCTGTGGGTGCTGGTGCCCATCACGTTGTTCATTGTTTTCGTGCTGCTCTATCTGAACACAGGCTCGATCGCAAAAACGCTGATTGTGCTGCTCGCGGTGCCGTTCTCGGCCATCGGGGCCATCTGGCTGCTCTACGCGCTCGACTACAACATGAGCATCGCCGTCTGGGTAGGGCTGATTGCGCTGCTCGGCGTGGACGCCGAAACCGGCATCTTCATGCTGCTCTACCTGGACCTGGCCTACAACGATCGGAAGCAGAAAGGCCTGATGCGCACGCGCGAGGATTTGCACGAGGCGATCGAGTACGGCGCGGTGAAACGTCTGCGTCCGAAAGTGATGACCGTCGCAGTGATGTTCATGGGCCTGTTGCCGATTATGTGGTCCACCGGCACCGGCGCCGACGTCATGAAGCGCATCGCCGCACCCATGATCGGCGGCATTTTCACGTCGTTTGCGCTGGAGTTGCTGGTCTATCCGGCTATCTACTTCCTGTGGCGCTGGCACACGGAAGTGAAGAAATTTGCTGCCGGAACCGCGGTGTAAGGCCTGCGCCACGCACGCTGCACCCGGCTAGCGCTAAGGAATCCGGCATACGCGCACCGCAGCGTTCTGATAGGGACATTCCAAGCCTGCGATGCCCGGCTGCTCGAGCACCACCCAGTTCACGCCGAAGTTCGTCTTCAAGCGGCGGAAATCCTCCAGCGTGAACTGCTGCCAGTTCTCGAGCGCCTTCCAGTGTTGACGCCACAGCGGTGCCAGCTCCGGAGCCAGCGCGGCAGCCATGCGATCCTTGCTGTAGTCGCCCAGTGCACTGCGTGCCGCCAATCCGCGGAACCCGCGGTCGTCCTGTCCGGACAGCTCGGTGTAGCGTGGATGGAGCGCAAACAGGGCGTCGCGCGGTGTGTGCTCCCGCACCCAAGCAAATGCGCGCGCCCAATCGTTGCCGGGTTCACGCCAGGGCCACTCGAGATGCGGGCTGGCCGGATAGAGCATCCGCTGCCCTACGAAAACGCCCACGCAGAGCGGCACAAACAGCAACAACCAGCGCAGCGGTCGCTTCCCGAGCACTCGTTCGCCCAGCACTCCACCACCGAGCAACACAGTCACCAAAAAAACAAAATGGATGACCCGCATCGGCTCGGCCGTAGCGAAGTACTCTCGGCCTGGAATGGTCGTCAGCAGCACTGCCAGCACGATGCCCAGACCTCCGGAGAACAGCAGGCGGCCAGCTACCCACTCCAAGGATTCGTTACCCAGTTTTCGCGCCATCCACTGGAACCACCGGAGCAGCAGCAATGGCACGACGGCTGCGATCTGCGCCACCAAGGGCCACCGCGTCGGGAAGATGAATCGCCGCAGATGCACCGCTTCGCGCCAAGCGGGATTGTCCGGGAGCCACAGCAACATCGCTGCTTTCGGCAGTGCGAATGGAGGCCGCCAGATCAGAAACAGCAGGTGCCAGGCACCCGCCAGAGTCATGGTCGGGTGGATGAAAAACGATACGACCAGCCAGAGCGCCGCACGGGGTCGTCGGTCGAGAACCTCTGCCATCGCGTGCAACAACAGCGCACTGGCCAGCGTGCGCGGCCCCAAGTAGGTGTCGGCCAGATAGAGCAGCGTTCCGGCCGCGACCAAAATCAGCAGAGACGCCAACAGCGCGATCGCCGCCCAGCGCGCTACCACGTCGCGAAACACCCGACCGCTCACCCGCCAGGCACCCAGCAACAACAGATAGATCGTCAGCAGATGCCAGAGGAAGGCGGTCCACTCCAGGCTGAGGCCACTGGCACGCACCGAAGCAGCTACCAGCTCGTCGAACAACACCCAGCGCATCTGCACTTGGAAGTAAATCGAATCGTGGGGATACAGAGCAGGATCGAGTGCCTGGCGAATCGCCGGCAGATAGACAAAATGATCTTCGACACCAAAGTGATAGCCGTGCAGCAGTACCGCACCGCAGGCCAACAGAAATACGAACCACGCATCCCGCATGCTGTACTCGTGTTCGGCACGCCGCCCGCCGAACCCGATGATTCTAACAAGAGCTACACCCTTGGCGGACAACACTTCACCGCCCGGCTACCTTTCAGAGCTCCTCCTCGAACAAAACACGGGCACCCGCAGCGACACATCACGAAATTTCCGATGATCTCAACGGGAGACGCGAAACGGAATGGCGCGCCTGGGGCGACTCGAACGCCCGACCTCTGGTTCCGGAGTGGCGAAGTCAATTCTCTAAGCTGTGGCCTGTCTTGCCCTTACAAAATCGCGTAGGAATGAAATCAGGGTGTTTTCGACCGGTTTTGTTCCCAAATTGTTCCCAAGTTTTGACCTTTGATCTAGCCCCCGCTTACTTGGGAACAAAACCGACACTGAGAAGCAAATCCGATTCCGAAACGTACTCTGCGCGAAGTGCCAACTCTGGACTGTACGACGCCAACCTCAGCGATGATCCAGAACGAGTAGCGTCCGCACCGGTGAGCCAACGTAACCGGTGGCTGCAACCGGCAAGTGATGCCCTGGGTCGGGACGAGCGTGCGTTGCGCACAGGCGCATTTCTCCCCAGTGCTTCTCTCGCACTACGGCGACGCAAGGGCCGTTCAAGATGTCATGGAGCGAGCCGTCTACGGCGACTACCGAGATGACTTTCATTGCGGTGCCGCCCATTCTTCGGAGAGCGCTTCTGCTTGCTCCAGCACGGTTCGAGTAGTCTTTTCCTGTTTGTCCGGCGGGTAGCCGTGCTTGCGCAAGACGCGCTTGACCATGGCCCGCATTTTGGCACGCATGCTCTCTTTCACTGCCCAATCAATCGTGGTGTTTTTGCGGACGGTATCCAGCAGTTCCAGCGCGATCTCCTCAGCGTTTCGTCGCCCAGGACCTTCACCGCGCTGCCGTTCGTCTCCAGCGCGTCGTAGAACGCGAACTCCTCTTCGCTGAGCCCCAGCGCCTCGCCCCGCCGCGCTCGGCCACCTTGCGCTCCAGCCACAGCAGCCGCTGGTAGCGCACGACCAGCCCACACCGATGAACCGCAACTGCTGGCTCAGCCGCAGGTAGCTGTAGGTGGGGAACTGCGCGGTCATCTCCAGGATCTTCCGCTCCAGCTCCGGTGGGGTCTGATTGAGCATGCGCGGTCGCCGCCGCGGCTGAGGGGCTAGCCCCTCAGCTCCCCCACTTCTCGAACGCCTCCTCGATCTCGTAGAAGTGGCTGCGGGAAATGCCCGCTCGCCGGCAGGCCAGCGAGATGTTCTGCAACTCCTCGGCCAGGGCTAGCATTCCCAGCCGCGCCTTGATAAGTTTCTCTCGGGTGCTCCTGGTGCTCTCCTTGTGGTAAGAGTTTCAGTTCCCGACGAAAACCGAAATCCTACCACCGGAGCCCCACGGGCCCCCTACAACTGCTGCATCTCGGTGTAATCTGTCTGCTGATCTTCTGCTAAGCTCACATGATGGCCTTTTGATGCAGCAGCGGTAAGTATCCACATGGTATCTGTAATTCTATTATTGAGTGTTTTCTTCTTGGTTGCAACGGCGGCCGCTGTCATTGTTTGGCTGCGATACCGCAAGAGACCGCAGCTAAAACAGTCTCCCATATCGATGGAGAAACAACCGACAGCGGTCGAGGAAACGCAATCGATCAATGTAGTAAGGGAGGCTGGACCCGTCGAGCTAGAGGAACCAGAACCGATAGCAACGGGGGAAGCCCAACCCAGAAAACCGCAGGACACAAAGCCGCCAGGAGCAGAAGAAGCCCAACCACAGGTAGAGGACGTATCAGGGAAGGCGGAAGGAGGGCAACCAAAACCGATTGCTAGAGGAGGCAGACCCCGGGGGCCTGCCCAAAGGGGTAAGAAAGGGCCAACTCCAGAAACCGAGCCTCTCCGTCTTAAGCCTGAAATCGTTTGCTGGAAACGGGGGGAGCAGTGGATACCTGCGGTGGAGGTTCCAGAAGAGCTTTTGGAAGGCCATGTGGACGTACTTCAGGACCAAGCTGCCCTGGCGCCAGAAGAATCGAGGGAAGGATGCTGGCTCCTACGCAAGACTTCCGGTGAAGTAATTGTCAAGTTGAGCGAAGCGGGAAGTCAAAGGGAAATGAAAATTCCTCTTGGCAAAGAGGAATACCTGCTGTTCAAACTGAGCGGCCAAGACCCAAGCCGGGGGCGCAAGGTCAACTCTCCTTCTTCTGGGTCCTATCTCGCGATAGTCCCAGACGACTGGGAGCGTGACGAGTTGCACTCTGGCCCTCCGCGAGTAATGCCTGAGGCCGTAACGCTTGACGGATATCGAGCGCACTTCTTCGAACTGGAGAAAGGCAGCGATTCGAGAATTGCTTTCCGCACACGAGAGGGCCAATCTGTCGTAATCGAGTCGAAGGTAGTACAGTTCGAGTTAGTTGGTAATCAAGTGAATGATTCAAGAGATATTATGGGGCCTCTTTTTGCGGGGAGACCTCCCCGAGTTCGCAGTCTGGATTCCCAGGCTTGGAAAAGAGTGGGTACCATCGTGATTGGCGAGGAGGGCAGCGGGCGCGGACGATGGCGTACCCAGATGGTTCCCGTTCCAGATGAAATGGAACAAGACTTACCTTCCGAACTTGCGGCCAGAAAAGGAGGATGGTACTTCCTCAGGTTCTACGATACAAGTGATGAGCTTATCGAGAGCCTGGACTTTAGATTCCTATGTGCCCTGAAAGAGATAAGGATACCTCAACCATCTCCCCTTCCCACTCAAGATGGACATAGCTCGGTGTGTGTCGAATTCCTCCACGAACCCGGCTGTGTCGTACAACTAGATGACGATCTTTCAAACATCCATATTGAACGCCAAGATGACAAGACAATCCTGAGCATTCCCCCTGATCCGAACTATGACAAGACCCGCTGGCTTGTCGGTTCCGACGGCGAGCCGCGCGTAAAAGTGGCCATTCTCGTAGAAAGGCTCTGGTGGGTGGTTGGGGAGGAGGGCAAAGAACCGTCAGAATGGAAAGACCGACCATTTACCCTCTCACGCGACGACTTTGCGGCTACTTCAAGAAAAGCTCTATGGTTCCGACTTCCAAGACGCCGTTGGGTGAATAAAATCTCTGTGGGATTCAGACAGCAAACAGCCAGGTCTTATGAGGTAAAGGTAATGGAGGAAACAGTCGCCGTTCCGCTTCGGGATTTTGGCGATTCCAAAGAAATGATAGACAGCACGGAACAATACCTGAAAATCTGGATTGAGCATAACGGGACGTGGAAAGACGGGGTCGTTGCCTTCATCCCAGCACCACAACCAAAGATAGCATCTCCGCCCCCTCAAACGGTATCGCCTCCTAAGGAGTGGCAGGGGTGTGGAAGAAAGAAAGTAGCCGTAGCGAAGGCTGTGTTGCGAAAGAAAGCCGGTATGATCAAGGTCAACGGGAATCCATTAGAGGAGTATTTTTCCAACGCTCCAAACGGGGCCAAGCAGTTTATAAGACGGCTTCTGGAAATGCCTAAGGTCAACCAACTATTATCTCAAATGGAATTATACATCATTGTAACAGGTAGCAGTCCAACTACAACGCGGCAAGCAAAGGCAGTAGCACACGCTGTAGCACGTGCTCTAATGGACTATGATCCAAAACTCAAACAGCTTTTGAAGCAAGCCGGCTTTGGAGGAGTCAGGGTGAAGAGAAAGCACTGATCCCAACTAGAGGCGTAAGGGATGAATCCTATAAAGCTAGCTCGTGAAATCGAAGAAAGATATCGTCGCTACCTCAAGACTACCTTTTATTTCAAAGATCCGGATCTTCGCGCGTCTTTTGAGGAAGCCCTGAACTCAGGACATCTAAGCAAGGGACCGTATCTTGAAGCCACGCCGGTTTTCAAAAGGGGCCAAACGCCGCGTTCATTGTTCGAAAAACTCCTCGCGCTCCAGCCTGATAAGGGATTCCTAAAAGCGGTAGAAGGCGACAGGCCGCTCTACCAACACCAGGAACAGGCAATTCAAAGTGCCTTCAACAAACACAATGTCATTGTGGCCACAGGTACAGGTAGCGGCAAGACAGAATCGTTCCTTTATCCGATCTTGCTTCACCTTTATCAGGAATTCCAGGCCGGCAACCTATGCCCAGGCGTGCGTGCGCTCATCCTCTACCCGATGAATGCGCTGGCCAATGACCAGCGCGAACGCCTTGGTGAAATCTGCAAACGGCTCAAAGATGAGAATTCGCCGTTCCGGTTCACTTTCGGACAATACATTGGCGACACGCCTGAGGACGAAAACGACTCCCAACGCCATGCACGAGATCATATCGCAGAGCGGGGTCAAAAGGGGTGTTCCATTGTCGAAAACGGGCGGGTAGTCCACGGGGAACTTGTCCTTCGCTACGAGATGCGAGAAACACCGCCCCACATCCTTCTGACCAATTACTCGATGCTCGAATATCTGTTGCTCCGCCCTGACGATAGCCCGCTCTTTGACAACGGGCGCGCTCGGTGGTGGACCTTTCTCGTCCTGGATGAAGCCCACCAATATCGAGGTTCTCGCGGCATTGAGATGGCCATGCTCCTGCGGCGCCTCAAGCAAAGACTGCGAGAGGGTGGTCGCTTAGAGCCCTTCCGTTGTATTGCCACAAGCGCCACGCTGGTTGGCGAGAAAGGAGACAGAGCAGCAGTAGCCAAATTCGCCTCCGACCTGTTTGGTGAGGAGTTCCGTGAAGGGGATGTGATTTTGGGTGAGAGCGAACCCATCCCTGAGCCAGACCCGCATAGCCTTCAGCTTCAGCCAGACGATTATCGGCTTCTCAAAGAGGTTTTGCAGGAGAAAAGCGAAGAAACCAAAAGCCAGCTTGGCGAATTAGCGACCAAACTGGGTGTGTCGCTCCCAGCCAAGGATCCGCCAAAAACTATAGGCTTGCTGCTTCAGCGCGACGGCCGCACAACCCGCCTCCGTCATCTCATTACCGGTAACCCTGCCGAGGTTCAGGAAATTGCCGATCAGGTCTTTAAGGATTTGCCAGAGCAGAAGAGAGAGGCTGCGCTGGCAGAGCTGGTCGAACTTCTTCTGCAGGCAAAGGACCCCTCGTCCGATGCGCCTCTTTTGTCGGCTCGTTATCATCTGTTCCTCAGATCGCTCGAAGGCGCTTTTGTCTCCTGCTGGCCTGAGAAAAAGGTCTTTCTTGAACGAAAGTCAATTGGTGAGGAGTATCCAGCCTTCGAAGTCGCGCTTTGTCGGCAGTGCGGTCAGCATTATTTTGTCGGTCGGAAGAATTTCAAGGGTGGCAAACTACCAGAAGCAATACGAGATCCGGCTGATGACAATTTTGGAGCCGCCTTCTTTCGGCCCGTCGAGAACGGTGAAGATGACGAAGACGAAGGCGGTAAAGCCGATAAGAAAGAGATATTTCTACTTTGCGTGCAGTGCGGTGAAATGCGACAAGGCAAGCCGGACTGTGGGCATGGTAACTTCATTCGGGTAGTCAGGGAAGAATCCCCAGAAGATGAGGATAGAGCGGACCAAATCGCCAAATGCGGG
>JBBIQG010000009.1:0-72959 GCA_037442425.1 Acidobacteriota bacterium | reverse complement strand
TCCGGAGACAGCCCTGTAAACGGCTTCAGTTTTTCTGTTTTCAATCACCCCCGTGATCGCTTTTCTGCCTTCTTCGCCGCGACTCACCATTCCTGGAATTCCATGTTCCTTGTTGTTAAAAAAGTTGCTTGGGCGGGAGCATGGCCCGCCTTTAGTTGAAACCTGAAAAGGAAAGCAGCGGCTCTCGACCCGAACTCGGTTAGAGTTGGGGTTGGAAACTCTCATTTCTGAAAGGAGAGCCGCTGATGAAGAACAGATACCAGAGTCAGGCGAGGAAGTCCAGGAAGTTCGAAGTGGTGGGCGAGCGGGCGTTGGCCATCCATCTGCCCATGCCGCTGGTGGAGGTGTGGGAGGAGTTGCAGGCGCGGGTGGAGCAGTTGGCAGGGTAAGCGGGGCTGCAGATTCTGCACGGCATTCTGGAGGAGGAAGTGCGCCAACGGGTGGGTCCGCCGCACCGGCCCGACCCGGCCTCGGGTGCACGGCGCTGGGGGCGGCAGCCGGGCTACGTGGTCTTTGGCGGGCAGAAGATTCCGCTGGCGCGGCCACGGGTACGCACCCGGGACGGAGAGGAAGTCGAGTTGGAGAGCTACGGCAAGCTACAACAGGACGGGCGCATGCAGCGGGCGGTGGCCGAGCGCATCGTCTGCGGGCTTTCGACGCGGAAGTACCGGCGGGCGGTCGAGTCCGTGCTCGATGGCTACGGGATTCGCAAATCGAGTGTGAGCCGGCACTTCGTGCGGGCCACCGCGGAGCAGTTGCGGGCGCTGTGCGAGAAGAACCTGGCGGAGTTGGATCTGGTGGCGCTGCTGATCGACGGCATCGAGTTCCAGGGGCAGACGCTGATCGTCGCGTTGGGCGTGGCCGAAAGCGGCTCGAAGCACCTGCTGGGGCTGTGGCAGGGCGCGACGGAAAACGCCACGGTGTGCAAGGCGCTGCTGGAGGATCTGGCAGCGCGGGGCCTGCATCAGCAGCGGCGCTATCTGTTCGTGCTGGACGGCTCGAAGGCGTTGCGGGCGGCGGTGGACAAGGTCTTCGGGACCAGGGCCGAGGTGCAACGTTGCCAGTGGCACAAGCGCAGGAACGTGAAGGATCACCTGCCGGAAGGCTGTCGCGCCGACTACGACCGGCAGTTGCGCAACGCCTACGCCATGACCCGCTACCAAGATGCGAAAGCCGCGCTGGAGAAACTCTTCCGGCAACTGGAGCGGATGAATCCCAGCGCGCGCGCAGCCTGGAGGAAGGGATGGAAGAAACCCTCACGCTGCATCGGCTGGGCGTGGGACCGCTGTTGCGCCGCAGCCTGGCGACGACCAACATCATCGAGTCGTGCCTGTCCACGGTGCGGCACGTAGCGCGCAACATGAAACGTTGGCAGCGCGGCGACCACATCGCCCGCTGGACCGCCCCGACGCTTTCGGTCGGGGAGAAGAAATTCCGGAAGTTGAAAGGCTATCGCTATGAAGGAGCTGGCGCAGAGGTTGAATCCGCACTCGACTCCACAGCAGCAGGTGGCGTAAAGTGCAGCCGTCGAGAGCCGCCAGTTTCAACTAAACTTGGGACATGCTCCCCGTCTTACCTCGGACTTTTTGTAGCACCTCATAAGAGTCGTAGGCTTGCTTGCTGCAGCTTGACCTGTCTTTCTGGTAATGCAAGGATTTTTGTGGAAATGCTCATCGAAAGCGCTCCTCCCAATTCTGGTTGAGGTAGTCGGTCACGCCATAATAAATTCTCTCTGCACTCTCCGGATTGGGAAAGACCTGCATGGGCCGCGTGCGTCGTCGGTACTCGCGGAAGGTTCTCTCCAGCACGTTCGTGGTCCGGATCTTCTTCCACAGCTCGGACGGGAAGGCGTAGTAGTGCAGAAGGTGGTAGAAATCTTTCTCCAGGCAGCGCACCGCGCGCTCGGCTTCGACTTGCCAGCGCTGGACCCAGACCCGGAAGCGGCGGATGGCTTCCGGTTTGGAAGGGGCGGCGAAGATCTGCTTGCACTCGGCCATCACCGGCCCACGCTGATGGCGCTTGAGTTTCACCACTACGTTGCGCAGCCGGTGAGCCAGACAGCGCTGAACCTTCCGGAACGGGTACATCTCCTTCAGCGCCGCCAGCAGCCCGGGGCAGCCATCCACGGTGATCAGTCGCAGATGCTTTCCTGTCAGACCACGAACCTTCAGCTCCATTAGCAGAGCCTTCCAACTGGCCGTGTCTTCGGCGTCCACCAGACGGAACCCCAGGATGCCTTCTTCCCCGCCGCGGTCATCCCCAACGCGCAGAGCAGGATTTTCCGCTCCACGCCGAGCTCCCGGACTCGTTCGCTGATCCCGTCCAAGAAGAGAAACTCGACCTCCTCGTCGGCAATCGGCGTCGTGCGGTACTGCTCGAGTTCCTCGGCCAGGTGCGCCGTGGTCCGGGAAATGGTCGTGGCGCTGCCCCGTTGGCCGTAGAGTGCCTCGCTCAGTTGCCGCAGCCGCCGGGTGCTGATCCCCGCCAGAAACAGTTGCCCCAGGATCTTGTCGATTTCCAACTGGCGGCGTTGATAGCGCCCGAGCGTCTGAAACTCTACGCCCCCTTCCTCCGCACGCGGGACGACCAGGTCAGGAATTTCTCCGTGGCGGGTCAGGAGGCGGCGCCGGTAGTGCCCGTTGCGATAGCCCTGCCGCTCGGCGGTGCGCTCATGGGAGCGGGCCGACAAGTGCGCGGTGAGTTCTTCTTCCAGGGCTTGCTCGATCATGGTCTTCAACTCTTGCTTCAACACGGCTCGGAACTGAGACCAAATCTCCTCTTGCAGCGAGCCCGGTTCTTGCTCTAGCCTCCGAGGCCGTGAATGCGACTTTGCGTTCATGAGGGTGTTCTCCTTTCTTCGGTTTTCTCAACCTGTTGAAAGGAAACACCCTCTCTCCTCAATTTCCACAAAGCTCTTTACATCACCGTCTTTCTCATTAGCGGCACTCCCTTCGGAGCCGCTACTTTTCTTCTCAGGTTCGGTTCAAGGGGGATGTGCGCAGCTCTGATCGGAGAGTTCCTCTGGATTCCACTAGTAGCAGTGGAGATTTGTAGTAGTAGGCATGCATTCTACTTGTATGGTAGCTTGTCGTAAGCAAGTAATCTACAAGCATGATACATGCATACCATCGGTTAGTTACTCAAAATTGGCTCTGCTTTGCCGCCTGATGTGCCCCAGGTGCAGCAATGAACCAACGAGCAACCCAAAATCGGGAGCGGGGCAGGCGGAGTGACGCTGCGTTCCAAAAGAAGACGGATCAAATGCAGCTGGGACTGTGGCTCGATCCTATCTTTTGGGATGCTTTGGAGTACCATGCTGGCTTGTATTACCTTTTTTTCCCGCTACGAACCCAGATCTTGCGACGGCTTCAAAGGTATCGCCAAAACCCGCGCGCAGCCTGGGAATCTGTCGGGCGTCTGATGCAGGAACAATGCCGGCGCGATCCGCAGTACCGTTCCAACGTGGCGCATTTTTTTGCGGTGAGCCGCCGAATCAGTGAGCGACTGCAAGAACCAGGTCCACGGAGTACTCCCCGCTTATCCAAATACCAGCGAAAGCAGCTCGAACCGATGCTTGGGTTTCTGTCGCACTTTTTCCCACTGGGCAACCGGATGCTGTCCGCCGAGGCCGGACAAAAGGCGGTTGAGACCCTGTATCGGCTCAGCAAAACCGGCCCGGGCCGCAAGTTAGAGAGCGACTCCAGGAAAATTGTCACGCTTTATCAAAATGGGATGCGTGGTTGGGGACGCATGGCCAGGGAGGTGTGGCCCGAGCGTTGGCAACAAGCTGGGCAGGATGAACGGCAGCAGATGAAGGACCGCGTTCGCCAGGTCATCCGCCGGCACAAGAGAACCCTTTCCGCACTCTGACCCCCAGGGGGTGGACGGAAATCTTGACGATTTCTGTCCACTGTGCAGGCCCGCATTTTCTCCCTACATTCGACTCGGAAATGATGACGCAAAGGCTTGCGCGCAAGCCGTCTTCTTGCTGCGTGAAGTGCTTCGCCTTCCCCGGGGTTCCTGCTGGACGTGGGGAGTGGCCAGGTGCGGGACCTTCTTCTACGTCTAACTGTGTCACTCTACCGGCCCAAGGGCAACACGTCAGCGGGCAGAGGAGTGAATCCTTGGCTCGCAGACGATATCAAGAGGGAACTTTGGAATTGCGAGGCAACAACTGGACGGTTCGCTACCGGGAAGATGTGCTCCAGCCGGACGGCTCCGTGGTGCGGCGTCTGGTGCGAAAGTTTGTGGGCACGAAAAAAGAGTACCCCACGCGGAAGCTGGCCCGGCGCCGAGCGAATGAGATCGTCTCGCGGGTGAACCGTCCGGACTATCGGCCCGTCCGGATGGCGACGTTCGCTGACTTCGTCGAGGTCTGGAAGTTGCAGGCGCTCGCTCTGAAGAAACCTTCGACCCAGAAGGCGGCGAACGTTCACCTGCGGAACCATATCCTGCCAGCTCTGGGGTGGCTCCGACTCGATGAGATTGGCGCGGAGCCTGTCCAAGTGCTCGTCACCCGGATGGCGGAGAAGGGGCTCAGCCGTCACACGGTAAAGAACGTGCTTTCGACTCTGCGTTCCATTCTCCGGTCTGCCCGTGCGTGGAGCTACCTGGTGGGGGACTTCAAAGTCTCGGATTTGGTGCTTCCGTGCGGACGCGTTCCGGCTGGCCCGCGATTCTTCACCGCGGAGCAAGCGGCTGCCATTATCGCGGCGGCAGATTTCCCGGAACGCGCGATGTTCGCCATCGCGGCGATGGCGGGCTTGCGGCCTGGAGAAGTGCTCGGGCTTTCCGTGGACGATCTCGATTTCGAGCGGCGCCTGATTCACGTTCGCCGGACGGCCTACTACTCCCGGCTGCAGACTCCCAAGAGCCGTTCAAGCATGGCGTCGGTGCCGATGCCCTCTGCGCTCGAAAAGCTTCTGCGCGAGTATCTGAGGGCATGGAAGCCGAATCCGGCGCGGTTGCTCTTCGCTACGCAGAGGGGCACTCCGATCTGTGAAAACAACGTTGTGCAGCGAAGGCTCTGGCCGATCCTGGACAGGCTGGGGATTCCGCGTTGCGGGATGCACGCCTTCCGGCACACGCACGCCAGCCTGCTGGTGGCTTCCGGGGCTTCGCCGGTGGTGGCGCAATGGCAGTTGCGTCACTCCGACGTGGAGACCACGCTGGGGCACTACGCGCACGTCTTGCCCGGGGAGCAACGGCAGGCGGTGGAGCGGGTCGCGGAGAAATTGCGACCAGATGTGACCAAAGCGACCAAATCGGAGAAACAACCCGAATGGATTCAGTAGGGAAGGTGGGGTGAGCGAAGGGATTCGAACCCTCGACCCTCGGAGCCACAGTCCGATGCTCTACCGCTGAGCTACGCTCACCACAGTCGCCAGCATCATAGCATGGCTCTTCGGGAAGCGGCAAAGGCACCGCTAGAGCGAGGTCGGGTGCGACGCGTCCGCGGGCCGGCGAGGAAATTCCGCCACGGCAGCGCGGCTTGGACGGCTCGCGCGGGCCAGTTGCCTGCGGGCGTATTCTGCCCAGGTACCGGAAGGTTCGTAGCGCAGATAGAGGCGCCAGTGGCGTCGAGCGCGGCGCAAGTCGCGACGCTTTTCGTAGGCGAGAGCCAGGTTCAGATGCGCATCGGAGCAGTCGGGTGCCAGCAGAGTGGCGCGGCGCAGGCTGGCGATGGCGCCCTCGAGTTCGTTCTGCTCGAAGAGCACGCAGCCGAGATTGAAATGGGCGGTAGGATTGCGCGGATCCAACTTGAGCGCAGCGCGGAACGCCACCGCCGCTTCCTCCAGGCGGGACAACTGAAACAGCACCGCACCCAAATTGATGTAGGCATCGACCCAGTCCGGTGCCAAGCGAATCGCGTGGCGGTAGGCTTCGACCGCCTGTTCGAACGTTTCCGGCCACCCATCGCAACGCAGCCCGAGTTCGAACCATTCCTCGGCGCTGCGAGAAGCCAGCACGCGAAGATTGTCCGGATGCGCACCGGCAGCAAAATCCATCAGGAGCTGCCCGGTGAGCGGTTCGATGGGCTGGTGATACGGCGGTGGCGGCACGACCACCACCGCGCGTCCGTGCGGCGCCAGCCGTAGACGGGTGAGCGAAGTCGTCGGCATCGCCAGTCGTTGCTGCAGCGCAGCCATCACTCGACGCAACCGCCGGGCGGGCACTCCCTGAGCGGTCAGTGACTGAATCGTGCGCAGGGCCACCAGATCGTCAAAGTGGTAGAAGCGCTCTCCCCACCGCGGCCGTGAACGAACCAGTCGCAGCCGTTCCCAATAGCGCAGGCGACGCTCTTCCAATCCTAGAATGCGCGCCACCTCGCGTTGTGTGAAGCGTTGCTGCAAACGCTCTGGCTCCCCCTGCTGGAGGGTGATGCGCCCCTCTGGCCCGACGAAATCGTTCTGCGACCCTGCCAGCTTCCAGACGATTATGCACCCACTGTCAACCCTTTCGGTGAGTAATTTCCTCGCAACCGGTGGATTCCCGCTCGTTGCCGACACTGCTAGACTGAAGCGGGGGATGGGGGGACGATGCACCTTGACTGGGAACAGGTACGCTTTCTCAGCCAACATGCCAGTCTGCTGCGGCTGGTGGTACTGCTCTTGGTCGGCATGACGATGCTCGCACCAGCCGCCGTCCGTGAAACGACGCTGGTGCACGCACTGCTGACCGGCTACGCACTGCTGGCGCTGCTGGCCGTGCTGATGCCAGAACGGTTCAGTTGGTTGGTGTGGGCCGACGCCGTAGTGGCTGTCCTCACGCTCATACTGGTGGGGAACGGCTTGGTGTTGGCGCTGCTGGCTGTGTTTGCTGCTTACGGCGTGGCGTTGTGGTTTGCCCGAAACGCCGCAGTGCAGGTTGTGATGGCGCTGGTTGCCGCGGTGCTGGTGAGGATCGCCCACGATCTGCTGGTCGTTGGCCGCGCCGAATGGTCGGTGGGGGCGGCTCCGGTCGCTGTCGCGCTGGCCGGCGGGCTCGGACGGTTGCAGCGCAGCCAGATGGACGAACGAGCATTTCTCGCCCGGCTGGTCAGCTCGTTGCGGTTTGAACGCGGTCTCGCCGAATCGCTGCGTTTGGCCTTGAATGAGATGACGGAATTTTTTCAGTGTCAGGAGGCGGTGCTGGCCTTCTACGATCGCTCTCTCGAACGCGTCTTTTCCTGGCGCGTGCCGACACGCTTCAGCGGTCGGTTGCACCCGCAGAGTGCGCCGGCCACGCGGCGCGACGCCTTCCTGCTGAACGATCTGCACGCCCATCTCTGCTGGAACCGGATGGAAGGCTCGGGCGAAGGCTTCGGCTGGCACCGACAGACCCGGCAGCGGCTCCGCGAGCTGCCCCGCCTGCCCGGCCCTTCGCGCCAAGCGCTGGCCGCTCGCAGCCTGCTGGCCGTCGTCCTGGAGTTCGAAGGCGAGCCGACCGTGCGGCTGCTGCTGTTGAACGGCCAGCGACGCTTCCGCCGTGGTGATCTGTGCCGCTTGGAACGGGCGGCGCGGGCACTGCAGGTGCCGCTGGAAAACCTCTACCGGTTGCGGCATCTGCGGGCGCGCGCCGTCGAAGCCGAACGGAGCCGCATTTCGCTCGACCTGCACGACGGTGTGCTGCAAACGCTGCTCAGCGTGGAAATTCAGCTCGGCGTGCTCCAGCGCAAGCTGCACGAAAATCCCGAAGCCGCTGCGGCGGAGCTGGCGAGCGTGCTGGAAACCCTGCGGGGTGGACGCGAAGAGTTGCGACAGATGGTGACCGACTTGCGTCCGCTGGGTGTGGAAAGCGCCGATCTGGTGGACCTGATGCGCGGCTACGCCGAACGCTTTCGCAACGAGACCGGCATCGGCCTCGACCTGCTGATTCAAGGGCCTCCGCCTGCGCTGCCGGATCGGCTCTGCCGCGAACTGTTCCAGATCTACCGGGAAGCACTGACGAATATCAAAAAACACGCTGCGGCCACGCATGTGGTCGTCAAGCTGTTCCAGAACGAGACGACGGCCTGCCTGGTCGTGGATGACAACGGAAAAGGATTCAGCTTCGCAGGGTGCTTTTCCAGCGATGAACTCGATCGTTTGCGGCTCGGCCCTATTTCCATCAAGGAACGCACCCGTAGCATTGGCGGTTTGTTGACGGTAGAATCCAATCCAGGTCATGGAGCCCGACTTACCGTTGAAATTCCTTTGAATTGACGGAGAACGGGCAGGGCAGCGACGGGCATGGGCAAAAACAAAAATGCGATTCGCGTCCTGGTGGCGGACGACCATCCGATCTTTCGCGACGGACTGCGGAAGCTGCTCGAGAGCGAGCCGGATGTGGCCATCGTTGGGGAAGCTTCCAGCGGCTCCGAGTGCATTCAACTGCTCAGCAAGTTGAAACCGGACATTCTCCTGCTCGATTTGCGCATGCCGGATAAGGACGGGCTAGCCGTGTTGGAAGAAGTGAATTTTGATACCCTGCAAACCAAGGTCATCGTGGTCACGGCCACCGAAGACGACCGCGACGTGGTGCGCGCGATGCGCTTGGGCGCGCGCGGCGTGGTGCTGAAGCAGTCCGCGACCGACCTGCTCCTGCGCAGCATCCGCAAGGTGCACCAGGGCGAAATCTGGCTCGACCAGCGCATGACCGCCGAAGTGATGAAGGCCTTCGCCCAATCGGCCGAAGGCGGTGCCCGGCGCGAAAAGCCGCTGCTCAGTGACCGTGAAAAAGAGATCGTGCAGTTGGTCGCGCAGGGTTATCGCAACCGCGAGATCGGCGAGAAGCTGTTCATCAGCGAACAGACGGTCAAAAATCACCTCCACAACATTTTCGATAAGCTGGGTGTTTCGGACCGCCTCGAGCTGGCTCTCTATGCCATCCATCACCGTCTGATTGATCAGTAGCTGTCTCTGGTGTTTCGCTCCGTGAAATTTTTCTTAGCTGGCGCACCGGAATCCTTCCCCGTTGCGCTATAGTGAAAGTTTCCGATCCGCACACCGATGGATATACACCGCCTTCTCGAGCGCTGGAACGCCTGGCGTGAGCGTGTGCAGGAATGGACTGCGACGCCGCAACGGGAAGATCAGGTCTATGTCGTACTCACACTGGTGATCGGTGTGCTCGTGGGGTTGGCGGTGGTTGCCTTCATCGTGGTCACCGAGGATCTCGGTGCGCGGATGTATCCACCGGGCAGCGCGGCTTGGCGACGTGTCGTTGTGCCGGTTCTCGGAGCCTTGCTTTCGGGCTACCTGTTGTACCGTTACTTCCCCGATGCGCGGGGCAGCGGTGTTCCGCAAGCGAAGGCTGCGCTGTTTGCTCGCAACGGATTCATTTCTTTCCGTACGGTGTTGGGAAAGTTTTTCTGCACGGCTGTGGCTCTGGCCAGTGGCATCCCGCTCGGCCGCGAAGGGCCCTCGGTGCAGGTTGGCGCGGGTCTGGCTTCGGTGCTGGGCCGGAGGCTGGGCCTGAGCCGTGAACGCGTGAAGTCACTGCTGCCCGTCGGTGCCGCAGCTGCCATCGCCGCGGCGTTCAACACACCGCTGGCGGCAGTGCTGTTTGCCCTGGAAGAGCTGATGGGGAACCTGGGCACACAGATGCTCGGCTCGGTCGTGCTCGCTTCGGCTACATCCTGGATGGTGCTCCGGCTCTCGCTGGGCAACGAACCGCTGTTCAAAGTGCCGGCGTATGAATTGGTGCATCCGGTCGAATTTGCTGTCTACGCACTGCTGGGATTCTTGGGAGGGCTGATTTCCGTCGGGTTCGTCAAGCTGCTCCTGTGGATGCGGGAGTGGTTTCTCCGCCGACCGGAAGCCGGCCGCTGGGCTCATCCCGTTGCCGGAGGCTTGCTGGTGGGGTTGCTGGGCTGGTTTGTGCCTCAGGTGTTGGGCGTCGGGTACAGCTTCGTCGGCGCCGCGCTGAACAACCACATGACCTGGCAGTTGATGGCTCTGCTGGTGATTTTGAAAGTGGTGACAGTGGCTACGGCCTATGCTTCCGGCAACGCCGGTGGAATTTTCGGTCCCAGTCTATTCCTGGGCGCCATGCTGGGAGGCACGGTGGGAAGCCTGGTGCACGCCCTGCTTCCAGAGATGACGGCCCAGCCGGGGGCCTACGCCCTGGTGGGAATGGGTGCCGCCTTTGCCGGAATCATCCGGGCCCCGTTCACCTCGGTGATCATGATTTTCGAAATTACCCGCGACTACGCCATCATCGTCCCGCTGATGATCACCAATGTGGTCAGCTACTTCATCTCGCATCGCTATCAGCGCCAGCCTATCTATGAAGCCCTGGCTTTCCAAGAGGGCATCCATCTGCCCTCTGCGGCAGAGCAGGCCCGTCCGGCCGGGCTGCAAGTGCGGCATGCGATGCGCTCCGCTCCGGAGCTTTTCGCGGCCCATTGGACGGTGGCCGAGGCACGAGAACGTGCCCGGCGCAGCGAATTCCACGCCTGGCCGGTTGCCGATCCGCACGGGCTGTTGGGGATGGTCTCTTTGCGCCAGCTCGAGCAGGTTCCTGCCGAAGAGGCGTCCCGGAAGCTGGCTGAGCTTCTGGATCCGATCCGCTTCCCCCATGTCCACGCGGATCAGTCACTCAATTTGGCACTCGAGCGCATGGGACATGCCGGCCTGGATGTGCTGCCCGTCGTCAGTCGTGCCAACGTCCGTGAACTCGAGGGCGTTGTGACCTTGCGCGACGTCATGCGTGTGTACGGACTGGGCCGTCATTCCTGGTAAGCCCGCCGTCCCTGTTCGACCACCGCGGCCAGACGAGCCTTTCCTCGTCGTGATTTCGCCTCTCCCTGGTTTTCAGGATTTTTGGGAAAAATTTTTCATAGTACAGCGGTACCAGGCCTGACCCGTTCAAAGTAAGACCTTCGCTCTATTGAGTGGTTCCCTGCGTCCGTTTACTCTGCGATTGTCATTCACAGGGAGGAGTGGGCCTTGTCGGATACAGAACGACGTGCAGTACAGCGCTTCCGATTAGCTCTGCCGCTGGTCGTGCGTTGGCAAACGGAATCAGCCGGCACTGGCGTGGTGACGGAGACTCGCGATGTGAGCTCCCGCGGGGTTTATTTCTTCGTGCCCGGGACCGTCAAGAAGGATTCTCCCGTCGAGCTGGTGATGACTCTTCCGCACGAGGTTACGCTGGCGGGACCGGTGCGGGTGCGTTGTCTGGGACGCGTGGTCCGCACCGAGGTGCGCAACGGTGGCCGGGTCGGTGTGGTGGCGGTGATTGAGCGGTACGAATTTCTTCGCGGCGAAGACACTGCCTGAAGAACCACCGAGTTCTTGCCCACGACCTGCGGAGGTGGGCGAGAAGGCCGGGGCGCACCGGCCCCTCAGCGGCTGCGCCCCGGTTCCCTTCGAACAGCTTCGCTGAAGTCACCGGCGCGGCTGCGGTGGACTCGCACGGTCGAACGCCCGCCAATGGAACTGCAGCGACTCGTCCATGTGTTCGGCGAAGTAATCCCAGTCGTGTCCGCCCGGGTAGAGATGGAACTCGTGCGGAATCCCGAGCTGGTCGAGCAGCTCGTGGAAGCGTTGCGCGCCAACGTCGAAGCCGTAGTGGTCTTCGCGTCCGCAGTCGAAATAGATGCGCAGTCCCGCCAGGCCGCGGGCTTGGCGCGCCAGGGTGAAGGGGCTGTTGCGCTCCCAGAACGCTGGGTCGAGTGGCGTGCCGAACACTTCCCCCAGCGCCCCGGCCGCACCGCCCGCCGCGGAGAGCAGCGCTGGCGGGCGTTCGAGCAGCGCGGCGCTGTGCGCGCTCACCGAGCCGAACAGGTGCGGATACTTCAGGGCCAGACGCAGCGCGCCGTAGCCGCCCATGGAAATCCCGCTCAGCCCGCGCGCAGCCCGTTCGCGTCGGATGCGGTAGCGTCGCTCGATTGCCGGTAGAAATTCGCGGATGAAGAAATCCTCGTAGCGTGTGCGTCCGTCGTGCGAGTTGATGTAAAAGCTGCGACCGCCATCCGGCGTCACCAGCAGGAATTCTCCGATGCGTCCGTCGCCTTGCATCTGCTCGATCAGGTCCCACAGTCCGCTGCGGATGGCGGTCTGCTCGTCTTCGGTGAGCCCGTGCAGATGATAGAGCACTGGATAGCGTCGCTGCGGCTGCTCTGCATAGCTGCGCGGCAGGATCACGCAGTAGCGCACGGCGCGGCGCAGACTCTGGCTTTCGACCGCATTGCATTCGACGCGCGTCTGTGCGTGAGCTGCGCCGGCGGCCAGCCACGCGACGGCGCACAGCGCAACGACACCAGCGCGCAACAGGCGGTTGCCTTCACTCATAGCGCAACGCCTCGACCGGATCCAGCCGGGCCGCCCGCGCCGCCGGATAGATTCCCGCCACCAGACTGACCAGAATCGAAAATACGATGGCCGAACTGCCCAGCCAGAAAGGCAGGCTGGAAACCGACTCCGGCGGCAGTTCCTGCCGCTGCAAGTAGTAGCCGGTGCCGAAGTTGATCGCGGCGCCGATCCCTGCGGCCAGCAGTACACCCACCAACCCGCCCAGCAGCCCCATCACGCCCGCTTCCGCAAAAAACAGCCGTTTCACGTCGCCATCGGATGCCCCCAGCGCCTTCATGATTCCGATCTCGCGTCGCCGCTCCAGGATGGCCATCACTAGCGTGTTGACGATTCCCAGCGATGCCACCGCCAGCGCCAGACTGCCGAAGATGCCCAGGAACAGATCCACGATAATGAAGAAGCGGCGCAGCGACTGCGTCGCATCGAGAATCGAATAGGTGGCCAAGCCCATCTGCCGAATGGCCTGTTGCACCTCCCTCACGCGGGCTGGATTGCTCACGCGCACGATCAGGCTGCCGTAGGTTTCTCCCGCCGTCTCGGCACGGACCGCTTCGCGCACGGTCGAAAATTGCAACGTGTTCAACCTTTCCGCCAGCGCCGTGGGAATGAACAACTCGCCTCGAGCGAAATTCCGCCAGCCCCCAAAGGGCTGCTGGCGTACGATGCCCACTACCCGGAGCATTTTCTCGCGCCGCTGCACGGTGAAGCCCCACTGGTCCGCGTTGCCATCGGTTCCCAGAGGTTGACG
The DNA here is from genome assembly GCA_037442425.1 of Acidobacteriota bacterium. GTDB lineage: Bacteria > Acidobacteriota > Terriglobia > Acidiferrales > UBA7541 > DSGC01. The sequence goes on along the minus strand of JBBIQG010000009.1, from coordinate 59,933 downwards.
TTCGGCATAGCGCAGCACCACGGTTTGTCCGACGAGCGATTCCGGCTGGGGCGTCAACTCCTGAGCGAAGTCCAGCTCTAGGATGGCTTCTTCGGCTTCGGGAGAAGAGAAGAAGTGGCCCAGCATGTCGTCGAAGGCTTCGTTGCTGCGCGCGGAAAAAGGCAGGCCGGCGACGCTGGTGAAGCGGGTAGTGTCCTGCCAGCGGACCTGAGTGGAGAAGCGCACTTCGGGAAACACTTCGGCCACGTTCGGCAGCGACTCCATCTGGCGGCGAATCTCTGGCGTGAGCAGGCGCAGGGACTCGCTCTCCCCATCGGCGCGGGCGTCGGCACGCTCGAACCCGCGGCCATCGCGGCGGGGATAGACGACGATGCTGTCGAACAACCCGGAGCGGTCCAGCCGCTGCCCGACCAGCTCCTGCAGCCCGACACCGAGCGACAGCATAGCCACCAGCGAAGCCACGCCCACGGCAATGCCCAGCGTGGTCAGCGCATTCCGCAGGCGTGCCTCTCGCAGGTTGCGCAAGGCCAGTTCGAGCAGGTCGGGTGCTTTCACTGCGCTCTCCCGTTCGTCACCAATTTGCCATCGGCCATCTGCAGGATGCGCTGCGCGTAACGCTCCGCCAGAGGACGCTCGTGGGTGACCAGAACCACGGTCATCCCCAGCGTGCGGTTCCATTCTGCAATCAGATTCAAAATTTCTTCTCCGGTGCGGCTGTCTAGGTTGCCGGTCGGTTCGTCGGCCAGCAGGATGGAGGGGCGGTTCACCAGGGCGCGAGCCAGTGCCGCGCGCTGCTGCTCGCCGCCGGAAAGTTCACTGGGGCGGTGACCCAGTCGGTGCAGCAGTCCTACGCGGGCCAGTGCTTGCTGCACGCGCTGGGTGCGCTCGCTGCGTTCCACTTCGGCGAAGCGCAGCGGTAGCTCGACGTTTTCTTCCAAGGTCATCCGCGGCACCAGGTTGAAGGCCTGAAAGACCATGCCCACCTGGTGCCGACGATAAGCAGCCAGCTCTTCCCGGCTCAATGTGCTGAGGTCGCGCCCGGCCACCTGAATTCGGCCCCGCGTCGGCCGGTCCAGGCCGGCGAGCAGATTCAACAGTGTGGATTTGCCCGAGCCCGAGCTGCCCAGCAGCGCGACAAATTCCCCGCGAGCGATCTCCAACGACACACCATCCACCGCGCGGATCACCGACGGCCCCATCCGGTAGTAGCGGGCCAGGTCTTCGGTGCGGATGATGTTGCTGTTTTCCGTCATGGTTCGTCTGCCTATCTAAGTACGTTTGGAGGCGTTCTTCGGTTGCGCAAACAGGCATATCGTTCGGGCAGGTGGGTCGGCCGAAACAAGATGGTCGGGGCGCCCGGATTTGAACCGGGGACCTTCTGCGCCCAAGGCAGACGCGCTACCAGGCTGCGCTACGCCCCGACGCCTTCCTCATCTTAACACGGTCGGTGCGGGCCGCAGCACCGGCGAACAGCTTTCGGCTACGTTTTGGAAGCAGCCCTGCGGCGACTGCGTCGCGGTTTTCCGTCAGGACCGAAACGAAATAGCCGCACCTGGGCAATGCGTGCGTTCTGTTTCACCTGCAAGCGCACGGCTTCGACATGCAGCAGAACCTCCAGCGTGCTGGGGCGACCGCGAAAAAACAGGGGCACGTGCGCCGCGCCGGCGCGAAGCAGGCGTTCGTGCGGTTCGATCAGGGCAATTTCGTTTTCTTCGAGCGCCAGCGTTTCGTTGAACTCCACAAAGTAGCTGCCCCGCCCCAGATCCCACCACTCGTAACGGTCTTCCGGACGCCGCCGCTGGGTGGCCAGCGGGAAGCGTCCGGCCGCGACGTATTCGCTGCCGCCGAAATCCACTGCCCCGATGGGATCGAGTGCGAAGATCTGACGCACGGTCAAATCCACCGTGTAGCCGTGCACCTGATATTTCGGCTGGAGAATCCCGGTGATGCGTTCGGCGGCTTGTTTGCCATTCAACGGTTCCAAGGGCGACTCCATCTAGCTAGACGGTTTTGTCCTTCGCGTAGCACAGCGGTTCCAGGTTGCATTCGGCGCAGCGGGGCTTCCGCGCCTGACAGATGCGCCGGCCGTGCCAGATCAACTGATGCGAGAACAGAATCCATTTTTCCTGCGGGATGATTTGCATCAGGTCCTGCTCGATTTTCTTAGGATCGGTGTTCTTGGTCAGATCCAGGCGCCGGGCCAGACGCTGCACGTGCGTATCCACCACGATGCCCGAGGGAATGCCGTATGCGGTGCCGAGCACCACATTGGCTGTTTTCCGCGCCACCCCGGGCAGCTCGAGCATCTCTTCCATGGTCCGGGGGACCTGCCCACCGAATTTTTCCTGGATCATCTTGCTGGCGCCGATGATGGCGCGCGCCTTGTTGCGATAAAAGCCTGTCGAACGAATCTCTTTTTCGATTTCTTTGGGGTTGGCATAGGCCAGGTGAGCCGGTGTCGGATATTTTGCAAACAGCCCCGGGGTGACCATGTTGACGCGTTCGTCGGTACACTGCGCGGAAAGAATCGTGGCCACGAGCAGCTCGAACGCGTTTCTGTGCTTGAGCGCGCAGGTGGCCCCGGGATAGGCCTCGTCCAATTTCTCCAGGATGGCGCGCACCCGTCGCGAATCGGTGCCGCGCAGCTTCGCTGCCGCTGCACTTTTCTTCTTTTTGTCAAGTTTGGTTGCCGCGGTGGCCATTTTTGTCGCGCCCGAATATAGCACACCTTTTCCGCGTTCCGTGTCGGCGGAGTCTATGCAGCAATACCTGCGTGGGGAATGGCGTGCTCCGTTGCCGGCTATGCCCCGCCGCAGTGGGTGTTCCTGTCTGCGGCTGCTCGGAGCGGTTTTTCTGCCGTTGTGCTCATAGCGCTCTACGCCTCACCGCCTTTTTCGGGCAGTCAAAGCTGACGTTCACCCCATTCGTCTCCAGCAAGAAACTTCACGAGTTTGCGGAAAGCGCGCCCACGGTGGCTGTAGCGATTCTTTTCTTCTGTGCTGAGCTCTGCGAACGTTTTGCCGAGCGGTGGGTAGAAAAAAATCGGGTCGTAGCCAAATCCACTCTCCCCCCGCGGCGCTTCCAGCAACTCGCCCTCGACCGCGTCCGAGATCAGCGCCCGCAGCTCGCCTCGTTCGGCCAGCGCCAGCACGCAAACGAAGCGTGCCCGGCGGTCACCGCTGCCCTGCAACTCCGCCAGCAGTTTGCGGATGCGTTCGGCATCGTCCGCAGCGGGCCCCGCGTAGCGTGCCGAGCGCGGCCCCGGTGCGCCGCCGAGGGCAGGCACGACCAATCCTGAATCTTCGGCCAGCACCGGCCCTGGAACGAACTGGCTGTAGTGGAGAGCCTTGCCCGCGGCGTTTTCAGCAAAGGACGGTGCAGACTCTTCAAAGGCAGGCAGCGTATCCCAGCCCGGCATAGACAGCAGGCGCAGGTGGTGCTCGGCAGCCAAGAGCTGGTACTCGCGAACTTTTCCGGGATTCGAAGTGGCCAGCAGCAGCTCAGGCGTGCGCACGGAACTTCGTCCGCAGCAGGTTCATCTGCTGCTCGGTGAGCTCGCGGATTCCTTTTTCCGCCAGGGCCAGCAGCCGTGCCAGCTCTTCGCGGGTGAAGACGCGGCCTTCGGCCGAAGCTTGCACTTCCACCAGCCGCCCTGAACCGGTCATCACCACGTTCATGTCCACCTGCGCCTGCGAGTCTTCCACATAGTTCAGGTCGAGCAACAGTTCATCACCCAGGATGCCCACGCTCGTGGCGGCCACGGAGTCTTTCAGCGGAACGTCCTGCAGGATGCCCAGGGCGACCATGCGTTCCAGCGCCAGTGCCAGCGCAACGAAGGCGCCGGTGATGGCTGCGGTGCGCGTGCCGCCGTCCGCCTGGATGACGTCACAGTCCAGCCAGATGGTGCGCTCGCCCAGCCGTTCGAGATCGGTGGCCGCCCGCAGCGCGCGTCCGATCAAACGTTGGATTTCCTGGGTACGGCCCGACTGGCGACCGCGATTGGATTCGCGAGGGGTGCGTTTTTCAGTCGCGCGCGGCAGCATGCCGTATTCGCTGGTGACCCAGCCCCGGCCCGACCCCCGCATCCACTGCGGGACGCCGTCCTCGACCGATGCCGTGCAGATGACGCGCGTTTGCCCGACTTCGATCAGCACGCTACCCTCGGCCGTGGGGATGAAGTCCGGCGTGAATTTCACCGGCCGCATCTGATCGGCTGCGCGTCCGTCGGCTCGCACGGCTGCTCCTCGAACTTCTGCCCGTGCGGCGCCTTCCCGCCGCACGGCGTAGCTCAGTCTGACGTTGGCGAGCGCACCTGTCAACCTCAGAGCGTCGGGGAACGTTGCAGTTCGATCCAGCCGGTCAAGTCCAGGTGTCCGGCCAGGGTCTCCTGTTCCTGTCCCTGAATCAGGATTTTCAACCGACGGACTGCCGGCAGGTTCGCTTCGAGCGTGCGGGCGATGGACTCCACGGCCAACTGCTCGCTCAGCATTCCCGAAGGCGTTGCCGTGGCCAGGTCGTGCGAAAAATCTGCTACCGCGCTGCCATCGGGCAGTAGATAGAAGGCCAGCAGGGTCAGCTCGAGCGGCAGCGTGCGATGCTGCGGCGAGGGGGCATCCACGATGAGCGCGTTCAGCACCTGGCGGGCTCGTTGCTCCGGGTCTTCGACGAGCGGCAAGCGAACCTCCACGGGCACCAGTCTCCCGTTGCCCTCGGGTGCTGCCCAGTACAGCCGCACTGCCACAAGCGGCGCAGTGGGCGATGCCGCCGGTGCTTCGACCAACACCCGCTGGGCTTGTTGCTCGGCCTGCGCGGGTGGACGCGTCTGGGCCAAGCGCTGGCGCAGACCGCGCCAGGAAATCGCCGCCGCCACCAGCAGAACAACGAGCACCACGAGCACAATCTTCAGCGTCCGACTCATGGCGTCTGCTCCGGTGTGACGTGAAACGTAGCCAGCGCACGCACTATCGCTTCCGCCAGCGCCGGTGCCAAAGCTTCCAAGGCGCGCGCATCGTTCACCGCCACGCTGGCCAGTTCGAGCGCAACGGCCGGTGCTGCAATGCTGCGCAACTGGCGCACTGCGGCAGAAGCCGGCACCTCGGGCGAGCCCGGCAGGCGCCGTGCCAGTTCGCTCTGCAGCATCGCGGCCAGCCGGCGGCTGCTCTCCAGATACGGCTGCTGAGCGCGGTCCCACGGCAGCAGTCCGGGCGCACGCGGGTGGTCGTCTCTGGGTTCTGGGGCGAAGCCAGAAAAGGAATAGACACGCGCAGTCCCGAAGGCACCGGTCGAGCCGATGTGGAGCGTCAGGAACACGGCGCCGGGTTCGGCGTTGGCCACTGCGGCTCGCTCGTCAAACGACCGCAGCTCGTCGCCTTGGCGGGTGAGCACCACGTGCCAGCCTTCGCGCTCCAGCACCGGCACGACGTTCCGTGTGATGCGCAGGACGAGATCTTTTTCGACCAGGCCGGTGCCGCCGCGTGCGCCACTATCCGCACCCCCATGCCCCGGGTCGAGCACGACGGTACGATAGCCGCCTTCAATAGGCTTCGCCGGCAACGCCGCTGGCTCCTGCGCTGCCAGCACAACAAGACCCAAAAGTACGGTGAGCAGAAATAAGAAAACTTGGCTACGCAACCCCACGCGCAGCAGGATAGCAGAAAATTAGGGAAAGTTCGGGGCGCCTGATCTCCCAGGCGCCCAGCCCGGAACAGAAACGTGACTAGGGTCAGTGGCGACGGTCGTGCCGGTCTTCTCGCCGGTCCCGACGATCTTCGCGCCGGTCGCGACGATCCTCTCGCCGATCGCGCAGATCCTCTTTCCGGTCACGATGGTCTTCGCGCCGATCGAGCCGGTCTTCGATGCGGTCGCGTTTGCCTCCGTCGTGCTTGCGGTCGCGAATGTCCTCCCGGTGATCCAGCCGGTCTTCGCGCCGGTCCCGACGATCTTCGCGCCGGTCGCGGATGTCCTCGTGGTGATCGCGCCGGTCTTCTCTCCGGTCCACGCGATTCTCGATGCGATCTGCCACGCGGCGTTTCCATTCCGGATTTGCCTTCGCGGGCTGTGCGGCCGCGGTGCTCGCGGTGCCAATCCACAACAGTGTGGCGCACATGGCCATCCAAACAACACTCCACCGCCTGCCTCGCATGACGTGTCCTCCTCTGACTCGGTGCTTCTCGAATTGACCTGCAGTGAATCGAACACCTCTGCCGCACCAAAGTTGCGCTCGCCGAAAAGCGGTATAGCTGACAGATTGGATGCAGAGCAGGGAATTCCTTTGAGCTGGAAGCACGGCGTGGAGATCGAGCGCGTGCTCACCGACAACGGACGCGAGTACTGTGGCCGGCCTCTCCAGCACGCCTTCGAGTTGTACCTGGCCATCCAGCAGATCCAGCACCGGCGCACCGACATCGGCTCGCCGGAGACCAACGGCTTCTGCGAACGCTTCCACCGTACCGTGAAGGAGGAGTTCTACGCGGTGGCCTTCCGCAAGACGTTCTACGAGTCACTCGATCAGCTGCTGCGCGACCTGGACCGCTACCTGGAGTTTTACAATCGCGAGCGCGCCCACCAGGGCTACCGTACCCAGGGCCGCACGCCCTATCAGGCGTTCCTGGACGGGATCGAGGCGATGCAGGCACAGGAAGCAGCGCTGGCAGGAACTGAATCCGGTTCCGCTACCAGCCCGGACGGTTTTGACTCTTCGCAGAAGGAGGTGCGTCCGAGGCCGCCTAGGCTAAGATCGGCTGCCACCGGAGCCCACTGGTGTCCGCCCATCTCCAGCTAAATACAGGTCATGCCGTGCGTGGAGTCGGGCAGAGTATCAGGAATGAGAAAAACTTTGGAGGCGGGGGGAGTCGAACCCCCGTCCGAAAAGCCTTGCGGCCAGAAGCCTACATGCTTATCCCGCTCCGGTACGTTCTTCCGGCGGGTAACCTCTTGCGAGGCGCCCGGTGAAGAACGCGCTTCACCGCACAGCGTTAAGAGCGGGCCAGACACGCTGGCGGCTAGCCCGGTCGTTCTCGCCGCTGTCGCACGGGCCGAGCGGCAGCAGCCAGCCCGCTGTGTGACGCCTCATCTCGAGCCCACGGGCCAGGCCCGAGGAGACGGGCTACTTATGGATTAAGCAGCCAGGGCCAACGGTTGGTTGGCAGTTGTGTTGGTCCACCCGTTCACGGGCAGGTGGCGCCCGGCATGCCTTCTGGCGGCGACAGCTTCCGTCGAAACCGTGTCGCCCCCAGTGCTTCCCCTAAGTTAACACCCCATCCCGATGCCGTCAACTGAGGCGGACAGCAGGCAACCGGTACCGCTGCCGTTATTTGCGGTGCGCACCGTTCCGGGATAGGCGTTGACTTTGCCTGGCCGGCTCCGAATAATCGGGCTATCGCGTGGCAGCGGAGAGAAGATGTCACAGGAAAAGCAAATCGAGCAGGCGGTTGCCCGCGCGCTCCGAGACGCACTGGCGGCGCTGCAGCGGCCGCTGACCGAACTCGAGCAGGCGTTGAACGACCTGGTCGCGGCCTGCGCGAGCAGCAAACCTGCCAACGCGCTGCCGCCTACGCTGCGCGCGCAACTGGCCAGCGCTTCGCTGACGGCGGCACTGGAAGCACTGGCGCGGTTCATCAGCGTGACACTGCATCCTCCTGCTTCCACAGAAGCCGAGCGCGCGGTTCACCTGGTCGGCAGGGAAGCTCCCGAGCCGGCTCCGTCCGAACCTCCCGTGCCAAAGGTCCCGGTGCCAATGGCGGAAGTGGAAGCTGCCCCGCGTAACGCCGTCACCGGCTTGGCCGCTGACCCGGAATTCCGCGCAGTGGATATGGTGGCCGAAGGCGCGCCAGTCGTTCCGCCCGAAGCTGCCATCGCCGCGGAGGAAGAGGTTGCGGACGCAGCAGAAGCCGCCGTGGAAGAGGTTCCTGAAGAGCGTGCCGAAGCCATCGCCGCGCAAGCCCCCACAGCGTTTGACCTTTCTTCGCTGCCGCCTGAAGAGCAGGAACTGCACCGGCGCGCCAACCGCGTGGCAAAAGTTTCCATGCAGGACCTGAAAATGCTCCATCCGGAACAGGTGAGACTCGGCCGTCAGCATCGCGACCTCTGCTCTCGGCTGCGCGAAGAAATCGATAAAGCCAGGAAGGAGTACGACCGCCGCTTTGCCGCCATCCTGCACCATCCAGTGGACTACTTCTACCACTGGATGGTGGAAATTCTGGCGGAAGGAGATTCGGAAGCCCTCGGCGAGTATCCGTATCCCTCTCCGGTTCTGAAACGGTAAGGAAAACCCCTGTGCGAGCCGCCCGGCCCATCGCCCACTCGTTTCTTCCCTCGACATTGCTGGTGTTGGCCGTGTTCCTGGCCGCTCCATCCGGTTCGGGACGCACGTCTCGCAGCCCGGAAGAAGAACTGACTTGGCTAGCCCAGCAGTTGCGAGAAACGGGCAGCGAGCAGGCCTATCGGGAGCTGGCCGTTTTTGCGCAGTCCCAAACCGACAGTGTAGTCGTAGCGCGTGCGGCCCTGCTGCTCGGGCGGCACGACCAGCAGCGCAAACGGTACAGTGCAGCGCGTGCATGGCTGGGGCGTGCCAGCGCCGACCCGCTGCTCCGTGAGTACGCACTCTATTGGGACGCTCTGGTGTTGCGCGGGACAGCGCAACCAGCAGCCGCGCTGGAACAACTGGTACGCATCCGCAGAGAGTTCCCGGAAAGCATTCTGAGCCAGGCTGTCGTCCGCACCCTGGTGGAATTGGCCCTGGAACTGGGCCGGCCCATGCGCGCGCTCGAAGAGCTGGAAGCCTACGGGGAAGTCGAACGGAATCCTGCGCTGCTGCTGCTGCGGGCCCGCGCGCTCGAACGCGTCAGCCGGCCGGAGGCCGCTGCCCAGCACTACAACCGGCTCTACTATGAGTTCTCCGAATCGCCGGAGGCAGAACAGGCCGCCGTGCGCCGAAGAGCGCTGGCCCAGATGCTGGGCAGAAAATTTCCCGCTGCGTCGCTGGAACAGCAACTGGCGCGCGCCGAAAGTCAGTACCGACGGCGCCGTTGGCATTCGGCACAGGAAGAGTTCCGCGCTCTGCTGCCCCGGCTCGAAGGACGCGAGGCCCAGCGTGCGCGGCTGCGCATCGCGCAGTGTCAGGTGCGGCGGGGAGCCAATGTGGCGGTGCTTTTCCGTCTGCAGCTCACCGATCCGGAACTGGACGCCGAGCGGCTCTTTGCGCTTGCGCAGCGCTACCGCCAGTTGCGTCAGTCAGACGCCATGGTGCGTGCCGCCGAGCAGGCGGCAGAGAAGTATCCGAACAGCTCCTGGACGGAAGAGGCGCTTTTCAGCGCGGGCAATCAGTTCTGGATCGAACTGGATCGGTCTCGCGCGGCAGAGTTCTATCGGCGGGTCGTGGAGCTGTTCCCGCGCGGCCGGTATGCCGCCACCGCACATTGGCGGTTGAGCTGGGCAGCCTATCTGGAGCGTCGGCCCGAAGCCGTCAGTTTGCTGGAAATGCACTTGGCGCGTTTTCGCGGCTCGCCCTATACGGAAAACGCGCTGTACTGGCTCGGCCGTCTGGCCGAGCAAAGCGGGCAATTGCCGCGGGCGCGTGCATTCTACGCCAAACTGCTGGAAGCCTTCCCGTACACCTACTTCGGCCTGCAGGCACGCCAGCGGCAGCACGAGCTGGGTGCGGGGCCAACGGCGGCCGTGCCCGTGCTGGCGTTGCTGCCCGCGCCGCCCGAACTGCCGGTGTTGGACGAGCCGGTACCCCCGGAAGGAAGAGAACGCTGGGAGCGTGCACAAGCGCTGCGCCGGCTCGCTCTGTATGAACTGGCCGAAAGCGAACTCCGCGCAGCCCACGCCACCACCGGTGCGCCCCGTCTGCTGCTGGAGGCCGCGCAGACGGCGCTCGAGGCGGGTCGCTTCTGGACGGGCATTTCGCTGGCGCGTCAGGTCTATCCCGGCCTGGAGCGATGGCCGCTGCCCGCAGCCCCGGAAGAACTCTGGCGCACGATCTATCCCGTTGCTTTTCGCGAACCGATCGACCGTTATGCCAGCCGCTACGCGCTCGATCCGATGCTGGTACGCGGGTTGATTCGTCAGGAATCTCTCTTCCAACCCGACGCTGTCTCCCGGGCCGGTGCGGTGGGCTTGATGCAGATTCTGCCGCGCACCGGCTATCAGATTGCGCGCCGGCAGCGGATGCCCTACTCGCGCCAGCGGCTGTTCGACCCGGAGTACAACCTCCGGCTGGGAACGGCACACCTGGCCGAGCTGTTGCAGGAATTTGCCCGGCTCGAACTGGCTCTGGCGGCGTACAATGCCGGACGCAACCGCGTTGCGAGCTGGCAGAACGAACGAGAGTTTGCTGAGCCCGCAGAATTCGTCGAATCCATTCCGATCACCGAAACCCGCGAATACGTGCAGATCGTGTTGCGGAACGCAGAAATCTACCGTCGGTTGCAGGGAGGCGCCGAGCAGCCGTGAATCCCGGTGTGCCGACTTCGGCCCGAGCAGACCGGCTGCGCATATCGCAGAAGGCGAGCCGTTTCACCGAATCCGTCATCCGCGAAATGACCCGGCTGGCACTGCAGCACGGTGCTGTGAATCTGGCGCAGGGCTTCCCGGACTTTCCCGCGCCGGAAGCCATCAAGCAGGCCGCGCAGCAGGCCATTGCTCAGGACATCAATCAGTACGCCATCACCTGGGGCGCCCGCCCGCTGCGGGAAGCCATCGCCGAGAAATTTCAGCGTACGCAGGGGCTGGCGGTGGACCCGGAGCGGGAAGTGACGGTCTGCTGCGGTTCGACCGAAGCGATGATCGCTGCCATGCTTGCAGTAGTCGACCCGGGAGACGAGGTGGTCCTCTTCGAACCGTTCTATGAAAACTACGGCCCGGATGCCATTCTCTGCGGCGCGATTCCGCGGTATGTGAAATTGCGTCCGCCGGAGTGGAGCTTCGATCCGGAGGAACTGGGACGCACCTTTGGCCCGCGCACGCGCGCCATCATCCTGAACACGCCGAACAATCCCACGGGCAAGGTCTTCACGCGCGGCGAACTGGAATGCATTCGCGACCTGTGCGTGCGCTGGGATGCGTATGCCATCACCGACGAAATCTACGAGCACATCCTCTACGACGGTGCCGAGCACATCTCGATCGCCACGCTCGCGGGTATGCGCGAGCGCACGATCACGATCAACGGTCTGTCGAAGACCTACAGCGTCACCGGCTGGCGGATTGGCTGGGCGATCGCGGCTGCCGAGCTGACCGCAGCCATCCGCAAGGTGCACGATTTTCTCACTGTGGGGGCTGCGGCACCGCTGCAGGAAGCCGGTGCCGTGGCGCTCCGGCTGCCGGACGAGTACTACCGTCGCCTGGCGGCGGACTACCGCGCGCGGCGCGACCGGTTGCTTGCGCATCTGGAGCGGGCTGGCTTCCGTTGCTATCGCCCGGCCGGCGCCTACTACATCATGACCGATATCTCCGCATTTCTTCCGCGCTGCGGGGCAGACGACGTCGCTTTCGCACGCTACCTCGTGGAGCAGGTGGGTGTGGCCGTCGTTCCGGGCTCCAGTTTTTACAGCCAGCCGGCCGATGGCGCGTGCCAAGTTCGTTTCTGCTTCTGCAAGCGCGACGAAACCCTGGATGCCGCCGGTGCGCGGCTGTTGCAGTTGCCGCACTGAACCCGGCCACGCCGTGCTACAATGCGCGGCTTCGCGGAAAACCAAGCGGGGGTCCACATGCCACTGGAACTGGAGCTGGTGCCGGCCGGTACTGTAGTGGAGACAAACGGGGAGGCCAGCCCCGTCGACATCAGCGCGAGCACTACGCGCACCTTCCTCTGCACCCTGGAGATTTCCCAGACCATCGAGCAACAGTCGCTCGACATTTCCATCTGGGGCTCGGCCGATGGACAGGACTTCGGGCGGATGCCGCTGCTGAAATTTCCGCAGCGGTTCTATCGAGGTGTGACGCGGCTGCTGCTCGACGTCACCCTGCGGCCCGAGGTTCGTTTTCTTCGCGCTCGCTGGGAGGTGAATCGCTGGGGCCGCGTCGCACCCACCCCTCGCTTTGTCATCGGACTGCGCGCCGTCGAAGTGCCACCCATGCCGCGCCAGGTGCCTGTCGAACGGCTCACCGCGGTCGGTGAAACGGCGGCCCAAAAGTCTCCAGAAACGAGCTCCTGAACCTTTTCTTTTCATTTGACGAAGGTGCCCCACTGCTTTCAGGCTGGTCGGGGTTCGAGCAGGGAGTGGGATGGGTCCCGGTCGCTCCACGGTCAGGCCGGTGGAGAATCCGCGTATCCGTATTCTTCAGGGAAACTGAGGAAGGGGTAGGAAGCCGACGGTCGGTTGCCCTGTGGTGGTAGCTTCCTACCCCGCGAGTGGTCTTGTCCATATAGACGAAAAAAATCGAAAAAAGTTTCGTTTTCGCGGCTAAATTTTTTTGAAATTTTTTCCGTTGTTGCAGGCCGGGCGCTCCGACGCCGAGTGCACGGCAGGACAGGCCCCGAACAGTGCCCAGCAGGAATCTATGTCGGCCAGCCAGCGCTCAGGGCTGGTGCTCGGGTGGGGTAGAGCGGTTCTGGCTGGCCAGGGCTTCTTGAATGCGCTGACGGAGGTTGCGGGCTCGTTCGCTGTCCGGGCCTTTCGGCTCCAGTTTCAAGTACTGGTCAAGATCGTTCAGCAAAGATGGGTAGTCTTTTTTGCGGATGTGAATATTGGCCAGCAGGAGATAGACGGGCGCATAGTCGGGTTTGGCCTGACGGGCAGCGCGGACAGCCACTTCGGCTTCCTCCGTGCGACCCTGACCGAGCAGGGCGCGGCCCAGCTCGAACTGTCCTTGCCAGGAATTCGGGTCGGTTTCCAGACCCTTGCGGGCAAGCTGCTCAGCTTCGACGAACTGATCGCGAAGGCAGTACAGACCCGCCAGTCCGAACCAAGCCGGCGTGTAGAGATTCTCGCTCAACTCCAGTGCGCGGCGCAGGGCCTGTTCCGCCTGCGGGAAGTCGCCAATCTTGAGGTGGAGCATGCCTTTTTCATAGTAGGCTTCGTAGTAGCTGGGCAGCTCGCGGATGGCGCGTTCGAGCTGTTTCAGTCCACCGAGGGGGTTTTGTTCGCGGTAGGCCAGTTCAAGTCCACGGCGATAGGCGTTCAGCGCCCGGGCGGGAATGCTCAGCTCGCGGACAGAAACGGCGTCCCCGGTTGGCTTGACCTGCAAGGAGTCTTCGCGGCGCAGGTAGAGCGTCAGGCCCATGCGCGGCCCCAGCGAGATATCGACCGTTTCGCGCACAGGCAAATAGCCTTCCTGTTGAATCACCAGGATGTAGTTCCCTTGGGGAATCTCGAAGAAACGAAACTCGCCCGAATTGCGCGTGTAATCCACCGCGACCAGTTCTCCGGAAAACCGGCGCAACTCGACCTTGACCATATTGGCGGAGGCTTCGGTGTCCAGGTAGCGCACAAAGCCCTGAATATTGGAGGTGCGGGGACCGAGGGGTGGATTGGGTGTAGTCGGTTGCTGCTGGGATTGCGCTGAAGAGGACCCTGCCAGAGACAACAGAGTAAAGCATGCTGTAAACGTAGCCAGCAAAATGCGCCGCCACCCCATTGCGCGCCTCCCTTCACCCGACGTTGCGCGGATTATACCATCACAAGTTCGCTAGCCAAGAACACGATTTTCTCCAGCACACGAAGGGTCAACTTCGAAGCGGAACGATCAGCACACATCACCGGGAGCCAGTCGAACCTACTCGGGTCTTCGAATGGACCGCTGCGGCCGCTGTGGCGCGTGGTGCGTTGGCACTGTTCGTTCCATATCGGTCACAGCACCGGGGAATCCGGCTTGGCAGGGATCGGGTTTGACCGTCCACGCCAGCCAGTGCTATAAATGCACTACACTGCACTTCGGTGGGGCCGTGGCGCAGTTGGGAGCGCGCCTCGATGGCATCGAGGAGGTCGTGGGTTCAAATCCCATCGGCTCCACCAAAATTTCCAGCTTTCCCGGTTTTCAGTTGGTTGCGGAAACCGACACCGTACCACGCCACAAAGCGCAGCGTTATAGTTGCCCAATCGTTTTGCCTCGAGGTTGCGTTGTGCTGGTCGGTCTGCCCCCATGCGTCCAACCCGGCACAAAAATTTGGTATCCTAAGGAACAAGGGTTGCTGGGCCGGTGTCTAACCCTTTGGAGTTATTCAAGCCGGGGTTAGTCGCTGCGGGCTTGCCCCCGGGTGAAATACACCCGGGGCAGTGGCCACCGCCGAAAATCGGCGGCGGTTTCGAGCAGCCTGCGGCCCTTCCAGCCAGGGCCGAGAAAGGCGGCGCAGAGATGGGCGAGCTGGCACAAGCTCTCGCCTGGGGCCGTGATGAAGCCGAATTCGTCACCGAACTCCAGACTGGTTCGGCGACGGCCTTCGACTGGCTGGTGACCCACTACCACGCCCCGGTTTACAACTTGGTGTACAGCATTCTCGGCGATGCGGCCGATGCCGCGGACGTCACACAGGAAGTGTTTTTGAAAGCGTACCGCGGCATCCAGGGATTTCGCAGAGGCAGTTCGTTGAAGACGTGGCTGTACCGCATCGGCGTGCGCGAAGCGCTCAATCATCGTCGCTGGTGGCGCCGGCATCTGCGCTGGCAGACCTCGATGGACGAACCGAGCCCGGACGGCCGCCAGCCAGCCGAGCTAGAAGCGCCTGCCGCGACGCCCTTCGACTCGCTGGCCACTCGCGAAGTGCAACAGGCGGTGCGTCGCGCCCTGGCACAACTGCCGGAAAGCTACCGCAGCGCGGTGATTCTGCGCGACCTGGAAGGCTTTGCCTACGAGGAGATCGCCGAGTTGCTGGACATCTCCGTGGGTACAGTGAAATCGCGCATTCTGCGGGGACGGCGACGGCTGCGCGAATTGCTGGCCCCCATGCTGAACCAGAATCAGGAAGTTTCGCTCGCCACTGCCCCCCTGACGAGGGAAATCGACTATGCAGGAGCACACCCTGGCTCGGGAGGTGGGTCGTGAACTGCAAGCAGATTCGACGCGATCTGCCCGGGTATCTGGACGACGGCATCCCCGGCACGCGGCGGGCGGCCGTGCGGGCTCATCTGGAGCAGTGCACGGCGTGTCGAGAGGAGCTGTTGGCGTACGCGAGGTTGAGCTCGCATCTGTCGCAACTGCCCTGTGCAGCTCCGCCGGCCGATTTGCCGCTGCGAATTCGCCTGGCGGCAGCCCGGCAGGGTGACCGGCGACGGTGGCTTGCCCAAGCTTGGGCGCACGCCCGTGTCCGCCTGGAAAATCTTCTGGAACCGTTTGCCGTGCCGGCCACCGGCGGCGTGGTGACAGCGCTGCTGGTGTTTGCCGTTGTCTTCCACCAATTGCTGGTGGGCGTGCCGCTGGGTGCGGTGCCGGATGACTTGCCGATCAGTCTGCTGCAGCCGGCCCGAGTCGAAGCGCTGGCCGCCTTTCCGATTACGGCTCCGGGTGAAGACGAAGAGCTCGGGCCGCTGGTGGTTTCAGCACGCGTCAGTGCGAGCGGGCAGGTGACCGATTTCGAAATCGTCGCCGGACCGAACAGCATCGAAGTGCAACGGCAGGTCTACCAGGTGCTGATGTTTTCGCGGTTCCGTCCGCAGATGAATTTTGGCCGGCCGGAGCCAGGCCAGGTGCTGCTGCAGTTTTCCGAAGTTCGTGTGCGCGGATAGTTCGGATACCCTACACGCACCCATCTCGTTGCCGCAGTTCGTGCAGGACCCGCCAGCCGTCCAAACTCAGGGCACATCCATCGGCAGCGTGCAGGAGCTTTCTTGACTCGCCGAAGCGGGCTCGCTAGAGTGGGTCTATTCCAGCAGGACTGCAGACAGTCGAAACGCTGCAGTCAGGAGCAGGCGGCCACGGTTTCCCGCTCGCACAATCGGCCTCGGGCGACCATCGGCCTCTGGATGATGCTGATGGTCGCCGGATTGATCTGCGCGCCAGCAGCTTCGGCACAGAGTCGCCGCACGGTCAATCTGGAGCGCAGTGAGCCGCTGTTCACTGTTTTGGCGGCGCTCTCGGCCGCCGGTCACAGCACTGAGCGCAGCGCGGAAAATTGGCATCCGCTGCGGCTGCGGTTGTCGGGAGAGTTCGCCCGGTTGCAGGGGCCGGCGGTGGAGGCGGTGCGAGAGTACTACCGTAGCCACCGGTTGGCCGACCCTGATGCCACCCTATCCCGCTACATCTCGCTGGCACTGACGCTGGGGCCGGCTCCCGAATTCGAATTCCAACTGCGCCCTGGAGACCTTCCGCCGGATGTCCAGCCCATCGAAGAATTCCGCGCCCTGCTGCCGGCTTTCTATCGCGAAGCGCACATCGGTGCGCTGTGGGAGCAACTGGCCGGTGAATACGAGCGCGAGCTGGCACGCTTGCAGGAGCCCTTCGGCCAGAGCGTGGTGGTGGCCACCAGCTATGTGCGGGAAATGCTCAACCCGGTACAGCCGCGCCGCTTCACCATCTATGTCGAGCCGCTCGTCGGCAACCAAATCCATCTGCGCAACTATGGCGACGAATTCTTCTTGGTCATTGGGCCGCTGACCGAACTACCCCTCGAGCCGATGCGCCACGCCTTTCTACACTTTCTTGTGGAGCCGGTGATCCTGCGCTATCAGTCTGCGTTGGACGTGGCCGAGCCATTCCTGCATTTGGCCGCGAAGGCGCCCGGCCTACCGGTCGAATACCGTCAGGATGTTGGCCGACTGGTGGCTGAGTGTCTGGTGCGAGCGATCGAACTGCGCATCGACCGACCGGCGGAATCCCGGCTGGCCGCTGCACTGGAAGAAGCCGAGCAGAGCGGCTACGTGCTCGTACGCGCACTGCACCAGGCTCTGGCGGCCTATGAGCAATCCGAGTCCGCGCTCAGCCAATATTTTCCAGAGCTGCTGCGCAGCATCGATGTGGCGGCTGAAGTGCAACGTCTCCAGCGGGTCGAATTCCGCGCCGTGGCGACGACTTCGCCGCACGGCGAGTCCGTTGCCGCGGCTCCGGCAGAGCTCGAACTCTGGCTGAGCGCTGGCCGGCGGGAGCTCGCGGCTCGGAACCCTGCCGGCGCACGCCAGTTTTTTGAACGCGTACTCGCTCTGCGTCCAGGGCACCCCGAAGCGCTCTACGGGATGGCCATGGTCGCCAGTTTGGAAGGACACGCGCAGCAGGCCCGGGAGTTGTTTCAACAACTGGCTGCGCTGCCGGCAGAACCGGCTGCTGGGGAGGTCCGACCCGAAACCTGGGCCTATGTTCGGGCTTGGGCGCACATTTATTTGGGCCGGATGTACGATATGGAGGGGAACCGCGAACTCGCCGTGCAGGCCTACCGCGCTGCCCTGGAAGTGCCTGGTGCTCCCCCCGATAGTCGCAGCGCGGCTGAACGTGGCCTGCAGGCTCCGTTCCAGCCGCGCGCACGCACCCAGCAACCGTAGTGCTGCGTGGCGCAGAGCCCGTCGTGCGCAGCTCGGTGCCGAATCCGTGAATAAAGGAGAGACAACAACCATGAATCGACACAAAACAGAACGAAAACTCAGTTGGTTGCTCTGGCCCCTGCTTCTGGCCGCTCCGCTGATCCTCGCTGCACAGCAGCCGGCTCCGCCTCCGCAGCCCACCCCACAGCCGGCTCCACAAGAGCAGACTCAGCCCGCGCAGCCGCCTGTCACCGCTGCCCCCCTGCCGCCACCGGAAAATCCTGCTGAGACGGCCGCCTACCGGGACTTCGCAGCCATTGCCATGAATGATTTTCAGAAAATTATTCAGTCGGGCGAGGCTTTCCTGGCCAGTTATCCGCAAAGTCGCTACAGCCAGGCGGTCTATGCCCGGCTCGCGCAGGCCTACTGGAATACCAATCAGCACGACAAGATGGTGGCTGCCGGTGAGAAAACGCTCGAGCTGAACCCGGATCATGTGGACGTGCTTGCTATGCTCGCCAACGGCATTCCCCGGCGGCTCAGCCAGGACCGGACGGAAAGCGAACAGCAGTTGCAGAAAACGGAACGCTATGCCACGCGTGCCATCCAGTTGCTCGAACATATTCAGCAACCGCCCGACCTGACTCCGGAGCAGTTCCAGCAGGCGCGCGATACCAAACTGGCCATGGCTCACAGTGGTTTGGGGTTGGTCTTCTTCCATCGCCAGCGTTTCACCGAGGCAATCCGCGAATTCGAAAAGGCCACCCAGCTCGTACCCGACCCCGATCCGACCGATTACTTCCTGCTCGGCTTGTCCTACGCCAATGAGAATCGCTTCCACGAAGCCGCTGCTGCCTTCCAGAAGTGTGGCCAGATGCAGTGGCCGTGGCAGGCGCGTTGCCAAGCGCAGATGGAAGAAGCCAAAAAGCGCGCAGTTAATCAACTGGAGCCGCCGAAACCGTAAGTCGCGTAGGTGCTACCGTTCATGCGGGACAGCGAGCTGGAAACCCTGGAAGCCCGGTTGGGGCACCGATTCGCCAGCCGGCAGTGGCTGGAACGCGCCTTGACGCACCGTTCCCACAGCGCCGAATCCGACTCCGCTCAGCAGGATAACGAGCGGCTGGAATTTCTGGGCGATGCCGTGCTCGCTCTGCTGGCCAGCGAATTCCTGATTGACCGGTTCCCGGACTGGACCGAAGGCCAGCTTTCCAAGGGTCGTGCGCGGCTCGTCAATACTGCTTCGCTCGCCGCAGCGGCGCGTCGGCTCGAGCTGGGGCGTTTTCTCCGGCTCGGGCGCGGCGAGGAGAAAACCGGTGGCCGGGAAAAGCCTACTCTGCTGGCCGATGCCTTCGAAGCCCTGGTCGCAGCAGTTTACCTGGACGCAGGTTTGTCCGCAGCCGCCGAGGTCGCCCGGCACACGCTGTTCGAACCGGCACTCCGTGAGCAGCCAGAGCCGCTGAGCCGTTCTGACGACAAGTCGGCCTTGCAGGAGTGGCTACAGGCACGCGGACGGGGCCCGGCCGAGTACTTTGTCGTGGCGGAATCCGGTCCGGACCATTGCAAAACGTTCACCGTGGAAGTGCGCATCGAGGGTGAGTCTGTGGCAGTCGCCCGCGGCGGCAGCAAGAAAGAAGCGGAGCTGGCAGCAGCCCAGCAGGCACTGGACCGTCTGTTGGGCAGCGAGGAGCGGTGAAGCATGAGCGAGCCCGCCGTCATCGTCCGCGAACAACCTGCCCTGTCGGTCGCACACCGACGCCGCACCTTGTGGCGCGAGTACGCCGAGTCCCTGCTGGTGACCATCCTGCTCGTGTTGTTCGGTACCAGCTTCGTCGTTCAGGCCTACAAGATTCCCTCGCGCTCGATGGAACAGACGCTGCTCGTCGGCGATCACCTGCTGGTGAACAAGTTCGTCTACGGCGGCCGCGGGGCCTGGCATGAGAAGTTCCTCCCCTACCGTGAGGTGCGCCGGGGTGATATCATCGTTTTTCGTTTCCCGTATGACGATCACGCCCACTACGTCAAACGAGTAATCGGTCTGCCCGGAGATCGCCTGAAGATTGTCAGTCAGCAAGTCTACATCAACGGTGAGCCGCTCGAGGAACCTTACAAGGTCCACAATCCTGACTCCTACGATCCCTATGAAGACAATTTCCCGCCCGCAGCAAACCTGATCCCGCTCCGCAATGTGCGTCCGGAGTGGCGCCAGACCATCCAGCAGTATGTCGAGCGAGGCGAACTGGTCATTCCGCCGAACAAATACTTTGTGTTGGGCGACAATCGCGATTCCAGCCTGGATAGTCGCTACTGGGGTTTCGTAGACCGGGAAAACATCATGGGGCAGCCGGTGCTGATCTATTGGTCGCTGGAAATCCCCGACGAGATCCCCGACGGCGCTGCCTGGAACGAGCGGCTGGCCGGCTGGGCTCACCTGCTGCTCACTGTGCCGCGCCATACGCGTTGGCAGCGCATGTTCCGCGTGGTGCGCTGAGGGTGCGTCTGCTTTTCTTTGGCGCTGCGGTTTGTCAGGATCCCAGGGCATGACGGTGCATCGGCCAAGGTGGCGTCGGAGCGCATGGTGGGCGGCCGCCGCCGCAGCTCTGCTCGTGCAGGGCTTCGCCTGGCTGCTGGAACACGGCTGGCTGCACGCCCCGCTCGAACAGCGGCTGGCTGTCGCTTTCGGGCGTCCGGTGGCCGTGCAGTCCTTCAGCGTCGGCCTGCTCGACGGCCCGCGCCTGCAAGCGAACCAGATTACCGTCGGTGAAGACCCGGCCTTCGGTCACGAACATTTTCTGCGCGCCGAACAGCTCGTCGCCGGCCTGCGCTGGACCGCGCTGCTGGCCGGTCGGCTGGAGTTCGATACCCTGGTGTTGAAACGTCCCAGCTTGAATCTGGTGCGCAATCCGGACAGCCACTGGAATTTGGAAAGCTGGTTGCCGCCGGCTGCCGGTGGACGCAGCACGCCGCGGTTTTCACGGCTGGTGGTGGAAAAGGGCCGGATCAATTTCAAGCGCGGGCCCGACAAGTTGTCGGTGGCGCTGCGCGAAGTCGAAGGCAGTGTAACGGCTCAGAGAGACGGACGCTGGCAGTTGGAGCTAGAAGCCGAGTTGTTCCGTGCCGGCGTGACGCTTCAGCAACCGGGAACGCTGCGCCTGCGCGGTGTGTTGTCGAGCACCTCGACGCGGCTGCAACCGGCGGCCATGGAGCTCACCTGGCGCGATGCTTCGCTCGCCGACGCTTTGCGTTTCGTGGCCGGGAGTGACTTCGGCGTACGGGGCAGCCTCGAAGCCGATCTTCACGCACGCTCCGAGAGCGCTCCTTCCGGCTGGACCCTGCGTCTGAGTGCCCGTCTGCGTTCGTTGCATCGCTGGGACCTGCCACCGCGTGCCGACGATCCCCGGCTCGACCTTTCCGCCGAAGCTCACTGGCTCCCGACCGCTTCTCGCCTGGACTTTTCGCGACTGCGTCTGGATGCGCCGCAATCGAACCTGTTCGGGACCGGCTGGGTGCAGTGGGCTGCTCCAGCGGGTTCGGAGTTCCATCTGGATTCCGACGGTCTCAGTTGGAATGACCTGCTGGCCTGGTTGCGTGCTTTCCGTCCGGGGGTGGACGAGGCGGCCGTGCTCGAGGGCGCGGCCACAGCCCGGTTTCGCCTGAGCGGTTGGCCGCCCCGGATTGTGCAAGGTGAACTGGCCACGGCTGGTGCACGGCTGCGCACGCCGAAGTTGCCGCAACCCCTGGGACTCGCTGCGGCCACAGTGCGGTTCGAGCCAGGCCGGATCGAGCTCCGTCCGACTCAGCTCTCTTTGCCCCGCGAAAGTGCGCGCCTGCGGCTGACTGGTGAAGCCGTTTGTTCGACCCAGAACGGCTGGCAGGGAGACCTGCGCCTGAGCGGTATCCTGGCCCGCAGCGAAGAGTTGTTGCCAGCCGCCGAGGCACTCGGTTGGGGCCTGGCCGGTTGGTGGGCGCGCACGTTCCAACCGCGCGGCGCAGCGCGGGTCAATCTGCGCTGGCGGGGAACGCCTTCCGAGCTTGCCGCCATGCCCGCTGGCACCATCGAGCTGTCCGGACTGGCGCTGCAACCGGAATTTTTCAGTCAGCCGGTGGTGGTAGAACGCGGTCGAATCGAGTTGCAGCCAAAGACAGACGGGGTGCGCGTGCAGATCGCCTCGGCCCAGGCTCTGGGCACGTCGTGGTCAGGCACGCTGACGCGCGGCGCAGCCGGGTCCTGGAGTTTTTTTCTGCGCGCCCATCGTTTGGACGTGGCGGTTCTGGATCGCTGGCTCGGGCCGCGTGCCCGCCGTGGATTGTTGGCCCGTGTGCTGCCGACCATCGGGCGCAGCCGGCCCTCGGAGGCAGCCGAGTGGCTGGCCGGGCTGCGCGCGGCTGGCGAGCTGCGGGCAAACGCCCTGCTGATTGCCCCGTTCGAGCTAGAAAACCTGATGGCGCGGATGGAGATCGAACCGGAGCCACGCACGCTGCGGCTTGCCCAGGCACGCGCGCAGTTCGCCGGCGGTCGTGTGCAGGGCAGCATGGAAGCGGTGTTCGATGGAGACCCGGCCTATCGCATCGAAGCTGAATTTGCCGAAGTCAACCTGCGAAGGCTAGCCAGTCTCAGTTCGGCGTTGCGGGAAAAGTTCAGTGGCCAGGCCGATGGCCATTTGACCGTGCAAGCACGCGGGTTGGGACGCGAAGCCCTGCTCGATTCGTTGCGCGGCAGCGGTGCTGCGCGTATCGCCGATGCCGGAATCGCGTGGCTCGATCTTCAGGAAACCGTTCTCCGCGGTGAGCCTGTCACTGGCGCCACCCGCCTGCTGCGCTCCGAAGGCGCATTTCGCCTGCATGGGCGGCGCGTCGAGCTGGAAGACTTCCGCGCCAGCGACCCGCGCGGCGAATACCGGATTTCCGGTACTGTGGACTTTGCCCGTCAGGCAGACCTGCGCATCGAGTGGCTGGGCGCACCATGGCTGGCGCGCGCAGCGGCACCGGAAGAGGCGGAAACCATCGCTCCGCAGCCTGCTGTGACTCGACGGCGGGTGCGCCTGTTCGGTCCACTGGAGGCCTTGCAGGTGGCGGGGGTCGCTGCGGAGCCATCCCGGTCGGGCCGCTGATGCGCGAAGACGATGCAGAAAGGAATTCGTTGCGAGTGAAGTCGTCCATTCCGGTTGCGCTGCTGTGCGGAACGGTCAGTGTGCTGGCCCAGCAGCCGGTGCGCCTGGAGCCGCAGTTCACCCCCGGCCAGTCACTCGTCTATCAAACGGACATCCGCATCGTGCGCGACGGCGGCACCGAAGGAGTGATCGAGGATCCGCACGCTGCCCGCCACGTCGCCACCTCGCTCGGCGCCCGGTTGCACCTGGACGTGTTAGCCGTGGTGCGCGACCCCGGCGGCCGGCTGCAACAGGTGCGGCTGCGCGCCCGCTACGAACAACTGGCCGTGCACACCGAATCCGATGTTCCCGATCCGCAGATTGCCGACCGCGAGGAACAGCTCCGCCGGCTGGAAGGCCGCCCACTGGAATTCACGCTGGACGCCGAAGGTCAGGTGCACGACGTCGCCGGCTTGGAAGAAGTTCTGCCCGAGCAGAGTCAGGCCGTGCGCGAATGGCTGACGCAGATGCGCTTGCGTGTAGCTCATCCCCGCACGGGCATCCGCGTGGGCCAGAGCTGGGAAGAAGAAGATACGCAGCCGGTTTCCGTTCCCCTGACAGGCTATGTGCGCCGCTTGCGTTCCACGTATCTACGGAACGAGCCGTGCAGCGCCGGCACGCCGACCACCCCCGCCGCGCTCGCCGAAGAGCCGTGTGCGGTGATTCTGACTCGCTCGGAACTGGTACTTCGCCGTGCATCGGCCGACCCCACGCCGGAAGAATTTCGCCGCCGCGGCCTGCGCACGGCGGGCGTGATGAGCGGCGGAGGAGAAACGCTCAGCTACGTTTCCTTGCGCACCGGCTTGCTTGTCAGTGCCACGCAGGCTAGTCGCGAGCATTTCGACCTGACGGTTTCCAGCGCAGCCGGCCAGCAGGCGCGATACCGGGCGCGCATGGAAACCCACGCACAGATTACGCTGCTGGCCTTGCACGAGCCGGCAGTACCCTGACCCCGCGCCGGGCCGCGTCGTCCGGCACGCTATAATGGAAGAATCGGAACGCAGGGGGCGTTGCTTCGTGGCTGCATTTCAACTTGTCAGCAACTACACGCCGCAAGGCGACCAGCCAGAAGCCATCGAGCAACTGGTGCGCGGAGTGCGTGCCGGGGAAAAGCATCAGGTGCTGCTCGGCGTCACCGGTTCCGGCAAGACCTTCACCATGGCAAAGGTGATCGAGCAGGTGAACCGGCCCACTCTGGTGCTGGCCCACAACAAAACCCTGGCCGCACAGCTCTATCACGAATTCCGCAGTTTCTTCCCGCACAATGCCGTAGAGTATTTCGTCAGCTATTACGACTACTACCAGCCAGAAGCCTACCTGCCGGCGACAGACACCTACATCGAAAAAGAAGCCACGATCAACGACGAGCTGGACAAGCTGCGGCTTTCGGCCACGCGGTCGCTGTTCGAGCGCCGCGATGTGATCATCGTGGCTTCGGTCTCCTGCATCTACGGGCTGGGCTCGCCGGAGGCGTACTACGGCATGCTGCTCATGCTGGAGCAGGGCAAGACCCTGCCGCGCCAGCAAATCCTGCGCAAGCTGGTGGAGATTCAGTACGAACGGGCCGAAGACCTACGGCGCGGCACCTTCCGCGTCCGCGGCGACACGTTGGAGATTTTTCCCTCCTACGAAGACGACGC
Organism: Acidobacteriota bacterium; assembly: GCA_037442425.1. Taxonomy (GTDB): domain Bacteria; phylum Acidobacteriota; class Terriglobia; order Acidiferrales; family UBA7541; genus DSGC01. Next base: position 35,756 of record JBBIQG010000009.1, on the reverse strand, counting down.
TTACCGGATCGAGCTCTGGGGCGATCAGATCGAATCCATCTACCGCATCGATCCCTTGACCGGGGAAATCCGCTCGCGGGAAGCGCTGGCGCGCGTGCCCGTCTATCCGAAGACGCACTACGTGCTGGCCGCCGATCAAAAAGAGCGCGCCATCGCGGCCATCCTGGAAGAACTGGAGTGGTGGAAAGGGGAGCTGGAGCGGCAGGGAAAGTTCGTCGAAGCGCAGCGTCTGGAGCAACGCACCCTGTTCGACATCGAGATGATGCGCACGATCGGCTACTGCCACGGCATCGAAAACTATTCCCGCCACCTGGCCGGACGCCTGCCCGGCGAAGCCCCGCCCACGCTGCTCGACTACATGCCAGAAGACTACCTGCTGTTCATCGACGAGTCCCACCAGACCGTGCCCCAGCTCCACGGCATGTACCACGGCGATCGCTCGCGGAAACAGACCCTGGTCGAACACGGCTTCCGTCTGCCCTCGGCGCTCGACAACCGCCCGCTGACGTTCGAAGAGTTCGAACACCGCGTGCACCAAGTGATCTACGTCTCGGCCACCCCCGGCCCCTATGAGCTGACCAAGTCCGGCGGGGTGGTGGTCGAACAGGTCGTGCGCCCCACCGGACTGGTGGACCCGGAAGTGGAAGTGCGCCCCACGCGGGGACAGATCGACGATCTGCTCGAAGAAATCCGCCAGCGCGTGGCAGTCGGCGAGCGCGTCCTGGTCACCACGCTCACCAAGCGCATGGCCGAAGACCTGGCCGAATATTTCACCGAAGTCGGCGTTCGCTGCCGCTACATGCATGCCGAAATCGAAACGCTCGAACGCGTGCGCATCCTGCGCGACCTGCGCCGCGGCGAATTCGATGTGCTGATCGGCATCAACCTGCTGCGCGAAGGGCTGGACCTGCCCGAAGTTTCCCTGGTCGCTGTCCTCGACGCCGACAAGGAAGGCTATTTGCGTTCGGAAACGGCCCTCATCCAGACCATCGGCCGCGCGGCGCGGCATATTCACGGCAAGGCGATTCTCTACGCCGATACGATCACCGGCTCGATGCGCCGCGCCATCGACGAAACGAATCGCCGCCGCGCCAAGCAGATGGCGTACAACCGCGCCCACGGCATCACCCCCCAGTCGGTCGTCAAGGCCGTGGATATGGCCTTGGCGAAGATCGTCGAAGCCGATTACGTCACCGTTCCCGTCGAAGACGTCCTGACCGAGGAAATCACCAGCGAGGAACAGCTCCAGAAAGTCATCGCACAACTGGAAGCGGCAATGCACGAGGCCGCCAAGAAGTTCGAATTCGAACGCGCCGCACAACTCCGCGATCGCATCCGCGCGCTGAAACAGCGCGACCTCGGCATGGTCTTTGCCGGCGTGCCAGCCGACGCGACCGCGGCCCGCGATACCGCTGCGCCCGAAAGTGCGCCGTCTGGTTCCCTGTCGGCTACGCCGGCACGAACGCGGCGTCGGCCGCGGCGCTGAGCGCGGCCGGGATTCAAACCAACCCTTTGCGCAGCTCAGCCAGCGAGTAGAACGTGCCGCGCCATTCGACGCCTCCGCGCCACAGAGTTACCGCGGTCGAGCGCAGCAGCAGGTAGAGGAACAGCATGGCGCCCAACGGTTGCGTGAGCGCGTAGAGCACCGAAACCCCCATGCCCCAGCAGATGCCACCCTGCAGAATGACTGCGGCCAGTGCCGCAACACCGGCCAGAATCTGGTCGGTACCACGGACAAACGGCAGCACCAGAAACGGCAGCAGGTAGAAAAGCAACAGCCCCAGCACCTGCAGCGCAACCACCCGGAGCTTGTATTCCGCGCCAGCAAAGAAATTTTTTGTCACTCCCCGGACCAACTCGCCCAATCCTGCGTACCAGCGCAGGCGGACCCGCTCGCCTGCCACGGCGGCTGCAGAGCGGAAGCCGGCCTGCTTGACGATTTTGCCCAACTTCATATCGTCCACCACTTCCAAAGCGAGCCGGCGATGAGTGCCGCTGGCTTCGTAGGCGGAGCGGCGCACCAGTTGGAAGGCTCCCACGCCGACGTAGTGCGGTGCGCGTGGGTCGACGGCGCGGCCCGGGCGTGCTGCGAAGTGAAAGCCCAGGCCGAAAAACGTCAGCGCGACCTTTTCCCAAAAGCCCGTCATTTCCAGCCGGCCAAGCAGCGTGAGATGGTCCAAGGCGCGAGCCCGGGCCAGCGCGATGGCGCGGCGCAGCACATCGGCCGCGAAGCAGACGTCTGCGTCCGTGAACACCAGCCACTCGCCGCGTGCCTGTTGGTAGGCGGTCGCAAGGCCATGGGGCTTGCCCAGCCAGCCCGGGGGCAGCTCGCGCACAGTGAGCACACGCAAGCGCGGATCGCGCTCGGCGGCTTCGCGCAGGATGCGACCGGTTTCGTCCCGGGAGCGGTCGTCTACGGCAATGATTTCCAGCCGGGGATAGTCGAGGGCCGCGAAGCTGGCCAGGGCGCGCGGTAGTGCAGCGGCTTCATCGCGCGCAGTGAACAGCAGGGAAAGGGAAGGACAGTCGGCATCGGCTGCCGGAGCGACTTCGTCCAACCAGGGGAGTCTGAGCGCCTCTAGCCCCACGCGCAAACCGTAGACGAGCCAGAACAAGGCCACCACGGCCAGCAGGAGCGTCCAGAGCAGGCTCACGCAATATTTTCTCCTGTGCGAGAAACACGGTATTCTATCACCTCGTGTCGCAAACGCTGGCCATCGTGGGGGCTGGGCGTGTAGGCTGTGTGCTGGGGCGTCGGCTGCGAGAACTCGGCTGGCGAATCGGGCCGGTGGTGACTCGGTCGGTAGCCACCGCGCGTGCGGCCGTGCGTGCGATCGGCGCAGGCACCCCGCACAGTAACCTCACCCGTCAGGTGCTGACGGCGGACGTGGTGCTGCTGGCTACCCCCGATAGCACGATCGCTGCAGTCGCCCAACAACTGGCGCAAATCGGCGGCAGCGAATGGCGTGGCAAAGTGGTGCTGCACACCAGCGGAGCACTCGGCCACGCGGTGCTGGCGCCGCTGCGTCGTGTGGGTGCATGCACCGGCGCGATGCATCCCATGCAAACGTTCGGCCGCCGCGGCACGCCGAATCTGGAAGGCGTGGTATTTGGACTGGATGGCGACCCGGCTGCGTTGCGTGTGGCTCGGCGAATGGCGCGGCTGCTCGGCGGGATACCGGTGCGGGTCGAACCGGCGCGCAGAGCGGCCTATCACGCTGCAGGCGGTTTTGCCGCACAGCACACGCTGGTAGTTCTGGAAGCCGGCGTGCGAATTCTGATGCGCGCCGGCTTTACGCGTCGGCAGGCGACGCGTGCCCTGCTTGCGCTGGCCCGGCAGACGCTGGCGAACCTGCAAGCGCACGGGGCCCGCGACGCGTGGTCCGGGCCGGTGCCGCGCAGTGACTGGGACACCGTCGCCCGGCACATGGCCGTGCTTCGGCGACTGCCACCGGAATACGCCGAAGCCTATCGTGCGCTTACGCGCTTGGCAGTGCGGCTGCTGGCCCCGCGGCCGGAGCGATGGCTGGCGCAACTGGAGCGAGTGCTCGGCGCACGGGGCCGCACGCACTGACTGCAACGATGCGAGGCACAGGGAGGCAATTGTGTCACGACTGCAGATTCCGCTGGAGAGCACGACGCTGGCCAACGGCCTGCGCGTGGTGGTGGTGCCGGAGCGCTCGGTGCCCGTGGTCACCGTGGGCGTCTACTATCACATCGGCTTCCGACTGGAACCGGAAGGGCGCAGCGGTTTTGCACACCTGTTCGAACACATGATGTTTCAGGGCTCCGCGCATGCGGATAAGTTGATGCATATTCGTTTGGTGAACGCCTCGGGTGGCGTGCTGAACGGCTCGACGCGCTACGACGTGACGAACTACTTCGAAGCCGTGCCTTCGAATGCGCTGGAGCGCGTGCTGTGGCTGGAAGCCGACCGCATGCGTGCGCTCAAAGTGACGCAGGAAAACCTGGAAAATCAGCGCGATGTGGTCAAGGAAGAAGTGCGCGTCAACGTGCTCAATCAACCCTACGGAGGCTTCCCCTGGCTCGACCTACCGCCGGTGGCGTACCGAAAATGGGCCAACGCCCACAATTTCTACGGCGATTTTACTGACCTGGATGCAGCCACGCTCGAAGATGTGCAGCAGTTCTTCCGCACCTATTATGCGCCGAACAACGCCGTGTTGTTGCTGATCGGTGACGTCGCACCGGAAGAAGGTTTTGCTCTGGCACGCCGCTACTTCGAAGACATCCCGCCCGGCTCGCCGCCACTGGTGCCCGACGTCTGGGAGTCCCCGCCTGGGGAAGAGCGTCGCGGCACGGTGCCTGAAAAATTCGGCACCTTGCCGGCGATGGCCATCGGCTATCACATGCCGCGGCGTCGCACTCCCGATTGGTACGCCGTGGGCTTGCTCGATCAGATCCTGCACGGAGGCCGCGCCGGGCGCGTCTACCGGCGACTCGTGCAGGAAAAGCAGATCGCTGTGGAAACTTCCGGTGGGATTCACTACCCGCTCGGCGACGTGCTCGACTACGATGGCCCGGTGTTGATGGTCACGCAGATTCTGCACAAGCCGGAGTATTCTGCGGAAGCTACGCTGGCCGCCTTCGATCAGGTGGTCGCTGAGCTGCAGGAGCACGGTGTCAGCGCCGAAGAACTCGCCGCAGTGCAGGTGAAATTCCGCTCCGACTATATCACTGCGCTCGAAGCCGGCTTGGGGGGCTACCTGCCGCGCTTCGGCTTGATGCACTACGCAGCCTGCTTCACGCTGTTCGACAACGACCCGTCGCTGGTGAACACGATTCTCGACGGTTTCTTGGCCGTGACACCAGAACAGGTGCGTGGGGCTGCGCAGCTGTATCTGCAGCCGAGCCAGCGGGCGATTGTTCTGCGCCAGCCCGTGGGACGCGCCGCCAGCCAGCCGGTGGCGGCAGGGGGTGTGTGATGGCGGCGGGTCTGCAGCCTCTGCCGACTGTTCCGCCACCGCTCGCCCCCGAGCGGCCGGTCGCCTGGCCGCGTCGTACCGTTCACATCCTGTCCAACGGTTTGCGGGTCGTGCTGGTGGAATCGCACACGATCCCGAAAATCTCTATCGAACTGTTTTTCCGCAGCGGCAATGCCGCGGCCACCCGCATCCGTCCCGGGCTGGCCGAAATCACCGCCGCGGTCGTGCGCACCGGCACGGCGACCCGCACCGGTCCGCAAATTGAAGAATCCTTGCGCCGCATGGGTGCCGAGCTGAGCACCAGCGCCGGTGCGGATACGACCGCGATCGTGCTCTCCGGACTTGCTGAATTTGCCGATGGCCTGTTCGAGCTGGCCGACGATCTCGCCCGCAACGCCAGTTTTCCGCCTGAGGAATTCGAGCGCGAGCGCCGCCAGATGCTCGAAGAGCTGCGCATCCAGCGGACCACCCCTTCGTTTCTGGCTGGCGAGCGGCTGCGGCGGGTTTTATTTGGCGCGCACCCGTACGGACTCGCTGCCCCGGCCGAGTCCGACGTGGCCGCCTACCGCCGGGAAGAGCTCGAGCAGTTCTATCGGGAGCACTATGTGGCGGGCGATGCCGTGCTGCTCGTCGTCGGCGATTTTGCTGCCGAACGTTTACTGGGACTCATCGAGCAGCGCTTCAGCCGGTGGCCGACGCGGCAGCCGCCAGCGCCGCCTTCGGCGCCGTTGCCGGAGCTCCGCGGTCGACGCGTCTACCTGGTGCATCTGCCCGATGCAGTGCAGACGCAGGTGTTGGTCGGCAATCGCGCGATCACCCGACCTCATCCCGACTGGCAGCGGCTGGCCGTGGCCAACGCCATCTATGGTGGCGCGTTTCACTCCCGACTGGTGATGAATATCCGCGAGCAGAAAGGGTACACTTACAGTCCGCGCAGCTCGGTGCACGCCCTGCGCGAGCATGGTTATCTGACCATCACCGCCGCGGTGCGCAATGAAGTCGTCGCCGCCACGCTCGCCGAAATCTTCTACGAAGTGGATCGGCTACGCGCCCTGCCAGTGACCGAAGAAGAACTGGCCGATATGCAGCAGTACTTGTGCGGTGTGTTCGCCCTGGGACTGACCACGCAAGAAGGACTCCTCAGCCAGCTCGCCACCGTGTATCTGCATGGACTGCCCGAAGACTATCTGGAAACCTACCGTGAACGCGTGCGCGCCGTCCGCCGCGAAGATGTGCTCGCTGCCGCGCGGCGCTATTTCGATTCGCCGAACATGCAGATCGTGCTGGTCGGCGATCGGGCCGTGGTCGCTGAGCAAGCCGCGCTGTTCGGCGAAGTGGAGCTCTACGATGCGCAAGGCAACCGTCTGGAGTAAACGGCTGCTGCTCGCTGCGGGTGTGTGCGGCCTGCTGTGGCTGGTGCCGTCGGTGCTGGCCGGACGGGACGGCGCAGCCCCGCAGACGCAGCAGAATCCGCAACCGTCCGCCGAACTGCTCGATCTGAACACAGCCACGGTCGAACAGCTTCAGAAGCTGCCCGGGGTCGGGCCGAAAACGGCGGCGGCGATTGTGCGTTTCCGCGAAAAGAGCGGGCCGTTCCGCCGCGTCGAAGACCTGCTCGCGGTGCGAGGCATCACGCGAAAGAAACTGGAGAAGATTGCTCCGCTGGTCACCGTGAAGCCCGTCGAAGAAACCCGCTCGTCCCCACCACGCCGCCACTCTACTCGAGATTAGAAATTTTGGTGGGTGGGTTTCTTCTCGCTGAGCGGAATCGGTACCTGATCCACGATGGTCAGTCCGTAGCCGTGCAGGGCGACCACCTTGCGCGGGTGGTTGGTCATCACACGAATCCGGTTCAGGCCCAGGTCGATCAGAATCTGTGCTCCCACGCCACTTTCGCGCTGCACCAGGCGCTGGCGGGCCACGTCGCGGTCGAGCTGTCCGCGAGCGTGGTAGAGAATGCGAGGCAGCCGGCCCGGCTCGGCAGCGGCAGACTCGATGGCGAAGCCGCGGCCGGTGTGATGCAGATAGACGAAAACGCCGCGATTTTCCCGGGCAATCGCTTCGAGCGCATGCGCGATCAGTTCATGGCAATCGCAGCTCTGCGAGCCGAACACGTCGCCGGTCAGGCACTGCGAATGCACGCGCACCAGCGGAGGAGGCTCGCCCGTCAGTTCGCCGCGCACCAGCGCGACGTGCACTTCGTTGTCCACTTCGCTGGCATAGGCAATCATGCGGAAGTCGCCAAAACGCGTGGCCAGTGTGCTCTCGGCAATGCGACGAACGTAGCGTTCGTGCTGCATTCGGTATCGAATCAGTTCGGCAATCGTCAGCAGCTTCAGTCCGTGGACGCGGCAGAACTCCACCAGTTGCGGCAGACGCGCCATCGTGCCGTCGTCGTTCATGATTTCGCAGATCACACCGGCCGGCGTCAGCCCGGCCAGCCGTGCCAGATCCACCGAGGCTTCTGTCTGGCCGGCACGCACGAGCACACCGCCGCGGCGCGCCCGCAGCGGAAACACATGGCCCGGCCGCGCCAGGTCCTGCGGACGGGTTTTGGGATCGATCGCCGCCAGAATCGTGGTGGCACGGTCGGCCGCACTGATGCCCGTGGTCGTACCCCAGCGGGCGTCAATGGATTCGCAAAAGGCAGTGCCGTAATTCGAAGTGTTCACGGGCGACATTAGCGCCAGATTCAGTTCTTCGCACCGTTCCTCGGTCAGCGCCAGGCAGATCAGTCCGCGGCCGTACTTGGCCATGAAGTTGACGGCTTCGGGAGTGACCTTTTCGGCGGCCATGGCCAGGTCGCCTTCGTTTTCGCGGTCTTCGTCGTCCACGAGCACGAGCATGCGGCCCTGGCGGAATTCTTCCAGAGCTTCTTCGACAGTGGCGAAAACAGCCGGTTCGCTCATGGGATCAATGGAGCCAGTTTAGCAGCAGATAGCTGAGTGCGGCAATCGAAGCGGCACCGGGAATGGTGAGCACCCAAGCCCAGATGATTCGTTGGGCGATGCCCCAGCGGACCGCGGTAATGCGATGGGTGGCACCCACGCCGATGATAGCACCCGTAATCGTGTGCGTGGTGCTGACCGGAATGCCAGCCTGGGCGGTGCCAATCAGAAGAAGTGCCCCAGCGGTTTCCGCGCTGAAACCATCGAAAGGACGCAGCTTGGTGATGCGCTGCCCCATGGTTTTCACCACCCGCCAGCCTCCCGTCATCGTTCCAGCCGCGATGGCTGCATGGCAGGAGAGCACCACCCAGAAAGGCACTTCGTAGTCGGGCAGGGCTCCGGCAGTCACCAGCGCGGCCGTGATGATTCCCATGCCTTTTTGTGCGTCGTTGGTACCGTGGCCCAGGCTGTAGGCGGCTGCGGAAACCAGCTGCAACTGACGGAACCAACGATCCACGGTCCACGGTGGCTGGCGTCGTACGGTCCAACTGGTCACCAGCACCAAAATCATGGCCATGAGCATACCCAACAGCGGCGAGAGAAAGATGAACAGCAACGGCATCTTCCACCCGCTCCACACGATGGCTTGCCAGCCCGCCTTGGCCACCGCGGCACCTCCGTAGCCGCCCATCAACGAATGGGAGACGCTGATGGGCAGGCCGAGGTGGGTACATACGTAGGTCCAGACAATCGCGCCGAGCAAGCCTCCCAGCAGCACCCATTCATCCACCAGGTTCAGATGGACAAGCCCCTGGCCCATCGTCTTGGCCACCGCCGTCCCGAAGACGAAGGCCGCAACGAGGTTCCAAAACGCGGCCCAGGCCACGGCCAGTCGTGGCGGAAGCACCCGTGTAGAAACGATGGTGGCGATGGAGTTCGCTGCGTCATTGAATCCATTGCCAAATTCGAACAGCAGCGTGGTGAGGAAGATGACGGTGACGAAGGTGAACGGTTCCAACCTGCCTCATCCTACTGGAGCAGAAATTTCCAGACCGCGGTAACGTCCTTTGTGCATTAGGAACTTTTCAGCGCCACCGCTTCGAGCACGTTGGCCACGTCTTCCACTTTGTCGGTCGAGGCTTCCAGCACTTCGATGATTTCTTTCCACTTGATGATCTCGACGGGATGGGTTTCTTCCTCGAACAGCTCGGCAATCAACAGTCGGCAGATGCGGTCCGCCTCTTTCTCCACGCGCGTCATTTCTCGACAGTAGCGCAAGATGTCGTTCTGCTTCTCGAGCACGCGCACCGCCGCCAGCATTTGCTCGGTGGCTTGCGGGACGATACGAGCCAGTTGCACGGTTTGCGGCCGGATGCGATCCACACGGTAGAGGACCAGCCGACTGGCTGCCGCGTCGATCAGGTCGAGTACATCGTCAATCTTGCTCGAAAGTGCGTGAATGTCTTCCCGGTCGATGGGAGTGATGAAGGTCTGATTCAGCCGAGTCATCAGGTCATGGATGATGGTGTCGCCCTGATGTTCGAGCTCTTTGATGGCCTGCACCCGGTTGGCCACGTCTGCATAGTTCTCGAACAGTTCGGCCAGCAAACAAGCAGCGTGGTGGACGTTTTCTGCCTGTGAGGTAAACAGGTCGAAGAAAGTCAATTCGCGGGGCAGAATCCGCGAGAGCAGTCCCGGCATCTGGTCCTCCCCCGAGACGGGCTGGCGGCCGCTGACTATACTGAATTGTCTGCCGGCAGGCAACCCGCCTTTCCTCAACTGTCCCGCTTTTCCATCGAGCAAGCCGGAAAACCGCGAGCTGGACCCGAGCAACCGAGGACAGCTGTTGCGCGCGATTCTTCGACCAACCATAGTGAAGCCTCGCCTGCGCAAATCATTTGCCAGCCGCAGGCCGAACAGCTCAACAAAAAGGGCCCCGGCAAAGCCGGGGCCCGAAGCGTATTTCGCTGGTCGAGGTTCGGCTCAGTACATGCCGCCCATGCCCCCGCCACCAGCACCGGCCGCTTTCTTTTCCTCTTCCTTGATTTCCGCGACCAGCGCTTCGGTGGTGAGCATCAAGGCCGCGATGGAAGCGGCGTTTTGCAGAGCCAGGCGGGTGACCTTGGCCGGGTCAATCACGCCGGCCTTGACCATGTCGCCGAATTCGCCTGTCTCGGCGTTGAAGCCGAAGTTTTCATCTTTGTTTTCGCGAATGCGCTCGACGATGACGGCGCCCTCATGGCCGGCGTTCTGGGCAATCTGCCGAGCCGGCTCTTCGAGCGCTCGCTTGACGATATTCACACCGATCATTTCGTCTTCATCGAGCTTCATCCGTTCCAGCGCCGGGATGCAGCGGAGCAGGGCCACGCCGCCGCCCGGCACGATGCCTTCTTCGACCGCCGCGCGGGTGGCGTGCATGGCGTCTTCGACGCGCGCCTTCTTTTCCTTCAGCTCCGTTTCCGTAGCGGCGCCGACTTTGATCACAGCCACGCCACCCACCAGCTTGGCGAGCCGCTCCTGCAGCTTCTCGCGGTCGTAATCGCTGGTGGTTTCTTCGATCTGCGTGCGGATCTGCTTGACGCGGCCTTCGATCTCGCTGGGTTTGCCGGCGCCTTCGACGATGGTGGTGTTGTCTTTATCGATCGTCACTTTCTTGGCGCGGCCCAGGTCTTCGATCTTCACGTTCTCCAGCTTGATGCCCAGGTCTTCGGTGATCGCCTTGCCGCCAGTCAGGATAGCGATATCCTCCAGCATGGCCTTGCGCCGGTCCCCGAAGCCCGGGGCCTTGACCGCGGCGCACTGCAGCGTGCCGCGGAGCTTGTTCACCACCAGCGTCGCCAGGGCCTCGCCCTCGACGTCCTCAGCGATGATCAGCAACGGCTTGCCCATCTTGGCGATCTGCTCGAGCAACGGCAACAGATCCTTCATCGAGCTGATCTTCTTCTCGTGGATCAGGATCCGGCAGTCCTCGAGCACGCACTCCATCCGCTCGGGATCGGTGACGAAGTAGGGCGACAGATAGCCGCGGTCGAACTGCATCCCTTCGACCACTTCCAGCGTCGTCTCCATCGTCTTGGATTCTTCGACGGTGATGACGCCGTCCTTGCCCACCTTCTTCATCGCCTCGGCAATGATGTTGCCGATCTGTTTGTCGTTGTTGGCGCTGATGGTGCCGACCTGCGCGATCATGTCGCCCTTCACATCGCGGGCGAGCTTCTTGATCTCGTTGACGGCAACCTCAACGGCCTTCTCGATCCCCCGCCGCAGGGCCATGGGGTTGGCTCCGGCGGCCACCGTCTTGACCCCTTCGCGGAAAATCGCCTGAGCCAGCACAGTGGCGGTGGTGGTGCCGTCGCCGGCCACGTCGCTCGTCTTCGACGCGACCTCGCGTACCATCTGGGCCCCCATGTTCTCCAGCGGGTCCTTCAGTTCGATCTCCTTCGCCACGGTCACCCCGTCCTTGGTGATGACCGGCGGACCGAACTTCTTCTCGATCACGGCGTTGCGCCCTTTCGGGCCCAACGTAATCTTCACGGCGTCCGCCAGGGTATTGACGCCGCGCAGAATCGCCTGACGAGAATGTTCGCCAGTCACGATTTGCTTTGCCATAGCTGTCCAGCCTCCTCGCTGAATTCGGGAATCTTACCCTGCTGGGCCCGGTGCCATCGTCGAGCGCACCGAGCCGCTTCCGGGTCGGCATTTCTCCGCCCGGCAGGGAAAAAGCTACTTCTTGCCCGACGCCGCTTTCGCGGTGCCGCTCAGCTTCGCCAGGATTTCATCCTCGCGAAGAATCAGATACTCCTCGTCTTCGATCTTGATGTCGGTGCCGCTGTATTTGCCGAACAGGACGCGGTCGCCAGGTTTCACATCCAGCGGAATCCGTTCGCCCTTTTCGAGTCGGCCAGCACCGACAGCAATTACTTCGCCTTCCTGAGGCTTCTCCTTGGCCGTGTCGGGGATGATGATGCCCCCCCGCACGGTTTCCTTCTCCTCGATCCGCTTGACCAGCACACGGTCATGCAGGGGAGTGATGTTGACGGGCATAGGTGTTCGGACCTCCCATCCTGATATCGGGTTGTTTTGCTGATGAACTGCCAGCCAGCGCCCACTGAGCTATCTCAGTCATACGGCACTGACCTGTGTTTTAAGGACTGAACCGCTCGGAGCCTGATTTAGCACTCCTCGCAGTCGAGTGCTAATATAACAAGAAATCTTTTCTTGTCAAGCTGTTAGCCGACATAAATAAGTCGAACTCATTCTTATGTAAATCAAATATTTTCAAATATTTAGTAAATATCCCAAGGCTTTTCCTCACCAGAGAGCTTCTGATCAAGTAAGGGATACTTTTGTGAAAGGGCAAGCGGCCGTACGTCCCACAAGGCTGGTGCCAAACCCCTTCCTACCCCCTCTTCATGAAACCAGAACCCCGCATTTTTCAGGTGACCGCATCCAGATTTTTTCCCAAGCAGATTTCTGTTTCACGCTTTATGGCCAGCTGGCATCGCAAAAGGATTTTTTCTGGGTTAGGATTCTCGGGGAAGGACTCGGGTAGATGAGCGGCGGTTTTCCGGCCTACTTCTCCGGCTTTGTCCTGGCTGGCGGTGCGAGCTCGCGGATGGGTACCGACAAAGCTCTGCTGGAGCTGGGCGGGGTACCGTTGTTGGTGCGTGCTGCGCGGTTGGTGGAGTCCCTGTTGGGCTCAGCCACAGTAATTGGGCCGCCGGAGAAGTACGCACAATTTTGGCCTCGAGTCGTGGCAGACCAGACGGCCGGGTTGGGACCGGTGGGCGGCATTGTCACGGCGTTGGGGATAAGCACGACCCAGTGGAACCTGGTCGTCGCCTGCGATCTGCCCTATCTGACTCCGGCGTGGCTGCGCTACCTGCTAAGTCGTGCTGAGCAGTCGGCAGCGGATGTTGTCTTGCCGTTCAGCACCGATTCGACCGGCCGAGGGCATCCGGAGCCGCTCTGCGCCGTATATCATCGCCGCTGTCTGCTGCCTATGCAGCGTGCGATTCAGGCGGGCGTGCGCAAGGTTACCGACACCCTGCAAGGCTGCACGGTCGAGGCTGTCGAAGCGGCCGCGTGGAAACCATTTGATTCACACGGCTGCCTGTTCAAGAATATCAACTCGCCAGAAGATTACGCCGAGGCAAGGGCCCGGTGGCAACGGTCGGCGGCGCAGTGAGCGAACACTACATCGAATTCCAAAACGTCAGCAAAGCTTTCGACGACAACTTGGTGCTCGACCACGTCAGCTTCTGGGTTGAACGGGGCGAAACGGCTGTCATCCTGGGCCGCAGCGGCGTGGGTAAATCGGTATCCCTCAAACATATCCTGGGCTTCTTGAAGCCGGATGAGGGCCGGGTGATTGTCGCCGGCCAGGACATCACCGACTGGTCCGAAGATCAACTGCTTGAAATCCGCCGCAAAGTCACGATGGTCTTCCAGTCCGGTGCGCTGTTTGATTCTCTGACCGTGCGCGAGAATGTCGCCTTTCCGTTGGAAACGCGCGACGATCTTTCCCCCGAAGAGATCGACCGCCGTGTCGAGGAATTGCTCGACATGCTCGAAGCCAGCGAATACGCTGACCGCTTGCCCTCCGAGCTGAATACCGGGGCCAAGCGCGCCGTCGCCATTGCCCGGGCGCTGGCGCAAGAACCTGAAGCGATTCTCTATGACGAGCCTACCACGATGGTGGACAATCTGATGGCGGCGCATATCGGCGACCTGATTCTGAAGTTGAAGCATCGGTTTCACAAGACCTCCGTGGTCGTCACCCACGACACACATTTGGCACGCAAACTGGCGGACCGCGTGATTTTTCTGCATGAAGGGCGGGTGGCCTTTTTCGGTCCCTGGGATGCGTTTGAGCAGGCCGAAGATCCGTTTTTGCGCAATTTCCGTCTGCAGGACAACCTGATTCCGGCACTGGATGTAACGGTTTGAATCGGAGTCACAACGACTTCGGCGCATGCCGCTGCGCCCGAGAGGAGCCATGAGCAAAGCCTTTCGTCCCTATGTGCCTGCTGAATCGCGCGAACCGGAAATGACGCTGCGCGCCGTCCTGCTGGGCGTAGCCCTCTCTGCCCTTTTCGGTGCGGCCAATGCATACCTGGCCCTGAAGGCCGGGCAGACCATTGCCGCCACGATTCCTGCTGCCGTCATCGCCATCGCCGTGTTTCGCATGCCCTTTTTCCGCGGCGGCGTACTCGAGCAGAACATCACCCGCACCGCCGCGTCGGTCGGCGAGGCGCTGGTGGCCGGCGTGGCTTTCACCATCCCGGCGTTTTTCCTGGCCGGGCTGTGGCCCGATCTGGCCGGACATTTCTGGGACGTGGTCTGGATCATGCTGGCGGGAGGGCTGCTCGGCGTATTTTTCATCATTGTGTTGCGCCGGCCGCTGTGCGTGGAATCCGACCTACCGTTTCCAGAGGCCACCGCCTGCGCTGAAGTCGTCAAGGCCGGTCAGCATGGGGCCACCGAAGCACCGCGGTATGTGTTCGGCGCGATGGGCATCGGTGCATTGCTGCACTTGTTCACGAACAGCCGCGGCCTGCAATTGTTCCGCGAAATGACCAGCGGTTTCATCGAGTTCCCACGGGCCCTGATCCGCCATTTCGATTTTGACAAAAACCCGGTAGGCGAGGTGGCCCACGGTGGCGGAATGCCGTGGACCACGCCGCTGGCCTCGCCGGCGCTGATGGGTGTCGGCTACATCATCGGTCCGCGCTATGCCGCCATCAACTTTTCGGGCACGGCGCTGGCTTGGTGGGTACTGATTCCGCTGCTGCTGTTTTTCGACCCCGACCTGCCGCGGCGTTTGCCCGGTGTTGCGCCTGGCGGAGATGCCTGGGAAGTGATCAGCAATTCGGTCTGGTACAACATCGTGAGGCCAGTCGCAGTGGGCACGATGCTCGTGGCAGCGGTCTATACGCTCTACACGATGCGCGGCTCGCTGGTCGCTTCGGTTCGCGGTGCGCTGCAAGCGCGCACGAGAAGCGTCGCAGAAACCTCCAGCAGCCGGCTGGAGCAAGACATTCCCATCAAAATGATCGGTGCCTCGATTGCCGCGCTGGTGGTGCCCATCGTCATCATCTACTATCGCTTTACCGAAGGCTGGGGTTCGGCGCTGCTGGCCGGAGCGGTGATGACCGTGGTCGGGTTCGTGCTCGCGGCGATTGGCGGCTATCTGGTCGGATTGATTGGCAGCAGCAACCAGCCGGTTTCGGGTTTGACGCTGACGGCTCTGGTCGTCGCCGCGCTGCTCATGGTGACGATCGGAGTTCGCGGCATTCCCGGCGTGTTGGCCGTGCTGGGCGTAGCTTCGGTCGTTTGCATTTCCTGTTCGGTGGCGGGCAGTCTGATTCAGGACCTGAAAGCCGGTTATCTGCTCGGTGGCACTCCGTGGAAGATGCAGGTAGCCGAAGTGATCAGCGTAACGGTGCTGGCGTTCTTTCTGATGTGGCCGTTCGTGGCGCTGCATAGCGCCTACGGGATCGGCAGTCGGGAACTGCCTGCACCACAGGCCGGCCTGATGGCGACCTTAGCCAAAGGCATCGTCGCTGGCGAGATGGCCTGGGGACTCGTGCTGGCCGGTTGTGTACTCGGATTCGTGCTGATTCTGATCGACGCACCGGCCCCGATGCTCATCGCGGTCGGCATGTACTTGCCGTTCGAAACGACCTCAGCCATTTTCGTCGGGGGCATCATCCGCTGGGTGGCCGACCGCATCGCCGCGCGGAAACGACTTTCTCCTGCCGCACAGGAAAAGTACGAACAGCGCGGCACGCTGCTCGCATCGGGCTTTATTGCCGGAGAAGCCTTGCTGGCGATTCTGTTTTCGGTGGCCTTCATCGCAGCCGACCGCATGGGCTATGCCAGCTTCTCGCTGACGCAGCTCCTGACAGGGCATCCCGAGCTGGCGCTCTATCAGCGCTGGGGTGGTTGGCTCTCCCTGCTGGTGTTCGCCGTTGTCGCCTATGTGCTCATCCGCATCCCCTTCCGTGCTTCCTTGGAAGCAAATTCGAGCTCGGATGTGAGGCAGAGCTGATGCGCCGCAAAAAGCCTGGACGAAAGAAGACGCGCCGCCAGCCGCAGAAGCCTAAACGCCGACACAGCAAGCGCGCCGCCGTGGAGGTGTTCGAGTTTCGCCATCCTGGGCTGAAGGGTTTGTTTCGGGTCGAGTTGCCCGCCGGATGGAAACGGCGCCAACTTCCCGCGCCGGAGCCAAAGCCAGATACCTGAGTGCTGGCCTCTGCCTCGGTTCGTCCCTCGAAAAATTTTGGCGCGGTCGTGGTCCATGTCCCCACCGAGGCGCGCGATAAGCCCGATGCAGGATGTGCGTTTAGAAACCTTCTTCAAGCAGGCGCTCCAGCGTGAGACGCGACGCGACGCTCTGCGGACGCGACTCCAGCAATCGCTCCACGTACTTCGCCAGAATGTCGCATTCCAGATTCACTGGATCGCCCGGGGCGAGACCGCAGACGTTGGTGTGCGTGTAGGTGTACGGGATGATGGCGATTTCGACGATCCCATCGCGCCAGTCCGCGACGGTCAGGCTGATGCCGTCGATGGCGATCGAGCCTTTGCGGGCTATATAGCGTGCCAGCGGGTCGGGCACCTGTACGGCCAGCCACCAGTTTTCACCTTCGGGCACCAGCCGGCAGACGCGCCCGACGCCGTCTACGTGCCCCTGGACAAAATGGCCACCCAGCTCGGCACCTGCCTTCAGGGGCAGCTCGAGATTCAGCCGCGTGCCCGATTTGAGTTCACCGAAGGAGGTGCGGCGCAGTGTTTCCCCGGAGAGGTCGAACGCCAGCACTTCCTCGGCGCGTTCCACGACGGTCAGGCAGCAGCCATTGACGGCCAGGCTGGAGCCTGGGTGCACGAGCGGCGCCACGGTGGGGGCATGAATCCGCAGGCGGCCACCTTCCGGGCTGGCTGTCAGTGTCTTGAGGGTGCCCAGGTGTTCAACGATTCCCGTAAACATCGCGGAAGTATCCTTCTAGCACGAAGTCCGATCCGAGCGTCCGCAGCGTGACCTGGTGCAGGGGCGGCAGCCTGCGGAGTCGTCGGGCCGGCACGGTTACCCAGGGCACTGCTTCGGCTCCCAGCAGCTTCTGAGCGTAGTACAGCACCAGCCGGTCCACAATGCCGGCAGCCAGTGCGGCGCTGCCCAGCTCTGCGCCAGCTTCCAGCAGCACGGAAAGAATCTGTCGCCGGCCCAATTCTTCCAGCACTGCAGTCAGGTCCACTCGACCACCGCGGCTGCGCACACAGACCAGTTCGACACCAGCACGCACCAGCGCGCGGGCGCGACGGGTGTGGGCGGCCGTAGTAGTGAACACGAGCAGGTCGCTGCCGACTCCGGTCGCGTCCGAGCGGGCACTGCGCACCAGCCGGGAGTCGAGCGGCAGCCGCAGCCGGCTGTCCAGCACCACACGGAGCAACCGGCGCCGGCGCGGCCGGCCCGTGCGGTCGGTGAGCAGTGGATCATCGGCGAGCACGGTGCCGATGCCGGTCAGCACGGCGTCGGCCGCATGGCGCAACTGCTGCACTTCGGCGCGAGCCACTTCTCCGGTGATCCAGGGCTGACTGCGTCGTTGCGCACGCGAGGGCGCAATGCGCGCATCGAGCGAAAGGGCTGACTTCATTGTCACCAGCGGCCGGCCAGTGCGAATCCAGCAGGCAAAGGCCTCGTTCAGCTTCCGTGCTTCCGCAGCACGCGGGCCGGTGGTGACCGCCAGCCCAGCGCGGCGCAGTTGTTCCAGTCCCCGTCCGTGGACGGCGGGATTGGGATCGGCGATGGCAGCCACCACACGAGAGATGCCAGCGTGCAGGATCGCTTCGGTGCAGGGTGGGGTGCGACCAGTGTGGCAGCACGGCTCCAGGTTCACGTAGAGCGTTGCGCCTCGGGCCGCCGCACCGGCGGCTTCTAGTGCTAGCACTTCCGCGTGCTGGACACCGTCGTAGGTGTGAAACGCCTCGCCGACCACGCGGCCGCCGGCCACAATCACCGCGCCCACCATCGGATTGGGACTGGTGAGTGCTTCGCCACGACGGGCCAGTTCGAGAGCGCGATCCATCCAGCGCGCGTCGTCCTCGAGGGCAGTAGACGGATTCTCGGAAACAGGCGGCATGCGCTTCAGTCGAACAGGGAATGCACGAAAGTTTGTGGGTCGAAGGGCACCAGGTCGTCGGCCTGCTCGCCGGTGCCCACGAAGCGAATCGGCAAGCCCAGCTCACGGGCAATCGCCACCACGATGCCGCCTTTCGCTGTGCCGTCCAGCTTGGTCAGCACCAGGCCGGTGACGCCCAGATGGGCGGTGAATTCGCGCGCTTGCACCAATCCGTTCTGGCCGGTCGTGGCGTCGAGCACCAGCAAAATTTCATGCGGCGCGCCAGGAACCAGCCGTCCGGCAACGCGCTTCATCTTTTCCAGCTCTGCCATCAAGTTGGATTTCGTGTGCAGTCGGCCAGCGGTGTCCACAATCACGACGTCGCTGCCTCGCGCCCGTGCGGCGGTCAGCGCGTCGAAGACGACCGCGGCAGGATCGGCACCTGGTTTCTGACGAATGATTTCCGCTTGCACCCGCTGCGCCCAGATCTCCAGTTGCTCGATGGCAGCGGCACGGAAGGTGTCTGCGGCGGCCAGCAGCACGGTGCGTCCTTGCTGGCGGAGCCGGTGCGCCAGCTTGCCGATCGTCGTGGTTTTGCCGGTGCCGTTGACCCCGACCACAAAAATGACCTGCGGCGGTGGCGGCTGCCCGTCCGGAGAGCCTTCGAGCGCTTCAAAAATGCTCAGCAATTGCGCTTGAAGCTCCGCCTTGAGCTGCTCCGGACTGTTCAGTGCTTGCCGGTCGGCTTTTTCGCGCACGCGGTCGAGAATTTCGCGCGTGGTACGCACGCCCAGGTCTGCGCTGAGGAGCGCTTTTTCTAGCTCGGCCAGCCACTGCGGGTCCAGCTTTCGGCCGCCGGCCAGCAGGTTGCCGACCCGCTCGGAGAGCTCCGAGCGGGTGCGCCGTACCGATTCCTTCAGTCGCTCGAGCAGTGATGCATCGGGTTTGCCGAACAGGCTCAGCATGGTGCGCTACAATCCATCCCCAGACCGCCATTCTAGCAAAGGAGCGCTTCCGCGGCAGGAGGCCGGGATGGCTGGAGCGAACCGTTCGCTGTTTCGTCCGGAGACGGAGCCGTCGGCACGCAACGCGTGGCTCACCTGGGGCGGGGGGATAGCGGCGGTCTATTTGTTGTGTACTTTCGCCGGCTGGGGCCGCACGCTGTTGGAAGACGAAATCTGGAGCCTGTGCCACGGCGAGCGCTCTCTGCTCTGGCTTCTCCGCTACATCCGCGGAGACCTGGTACACCCGCCGTTGTGGTACGTGCTGGCCAGTTGGTGGACCAAGCTGTTCGGCCTGAGCGATGCCGCGGCCAAGACTCTGCCGCTGGTCTTCAATCTCCCCGCACTGCTGCTGTTTCCGCGGCTGGCTCAGCGTTTCACCGAGCACTGGCGGCTGGCGTCGCTGCTGTTTGCCGCCGTGTACTGGCGCATCGGCAGTGTGGTGGGGCTGGCGCGCATGTACGGCCTGCTGGTGCTGCTGGTGATTGTCGCATTGTTGCTGTGGGAGCGTTGGCGGCGCAGGCCCAGCGTCGGTGTGCTGGCGGCCTGGGGCGGCGTGATGCTGTTGTTGGTCTACACACACTACTCGGGAGTGTTGCTGCTCGGCGCATTTGTGGTGGTGGAATGGCTGCCCGGCGCGCGCCCGACCAGCGCGCGGTGGAGCCTGCTGCTCGTGGCCGGGCTAGTAGGACTGGCTCTGGTGCCCTGGCTGCTCTATGTGTGGCCGGTCTATCAGGAACGCGGGCTCGAACACAACCTCGGTTGGGTGCGTTCACCGCATCAGGTGCTGGGCCAGTTACCCTTTTTCTTTCTCAGCTACATCCATCCTGGCTTCAGTCCATTCGACGATCTGCGCGAGCTGCCCCCGTTGCAAGTTCGGATTGCGGCCTATGCCATCGCCATCGGCATCCACCTCGTGCTCGGAGTGTTCGCCTGGCGTGGGCGCCGGTTGGCGGAAGCGCACACCTCGCGCGAGTGGCTCGGCCCGCTCGCTGTACTGGTGCTGTTGCCGATTGCCTCGGTTTATTTGTTTTCGCTGATTGTTCATCCGGCACTCGACGCGCGCTTCCTGTTGGGGTTGCTGCCGGCGTACTGGTTGTTGATGGTGGTGGCGGGGGAATCGGCAGGGGAAGCCGGGCGCTGGTTGCTGTTCGGTGTGATTCTGCCTTGGGTGCTGCTCAGTGTAGCGGTCACGCTGCCCGCGGCAGGCCCCACACCGTTGCGGGCTGCGGTGGACGCCGTGGCCGCCGAATATCGTTCCGGAGACCTGCTGTTGGTGGAATGTCGTGTGGGTGTTCCTGTCTGGTGGGAGTGGACGCACCGGCTGGGCCGCCTGGAGGAACTGCGTGCTGTTGGCTGCGAACGATGGCGCTGGTGGGTGCCCGGGGTGGCCACGCCACGCGATGCTGAGCTCGCTGCTCTCCGCGCGCGCCGCATCTGGCTGATCTATGTGCAGCAAGCCGAGCGGCAACGACTGGAAGCCTTGCTGGTCAGGCAGGGATTTCTACCGGTGCGGCGCTCCGGGCCACGATGGGTTGCGCTTTACGCGAGCACAGAGGCTTCCGTTTCTACCTCCTGGACGGTAGGGCGCAGACGCAGCCGGCCCGATTGAATCGCAGCTTCCAGCGCATCCACCACGGTGCGGTCGAATTTCGTGTCCACGCTTTGGCGAATGCGCTGCAGCGCGTACTCCAAGCTCATGGCCGACTGGTAAGGACGGTTGGTAGTGATGGCATCCAGGGTGTCGGCCACGGCGATGATGCGCGCCATCAGCGGAATCTGTTCGCCCCGCAGGCCGTAGGGATAGCCCTTACCGTCCACGTGTTCGTGGTGCAGCTCGATGCCCGGCAGCATGTCCTTCAGTTGGGCCACCGGCCGCATGATGTTGGCTCCTTTGACCGGATGCTGCTTCATCAGCTCGAACTCGTCCGGGGTAAGGGCTCCAGGTTTTTTCAGCACGCGGTCGTCCACACCAATTTTGCCGACGTCGTGCAGCAGAGCCGAGATGCGCAGCTTGTCGAGCTGTTCCGCGTCCAGTCCGAGTTGTTCCCCGATGATCACCGAGTACTGCGCTACCCGGTCGGAATGGCCGCGCGTATAGGGATCTTTTTCGTCGATCGCGGCGGCCAGCATGCGAATCGAGCCCAGGAACAGTTCGCGGTTTTCCTCCGCGGCGCGCTTCAGACGGGCAACGTAATCCTCGATGTCGTCGGCCATCTTGTTGAACGTTTCGGCCAGCTCGCTGATTTCGCGTGCTCCGCGCACGCTGGTCCGTTCGTGGAATTCGCCCCGGCTGATAGCGCGCGTCGAAGCCGCCAGGCTGTGGATAGGCGCAGTGATGGCCACCGCGAACAGGTAGCCGAGCATCAGCGTCACCAGCGTCACGGCGACCACCAGAGTCAGTGCCTGCCGGTTCAGCTCCTCGACGCCAGCGTCCGCGCGCGCATCCTCCAGCCGCCGCTGCGCCACGACGGCCCATTGCAGCTCGGGAATCGTGCTGTAGCTGCCGATCATCTCCACGTGACGGCCGTTTTCTTCCAGCAGGAAACTGGTGGTCTGCGTGGAGCGCAGCTCGGGCGGCAGTTCCTCCAGCAGTTGGACCACGCGGAATGTGGAGCTGACATTGGCGCCCGGGACGAAGTTGCGCACATCCGGATGCGCCACCACGTTGCCGTTGCGGTCCACTACATACACGGTGCGACCGCGCACGCTGGTCGTTAGCAACCTTTGGAACACCTGGTCCAACGACACCAACGCCGCCAGCATCCCGCGGAATTCTTCATCGACACGCAGCGGGATGGCGATGACGAAGGCCGGACGGTTCTCCTGGCCCAGCGCCAGCGGATCTCCCCGGTAGCGCTGTCCGAGAAACGTTGCCGCAAAAGCTCGCTGCAGGGCTTTGCTGACAAACGGGTCGGCGTCGGCCTGGTAGTTGCCCGCCCAGGGCCCCTTCGCATTCCGCCCCAGCGCAGTCAAATACAAAATGTTCGGATTGCTCGTGGCGTAGTTTTCCAGCAGCGCCGCCACCTGAGGGGCGTAGACCGGATCGTCCACGTTCTGGATCATTCCAGTCAGCGCCAGAATCTGCCGCAGGCTGACCATTTGCTGGTACACGCCGGTGTGGAACTGGTTGATTTCCTCAGCCAACGAACGGGTGACCTCGGTCTGCTGCAACCGTTCGGTGGCGGCCAGCTTTTCCTGGCTGAGTTCCAGCACTTGCCGATGGTAGAGCACGATCGGCATCAGGCTGACCAGCAGCAGCGCTCCGAGCACAATCCAGAGGATGCGCGGCCGCGGTAGCCGGCCCGTCCAGGCGCGTACGGATTCCCATGCGAGTCGAAGGGGCAGACGCCACACCGTGATGCTCCGTTTCTCCTTTCATTGTAGGAAGGGGGTCGAGGGGGACAAAGCTATCCGAAGTACAGGTGTGGCGGATCAGCCAAGGGCGTCCGGCGGACTATTCGTGGGTCAGACGTCGTTCCATCAGCTCGCGGATGGCTTCGTGGGGAGGGCGACCTTCATAGAGCACAGCATGAACCTGTTCGGTGATGGGCATTTCGACTCTGCAGCGTCGCGCCAACGTCAGCGTAGCTGCCGTAGTGCCTACGCCTTCGGCAACCATGCGTGTCGCAGCCAGAATTTCTTCCAGCCGTCGTCCGCGCCCGAGCTCGACACCCAGCGTGCGGTTGCGGCTGAGGGCGCCGGTGCAGGTCAGTACCAGGTCGCCGAGTCCAGCCAGACCGGCCAAAGTGGAGGCCCGGCCGCCCAGAGCCACCGCGAGCCGCGTCATCTCGGCCAACCCACGCGTGATCAGTGCTGCCGTGGTGTTCCAACCTAGCCCGATGCCTTCGCAGATGCCGGCGGCAATGGCGATTACGTTCTTCACTGCGCCGCCCAACTCGACTCCGACTACGTCGTCGTTGGCATAAAGCCGGAAAGTGGGTCCGGAAAACTCCTGCTGGATGAGAGTGCACAGGGTTTTCTCTGGAGCGGCGATGGTCACCGCCGTGGGGTCGCCCCGCGCGACTTCGCGTGCAAACGAGGGTCCGGAAAGCACCGCGACCTGGGGCGGGAATTTCTGGCTGACCACCTGCGTGATGACCTCGCTCATGCGCAGCAGCGAGCCGTGCTCCAACCCCTTGGTGGCGCTGACGAAGATCATGTTCGGCTGCAGGTAGGGCAGCATCTGCTGGTAGGTGGCGCGCGCGTGCGCCGAAGGCATCACTCCGAGGACGAAGTCAGCTCCGTCGAGCACGGTCGCGAAGTCGTTGCTGACCGCCACGTCGGCCGGCACAGTGAAGCCCGGCAGGAACAGCTCGTTCGTGCGGCTGCGGCGCAGCGCCTCACACACCTCCGGTTCGTAAGCCCACAGCGCCAGCCGGTGCCGGTTCCGACTGCGCGTCAACACAATGGCCAGTGCTGTGCCCCAGCTCCCCGCGCCGATAATCGCAATTTTTTTCATCTTGGCGTTCCTGCGTGCGGACTACGGCCGCCGCCGCAGAGAAAATTTGGGCTCGGTGCCAGAGGCCAGGCGACGCAGATTCGGCCGGTGCTGCCAGATAATCAGCACGGCTGCGGCAGTCGCCGCCAGCGAAATCGCCGTCGGTGGCGCATGGCCGGGTGCATAGAACGCGTAAATGAGCATGGGCAGCGCGCCGGCCGCCACAATCGAACCCAGAGAAATGTAGCGCCAGAACATCACTACGACGAAAAAAACAACCAGCGCCGCTGCCGTGGCCGCAGGGCTCACGGCCAGAAAGGCGCCGGCACCGGTGGCTACACCCCGACCTCCGCGAAAGCCCAGAAACACGGGGAAGCAGTGGCCCACGACTGCGGCCAACGCTGCAGCAGCCATCCATCCGGAATGCTGCTCGGTCTGTTGCGCGGCCAGCCACACCGCCAGATAGCCCTTGCCGGCGTCGAGCAGCAGCACGAGCACGCCCGCCAGCAGGCCGGCCTGTCGTGTGACGTTCGCGGCGCCGATGTTGCCGCTGCCCATCCGGCGGATGTCGTGCCCCTGCCCCACGCGCACAATCAGGTAGCCGAAGGGAATGGCACCCAGCAGATAGGCCACCACTGGCAGCAGCCAGGCCTTCATCGCGCTCCCTCCTATGGAAATGTGGCCAGCCGTGTGTACACCGCCCCGGAGGGCCGCAGCCGGCTTTCGTAGAGATGAAACGCGGTCACCACCACGCGACCGAATTCCACTTCGTCGCGACGCGCCAGCGCCTGCTGCAACTGGGCCAATCCTGCCTCGCTCTTGAAGCGGGCCAGCGTCAGATGCGGATGGAACGCGCGTGATTCGCGCGGCACTCCGAGCGGCTCCAGCCGTGCTTCCACGGCGGCGGCCAGCTCGGCCAGCGACGGCGGCGCTTCGACGCCTGCCCAGAACACCCGCGGATGCTTCGCATTCGGGAAAAATCCGGTGTTGCGAATGACCATCTCGATGGGACCCGGCCAGACGATTGTAGCCAGCGCGGCGCGGATACGCTCGATTTTTTCTGCAGTTACTTCACCGATGAATTTCAGCGTTACGTGCATGCCTTCCGGACGCACCCAGCGCGCTCCCGGGCACAGCGGTGCCAGTTCGCGAATCAGTGTGCCGAGTCGTTCCCGTACCGCTTCCCCCACGTCCAGGGCGACGAACACTCGCATCACTGCTGTCCTGTCGGGAACTGGAAATAGCGGCGAATCAGGTCCAGCGCCAGTTGTGCCGCCTGCCAGCGGATTCGTTCGCGGTCGCCCGGGAAGTGCGCGTTCCGTTCGAGGGTGCGTCGGCCGTCGGCCAAGGCCACAAAAACCGTGCCCACCGGTTTTTCTGCTGTACCACCGCCGGGGCCAGCGATGCCGGTGATGCCCAGGCCCAGCGTGGCGCCGGAGCGTTCCCGAATCTGCTGCGCGAGCGCCAACGCCACTTCGGCACTGACGGCTCCTTTCTGCCGAATCAGCTCGGCGGGCACACCGACCCAGGCCGTTTTCACTTCGTTGCTGTAGCAGACGATGCCGCCGACCAGATACGAGGAGCTGCCCGGAATCGAAGTGAGTCGCTGGGCAATCAGTCCGCCGGTGATGCTTTCGGCCAGGGCCAGCGTGGCGCCATGCGAGTTCAGCAACCGCGCGACAACTTCTTCGAGCGATTCCCCGCGCGTGGTGAACAGATGCGTGCCCAGTGCAACGGCCAGCCGGTCGGTCAGCTCGTCAAGAGTCTTGTTTGCGCGTTCCGGGTCGCGCGTCCAGGCGCGCAGATGGATTTGAATCTCTCCGGGCGATGCGAGCAGTGTCGTCTGCACGCCATCGTACCGCGTGTAGATGGGCGCGATGAGCTGTTCCACGTCGGATTCCGCCATTCCCGCCACGCGCAGCTCTCGGGTCAGCAGGGACATGCCCCCGGCCCGCTCGCGCAGTCGGGGCTCCACGTGGGCGAGAAATATGGGCATCAGCTCGCGCGGCGGTCCGGGCAGCAGCACGACCAGGCGGCCATTCGTTTCGATCCACAGGCCGGGCGCGGTGCCGTTGGGGTTCGGCAGCGGCTCGGCGCCTTCGGGTACCATGGCCTGACGCTCGTTGACCGGGGCCATCTTGCGTCCGTAGCGCCGGAAGCGCTCCTGAATTTCGCGCAGGACCGCTTCGTCGCGGCGCAGGCGCCGACCGAGCACTTCGGCAGCAGCTTCGCGCGTCTGATCATCTTCGGTCGGCCCGAGTCCGCCGATGGAAATCACCAGCTCAGCCCGGCGCAGCGCCTCGGCGAATGCGCCTGCGATCTGTTTGCGGTCGTCGCCGACGATGGTTTTGCGGATGACTTCGATGCCCAGTCGGTTGAGCCGGTCGGTGAGGAACAGCGAGTTGGTGTCCTGGCGGAAGGGCGTCAGCAGCTCAGACCCCACGGCGATGATTTCCGCATTCATGTGCATTTCTTAACCAAGTTCCGCCAATTCTGCAACTAACTCCGGGCCGCCAAGGCTCGCTTATACTTCGCAGTCATTAGTACTTGACAAGGTAAAAAAAAGGACTAGCGTTGACAAAAATCCACAAACTTCAGGGAAGCTCGCATGTTTTACAAAAAAGCAGCTCGCCTCGCTCTTCTCTGCGTGCTGGTCATTTTCGGCCTTCCAATGGTCGATACGGCCCTCGCGCCTTACGACTACAAAGCTCCGCATTCTGACAGTTGGACGCTCTGGTGGGGGAACCTTGGAACAGCCGTCCATGCGCAGCTTGGTGGTGATCCTCCGTGCGATTGCACCGAATCGAAACCCAAAGAACGGTGCCCGGATCCAGATTGGGGACCTTGCACATCGTATGTGTGCAAGTTCACGAATAATCTGAACAAGAAATGCAAGACGTTAGATCCGTGGCCCCTGAGCGACCCATATTGTCCCGGGTGTCTACGCGCGGAAAATGTTGCCTGCGAGCGTCCTCCGGAGTGTCCTGCCCGAGAATGTTTTTGAGGAGGTGAACCCATGAGTCTTTCGCGGATTCTGATTCTGTTCTTGATCCTCGTGGGTGGCCTTCGAGAGTCCGTGCTGGCCCAGCAGAGGTTGGAGCGACCGTTTGGTGGAGAACCTGGTGGATATCTTTTCCGATGGGACGCCATCCACGACGTTCTCATTTTTTATCGCGACGTCGACGCCGGTGCTGCGACTGCGGTTCAGGCATATCCGGCAGGCAGTCAACCGGGTACCAGGGTTTCACCCATGCTCGACTTTGCCGGAGCGAACGCAGTTGACATTTGGGCTGTCGCTGCCGGTCCGCACGGAATGTTGGTGATTTCTGGCGTCGTCCAGTATGGACCCATCAATGCCAGGATGTATCTCCTGACCTATGATGCAAAGGGTGTTCTGCGGAAACTTTGGGAGGTCTACCCGTACCACCATCACCAGGTCGCGGTAGATTCAGAGGGCAGCGTATATGCCCTCGGCCACCGGGAGGACCGGGCAGACAAGCTCGACGAGGAAGATTATCCCTTGCTAATAAAGTATTCCCCAGAGGGCGACATACTGTGGGGGACAGCCTTTCGGAAGTGGTTTCCTTACGAGAGAGAAATCGTAATAACGAACGCAGCGACCGGAGAGCACTTCCTGGGTATTGATGGGGAATCGGTGATTCTCTATCTCGCGACCACGCAGGAACTGCTTCGGTTCAGCACAAAGGATGGTTCGTTACTGGCCCGGTCGTCCTTGGCAGCCAGCTTGCCGCGGTTAGGGGAGGGTGCTACATCGGCGCAGATCATGTGCCTTGCACCTTCCACTAAAGGTTCTCTCTTGGCGCAAGTCCGGTTGACTGCTGCTCAGGGCTCAGCAGGCAAGACAACATTCGCAATGGCGGAAGGCGATTCTGAAGGTAAGAGATGGAGGACGATTGCATCTCCTACGCCCATACCTTGGCCGGGGATCTTCTTGGGTACGGATCGTTCCGGCATGTGTGTGTATATGAGCAAGGACCTTCATGGACGGCCGCTGCTCAGTCGCGTTGATTGCGGACTGTAGTAGTTATCTCGCGCGGACCATCTGCTCGTCTTGCAGAAGTTCCGTTGTCGTTCGGTGCTTCCAGTCGTGACCTGCAGCTTGCTCAACCGTAGAGCGGGAGACCTTCGACGTCCCAATCGAGGTGGTAGAGCGCGTCGTTGGTGGCGATGATGGCGCGGCGGGTGGGCAGCAGCACCAACCCCACAATTCCGATGCCGCTCAGCACCAGCTCAGCGTGTTGCCCGTCGGGCGTGATGCGTACCACGCCGCGGCGTCCGCCGAGGGAAGCTGCGACGTAAAGATTGCCCTGGCGGTCGAACGCCAGCCCTTGCGGCCGGCCCAGTCCGCGGTAGAACACCTGCACGTCGCCGTCATGCCGGATGCGATAGACGCAGTCGTAGCTGGAGGTGGTCGGTCCGGTCACGTAGAGCTCGCCCGCCGGGCTGAAGGCCAAGTGGTAAGCAGCGATGGAAGGCTCCAGCGTGGCGAAGACCAGTATGCCGCCATCCGGTGTGATCTTGAAAATCGTGCCGCTGCGGTCGCCGACGAAAAGGTTTTCTTCCCGATCGAAAGCGATGCCCGTTGCGATGCCCATGCCCTCGACCCACTGTTCGGCGCGGCCATCGGGGGTGATGCGGTGGATGGTGCCGTCGTGCCGGCAGGACACATAAAGCACGCCGTTGCGGTCCAGCGCCAGGCCGGTGGGATTCATCAGCTCGGTGACGAAGGGCTTGACGGTGTAGTTCGCGGTGATTTTGTAGAGCGAAACCGGCACCTTCTCTCCGCGCGGTCCGCTGAAGGTCACGTAGATGTTGCCTTCGGCGTCCACGGCGGGATTGGCGACCGGATGCAAGTTGTCGGCGATCTGCGTACCGAGTGCCATCGGATACGGATCGCTTTCCACGTTCCGCCCCGGCAGCGCTACCCGCACACTGCCGCCCGCCGCGCCTTCGGGAACGCGCGCAACCAGAAAATTTTCGGCCGAAACGAGCACCGCGCCTTCTGCGTCTCCGAAGCGCACGTGCGGACGCACATTGTTGCGCGACTCGAACCCGCTGCCCAGAATTTCCACGTCGCCGCCGGGAATGGCTGCGGCCGGCCGTACGCTCTCGATTTTGGGAAGACTGTTCCTGCTCAAGCCTGGCCTCGGGATTCGGATGGCGCCGTTTGCACGGCGCGCAGACTTCCTTCTGCCGCGCTCAAGTATAAATCCCAGTTCGGCGGAATTCCAATCGGGAGCCGGCGGCGGAAAGGGTTCGCTACCGACGCGTGCGATTCTCTTTCCGTTTGCCGGGTTCGGTCTGGGCGGGTGGCTGGGATTCTTTCGGTTCGACGAGCGGTTCGCTGATCACGTATTCCTCGCTGGCCCACCGGCCCAGATCGATCAGCCGGCAGCGCTCGGAACAGAACGGGAAATCGGCGTTCTGCTCGGAACGCGTCGGTTTCTGGCAGATGGGGCAGCGGGCTTGCATAGCGGCTTCAGGGAAGCACGCGCAACGGGTTCGGTGCCGGGGCGCGCGCTGAATTCGGCAGCGGGACGAAACCGTCCGCGCCCGCCCGGCTCGTCGCTTCGATGGAGACCACGCGTCCAAACAAATCGTAGTCGCTGGCACGCACGACTTCCGCCTCGGCCAGCGCGCCCGGCTGTACCTGCTCGGGCGGGATGCCTGCGGCGAATGCGGTGATGTAGAGCTTGCCATCGATTTCCGGAGCCATCTGCTCGGTGCGTGCCTCCCAGAGGAATTCGCTTTCCGTCGAAGGCCCTTCCAGCAGCACGCGCAGGCGACGGCCCACCAGGCGCCGCAGCCGCGCGGCCGAAAGGCGCCGCTGTACGGCCATCAGTTCGTGCCGGCGCCGCGCAATCGTTTCCGCGTCGAGCTTTCCATCGAGCGCATAGCTTTCGCTGGTTTCGTCATCCGAGTATGCGAATACGCCGAGCCAATCGAGCTCTGCGGCACGGACAAAATCGAGCAGTTCCCGGAAATCTTCTTCAGTCTCTCCGGGGAAGCCGACGATGAACGAGCTGCGGATAGCCACACCGGGAATCGTGCGGCGGATGCATTCGAGCAGTCGCAGGAAAGCTTCGCCGCTCGCTCCGCGCTTCATTCGCGCTAATACCTGCCGGCTGGCGTGTTGCAGCGGCACGTCCAGATACCGGGCCAGTCGTGGGCTCGCGGCCAGGGTGTCCAGCAGCCGCTGGGAGATGCGGTTCGGGTATGCGTAGAGGAAGCGTACCCAAACGAGCGGCTCCACGGTGGCCAGACGTTCGAGCAGCATCGACAGCCCCTCGCGCAACCCGAGGTCTTCGCCGTACGAAGTCGTATCTTGTCCGACCAGCAAAATCTCTCGCACGCCGGATCGGGCCAGAGATTCGGCTTCACGGACCACGGATTCGAGCCGGCGGCTGCGGAACCGCCCGCGCAGTTGCGGGATGATGCAAAAGCTGCAGGGGTGATCGCAGCCCTCGGCAATTTTGATGTAGGCGTAGTGCCGTGGCGTGGTCCGGAGGCGCGGCATCGCTTCGTGGTAGAGAAAGGTCGGCGGCTCGGTCGGCGCTGCGTTCAGCTCGCCCCGCACGGCTTGCAGGATGCGTTCGACTTCGCCGGTGCCGAGCACAGCATCCACTTCGGGAATCTGGCGCTGGATTTCTTCGCGGAACCGCTCCACCAGGCAACCGGCCACGATCAACTTTTTGGCACGGCCGAATCGCTTGTACTCGGCCAGCTCCAGGATGGTTTCCACCGATTCCTGCTGGGCCGGCTCGATGAAGCTGCAGGTGTTCACCACCAGCACGTCGGCCTGGTCGGCGCGTGCGGTCAGCTCGTAGCCTCCCCGCGCGAGCAGGCCCATCATCACTTCGCTGTCCACCAGATTCTTGGGACAGCCCAGACTGAAGAATCCAACTTTCGGCATCGGGAATAATCCTGGTCCAAGTACAGAGCGTCATTCTAACACACCGCTTCGGTTGGCCCCTTTCGGTCAGGCCGGCTTTCCACCGGTGTGCTGGTTGTGGCTCGCGTCGAGTGTGCGGCGGAACTCGACCAGCAGCGCGCCCATGACTTCCAATGCGGCAGGCTGTCCACCGTAGCGTGCTGCTTCGTACAGCTCGGTCAACGTTGTCGTCGCCGGCCAGGGAAGCTGCTGAGCGAACTCGCGCGGAGTCTGCGCGGGTGATTTGCGGTACCCGCGGCGTTCGAGCAGCCGGAGCAGTTCGCGGTAACGCAATGTGGCCACGCGGGCCGCGGAACGCTCGTTGCGATGCAGCGACCAGCCCCAGCGCCCGGCCAGCCAGTCCAGCAGAGTGCGGCGGCGGATCACCAGCAGCACCAGCAGCAGCGCAGTCAGCGTCATGGGCAGCAGATGGGGAGAGCGGGCCAGCGCCACCTGTGCTGACTTCACCGCTTCGACAGCCGCGCGGCGCTGCTCCCGCCAGAATCGCCGCGCCGTGGCCAGCCAGGCACGTGTGTCTTGGGCCAGTTCGTGTACCAGCGTTTGCTGATGCGCGGCATCATAGTTGATTACCCACTCCTGCCAGCGCAGCTCGAACCAGTCCCAGTAAAGCGCCAGCCGTCCAAGCCAGCCACGCGCGACCGGGTCGGCCGGCGGTGTCGGGTCGAAACTGATCCAGCCATACTCCGGGAAATAGGCTTCCACCCAGCTATGGGCATCGCTGGCCCGAACGATGAAGTCTCCACCGATCTCGTTGTACTCTCCGGCTAGGAATCCGTTCACGTAGCGCGCCGGGATGCCGAGCGTGCGAAGCATCACGGTCATCGCTGTGGCGAAGTATTCACAGTGACCGGCACGCCGCTCGAACAGGAAATGCGCCAGGGGGTCGGCGGGCGGCGGGTCGGGTTGTTCGAGCGTGTAGCCGTAGCGCGTGCGCAGATACCGCTCGATCGTCTCGGCTTTGCGAAATGAGTTATCTGCGTTCCGTGTGATTTCTTCTGCTAGTGCCGCAACGCGAGGATCGAGCGTCGGCAACTGCAGATAGGTCTCGCGGACGGACTCGGGGTAGTCGTCGCCGGCCGCCTCCAGCTCGCGGCGATCTACCGCAGGCAGCAGCGAGATGCCTTCGTAGAGCCGCCGCGTGAAATTCTGGTAGGGATTGGAAAGCGATTCGGTGGTGTCCACCAAGATGTAGGAGCGTCGCAGGCGTCCGATGCGTTCCGGCTCCGGCGCAAACACCCCGCGC
This sequence comes from Acidobacteriota bacterium, assembly GCA_037442425.1. Lineage (GTDB taxonomy): Bacteria > Acidobacteriota > Terriglobia > Acidiferrales > UBA7541 > DSGC01. The sequence goes on along the minus strand of JBBIQG010000009.1, from coordinate 4,143 downwards.
AGGGCCACGGCGCGATAAGGAGCAAACAGGGCATCGCTGGCGAGCGGTTCGAGCAGAATCGAATAACGCAGCTCTACCGCATTCCCATACAGCCCGGCGGGTACGCCCCCGAGCGGATACCAGCCGCCTGCGTTCGGTTCGATCACCCGCGGTGCCGACGGAGTGTTGAACCAGCGTCGGCCGTCGAAGCTGGACAGCGCAATCCCGCGCCAGCGCAGCACGCCGGCCTGCGCGGCACCCTGGGTGATGCGGGCGCGCAGAACCACCTCGGTGTTCTTTTTGATTTCGCCGATCTGGCCCAGCGTGACGTCGTCGTCGAAGCCGCTGATCAGTTGCGGCTGCAGCGTGTAGCCGCCCAGGTAGCCGGCGCGGTAACGCGGAATCAGAAAAAACAGTGCCGTGCCGAGCAACAGTGCGCCCACGGCCATAGCCGCCGAAGTGCTCCGCAGCGCGCGGTAGAGTCGCGCCGCCGCTGGCGAACCCGGCTCGACCCGCTCCACCACGGCTCCTTCGGCACCGCGACGCATCTCCAATCCGGTGAACGTCGAAATCGCCAGCACCAGGAACAGGACAAAGAAAGCCAGGTAGGTGGTGTCCACGGTGAGCACAGCGGCGGCCAGCATCATCGCGAAGGAAAGCAGGCCGAGGAAGGCATAGTCCCGCAAGGTGCGCGCCGAATACAGCCGCACGAGCAGGGTGAACAGCATCAGGTGAATGGTCGCCAGCAGCGTCGCATACAGCAGCGGCACCGGTGCACCCCGGGCCATTTCGCCGGAGAGCCACCCCAGGTCCACCGGCAAGAAGGCCAGATAGGCCACCACCAGTCGGTTCGCGGTGCGCGCGGGGAGCTCGGGGCCGTGGCCGTGGTGGTAGCGCCAGGCTTTCACGCCGAGCAGAACCACCGGCAGCACACTGGAAGGCAGGTCGAGCTTGCCGGTGGTCACCAGGGCCAGCGTGCTCACCAGCACGAGCAAAAACAACGACACCTCGAGATACCGCTCGAGGGCGGCCGCGGCCGGTTGCGTTTCCGTGGTTGCAGGCATCGCTGCATCACATTCTAGCAGTTGCTTTGCGCCGGCCCACGGCCTGCTGCGAAAGGGCCAACGCTCAGCACTCGACGGCGAGAACTCGACGGGCAGCGGCAGCAATCTTCCGCGTGGCGTTGGAGATCGCCCGCCGCTCCAATCCCCGCAGCGAAGCCACGGCGCTGTGTCGGAGGCAGGGCAGTGCCGTCACCGGCAGCCAGAACGGTCGCAGCGTGAGGGCATAGTGGGTTACTGTGTGCTCCACCGGGGGCAAAGGATGCAGCCGCGCCGCTGCGCCGCTGTTTGGCAGAATCTGTCGCAGATGCCGACGCAGCTCCGCCTGCGGTGCGTGGCGGACTTTGACGGCCGGAAATTGCCACAGGCCGGCGAAAAACCGGCAGGCCTGCGGATGTTCTGGGCGTAGCAACAAGGTGCGCCCGCGCGCATCCACGATCACGGCGACGGCAAGCGTCACCCGGTGCGGGGAAGGCCGCGGGCGTTTTTTCGGGAGCTGTTCGACCAGACCCAGACGGCGCGCTCGGCACCAGCGCGCCACGGGACACTCCGTACAGCGCGGCGTGCGTGGCGTGCACACCGTTGCACCCAGCTCCATCATGGCTTGGTTCCACTCGCCCGGTGCAGCACGAGCCAGCATCTGCTGTGCGGCGTGTTCGAGCTGCCGCCAGCGAGCCGGTGCCCGCAGCTCGCCCCGTACCGCACCCAGCCGCGCGAGCACCCGCGCCACGTTGCCATCGAGCACGGCCAGCGGTTTCCCGTAGGCAATGCTCAGCACGGCCGCAGCCGTGTAGCGACCCACTCCGGGCAGGGCTCGTGCGCTCTGCGGCCCGTCCGGGAATTTTCCGTTGTGGCGGCGGAGTATTTCCTTGGCCGCGCGGTGCAGATTCCGTGCGCGGCCGTAGTAGCCCAACCCCGACCAGGCTCGCAGCACCGCTTCCCGCGGTGCGCACGCCAGCGCCCGCACACTGGGAAAGCGCCGCAGGAACCGCCGGTAGTAGGGCAGCACCGTGGCCACGCGCGTCTGCTGCAGCATCACTTCGGCGAGCCAGATGCGGTACGGGTCCTTTGTCCGCCGCCAGGGCAGGTTGCGTCGGCGCCGGCGAAACCAGGTCAGCAACCGGCGACGGAATCGGCTGCGCTGCGCGTTCAAGGGCAGGTGCACGGCACATTCTCGCACAGGCACAGCTCCGCCGGCTCGGGAGTTCGTCGCCGGGCCGCCCTCGGCCTCACAGCGAGTCGAAGAAAACCAGATAAGACGAAGTCCACAGACGCGTGGGGATCGTTCCCCGCGGCTGGCTGGTGAGGATAATTTTGTAGAGCTCGTGCGCTTCGGGCAGCTCCTCGAGCACTGAGGCCGCGTTGGCGGGCAGCGGCTCGATCAGAGCCAGTGCACGCAGCACCGCATAGATGATTTCCCCGGCGCGGGCAAGCGGCGTCGAAAAGCCCGTGGTGTGAAACGCCATCTCTGCATCGATCTCGTAGAAGTGCCAGGCCAGGCAGGCGGCGAGCTGCACGGCACGTTCGAACCGTTCGAGCAGCGCCGCATCGGTGGCCTCACCGTGCAGGCGCGGGTCGAGCACAAGCAGCACGCGGCGCTCGTCTTCGCGCGTGAACTCCCGTACCTTCAGCGCGCCGGTGCGGGCCGAAGCCTTCCAGTCCACGAAGCGGGCGCTGTCGCTTGGCTGGTAGTCGCGGATGGCGTACAGGTCGTGGCCGCGGCCGTGCGTGTAGCTTTCCAGCTCCCCGCTGAGCAACGGCAGCACTTCGTAGAACTCTTCGGTAGGCTCGACGCTTGGATAGACCAGCAGTTCTTCCGCCGTTTCCACGCGCAGCGTTTTTTCCAGGAAGCCGAACGGGAAGCGCGTCCGAATGGCGAAGGCGTCCTGCCGGTAGCGGCCTCTGCGCGTAAACTGGAGCTCGACGGCTTGCCGCGCCAGCTGCCCTCGCGCCAGGTAGGGGAAATAGACCGGTCGCGACAGAATCGCATTGTCGCCGCGGCGCGTTTCCCCTACCACCCGCAGCGAATACGAAGGCAGCATGGGCTTGTTGTTCCGCAACGCCACCGCGGCTTGCACCGGCTGGCCGGCGAAGATGTGCTCGGGCAGCTCCAGCCGCAGCTCCAATCCGGCCAAGGTCAGCCGGGAAACCACGCCAGAAATCAGCAGCCCGGCCAGCATCGCCGCCAGGATCAGAAACAGCAGATTGTTCGCCGTGTTCAACGCGGCCAGCAGCACCACCACGAGCAGTGTCAGATACAGCGAACCTTCGCGCGTCAGCCGGTACTGCAACCGCAACGCCAGCCAGCGCAGCGCCGTGCGTCGAGCCAACCCAGGCACCACCCGCACGGCCACCCAGCCGGCCAGCCCGAGCGCAGCCAGTGCCGCAGTCCACGCCAGCCACTTCTGCCCGCCCTCCGCCGCAGCGGAAGAATACAGCGCCAGCAGCAGCGCCACACTCAGAGCCGCCAGCGCGCCAGCAAAACTGCGCCAGCCCGCTCGATCCACACCCCGCCACCACTGCTGCACCGATGACCTCATCCGCCAGGATTATCGCAGCCCGGCTCCAAGACGAAAATCGCGCAGTTGTTCCCTGTGGCGTATCGGTGCTGACTCTGTGTCCCGCATGCTCGGAAAAGCCCCGGAGATACACATGGGAGTCGGCCTAGAAGGGCCGGCTCGTCCCGGCACCGGGCCTGCGCTTCTCGCCGTTTTTTCACGGCGATGAGCTTCTTCGCTCCAACGGGCACGAGCCTTCGGGGAGCCGAACTTCCGACTGCCATTCTGCTGGGACGAGTTTTTCCCGCTTACGTGAGTGTGCTCGGGCTGGTGCGGTGGCACCGACCAACGAAATGGGCGGCTTCGAGCCGCCCCGATACGTTCGAAATGTCGCGGTGTGGATAGCTGAGGCGCAGGCATCTGCCTGCGTGGCCCGGTGTCAGAGCCCGTAAATCCCCGGCCCTTTCCACCACACGTCTCCTCACTCGTTTATAGAGCAGTGGTGTCAGAGCCCGTAAATCCCCGGCCCTTTCCACCCCACTTTCAGGGCAACGAAGAAAGTATTGGGGTGTCAGAGCCCGTAAATCCCCGGCCCTTTCCACCCC
>JBBIQG010000008.1:0-77192 GCA_037442425.1 Acidobacteriota bacterium | reverse complement strand
GCCATTTCCTGGCAGGGCCATCTGAAAATGATGGCCGCGGCGCAGCCGTTCCTTTCCGGCGCGATCAGCAAGACGATCAACATGCCCGAGCATTCCACGATCGAGGACATCATGAATGCCTACATCACTTCCTGGAAGCTCGGGCTGAAAGCCGTGGCCATCTACCGCGACGGTTCGAAGAAGGCTCAGCCGCTGTCCGCTGCGGACACAGAGAAAAAGAAGGAAGCGAAGCCAGCCCCGGGGCAGCAGGAACTCTTCGCTGGCGCCATGCGCCGCAAGCTGCCCAACGAGCGGCGTTCGATTACGCACAAGTTTTCCATCGGCGGACACGAAGGCTACCTGACCGTGGGCATGTACGAAGACGGCTCGCCGGGCGAGATTTTCATCAAGATGGCCAAGGAAGGCTCGACGCTGTCGGGCATCATGGACGGGTTTGCCCTTTCGGTCTCCATTGCGCTGCAGTACGGGGTACCGCTGAAAGCGCTGGTGGACAAATTCATCCACACGCGGTTCGAACCTTCTGGATTCACCGGCAATCCGGAAATTCCTTACGCGAAATCCATTCTCGACTACATCGCACGCTGGCTGGGAGGCAAGTTCATCTCTCCGGACTACCTGGTGCTGAGCAACGCCGCCAACGGGGAATCCCTGCCAACGGCTGAGGCCGTGCCGGCAGCGATGACGGCCGGGCGTGCTTCCGCCTCGGCCCAGTCGCGTCCGCTAGCAGCGATCGACGATGCGCCGTCATGCCCGGAGTGCGGGATGTTGATGACGCGCAACGGTGCCTGCTACAAATGCGAAAACTGCGGCTCGACTTCGGGCTGCAGTTAGTCACAGCCGGCTCAGCGCAGCACTCTTCGGTCGCAACCTGCCAGCCGGTGGCTTTCTTCGTCGCCCGGCCGGTGCGACCGCCGCGCACGGGTTGGCATCGAAGGGACGGATGGGGAGTCCACTGCAACTCCGACAACTGATCCCGCCGGTCACGGCGCGCACGGCCGACGGCAGGCTGGTGCGTGCCTGGGACTTCAAGCAAAAGAAGAGCCTAGCGATTGTGTTCTTGCGCAATGAAGACGTTGCGCTCGGCGGCGCAGCGGCCGCGACGAACCACCTGCCTGCGGAGCTGGCTGCACGCGCCGATGAACTGCGCCGCCTGGAGGCTGTCGCGTTGGTCATTCTGCCGGCGCCGGTGCCCGCATCCTTGGCTCCCCGGTTCCCCGAGGAGGTCGTAGTAGCGGCTGATGTGACCGGGCAGTCCCAGCGCGCGTTTCTAGGCGAGGATGCCTTCGGCACCGCGGGCCTTGCGCACGTGGGCGCGTTCGTGGCCGACCGTTACGGAGAGCTGGTGGCCCAGTGGGTCGCCCGCGACGCCAGCGCGCTGCCCGGAGCCGATGTCCTTTTCGAGTGGCTCAGCCAGGTGCAGATTGCCTGTGAAGAGTGCGGCGCTCCACACTGGCCTGCTGAATAAGCAACACTGCTTCAGCATGCAAAAAAGAAGAGGCTCTCACACGAGCCTCTTCTTTGCTCCAACCCCACTCCCTCTATGAGAGGGTCACCCCGGGAATCGGAGACGGCCACTAGAAGAGGGAGCAAATGGCGTTCCATTGCTCCCCGATTCGGCTCCCCATGGCATCCTGCGTGGCTACAGCCAGTTACAAAAGACTAGAAAATTTTTCATAGCGCAGAGGCAGTTTATTTCTACTTATTTTCATATGTGCAAAGGCCCTGTCTATGGAGTTTTGGAGGAATTCTGGTGGCCGAGCGGTGGTCACCCCGTCTGTGTGCGCTGAGTCGCGGCCCTGTGCAGGACGTCAAGGACCGTTCAACATGAAAGTGATTTCGACCGGCACAACCACTTCGACCGCTTCGCCGTTGACCTGAACCGGCTCGATGCTCCATTGCCGAATCGCTTCCAATGCCGCAGAAAACAGCCAGCAATGGCCGCTCAGCAGGCGCACTGCCTTGACCGCACCATCGGTACCAAACAGAGTCAACAGGCGGACGCGTCCCTGCAGTTTGGCGTCGCGGGCCTGCTGCGGATACGTCGGCAGAGGATTTCTGCTGCGGAACTTGACCGCGTGCTCGCCTTCGACGCGGAGGCGCTTGGCGGGCGGGGTGCCTCCGGCGGTGTTCTCCTCAAAGGAGCCGAACAGGGGCACGCCCTGCTCAAGTGCGATGTTGCCCAGGTAGCGAAAGCCTCCATCCTGGTAGAGAAAATAGCGCAGCCCGGCGGCAGATTTATCGCCCTTTTTTCGGAGGACACGCACGTCGTAGAGCACCACCGGCCGGCGCCGCGCGAGCAGCACGGGCGCCTGGTCCTCGTCGGCGAGCGGGCTGCAGCCTTCTTCGTAGCGGCCGACGCGGATCTGTTCGAAGCCGGCCTTGGCGATGCCGGTCAGGTCGCGGGCGAGTACTAGATAGAGCACCGCGCGACGTTCTGCGTAGCGCTCCGCGAAGCCTTCCTGCAACGCGTCCCCGAACAGCTCAGCGAACGCTTCCCGCGGATTCGGCAACAACAACGAACGGGTGTGCGCATAGACGAGCCGCTCGTCACCTTTCTGTGCGGCTTCGAGCACTGTGCGCACGAACTTTTCCAATCCTTCGACGGAATCCTCGTAGTGCGGAACCGCGGGCAACGGCTGCGCCGGCGGCGCCTGTGCCCAACTGGCCCCGGCCAGCACGAACAAGCCGAGTACTGTAGAAACACCACGCATTCGGTCGCCTCCCGATGGGGTGCCCACGGTACGCATTTTGAGGGGAAATGACAAGTCCAAATTGCAACAGCGGGTCAGGCGCCGATGGCGACACGAATGGCTTCGGCAATCGCCCGGGAGAAGTGCTCGACGTCGGCTTCGTGTTCTGCTTCCACCATGACACGCGCCAGCGGTTCTGTGCCCGAGTAGCGCAGCACGACGCGGCCGCGGCGGCCCAGGGCGCGTTCGGCTTCCGCGAGCGCGCGTGCCACCGTCGGCAGCGTTTCGAGCGGGGGTTTTGCGCGCACGGGCACATTCAAAATGGTCTGCGGGAAAATTTTCAGGCCGGTGACGAGCTGGTCGAGCGGGCCGCGGCGGACCACCAGCACCGCCATCTTCACCGCGGTGAGCAGGCCATCGCCCGTCGTGTGGTCGTCGAGAAAGATGATGTGGCCGGACTGCTCGCCGCCCAGATTGGCGCCGAGCCGCTGCATTCCCTCGAGCACGTAGCGGTCGCCCACCGGCACGCGTTCCAGTCGAAGGCCTTCGGCGGCGAGCGCCAGCTCCAGCCCCAGATTCGCCATCGTGGTGCCAACCACGACGCCGCCGCGCAACGTTCCCGCCGTTTTCATTTCGCGGGCGGCTGCGAGCAACGTGCCGTCTCCGTTGACCATCTGACCGCTAGCGCTGACGAAGACGGCGCGGTCGGCGTCGCCATCGAAAGCGACACCGAGCGCAGCACCAGTTGCGACCACGGTTTCGCGCAGTCGCTCCGGGTGCAGCGAGCCGCAGCCGTCATTGATGTTGCGACCATCGGGAGCATTGCCGATGGCCACGACCTCGGCGCCCAGCCTGCGAAACAGCTCCGGGCCGAGCGCACTGGCCGCACCGTTGGCGCAGTCGAGCACGATTTTCATCCCCGCGAGCTTCGCTTCTGCCGGCACGCGCCCAGCCAGAAATTCCAGGTACTTTTCCCCGAGACCCGGCTGTGGGTCTAGCCGCGTTTCCGGCTCCGCCGGCGGCGGCTGCTGCCGTGCCAGGATGTGCTGTTCGAGGGCTTCTTCGATGGCATCGGGGAACTTCATCCCGGTCCGCGCGATCAGCTTGACGCCGTTGTCCGGGTAGGGATTGTGCGAAGCGGAAATCACCACGCCGGCAGAAAAGTTCAGTGCGCGTACCAGGTAGGCGACGCCGGGCGTGGTCAGCACGCCGGCATAGACGGGCCTGGCCCCGGCCGCCGCCAGACCGCTGGCCATCCGCCCGGCAATGTGCGGGCCGGATTCGCGCGTATCCACGCCGAGCAGCACCGTGGGCGCCGGCTCGGCGGCGCGCAGATATTCCCCCACGGAACGACCCATCCAATAGAGCGTGGCGTCGTCAAGCGGGTAGCGGCCTGGTGTTCCCCGGACACCGTCGGTCCCGAAGAGCTGTTTGGGCATGGTAGTACGGAGGAACTGCGTTTCGATTCTATCACACGGTCGTTCGGCCACCGCGGATGCGGAACAGCTCAGCGCGCGCTGGTAGCCGAGCGGCGCACGAGCCGGAGGCGAACCTCAGCCGGCGAGATGCGGGTCAGCTCGACTCCGGGCGGCAGCTCGAGGTGATCGGCGGCCAGGCGCACGAGCAGCTCGCCCGGCGCCGCGCCGCTCAAGTCAATCGCGATGGAGAGCTCGGCTGGGGTGAGCCGATGGAGGATCGCCGGTCGTCCACGAACGCGCACATGAATCTGGGTGGGCACGTCTTCGGCGAGCTCGAGGCCGGGGGGCACACTGTGGAACTCCAACGGAACCAGATAGCCGACCTCTGCCATCGGCTCCGCCGTGTAGACAGCCCAGAGCAGAAACGAAATCAACAACGAGAGCAATTTCAGGTGCCAGTTGTGGAGCAGCAGTCGCCCGAGCCAGCGCATCGCTCAGTCCTTCTGCTCGCGGGAAGGAAACCAGCTGGCTGCTTCGGTGCGCAGGGGCACCGCGGGCAGCGGAAGCTGCGAACGGAAGCGGGCAAAGAAATCGGCGAGCCGCTGGCGCAACTGTTCGGGAGCGAGATTCAGTTCAATTGCACCGCCAAAGGCCAGTCCGATCGCGCCAGTCTGCTCGGAGACAACCACGGCCACCGCATCGGATTCCTCGGTGACCCCGATCGCCGCGCGATGTCGTGTACCGAGCTGATTGGAAATCATCGGATTGAGCGAAAGCGGGAGAAAACAGGCCGCTGCAGCAATCCGGTTCCCGCGGAGAATGGCTGCGCCGTCATGGAGCGGCGATTCGGGATGGAAGATGGTGACCAGCAAATCATAGCTGACGACCGCGTCGAGCGGTACGCCACTTTCCATGTAGGTTTTCAGGCTGACGTCGCGTTCGAGCACAACCAGTGCCCCGATGCGCTGTTGGGAAAGATAGCTGACCGCCATGACCACATCATCGTGCGCTTCCGCGGTCTGTTGCGAGGAAAACCGTCGCCAGGGCGCCGCGCGACCCAGGTGGGCCAGGGCACGCCGAATCTCTGGCTGGAACAGAACGATCAGCGCGATCACGACGTAAGGCATCAGGTTGGCCAGCAGCCATTCCAGCATCTCCAGTCGCGCCCAGCGCGCACCGTAGAAAATCAGTGCGAGCAGGGCCAGAGCGATGGTGGTCTGCAGCGCGCGGGTGCTGCCCAGAAGATTCAAAATGTAATAAAGAAGGATGGCAATGATCAGGATGTCGAGCGCGGCACGCAGGTCCAGCCGGGCCAAAGCGTCCCAGGGAAATGCCGCCAGCCGCATAGTGCAGTTACAGTAACGCAGGGGCGCACGCCAGGGCAAGCCGTCGCCATGCCACGATACTGCACGGCGCCGCCGCTGTGGTAAGGTAGCGGCGAAGTACTCGATTTCCCAGCGATGGACCGTACGCCAACGACCAGCCATCCTGCCGGACGCGCCAGCGTGCGTATCCTTGCTGCCGGCGTCGTAGTCGGCTTCTGCTACTGGGCCTCCAGCGTGGTGATCACCTTGCTGCTGTCGGTGCTGCTGGCCTATTTTCTGGACCCGCTGGTGGAGGGGCTGGAACGGCTGCGCGTGCACCGGATTCTGGGCTCGCTGCTTGCGGTGCTGATCATGCTGGCGCTGATCGGTGGACTGGGTTGGATCTTCTGGGACCGACTGACCCACTTCGCCGAAGACTGGCCGAAGTATCAAGGCGTGCTGCGCGATGCCATCGCGGGCGTGCGCGAGCGCATCGAAGCCTTCGAACGGCGCGTTTCCGAGCTGGCGCCGCAACGCCCGAGCGGTCGCCCGATCGTGCAGCTCGAAGATCGACCGAGTTCCCTGCTGCTCCGCGGACTCGGCTCGCTCTATGTGTTCTTGCTGGCGGTGAGCTTCCTGCCGTTCCTGGTGTTCTTCATGCTGGTCTACAAGCACCGGCTCTGGCACGCCACGCTGCAGCTGTTCCCGGCGAGCGAGCGGACGCGGGTCAAGCACGCGCTGGACGATATCAACACGATGCTGCGCAGCTTCGTGGTCGGCAACGTGCTGGTGGCGGTGATCCTGGGCCTGGTAACTTCACTGTTCTTCTGGCTGCTGGGGTTGGACTACCCGGTGCTGACTGGCATTGCCTCGGGGTTCCTGAATCTGGTGCCGTACCTGGGCGTGGTGCTCGCGTGGATCCCACCGCTGATCATCGGGCTGGCACAACTGAAGAGTTGGTGGATGTTTTTCACTGTGATCGGTGTGCTCAGCTTCTTCCACCTGATTGCCATCAACGTGCTGGTGCCTGCGCTGGTAGGACACAAAGTCCACCTGAACGCGCTGGCGGCCACAGTGGCGCTGCTGTTCTGGGGCTGGCTGTGGGGCGGCCTGGGACTGATTCTGGCCATTCCGATCACCGCCACCGTGAAGGTCATCTGCGACCACGTGGAACCATGGCGTCCCATCGGCCGCTGGCTCGGAGCCTGAGGCCCGTGCCGGCTTCGCCGACCCCCGCATTGCACCCCTGCCTTCAGCGGCCGTGCGGGTAGAAACGCGCGAGGCGCACCGGCGAAACACCCAGTTCGAACAGCGCGACCAGCGCGATGTTCCGCAACTGCTGGCGCACGGTGCCGTGGCGCAGGAACCGTCGCGCGGAGGTACGCACCGCTACGGGCAGCACGACAAACTTCCCGTAGCGCCGCAGCCGCCGCAGGAAGTCCACGTCTTCCAGGAACGGAATCTCGCGAAACCCGCCCATGCGCCAGAAAATTTCCCGGCGAACGAAGAATCCCTGGTCGCCGAAATGGAAGAAGCGTCCGGGAAACCGTGTGAACCACGCATAGAAGCGCAACATCGGCCGCGGCGTGTCAAACTCCAAGCGGAAGCATCCACCGGCAACTCGCGGGTCGGCCAGCGCGCGACGAATATGCATTTTCCAGTCAGGGGGCAGTTCGCTATCGGCATGGAGAAACAGCAGCACGTCGGCGTCGTGACAGCGGGCACCGCGATTCATCTGCGGACCGCGGCCGGCCACCGGACAGCGCTCGACGTGGAAAAGCTGCCGTGCGATTTCGACCGAGCCGTCCGACGAGCCGCCGTCGGCAACGACCACCGGACAGCCCCGCGCCACTTCATACAACCGGGTGAGCGTCGCAGGGAGGATAGCAGCTTCGTTCAGTACCGGCATCACGATGCCGATGCGCGGCGTTTCGGCAAACGGGTCCGGGGCCGTGTGGATGGGGGGCTCGACGGCTTGCGGCAGGGTCGCGGAGAAAGGCCCTGCCCCCGTCGAGTGAGTGATCGGTATCGTTTGCAGAAGGAATCGGGAATAGAGTTTAGCTCGATTCATCGTTTTCAACGGCAACCATGAAATTTTCGCCCTGCCAGCGATTTTCATCGGTCCAGTAAAACGTGAACTGCACCGGTGCGGTCTGCGAACGGGGCACCGACACATCCACGAAGGAAATGCCCAGGGCGGTTTTCGTCGCCACCGTATCGTGGACCGTGCTCCATCCATCCAGGGTCCAGTGGAGGCGGAATTCTTTCGGCGCCTGCACGCGCAGGGTCTGTCCAGGTGACACGCGGCGCGGCCGCCGGTTCGGCTTCCAAACTTCGAGGTCCTGACGGCCGCGGCGGGCGAGGTAGCGTTCGGCCACCACCGGAATCCGGTCAAACACTTGGCCATCGGCCGTGGAACGCAACAGTTTGATGTACTCCGCGTGGGCCCACATCAGGGGCATCGCGCTGCCGGCGGGACAGCCCAGTCGTGGGTGGCCCGGCTCGTCCCAGACCTGCTCGGGCAGCAGGCCCCCTTTCGAGGCAAAACGCTCCATAGCGTGCAGATACAGACGGACGTCGCGCCCCGCAGCCAGCTCATAGTGGCCGCGTTCACCGGTCAGCAGGGGCCAGGCGCGCCCTACGCCCCAGCCGAGAAAAGGACCACCGTCGGCCGTGGGCCCGTAGCCGTCATGATTGTAGCGATGCCAGCAGGGCCCGGCCGGCGTCTCCACCCTCAAGACCGCATCCACAACGCGCAACGAATCCTCGATCAACGGGTCGCCGGGCCGGCGGATGCCGTAGCGCACCAATTCGAGGAAGCCAGCGTCTACGATGTCTTTTGCTGGGAACCAGGCGGGCTTCCCCGGCGGGCGATTTCGAATCTGCAACCAGCCTCGGTTTGGGTTTTCATCGGCGTAGGGATCTTCGAGGGCCACCGGATGGATGCGGATGTAGTGGCGCGGAATGCCGGCGACTAAGCTACCGTCGGTCGTCACCGTCCATCGTTCCAGATGGGACTCGAGAAAATCGGCGTACTCCTCCAGGAAGGCGGCAAGAGCAGCGTCGCCCCGCGCGCGGGCAAAGTCTGCTGCACAGATCAGCGCGGCGATGTTCGCGGCTAGTGTGGAGGGCGAGTAGCCAGCGTTTTCCTCCCAGCGTTCCTGCTGCGTGGCCGGGCCGTGGTGAATCAAGAACCGTGAGGCTGAGACGACCATCGGATAGGGGTCGAAGGCGCCGAGTGCGTCTGCTTTCCACAATCGCCAGGCGAGCAGCACGGGAAAAGCGACTTCGTCCAGTTGAATGGCGTTCCAGTAGGGCGTGCCGTCGATCCAGAAATTCTGCGGAAAGCCTCCGTCGGGGCGTTGCGAGCAGGCCAAGTAGACGAGGGCGCGCTGGGGTGTGGTGCGGTCGCCGCAGGCGAGCAGGCCGGTTACGCTGTTGACCAGGTCGCGCGTCCAGACCAGGTGATAGCCGCCGATGTCTTCATCTCCTTTGGCGTCTCCCCAGGGGATGCTGGCCGAAGCAATCAGCGCGCCGGCATACGTTTTGTCCTCATGGGCCAGCAACAGGCTGTGGCTGATGCGGAACAGGCGGCCGCCATCTCCAGCATGGGAATCGAGCGGTAGCACATCACAACAGACGCGGTTCCATTGCTCGATGTATTTTTCGCAATGTTGACGGAAAGGAATCGCCAGCGATTGCATGAGCGTGGTGATGGCGGCGTGCCGACTGGGGCCGAAAGCCAGGGCCACAGTGAATTCCGGCAGCGCCGATGGGTCCACCTCGCCCAGCACAGCGATGTTTCCATCGAGCGCAGAGGCGAATTCCCAGTCCATCTGCAGGTTGTCGTGGAGGTCCTGCCAGCCGTCGCTAGCGCCGACGTAACCGCACGAAGCGCGGGCGAAACCGCCCTCGACGCCGAGCGCCAACCAGGTTTGCTTTTTCCATGCGAGCAGGATGCGCTGGCCTGCCGCAGAAGCGACGCAGGCCGAATTGCCCCAGCCGCCCACTTCGAGGTGAGGCGCCAGCAGCACATAGACGCGCAACCTGCCCTGCCACTCGGGCGCCGGCTGCAATCGGGCGCGGAGCAGCACGCAGGGCTGATGCGGGTCGCAGAGGATTTCTTTCTGCAGGCCGTAGCGACCTTCGGGGTCCTCGCTGCAGACGCGGTAGCCCAGCGTATCCCGCTGCAGATACTCGACCTGGCTGCGCAGGTGCCGCCGCTCTTCATGGAAGAACGTGGCCCCGTCGGTAATCAGAAACTGCAGGTCGCGCGTCTGCGGGCGGTCGATGGTGGGGTAATAGACCTCGTTCAGAATGCCGTGGGAGAGCGTGAACCAGACGCGGCTCGCCGTCGAGTACGCCGTGCCCACGCCTTCCTTGGAGCTGGATGTCCACCGCGGCTCCATTCCTGGAGCGCCAAACGCTACTTCGTGCACGGTGTCTCCTTCTGCTTCCATTCGCTCGTCCGGGCTTCCGCTCGCCCGACAGGGCAACGATTCAACCTTGCGAGAGAACCCATTCCGCGCTGGCCGCAGCGCGGCACGCGCCGACGAGCCAGTCGATGCTCCCCTTCTTCCCAGATGAGGTCCAGCCCGAAAAGATTCCACACGGAGGTTACCGGAAAGCTTCACGTGCCGCATCGCTTCGTTTGGCTACGTGCCGGGCAGCGAGGGCCATGACGGTGCCTCAGCGCAGCAGGCGCGTGTGCGGGCGATAGGCCGACCAGGCGTACCAGTAGCTGTGCAGATAGGGCACGCGTTCCAGACGCGTTCCTGCAAGCGGGCCGCGGAGGGCACGACCTTCGAGTGGCGACCACAGCGAGCCCGTTTCCGCATCTTCGAGCAGCGTGCGGCCTTCGCGCCGCACCAGCCGGAAGCTGAGCTGGCGTTTTCCGGCGAATGGGCGGAACACCGCGGAAGTCTGTTCCTCCGTTGCATAGAACACGATCACCGGCTTGCCATTCAGTTCCGTGCTGATCAGCCGTTCGCTCTCGAGCCGGAACAGCGGGATGGCCACGGCGTCGTCGGCTTCGTGCAGCCCGACGATCATTTCCTTGCCGCCCAGGCGGTCGTCGCCGCGGGTGCCGAACAATCCGCGGCGGTTCGGGTCTTGGAAGTAATCCGCGTATGGCGAGCCACGCACCCCGGCCGGCTTGCGTAGCACGAGCGTATCGGGATGGAGCTGCTTCCAAACCTTCCAGGTGGTCTGCATTGCAGGCAGCTCCACCAGCCGGTTGCCTTCGAGCGGCCCGCGGAGTGCCGAGCCATCCACCTGGGTCCACAGCGTGCCCGTCTCCCGGTCGTACATCACCAGTGCGTCCTTGTAGAGCTTGCCGCTGACGGCCAGTTCGATTTCCCGGCCAGCGACGTGGCGGGTGTACACGACACCCGTGTGCGCCAGTGGTCACCAAGTGACGGCAATCGGCTTGCCTCCCAGCCGGTCGTTGACAATTTCGTGGCGGTCCAAGTGCCAGAGTGAGTAGGCCTTGGCCTGCCCGGTCTGGGGGTCCACCAGACCGAGCACGGGCTCGTCGTCGGCCATCAACGACTCGGCCTGTTCGCGGGTGAGGAACTCCGGATTGCGGAGCGCGGGGATAGCATCTTTGGGCAGCACGGTGACCAGGACGCCATCGCCGATGCGCTCTTCCGGCATCGGGGCCCGCTGAGCGTAGGCTGCCGTCGCGCCCACCACGATTGTCCAAGCCAGCAGCAGGGCACCAACCGTTGCGAGGATAGCTGCGCGCATAATTGCTCCTTGCCTGCTCTTCTGCATTGCCGCAGGTCTTCGGAGATAAATGGAGGGGCCCGCCAGATGCCACCCGAGCCGGGGTAGCCCCCGCACCACCCCTCGCCGAGTATTCCTGCGGGCCCCAGACCGTTGCACGTGCCGGAATTCCGGCAGCGCTTACATCATGGCGCCGAGTTTGATTTCTTCCCACCGGCCGTTTTTCCGGACTTCTACCTTCTTGGCCATGAGGGAGCCATTGTGTTCGGAGCCCTGCACGCGAATCGTCTGCCCGACGTAGTCGGCCAGGGCCGTGGACGGGGCGATGATAGCGTGGAACTTCTTGTCTTTGGTCAGCAGCCCGCCGGGGGTGCCACCCTTCAGACACATGGTTCCACAGTTTTTCATCGCGCCATGGTCGTTGCCAGCCTCCCCCATGGCCAGGTAACACTTGCTGTCCACCAGCGTGCCTTCCAGCGTGACGTCTTTCTGGGCCACGCTGACGCCGGCGCCGATGGCCAGGGCCAGGACGAGGATGGGAAATAACCGTGCCAGTTTCATGGTTCGAGCCTCCTTAGTACGCATGTTGGTACAGCACTACGGGGGACCCGGAACGGATGCGAAGAGGCGAGCCCTCCGCACCGCGCTCTTACAGCAAACTTGCAAAAAAGTGGGCGAGCCGGTCGTAGAGTCGCGCGCTGGTTGCCAGCGGCACTTCGAACGGCTCGCAATCGGCGATAATGCGCAGCGTTTGCTTGGTAGTGTCCACCACGACGAAGCATCGCGCGCAGCGCGCGATGTGACGTTCCAGCTCACGCCGCAGTTCTTCGGAGCCTTCGCCGTCCAGGTAACAAGACATGTTGTCCAACACTTCCTGACAGGTCAGCACGGCTTACCTCCTGCTGGGCCGCCCCACGGGTCGCTCGAATGCCATGGCCATCATGTTGCGTACCAGGCTGGTGGCCCGACGCAAGCGTGAACGCAGGGTAGGTGGTTTTTCGAAGTGCGCGGCCAGCGCTTCGCGAACCATCAGCCGGGCACGCAACACGCGCGACTTCGTCGCCGGAATGGAAAGTCCCAGGGCCTCGGCGGTTTCTTCGGTACTCAACTCTTCGACGTCCCGCAGCAAAAAGACCACGCGGTAGGCGGGCGGCAGCGCGCGAATGGCTTCTTCGACCATTCGCTTCAGCTCCGCCGCTGCATAGCGGCGTTCGGGATTGGCATACCATTCCTCGACGCGACGGGGCCGGAGGTCCTGTGGGGGAGCTTCCGGGGCGTCCAGCGAAGTTGTGTCGCGGCGGCGACGGAGAATCTGCAGCGATTCGTTCACTGCGATGCGCGTCAGCCAGGTGGTGAAACGCGCATCCCGCCGGAAGGTGTGCAGGTTCTGGTACGCTTTCAGAAACGTTTCCTGCATGGCTTCTTCGGCATCGGCCAGCTCGCCCAGAATAGCAATTGTGGTGCGGAAGACGCGCTTTTCGTGTTTGCGCACGAGTTGCTCATAGGCTTGCTGGTCTCCCTCCAGCGTGCGTTCCACCAGTGGAGCGTCTTCGTCCTCTTCGGGCCGAAATTTCTGCTTCAGGTTCACGGTCAAAGGCTACCCCCGAATGCTCCTTGAGGGTACTCCAGAAACTTTTCCCGCCTCGTCTATGCGATACATAACCGGGAAAAAGGATTCAGCATCGGCCGTTCTTCTGCCCTGGCGTTACCCCTTCTGGAACCGTTCTGGCCAGGCCGAAGGAACTGTTTTGACGGCCTCGCTGCCGGCTTCGCGCAGCCGCCGTTCCAGTTCTACCCGCTGCGGTTCGGGAGGATTGCTCACGCCAACCAGAATGAACCCTTCGGAGAGAGCCGGCTCCTCCAGCCGCGGTCGCCGGTTCGGCCGCAGCCGCGCCGAGATCAGCAGCGTGAGGACCGTGGCGAGAATGGCACCGAGCATCGTCATTTCATAGGTGATGATGCCCGCCGGCCACAGCGTCACTACGGGCATGCCCCCGGTCCGCAGCGGCCAGGACTGCTGCGTCCCAGCAACCAGAGCGAACCCCGCCATTCCACCCAGGAAACCGCCGCAGGCGGCCAGCCACGGCATCCAGCTCCGCCGGCGATCTGCGCCGAATTCGTATTCTTCCCAGGGCTCTGAGGAAAGCACCAGCAGGGAGGCTTCGCTGACGCCGGCGGCACGCAGGCTGTCGGCCGCCCGCTGGGCTGCCTCTGGCTCGGAAAACAGTCCGTAGAGCACGCTCATGCGGACACCTCTCCGACAGCCGGTTCCGGCTCTGTTTCCGTCTGCAGACGCGCATCAGCAGCCATGGCGTGACGATGGCTGCCCACCTTGAACTCCCACACCGAAATGACCGGCACCAGTTTCGCGAACAGCATGTAGAGCAGCACCATACCGGCGAACGTGGCCACGGTGATGGTGATTTCCACCCAGGTGGGCGCGTACGTGCCCCAACTGTACGGCAGATACTTGTGCGCCAGCGAAGGCACGATTATCAGGAACCGTTCGAGCCACATCCCCACCACGACGGCGAGCGATGCGATGACCGTTCCGGTGATGGTCCGCAGCCGCTGGATGGCCAGCAGCGGCATCGGCAGCAGGAAATTGCAGAACACCATGGCCCAAAACAGCGGTGCATAGGCTCCGGACTGCGTGGCGCGGAACACCGCCATCTCGGCCGGGTCGTTGCCGTACCACACGGTCAGCCGTTCCGCGAAGACAAAGTAGAACCACAGCAGGCTCATCACCAGCAGCAGCTTGCCCAGATTGTCGAAGTGCTTCGGTTGCAGGTATTCCTCCAGGTGCAGCAGCTTCCGCAGTAGGGCCATGGCCAGAATCAACGCGGCGATGCCGCTGAAGATCGCTCCGACAACGAAGTACGGCGCGAAGATGGTCGAATGCCACATCGGCACCGGCGCCATGGCAAAGTCGAAGGAAACGATCGAGTGCACCGACACGGCCACCGGAATAATCAGAATGGCCATGATGTGCATCGCGGTTTCCAGCCGGTGCCACTGCCGCGGAGTTCCCTCCCAGCCCAGCGCCAGCCAGCCGTAGATACGCCGGCGCCAGCCGCGGGCCCGATCGCGCACCAGAGCGAAGTCGGGCAGCATCGGCAGCAGCAGGAACAGGAGGCTGCCGAGCAGATATGTATTGATGGCGAAGAAGTCCCACAGCAGCGGGGAGCGGAAGTTCGGCCACAGCCCGCGCTCGTTAGGAATCGGGAACAGCCAGAACGCCAGCCACGGCCGTCCCAGGTGAATCAGCGGAAACATGGCGCCGATCATCAGCGCGAACACGGTGATCGCTTCGGCGCAGCGCGTCACCGGCCGGCGCCAGCCGGCGTTGGCTAGCCGCAGAATTGCGGAAATCAGCGTGCCGGCATGGCTGATCCCGATCCAGAAGACGAAGTTCGTGATGTAGAAGCCCCAGAACACCGGTCGGCGGATGCCCGCCACACCGATGCCGTTCCAGACCTGATAGCCCCAGGCGACAAATCCCAGCGCGGCCACCGCGCCCACCAGGGCCACGGCCCGGTAGAACCGCGGCGAGGTTTCCAGCACGGGTCGCAGCAGGTCGCCGTTGATGCGGCTAGCGGTTTTCTTCATCGTCACTCCAGGACAACCGGGCCAGATAGGTGATCTTGGGCTGTGTGCCGACTTCTTCCAGAAGCTTCGAGCCGCGCGGCGAACGTGCCAGCCGGGCGACGCGGCTGTCCGGGTCGTTCAGGTCGCCGAAGACGAGCGCCTCCGACGGGCAGGCCTGCACGCAGGCGGGCTTCACCTCGCCGTCCCGCAGTTCGCGTCCTTCCGCCCGGGCCTGCAGGGACGCGGCTTTGATGCGCTGCACGCAGAACGTGCATTTTTCCATCACGCCGACTTCCCGCACCGAAACATCCGGATTCAGTTGCAGGTGCAGCGGTTTTTCCCAAACGGGATGGAAGAAGTTGAAGAAACGCACCGTATACGGACAGGCGTTGGCGCAGTAGCGCGTACCGATGCAGCGGTTGTAGACCTGCGCATTCAGTCCATCGGCGGTGTGGTGGCTCGCGTAGGTCGGGCAGACCGGCTCGCACGGCGCGGCGTCGCACTGCTGGCAGAGCACGGGTAGATAGCGCAGCCGCGCATTGGGGAATTCGCCTTCCCAGTAGCGCTCGATGCGAATCCAGTGCATGGCGCGGCCGCGTGCGGCTTCGGCTTCGCCGACTGTCGGAATGTTGTTTTCGGCACGGCAGGCCACCACGCAGGCTTCGCAACCAGTGCAGCGGTCCAAATCAGCAACCATGCCCCAGCGATGGTTCACGGTGACACTTTCCTCCTCAGCGTTCTTCGGCATGCGGGAAACGGCTCAGACCACCGCTGAACAACACCAGCCGTCCCGCACCCACGCGCCGGACTCGCACGCGCGTGGCCGCCCAGGCCAGCGCACCCGTTTCCGGCTCTTCGAGCGGCGCAAGCACAGCGATGGGATTCGCGCCTCGCCCGCTGGCGTACCGTGTAAACGTGCGATGTCCCTGCCCGATCGGCATGGCCACGGCGTCCGGCGCAATGCCCGGGGAGAGGACGGCCGGGGCTTGCAGGGTGCCGTGCTGCGACGCAACTTCGACCATATCGCCCTGCCGGATGCCGAGCCGCTCGGCAGTTTGCGGATTCAGCTCCACCCAACTGCCCCACATCACCGTGGTCAGCACGTCGGGCAGCTCTTGCAGCCAGGGCAGGTGCGCCGTCGAGCCATCGTAGAACGCTTGCGAGGCGTAGGGCAAAAAATGGAACGGGAACTCTTCGACGGCGCCATCCGTTTCGGCGACCTGGTAACGAACCAGGCGACTTGTAGCTCGGGCTGGCTGGGGCGCAGCGGTGTGCACCAAGCCGTTTTCGCTCCACCAGCCACCTTGCTCGAGCGCTCGTTTCCAGAATTCCTCGGGATCGGCGCCGACCTGCCGCGCCAGCGCGTCGAAGCGTACGCGCAGAAATTCTTCGTAGCTGCCCCACGGTAGTGCTTCACTCACCCGACCGCCCAGCATCCGGCCAAGCTCCAGCAGCACATCCGGTAGGGCGCGGGTATTGTGCAGCGGCCGCATCGCAGGCGCAGCTAGACTCACGACCGCCTGCTCAGTGCCGGACTCCGGCACGTCGTCCACCCAGGATTCGAGGAAAGTGTGGTCGGGCAGGACCAGGTCGGCCCGGCTGTTCGTCTCGTCGAGGAAGCTCCCGAAACTCACGAGGAAGGGCACCCGGTCGAGTGCTGCAGCGACCTGCCAGGCGGGCGGCGTGGCGAACACCGGATTCGCCTCGTAGAGCAGCAGCAGTTTCACCGGTGAGTCTGGCTGCGAAAGAATCTTCTGCACCAGCGCGCGCAGTGTGCGATGCGGCAGCGCAGGGACGGTGGATTCCCACTGCGGTGTGAAACGAACCGGGCCCGACGCGCCCACGCTGCCGAGCAACGCGTTCAGCGCATTCACAGCCAGCGCGGTGGCCAACCCATTCGTCTGCGCCAGAGCCGCCCCGCCCGCGATCACCACTGCGGGCCCGTGTGCGACCAGTTCTCGCGCCAGGCGCCGGATGCGGTCGGCCGCGATGCCGGTCAGCGTTTCGGCCTTCTCCGGTGTCCACTCCGGCAGACCCTGCGACCAGCCCTCGATGTGCGCTCCCGCCGAACCGGCGGCAGCCGCCGGTCGCAGTTTCTCGTTCAGCAGGACGTGCGCCAGAGCCAACGCCAGCGCGCCTTCCGTACCTGGCCGGATAGGAATCCATTCGTCGGCATTGGCGCCGGTCTGCGAAACCCGAGTTTCCACTTGTACGAATTTTCCGCGGCGGCCCGGCTGGCCCTGGCGGAATTCGCCGAAGCCGATCGCCTGTGCGACCGGCGAATTCCACGTGCCCAGGAAATCGGCGTTCAAGCTGAGCAGATAGTTCGCTGCACCCAGCACATAGGTGGGCAACTGCTCGCGCCCGAAACCGAGCCGATTGGCACGCCGCAGGACCGATTCGTCCAACAGCTCGAAATAGACCGGTGGCGAGGCTCCAGCGGCAGCAAGAAACCGCTCGACCAGGGCGCGTCGCCCGCCGCGCAGCGGCCGCGAAAGCCAGGCCAGTCCCGACGGGTCTCCAGCCAGCACTTCTTTCAGCCACGCCGCCAGCGTGCCGAGTGCCTCGTCCCAGTCCACTGGCTCGAATTCGCCCGCGCCGCGCTCTCCGCGACGCTTCAGCGGCTGCTGGATGCGGTCGGGATGATAGGCAAGCTGCACGGCAGCCTGCCCGCGGGCGCACAGCTTGCCGCGGCTGACCGGATGAGCTGGATTACCTTCCAGTTTTTTCACCAAGCCCATTTTCAACAGGCCAGTACGGCCGTCGCGCACCACTTCCGCGTCGCCTTCCATCACCCGCGCCAGCACACCGCAACCGGCCGCGCACAGCGGGCAGAGACTCGGCCGCCAAGAGGCCACGCCGGGAATCAGGTTTTCTTCGGGGAGGAAGCGAATCAGTTGGTGGTCGGGGTTGCCGCAACCGGCCAGCCCGGCCGCTCCCGCCGTCAGCGCCGAAAGCTTGATGAAGTCGCGTCGTTCCATGTTTTCATCCGCTCAGTAATGACAGGCGACACATTCCACGGAAGCCCCGCGTTGGCGGTGGCAGTCCACACAAAACCCCATCGTCAAATCCACGGCGCGCACCGCTACAGTCATCTGTTCCACATCGCCGTGGCAGGTGGAGCAATCCACGCCGGCGCGGATGTGCGGTGCGTGATAGAACTTCACGTGGGCCGGAGCCGGGAAGCCGTAGACGCGCTGCCAGGGGATGTCTTCGCCGCGTTCTTCGTAGGCCGCGATTTTTTGAATCTCCGGCCTGTCGGTGGCGATGGTGCGGTGACAGATCAAACACTGTTTCACGCCCGGGATGCCTGCTACCGGACCCACGCCCGCGCCCGTGTGACAGTACGAGGTGCAATCGATGCGATTTTCGGCATGCACTTTGTGCGTGAAGGCGATGGGCTGCTGTTCCGGCTCGGGCCGGATGCCGAAGAAGTCGCGCACGGCATCGCGCAGCGTCGGCCGTTCCGGCGTGAACACCGGCGAAGCCGACCGGGCACGGCCCGATTCCACCGCCGCCGAATCCGACCGCCCCAACAGCAGGCCCAGTGTCAAAAGCACTGCCGTGCCAGCCAGAAACAAGTTCAGAGCCAGGCTTTGCCTGCGCATCCGTTGCGCTTACTCCTTGCCCGACGCAAGGCCGGCCGAAACCATTTTCGAGAACAGTTTTGCACCCTGCGCGCGTCGCGCGATGCAGCCCGCAGGAAAGCAAACGCCGGACCTTTCCCTCGTCGTGTGGCGGCGTCTGCGTTCCGCCTGCCGCCAACGACCTGGTCTCGCACGCCTCACACTGGGGCGAATTCCGCTGCTTACATCGGATTCTGGAACTCGGCTCGAGGATGCAGAAAACTGTTCTGTTGCGGACGTGAATCCTCCGCGCGCCAAACGCGTCCTATGGAGTGAACGCAACAAGAAAGGGGGAAACCAACATGTTCGCCGCAGAGATTCTGGGAGCCTGGTTGCTTGCCGGGCTGATGTTTTTCGTACTGAGGCGCCTGCATCGCGGCAGCGATTCACAAAAATCAAATCTGCCTTGACCAGCAGGGAAACGCTCACGACCTTGCGGGTCGTAGGCTACCGGCTCAGGAGTGCGCGCTGGGAGCGCCACAGCACGCAGGGAAGGAAACATGGATCCGGCACTGTTTGCTGTCCGCCATGCTTACGTGGCTGTATTCGGAGGCCTGTTGCTCGAATACCTCGGCCTGCCGATTCCCGGGGAGCTGTTTCTGTTGCTGGCCGGAGCGCTGGTCGCATGGGGGCACCTGAATCTCTGGGTGGTTCTGGGACTGGCCGTGCTGGCCGTGATGCTGGGCGAGCACGTCTGGTATTTCGCCGGCCGCCGCGGGGGGCAGCGCTGGCTGCTCCTGTTCTGTCGGTTGACTCTCGGTTCCCGACAGTGCGTGGCGCGCACCGAAGGTTTCTTTCACCGCTTCGGTCCGGCCTCCCTGCTCTTTGCAAAATTCATTCCCGGATTCCGTACCTTTGCCGCGCCGCTGGCCGGGATGACTCGTCTCGACTACAGAAGATTTCTGCTCTTCGAACTACTGGGAAGCTTGCTTTGGATCGCTGTCCTTGTCCTGGCCGGTTTCTGGGCGGGCCCGCATTTGGAGACGAGTTTTTGGCAACTCTCGGCTTTCACTCGCTGGGTCTGGATTCTGCTGGCCGTTCTGGCCATGGTGGTGCTCGCGATGCGCATTCGAGCGCGACGGCGATACGGCACTCCGTTGCCGTGGCCTGCCCCACAGACCGAAAACGGGAGGGTCCCGATTCCTTAAGCGGAAGGGCTTCCTTCACACCCAAGCTTGACCGTTCCGCAGGAAGCCTCTATGCTCTCCCCCGGGAGGGGAATAGGCATGTCCGTTGAGGGGGTCGGGGCCGCAAGCGGAGCGGAATGGCCTCTTGTCAGCCTGGGGGCAACTCCGGCCCTGAATATATTCGGCGAGTCGAGCGCTCTGCGTGGTGCCTGCAACACCCCGCCGCAGCCGGGCGGGTTCTCACCAACGGAGCACAGGTGCTCGGAAGTTTTTGATCGCCACCTGAACGCCAACACCCTGCTCCCAAAACGTATCTGCCGAATCTAATTTCCTCGAGAAGGAGATACGCACGAACCGGTTCGCTCTCGTGGAGAAAGGGAGCGAGCGTTGCCGATGGATTTTGCGAGGAGTTTCCTGGTCTTCGAACCATGATTCCCAGTGCTCGAACACGTAGCCTCCTGCTGATGCTTCTGCTCGGGGCGACTGCACCGATGGCTTCGGCGCAGGATGCGGCCAGTCAGAAGAACGGTGAGCCATGGGGCGAAGAGTCGGCTGCGGAGCGGGAACGACCGGAGGTACCAGCACGGCGACGCATTCTTCGGCAGCCGGTGCGTCGGGCGCCTGCGCTTCGACTCCTCGATCCGCTGCGATTCCCCTTCACCCTGCTCGGGAAAGGGCTCGATGCCGGTAGCAGGAAGGTGGAGAACGAGCACGTTTTAGAGCGTGCGCAGGACCTGCAGGCACTCGCTATCGCCAAAGGGTACGAGCCGCTGGTCGGCGGGCTGGGGACGGGTTCCGGGTTCGCATTCGGCGTCAACGTTCATCGGAAGAATTTTCTGGGGAGCGGGCTCCACCTGGAGGTTCCGTTGCAGTACTCCACGAAAGGGTATGCGGGCCTCGGTGTGGCTTTCACAAAATTCCTGTCGAGCCGGGAGCGCCTTTATCTCAGAACCAGTTTTGAATTTCAGGACCGTCCCGAAGACGATTTTTTTGGCCTCGGGCCGACCAGCGCGGAGCCGAACCGCACCACCTTCCGCCTGCAACGGAGAGAGGTGGCGGTGGAACTCGGTGCTCGGCTCGGCGAACGGCTGCGGATTGGTTTTCCCCTGACGGCTGCCAATGTGGGGGTTGCGGCGGGACGGGGCACCCGCTTTCCCGACCTGCAGCAACGATTCACGGAGTCCCAGGTGCCGGGAATTTTCGGTTCCGAACTCGTTTCCTTCGGGGCTTTTTTCGAGTGGGACTATCGCAACCATCCCGATCTGCCCACGGCCGGCGGACGGTTCTACGCTTCGACGGCCTACTTCCAGGACACGAATCGCGACGATTTCCGGTTCCTCCGGTGGCAGGCTGAATTCGTGCAGTATCTGCCCCTGGACGATGAGCATGCCGTCGTCCTTCGTGCGCTGGGCATTTTCAACGACCGAAAGGGCAGCGCGCGGGTGCCGCTCTCGCACAAGGTCTTTCTGGGCGGCCGGGAAACCCTACGTGGATTCCGCAATTTCCGATTCTGGGATGACCAGGCCGTTCTGTTCAACGCAGAGTACCGCTGGCAGGTGTGGAAGTTTGCAGACTGGGTTGTGTTTGTCGATGAGGGGCAGGTTGCCTCTGAACTGGAGAAGTTTTCGGGCGCGGGTTTTCGCCACTCTCACGGGGTGGGAATCCGGTTCAAATCGAGCCGGGCACAGGTGTTCCGGGTGGACGTGGGACACAGTGTCGAGGGCTGGCGAGTCTATCTGAGTTTCCGTCCCATCTTTTAAGTACGGACAGGAACATGAGCGGAGCTGCACGGAAAATGTTCAGCAGGAAGTGCCGGGGCAATGCGGCCACGTTCAGGCTGGCGGTGCTTCTTTTCGTCCTGGTTCCTCTCGCGAGCAGCGGCCAGGGAAGGTGGAAGTACTCTCTCGAACCTCCGCTCACGGTCGACTTCGACATGGAAGACATCCCCGAACCGAAAGAACGCGTTCGTTCGACTTACTACGATTTTCTTTACGCCACGTTCGGGTCGCAGAGCAAACAGGGCTTCGATCTCATGCGGAACGTCCGGAAACTGAGCGGGAAGCCGAAAGAAGCCTACAACGTGGACCCTTTCGGCGAAGTTCCGGATTCGAGCTGGTTCACGAACCGGAATGCAAAAAGGGCATTTACACTGGCTGAAATCCAGCGGGGACCGAATCGAGGAACGGGACCCGCCGCCGGTCTCTGGACCGTCATACAAGCCAAAACGGAGGGGATCTCACCGGGCTTCCTGATTCGGGACTCGATGGGAGACATTTATCAACTCAAGTTCGATCCTCCGGACTACCCGGAAATGGCTACCGCCGCCGAGGTGATCGCTTCGAAGCTCTATTACGCTGCCGGGTACAACGTGAAAGAGAATTACATCGTGTTGTTCGCCCGCGACCGCCTCACACTGGATGCGAAAGCCACGACGAAAGACCGCTACGGCCGAACGAGACCGATGACCCACGACGATCTCGAGGCCATCTTGAGCCGCGTGGCTCGGCGGTCGGACGGGCGCTACCGTGCAGTGGCAGGGAAATTTCTGGACGGTATTGCCAAAGGACCGTTTTCCTTCGAGGGTGTGCGCGAGGACGATCCGAATGACTGGATTCCTCACGAGCACCGACGGGACCTGCGCGGACTGCGGGTCTTCTGCTCCTGGGTGAACGAGAACGACTTCCGGGAAGGCAATACCCTGGATATGTACGTGGAAGAAGACGGCCGCCGTTTCCTGCGGCACTACCTGATCGATCTCGGTTCTTCTCTGGGGAGTGACACGACGCATCCCAACATTGACCGCATCGGCAACGAGTACATCCTGGACGCGGGAGAAATCGCGAAGAGTGTCTTCAGTCTGGGGCTCTACCGGCGGCCCTGGAAGGGCAGCAGCCAGAGGGGGAGCCACCCGAATGTAGGTTTCCTCGAAGCGGAAATCTTCGAGCCGGCCCGTTGGAAGCCGAACTATCCCGTGCTTCCTTTCGAGAACATGACTCGGCAGGATGCGTTCTGGGGAACGAAGCTCGTTCTTTCCTTTACCGACGAACAGATTCGCGCTGCCGTGGAGAGCGGGGAGTTCAGCGACCCAGGTGCCACCGAGCTGCTCACCCGGGTACTCATCGAACGACGCGAAAAAATCGGGCGCTACTGGCTCAGCCAGGTGAACCCTCTCGACGGCTTCGCCATCGAAACCGATGCGCAGGGATACCCCCAGCTACGTTTTGTCGACCTCTTTGTTCAGCACGGCTTCGCCTCTGCGGGCGAACGCAGCTATGAATTCACGATTCGCGCTGAAGGAGCCCCGAACCGGGTCCTGGCCCGCGGGGTGGTCCAGGAGCCGCGAATCGCACTTCGCCTGCCGGCCGAGCCCTCCCAGCCTTCTCGTCCGGAGGAAGTGTTCCAAGTTTCGATTCGTACGGTGGAAAGCAACGGGAAGCGCCCGGGCGGTGCGATTCGGGTCTACCTGCTGCGACGGGCCGGGAAAGATTTCGCGCTTGCGGGAGTCGAGCGCACGGATTAGCCATGGAGACGATGAATCGAACTCGCATACGGCTCCGTTCCCTCGTGGATGTCCGGCCGGGCGAATGGTCCATGGCCCTGCTCATGTTTCTCCTGCTGTTTTTCGTCATCGGAACTTTCGCGGTGGTCAAGCCGGTCCGGAGCAGCCTGTTTCTGAAAGAATTTGGCGCCAAGAATCTCCCGTACGTTTATCTCGCCACGGCGTTGCTGGCCGGCCTGGTCGCGGCAATGCACTCCTGGCTGTTTCGCCGCCATTCGGTCTTGAAGGTCATCCTGCTGACGTACGGTTTCTTCGCTGCTACGCTCGTATTTTTCTGGTACGCCTTTCAGCAGGAAACGCTCTGGCTTTCAGCCCTGTTTTTCCTGTGGACCAACGTATTCACCATCACCCTGAACACGCTCTTCTGGATCTTCGCCAACAACTACTACAACCCACGGGAAGCCAAGCGCCTCTACGGGTTCATCAATGCGGGGGGGACCGTGGGCGGCATCGCCGGCGGATTCACGGTCTCGTTGTTGGTGGCCCGAGTGGGAACGGAGAACCTGCTGCTCTGGTGCGCGGTGGTTCTGGGAGTGTCTGCCTTGCTGACGGCAACGATCTACCGCCTGGGGAAAGACCGTTTCTCCGGGAAGGAATGGATCGAGGCCGGCGCGCCCGGCGATGCTCGCGCTCCCCTCTCCGAAAACCGGAGCGGACCCACCCAGCGCCTGTTTGCGTCTCGTTATCCTCGCTACATTGCCGGGGCACTCGGGTTCTCCCTGGTCGTTTCCACCCTGGTGGACTATCAATTCAATTCTGTCGTGGAGCGAACGTACCAGCAAACCGATGCCATGACCGCATTTTTCGGTTCTTTCTCGGCCTGGACCAACGCTCTCACCTTCGTGCTGCAGTTCTTCCTCACCGCTCCGCTGCTGCGTCGGCTGGGCATCGGGCCCGCCCTTTTGATTCTGCCCACGCTGATGCTCACTGGTGCCCTCGCGTTTCCCCTGTATCCGGTGCTGGCAACGGCCTTGTTTTTGAAAATCAGTGATAGCAGCGTGCGCTATTCCATCGAACAATCCACCCGCGACGTCCTGTACCTGCCGCTCTCGAACCTGGCCATGAAGCGGCTGAAGGCGTTCATCGACGTCTTTGTGCAGCGTCTGGCAAAGGGTGTCGGCTCGCTGCTCATCCTCAGCTTGACCGAGTGGCTGGCCTTCCGCTTCGAACTGCTGAGCTACCTGGTGATCGGGCTGGCCGGCACTTGGCTTTTCTTTGCCTGGGCCCTAGGCAAAGAGTATGTTGCAGAACTGAAAAAGTTTCTTACCCAGGCCAATCTTCAGGAACGACCCAAATTTCTGCGCCACCTCGACCAAGCTGCCATCACGGAACTGCTGGACGGGCTGGTGTCTGGGGATGCGACGCGCGCGCTGTATTGCCTGGAACTCCTGGAGTCTGAGCGGAGGATCGATTTGCGGCCGATTCTCCGTCAGTTCGTCCGCTCCGGCTCTCCCCCACTGCAAGCACGGGCTTTGCACCTGCTCGCCGAAGCCGGCGATGACACTCTGGTTCCCGATGCGGAACGGATTCTGCAAGAGGGAGCCAGCGAGACAAAAGAAGAAGCCATCCACTACCTTTGCGCGACACACGCCCAAAAAGCCTTGGAGAAGATGCAGCAGTTTCTCCATCATCCCGACGACGCCCTGCGGGCCGCGGCGCTGGCGTGCATGGTGAATTGCGGTGATGCCCAGGCGCAAAAGATGGCACGGGAGTTCCTCGAACAAATGGTCCGTGCTGAACAGCAATCACGCATCCTGGCGGCGAAAACCCTGGGGCATCTTCGACCCCCCTCAGTCCTGCACGCCTTGCTCGTTCCACTTCTCCAGGATGAATCGGTCGCGGTGGTACGCGCCGCTCTGGAAGCCGCAGAAAAAACTGCGCAGAAGGACTTGGTTCCCCTGATCCTCGCGCATCTCGGAAAACCGGAAACCTCCGCCTGGGCCCGGCGGGCTCTGCTGGCGCATGGCGAAGGGATTCTGGATGTTTTGCGGAACGAGCTGGTCAACGAGAGCGTTCCTCTGGACACTCGCATGCAACTCCCGAGGCTCTTCGCCGAGGTGGGAAGCCCGGCGGCGGCTCAGGTTCTGTTGAACTGCCTGCCCCGAGCCAGAACACCGCTGCGCCACGAAATCGTCCTGGCTCTCAGCAAACTCAAAGCCGAGAACCCGGAACTTCAGTTGGGAGAAGAGGCGCTTCGTTCAGCGATTCTCCGCGAGGCTGCGGAAGCCTATCGGTGGCTCGAAGGTCTCCATTCCTCCGCTTCGCACAATTCTGCTGCCCAACCGGGCAGCCGTGTTCGGGAAAAATCTGCACGGCAATACAATGAATCGTGCGAAAGAATCTTCCTGTTGCTGGACCTGCTGCTGGGCCCCGGAGACATCCTGAGCGTCTATCACAGTCTGCACAACACAGCACCGGAGCTGCGCGGAAACGCGCTCGAACTTCTGGACAACATCCTGCCGGCCGGATTGAAAGCGATTCTGCTTCCGCTGGTGGACGACTCTGTGCCGGTGGAAGAAAGGCTGCGCGTCGGCCGGTCGTTCGCAGCAAAATTCCGGGGACGCAACCTTCGTCCTCGATTCGAGGGAGCGTGGCGTTCTGAAGTTGCCCGCTGATCCCCGACGGGGCCGAAGAAAACCTTCGAAGACAAAATTGCTTGCAACCTCAGACCCGGTTCCTGTATCCTATGGGGGTGGAGGGGATATGGCCAAAGCTGCAACGATCTGTTTGCCGCACGTCTATCTCGATCCGGAAGTCGAAAAAGAACTGCAAGACCGGCTGAGCCGCATCGAAGGCCACGTGCGCGGCGTGCGGCGCATGCTCACCGAGCAGGCTACCTGCGAGGACCTACTGCTGCAGCTCGCTGCCATTCGTTCGGCGCTCACGCAGGTGCAGGCGCGCCTGCTCGAAAATCACATCGAGACCTGCGTGGACGACGCCGTGCGCCGCGGCCGCGGCCGCAGGGCGCTCGACCATCTGAAAAGCGCGCTTGCACAGGTGATGAAGATGCAGTGAAGGTTCGCTTTCCGGAGGATGGACCATGAAAGAAAAACTGGGAATTGTCGGGGCGATCGGCGCGGCGGTGCTGGCTTCGGTCTGTTGCATCGGACCGGTGGTGCTGGCCGGGCTGGGCATCGGGGCGGTGGCTGCGGCGCAGAGCTTCGCTCCCTACCGGCCATTGTTCCTGGCCCTGACGGCCGTGTTTCTGGGCGTAGGTTTCTACTTTGCCTACCGGAAACCGCAGCCGGCCACCTGCGAAGGCCAGGTGTGTGAGGCGCCGCGCGCAGCCCGCTGGGGACGTCCGCTGCTGTGGCTGGCGACGCTGCTGGTGGTGGTTCTGGTTGCCTTCCCTTACTACTACGCCCCACTGCAAGCGGTGCTGGACAAACCCGCACCTGCCAGCCGCCCGGCAACGCCCGCTGCGCAGCAGGCCACCGTGGAACTGGAAATTGGCGGGATGACCTGCGAAGGCTGCGCCGGTGTAATTCGCTCGAAGTTGCTGGAAACGCCGGGCGTGCTGGAAGCCGAGGTGCATTATCCGGAAGGAAATGCCCGGGTCACATATGACGAGGAGAAAACTGATCTGGCCCGTCTGGTCGCTGCCATCGAAGGCGCTGGCTACAAAGCGAACCCGGCGGGCGGAAACTGAGGAGCTGGCCCATGGAAATTGTCACCGTCAACCTGAGCGAAGCGAGTCCGGAGATTCACGGCGCCCTGGAGCAGGCCCGTCAGGCGGCGTACGCAGACGGCGCCCTTCCGGGACGGCAGAAACTGCTGGTTGCACTGGCCATTGCTGCCGCGGTAAAGTGCGAGCCATGCGTGCGCATGTACGCTGAGAAAGCGGTCCGGGCCGGAGCGACCTCAAAAGAAGCGGTCGAGATTCTCAATGTGGTCATGGCGATGGGCGGTTGTGTGGGCGAGGCCTGGGCGCACAAAGCGCTCGTGGCCTTCGAGAATTATTCCCGCAAGAACCCGGCCCGCGCGGCCACGGACGGCGACGGCTGCTGCTCCAGCTGAGCTGCGCGAACCGGTTCCCTGTGCTCGGGGCTCCTGCGCAGACCTCCCTGTAGTGGGCAGAGCGGCAGTTACCGAATAGGTCCATCAGGAGGAGAAGTCATGAAAAGAAAACTGCTTTTCGCTGCATTGGTCGCAGTGCTGGTCCCCTCGTTTGGCTGGACGGCGCAGCAGGCGTCCGAGCCGACGTCCACGAAGCTGCAAATTACGCAATGTGCGTTGAAGGTAAGCGGGATGAGCTGCGAAGGCTGCGCCGAGGCCGTCAAGGCACGCCTGCTGAAGCTGGAAGGCGTCAAGGCTGCCACCGTGAACCACAAAACAGGCGCAGTCGAGGTGGCATACGACGCGAAGAAAACCTCGCCGGAGAAAATCGTCTCCGCCTTCAATGAAGGCAGCGGCGGCTTCAAAGCCGAGCTGGCCAAGCCCAACCCGAAACGGGACTGACTCTGGTCCCCCTTTCGACGGCTCCAGGCCCAGCCGTGGAGCGGTAGACGGAAAGGAGAAAGCCAATGTCTGAGGCCTGTAGCCTAACCCCCGCGGGGGCCGGCACCCAGGCACCTGCCTTCTTGCCCTGTCCGGAAAACGGAGCACGAGCGAAACGGGTCGGCATGCGGACCGTGAAGGCACTGGTGCGGCATCTGCCGTTCCGCATGCCCTCGGCGCAGTACTACTTCTGCGAAGCACCGGGATGCGATGTCGTCTATTTTGCGGCAGATCCCTCCGCGCCGGTCTTCCGCCGTGCCGACCTGCTGGTGCGCGTCGAGCCGAAGGACCCTGGCGATGACGTGCCGGTCTGCTATTGTTTCGGCATCACCCGTCGCGAGATTGCGGACGAGCTTGTGCGGACCGCACGCAGTAGCGCGGCCGAGCGCATACGCTCCGAGGTGAAGGTTGGGAGATGCGCCTGCGAGGTGAAAAATCCCTCGGGCCGGTGTTGCCTGGGCCGGATTGCCCTGGCGGTGGAGCAGATTCGTGAGGCTTTGTCACACGGCTGAGCCGCGCTGCGCTTCGTGTTCCCTGCTCGGTGAAGGTTCCTCACAACCCAGCCGGGCACAATCCAGAAAAACCTGAAAGGATAAGCCATGAAAAAATTGCTTCTTGTGTGTGCTGCATCCATCGTCCTGCTCGGCGTGGCGTTCGCCGCGCAGCAGCGGTCTGCAGCCGCCAGACCCCTGGCCGGCCAGCGCGTGCTGGTGCATCTGAAGACCGGCTTTCAGCAAGATGACAATCAGCCCTGCGTGGCGTTCAACGTGGCCCTTGCAGCGCTAATGCAGGGCGCGCAGGTCGAGATGCTGTTCGATGCCGGAGCCGTGGTGGACCTGAAAATCTACCAGGGCAAGCCCACCAGCCTGGCCTACGAGCTGCCCGAAAAACTGAAGACCATTCTTCAGGCGCAGTTCCCCGAACCGAAGAAAGAAAATTTTCCGCGCACCTACCAGGAGCTGCTCCACTGGCTGCACGGCAAGGGGGTTCAGGTCACCTTCAACGGCTCGCTCGCTCAACTGACCAGCCTGTCGAACGGCGTTCATGACGTTGGCCAGCTCGAACCGATAGCCCGGCCGCTGTCGTTGGTGGAAATGCTCCGCCACCGCCAGCGAGCCAATCTCTACCTGGTGTACTGAGGCGGAGGAAAAATGCCGAAGAAACATGTCGTTGTCTACAGCCAGCCCGGCTGAATCTTCTGCAGCCGGGTGAAAGAGTTTCTTTCCCAACATCGGACAGCGTTCGAGGAACGCAACGTGGCGACGGACCCGGCGGCACTCGACGAGCTCGAAAAGCTTGGCTACGCGACCACACCGGTTACGGTGATCGACGGTGAGGTCGTGGTCGGTTTCGACCAGACAAGACTGAAAAAACTGCTCGGCCTGTAAAGTTCGGTGGCGGTCGCCAGGCGCAGTCCTCAGCGGGTGGATGAAATGCTGCGCAGACGGCGGAGAAGTTCCTGCAGGTTTTCGCTTTCCTGAAACAGACGAATTGCAGCGATACCAGCAGCGCCGGCGCGCAGACAGTCGGCAGCATTCTCGGCCGTGACGCCACCGATGGCGAGGACCGGTATGCGCACGCGCGCGCAGACTTCGGCGAGTTTCTCCAGGCCCTGCGGCGGGCCAAAGGCAGCTTTGGACGGTGTAGCGAATACCGGTCCAAAAAACACGTAGTCGGCACCCGCGCGGGCAGCAGCTTCCGCTTCTGCCAGCGCATGGCACGACGCACCCACTAGAAAACCTTCCGGCAGGCGGCTGCGTTTTTCGGCCACGGCTGCGACGGGAACTGACTGGCTCCCCAGGTGCACCCCCGCAGCGCCGGCGGCCAGCGCCACATCGAGCCGGTCGTTGACCAGAATCTTCGCCGATGTGTTCTGGGCTGCCCGCACTGCATCGGCCGCAAGTTGCGCGAGCTGCCGCGCGGTCAGGTCTTTCTCGCGCAATTGAATCCAGTCCACGCCGGCAGCGATGGCGCTGCAGACGCGCTCGGCGAGCGTCGCGAGCTGCGCCGTGGTGTCTAGATGCGGCGCCAGTGCACGCCGGTCCGTCACATAGCAGAGTATCGGCACACCGAGCTCCCACCCCGATGACGACAGCCGCGAGGCTGCTCAGCTCGCGGCCGTCGCGGAGTTTTCTCCGGAGGGCGCGTCCAGGCGGCGGCGCAGTGCCGAGATGGCAATCAGCACGTCCAGCACGCCGAGCCCGCTGACCGCGCCGCGGAGGTAAGGATTCAGCACGTAGGGCCGCAGTGCGGGGTGACGCTCGAGCAGAGGATTGCGTTCCCAGAACCGGCCCGACCAGGGTACGAAGACCAACACCACACCCAGCACGTAACAAAGCAGGATCAGCAGGATACGGAACAGGCGGCCCATGGATGCTTCAGCGCCGTTTTTCGAGCGCAGCAATGCGTTCGGCAACGTCGCGGTAGTCAATGTTCATCGCGTAGACCTGCAGGAAACAGTCCAACGCCCCGCGGGCATCACCGGCCTGCTCCAGCGCCACGCCCAGGTCGTAGCGCAGGGCAATTTCCGTTTCCTGGTCGAGCCCCGCGGTGCGCAGCGCACGTTCATACCACAGGGCGGCCGCTTTGGGTTGATTTTTCTCCATGAAGCAGAGCGCGAGCAGGATGCAGCACTGCATGGCATAGCGGAAGGGCCGGCCCGCCTGCACGGCCTTGGCCACACGCTGGAACTCGCCGATGGCCTCTTCGAGCAGACCCATCTCGCGATAGGCGATGCCCAGGTTGTAGTGGGTTTCGAGGTCTTCCTCTTCTTCCCCCAGGCCACCGAGTTCGGCGCGGAATTCTTCGAACACTTCGGCGAGTTGCTGACTTGGTTCCTGTGGAGTGACCGCAGTGGGGGCAGCCGGGTCTGGTTCGGGGGAAGCGACCGGTGTGCGGGCTTCGGCCATGGGGGTCACTTCTGGTTCCAGTTCACCCAGCTCGTCAGCCAGCTCCGACAAAAACGTTGCCGGAGTCATCGGCGGTGGAAGCGTGGAAGGCTCCAGCGTGTACTCCACCCCGGCCTCTTCCGTCGGTGCAGGCGCCATCGCGGCAGCCGGTGCTTGCACCGCGGGCGATTCGTCAGGCTCGTCGAGTTCTACAGGGAGTGCTTCGGTGGTGGGCTCGAGCGGGAAAGGCTCAGTGGCGGTTCGTTCGACAGTCTCGGGAGGAGCTGCCGTGGCGACTTCGTCCACCATGACAGGCGTGGAGTCGGCAGCCGCCTCGGTTAGTGCAGACCACTCCTCGGAGAGGTCCAACTCGTACACGGCTGCTTCGACCGCAGCCGGTGGAGGCGGCTCCGGGGCCGGCGGAGGAATGGTCACGGACTCTTCGGCTACGGTCAGCTCTTCGGCGGAGATGCCAGCGGCCCGCTGGAAGCGGCGGCGGAGGTCGGCGAAGCGTTCGGCGCGGGCCTCATCGCCGCGTTCCCGATAGAGGAGCTCCAACTGGCGTGCCAGCTCGGCGGTGCGGCGGTCGTTGCCGGCACCGAGGGAAAGATCCAGTAGCTTTTCCAGCGCACCGGTATGGTTGGGAACGCGCGCGAGCACCGCTTCGAGCAGCTCTACGGCCTTGGGGACCTGCCCGTAGCTGGCAAACAGATCGGCTTCCACCAGGGCCTGGTTGACGAAGCGCTGGGTATCGGCATCCAGCCATTGTTCGGGTACCGGGACGGTTGGGGGAGCCGGTGGCTCGGGTCCGTGCAGCTCGGCCGGTGCTGTTTCGTCCACCGGCGCCTGTCCGAGCTGCTTGCCGAGCTGGTTCAGCCGCTGCCGGACGCGCTCATCGTCGCCGGTGCGTTCCAACAGCTCTTGGAAGACCAACTGTGCGCGCTCCCGTTCGCCCACCGCCGCCAGGGCTTCTCCGAGCCGGAACAGGGCGTCGGGCAGGCGAAACGTATCGCCGGTGCGCCGGTAAATTTCCACTAGACGGTCGAGTGGCTCGACCCGTCCGGGGAGACGTTCGGCGACGGCGTCGAGCGCGCGCGCCAGCTTTTCGTACTCGCCCGCCACACCCATCGCGTCGCGGATTTCCTCCAGCAACTCCCAGGCGGCTTCAGCGGCGCCACCTTCCAGCAGCGCTTCCGCCACTTCAAACACGAGCGGGAACTGCTCGCGCTGCTCGGCAAATGCACGGCGGGCGTATTCGGCTGCACGGGCTGTGTTGCCCAGCTTCAGATGCAGGGCGACGAGCTCCCCCAGCAGCTCGGGGCCGGGTGCCGGCAACGCTTCCAGTTGCGTGACCGCTTGCTCGAGGCGTCCGGCGGCGGCGGCAATCCGGGCGCGGAGCACGAGCGCGGGACGGTGGTTCGGCTCCAGTTCCAGTGCACGCCGCACCAGGTTCTCCGCTTCGTCGTGCTCGTGCTGCTGCAGCAAGCGTTCGGCCATGCGCAGGCAGGTGGCCACAGCTTCCGATTTCTGCCCGAGACTGTGGTAGAGGCCTACTAGGCGCATCTGCACGCGGACGTTGTCTGGCTCCAGTTCGGCCAGCCGACGCAGCACGGCAGCGGCTGCGTCGGCGCGCCCGGAACGAACATGCATTTCAGCCAACTGCAAGAACAGCGGCCGCGCTTCGCTCAGCACGCCCTGCAGGGTGTAGAGCTCCCCCAACCGCTCGAGCGGCTTCGGATCGTTCGGTGTGAGTTTGGCGATTTTTTTGTAGATGGCGATGGCCTTGCTCGTGAAACCTTCCTGGTGGAACAGTTCGCCGAGTTGCTGGAAGACCTCCACGGCATGCGCGGTATCGCCGATGCGCGCATAGAGGTCGCCCAGGGTCATCAAGGTGATCTGATCGTGCGGTTCATAGCGCAGAATTTCCTGGTACTGACCGATGGCCTGAGCCACCTTGCCCTGATTCAGGAACCTCTGCGCGGCATCGAGCAGCTTGGCTTTGTTGAACGGCATGGCGTGCTGCTCCCCTCGGCCCGCTGCGTTCGCTCGGCGAGCACAACTCTAGCTGCCGTTGGCGAGAACGCACCCGCTCCACCTGCGGTGGTCAGCGCGGCGCAAACAGAATCATGCCCACGCTAGCACACGCCGGAAAACAGGGTCAACGAACCACCGCAGCACCGTTGCGTGAAGGGAACTCAGCGACAGGAGCTCGGGCGCAGGCTTCAGCCCGTCCCACAAGCGAAACGCTGCCCTGCAGGGCATATCGGCATCAGCCCGACTCGTGGTCCTGGACGGGAAGCGGTAACGGTTGCTGGCAGGCGGAGGCCGACCAGCACTGGGCCGAGCGCACCGGAGCAAATGAGAAGCGATGCAGTGGCGTAGGTCCGTAGCGTTGCAGTGCGGCCAGGTGATCGGGGGTGGCGTATCCTTTGTTGCGCGCTAGGCCGTATTGCGGGTAGCGCGTGTCCCATTCGACCATCAGGGCGTCGCGGGTAACTTTGGCCAGAATCGAGGCTGCGGCGATGGACACCGACCGGGCATCGCCGTGAATCAGTGATCGCTGTTCGATGGGCAGATCGAGCGTCACCGCGTCGACCAACAGATAATCCGGCGGCACGGCCAGGCTGCGGACCGCTTCGGCCATGGCCTGGCGAGTGGCTTGGTAGATGTTCCAGGCGTCGATGCGGTCGGCTTCCACCACCGCCACGGCCCAGGCCAGCGCACGCTGCTTGATGCGCACTGCAAGCACTGCCCGGCGGGCTGCGGGCAGACGTTTGGAATCGTCCAGGCCCATGATGCGGCGGCGCGGGTCCAGGATGACTGCGGCGGCCACCACGGGACCGAACAACGCACCGCGGCCAGCCTCGTCCACGCCGGCAATGCGCAACCACCCGTGCTGGCGCGCTTCACGTTCGTAGCGCGAACTGCACTGCCGCCGGCGCCTGCAAAGGCCTGCCTGTCCTTCATCCTGCGGGGAGTGAACGGAACTCACCGCCGCGGATTCTAGCACAGACACATGGCAGCAAGGGCAGGGGTACAGTCGAACGGCCACGGTGTCGCGGGAACACCCCCAGCGGAGGACCGGGCGGAACAGGATACTGGGAGAGCTAGGACTTGGCTTCGCCGGTTGGGGCTGCCGAAGCGAGCGCTTCCGGCTCGGGCGGCGTGCCTGGGGCTTCGACGCGGCCGGCGCGCTTCAGCCGTGCGGCCTTACCCTTGCGCTGGCGCAGGTAGTGGAGCTTGGCCCGGCGTACGTGGCCGCGCTGGAGGATTTCGATGCTGGCAATCACCGGAGAGTGCAGGGGAAAAATGCGTTCGATCCCGACGCCAAAGCTGACGCGCCGCACGGTGAAGGTTTCCGAAGCCAGGCGTCCGCTGCGGCGAATCACCACACCTTCGAACGGTTGAATGCGTTCCTTTTCGCCTTCGCCTTCCTTCAAGCGCACGTGCACGCGCACGGTATCGCCGGGACGAATTTCCGGCAGGTCTTTGCGCAACTGTTCCTGCTGCACTTTTTCGACCAAGCGGTTCATGGCTGCGTACCCTTCTGCTTCGGCGGTTCAGGCGGCTTCCGGCCGCGGTGCTCCCGGCCGGAATGGCAGGGGCCTCTGGGCAGGCCAGCGCTACCGAAACAAACTTGAATTATAGCGAAAACACAGCCCTTTGCCTAGTCCGTGCTCAGCGGGCCGCTGCAGAGGAAGCGCGACGTAAGGGTTGCAGAACCTGCTCGGCGAAGCGTTCCATCTCCTCGTATTGCGGGCTGAACTGCAGCAGGAGCAGATCCACGCCAGCCGCTTCCAGCTCGGCGATGCGCGCGGCGACCTGCTCCGCAGTGCCCACCAGTCCGGTGCGCAGGCCGCGGTTCGAGACCGAATAGTCTTCCAGCGAGACGCGTTGTTCGAGTTTCGTATTCGCCAGCCATTCCTGGTAGTTCGCATAGCCGGCGGCGGACTGGCGCACGTCCGTGATGCGGCGCAGCTCCCGGCGGGCTTCCGCTTCAGTGCGGCGCAGGATGACGAAACCGGCCACGCCGAACTGCAGCGGCGCAACTCCCCAACGTTCGCGCCGGCGACGCATGTCGTCGATTTTCACGTGGAGCCGCTCGGGGGGATCGCCGTGCATCAGGTAGGCGTCGCATTTCCGCGCAATCAACTGCTTGGCCGCTTCCGACTCTCCGCCGGCATAGAGCACCGGCCGAGGCCGACCGGGACGGGACAGCGGCTTCGGTTCCAGCACTGTGTTCTGCACGGAGTAGTAGCGGCCGGAATAGCTGAACACGGGTTGGGACCACACCCCGGTGACAATGTCCAGCCATTCCGAGGTGCGGGCATAACGGTCGTCGTGCTGGTCGAAGGGCGCACCGTATTGCCGTGCTTCTTCCGCCCACCAGGCAGAGACGACATTCAACGACAGGCGTCCACCGCTGATGTGGTCTAGATTCGCAGCCTGCTTGGCCAGCAGCGCGGGCGGATGAAACGTGGGCCGCACGGCAACCATGAGTTCCAGGCGGGTGGTGACGGCAGCCAGTGCCGCTGCTGTTGTCCAGGCTTCGAGCGAAGGGGCGTGAATCCCCTTGATGTCGTTCAGGTTCAGTTCGGCGATCAGAGTAAGATCGAAGCCCAGTTCTTCACTGCGCTGCGCCAGCCGACGGACGTAGTTCCAACTGGCCTCCATCGCTTCGTCTTCGACATTGCGCAGCCATCCACCAAAGACCGGCAGCCAGTACCCGAATCGCATCAGCGCGCCTCCTGTTCGAGGTAATCCACCAGCCGGGCGTGCGGGTCGAAGCCGACCACACGAACAGCATCGGCAACGAAATTCGACAGGGCGTTGATGTCGTAGAACAGCCGGCGGCCGTCGCGGTCGTCCACCAGATACTCCACGCCGCCAACTTCGATCCCGGCAGCGTGCATGATGCGCTCGACCGTAGCCACGACTTCAGGAGGCGGGGTGCAGGCCTCCACTCGCAGGCCGGTGCGCGGGGCATCGGCGGGACAGGCTGCACGTTCGAGTGGGCGGCCGTCGGCAGTCTGGCAGATTTCGGCGGGGCAGAGGTTGTAGCCTTCTCCAGAGAGATGGACGCGGATGGCGTAGAGGAATTTCCCACCCAAGACCTCGACGCGCACAATGCAGCCGTCGCGGGGCGGGATGTACTCCTGCACCAGCGCGGTGTGGTCAGGACCGAGCTGGAGCTGGCCGGAGGCCGCCGCCTGTTCGATTTCCTCCGGATGGTCGAAGCGAACCATGCCGACGCCGCTGCCGCCGACGTTCGGCTTCACGATCACCGGGAAGCGCAGTCCGCGTGCGGCTTCGGCGGCCTGCGCGGGATGGTGGATGACGCGTGCGGCCGGGTACGGCAAGCGGAGCGACTCGAGCAGGGAGAGCTGTCGCGCCTTGGAAATTTCCACGGCGAAGGCTCGTGTGCCATTCACCACGCGCACGCCCTGCGCTTCCAGGTGCGCCAGGAAGTGCAGCGTGTAGAACATGGCGTGGCCGTGGCCACGCGTCCAGGCCGACGGACTCATGCGATTGAACAGCAACGCGTAGCTGCCGTCGCGGGCGCCGATGCTGTAGCGGTGCTGCGTAGCGTCGAGCTTCTCGTACGGCGTGCCGCGGCGGTCCAGCTCGGCAAACAGCGGTCGGAACCAATCGGGATGCTCATAGAAGATGGCCATCGGTTTGGGCAAGCTCGGCATGACGTCCTCCGGAAAAAGAAAAAGGCCGCTCGCGAACCGAGCGGCCTTGGCAATTCCCGTCTGGGTTACAGCTTAGGTGCCTTCCGCCTTCCGCCTGCCCGGTCCGCGCTTCACCGGCTTACACATGGCCATCCAGCAGCACGGGCAGGCACACATCACCGCGCCCAAAGCAGAGAGCGGACGCAACGATGTGTTCTGAACTTTCATCGAGGGAGGAGCATAGCGACGACCGGCGCCGGCGTCAAGAGGATTGCGGGTGCGCTCGCGCTGCTTCGCCGTGCAGTTCTTCGAGCAGCGCACGATCTTCCGCGGTGAGCGCGGCCGAGGCCAGCAATTCGGGGCGATGGCGAAGCGTTTTCGCCAGTGCCATCTTGCGGCGCCAGCGACGAATCTGCTCGTGGTTCCCGCTGACGAGCACCTCTGGCACGCTCCACCCGCGAAATTCCTGCGGCCGAGTGTAGTGTGGACAGTCGAGGATGCCGCCGGACGCAGGCGGAGGGGTCGAAGGCGCCGGCACCGTCGTGGCCACGCTGGCGGGAGCGGAGAAGGATTCGAACCAGCGGGAGGCTTCATTGCCCAGTGCCCCCGGCAGCAAGCGGGTAACGGCGTCCACAATCATGGCCGCGGGCAGCTCTCCACCCGAGAGCACAAAATCGCCCACGGAGATTTCGTCGGTGGCCAAGTGCTCGGCCACGCGCTCGTCCACACCTTCGTAGCGGCCGCAAATCAGCACCACCCGTTCGAGGGCAGCCAGTCGCTGCGCCTCTGGCTGACGGAACAGCCGGCCGGCCGCAGACAACAGAATCACCGCCGTGCGGCGGGAATCGATCGCCGGCCGCGACGCCACGCCGAGCAGCTCTTCGACCGCTTCGAAGATCGGCTCGGGCTTCAGCACCATGCCTTCGCCGCCGCCGAAGGGACGGTCGTCTACGGTGCGGTGGCGGTCGTGAGCCCAACGCCGCAGGTCGTGGACTTCGACCTGCACGAGCCCGGCCTGGCGGGCACGTCGCAGAATGCCGTACTCGAGCGGCCCGCGAAAAAATTCCGGAAAGATGGTGAGGATGTCAAACCGCATCCTGCGCCCATTCTAGCGCACTGCGACAGCGTGCCGGGATAGCGCGCAGGCGGAAGCGCGAGCCCCCGGCAACCTGCCGCACAGGAATCTTTGTTCTCGTCATGGGTTCAATTCGCGGAGGCCTTCGGGCAAGCGGACCTCGATGCGACGACCGGCAACATCGATGTTCCTGCAGATTTCTTCGGCGAAGGGAATCAGCAGCTCGCCTTGCGACGTTTCCACGACCAGCAGCGGCGGGCCGGCGATTTCTTCGCCGGGAAATTGCACTTCGCGCACGACACCTAGAAAAGATGCAGGGGACGTAGGGGAAGCAAGCGAGGCGGGGGATGAATCCGAGGCGGAAGCCGTGGGTATCTCCCCTGCTTCATACACCTCGCAGCCGATCAAGTCGCTCACGAAGTACTTTCCGGCGGGCAGTGCGACGCGCTGCTCGAGCGGCACGCGCACTTCGAGGCCACGGAGTCGTTCGGCATCGGCGATGGAGTTGCAGCCCTCGAAATGAAAGATCGCACGACCGCGATGGAGCCAGCAGCGGCGCACGGCGACGCGGCGCGGAGGCAGCGCTTCGTCGTGCGGGTCCGCCAACCAGACCTCGGTCAGGTGCGTGAGTCGCTCGGGGAAGTCGGTGAGGATTTCGGCAGCCACTTCCCCGCGGCGCCCGCGAGCACTCAACAGGCGGGCCACTGTGACTCCGGACCGGACCGGCAGGGACACTATTCGAGGATTTCCAGCGTGAAGCGTTTTTTCAGCTTCATGCCGGCGGCGCCCAGAATCGTGCGGATGGCTTTGGCAGTGCGGCCCTGGCGGCCGATCACCTTGCCGAGGTCCTCCGGGTGGACACGCAGTTCCAGCACGGTAACCTGCTCGCCGTCCACCGAACGCACCTGAACCTGATCCGGATGGTCCACCAGCGCTTTCGCGATCTCTTCCACCAGTTCTTTCATGGCTCACCTCCAGCCCCTCCGCATGTGGCCGGTGGCGAGGGACTGGTTGTCACCGGGGGCAGTGGCCGCGAACGTTCCGAAAACCGTTCCGGAGGAATCCCGGGGTGGCGGGGATCCTAAGCAATTTTTTGTGCACGCAGCAGGCTGCGGACAGTGTCGCTGGGCTGCGCCCCGCACCCGAGCCAGTACTGGACGCGCTCAGCGTCGAGGCGAACTTCCGCGGGCTGCTTGAGCGGGTCATAGGTACCCACAACCTCGACAAATCGCCCGTCACGCGGACGACGCTTGTCGGTCACCACGACGCGATAAAACGGCTTCTTCTTTTTTCCGAACCTGGACAGTCGAATCACGAGCACGCGCTTCCACCTCCTCGTTCCTGGTTCATTATAGACGATTCACGGCTGGCCGGCTATCGCCACGATCTTCGGCCCGGGCGGTGTAGCGGGCCGAGCGCAGATCAAGCCGGCGCAGACCAGCGGCGCGGGCCTGGGCCAGCGCCTGTTCGAACTCGTGCACCGCAATCAACCGGTTGATCTCCACATAGTCGGTGCCGCCCACCTTGCCGGCAGGCCAGTACTGCGGCATGACGTTGACGTAGGTATCCGGCCCGAGCTCGCGTGCGACCCACTGCATGATTTCGCGCGTACCGGCGATGTCGCCGGGCATGACCAGGTGACGCAGAATCAACCCGCGCAGGGCCAGACCGTTTTCATCCACAATCAGGTCGCCCACCTGACGGTGCATGGCACGGATGGCGCGGCGGGCGGCTTCGGGGTAGTTGGGCGCCTTCAGGTAACGGCGAGCCATCTCTGCATCCCAGAATTTGAAATCGGGCATGTAGATATCCACGACCCCGTCCATCAGTTCGATGGATTCGAGCGAGTCGTAGGCACTGGTGTTGTAGACCAACGGCAGGCGTAGGCCGCGTTCGATGGCCAGCGGCAGCGCTTCCAAGATTTGCGGTACGACGTGCTCGGGGGTGACGAAATTGATGTTGTGGCAACCGCGCGCCTGCAGTTCGAGCATCAGGGCAGCCAACTGTTCTGGCCGCACCGGCTGACCGGCGCCTTCCCAGCTCAGGTCGTAGTTCTGGCAGAAGACACAGCGCAGATTGCACCAGGCAAAGAAAATGGTTCCCGAGCCGC
Organism: Acidobacteriota bacterium; assembly: GCA_037442425.1. Classification (GTDB taxonomy): domain Bacteria; phylum Acidobacteriota; class Terriglobia; order Acidiferrales; family UBA7541; genus DSGC01. The sequence goes on along the minus strand of JBBIQG010000008.1, from coordinate 37,908 downwards.
GCCAACCGCGCAGACAGTCTTCTTCTCCATGGTGCGCGAAGGAACTGCCGACGACCGCGTAGCGGCCGGTCTTGCAGACAGCGTAGCGGTCTTCGAGCCGATTCACATGGCAATCGCGGGGACACAGTGTGCAGTCCCGAAGCAGCTCGAGCGCACGAGCCACTTTTTCTTTCAGCACACCGGACTCCCACGTGCGCAGATAGGCGGGCACGAAATCGCGCCGGCGCATCACGAATCGGCTTTCCTGCTGCATGGCCCGAGCCGCGACCCAGCGGCTGCGACTTTCTAGCCTAGGCCGTACCGCACGGCGCGTCAATCATTCGGCCCTGCCGACAACCGTTGCGGCGCTGGCAATTGCGCGACGCAGCGGGATGGAAGTGGCGCCGGCTCGTCCGTAGAATTCAGGTATGCGCTCGCAGACGTCCCCTTCCGGCGCCTGGCAGCGTGGCTTGCTCGTGATGCTTGCTGCCGCAGCCGCCTGCGTGGCTTTTGCCTTCGGCGCAGCGGCGCAGCGCGGTACTGGCACCCTGGCCGGAGTCGTACTCGGCCCGGGCGATGCGCCGGTGGCCGATGCACGCGTGATCGTGCAGCAATCGGACGGGGCGAGTCCGCGTGCGGTTCGCGCTGACCGTTCCGGCCGGTTTCGTTTACGCGGGCTGCGTGCCGGGCTGTACGACCTGCGCGCGCAGCACAGCGGGATGTGGTCGGAATGGCGTCACAACGTGCTGGTGCGTGCCGGGCGGGAAACCTCTGTGGTGCTGCGGCTGCTGCCCGGTGTGCCAGCCTCCGAGCCGGCACCGCTCCGGCTGGCGGGAATCGTGCGCGAGTGGGAAATCCCGGTGGCCGACGCACAGCCGCATGACCCCGTCACCGACCCGGCGGGCAACGTCTGGCTGACCCTGATGCGCGCCAACCAACTCGCGCGACTGGATCCGGCCACGGGCCAGTGGAGGTTGTTCACCGCTCCCACGCCCAATTCGGCACCACACGGGTTGGTCAGCGACAGTGCGGGCAACATCTGGTACACCGCGAACGGAGCGGGGAAAATCGGCCGGGTCGATGCCGCCAGCGGTCAAATCACTGAATACAGCCTGCCCCAGGACGCCGGCGACCCCCACACGCCGGTGTTCGGTCCCGATGGCGCGCTCTGGTTCACGGTGCAGCGGGCGAACCAGATTCTACGACTGGACCCCAGCAGCGGAGACGTGCGCGCCTACCCGGTGCCTACACCCGGCGCACGTCCTTACGGGATCGTGCTCGGGCCGGATCAAGCGCTGTGGTTCTGCGAATTCGGCACCGGCAAACTGGGACGGCTGGATCCGGCCACCGGCCATTTCACCGAGTACCGGATCCCCTTCGAAGGCGCGCGGCCGCGCCGTCTGGTGGCACGGGGCGCAGCCATCTATTACACCGACTTTGCGCGTGGCAGCATTGGCCAGCTCGATCTGGTCAAGTTCAACTTTCGGGAATGGCCGAGTCCATCCGGACGCAGCGCGCAACCCTACGCCATCGCCGCCGATGCCGAGGGCGTGCTGTGGTACACCGAGTTCAACTCGAACCAGCTCGTCCGCTTCGACCCGGAGACGGAACAGTTCACCCGCTTCGCGCTGCCATCCCCGAAGTCAGAGGTGCGGCACATGGTGCGCGACGCCTCCGGACGAATCTGGATGGCGCTTTCGGGCGCGAACAAGGTCGCCGTGATCGAGTAGCGGACTCGGCTCTTCATCGCGTACTAAAACCCGGGTACCGAAAAAAGCGTGCTGGCGTCCCATTGCCGGTGTCCAGGCGAACCGGTAGCCTGCGGCCTGCGGGTAGGGGACTTTGCTGCGGGGACGACTCCGTAGAACGGAGTCAGCGGGTTCCCCACCCGCACCAGGCATCTCCCAGCCAGCCTATCCGAATCACCCGTTTCACCAGGCGAAAACTGCGCGGCAAAGTTCCCCCTCGGATGAGACCTGCTTGCCTGGACATTCTCCGTCGAAGAGCTCATCCAGGGCTGGCTTGGCATCGTCTCGAGTGTTATGCTGAGAATCTACAGTGTCTCCGCAGCCCACCGACTCGCTGGGAGGGAAATCGGCATGAAGGCACCGCGCCAACCCGTTGCGCGAATTCGCGGATGGAAATATACCAAGAAGGCCCCGGCGGTCGGCAGAGGCCCACACCGGCCACGTAAGAAGTCCGAACCGCCGAGCCGGGGAAATGCCCGACCGACGATCGTGGCCCTGGTGCTGGGCGCAGTGCTGGCTGCCCTGGCCACCCCTGCATTGCTGGCGCAAGCGAAAAGCGCCGCGCCGCAAAAGGTCTTTCCGTACCCGATTCACAAGCGCACACTCGCAAACGGCCTGGATGTCATCGTCATCGAAACACCCGAGTTCAAGAATGTGCTCAGCTTCAATACGCTGGTGCTGGCCGGCGCGCGGAATGAAACCGAGCCGGGCAAAAGCGGCCTGGCGCATCTGTTCGAACACATCCTGTTCCGGCACCGCTGGAAGGGCCAGGAAAACGGCTACGAGGAAGCGATTTCGCGGCTGGGTGCACACAACAACGCCTGGACCTGGTTCGATGTGACGTTCTACCACCCCCTCACCTTCACTACGAATCTAGAAGGCCGCAGTGCCGACCTGCCCGGCCTGCTCGCACTGGAAGCCGACCGGTTCAGCCGGCTCGATTTCACCGAGAAAATTTTCCGTACGGAAGCCGGTGCGGTGCTGGGCGAATACCGGCGGAATGCCTCGTTTCCGTCGCTGAAGCTAGAAGAGCGGTTGATGGCGCTGCTTTTTCCGCACCATCCCTACGGGCATACCACGCTCGGCTACTACGAGGACGTGCTCGACATGCCCAACGAATACTCGGCGGCAGTGGCCTTCTACGAGACCTACTACCGGCCGAACAACTGCGTGCTGGTGATTGCGGGCGACGTGCGCGCCGAGGAGGTGTTCGCCAAAATCGAGCCGTACTACCGCGACTGGCAGCCGAAGCCGGTGCCGCCCATTGTCGCCACTGGTGCGCCGCCAAAACAAGAACAACGGGAGCACGTGAACTGGGATGCCGATGTGGCACCGCTGGTCTGGGTGGCCTACCGGATGCCGGCGCATAAAACCGGCAGCGTGGAAACCGCAGTGGGACAATTGTTGCCGGAATTGCTCGTCTCGCCGGCGGCACCACTGTATCGAAAACTGCGTTTCGAAAAGCAGAGCGCTAGCGCGCTGGGCTTCGAGGAGGGCACACAGGGCTATGAGAGCTTCGACCCGCGCGTTCTGATTCTGAGCGCGCAACTCTACAAGGAGAAATACGCCGAGCGCGGATCGGCGTACTTCGACGAGGTCATTGCCGATCTCCTCGCCGGCGTAGAGGAACTGAAACAGTTCTCGCGCCGGAAAGATGCGCGCGTCCTGCTGGAGACGCTGAAATCGAAATACCGCTACGACTTTTTGGCGGCGATGTCCTCGCCCGCCAACATCGCGCAGACGTTTGCCTGGTACTACCGCTTCGAGCGCGACCCCGAAGTGTTCGAAAAGCTCCTGGCCTCGGTCGAGCGGCTCACCCCGCGCGACATTGACCAGTTCGCCCGACGACAGTTCGTGCCAGAGAACCGCGCCGTGCTGACGCTGGCCCACGACGCCGGCGGTCGGCCGTGAGCCGCGCCCAATACACGGAGCGAGGATGCCTATGAGCAAAATCAATCTGTTCCCAGTCGTTCGATGGCTCCTTGCGCTGAGCGCGACGTTCGCCCTCGGCACCACACCGGTCCCCGCGCAGTCGGTGCGTGTGGTAACGCTCGATTCCCCCGCGCCGCTGGTGGTGGTGAAGGTCATGGTGCGAGCCGGCTCGGCACACGACCCGGCGGGCCTGGAAGGGCTGGCGTACCTGACGGCGCGCATGCTTATCGAAGGCAGCTTCGGCGACCCAAAGAATCCAGTCACCAAGGAGCGCCTGGCGGAAATCACCCGTCCGTGGGGCCAGGGCGCGTTGCCGACGGTGCAAGTGGGGAAAGAAACGACCACATTTTCGATGACCGTGCCGCGCGAGGTGCTGCCGCGATACATCGCGCAGGTCTTCCGTCCGATGTTTACGCAGCCACTGTTCGATGCCCGCGAGCTGGACCGGCTGCGTGCGGAAACGCTGACCACGCTGCGTTCGAACCTGCGGCTCGAGCAGATCGAGCTGGTCGGGCTGGTCACGCTGGACAACGTCCTCCACGAGGGCACCCGCTACGCGCACCCACTGGCCACCGAGCGAGGCGCGGAAGCGATCTCGCGGGAAGCGCTCGAGCAGTTCTACGCCACCTACTACCGGCCGGAACATCTGGTGCTCGGCGTGAGCACCCGTGAAGAAACCCTCGTGGCTTCGCTGCGCGACGCACTGGCCGGCGCCGGCACAAGCGCCGCGCCGCCGCTCGAACGCCACCCCGTGGAACCTCCACCGGCCGTGCAGGGTCGCGAGGTGGTCATCGTAGCGCTGCCCAACGCCATCTCGACCGGACTGCACGCCGGGTTTCCGCTCTCGATCACCCGCAGCCACCCTGACTACTGGCCGCTCTACGTCGCCAACGTCTGGTTCGGAACGCATCGGGACAGCTTCAGCTACCTCTACGACCAGATTCGCGCGCTGCGCGGATACAACTACGGCGACTACTCCTACATCGAGCATTTCGAAAACCGCCCATTTGCGCTGTTCCCGCCCACGGGCTACCCGCGCCGCTATCAGTACTTCAGCATCTGGATTCGCCCGGTACAGCACGACTACGCCGTGCACCTGCTGAAGGCGCTCACCTGGGAGCTAGAAAATTTCGTGCGTGCCGGCCTCAAGGAAGAGCAGTGCGCCATGGCGAAGAACAAGGCGCGGGTGCTCTACCTTTCGCTGGCTGAAACCACCGAACGACTGCTCGGCTATCGAATGGAAGACGAATTCTACGGCCTGCATCCCGGCTACCTGGATGGTTATCTCGACAAAATCGACGGTGTCACCTGCGCGCAGGTGAATGCGGCCATCAAGAAGCACCTGCAGGCAGCGAACCTGAAATACGTCGTCGTGACCGACGACGAAGTGGCCCCCCGCATTGCGGACGCCATCGCTTCGAACCAGCCCGCCTGGGGCAAAGAGCCGGCGGAGTATCAAATCGAAGTTCGCGAGGAAAACGGCCAGAAACTCTATCTGGTTCCGGAAACCAAACGAGCGTTGCTTGAACGCGACGCGGTCTGGGCCCACTACTGGCTGGATATTCCGCGCAACCGAATCCGCATAGTACCGGCCGAGCGCCTGTTCGTCACGGCTGCCCTGCCGTGAATCAGCCGGTGGTTTGTGGTGCAGGCCATCAGCCGGCTCCCGCTGCGCAATCCCTTCTGCTGGTGGGACAATCCCGGCAAAAACCCTGCCTGCGCCGCGGCAAATGCATCTTTTTCTCCGCCAGCGTATCCAAAATCATGCATGCGGAAAAAAGCACTTGGGCGGGTAGTCTGCCTTCTGGTGGTGCTGGCCAGCACGATGGCTACGGCGCCGCGCAGCTTCGACCATTCGGCTTGGGACCGCGTGCTCGAGCGGTTTGTCACGCCGGACGGCCGGCAGGTGCGCTACGCGGCGTTGCGGCTGAATCCTGCGGAGCTGAATGCGTACGTGGCACAACTGGCGGCCCGCAGCCCGGAATCGCACCCGCAGGATTTTCCCAAGCGACAGGACCAGTTGGCCTACTGGATCAATGCTTATAACGCACTGGTGATCCACGGTGTGGTGGAGAATTGGCCCGTCACTAGCGTCGCGAAAATCGGCCTCCCGTACAGTTTCTTCTGGTGGAAGAAATTCACCGTGGGCGGGCGCCGGGTGACACTGAATTACATCGAGCACGACGTGTTGCGTGGCCAGCTCGACGAGCCGCGAGTGCATTTCGTGCTCGTCTGTGCGGCGAAGAGCTGCCCACGGCTGCCGCCGCGCGCTGCCACGCCGGAAAACGTCGAGGCCCTGCTGGAGGAAGCGGCACAGTTTTTTATCAATGAACCGCGCAACCTGCACATCGATTTGCAGCGCAAACGCGTGACGATGTCGTGGATCCTCACCCACTACCGCGAGGATTTCGAACGCTATGCCCGGCGGCACCACCTGAACCGGCTCGGCATGCCGCTGCTCGACTACATCTGGCAGTACGCAAACGCAGAACACCGCCGTGCACTGGAAACCCTGGGCCGGGACGCCGACCTGGAGGATTTCGACTACGACTGGAGCATCAACGCCGCACCCTGAACGGCCACGGCGGTGCCTGCGCCCGTTTCCTAGACGGCTGTACTCGGCGTCGACGGCATGTACAATGAGCGCTGAAAGTAGATTGGCAGGGGGGAATAAGAACCTGCCCGGTGCACAGGAATGGGCGTACGGGAAAGTTTAGGCAACATCCGCGCCCTCGTGGCCGTCACACTGGTGCTCGCTGAACCGCTGGCCAATGCCGGCGTGCCAGTCGAGCTGAAGCGGGAAACCGTACTGGCGTATAACACGTACGTGCGGCTCACGGAGGCCCGGAACGAACGCGAGCTGGCGGATGCAAAGATTTTCCTCTGGCCGGATACTCTGCCCGACGAGCAGCGCCGCCAAGCCTACGAAGCGCTTCGCGCCGGCCAGGTGCTCATCGAAGAGCGAAAAACGCACGATGCCCGCGGCCACGAAATCGAAATCCCGGACGGGATGGTGCACCACTGGCTGGGCGTGGTGTTCCTGCCCGGCGTGCGGCTGGAGCAAGCACTGGCTCTGGCGCAGGATTTCGAGCACGCCGAGCAATACTTCGGCCCGGACGTACAGGAATCGAAGCTGCTGGCGCGCGAAGGCGATCGTTTCCGCGTCTGGATGCGGTTGCGGCGGAAGAAAATCGTCACCGTGGTGGTCCACACAACCCAGGAAGCCGTTTTCCGCCGCATCAACCCGGTGCGAGCGAGTAGCCGGGGCGAGTCACTGCGCATTGCCGAAGTCGAAAACCCGGACACTTCCGAAGAGAAAGAAAGACCGGTGGGCAACGACCGGGGATTCCTCTGGCGCATGAACACCTACTGGCGTTACGAGGAAAAAGACGGCGGCACTTACGTACAACTGGAAGCGATTGCGCTGAGCCGGCAGATTCCGCTGGTGGTGCGCTGGTTCGTTGCTCCGCTGGTGAAAAGTGCGGCACGCGAATACCTGACGCACATCCTGGAGAGTTTCCGGCGCGCCCTGATGAAGAAATCCGGCGAGCGCGCTGGAAAGGCCCCTGCCGCTGCGAGAGACTACACCGACGGGCAGCGATGTGCTAAGTTGCTCGCCTCATGGCGAAGCGCATCGGAATTCTGCTGAGCGGGCGGGGATCGAATTTCGAGGCCCTGGCGGATGCGGTGGCGAGCGGCCGCATTCCCAACGCGGAAATCGCAGTGGTGATCAGCAACCGCGAAGGGGCACCCGGCATTGAAAAAGCGCGGGCGCGCGGTATCGAAGCGCTGGTCCTCCCGTCGAAGGGCAAAGAGCGCGAAGCGTACGACCGCGAGGTGGTGGCTGCGCTTCGCGAGCGGGGTGTGGAGCTGGTTTGTCTGGCAGGCTTCATGCGCCTGCTCTCGCCGTATTTCGTCCACGAATACCGGAACCGGATTCTGAACATTCATCCTTCGCTGCTGCCAGCGTTTCCGGGACTGGAAGCTCAGCGGCAGGCTCTGGAGTATGGGGTGAAGTATTCCGGCTGCACCGTTCACTTCGTGGACGAACAACTCGATGCGGGACCGATCATCTGCCAGGCCGTGGTCGAAGTGCACGACGACGACACGCCCGAAACCCTGGCCGCGCGCATCCTGCGCGAAGAGCACCGCATCTATGCCGAAGCGGTGCGCATCGTGCTGGAGGGACGCTACCGCATCGAAGGCCGCCGCGTTTTCGTAACCCGTGAGGAGTGAGGCGCCAATCCCCCGCCCTGTGCTCCGCACGGGCCGGCGCCGGGGCGCACTTCTGCCGCCCACAACTTCGATGACGAACGAATTTCGAAAAGCCCACGGCGTCCGCCAAGGCGCCGCAGGTGCTGAAAAAATGCGAAACCGAGCAACCGAGCGAACATGAAGCTTCTGGAAGAATTTCACTGGCGCGGGATGGTCTATCAGGCAAGCGAAGGGCTCGAAACCCTGCTCGAGCGTGAACACGTGACCGGCTACATCGGCTTCGACCCTTCCGCACCCAGCCTGCACGTGGGCTCGCTGCTGCCGCTGATGGCTCTGGCGCGATTCCAACGGCATGGCCACCGACCCATCGCCATCGTCGGCGGCGGGACCGGCCTGATTGGCGACCCAAGCGGTAAATCCGAAGAGCGGCCACTACTCAGCCGTGAACAACTGGAAGCGAACCTGGCCGGATTGCGCCGCCAACTGGAACCGTTTCTGGATTTTTCCGCGCGCGACAATGCGGCCCTGCTGCTGAACAACGCGGAGTGGCTCGAGCCGCTTTCCGTCATGGAGTTTCTGCGCGAAATCGGGAAATTTTTTACCGTGAACTACATGCTGAACAAAGAGTCGGTCCGTCGGCGGCTGGAATCGGCCGAGGGAATTTCCTTCACCGAATTCAGCTACATGCTGCTGCAAGCCTACGACTATCTGGTGCTGTTCGACCGCTACGGCTGCCGGCTGCAGATGGGCGGGAGCGATCAGTGGGGCAATATCACCGCCGGCATGGATTTGATCGAACGGCTGCGGCGGGTGCAGGCGCACGGACTGGTGTTCCCGCTGGTGACCACCGCTGCCGGGCGAAAGTTCGGCAAGACCGAAGCCGGCACCGTCTGGCTCGACGCAAAGCTCACTTCGCCGTACCGCTTCTATCAGTTCTGGCTGAACACCGATGACCGCGACGTCATTGCCTATCTGAAATTTTTCACCTGGCTCGAACGAGATGAAATCGAGGAGCTGGAGCTCGCGCTGCGTACCGCGCCCGAGCAACGGGAGGCGCAGCTCCGGCTGGCGCGCGAGGTGACCCGCCTGGTGCACGGCCCGGACGCCCTGGCACGCGCCGAGCGCGCTTCGCGGGCCCTGTTCGGCGAAGAGGTCAGCGCGTTGTCTCCGGAAGAATTGCTCGATGTGTTTCAGGAAGTGCCCTCGACGCGCGTGGAGGCATTCCAGCTCGCCGGCAACGGGATGAGCATCGTGGAGCTGGTCGTGCTGACCGGCCTGGCTCCGTCCAAGGCAGAAGCGCGTCGGCTGATCGAAGGCGGCGGCATCTACCTGAACAATCGCCGGATCGGCTCCGCCAACCACACCGTGTCCCGGAACGAGGCGTTGCACGGGCAATTTCTGGTGCTGCGCCGCGGGCAGAAGGAGTTCCGCCTGGTGCGGGTGACGGGCTGAGTGCAGCGCGCGCCCGGCTCAGCCAGCGGCGTTCCCAGAGGACACGCGTTCGGCCAGGCGGCGCAGATTGCCGAGCCAGCGGCGGTCGCGGCTGCGAACGCTCCACCGCACCAGGAAAAGATCGAGCAGCCAGCCGAGCCTGCCGGGCAGCGTGTACCCGTCTTCCATGTGCAGACGGGTCGTTTTTGCGGTGACCGGTTCCAACCTCCACTGTTGCCGTCCCCGCACGCCGTAGCGGTCGCGGAATCGCCACTCGAGCCGACGCAGCCGTTCATAACCGGTGACAACCGCCGTCAGCGACACCTCGCGCCGGCCCAATCGGCCTGAGATGCGCACTTTCTGGCCTACGGCGAACTCGCTGGCGCCGCCGCTGACTTCCAAGTGCATATCCATCTCGGGGCCGTACCACAACGGCATCCGCTGCGGCAGGAAAAAGGCCCACACGCGGTCAGCGGGAGCGGCGATTTCGGTCACAAACTGCAACGCAGCCATCGCAGCCGGACAGTGTACGCGTGCGCGGAGCAAAAAGGAAAACTATCTCCGCGGCGACGAAGGATGTGTTCGCAACTCGCTGAGCATCCGGGCGAGCGCGCGGCGGAAATCATTCGAACTCTGCAGAAAGTAGCGCTGCGGGCGAAATGGCTTGAGCAGGCGAGCCAGGTGGTCCCAGAGGTTGTCCCGGTGGATGCGGAATTGAAAATAGAAGACGCGGCAGGCACAGTCGGCAGCTTCGCGCAGCGGGAGCGGATCGAGATTGTTGCCGCCCGGAAAGAGAATGCCGCTGCTGACCAGGATGAACACTGTTTGTGGGGGCTCGGCGACGGCGGCGCCTGCCGTGGTTTCCTCGGCGGATGCACTGGAGTCGCGGGCGCGGCGGATCCGTTCACGCACGAGCTCGCGGAAGAACGCGGCGAGCTGCTGGCGGTGCTCGAGCGCTTCGCGGCTGATCCGCAACGGATGGACTTCATCCAGAGCCGCGTACAGTTCCTTCCAGTCCACGCCGTCCTGAATCTGCTGTTCGAACAGGATGCGACGATGCGTCAGATCGAATGCGGTCAGATGAAGCGAGCCGTTGGGCACATGCAACTGAGAAAGCACGTCGAGAGCGGCAAGCATGGTGCTGCGGTTCTGCCGGTATAAAGAAACGGAGCGATAGAATTGTTCCGAGGGAGAAAAATTGACCAACAATTCGATGCGCTGCGGCCGTTCCGTGGGCACCGGCAGCCAGAGACGAGCCGGCTCGGCGAGCTCGGCACCGGCGCCTTCCACGGGAGAAAAGCGCAGGAAACTGACGCGCGGTAGATTGCGGAAGGCGTCGGGGAACGGGTCCCGACGCAGTGCGGAGATGCGCAGCCACTCGCGCCGTAAGCTTTTCCGTCCGGTCTGGTGATCCTGCAAGAACAGAAGCAACTGATAGTGGCCGGGCTGCACCTGCAGCGGCAGCTGGAATTGCAGATGCCTGGTCCGCTCAACGTGTCCTTCGAAGCGGTGCGTCTCCACCTGGGGCGGGGTGAGCCACTGGCCGTCCATGTCGGCCACGCGGGCCACCAGGGTGAACTCGTGCTGGCCTTCGTTGGTGCGCAAATACCGACCCGGCACGCGCACTTCCACCCGCACCATCAACCACTGGCGCAGAGAGAGCGTAGCCGGGCCCACCTGAACCTGCCAGGGGATCTGCTGCACCTCTCCTGCGGCGAGCCACTGCTCGAGCGGCGCGGAGCCCGCCGACGGCAAGGGTATTTCCTGAGCCGACACCAGGACGCCGCCGAGCAGAGCTGCTGCTGCGCAGCGGGCCAGCCGTCGTGGGCGTGGAATCTCCATCGGGAACACACCACACGCCCAGCCCCCGAACGTTCAGGGCAGACGCCTTCCCATTCTACGCCAGCAGCGCAATTGACCGGCAGCTCAGGCCGACTGTGCGAGCTTTAGATCGACCTTCGGGAAGTCCACTTCGGTACCGGCCACGTGGTTGAAATAGTTGGTGAAGAAGTTAGCCACGACGTTGGCGATGATTTCGGTAATCTCACCATCGGACCAGCCGGCGGCGCGCACGGCGGCTAGGTCTTCGTCGGTCACCCAGCCACGGCGTTCGACCAGCGTACGGGCAAAGCGCAGGGCGGCGTCCGTTTTCGCGTCGCCGGTGGCGGCCTGGCGCGCGCCGAGCGCTTGCCGGTCGTCGAGCCCGACCATTTTGCCGATGGCAGTGTGCGCCGAAACGCAGTACTCGCAGCCGTTCGTCTGCGCCACGACCAGAGCAATCTGTTCGCGCAGCTTGGCACCCAGCGAGCCGTTCCCCAACGCTTCTTGTGCCTTCAGGTATGCTTCGAGCGCCGCTGGTGAATTGGCCAGACCGGCCACCACGTTGGCCACCCGGCCGAATTTCTGTTGCACGGCGTCCAGCAGTTCTTTGGCTTTACCCGTTGCTTTCGATGGCTCTACCGGTTGAATCCGAGGCATTGGACTCCTCCTTGTCGTTTCGTTCCCGTCGCAAGCGCTCTCGGGAGGAAAATTTGTGCGGACGCAGTCTGCACCGCAATCACCTGCAGACGGGTTCTGAGCGCGTCACGTCAATGGATGCAGCACCGGTCAGACGAGATTCAGCGCAACGCGGCAAGTTCCAGCGCTCATTCCGCCGAACAGTGCCCTGCAATCGCATGGCGCAGACTTCCGTCTGCCCGGGCAGAGGCGTTGTCGGATGGGCAAGCGGAGTGGCGGAGAGGTTGCACCGTGCCGTGAAGGCGCCTACCATGGAAAGGAAGAGGAGTTCGGCCCCGGGCGCAGTGATGCGCCGAGTCGAATGCGGGCACGCGACGATGAACTTCAGCAGAGCACAGTTTTCAAAGATGTGCGGCGGGCTCGCGCTGGGTATGGCCTTGCTGGCCGCCGCGCCGACGACCGCGTTTGCGTGGCAACAGCCGCCCACGGAACAGAAGCCTTCCGTAGCGGAGGCGGCCCGGCGGGCACGCGAGCAGAAAAAAGACGCACCGCGGGCCCGGGTCATCTGGACGAACGACAACCTGCCCAGTGCTCCCCAGGCGGCGGTGAACGTCGTGGGACCACCGCGCGCCGTCGAGCCGGGCGCAGCACCGGCCGGGGCGAGCACGGGCCAGCCGCCTGCCGAAGCCTCCACGGCGCGCGAAGCGGAACGCACACAGGTCGAAGCGGAGCTGGAATCCGCAAAAGCCGAGCTGGCTCAGGCGCAGCGCCGGTTGGACCTGACCCGGCGCGAGCTGCAATTGCAGCGGCAGCAATTCTTCAGCAACCCGCAGTATCAGACCGATGACGCCGGCCGCGCTCGCTTGCAGCAGCTCGAAGCGCAAGAACGGGAGCAAGCTGCGGTCGTGGCCGCACTCGAACAGCGCATTGCGGAGCTGGACGAGCGTCGGCGGGCGCTCGAAGCTGAGCTGGGCCCGAAAACGCCGCCACCGACGACCCCTGAACAGCAGCGCGAAGCCTGGAGGAAGCGGCTGGAGCCGCTGCGAGCGGAGTTGGCACGCGTGGAGTCAGAACTTCGTCGGCTGCGGGAAGAAGCGGCTGCACGCGGATTCGAACTCATCGGTCCCGGCGCCGGCGGCAGCATGACGGCACAACTGCTGACCGACCTCGAACAGCGGCGCAACCAGCTTCGTCAACAAATCGCGGAGATCGAAGAAGAAGCTCGCCGCGCCGGTGTTCCTCCTGCCTGGATCCGCTGATCCCTCCGGCACCGAACAGAACGCCTCCGCGATCCAGCGAACCACCGCAGCCCTTGTGCCACTCAGCCACGACCGGCGGAATGCGAATGTCCGGAAAGATCAGCGGCGGGGACGGCCCGGGGGCCGATAGCCGACCAACGGACGTGGACGCAGCCGCAGACGCGGTGCGAGCGGCGGAGGCACATTGCGCAGGGGCGCGCCGCAGTTGGAACAGAACTCCGGGAAAGCTTCATCGGCCCGCAGCCAGTGGCCGCGGGCGGCACAATCCGGATTGACGCACTGAACTGTCCAGCCTGGCAGATACTGCACAGCGATCCCGGCCCCTCTCAGAACGAATCGCAGTCGGGCGGATTGTGCCGACCCGTGGCTCGGAGTGTCAAGAGCGAAGCCGGGCTGCTTTTCGCATTCCTGTTGAAAAATCACAGCACAGGTCCTGCGTGCAGAAAAGCAGAGGCCCCCGGAACCGGGGGCCTCTGCCACGCCCGTAACGGCCACGGGCGGAATCGAGCTGCAGGACTAGAAGATATACCGCGCAGTGATCTGCATTCTGCGCGGGCCACCGAGCACGGCCGAGTAATCGCCAAACGTGCTCAGCCGGCCGACATCTGCCGACAGAGCCACGGTGTCGAAGTAGACCGAGTTGGTGACGTTGAACACTTCCCAGCGCAGGGTGAAGCTGTGTCCTTCCTTATAGGGCATCTGGAAGGACTTCCCCAGGCCGAGATCGAGGTTGAAGTAGTGGTCGCCACGCAGAATGTTCCGTTCGCCGCGCTGACCCGGCAGGGTGAAGCGGAAGAAGGAAGCGGCCTGGTCCGGGTCGCGGAACAGATTCGGCGTCGGCCGCCCGCCGAACACCGAGTGAACCGCATTCTTCACGTTCTGGGTACCCGGGCAGGGTCCGCGCAGCGCGCCAACGTCGCTGCCGGAAGCCGGCTTGCAGGTGGCGTTCCCCTGCAGGTTCCAGTTTGTTGGCCAGACGCGGTCGTTGATCACGTTGGCCGGCAGGCCACTGTTGATGCGGACGATGCCCGACAGGGACCAGCCGCCGATGATGTGATTGAGCCAGGAGGGAACTTCGGCTCCGAGCCAGCGACCGCGGCCGAAGGGCAGCTCCACGATGAAGTTGGCGTTGATCTGGTGGCGCATATCGAAGTCGCTGAACGAGTACTCCAGGTCCGGCCGCCAGGCATTGATGGTCGAGCCGGTGTAGCCGCCGGTGAAGAACCCGAAGGCGATCGGGGCGCGCTCCGGCGTGGAGGCGTGGTCGAGTGACTTCGACAGCGTGTAGTTGAAGTCGAACTGGATGCCGTGGCTCAAGCGCTTGCGCAGCATCACCTGGAAGGCGTGGTATTCGGAACGCGCAATCGAACTCCACGCTGTCAGGGTGGCGAACTGGTCGTCAAAGAAGGCAAACGGGGCGTCGGGCAGACCGTCACCATCCAGGTCTGGCGCACCCGCCGGACCCCGCATGTAGCCCGGGAAGCCGAAGCCCAAGGCGATGCCATCCACGAGCCACGGGAATACAGTGGTATCGGGGTGGACGCAGTTGATCAAGTCGTAGGCCACCTGGGTGGCGCTGAACCCGCCATTGAAGCCCGGATCTACGCCAAAGATATCGCAGGCCAGGAAGCCGGCGTTGATCCCGCTCGGACCGAAGCTGGGGAAGAGGTTCTCCCAGAAGGGAATCGGGCCGAGCGTCAGGATATCCTGCCCCTGCTCCATCAGGCGGATCAGTTCGCTGGCCGCTTCGAAGTAGCATGTGCCGGAAGCTGGATCGCAGACATCGGCCGGCATGGCCAGGTCGCGGATCATGAGCAGGTTGCGTCCCGAACGTCCCACGTAGGCGAATTCCAGGCTCAGGTTGCCCGGCAGCTCGCGCCCGATCGAGACGTTGTAGGAGTGTGCATAGGGAGTCACGATGCCGCTATCAAGAGCCGAGGTAATGGCGAAGGCGCCTTCCTCGAGAACGCCAAAAGCATCGGCTCCCGGAGGTGTGGCCGGGAAGCCACCCGGAGGAGGTGGCGGCAGCAGAGTGGCTCGCGCGGCAGCGGTGTTGAACACACCGGCAAAGCGCGGGCAGACGCCGAGGGGCGCAGTTCCCGCACCTTCGTCACACCCACCGAAGAGACTGGTCAACGTGGTGGACATGCCAAACGAGCCTCCTTCATCGAACGAGGAAGCCAACGCCGGCCCGATGCGGTCATAGACGAGCGCGTAGCCTGCGCGGAACACCGTCTTGCCATCGCCAAACAGAGTGTTCAGCAGCCCTTCCCGGAAACGCGGGTTCCAGGCGACCGCGACGCGCGGAGACCAGTTGTTGGTGTCCCACTCGTAGTAGTTGGGACCATTGTTGGCCGGCCCACCAAGCGCAAACTGAATCTGCGGCGCCTGATTGGTCGGCAAACCGGCCAGCATCAACTGCCGACGAGTCTCAAACCAGGTGCTCAGGTTCGGCGTGGGAATCACCTGATTGCCGTTGGTCTCCCACGGCGGAGAGGCAAGCACATAACGCAAGCCATAGGTCAGGGTCAGCGTCTGGGACATGCGCCACTGATCCTGAACGTAGAGCTCGTACTCGTTCACTGCGAAGCGCCGGCGCACAGGTTCGCCATCGGCGAGGATGGCACCAGTGCGGTCGAAGTTGTAGTTGCCGTTGACCTGGGTAATGATGCCCAGCAGGTTGATCACCGAGTCGCGATAGGCAGAACGGAACGCTCCCGCCACGGCCGGCACCGCACTGCAACCGGGCTGCGTGCATTCGGCGGCTCCCGGGGTCACATTGCGACCGACGTTGGGCAGCCACGAAGGGTTGAGGATGAAATCGTGGAAGGAGTTGGCGTTCGTGAATCTCTTGTTGCGCAGGAGTCGGACGTCGCCACCGAAGGTAATCGTGTGGTTGCCCCAGATGTAGGTGGCATCGTCGCGGAACTGATGATTCGGGACGATCCGGCCGAACGTATCGCTGCCGTAGTCTTCCAGGTTGCTGATGAACCGGAAGGTGACGAACTCGCGTTCCTGATTGCCCTCGGTTTGCTCGCCGATCCGGGTCAACCCGTAACGGAATGTATTGACCAGATTCGCGCCCCAGTTCGACCGATAGCCAACCATGACGCCGCGATTGTTGCTGATGCGGAGCTGATTCGGGACCAGGCCGGGAAACTGCGGGCCAGCAAGAGTGATGTTGTCGTCCTGGAGGATGCCGCGGCTCCAGACGACATGGTTGCCCGCGCGGTCCAAGTTGTAGTCTAAGCGCAACAAGTAGGTTTTGATGTCATTGTTGATCGGAGAGGCGAAGTTGAAGCCGACGATATTCAGTCGGTCGAATGAACCTTCGGTGTTCGGCACCGGATACTGGCGGAAGTGGGTAATCGCCGCAGCATTCGGCCCGATGCCCAGCGGGTCGATCGCCGCCAGTTCAGAAGGGGTCAACCCGTAGAAGCCCGGCGGCACCGTGTGCGTGCCGGTAAGTCCGCTGACCGTACCACCCGGGCAGGCCGCTACGCCGCCTGCACACTGATAGATCAGCACACCGTCCCGGAAGGAATTCGACGGGACACTCCGTACGATCGGCTCCGTCAGAGCTTCTTCGAGCCGTTCGAAGTTCCCCCAGACGAAGAGCCGGTCAGGCCAGATGGGACCGCCGGCGGCCGCACCGTAGATGTGACGGCGGAACTTCGGCCGATCAATCCCGTCGCGGTTCAGAAAGAAATCATTCGCGTTGAAAATTTCATTGCGGTGGGTGTAATAGGCCTGCCCGTGGATTTCATTCGAACCGCTCCGGGTCACCAGTTGCACCTGGGCAGCGGAACTGCGGCCCTGGTCGGCATTGTAGTTCTGGGTGACGACGCGGAATTCGGCCAGGGAGGCTTGGGGCACGCGGAGCACGCTGTTGAAGGCAAAGCCGTTCACCGGGTCGTTTACGTCCACACCGTCCAGGGTGATGTTGGTTTGGTCGCTGCGGCTGCCGTTGACGCTGCCGCCCCGACCGTCAAAGTCCGAGATGCCCGAGTAGCCTCCAGGTTCCGTATCCGAACCGGGCACAAATGTCACGCCAGCCTGCAGGCTGAGCAATCCGCTGGGGTCCAGGTTCAGAGAAGGCAACTGCATCACCTGATCGCCGGAAAAGGGGTTGCCAATGGAAGCGTCGGTGGTATTCACGCGTGCGGTCTCTGCCTGCACAACGACCGTTTCCGCGATGGCACCGATTTCCAGGCGGATGTTGAAGGTTGTGGGCAAACCGACCGGCACCACCACATTGTCATGGACAGCGGTTTTGAATTGCTCTTTGCGCACCTCGATCCGGTAGGTTCCCGGAGGGAGCTGCGGGAAGACGTAGGTGCCGTCGTCTCCCGTAGTGGCTGTGCGCGTGGCGCCGGTGGCTTTGTTTCGGATCGTTACGGTCGCTCCCGGCACCGCGGCGCCATCCGGGTCAGTGACTGTCCCGGACAGCGAGGTTTCCTGCGCCCAGGCAGGAGCACAGAAAACCACGAGCAGCGCCAAGAGCCCAAGGTTCCTGATCCAAGATCTCATGCCTGTCCTCCTGATGAGAGTAATCGGAAACAGCATGTGCGTACGAATGCCGGCTCTGCATAAACAATGCTTTGGAAATACCGATGAATCGCCCGCACCCCGTTTGGTTGCGCCCGGCGGGATTGCTCGTTTTTCTCCACCCAGCGCTTCCGTCTCAATTTTTCAATAAAGATGCTGTTTTCTTATCGCTCTAACTCCCGTACTGTCAAGGAAATTTTCTGCCCTGTTCGGTGCAAATGGACATTCCAGCACAGGATTCCACCGGACAGCAACGAGACAAAAAGAAGCGGCCGGTGGGGGCGCCGGCCGCCTTGGGCATGGGGTGATGGAGGTGCAGATTCAGTTGTGCCCTGCGGGCGCAGGACGCAACGCGCTCGGTAGCACTGAGCCCCGAACACGGGTGCTATCCTGCCGCGGCCGAGGGAAACTGACCATGGTGCGGCAGTTTCATTTTGGCCAGTACAAAAGTACTGGAGAAAAGGTTCTCGCGTTGTCCGCCACCAGATTTGTCAGTAGAATCTCGGCGCGAAGCAAGGTTAAACCCGTAAGGAGCTGAGGCGATACAGGAGCTGCCCATGAAGAAACCCTTGCGCTACGCGCTGTGGACGGTTGCAGGAGTCTTGGTCGTTGCCCAGTTTTTCGGTCCGGAGCGCACCAATCCGGTATCCGATCCCCGTCTGGCCTTCCAGGCTCAGATGGAGGTGCCGACGGCAGTGCAAGAAATCGTGAGCCGCTCCTGCCGCGACTGCCACACGAACGAAACGCGCTGGCCGTGGTACAGTTACATGGCGCCGTTCTCCTGGCTGGTGATTCATGACGTCAATCACGGGCGCAGCCACCTGAACTTCTCCGAATGGGGACGCCTGCAGCCAGACGACGCTGAGGATTTGCTGGAGGAAATCTGCGAGGTCGCCGAAAAAGGAGAGATGCCGCTGCGCAGCTATCTGCTGATGCACCCGGAAGCACGGCTCAGTTCCGCTGACGTGCAGGCCCTGTGTAGCTGGAGCCAGTCCGCCCGAGGGCAGCTTCGCGGCGAGCGAGAGCACGAAAAATAGCTGCGCGTTCGCGACACTACGGCTGATCGTTCCACCACCACAGTGGGGCGAGCGGCTTCTGCTGTGGCCAGACTTGATTCAGCGTGTCGCCTTCGAACAGCTCGCCGTTTTTCATCACCCAGCGGATCGTGTTCGTATTGCGGATATCGTCGAGCGGATTGGCGTCCAGAATCACCAGGTCGGCGAGCTTGCCCGGCTCGATCGAGCCCAGATCTTCGGCCAGGGCTAACGCCTCGGCACCGTGCAGAGTCGCAGCCCGCAGCACTTCCATGGGTGTCATGCCGCCGGCGGCCAGTGCCCACAGCTCCCAGTGGTAGCCCAACCCTTGAATCTGCCCGTGCGCGCCCACGCCCACGCGGCCTCCGGCGCGCACGATGGCGGCTGCGGCCGCGGCAATCTTCGGGAAGGCATATTCATCGTAGCGGAACCAGTCGCGCCGCCGGGACTTGCCCGCCAGAACGTGCTGAGGCATGAAGCGGTTCATCTTCGGGTCGCTGAGCGGATCGGTGGTCGTGTAGAAGTAGTTTTCTGCCCACGGTCCGCCATAGGTCACCAGCAGCGTGGGCGTGTAGAACATGCCGACGCGGGCGACCAGCTCGACTACATCTCGGTAGAGCGGCACAATCGGGAAATTGTGCTCGTTGCCCTTGAAACCATCGATAGCGTGGGTCAGGTCGAGCTTGAGATCGAGCGCGCCCTCCGTCGTGGGCATCATTTCCAGCTCTTTCGCGGCCTGAACCATCCACTGTCGCTGTTTGCGGTTGCCCACCAGATAGGACTTCAGGTGGCGGGTTCGGTAGTACTGCTTGTATTTGGCGACGACGTTTTTGGTTTCCTCGAGCGAGCCGAACTCGTTGTTCGAGAAAATTCCGGGACCGGTCGAGTAGGCGCGCGGACCCAGAATTTCCCCGATGTCCACCAGGTCCTGATAGGCAAACATGTCGTTCGTGGCCGTCTGCACGTCGAGCCCGGCAGTGACGCCGTAGGCCAGATTGGCCAGGAAGGCCCAGTTCTGCAGGTCGAGGATGCCGCGGCGAATCTCGAACCAATGCGCGTGGGTGTCAATGAAGCCAGGAACGATCGTTTTCCCGCGCACGTCGAAAATGCGCGCTCCGGCAGGAATCGGCACCTGTCCGCGGCGACCGACGCCGGCGATGCGGTTGTCCACCACGACGACATCGGCGTTTTCCAGGACTTCGTCGCCGCGCATGGTGATGACGCGTGCGCCGCGCAGTACAATTGCGCCACGCGGCGTGTGCCGTGGTCGCTCGACGACAATGGCAAACTCTTCCACTGCGGGATCGCGCTTCGGTTGCCAGGGCAGTTTTGCCTCAGTCTGCCGCGCTGTTGCGCCGCTCGCGGCGGGAGACGTTTCTGCTGTGTTTCGCTTTTCTGACTCGTTTTTCTTTTCCGGTTCGAACGATATCGTTTCGAGTTTTCTGCGGAAGAAGGCCGGACCAACAGCCCAGGTGATCGTTGGGCCACCTTCTGCCCAAGCGAAGTAGTCCGCGCCGACGTCGGTGATCTGTTTCAGCGGCAACGAGGGGGATTTGATGTTCACGCGGGGGGCTTCGCCCACCTGTGGCAGCGCAATCAGATAGAGCTGATTGGAGGCGTGCGCCAGCACCCACTTGCCGTCCGGACTGATGCGGATGTCGCTAGCCGGGACAGGTTCTTCGGCAGCGTAGTTGCCCGGGCCTACGACCCGGATGTGCGTGCGGCGGTCGGTGCCGTCGTAGCGCAGCGAAACCAAGCCTTCCCCACCGGAGTAGACGTAGATTCGATCCGGCTCGTCCGGCCGGAAATGCGGTGTACCGCGGCCGCGCGCCGGCGCAATCAGGCGCGCTTCGCCGCCTTCGGCGGGAATCCAGACGAGGTCGTCGCCGGGTACGCTGCCGAAATCTACCGGCGCGACGACTCGCGCATAGCGCGAAGCACGCAGGGCAACGATCCGGCGGCCGTCCGGGGACCAGGCCGGATCGCTGTAGAACGCTGCCGTGCGCGTCAGTTGCACCGGTGGTGCCGAACCATCCGCGCGCACTTTCCAGATGTGGCCTCCTTCGACGGTCCAGGTGACATAGGCGAGCCACTGACCGTCGGGCGACCAGGCGGGTTGGAATTCACGGGCATCGCTGGCGGTGACTCGCCGTGGCGTGCCACCGGGCAGATCCATCACGTAGAGATGGGTCAGGGCCGAAAAGGCCAGTCGGCGGCCGTCCGGGGACTGCACCGGCGACTGAATGATACGCGCCTGCACCGGACCTTCCTCGACGCGTTGCGGGAAATAGAGCCGCGGACCGATCTTTTGCTGGACACGGGCGGTGAACGGAATCACGCTGGCCCGGCCGCTGGCCAGCTCGAGCCGCTGTATCTTTCCGTTGAACGAAAGAATCAGAGCACGACCATCGGGAGTGAAGGCATAGCCGGGAAGCAGGTCGCGGGTGAAGCGGGATTCCTGGTCATCGCGCTGGACCGGGTAGTGGAGCCAACGATCTTCCCCGGTCTCCAAGTTACGCAGGCGCAGTGCGGTCTGGGTTTCGTGTCGGGTGCCGTAGACGAGCAGTTTGCCGTCGGGAGAGAGCACCGGACGAAATGCTCCACCGGGAGCGGTGATGACGGTGTCCTCGTCTCCGGTGACGCGGTCGCGGCGAGCAATCTGCCAGGGGAAATTTTCCATGTTGTACTGGAAGCCGCCGCGCTTGCGGGCGTAGTAGAAGTAGCGGCCGTCTGGGGAGGCCACCACACCGATGGCGTTGTGACGCTGGTCATTGGGTGTGTTGGGCTGTGGCTTGGCGTTGGTGACCTGCACACCGCTGCCGCCCTCCAGGTGATACATCCAGAGCTCGAAGGTGCGCAGCCCCCAAGTCGTGCGCGAGACAATCACATACTGCGAATCTGGCGTCCAGGCCGGCGAGGCGAATTCAGCCTTCGTCTCTTTCGAGAGCTTCTTCGGCGCGGTGCCGTCGGCACGAGCCACCCAGAGGTTTTCAGCGCCGTCCCGGTCGCTGAGAAAGGCGATCCATTTCCCATCCGGGGAGAAACGCGGCTGGCTGTCGAAAGCCATCGTGTTGCCCTCTTGGTGGGCCGAATCGCTCAGGGGGAGCCGTCGCGCTTCGCCGCCGGAGATGGGCACGGTGTAGAGGTCGCCGAGCAATTCGAAGACAATCGTCTGGCCGTCAGGAGACACATCGAGAGAAATCCACGTGCCTTCGTCGGTCGTGAACTCCACGGTTCGCTCAGGTTCGAGCGGCAACGGCTTGCTGGGTTCGTCCCTTTTCTCTCCCGGCTGCTGAGCTGGCTGCAGCGTCGTTGCCGGCGGGAAGGCTGCCGCGGGCAGAAGCAATCCAGGCAGCAGTCCCAGCACCAACACTTGCATTCCGAGCGAAGCCCTGTGTTTCTTCATTGGCTGTCCCCCTGTTCGGCCCGGCAGCCCGGTCGGCGCAGCAGTTTCTGCCTCCGGCGGCCGTGCAGCGAAGCGCGCCATTATACGGGTGGCCGGGCGCGCACGGAAGAAGTTTGACTTTGCCCGGCCCGAAGACTAGCGTAGCGACCAAGCAAGAACATCCCTTACCGGGAGAGAAGAGATGAACACGATCCGCTATCCGGTCCTGTCTTTCTGGCTGATTCTTTGCCTCGGCGCACTCCCTGCTGTTGCCATGCAAAACAACGAGGTCGTTCGCTTCGGAGGCGAAATCACCGTCCCTGCCGATGAGACGGCTTCGGATGTGGTGTGCATGCAGTGCTCGGTGCGCGTGCTGGGTCGCGTGGACGGCGACGTGGTGGTCCTGCGAGGCGATGTAGAGATCGAAGGCCATGTGACCGGAGACGTGGTGGCACTGCTCGGCAACTTGCGACTGGGCGCGGAATCGGAGGTTGGCGGTGACGTGGTCGCTATCTTTGGCCGGGTCGAGCGGGAAATCGGCGCGCGGACAGAAGGTGAGGTTGTTGCTTTCGGGCCGGCTCTGTCCCGCTTCGGTCTGCTCAGTGTCTTTGTTCTCGTTCTGCTCGCCAGTCTGATCGTTACGCTGCTGTTCTGCCTGCTCAGCTACGCGGTGCTCGGCGAACGGCGCACCGGTACGATGGCCACAGCGCTTCGCGAACGTGCCGCGTTGGCCTGGGTGACCGGAGTGGGCGTGCTGGTGTTTGCCATTCTACTGTTTATCATTTCTGGATATCTCGGGCCCGCCACGCCGATTCTGGCTATCGCCACGGCCGTGATGCTATTCGCCACGAGCATTGTGGGCTACACCGGCGCTGGCTACTGGGTGGGCCGCGGGGTGGCGAAGACCACCGGCCCGCTGGCCACGCTCCTGCTCGGCGTGCTGGTGATCTGCCTGTTGCAGGCGATACCGTTCGCCGGTTTTCTGGCGAGTCTGTTTTTCGGGCCGCTTGCGCTGGGCGTCGCGGTGCTGACCGGTTTCGGCAGTGCACCGGACTGGCTGCAACGACAATTCACCGGCAGCCACCCTGCAGCCGGCCCCGCTCCGCCACCACCGGCCAGCCCCTGACGATACGCTTTCCGCACGCCTGCTCGCTGCACTCAGTTGGGTCGACCGCCGGAAGCGATGCGGATGTGCGGGATCCCTGCTTCGTTCATCCGCCGGTTCAACGCCGCCAGATCTTCTTCGACGAGTCGATCCACCTGCGCAGCGACTTCCGCGACCAGTTTTTCCAGCGCTGCCAGCTCTTCGAGCTGCGTCGGGGTCGGCGCGGCGGTGTAGCCTTCGAGCGCGCCGTAGAGCCGGCCCATGCGCTGCGGGATGGTGGGTTCGCGGCGCTCGAGCGGCGGCCCAGCCCAGCCGGGCGGCAGCGGTGGATTGACGAAGCGGCCGTGCACCTGATCGACCCGGTTGGAAAGCTCCTGGGCCGCATTGCGAATCGCCTGCGGAATCTGCTGGCCCGCGGGTCCGCGCCACTGATTCAGGGTGGCATCGAGTGCGTTCTTCAGGCCGGTGATTTTGCGCTGCGCTTCCATGCTGCGGACGGCCAGTTGCATGGCGCGGTCGAGCGCCTGCCGGCGCGCAGCACGGTCTGCCGGGCTGATGCGGATGCGCGGGTCTTCTTCCACCGTCACGGTCTTGGACTGGGTGTTGTTGCCAAGGGTCACTTTGACGGTGTAGGTGCCCGGGTCCACCAGTGGCCCACGCATCTGGCCGAAGAAGCCCAGGGCCTGCTGCTGCGCTTGGCTCAGCTCGAAGGGGAGCTGGCTGCGGAGGTCCCAGTTCACGCGATTGATGCCGGCTTCTTTGGTGCCTTCCAGCTCGCGCAATTTCTTGCCCTGGGCGTCTTCGATGGTGATGGCGACCCGTTCGCTGGCGCCCGGCGCCTGCCGCAGGTAGTAGTGAATCAGTGCCCCGTAGGGCGGATTCGGCGCCAGGAAGATTTTGTGTCCGGTGTTGGCCTTGTGCTGGTAAAGACGCCAGGCGATGGCGGAGCGAATGTCGAACAGGTGCAGGTCGGAGGCCAGGACGCGCGCGTTCAACTGCTCGAGCGGGGTGATATCGTCGAGCACCCAGATCGAGCGGCCGTGGGTGCCCAGGATCAGATCGTTTTCGCGCGGGTGGATGACGATGTCGTCCACGGGCACCGTCGGAAGATTCAACTTCAGCGGCGACCAGTTGGCGCCGCGGTCAAAGCTGACGTAGGCGCCGTACTCGGTGCCCACGAACAGCAGGTCGGGGTTGCGGTGGTGTTCGCGGATGACGTTGGCCACGCCATTGTTCTGCGGGATGCCGCGGGAGATTTCCTTCCAGGTGTTGCCGAAATCTTCGGTGACGTAGACGTAGACCCGGAAGTCGTTCGAGCGGTGGCCATCGAACGTGACGTAGGCGCGCCCTTCGGCGTGGCGCGAGGCGACGACGCGACTGACGTAGGTGCCCCGAGGCACGCCCGGGACGCGGTCGGCGACGTTGCGCCAACTGCGACCGCCGTCCCGGGTGATTTGCAGGTTGCCGTCGTCGGTGCCGACCCAGAGGACCTGCGGGTTGCGCGGGGACTCACTGATCGTCGTAATGCACGGCCAGTTCTGCACGCCATCGTGCCGGGAGCGCGTGTAGCGATCTGGGACGCGGCCCATGATCTCCAGTTTGTCGCGATCCTGGCCGGTGGTCAGGTCGGGACTGATCTTCTGCCAGCTATCGCCGCGATTGGTGGATTTGAACAGGTATTGCGCGCCGTAGTAGATCGTCGCCGGGTCGTGCGCGCTGATCACGACGGGGGAGTTCCACTGGAAGCGGTAAGGCGGTTCGCCTTCGGCTTCGCGGGGCCGGATGGAAACGGACTCGCTGGTGCGCAGGTCGCGGCGGAAGAGGTTGCCATCCTGGGATTCGCCGTAGACGATGTTCGGGTCGGTGGGATCAATCTGCACATAGAATCCATCGCCGCCGCCCACACGAATCCATTCGTCGTTGCTGATGCCGCGGGTAAAGAGAGTGCGTGAAGGACCGCACCAGGAACCGTTATCCTGCAGCCCACCGCAGATGTTGTAAGGCTGCTGCATGTCCACACCGATTTCGTAGAACTGGCCGATGGCCAAGGTGTTGACGAAATCCCAGGTTCGGCCGGCGTCATAGCTCCAGTGGATGCCACCATCGGAGCCGACGATCATGTGATTGGAATCGGCGGGATTGATCCACATGGCGTGGTAGTCGCCGTGGATTCGCGTGACTCGATTGGTGACAAACGTTTTGCCACCATCTTCCGAGTAGTACATCGGCGCGCCCATCACCCAGATGCGCAGGTCGTTGTTCGGGTCTACGACAATTTTGCTGTAGTACATCGGGCGGGGGTTCGTGTCGCTCATCTTGCGCCAGGTCACACCCTTGTCCTCGCTGCGGAAGATGCCGCCGCGGGCGTGCTCGATGATCGCGTACACGATGTTGGGATTCTTGCGATAGATGCTGATGCCGATGCGGCCGGTCTGCTCGATGGTCTCCCGAGGCACTTCGGGCCGCGGCTGGCGGCGCTGCGGGGCAGGGCCACCGCCGGGGGTTGGCTGGCCTTCCTCGCTGAATTCGGGGTCGTAGGGCATGCCTTTCACCACCCGTGTCCAGGTGGTACCGCCATCGGTGGAACGATACAGCCCCGAGCCCGGCCCGCTGCCGGCAAAGCCAAATACGGTGCGGCGCCGCTGATACGCCGCAGCATAAAGAATGTTGGGGCTCTCCGGGTCCATGGCCAAGTCCACCACGCCGGTGTCTTCGTTGACAAACAGCACTTGGGTCCAGGTGCGGCCGCCGTCGTTGGTTTTGTAGACTCCGCGCTCGCGATTCGGCCCCCAGAGCCTGCCCAGCGCGGCCACGTAGACGATGTCTGGATTGTGCGGGTGAATGACGATACGGCCGATGTGGTGTGTCTGC
This sequence comes from Acidobacteriota bacterium, assembly GCA_037442425.1. Taxonomy (GTDB): domain Bacteria; phylum Acidobacteriota; class Terriglobia; order Acidiferrales; family UBA7541; genus DSGC01. The sequence goes on along the minus strand of JBBIQG010000008.1, from coordinate 11,944 downwards.
TCGAGACCCATATGCTGCCAGGTTTTGCCGCCGTCTTCGGATTTGTACACGCCGTTGCCCCAGGAAGAGCTCTGCCGGTTGTTCGGCTCGCCCGTGCCCACCCAGACGATGGACGGGTTCGAAGGCGCAACGGCAATGTCACCGATGGTGGAAACCGGTTGATCGTCGAAGATGGGCTCCCAGGTGATGCCCCCATTGGCTGTCTTCCATACGCCGCCGGAAGCCAACCCTACATAGACAATGTTCGGGTTCGACTCCACGACAGCAAAGTCATCCACCCGGCCGCCCATAATCGCCGGTCCAATTTCGCGGAACCGCAAATTCCGGATGGCGTCGGCCGGCGTGGCGGGGTTCTGCTGCGCCAGCAGCCCATCCTGGGCCACCGCTGCCAGGCCCAATGCGGCAAGAAACAAAAGCAGTAGCAGCGACGTGGGCAGAAGTTTTCTTTGGCGAATCATGGTTCCCTCACGGACAAACTACTTTGCGGGTCACGACACCCCCTGCAGGGCGCAAATGCTAGATTCGTGGGCAAAAGAATGCAACCAAAATCGCAGGGGACTCCCCTGTGAACGGCGCAGGCGAAGGACGTAGAATCATAGTCCTGGGCTGCGGTTGCGTTCCGCCCGGCACATGAACGAAGAGCGATTTAGAGAACTCGTCCGAGAGGCGCTGGACAGCCTGCCCGCGCCTTTCCGCACACGACTGCACAATGTCGCCGTGGTCGTGGCCGATCGTCCCCCGCCCGAAGCCGTTCGAAGCAGCGGCAGCGGCGGCGCCGAGCAGGGCGACCTACTGCTAGGGCTGTTCGAAGGAGTGCCGCAAACCGAACGGAGTTTCTTCGAGCTGGAGACGGTTCCGGCGCGCATCGTGCTATTCCGGAAAAATATCGAAACCTACGCACAGCAGGCGGCGCGCGAGCAGAATCGTCCGCTCGACGAGGTCATTCGGGATGAAGTGCGCCTGACCGTACTGCACGAGCTCGGTCATTATTTCGGCATGAGCGAAGCACAACTGGAGGACGTGTGAGGGAACGGAGCTGAATCAGGCCGATTGCTGCAGCGCTCGGTCCACCAGGTTGATGCAGCGTTCGGCCCGGTCGCGCAGTTCGCCTTCGATCTGCCGCTTTTGCTCGCGGAGAGAATTCAGCTCGTCGGCGAACGCCAGTGCGGCGAGCACCGCAATCCGCTGCGTATCTACCAGGCCCGTCGCTTCGGCGACGGCACGCATCTTGGCATCCACTTGGCGGGCCAGCTCGGCGACATAGGCCTCGTCGAGTTCTCCACGAATCTGATACGACTGACCGAAGATTTCCACCTTCGTGATGCTCACGGGTGCCTCCCGGCTGGCGATGCTATTCTGCTCGCTGTGCTGTGCTCAGACAAGCGGAAATGCGGGCGCGCGAGTTCGCCGCCGTCGCCGCACGAGCCAGCTCCTGTCGCCGTAACAGCTTCAACGCTGAAGCTGGAAGTTGACTACGACGCGCGTTTCGACTTCCACCGGTTGTCCGTTCAGCAGGGTTGGCCGGTAGCGCCAGGCCAGCACCGCCGCTCTGGCCGCCTGAGCCAGCAGCGGGTGGCCTGTTTCGACTTCCACAAAACGCACGCGCCCGTCGGTCCCGATGCGTGCCCGCAGCACTACCGTGCCCTCCAGCCCCATCTGTCTTGCTATCTGAGGATACGCGGGCAAGACCTGTTCCAGCAGCGCTGCCGGTTCCATCTGGCTGATGCGCACCACCCTTGGCTCGGGTGGCTGCGGCTCAGGAACCAGGATCACCGGCCCGGACGACAAGATGCCCTCCGCGCCTGTGCCGGTGGGTACTCCCCAGGGCGCGCCGCCGACCGACAGCGCTTCGCCGGCAGGCACGTCCGCAAGCTGCTTTATGCGGCTCGGGATCACAGGCGGTTGGCGGAGAACGGACAACAGATGCGGTTTGCGTCGGCCTGCCGGAGCCGCACTCTGCGCTTGCGAAGAATTTCCCGCAAGCGCTGAACCTCTACGTTCGCTCGCAGAAAAAAGAAATGCTCTGCTCGTCCGCAAGGCCGGTGCGCTGTATTCGGCCAGCAACGGCACCAGCAGCCCTATGGACACCAGCGCAGCTTGCAGAATCAGCGAAGCAAGCAGCCATTTCCAGCGCCGAAGATGGGTGCGGAAGCCCAGGGCAGGCGGTTGGACCAGGCAGTCGGCCAGCCGCACAGAATCGCGCATAACTCACCTTTTCCTCGAGTTCCTCGAGAGCAAACGTTGCTCGAATCCCAAAACCAGCAGGGACCCGAGCACCGCCCCTCGCAGAGATGTGAGGTTCGCGCGCCCTCGGTTGTTTTGGACACCGCCGGCAGCGTCTGGTTCCCTTCCTGCTGGGGAAGCCAGGGAGTTGCGATCTGGGACTATACATAACTAACTGAAAAGAAAGGAAATAAATTTCTATCGACAGAATTCCAATTCTCTGCCAAGATATGCATCGCCGCAGGCGCTACCCGCATCCAAACTGATGAAGTTGGCTGCAGAAGCTGTTCCTACGGTTTAGCAGGGTGCTGAAAGGGTAGCAGGGAGTCCACAGGCGACCGTACTGGAAAGTAAAGTCAGGCCAAGAGTAACCGACCTGGCTCGCACTGCTCAGAACCCTGCTAGATTCAGGAAACAAGATAAGGAATTGAGCAATGGCACGACGTTCTACACCGACAGTAGGAGTGCGTTACACCGGTTGGGCGGCACTGAACCGCGACCCGCAGGATGACCGCGTGGAGTTCATCTGCCCGCACTGCGGCACACCCGGCACGAAGCCGGCCCGGCGCGCGCGCGCGGAGTACCGGTTCACTGACGGCTTTTTGCAGGACCTACAGGGCGAGATGAGCGCCTGCCGAGGCTGTCGGCGAGTGCTGCGCATTGTGCCGGTCGTGCTCGTACACGACCAGGACGAGAAGCGGCGCTTTGAGGCTGTCTTCCTTTCTGCCCTGGAAGTTTCGCGCAACTGAAGAAGCATCGTCCATCCACTGCAACCTGTTTTGCCGACCACGCCGGACTCTATTTGGCGTGTGTCGGCTTTTTTTTCGCGCGGACGATGCCTGGGCAGTCCAAACGACCGCCTGTGTATAATCGACACGCAGAGATGTTCTGACGCGCATGCACGCGCCGCAACCGATGTTGACCGGACGAGCGATTCTGGCTGGCCTGCTCGTGCTAGCGTCGTTGGCCGGCAACCGAGCAGCAGGACAGGAGCCGGTGGAACGCATCCTGGACGCCAGCGCGCGAGTGTTCCCCGAAGTGAGCACCGGCGTCACCGCCCTGGCCGTCCGTTCCACTCCGGAGACCAAGCAGTACTACGTGTTGCGGGGCCGGGACCGCGAAGTGCTGGTCTACGACGCTGCGGGCCAACTTCTTCGTCGGATGCCCCTGCGCTTGCCTGCAGACAACCCAGACCGAGCCGGGCCCGCTCTCGTCTACGGCGACGACTTGGCCGTCGGAGCCGACGGGCGGTTGTGGATTGCCGACCGCAACGGCAATGCCCTCCGCGTCTTCTCTCCCGATGGCGTGCTCGAACGAAGCCTAGCGGTGCCGCAGCCCACCTCGCTGGTGCTGCTGCCGGACGGGGAAGTGGCCTACACTTCGATGCGCTCGGAAAAACTGATCAGGGTGCTCGACCGCAACGGAGTGCTCGTGCGAGAATTCGGCGAACTGGCCGACGTGGCCACCACCCGAGCACTGAATCGCTTCCTGAATATTGGCCGGCTGACCACCGATGCCGCGCACAATTTGTACTTCTCCTTCTCCTACGTGCCGGAACCTACCGTGCGCAAATACGACCGCTTCGGCTTTCTGCAGACGGAAATCGAGCTGGCCACGCTGGACATTCAGCCCGCGGCGGCCGCGGCGCGGCGCGAGATCGCACGGCAGGATGGCCGTGCGGGAATTGCGTGGTCGCCCTCGCCCAACAATCCCATCAACAAGATCATCAGCGCGATCGGCGTCGATCCGCACACACAGGAAGTGTGGCTGGCGCTGGGTGGCATCCTGATGCATTTCAGCGCCGAAGGTCTGCGGCAGGGCATCTATCGCACTTACACGCCGGAGCGGGTGCGCCTAGAGGCGGTGACGATCCTGGTGGAAGAGGACCGGTTGCTGCTGGCCGGCGAGCCCGGCGGCGTGTTTGCATTTCCCCGGCCGGACAAACAGCGCCGCTGAATTCTGGCCGGTGCTACTGCGTTTCTTCCTCTTCTGGCCGTTCGGAGTCGGCCGGAGCGGCTTCTTCCGCCACTTCTTTGCCGACCTTGCGAGTGACTTCTTCACTCGCGTAGATGCCGGCGGCAGCGACCACGCGGTCATCGCCCTCGAGCCGCAGCAGCCGCACGCCCTGGGTGGAGCGGCCCGCTTCGCGGATCTCGTTGGCGCGGACGCGGATGATTTTTCCGTGGCTGGTGATGACCATCACGTCGGCTTCTTCGGTGACCTGGAGCGCGGCGACGACCTTGCCGTTCCGTTCGGTTGTCTTCACGTTGATGACGCCCTTGCCGCCGCGCGACGTGACGCGATATTCCGCCAGCGGAGTGCGCTTGCCGTAGCCCCGTTCGGTGACCGTGAGCATCAACGAAGTGAGCGATTCCCGGATCTGATCGCTTTCCAGTTTGGTCAGGTCTTCGGTTTGCCGTTTGAACTCTTTCCGGATAATGCCGAAGTCGGGCTGCACGGTCTCCATGGAGACGACGGAGTCGCCGCTCGCCAGGTCCATGCCGATGACGCCGGCGGCGGCACGGCCCATGGGCCGCACTTCCGTTTCGCGGAACAGAATCGCCTGTCCATTTCGGCTGGCCAGGAAAATCATCTGTTTGCCGTCGGTGAGTTTGGCCCCGATCAGTTCATCGTCCTCGCTCAGGTGGATCGCGATGATGCCGGTGGCCCGCGGATTGCTGAAGTCAGCGAGCGGAGTTTTCTTCACCGTGCCGTTCCGGGTAGCCAGGAAGACGTAGCGGCCTTCCTCTTCCAGGTTCCGGGCAGCGACAAAAGCGGTCAGCTTTTCCCCTTCCTGGAAATTCACCAGGCTGTGGATCGCCTTGCCGCGCGTGGCGGCAGCCGCTTCGGGGATTTCGTAGACCTTCTGCCAGTAGACGCGCCCCTTGTTCGTGAACAACAGGATGTAGCTGTGGGCGGAGGCGATGAAGAGGTGCTCGATGAAATCGTCGTCGCGGGTCTTGGCGCCGATGCGGCCCTTGCCCCCGCGGGCCTGGTGGCGGTAGACGTCGACCGGCGTGCGCTTGATGTAGCCGGCATGGCTGACCGTGATGACCATGTCCTCGTCGGGGATCAGGTCTTCCAGCTTGATTTCCTCGACCCGTTCGACGATCTGGGTGCGGCGCTCGTCGCCAAAACGTTTCTGCAGGTCGCGCAACTCGCCGACGATGACAGCGCGGAGCTTCCGCTCGCTGGCCAGGATTTCGCGCAACTCCCGGATGCGCGCCTGGATCTGCTTCAGCTCCTCGAGGATTTTTTCGCGTTCCATTTGGGTCAATCGGTGGAGCTGCAGATCCAGGATTGCCTGGGCCTGGCGATCGCTGAACTTCCAGCGTGCCATCAGGCCCTCTTTGGCTTCCTTGGGCGACTTCGAACGGCGGATCAGGCGGATTACGGCGTCCAGGTCTTCCAAGGCCTTCTTGAAGCCGAGCAGGATGTGTTCGCGTTCTTCGGCCTTGCGCAGGTCGAACTGCGTGCGTCGGCGGACCACTTCGATGCGGTGCTCGATGAATAGCTGCAGCAACTCGATCAGGCCGAGTTCACGCGGTTTGCCGCCGACGATCCCGAGCAGGATCACCCCGAAGGATTCCTGCATCTGCGTGTACTTGTAGAGGTTGTTCAGGACGATTTGGGGTTCGGTGCCGCGCTTGAGCTCGATGACAATGCGCATGCCCTCGCGGTCGGATTCATCGCGGATATCGGCGATGCCCTCGAGCTTTTTCGTCTGGGCCAGCTCGGCGATGCGTTCGATCAGCTTGGCCTTGTTCACCTGATAGGGGATTTCCGTGACGACGATGTTCTCGCGATCCTTGCCCACCTGTTCGATGGCGGCCTTGGCACGCATCTGGAAGCTGCCGCGGCCGGTCTGATACGCCTGTAGAATCCCTTCGCGACCGTAGATGTAGCCGCCGGTGGGGAAGTCCGGGCCGGGCAGCACCTTCATCACTTTTTTCAGCGAGGCTTCCGGGTCTTCCAGCAACAGGATGGTGGCCTCGAGCACTTCGCGCAGATTGTGGGGCGGGATGTTGGTGGCCATGCCCACGGCAATCCCGCTCGAACCGTTGACGAGCAGGTTCGGGAATTTGGCCGGCAGCACGACCGGTTCCTTGACCGTGTCGTCGAAATTCGGCACGAAGTCCACGGTGTCCCGTTCGATCTCTTCCAGGAGCTCTTCGGCAATCTTGGACAGGCGCGCTTCGGTGTAGCGCATGGCAGCGGGCGGGTCACCGTCCACCGAGCCGAAATTTCCCTGGCCATCGATCAAGGGGTAGCGCATGTTGAACGGCTGGGCCATGCGCACCAAGGCGTCATAGACGGGAGCATCGCCGTGCGGGTGGTATTTGCCCAAAACTTCGCCGACGATCTTGGCGCTTTTCCGGTAGGGGCGGCTGGAGGTCAGGCCGAGTTCGTACATTCCAAAGAGGATGCGGCGGTGCACCGGCTTGAGCCCGTCGCGCACGTCGGGCAGCGCACGCCCGATGATCACGCTCATTGCGTAGTCGAGATACGACTTGCGCATCTCGACTTCGATATCCACTGGCACCAGCAAGCTCTGCGTGGTCTCTTCAGCCATTTCCGCTCCGTGTCAGGATGTTCGGTGCTGCTGCCCTTCCGCGCTGCGCCGGGCGACCCAGTCGAGCACGCAGGTTTTCACCGCTTCGAAGGCAGCGGCCGTGTTCGAGAATCGCTGGGCAGCAAATTGCTGTTCGAGCGCGTGCACGAGCGCATCGCGTTCGGCTTCGGAGGCGAGCTCGACGGCGACACCGCGCTCCGAGTCCGGCTGCGCGGTCGGTTCGGCGCGAAACTCGGAACAGCTCAGCCCGCGCAGCCCGGGCAGTGTCTTCCATTGCAACTGGTAGTGCATCCCGCTGCGCGATTCCCGCTCAGATATCCAGGTTCTGCGCTTCGAGCGCAAATTCTTCGATGAATTTGCGGCGCTCTTCGACGTCTTCGCCCATCAGGGTGGTGAAGATGCGATCGGCTTCGACCGCATCTTCCAGCCGCACCTTGAGCAGGGTACGCGTCTCCGCGTTCAGGGTCGTTTCCCACAACTGCTCGGGGTTCATCTCGCCCAAACCCTTGAAGCGGGTGACCTGAAAATCTTTTTTGGCGTCTTCGAGGATGTAGGCCAGCACGTCGAGCGCGCGTTCCTTGGTGACTTTGTCGCCGTTGCGGGTGACTTCGAACGGTGGTCGATCGTGGGGCGCAATCGAGCGGTAGAGCGCGCGCAGGCGGCGGTATTCGGCGGAATTCGCCAGCGCCCAGTTGATACGGGTTTCGGCACCACTGCCGTTCCGCAACATCAGCTCATACAGGCTGTGCTCTTCGTCCTTCACGATCTTTTCTTCCAGCTCGAGCTTGGCCTTGCGGATGGCACGCACCAGTGCCTGCAGCTTCTCTTTGTCTTCGAAATCGGTTTTCTTTTCGAGGTCGCTCCGGGCGACCAGTTCGAGAAGTGCCAGGTCGCGAACGCGGCGGAGCAGTTTCTGGGACACCTGGTCGTACTCCTGCACGTTCAGCAGGAACTGGGTCAGCTCGCCGCCGCGGAGCGTGGTGCCGCCGCGGGTGCGGACCTGGTGGTCTTCGGTAGCGTGCTGCATCATTTCGCGAGCGAATTCCCGCTCATCTCGCAGGTAGCGGTCCAGTTTGCCGCGCTTGATCCGGTAGAGCGGCGGCTGAGCGATGAAGACGTGCTCGCGTTCGATCAGCTCGCGCATGTGGCGGAAGAAGAAAGTGAGCAGCAACGTGCGGATATGGCTGCCGTCTACGTCGGCGTCGGTCATCAAGATGATTTTGTGGTAGCGCAATTTGCTGATGTCGAAGTCGTCTTTGCCGATGCCGGTGCCCAGCGCGGTGATGATCGTGCGCAGCTCTTCGTGGCTGAGCATTTTGTCGTAGCGGGCCTTTTCCACGTTCAGGATCTTGCCCTTCAGCGGCAGGATGGCCTGGTAACGCCGGTCGCGGCCGGCTTTCGCCGAGCCGCCCGCGGAAGGGCCTTCGACGATGAACAACTCGCAGCGGGCCGGGTCGCGTTCCTGGCAGTCGGCCAGTTTGCCGGGCAGGCCAGAAGAATCCATCGCGGACTTGCGGCGGGTCAGCTCGCGAGCCTTGCGCGCGGCTTCGCGGGCGCGGGCAGCATCGATGCACTTGCTGATAATGCGCCGCGCGACCGTGGTGTGCTTGTCGAAATAGGCAGCGAGCTTTTCGTTGACGAGTTGTTCGACCTGGCCCTTGATGTCGCTGTTCAGCTTGCCCTTCGTCTGTCCCTCGAACTGCGGCTGCGGCAGCTTCACACTGACCACCGCAGCCAGGCCTTCGCGGACGTCGTCACCCGTGATGGAAAGCTCTTCGCCCTTCTGCCCTTTCAGCATGCCGAAGGCGTTCGCATAGGAGTTGATCGTGCGCGTCAGCGCTGAACGGAAGCCGGACAGGTGTGTACCGCCATCCACGGTATTGATCGTGTTCGCGAAGCTGAACACGTTTTCCGTGTAGCCGTCGTTGTACTGCAGGGCGATTTCGATTTCGACGCTGTCCCGCTTGCCTTCCATGTAAATCGGGGCGTCATGCAGGGTCTGCTTGCCGCGGTTCAGGTGACGCACGAATTCAGCGATGCCACCGGTGTAGCGGAATTCGGCCTCCTTCGGTTTCTCGCTGCGTTCATCCCGGAGGGTGATCCGCAGGCCCTTGTTCAGAAAGGCGAGCTCGCGCAGCCGTTGCGCCAGCGTGTCGTAGCTGAACTCGATGCGGTCGAAAATCTCGGGGTCGGGATGGAAGGTGACGCGCGTGCCGGTCTTCCGCGTCTTGCCGGTGACCTTCAGCTTTGTTTTCGGCACGCCGCGCTCGTAGCTCTGCTCCCAGACCTTGCCGTCGCGCCAGATCTCCAGTTCGAGCCAGTCCGAGAGCGCATTCACCACGCTGACGCCGACGCCGTGCAGGCCGCCGGAGACCTTGTAGGTTTCGCTGTCGAACTTGCCGCCGGCGTGCAGCACTGTCATGACCACTTCGGCGGCCGGCCGCTTTTCCGTTTCGTGCATGTCGGTGGGAATGCCGCGGCCGTTGTCCACCACGGTGACGGAGTTGTCTTCGTGGACGATGACGTTGATTTCGTCGCAGAAGCCTGCCAGTGCCTCGTCCACCGAATTGTCCACCACCTCCCAGACCAGGTGATGAAGCCCCAAATCGCCGGTCGAGCCGATGTACATCGCCGGCCGCTTGCGCACCGCTTCCAGATCACCGAGGACTTTGATGGACGTGGCGTCGTACTTCTGCCCGGAAGGTTTTTCCGACAGCGACTGTTTTGTGGACATCGCTTGTTTGTCTCCTGTGCGCGGAACGCCAGTGTGCGTTTGCTCCGTTCCGCCTGACGGGGAAGGCGCCGCCGTTGCTGGCTGGGAACGCACCGGCACAGCAGAGAGGGCTCCGCACTCGTCTGGCCCTGTGGTCACGGCGCAACCGGACTCGAAGGGCCCTTGCTCCATCCCGCCCCGCATCCGGGACGTGGCGAAGTCTGTTACCCCGGGCGCATGCCGCCAGCCCTGGCGCAGGCTGTTCCAGCGGCCGCCACCCGGCTGAGTTGGCCGAGCGTTGGAGGAACTCGAACCTTTTTTATTCTACTCCATCAGCGAATGTTCCACAAGTGGTTTTGCCCCTGCCGGCGAGTGAACATGCGTCCTGTTTTCAATGGGTTACGTGTGGTCCGTGGGGCCACTTCTGGCCCACACTCCTCTGTTTATATTCCAGGTACTGCTGCTGTTTTATTTTTAGTTAACCAGGCAGTGCTCGCGGGCCACGTCCTTGCTCGCAGCAACACCAGCAAAGTTAAGACTTCGGCGAAAACGCCTGCTGGAGACAGTGAGAAGAAGAAAGGCCGCCCCGATGTCGAGCGGCTCGCTGAAAACGCCGTTGTTCCCGCTGCTGGACGTCGTTTCGCCGAGTTGTGCGGTGCAGCCGGCACCGTTACCGCAGCCAAGGCGGGAGCGGTGTTCGTGATGGTGTGATTAGATGCGCATGGGCATGACGATGTAGCGGTACTGCAGACTCTCCTCTTCTACCGGGCGCAGTTGCGCTGCCGATTGCTCGTCCTTCAGCTCGATGCGAATGGCTCCAGAAACAACCCCAAGAAAATCCAGCAGAAAGTTCACATTGAAGCCGATGATCAGAGGGTCCCGCTCCTTGCTGGTCGATTCGATAGACAACACTTCGTTGGCTTCTCCGTACTCCGGGCTGGAGGCGGAAATTTCTACTTCATCGGCTCGGAACGCCAGCTTTATGGCCTGCGAACGCGGGTCGGCCAATTGCGCGACGCGGCGCAGCGCACCAGCGAATTCACCGCTGTCGACAACGATCACGCGGTGGTTTTCTCGCGGCAGCACGGCTTCATAGTTCGGGAACTGGCCGGTGAGCAGACGCGCAATCAACAGCCGGCCGCCCGGGAAGCGCAGAAAGAGGTGGTTCGTGTCGCGGGTGAATTCTATGCTGGCTTCTTCCTCGGCTGGGACCAAGCGACTGATTTCGAGCAGCGCTTTTTTAGGAATCAGAACGCGTACCTCTTCGCGCAGCGCCGGGTCGTTGAATTTGTGCGCGGCTTCGACCAGGGCGAGCCGGTGCCCATCGGTGGCCACAGCGGTGATTGTTTCCGGGCGGAGGATCAGCAGTTCTCCATCCAGTGTGTATCGAGTTTCTTCACCGGAGATTGCAAAGACCGTTCTGGTCACCAGGTCCGCCAGCAAACGCGCGGGCACGCGAGCTAGCACCGGCGGGGGCTCGGGCAGCGCAGGAAAGTTGTCTTTGGCCAGGCCCACCAGGCGATACGTTTTCCGCTCGCAGATCACCTGCACCCAGAAGTTTTCCAGCAGCCGGAATCGGATTTCCTCGTCGGGGAGCAGGCGAACCAAATCGAGCAGTTTTTTCGCGGGTATGGTAGCTGAACCTGCCTTTTTCGCTCGCGCAGCACACTGGGTGCGCAGGCTGAGCTCCAGGTCCGTCGTCGTGAGCGCGAGCCGGCCTTCTTCGGCTTCGAGGAGAACATGAGAGAGAATCGGGATCGTCGTTTTCCTCTCGACCACGCCCTGCGCTGCCGTCAGCTCCTCCAGTAGATCAACCTTTTTCACGCTGAATTCAACGACTTCGCTTGTCTGTGTCTTTTTCGTTCCCGAGTCCACTGCACACATCCTCCCGCCCCGACGTAGCCTCGGGGCTAGCTCTGTGCACCAGGCGAGAGCAGCGAAAAACTGTGGGATCCCGAATGCCTGTTCGTACAGAGCGCCACAATGTACTCTTTTCCGCGAAAAGTATAAAGCCTGTTGTGATGATGACCGCTGTGGAAACGGTGGAAAGCTAACAGGACGCCTGCTAGCCTGCTCCAGGAATGATGAAAAATGGAGGCGGAAACTGTCGAGCCCTGCGGAAAACTCCAGCCGCGAAAAGAAAAAGAAATCAGTTTTCCTTGCCGCCGCACAAGGAACCCACAGAAAAAACAACAGGAAAATCACAGCGTTTTCTCAGCGGCAGGGCTTGGCAGGACCTGGGCTGCACCCGGAGAAGCGAGAAGTCGCAGGACTGCAGCGGCGCCGCTAGGGTTTGCCGGGAACCGCGGCTGGGATACACTAAACCCTGAAGTAACTGGGGTTTATGTAAAGCTAGGGTTTGCCGGGAACCGCGGCTGGGATACACTTGAAATCGCCCAAACCTTCGTGGAACTAGGGCTAGGGTTTGCCGGGAA
>JBBIQG010000007.1:0-203177 GCA_037442425.1 Acidobacteriota bacterium | reverse complement strand
CGGCATGGAGCAACCTGGGCGTGGCCTATGACAAACTCGGGCAATCCCAGAAGGCCGTCGAAGCCTACCAGCGCGCCATCGCTATCGAACCAGACTACGCCGCGGCATGGTACAACTTGGGCTTGGCCTATGCCAATCTCGGGCAATATCAGAAGGCCGTCGAAGCCTACCAGCGCGCCATCGCTATCGAACCAGACGACGCCGCGGCATGGCTCGGCTTGGGCCTCGCGCACTGCTTGGCGGGCAACCGCGACGCGACCATCGAGGTATACAAAAAACTGCGCACCCTGGATGCAGAGAAAGCGAGCAGGCTTTTCAACATTTCTGGTTGCATTGTGCCCTGAAGGCGCAGCGGCAGAGCTGCGCTGCCACCTGTTCTGCGCTGAAGCGAACGTTCAGCCGGCGTTCGTTCCTCCAGCGGAATGAATTTTTTCGAACGGAAGGGCTGCAGCACTAGCGCACCTGCGGCAGCGGCTCGCGACGAACGCGCAGCTCGAACAGGTCTGGCCGCGAGTAGTGGCCGCCGACGTCGAGCGCGAGCTTTTCTTCGGCGATGCGCTCGAGCTCCAGTTCGGTCAAGAGCAATTCTTCGCGGCCGCGCACCGGCTCGACCACATACTGCGCATCCGGGCCGATGATGGCTGAGCCGCCATCGAGCAGCACTGCGGGCGCCGCAGTGAAATCGGCGGCCAGCTCGAAATCCGCGGGCAGGTGCTGTTTCTCGAGATACGCCGCGGCCACGAGCACGAAGCAGCGGCCTTCGAACGCATAGTGGCGCGAAGCCAGTTGATAGACTTCGCGGCAGACGGGCCAGGCGGCCACGTGCACCTGCTCGCCTTCGGCGTGCAGCACCTGGCGCGGCAGCGGCATCCAGTGTTCCCAGCAAATCAAGCCACCGACCCGGACGCCCGCGCAGTCGTAGGTGCGCAAGCCGGCGGCATCGCCGTAGCCCCACACGAGCCGCTCGCCGAAGGTAGGCACGAGCTTGCGGTGCCGGCCGAGCAGCTCTCCCTCCGGGCTGATGAACAGCAGCGTGTTGTAGAGCGAGCCGGTGGCGGTGCGCTCGTTCGCACCTAGCACCACCGCGCAGCGGGCTTCGCGGGCGGCGCGGCAGAGCTGTTCGGTTTCCGGCGAAGGAATCTCGAGCGAGTTCCGCGCCAGCCGCGCTTGCAGTTTCTTCGATGGCGCGTGCTCCCACCGGCCGAAGGTGCCGGCATCGCACCAGAAGGGATAGACCGGCAGCCAGGTCTCCGGGAACGCTACCAGACGGGCGCCGCGCCGGCCGGCCTCGGCAATCCACTGGCAGGCCTTCTCGAGCGACGCGGCCAGCTCGAGCACGACCGGCGTGGCCTGCGCCACCGCTACGGTGAATTTCATGGCTCGCTCCCTGCAAGAGATTTTGTCGGCGGCACCGGCCTCACGTCGCGGCCCGCTGCAGAAACAGCGAGCCGAAGGTGAACCGCAGGTCCGGATGGCGCTTGTCCAGGACGAACCTTTCGCCGGTATCGCGAAAGGGGCGCCCGTCCAGCGGTGCCAGTCCCGAGGCTTCGACGAGCCGCTCGACTTCCGCTGCGTCGCGCAGCGCTTCGGCCTTCGGCGCGGCGTCGCCATAGTCGAACGTGAGCGCCAGGATACCGCCTGGCCGCAGCAGCGCTGCCAGCCGCGCCATCATCAGCGGCTGAAGCTGCTTGGGCAGGTGTTCCAGCACGCTGAAGGAAAGCACGGCATCGAACTGTCCCCACGCATCCGGCGGCGGCGACTGCACAAGGTCGAACGTCGAACCTTGCAGCCGCCAGCCGCGTGCCCGCGCCACCGCATTGGTGGCATCGGCCAGCATCCGGTCGATGTCGAGGCTCAGCACTTCAGCTCCCTGCGCGGCTAAGTAGTACACCGGAAGCGTCGCGCCGCCGCCAAAATCCAGAATGCGCAGCCGGCTCCCGCGCAGCGGTCGGCGGCCCACCGTCTGTTCGACGCAGGCCACGCCGCGGGCGTACTCCCACAACTTGTGCAGCGGCACGCGGAAGCGCAGCCGCAGAAATCCGTTCACCGCAAAGGGCGTAGCGCTCAGAGCCAGGCGCATGGCCAGCCAGCGCAGCGCTCGAGCCGCCTGCGCGGTCGCCGGAGCGGCCAGGTCGGCCGGGCTGTAAGTTTTGCTTTCAAATTCCGCGAAGTGCATGAAACTCTGCGAACATTGCGCATCGCTCGCGCGCCGACGAAGTGGCCCCGTCCGTCAGCGTGCTTGGCCCCAGCGCGATTCCAGCTCGACGCCGAGTCCCTGAGCGATGCGGTTCACAAACGAGTAGTAGGCCGTGACGATGACCAAGTCGAGAATCGCCGCGTCGCTCCAGCCGGCCGACCGCAGGCGTTCTATGTCTTCCTGCTGCATGGCCCACGGCTCGCGCGCCAGTTTGACCGCGTAGTCGAGCAGGGCGCGTTCGGCCGGGGAGATAGGCGCCTTCGTGTAGTCGGTCCGAATCGCCTCGACCAGGGATTCGTCTTGAACTAGTCTGCGGAGACCCTCCGCATGATGCACGATTCAATAGTGACAGCGATTCGCCGCGGAAACGACAACCGCCACCATTTCACGCTGCGCGCGGCTCAGCTCGGACGGCCCGAACATGCACTGCCGGTAGAGGTCGTAATGCGACCGCAGCGAAGCCGGGTTCAAACTGTGCACGGTCAGGATGTTGTCCACCGAGCCGCTGGTGCCGCCTACGCGCGTGTACAGCTCAGCCAGTTCTCCGGTGGCGGCGGTCGGGGGGATTACGCGAATCCAGGCCATCGCATCCTCCAGTCCTGTGTCGTCGCAAATCAAATCACAGATGCGCGCGCGAGTCGAGAGGATGCCGGCAAGGGAAACAAACCAGCAGCCGCGAAGGCACTCCAGTCTGCGTCCTGGGCAGCGCTCAGCATCAAATCAGGAGCACGCGCTGGTGGGGCGGGTTCGAATACCCGCGTTGAATGCGTAACTGGCTCTCGTATAATGGGCTTTCCCACGACTGGGGCGTGGTCCAATCGGTAGGACGCTGCACTGTTAATGCAGACGGTGGAGGTTCGAATCCTCCCGCCCCAGCCACTCTCCGTGCTCAAGGGCAACCTGATATGCGAAAGAATGCTCTTACCCGTAGGAACCGCCGATGCTTCGTGCCCAACCATCACGCCGTAGCCGAGCTGTACTGGTCGTTCTGCTTGCGGCTCTGCTGGTTGCGCTGCCGGCGATTTCGGTTCAGCAGCCGATTCGCGTAGACGTCAACCTCGTGCTCGTCGAAGTCACCGTTCGCGATCACCGCGGGCAGGTGGTGAATGGCCTGAAGCCGGAAGATTTCCAGATCTACGAAGATGGTGTCGAGCAGCAGGTCAAGCACTTCAGCCAGGATCAGCTCCCACTGGCCGTGGCTCTGGTCGTGGATCTGAGCAGTTCGATCGAGCCGTTTTTGCGCCCGCTGCGCTACGCCACGCTCACAGCCTTGAAGGCGTTGAAAGCGGAGGATGCGGTGGCCCTGTTCACCTTTACCGAACGGGTGACGCGCCGGGTGGCTCTGACGCGCGACAAAACCGCCGTGAGCGACCAAATCGAACAGTTCACCGCTGGCGGTGGCACGAACATCAGTGGCGCCCTTCTGGAAGCCGCTGAATACCTGAAACAGGAAGCGCCCTCGGCGCGCCGGGTGATCGTCCTGGTGAGCGACAATGTGCACACCACGCTGGCCGCCCCTTCCCACGACCGTGTCGTCGCGGCCGCGCTGGAAGCGGACGCGTCGGTCTACGGTCTGAAAGTGCCCGGAAACAACCGTGGCCTGGGGCTTGCCGCTGCTGCTCTGGCCACACGGATCAACGTGAACCGGCTGGCCGAAGCCACCGGCGGGGAAGTGTTCGATGTGGAGAAAACCGGCTCGCTCTACCTGGCGTTCGAGCGGCTGATCGAACGATTGAAGACCCGCTACACACTCGGCTACTACCCGACGAACACTTCTCGGGATGGCGGCTTCCGGAAAATCGAAGTCCGGCTCCGGAACCGCAGCCAGCTCCGCGTGCTGGCGAAGCGCGGCTACTACGCGCCTGTCGCGGCTGCCGCGCGTCCGTGACGGCAACGGCCCCCGATTCCGGTTGCCCCGCAGAAAGTTTTGGTGACGCTCCATCGTATAATCGGAGAGGGCCTAAGTGCTCGCACGGACACACCGATGCCGCATAGGACCACATTGGCGCTCGGAGAAGCGGTGCGCATCGCCGCAGCCAGCCTGTGGGCGCACAAGCTGCGCAGCCTGCTGACGCTGCTCGGCGTGGTGATCGGCGTCAGCGCGGTGATTGCCGTCGTCAGTTTGATCAACGGCGCTAACAGCTATGTAGCCGAAAAAGTCTTCAACCTGGGCACTGACGTGTTCCTGGTGAACCGCGGCCCTTCGGTGATCACCGACATCGATTCCTTCCTGGAAACACAGAAGCGCAAAAAATTGACCGTGGAGGACTACGAAGCGGTACGCCAGGCTTGCACCCTGTGCCGCGATGTGGGTGCAACGGCTTCTGCGTTGGCGGAAGTGGAATACGGCGCCCGCTCAGTGCGCGATTCGAACATCCGCGGCTGGACGCCTTCGATGGCACGCATCTACGACGTGGAACTGGCGACCGGACGGTATCTGACGGAAGCCGATATGCAACGTGCCGCGTCGCTGTGCGTGATCGGCTGGGACGTCGCCGAGAACCTGTTCCCGGGCCTCGACCCGCTGGGCAAGGAAATCCGCGTGGGCAATCACCTCTTCGAGGTGGTGGGCGTGGGCAAAAAACTCGGCTCGGCGCTCGGACAATCGCGCGACAACTGGGTGATGATCCCGCTGCGCACCTTCCAGAAAATCTACGGCACTGAACAGTCGCTGCGCATCTGGGGCAAGGCGATTTCTCCTGCCCAGCTCGGTCCGGCACAGGATCAGGCCCGGCAAATTCTCCGCGCGCGGCGTCATGTGCCCTACGGGCAGCCGGATGATTTCGTGATCGAAACCAACGAATCCTTTCTAGCACTGTGGGGCGGCATCAGTTCAGCGTTCTTCGGTGTGGTGGTGGTAATCGCATCGATCTCTCTGGTGGTGGGCGGAATCGTCATCATGAACATCATGCTGGTCAGCGTGACCGAGCGAACTCAGGAAATCGGCCTGCGCAAGTCGGTCGGGGCGCGGCGCAGCGACATTCTGGCGCAGTTCTTGGTGGAATCGGCCACGGTGGCGGCGATTGGCGGGTTGCTGGGAGTGGGGTTGGGAATTGGGTTGGCCAAGCTCGTTTCACTGATTTCTCCATTTCCGAGCGCGATTGAGTTGTGGTCTGTGATTGCAGGTCTGGTTGTGGCCACCAGCGTGGGGCTGTTTTTCGGGATTTACCCGGCTTCGAAGGCAGCGCGACTGGACCCGGTGGTGGCGATGCGCAGCGAGTAGGGGATGGTGGGTATGGTGATAGCACTTCTGCAACGGGGCAGCGAAGTCAAAGAAGCCGTCCTGCTGGCGCTCGATGCTCTCCGTCGGCACAAGCTGCGCTCCGGGCTGACGATCCTGGGCGTGGTGATCGGCGTGAGCACGGTAGTAGCCGTCAGCTCGGTGATTCTGGGTCTGAATGCCAATGTGATCGGCTCGATCGAATCGCTCGGCTCGAACATCATCATCTGCTACAAACACCCGTGGACCTCGCTGGGGCGGCCGCCGAGCGAATGGTTCACCCGGAAGGAACTGAAAGCGGAATGGGCGGAGGAAATTGCGCGCCTGCCGCATGTGGTGGCGGTAGCCCCTTCGCTGCGCATCTTTCACCCGATGTTCGGGGCAGGCACCAGTTACGTTCGCCGCGGTGAGTATCGCGCCAAGAACGTGATCCTGCAGGGGAACCCGCCCGAGATTCAGGAAATTTTCAATATCGAGCTGGCGAGCGGACGCTGGTTTACCGAATCGGATATGGCCCACCGCACTCCGGTGGTCGTGCTGGGCCACGACCTCGCCCAGACCCTGTTCCCGAATGCTTGGGAAGACCCGATCGGCCAGGAGGTGCTGATCGAGGGCAAGGCATTCACCGTGGTCGGTGTGGCCGAACGGCAGAAGCAAGCGCTCGGCACCGGCGCCAACCCCGAAGACAATATCGCCATCATGCCGCTTTCCACGATGGAAAAACTCCATCCGGAATACCGCGACTACGTCCTATTCGTGAAGGCTTCGAGCGGTGAGACTGTGGCGCAGGTCGTGGACGCCGTGCGCGACTTGCTGCGCCGTAAGCGCCGGTTGCCCTCGAACAAACCGGACGACTTCGCCATCTTCACGCCGGATGCCTTCATCGAGTTGTGGCAGCAGATCTCCTACGGCATCTTCGCGCTGATGTTCGCGGTCAGCTCGGTGGCGCTGTTGGTGGGCGGCATCGGCGTGATGAACATCATGCTGGTCAGCGTCACCGAACGGACGCGGGAGATCGGCATCCGCAAAGCGATTGGCGCGAAGCGGCGGAACATCCTGTGGCAGTTTCTGCTCGAAGCAGTCACCCTGGTGTCGGTCGGCGGAGTCATCGGCATCGTGCTCGGCTCCGCATTCGGGCTGGGAGTGCGCGCGGCGTTCCCTTCGCTGCCGGCGCAGATTTCGCTGTTCTGGGTCTTGCTGGCGTTCGGTGCCTGCGCGCTGATCGGGATTCTGTTCGGTATCTATCCCGCGGCGAAGGCCGCGCGGCTCGATCCGGTCGTTGCTCTCCGCTATGAATGAGCTCGACCTGCCGGCCGGCCGGGATTCGGGGTCCTTACCGATCGTGAAGTTTTCGCGGATGAACCGAACGTCGTCCGAGCAAGGCTCGGAATAGGATCGGGGCATACACCGTCAGACCTTTCGCTGCCAGCACGAAATGCTCATCCGCGTCGAAGGTAAGCGTCGCCTCTTCCCGGTCCAAGCGGGATGCGAGTAAAAGTAGCCGAGACCTCGAGTCAGAAAATTCCCAATCGCCGCGCTGTCGGTGCCATCGGAAAGCTCCCACGCCGTGTAGTAGGCGTCTAGGAACGCGAACACATAGAGTGCCAGCGCAGTCCGCAAGCCGATGCCCAAGAGAAGTTCCGATCCTTTCGTCGAGTCCTGCACGAGCAGGATCCAGCCGAAAACTGCAGCCGCGATGCCGACAGCGAAAAAGACCAGTGTCCACACGCCTCGCGAACGTTTTCCGCAGTACAACTGCCCTACGCCCGGGGCCAATAGGGAAAGAAAAAAGGCAGCGCCCGGATCCTTTTCCTGCGGCATTCGCACCATGGGCGCAGCTGCCGACTCGCTCTTCAGTTCAAGGGAATTGTGGAGAACATCTTCGAGATCGCACACGACCACCTCGCGCCGCGAAAAATAACAGAAATACCAATTAATAAAGCTTCACAATGGTGCAGAGTGCAGGCGCCTGGAGCTTTCTCTTCGGGTCTGCGGATCGGTTCGTCGCGCGTTTAGCTGCGATTTCCTTTATCCTGGTTGTCTTCGTTTGCAGGCCGGAACAGAATCGTCGAGGAGCCATGTCGCGCAGCACGGAACAACTGGTTGAATTCGAGGGTGTGGTGGAGCTGGTGCAAGGTTTCGCCAGTTGTGTGCTTGGCCGTCGTGCGCTCGCACAGTTCCGTCCGCGATGGGCCGATTCGCCCGCGCGGGTTGCCGCCGTGCGCCATGAGCTCGAGCAGGAGTTCACGCTGGTGCACGAAGCAATGAACTATCTGCGCGCCGGACAGGAAATGAGTTTCGGCGGTTTGCCCGACCCATCCACATGGCTGCCGAAGTTGGCCGTGCCCGGCGCCGTGCTGGAGCCGGCGGCGTTGCTCGATGCCGTCGCACTGCTCGACGCCGCCAACACGTTGCGAGAAAGCTTCCGCACCGCAGAAGCTCGCTACCCGCATCTGGCGGCCCGCGCTGCCTCGCTGGCGGATTTCCGCGGACTGACCCGGGCCATCCGACGTGCCATTCTGCCGAACGGAGAGTTGTCGGACGAAGCCTCGCCGCAATTGAAGCGCATTCGCGGATCGCTGGCCCGGACGCGCGCTACCATCCAGAAAATGCTGCGGGAGCTGCTCCGCGCGCGCGGCGTCGCACCGGGCGACAGCGAGGATTACATCACCGTGCGCAACGATCGCTTCGTCGTGCCGGTGCGTGCCGCCGAGCGGCGAAAGATGCCCGGCGTGGTGCACGGCGCCAGCGCCACTGGCCAGACGCTCTTCGTCGAACCGCTGGAAGCACTCGAGCTGAACAACCAGCTCGTTCAGCTCGCCGAAGAGGAAGCCACTGAAATCCACCGTATCCTGCGGGAACTGACCGGTCGCCTAGCCGCCAGCCGGGAAGCCATCGAAGCGGCGGTCGCTACAGTTGCCGAGTTCGACTCGCAGTTTGCTCGGGCGAGGTTCGCTCGTGCCTATGACTGCACATTGCCGGAATTCGCTGCCGACGCGGAGCTCCACCTGCAAGCAGCGCGCCACCCGGTGCTCGAAACCAACCTGCGGCGTCAGGGACGCACCGTGGTGCCGATTTCGCTTTCGCTGGGTGGCGCAGAAAACGTGCTCGTCATCAGTGGACCGAACACCGGCGGCAAAACGGTGGCGTTGAAAACGGTCGGCGCAGCGGTACTCTCCGCACTGGCAGGCATTCCGGTGGCGGCCGCGCGCGCGGTGGTGCCGCTGGCCGACAGCGTGTTGGCGGACATCGGCGACGAACAGTCGATCGCCGCGGACCTCTCCACGTTTTCCGCGCATGCTCTGAACCTGCGCGCCATGCTGGAAGCCGCCACCGAACGTTCCGTGGTCCTGGTGGACGAAATCGGCACCGGCACTGCTCCGGAAGAAGGCGCCGCGCTGGCCGTGGCCCTGCTCGAGGAGTTTCGCCAGCGGCGGTGCCTGACGCTGGTCACTACACACCTCGACCGGCTGAAGGCGTACGCTTCGACGACCCCGGGCGTGACGAATGCGGCGATGGAGTTCGACGTCGAGCGGTTGCAACCCACCTACCGGCTGATGGTCGGACTGCCCGGCACCTCCAGTGGAATTGCTATCGCGGAGCGGCTCGGGATGCCCCCGTCGGTTCTGGCGCGCGCCCGAGCGCTGCTCACGCCTGAGGCACGCGAAGTGGCCGACCTGCTCGTCTATCTGCATCGCAGCCGCGACGAGTTGGAAGCGCTCAAGCGGGATTTGGCCGAGCAGATGTCCGCACTGGAAGCCGAACGCCACCGGCTGCAAACCGAGTGGGTGGAGCGCCAGCGCCACCGCCTTGCGGAACTCGAACGGCAATTCGTCGAAGCACTCCGTCAGCACGAGCAGCAGGTCCGCCAATTGCTCAGCGAAATCCAGGACCAGCGGCTGCGGGCGCAACTCGAGCGGCAGGCGGCACGGCGGCTGAGCAAACTGCACGCTGCGGCTCGTGCAGAAGCCGACGCAGCAGCCCTGTCGCACTTGTCGGAAACGCAGCGCGAACTGGGCGAAGTCGCGAAGGGGGTCGAACCACTTCCGCCCGCAGCCATCACACCCGGGCAGCAGGTGCGCGTGCGCGGCTTGGCCCAGCCGGTGGTAATCCGGCAGCGGGACGACCGCACCGCCGAGGTGCAGGCCGGGCCGTTGCGCATGCGCGTGCCGCTGACCGACATCGTGAGTATCGTGAACGAACCTGCCCGGCGCACGGCGCTTACCGTCTTGGCGGCCGGTGAAGCCGCAGACGAAATTCATGTGATCGGCGAAACGGTCGAAGAAGCCATCCGACGCGTGGACAAATTCTTAGATGCTGCAGTGTTGGCGGCCAAGCCGCGCGTGCGCATCATCCATGGCCACGGCACCGGCGCACTGCGCCGCGGCTTGCGCGAATTCTTGGCCAACCATCCGCACGTGGAACGCTACACCGATGAGGCCCCCGAACGCGGCGGCGCCGCCGTGACTGTCGTAGAATTACGCAGCTAGAGGGCGCACACCGATGGCCGAAGCCGGTTCCTGGGCGGATCGAGTCAAACAGCAGGCCGATATCGTCCGCGTGGTGGGCGACTACGTCCGACTGAAAAAATCCGGACAGAATTTTCTGGGGCTGTGCCCGTTTCATTCCGAAAAAACGCCTTCGTTTGCCGTCCATCCGGTCAAACAGATCTATCACTGCTTCGGTTGCGGTGCCGGCGGCGACATCTTCCAGTTCGTCATGGAAATGGAAAAGTGCAGCTTCCCGGAAGCGGTGCGGCTGGTGGCGGAAAAGTGTGGCATTCCGGTTCCGAAGCCACGGCCGCGCTCACCACAGGAAAAACGCGAACAATCCGTTCGCGCCGCGTTGATGGAAATGCATCGGGAGGCGGCAGCGTTCTTTGCCCGGCAGATGGCGGAAACCGTCGAAGGCCAGGCTGCCCAGGCCTACCTGGAGGATCGCGGATTGGATCGCGCAGCGATCGAGCGATTCGGACTGGGCTACGCACCCGCTTCCGGCGATGCGCTCTATCGTCACCTGAAAGCCAAATTTCCGGACAACCTGCTGGAGGCATCCGGCCTGTTCGCCCGCGCGGAAGGCGGGCGACTCTATGACCGTTTCCGCCGGCGCATCATGTTTCCGATTGCCAACGAATCCGGACGGGTCATTGCCTTCGGCGGGCGCGCGTTGGGCGATGAGTTGCCGAAGTATTTGAACTCACCGGAAACGCCGATCTACTCGAAAAGCCACGTCCTCTACCATCTGGATCGCGCCAAGCAGGAAATCCGTCAGCAGGACTTCGCCATTCTGGTCGAAGGATACCTCGACGCCATCGCCGTAGCACAGGCGGGCTGCACCAATGTGGTGGCCAGTTGCGGAACCAGTTTGGCGGAACCGCAGGTGAAGCTGCTCGGACGATTCACGCGCCGCGCAGTCGTCAACTACGACCCGGACGCCGCCGGGCAGGCCGCCACGGAGCGCTCCATCCTGTTGCTGCTCGAACAGGGGTTCGAGGTGCGCGTGCTCGAGCTGCCGCGCGTCGGCGACCAGCCCGCTGACCCCGACCTCTTCATCCGCGAACAGGGCGCGGCTGCTTACCGGGCAGCGCTCGGCGCGGCACCGGCCTTCATTGAATACCTGATCCAGCGCGTTCGGGCACAGGCGGGTGCACTGCAGGACCCCGCAGCGAAGCTGCGCGCACTGAACTACCTGATGCCCTACGTGCAGCGCATCCCCAGTCGCCTGCTCCGTTCGGAGTGGGCCACGCGCATGGCCAGCGAGCTGCGCATCGAAGAGCCGGTATTGCGCGAAGCCCTGCGGCGCGCCGCCGCGGAGCGCCGCAGCCAGGTGCAGACGCGGCCCGAGCTGCTCGCCACCGGCCCCAAACCCGCCGAACGGCGCCTGATTCAGATGCTCAACGAGTCGGAAGAATTTCGACAGAAACTGGCGCAGGAAATCGCCACCGCCGAGCTGCACCGCGGCCTGGCCACAGAGAAAATCTTTGCCGCGCTGCTACCGGACTGCCTCGCCGGCCGCGTACCGGACCCCAATCGAGTCGCGACCGAGCTCGGGGAAGAAGACCGGCGCACTCTGTTCAGTATCTTGTTCGAACCCGCCGCTCAGCCGAGCTGGGAAGAAGCGGAAAGTTGCCTCGGAGTGCTTCACCGGCGGAAAATCGAAGCGGAACTGGTTCGTGTGCAACAGGCCATCGAATCGAACCCGCCCGAGGACGAATTGCGTGCACTGCTGGCTCGAAAACAACAACTGCGCCAGCAACTCGCCTCCAACGAAGCCAACCAATCGTTCTAGAAGCCGTCTCCTCGAAAGCCCATTCGGATTGTGAGGACCCGTGCGAAATCCTGGCCAGAAAAGCGGCGCTGTGAAGTTCTGGAAGGGACGAATCGCTGCAAGGTCGAGCTGGGCAAGCTGGCGTTTGCTCTTCCCGCGAGTTCAGTAGCGCCGAGCACTCGCCGATTCGGGAGCAGCAAGGGCAGTTCGGGATAAGAGAAGTGGCGCGAGGGCAGTTCCATGTAAAGAAGAGAATTGCTTTCTACGTGGCCGTACCAGAACTCACTCTGCGAGTCGCGGGGCTGCTCAGAGTTCAAGAGCAGGGCATCGCTCATGAACCGGCCCCTCCTTGCAACGAAATATCTTTGAATCTTTGGCTTTGCGAGGACTTCCCAGAATATATACGCGGAACTTCTCGTAGCGGGAAGTGGAATTGCCCGCCATGGTTCGGCTTGAAACCGCGGGACGCAAGCGCATGGTACGAAATAGAAAGCTGCCTCTATCATTGCGCCGCGCGGATCTTTACTGCCAGCAAAAGCACACGCCGTGCGTTCATCGAGGACTACGGCGTGGCGCCAGATCGCGTGCGGGTGATTGGCGAAGGGGTCTCGCGAATCGTCGAACTCCCCTGGGCGCGCACGCCCGTCAAGGCCAGCGGGGCGATTCGCTGGCATGGCCGTCAGACCGGACGGGTGAGTCTGGCCGACCGCCAGCTGGCGGTGAACCGGCCGCGGCTGCGGCGGAAAGAGAACGGCCCCGGGGGCGAGGTCGCCGTGCCGGCGTACGAAGCGTTGCGAGCGAATCCGGAGTTGGGCCGACGCATGTTCGGGGCGCTGCTGCGTGGTGTCTCCACGCGCCAGTACCGCGTGGTGCTGCCGCAGATGGCGCAGACGGTAGGCGTGTCGAAGTCGGCGGTCAGCCGCGAAGCCATCGAAGCGAGCAGCGCGCAACTGACCACGTTGCTGGAGCGCCGCTGGGAGGACGTGGACCTGCTGGTGATCTACATCGATGGCCAGCAGCACGGCGACCATCACGTGATCAGAGCGGTTCCTCGAACACCAGTGGTCTGCGGCGGCAGCCAGTCTGCGCGAAGGGTTGGAAGAGACCTTCACCCTGAACCGGTTGGGCCGGCCGCCCAGCCTGCATCGCTGCCTGGCCACCACCAACCTCGTCGAGAGTCCGCAGTCGGGCGTGGCCAAACGAACGGGCAACGTCTGCCGCTGACGCGATGCGGACATAGTGTTGCGCTGGGTGGCCGGCGCCTACCTGGCCACGGAGAAGCATTTTCGGAGGATCCAAGGCTACGAGGATCTGTGGGTGCTGGCCGCAGCCCTGGGCCGCGAGAAAAAATCCAGTACTCGGCAGGAGAAGGTGGCGTAAGATGAGCATCGCCCGCCGCCTCCACCTTCGACTAAACGCGGGACACCCTCAAATCGAGGGCATGGACCACACCGCCGTCATCTCCAGCCAAGGACAATCGAGGGGAGCAAGAGGCCGGCAACGAACGCAAAAACCCAGGCTCTCTGCGGCCTTGACCTAACGGCGTCAAGAACGAAAAGTGCGAAAACCAGAAGATTCCATGGCCAGCCAAAAACACTCGTCCTAACTTGGTCATAGATAACAAGCCATCGGGGCCATTCAGGTCCTCTCGTATGAAACTGAGTTATTTCCCTAGGAAACAGAAGAGTCACCATAAGAGAGACCAGGATGCCAGCGAATCCACAATAAGCCACGTTCGGAAGGGATAGCGGTCCTCGGTTGGCCCTGGGGCCTTGGCCGATTGAGATTTTTCCAGCCCCTTCATTCTGTCCGCTACGTATTCAATCAGCTCAGATCGTGCTTTCCGGAATGGGTTGTCGAACAAGGAGCCATCCAGCACAAAATACACTCTACCCCACGGGAACAAGAAACGTTTCAATTTCACGCCCCCCCAAACGGAGGCCAACCGGTCCCACATTCTGCGATCTCGTCGTAGCGGATTATTCCCCATTTCAGTAACCGCCGATAGCGAAAGCCATCTGGCTCGGCCTTAACCTCAGCAAGTGTCAATTGGAAAACGGCGAACAGAATAAATGACCAGAGAACCCACAAGCCTCTCCAGTTGTCCCCTAAGACAAGCAAGGCCCCCCGAGACAAGGGGAAGCCACACCCTTGCCAAGAATAGCTTTCCAGAATCACTTCGAAGGACGGCCTGTTTTTGATTATTCATCGTTTCGGAACACATCCACACTTGTGCTAACGCGGTGGACAGATTGGGGTCACCGATGACACTTGAAAGGTGCCAGCGCCACCATACCCTCCGGCTGCTGCGCCCAGCGTTGTATTCACCTGCAAGGTCCCATCGGTACCGAACGAAAAGTCGACACCGGCACCTGCGCCGGCACCAGTGGGGCTGCCCCCTCCCCCGATGCTGATACTCGCGACGGCAAGTTGCCCAGGATTCTGAGCGTTCGAAACACTCACTTGAAGACCTCCAATGGCCCCAGCCCCGTGTGTTGGACCCAGCGGAATTGCATTTGTTCCGACCGTCGTCACGAATGCGGCTTGGCCATTGGGACTGACTACTAGCTGACGGGACGCGCTGAACGCGTTCCCCATGACATAACCTATGCCTACAGATCCGCCAGCTCCCACTCCGATGGTTCTCCCGGTTAAGTCTGCCCAGAATCCCGAGCCAGTGATGACAGCGCGCTGGAGAACGTTCGGTTCCACGCATGTCTGTGGATTCTGCCTAGGCGGCCCGATCTCCGGGGGACCTCCCGGTTTGGTGCCGCCGCGGACGCCGTCGACGTTGCGCGGACGGAGCCTTGCACTGATGATACCTTCGAAGAAAGTCCCGAGGCTGCAGTAGGTTGAACCACACACGGTACTAGAGGTCACGTCCGGGCAAGGGACAACGATTCCATCGAGGGTTTTGCATTCCAACCCGTATGGGTCGACCAGATTCACAGGATCATTGAGCACGTAAGCGTAGCGGTTCAGCCGCTGCGGGTTGAAAATGTTCCCCGCCACCGGATCGGGAGTCATGAAGCGGCCCAGGCGGCTGGCGTAGTAGCGGAAGGTCGCATAGTCCAGGCCAGACTCCGCGTCGCGTTCGTGGTAGGTGAACTTCCACTTGGTCACGTAGCCTGACTCATACCAGGTTTCTCCGAAGGGGAAATGGCCCTGCTCACCGGTCTGCGTGCCAGTCGAGTCGGCGGAAAGCCGCGGTGAGATCTAGTCCCCGTACCGCATCTGTGGCGTTCCCGCCGCCCATTCTCCTAAGAGGCGGTCGCCGTGGTACACGTACTCCCGTGTCAGCGTTCCGTTCGTGTATTCGGCCAAAGCTTTCAGCCCGGAGAACACATATCGCGTGGTCGAGCCGCCAACAACCTTCTTGAGTCGCACCCCGCGCCAGTCGTACGAGTATGTCGCGATGGTTGCTCCGGGCAGGGTCCGAACCTCGACGATTCGATTTTCCGCGTCATAGACATACCGCCACTGGTCGTCCTTGGTGAGGTTGCCGGCGGCGTCGTATTCCGGCGCGATGGTGCCAATCAGGGTGATGCGTTCGTATTCGGGCTGATGCTCAATTGCACGGAATCGCCGGTGCCAGCCGTCACGTTCTGGTTCTTGCGGTTGCCGAAGCGGTAGTAATCCTGCGACAACCCCGCTGGGGGGAACCGGACCGGTCAAAGCCGCGGTCAGGAGCTGGTAGCGGTACCGGGAATCGAACCCGGGTTTCCAGATTGAGAATCTGGCGTCCTAACCCCTAGACGATACCGCCGAACAGCTTTGCGGGCACGCAAAGTCTAGTCGTTTATAGCCCGGGCCGCAAGGTGCCGTCAAGCCTGCGACTGCTGGTCTCGAAGGCCATGTTGGTACTCGCGGGTTGTCGTTCAGGCCGGTCGAGATTGCGCTGGGGTTCTCTGCTCGGTCGAATCTGGCGTGGCGATGTGCCGCGGCACAATTCTCCGGAATGGGCGAATCGAAAAGAATCGGAGTCGGCAGGCGTCGCAGCGATATGTGGGCACTCCCATCCGGCGCAGTAGGTGTTTCCAGGCCGGTGCTCCCGGCCCCGGAGTGCTTCGTTCCAGACTCAGGTTGCCGCACTGCGGACAATGCGCATACAGCGCATGCGCCGCGGCGGTTCGCCATCCGTAGAAACGGTGCTCACAGGTGCGGCACCGCCAGGGGCGCAGGCCGACCAGCGTTCCCAGAAGATCGGTTACGCCACGACGGCGCGAACGGCGACAGTTGGCACTCTGACACCGAGGACAGATCAAAATCAGAACTCGTCGCAGCTCGTGATGTTCGGTGATGCTTCAGCATAGACGAAATTGTGGTGTCGGGACAAGAAAAACTCCCACCCGGCTGTTGTACAATCGGAGAGGGATGGCCCATGCCCGACTACACGGCTGAACACGCCCGCGCCGGCATCCACGCGCGGTTGCCGAAGCTACAGACGTGGCCGAATCAGTTTCCCGGTTACACGATCACCATTCGCTTTCCCGAGTACACCTCGGTCTGTCCGAAGACCGGCCTGCCCGATTTCGGCACGATCACGATCGAGTATCAGCCGCGCAAACAGTGTCTGGAGCTGAAAGCTCTGAAAATGTATCTGCTGGCGTATCGGAACCTGGGCATCTTTTACGAAAATGCCGTCAACCGCATCCTGCGCGATATCGTGCAGGCGACCCGTCCGGTCTGGTGTGTCGTGCGCGGTGAATTCACGCCCCGGGGCGGTCTGCGGACAACGGTCGAGGCCCGTTGGCCACGTCGGCGCTGAACCGGCTGCCCCTACGCGGCCTTCGTGTGGACAAGGGCGCCGGGGGTGGCCCATAATCGTTACTGCACCGCGGTGTGCTAGCACCGCGCATCCGAGGAGGAAACCCGATGAGCACAGCTTCGAACCTTCCGCAGGATTCGGCTTCCGGCGGAGGACAGATCGAAACGGCAGCCACGCCGCGCTGGATTCTCGTGGCTTTTGTCGTGGTGCTGGCCGCACTGGGCTATCTCGGCTACGCCAGCTATTCCACGCGCCAGGAGCTCCGCACCCAAACGGACCAGCTTGCGCAGCGCAACGCGTTGCTGGAAGCACAACTGGCACAGGCCAACGACCGCGTAGCTCAAATCCAGGGGCAGCTCGACGTTACCTCGGAAAAGCTCGGTCTGACCCAGCAAGAGCTGGCGCGCGCTCGCGCGGTGGCCCAGACCATCCGCAAAGAGCAGATGGCTGCCGATGAACAGCTTCGCGCCCAGCTCAGCGAAACCAGTCAGCGCACCCAGGAGCAGCTCGGCGCCATCTCCGGCGAACTGAGCGGCACGAAAAGCCAAGTCGAAGCCACCCGACAGCAACTCGATGCCACCATCAACAAGCTGGAACGCGCCATCGGTGACCTGGGCGTGCAGAGCGGGCTGATCGCCCGCAACCGGGAAGAGCTCGAAGAGCTGAAGCGGCTGGGCGAACGCAACTACTTCGAATTCGATCTCCGCAAAACACGCGACCCGCAAACCGTCGGTCCCATCCGCGTTCGCCTGAAGAAGGTGGATACCAAGCGCTACCGCTACACCCTCGATGTCTATACCGGCGACAAAGCCATCGAGAAGAAAGATAAAACGCTCTATGAGCCAGTGCAGTTCTACGTCCAGCAGGGCGCGCGGTGGCCCTATGAAATCGTCGTCTTCGAGCTCTCCAAGGATCGCATTGTCGGCTATCTCTCCACGCCAAAATCCGGCGCGGCGGCTTCCGGACTCTAGTCGGAGGACGAAATCCGTGGGGCGGCCTCCGGCCGCCCCAGCCTCTTTCCCACCCCTCGCGTCTTTCTGACCGTTCGGTGCAATCGGCGGCGGGCCTCGTGCATTCTAGTGGGTTGTGCTTCTCCGCATGGGCGGCGTGGACTACACTGGCTCCAGTGGGAATCACAGACCGTGAAGCCGCAGCCATGTGGGGTTGGGCACGCCCTGCTCTGTGGATCGTGACGGCTGGCCTGGTAGCTGCTGCCGTGGCGGCGCAGCCTCCGCCGCAGCGGCCGTCGCCCGAGCAGTCTGAACAGTCGCCGATTCGTGCCCGCGTGGAACTGGTCAACGTGGATGTCTTCGTCACCGACCTGCGCGGCAACTTCGTCACGGGTCTGACGCGTGAGCACTTCCGCGTTTTCGACGAAGGTGTGCTGCAGCCGGTCACGCATTTTGCGTCCCTCGAAGCGCCGGCCCGCGTGCTTGTCCTGCTGGAGACCAGCCCGGCCGTTTACCTACTTCATCGGCAGCACCTCGCGGCTGCCGGTGCGCTGCTCGATGGTTTGCATCCGGAGGACGAAATTGCCCTGGCCAGCTATGACGATGCCTTCCATCTGTTGCTCGGCTTTACAAGCGACCGCGCGACCATTCGCGGTCGACTCGCCACACTGTCTTATCGTTTGGGCATGGGCGAGCTGCGCTGTTTCGATGCGGTCGCCACCGCTCTGGACTGGCTGGCGCCCCATCCGGGCAAGAAAGCGCTCGTGCTGTTGTCCACCGGACTCGATGCGGCGGGCACGAAACGCTGGGCGGCGCTTGAGCCGAAGCTACAGGCGGCCGGCGCGGTCATCTTTGCGGTGGCATTGGGTGGAGAGCTGCGCGGGTTTTCCGGGGAAGGGGAGTCCGAAGCGTCTGCGCTCAGCTTTGCCTCGGCCGACCGCGCTCTGCGTCGCATGGCTGAGCTGACCGCCGGACTGGTTTTTTTCCCGCGCCGTGCCGAGGAATTTGCCGGCATCTACCGGCAGATTGCCAGCCAGCTGCGGCATCACTACAGCCTGGCGTTCCCCCCGCCCCAGCGAGACGGTCGCTATCATCGTCTGCAGGTACAATTGCTCGGTGCCGATGGTCGGCCGCTGCCCCTGCGGGTGCGTTCCCGGCCGGGTTATCTGGCACCGGGCCCGTGAGGGGCGACGTCTCACTCGAACTCTTTCATTCGCTCAGCCATTTCGCGCAGACGGGCGTCCACACGCGCAAAGACGGTGTCCTCTTCGAATCGACCGTCTGGGCCGCGCTCGCCGGCGCGCACACCGGTAAGTAGTTCGATGCCTTCGCTGACTTTCGAGATCGCGTAAATGTGGAACTGGCCCTGCGCGACGGCTTCGATCACGTCTTCACGGAGCATCAGGTCGTCCACATTTTCGACTGGAATCACGACGCCCTGTGTGCCGGTCAGGCCCTTGACCCGGCAAACGTCGTAGAAGCCCTCGATCTTCTGGTTCACGCCGCCGATGGCCTGCACGTCGCCGTGCTGATTCATCGAGCCGGTCACCGCCAGGTCCTGCCGCAGTGGTAGCTCCGCGAGCGCAGAAAGCAGCGCATAGATTTCCGTCGAGCTGGCGCTGTCCCCATCCACGCCGCTGTAGGACTGTTCGAAGCAGATGCTGGCGGCCAGCGAAAGCGGCTTGTCTCGGGCAAACAAACTGCGCAGATAACCGGACAGGATGTGAACGCCTTTGTCGTGCAGGCGCCCGCTCAGGTTAGCTTCGCGCTCGATGTTGATGATGCCCGCTCGGCCCAGCGCCGCCGAAGCGGTGATGCGGACTGGCTTGCCGAACTCGTAGCCGCCGATTTCCAGCAGGCTCAGTCCATTCACCTGCCCGATGCGCCACCCTTCGGTATCGATCAACAGGACACCCTGCTCGATCATTTCGCGGATTTTCGTTTCGATCAGATTGTGACGTTCGACCTTCGCTTCCAGTGCTTGGCGCACATGGGCGGCGCGGACCGGCGTTTCGCCCGCCTGGCGGGCCACGTAGCAGGCCTCGCGCGCCAGGTCGGCCAGTTCGCTGAATCGCGCTGTGATCTTCCCTCGACGGCCGGCGCGGCGCACGCCGTACTCGATCATCGCCGCTACCGCACTGCGGTCCATGGGACACAGACCTTCGTCGTCACACAGTTTTCGCAGTCGGCCGGTGTACTGCTGGATGACCTCGTCTTCGACTCGCGCTTCTTCGTCGAATTCTACGCGCACTTTGAAAATCTTGCGGAAGTCCTCTTCGAGGCTGTAGAGCAGCTCGTAGAGCTCCCGGTCGCCGATCAGCACGACCTTGATGTCCACATCCACCGGCTCGGGCTTCAGCGATGTGGTCGCAAACGGGAACAGCAGGTCGAGGGGCTGGATTTCTAGCTGCCCGTGATTCAGCGTGCGCTTCAGCGTCTTCCACACGCCCGGTTCGGTCAGCGCGTCCAGCGCGTACATGATCAGGAACCCGCCGTCGGCTCGCAGCATGGAGCCGCCGCGCAGGTCCATGAAATCGCTCGTCCAGCCGCCGCGATGATCGTAGCTGCGATGGACTGTGCCGAACAGATTGACATAGGTGGGCGCCGTTTCGAAGATCACCGGTGCCGTTTCTTCCGGCTGGTGGGCCAGGATCACATTGACGTCATACACGCGGAATGGATCCCGCTCCGCTGTGCCGCCCCGCGCGCGATCGGCTTCGATGGCCTGCTCGGGTTGGTCGGCGTCGCCTTCCCGGTCTTTGAACAGTTCCAGGTTGTCCAGGATGTGGTGCCGCACTTCTTCCAGATACTCGGCGATTCGCGGGCCGGGGTATTTCTCTTTCATCTCCTCGATGAAACCATCCACGAGCACCGAGGCGGCTTCCTGTTCGAGATAGTTCATCTCGCTGGCCAGTTCGCGCGAGAGCGTCAGCGTTTTCCGGTACACGACCGTGAATTCCTGCCGGAACTGTTCGTACTTCCGCTCCAGGTCTTCGGCGGCCACCGGTTCGATGCGGCCTTCCTGCACCAGCTTCGGCACGTCTTCGATCGGCACCATCTGCCCTTCCAGCACGGGAAAGATTTCCGGCAGCGCGACGGCGCCCACCTGCATGCGGCCCAACGCGAACTGTTCGCGCGCAATGCGTCGGGTGAAGTCTTCCATCAGTTCTTTCTCGCGCGCGGTGAATCGCTCCACGATCCGTGCCTTCTGCCGCTGAAACGGCTCGCCTTCGAAGACCTGCGGGATTCGTCGCCGCAGAAACTCGATGCCCGAGCGCATGTCTTTCTTGAAGGCATTGGCCTGTCCGCGCGGCAGGGTGAGCAGGCGTGGCCGATCCGGATTCTTGAAATTGTTCACATAGCAGCGGTCCGGTGCCGCCGTGGCTCGTGGCCCGATTTCCTCGAGTATCCGTGCAATCGTGCCGCCACGGCTGGTGCCGGCCAGTCCGCAGACGAACATGTTGTAGCCCGGGGCATTCAGTCGCGCGCCCATCTCCAGGGCCTGAATCGCCCGTTGCTGCGCGATCACACCTTCCTGCGGCGGCGCCTCGGCGGTCGTGGCAAACGGGATCCGTGCGGGATCGCATCGCCAGCGCAATTTTTCAGGGGGCAGGCTGCGTGGAGGTTGAGCGGCTTTCATCGGCATGGCCCTCCGGGCGCGCTACTCTAGCACAGTGCTGTGGTTGCGCCCAACCGGAAGGCCTGTCGGTTCCTGCTGTCGCGTGTACGCCTCCAGCAGCCCGGCCGCAGTGGCAACGACAATTGGGCCCAGCACCAGCCCCAGCATCCCGAACACGGCGATTCCTCCCAGCACGCTGACGAACACCACCAGCCCACTCAGACGCGCCCGACCGCTGATCAACATCGGCCGCAACACGTTGTCGGCCATGCCCACGACACCTGCGCCGAGCACCACCAGCAACAGGCCTTTGCCAAGTTCTCCGTTGGCAATCAGCCAGCCGGCCGCCGGCAGCCACACGATCCAGGCGCCCAGCAGGGGCAGCAGAGAAAGAAACGCCATCACCACGCCCCAGAACACAGGCGAACCGATTCCCAGCAGGGCGAACATCACCCCACCCAATGCACCCTGTACCGTGGCAACGATCAGGCTAGCCGTCACGCTGGCCTGGATCAGCTCATGCGCTTGCCGAATCATCCGCTCGCGTTGTTTTTCTTCGAACGGTAGCGCGCGCCGCAGACCTGCCACCAGCGGCCCCGCGTCGCGGAACAGATAGAACATGGCCAGAATGGTCACGACGAGATCGAACAGGAACACGGTGACATTGCGCAGAACCGCGCTCATTCGTGCTGCCAGGAAGCCCGCAGCATCGCGGGCCAGCGTGCCGGGTTCGACGGCGACCTGAGGGACCCGCTCCTGCACCCATTGCCAGATCGTTTGCACCCACGGCAACCGTCCCTGCTCCACCGCTTGCTGGATGTTTCGCAGCGCTTCGACCCCTTCGTGTACGAAGGCAGTCATCAGCAGCAGCGAGGGAACGATCAGAATCAACGTCACGGTCACCGTGCTGACGGCCGCCGCTGCGCTCCGACCCCAACGCTGCTCCAGCCACCGATGCCAGGGATAGAACACCACTACAAACACGGTCGCCCAGCCGAGAGGTACTAGGAAGGGCTGAAAGATCCGAAACACCAGGTATGCCAGCAGTAACACCACGCCGTAGAACAGCACGCTGGCGACACGCTCGCTTCCCGAGGCCGAGTTCGTGGGCATGCTGCACGATATATAATGCAGAGTCCGTCGTCTGCAAGCGATTTGCGCAGGCGACTGCCGGAGACGCACGCACGGATGCCCAATCGCTCTCCTTTCCCGACCGCTCATCAGGGCCGGCTGCTGCTGATTCTCGCGCTGATCAACTTCGTCAATTTCGCCGACCGCACCGTTGTGCTGCCGCTGTTCCCGTTGCTCCGACGGGAATTTCTGATCACAGACCAAGCGCTGGGCTCGCTTCAGTTCTGGCTGCAGATTGTGCTGGCCCTGGCCACACTTCCGCTGGCTTTGCTCGCCGATCGTTACAGCCGCCGTCACACCATCGCCGTCGGCGTGCTCTTCTGGAGTCTGGCCACGTTTGCCGGCGGCCTGGCGCCCAGCTTTACCTGGCTGGTGGTGGCGCGAGCTCTGGTCGGATTGGGTGAAGCCGCCTACAGTCCGGCGGCGCAGTCCATGATCACCGGCGCGTTTTCCCCCGCAGCCCGGGCCCGTGCGCAGGCCGTGTTTGCCGCGGGCATGCTGGTGGGGGGCGCTGCCGGTCAGGCCCTCGGTGGTATCGTTGGCGAGGCCCTGGGTTGGCGTCCGGCGTTCTTCCTTGTGGGTGTGCCGGGGTTGTTGCTCGGTCTACTGGTTTGGTCGCCGCTGTGCTGGGAGCCGCCGCGCGGTCCGCGTTCGGAAGTTATTCCGGTGGGTCGGCTGCTGCGCGTGCCGGCCTTTGTGGCACTATTGCTGAGCGGGGTTTGCATTACCTTTGCGGGGATGTCTTTTCTAACCTGGGGTGCCGACTACGTGGTGCGCTACAAAGGGTTCAGTGTCCGCGAAGCGGGTGTCTGGTTGGGCACGGTGGGGCTAGCCGCGCTGGTCGCCGGCGCGCTCGTGGGCGGCTACCTGGCCGACCGGCTCCAGCAGCGGTTCCGCTATGGTCGCGTGCTGACTGTGGCGGTAGCCTTTCTGCTTGCCGCGCCCTGCATTCTGTGGGCCTTGGCGGCGCAGAGCAAGCCGATAGTGCTGCTGGCCTTTTTTCTGGCAGGCAGTTTCATGTCGTTCTATCACGGGCCAGTCACTGCCTTGATCCACGACATGACCCCGACCCGGGCCCATGCCACTTCGGTCGGCGTGTTCATGTTCGTGACGCAACTGCTCGGGGCGTTCGGACCGCTGTTGCTCGGCCAGATTTCCGACGTCTTGGATCTCCGCGCGGGTCTGGAGATCGCGGTGGCCGTGATGGTGCTCGGCGCTTTGGGCTTTTTCGGTGTCGCTTACTTCATTCATCGCGACGGCCTGCGCCATCCCGTGCTGGAGGCCTAGCCTGTGGGCCCGGGAAACACCGTGCCGCCGGCACCCGCGAGTCGTTAAAAAATTCTGCTGGCGAGGTACAATTTCGGGGCATCCGGGGCGCTTTCGTGCGAGTGTTTGCGAGGCTGGTTTTCTGCTGTTCTTGCCGGTTGCGCACCAATCCAGGTTCTTCTCACCAGCCGAGCTGGGTTGCCCTCCCAGGGCCTTGGGGGAACCAATGTCTGAACCGGCCCAGTGTCCGCACCGGTTGACCCGTTTGGTGGCTCGGGATCAGGACGCGGAGTACCTGGAATGCCTCGACTGCGGGGCCGTCCTGGAGAGAGGGGAGCTGGAAGAGCCGCCGGAATTCAACGAATCTCTTTCAGACGCCTGAATGCTTCGCGCTCAGCCGATGCCCAGCGCTTCCGCCAACCGCAGGACTTCTTCGGTGGGCACATCGAAGAGGGGATGCTCGTCTTCCTCTTCGAGCCGCTCGCGCAGATATGCGGCGGCGATGTGACTTGCCTCTCGGTCGGTGAGGTCACGGCCGCTGCGTTCGCGGAACCGAACAAACGCAGGATGAGCCAGTCCGACGATCACCCCCCGTCCATCGACGAAGAATTTGCAATCCACCGCGTCGGCGTGTCGCGTCGAGATGGCGTTCCACAGGTGGGAAAAACGCACCTGATAGTCGTGTCCGGTCAATTTGGATTGCACCGTGAACGGTGCTACGAATTCGCTCATCGGTGCCGGATCGGTAGCCAGGGTGCGTTCCAGGGTCACTTCTTTCCTCCGATGGCCACTGCGCTGGTCCCGGCATAACTGCGCACTGCCGCGCCCACGCCCGCGCCAATCGGCACTTTGCAGCCCTGGTCGAGCAGCACCTTTTCGAACGCTGCCAGGAACAGCAGCACGTTGTTCTTCGTGCTGGAACAGCCGAGCAGGCCTACTCGCCAAATTTTTCCTTTCAGCGGTCCGAACCCGCCGGCAATTTCGATGTTGAACTCGTCGAGCAGTTGCTGTCGCACTTTGCGGTC
This sequence comes from Acidobacteriota bacterium, assembly GCA_037442425.1. Taxonomy (GTDB): domain Bacteria; phylum Acidobacteriota; class Terriglobia; order Acidiferrales; family UBA7541; genus DSGC01. The sequence continues at coordinate 178,734 of JBBIQG010000007.1, read as the reverse complement.
CTCCACGCCGGGAGGCACTTTGATGGCGGTCACCGTGATCATCCGCTCGGACGGGTTTTCGACAAACGGCTCCAGCCCCATCGCCTCGATGCCTGCCAGCAGCGCCTGCTGATTTTGCCGGTGCCGTTCCCAGCGTGCTGGCAGGCCCTCTTCCACCACCATGCGCAGCGCTTCGCGCAGGGCAAAAATCAACGAGATGGGCGCCGTGTGATGATAGGTGCGCTCCTTGCCCCAGTAATTCATCGTCGTGGTCAGGTCAAAGTACCAACTTTGCACCGGCGTCTTGCGCGCGCGCAGCATCTGTTCGACGCGTTCATTCAGCGTGATGGGGGCCAGGCCGGGCGGTGCACTGATCGCTTTCTGCGAGCCGCTGAAGCAGATGTCCAGCCGCTGCCCATCCACATCCAGCGGCATGCCCGCCAGCGTGGAAACCGTGTCCACCACCAGGATCGCATCCAGCTCGTCCGCCACACGTCGGAATGCGTCCAGGTCGCTGGCGACTGCCGTGGAGCTTTCTCCGTGCGTGACGCCCACCAGCTTCACTTTTCGCCCTTTGCCGGCTCGGCGGACATCCTCCGGGTCCACAGCACGCCCGTAGGGGGCTTCGACCCGTGTCACCCGGGCGCCGGTGCGTTCGGCGATGATGGCCATGCGTTCGGAAAACGTTCCGTTCACGCAGATGATGGCTTCATCGCCGGGTTCCAGTGGATTGACCATGGCGGCTTCAATCCCGCCCGAACCCGACGCCGAGATGGGGAAGGTGACCCGGTTCTGTGTCTGAAAGACCTGCCGCAACAGCACCTGCACATCGCCCATCATTTCGGTGAACCACGGGTCGAGGTGGCCCACCAGGGGTGTTGCCATTGCGCGATAGACGCGCGGGTCTACATTCGACGGGCCCGGCGTCAACATCAGGCGCGGCGGAGGAAGCAACTCACCGATTCCATTAGCCATAGCCATATCCTCTGGTTGTCTCCGCGTGTTCCCGGAACCGCACCCTGTACGTGCGGGGTGCTGACCCGGCTGTTCCAGACCCGTATCCGGAACAGGTGGGGGCGCGGAACTTAAGTGTGGCCGATTCCCCCGTATGGGGTCAACGGCGAATATGTTTTTTGCATTTTTGCAGTAGCGCATCCTCCAGCAGGCCGAAGCTTCGTTCAGGTGCGTCGCGACAAGCTCTGAAATCATCTTATAAAAAGTAGGTATTTCCGCTACAATGCGCCACTTCGCAGCGGGCCGGTCCAACCGCACCATGCGGGTGACGCAGGAGGGAACCGAAGCAGCGTTTGCGGTTCGGCTACACGCAACCTGCTGACCGGCCCAGACCAACGCGAAGGAGCAGATGATGACAGCAACCTCTCAGGAAGCCCCGCAGCACGGCACCAGTATCGAGCAGCTCCGTGAGATCGCGCGCCGCCTGCGCGTCCATTCACTTCGTGCCACCACGCACGCTGGCTCCGGCCATCCCACCTCGTGCCTTTCTGCCGCCGAGTTGGTGGCGGCCGTGTTCTTTCACGCCATGCGGTTTGACCCACGAAATCCGCACGCGCCCGAAGGCGACCGATTTGTCCTCTCGAAAGGCCATGCGGCGCCGGTGCTCTATGCCGCGCTGGCCGAAGCTGGTGTGTTTCCCGCCTCGCGACTGATGACCCTGCGGGAATTTGCCAGTGAACTCGAAGGACATCCCACGCCCCGCGTGCCCGGCGTGGATGCCGCCACCGGCTCGCTCGGCCAAGGACTGTCTGTCGGCGCAGGGCTGGCCTTGGGAGCGAAGTATCTCGACAAAAATCAAGCCCGGGTGTATGTGCTGCTCGGCGATGGCGAAATGGCCGAAGGGAACGTGTGGGAAGCGGTCGCGTTTGCCGCGCACTACAAGCTCGACAACCTGACGGCCCTGGTAGACATCAACGCGCTCGGCCAGAGCGAGCCGACCATGTACCGCCACGATTTGGAAGCCTATCGCCGTCGCTTCGACGCCTACGGCTGGCAAACGGAGCTCGTCGAAGGCCACGATCTAGCTGCGATTGTCGCTGCATTGGACCGCACCCGTGCCACCCGCGACCGCCCGCAGGCCATCCTGGCGCGCACGCTCAAAGGCAAGGGGGTCAGTTTTCTCGAAGGGCAGGAGGGATGGCACGGCCGGCCGGTACCCGAAGACCGGTTGGCCGCTGCGCTGGCCGAGCTGGGTGGCGCGCCCGAGCTGCCTGCTGACACCGGTCGCAGCTACGCTCGCACTGTGTTGCCCGCGCCGCCGGACTTCCCGGCGCCGGCACCGCCAGCCTACCGCAAAGGCGAGCTGGTGGCCACGCGCCAGGCCTACGGCACGGCACTGAAAAAACTCGCGGCCATGCATCCGCGCGTCGTCGCTGTGGATGGCGACGTGAAAAATTCTACCTATGCCGAAATTTTCGCGAACGCATTTCCGGAACGCTTCTTCCAGGGATACATTGCCGAGCAGAATATGGTCGGCGTCGGCGTAGGTTTGGCCGCGCGCGGTCTGGTGCCCTTTGTCGCCACGTTTGCCTGTTTTCTGGCGCGCGCCTACGATCAGATTCGCATGGCGGGCATCAGTCGCAGCAACCTGAAACTGGTCGGCTCGCACTGCGGTGTTTCCATCGGCGAAGATGGTCCTTCGCAGATGGCGCTTGAAGACCTGGCGATGTTTCGCGCCATCCCCGACGCCACAGTGCTCTACCCGGCCGATGCGGTGGCCACCGAGCGGTTGGTCGAAGCGATGGCGCGACGGCCGGGCATCTGCTTTCTGCGCACCACTCGGCCGAAAACCCCCGTGCTGTACGACAATGACGAGCCGTTTCCCATCCCGGGTTTCAAGGTACTGCGCCAAAGCGGGCACGACCGCGCGGCGGTGATTGCCGGCGGCATCACCCTGCACGAAGCGCTGCGTGCCGCCGAGCGACTGCAAGAGAAGGGTATTGCTGTGCGGGTGATCGATCTTTACTGCCTGAAGCCGCTCGATGGCGCCGCGTTGCGTCGCGAAGTGGAAGCTGCCGGAGGGTGCGTCATTACCGTCGAGGACCACTATCCGGAAGGCGGATTAGGAGAGGCGGTCGCCACCGCGCTGCTGGAATCGGGCGCGCGGCTGGTGGCGATGAAGCGGCTGGCAGTTTCCGGCCTGCCCCATTCGGGCAAGCCCGAAGAATTGCTGGATGCCTTCGGCATCTCTGCCCGACACATCGAAGCGGCTGTAGAAGCGCTGTCCTGAGTCGCTCGACGACGGCTAGGACGTTTCCTCGGCCAGGACATGCGGCGGTGGCTCGCGCAATTCCCAGACGAGGCCGAACCAGGCGAGCAGTTTCAGCAGATAGTAGGTGACGTCAATCTCCCACCAGAAAAATCCCTGCCGTGCCGAGGCCATGTAGTGGTGGTGATTGTTGTGCCAGCCTTCCCCCAGCGTCAGCAGCGCCATCAGAAAGCTGTTGCGACTGTTGTCCGGGGTGGGATAGCGACGGCGGCCGAAAACGTGGGCAAGCGAATTCACGAGAAACGAGCCATGCCACAACAGCACCGTGCTCACGAAAAATCCCCATACCAGCCACTCCCATCCGCCTGCGAGAAACAACGCTAAGGCCAGGGTTAGCGGAGGCACCAGAAACCACCGATTCAGCCAGCGTAACTCGGGAAATTTGTAAAAATCGCGGATCTGTTCCACCTCGGTGCGGTTGTAGCGGTTGCTCAGAATCCAGCCTACGTGCGACCACCAGAATCCTCGCAGTCCGGGGGAGTGCAGGTCCTGGTCGGTGTCGGCGTAGCGGTGGTGGTGCCGGTGATGCGCAGCCCACCAGAGCACACCTTTCTGTGCTGAGGTCATGGCTCCGTACGCCAGCAAGAATTGGAACACGCGGCCCGTCTTGAACGCGCGATGCGAAAAATAACGATGATAGCCTGCGGTGACAAAGAACATCCGCGAAAAATAGAGCGCCAGACACAGCGCCACATACGACCAGCGAAACTCGACCCAGAAAACCGCCAGGCAAGCCAGATGCACCGCCCAGAAGGGAAGTGTTTTCAGTGCATCCTTGGCATGGTTTGGTGTTGCGGACAGCCATCGCGCAGCCATTCGTGTTCGGTTCCTCCGCTTCGGAGATGTACAGAGCGCCTCTTCCGATGTCGCGAGGAACCCAACGATCGATGGCCCACAACGCGAAAGAAGAAGACTTCACCACTATAGAGAAGTGTTGGCGAGTCGTCAATCACACCGTGCGGCATGTTGTTTTTTTTCTTTGCAACGCTGTGCAGCCAACGTGCGCGCGCGGCACACCTGTGCCGTTCTGAACAAGCCGCTTGATTGCAGTTTCCGCTGCATCATCTCTACACGCTGATTCCAAAACGCTTGCTCTCGGTCCCAATGGCCGCCCAGGTGCGAGGACTCTGCTCGGGCGCAACTGCCATTGGTAATGCCGCCGGAGCTGCATCATTGTTGCTGAAGCCAAAGCCCAGCTCGATTCAGAACCGCTTTATTGTTTTGCAGGCTGCCACGCTGATGGTCGTGCTCTGGCTGCTGGCTGCGGCGGGGTATTTCGTTTTCTGGATGCAGCGTGAGATGGGTGCACCGCTCGAGGAATTGCACCATGCCCTGCTCGTCGCGGCTGAGGTGGAACAAGCGATGGAAGAACTGAAAACCGCGGCCATGGAGCTGTACGACTCCGGTGGTCAACAGAGCACCGCCGCGCTGGTGGCTAGTGCGAAACGGCTGGAGCAGTCGCGTCAGCGGTACATCGAACTTCCCCTGGGGGGTGAAGAGCAGCCTCTGGCCCTTCAGGTGTTTCGGTCTACCGGCCAGGTGTTGGAATTGGCGCAGGAACTCGCGCAATCTTTTTCCCGGACTCCCCCGCAATACTACCTGCTTCGGACAATGATCCAGCACCAAGCCGAGACACAGCACTATCTGCATCGCATCCACGCACTGCAGATCGCCCGTGCTCAGGCCAGCTACCAACGCATCCGCCGCTCCATGCTTTGGCTCGGCGGATTGCTGGCGGTTGCGGCTGCGTTTGCCATCGGGATGATGGGCCTTTTCCGACGGATGCATCGCCGACTGCTCTGGCAGCCCCTGGAAACGCTGCATCAGATGGTGTTGCAGGTGCGCCGGGGCCAAATGGACCTGCACGGGCCGGTGCCCGATGCCCTGGAATTGGAGCCGCTATTCCGCGCCTTCTACCAGATGGCCGCCGAGTTGCGCGAGATGCACGAGGCGCTCGAGCGGAAGGTGCTCGAGCGCACGGCCCGGCTCGAACAGGCCCACCAGCAACTGGTGCGCGCCGCCAAGCTCTCCGCCCTCGGCCAGCTTGTGTCTGGCGTCGCGCACGAAGTGAACAATCCACTCACCGTCATCCTTGGCTTCACGGAAGTCGCACTCATGCGCGGCGATCTGCCCGTACGCCTGCGTGCCCACCTGGAAGCCATCCGCGCCGAAGCCCTGCGCCTGAAAAATGTTGTGGCCAACCTCACCCGATTCTCGCAGCACCATGCTGCCCGTCTGGCCCGCGTTGACCTCCGCGACGTCATCGCTCGCCTCATCCAGCTCCGCAGTTATCAGCTCCGCGCCCACGGCATCCGTCTGCATTACAGTCCGTCGTCGCAGCCCGTCTTCGTTTGCGGAGACGCCGAACAGCTTCTTCAAGTGTTCTTCAACCTGATGCTCAACGCCGAGCAGGCCATCAAACGGGCGCGCGCCGAGGGAGACATCTGGCTGCGCTGTTCGGTCGAAGCTGGCCGCGTCGTCGTCTCTTTGCAGGACAACGGCGTGGGCATCCCACCTGAACTGCGCGAGCACATCTTCGAACCGCTGTTTACTTCCAAACCGATGGGACGTGGCACTGGCCTCGGCCTGACCGTAGCGTATGAAATCGTCCGTCAGCATCGCGGAGAAATCCGCGTGGAAAGCGAGCCGGGACAGGGCAGCACGTTTTCTATCGTTTTGCCCGAAGACCGGCAGCCGGCGGCTGCGGATGACCGTCCTGCTGAACCCACCCATGCTTCTGCACCGGCCACGGGCCTTGCCCTCGTGCTGGACGACGAGCCAGCCATTGCTGCCCTGCTGGAGCAACTGCTGGGTGCCCGCGGCTGGCGAACGCTCGTGCGGTCTGATGCTACCCAGCTCGAAGACGAACTCCACGCCGCTGCACCGGACCTCATTCTGTGCGACCTGACAATGCCCGGTCGCACCGGTCTGGATATACTCCGCTGGCTTCGGCAGCACCGGCCCACGCTGGCCAGCCGGTTTATCTTGATGACTGGTGACATGGCCGATGCCGAAGCCCACGCCGAAGAACTCGCCGGTGTCGTCATTTTGCTGAAACCGTTCACGGCCCAGGCGTTGCAGGATGCCATCCGCCGGCTCGGTCTCGCAGCCCTGCCGTCCGTCTAGTGGTGTTCTTTTCCGAGAGCCTGCCGATGTCTTTCAGGTAGCGATGTGATATCTTCTGCCTGCCTTCGCAATCCATGCAGGCAGGCGGTGGCACCTCCATGTCGGAAAAACTGGTTCTGGTCGGTGTGATTCCGCAGGTCGTAGTGCTGGGGCCGGGTGAGCAGATTATCTGGCGATCCGATGCCGGTACGCTACGGGTCGAGTTCGACCCGAAGCGCTGCCCGTTTCCCTCCAACGTGTTTCAGGCTCCGGCAGGAGTGCAACTGCTGAGCGGGCCGGTGCGACCCGGCACGAAGCCGGGCTCGTACCGCTACCGCATTGCCATCAACGACGTGGTGATTGCGCAGGGCGAGGTGATTCTGCGCGAACGATCCTGAGGACGGGGCGGGATCAATCGCTCGCCAAAGAACGCGCCCGCTCGTCCGCAGATGCGTGGGCTAGGTTGCGTCGCAGAGTGGAAAGTAGAAAGGGTGGCACGGGTTTTTCTGCTGGCACCAGCACTGCGGTGGCCCGCCGCGGAAACTCATTCCGCCGGTCGAGCTGGAGTCCGGTTTCTTTGAGCAACTCTTCGACCAGCTTCGGGTCGTCCGAGCGATCCACGGCCCAGAACCACAGCCGCTCCTCGTTGTGCTGCAAAAACTGCAGAGCTTCGGCCAGCTTCTTGATGGCTCGGTCGAAAGACGAAGCCAGGAAATAGACCGGCAAGCTCCAGTCATGCCGTCGGAACACCGCGCGCACCCGCACACAATATTTCCCGTTCTGCGTGCGTTCGATTGCGCACTGGTATTCGTTCTGCTGACGGTTGTTTTTCTGCGGCATGGTACACCTCAAACCTCGCTGAGTCGGCGCTGCGCGGGCGCCCCGATGTGTGCGCCCAATTCTGTGGTGACCTTAGCGGTCGCTCGTCCAGGGAAGGCTTCGGTAGCCGGTCGGCGCTGCGCCTCCCGACCACCGTAAAAATGCTAGCCTGCTGCCGAAAGGAAGGCAATCGAAAAGGAAGCAACTATAACTGCTTTATTTTCATGTGGATAGATTAACTGCCGGCCGGTACCCGCAGTCTTGCCAGGGCTTCCTGGTTGATTTCCAGCTTGCCTTGCTGGCGCAGTCTTTGCTCGAGGGCAGAACGGAAGGCTTCATAGGCCAGCGTTTTTTTCTCTTCGAGCAACTGATTGCGAAGAGTCTCGCTTTGTGCAGCCAGTTCCTGTGGCTTGGCTTCCTGGCGTTCCAGCACCCGGAAGACCACCCAGTCGGTTCCGAGCGAGAGAGGAGCACTGCTCTCGCCAGGCTTCATCTGGAAAGCGGAAGCGAGTTGGCTGGCGTTGCCGAGCGGTTCGACGTAACCGTTGCGGGCAAAGAACTCCGTGGTTTGCGCGGTCAGCCCGAGCGCTCGTGCCGCCGCGCTCAGCGCTTCGCCGGCTTGAGCGCGCCGAGCCAGTTCTTCGGCGCGCGCGCGCGCCAGACTGACGGCGCGAAGCTTGCGCAGCTCGTCGGTCACCCGTTCGCGAACCTCGTCCAACGTACCTTGGTGTGCGGGTAGTACTTCCTTCACCGTGACCACTACGTGGCCTCGTTCGACGGCCACCGGTGCACTCAGCTCGCCCGGACGCAGCCGAAAAATGACATTCTGCAGGTTCGCATCGCTACCCAACTCGCCTACCGGATCGCCGGGTCCGGCCGGTGGCGCCTCCTGCACGCGCAGCCCGAGCTCAGCAGCGATTTCTTCGATGGGCCGCCGTGTGGATTGGCGCACCGCTGCCGCCAGCTTTTCTGCCAGTTCTTCGACACGCCGTCGGGTCTGCTGCTCACGCAGCGTTGCCGCGATCGAATCGCGCACCTCCTCGAAACTCTTCGTGCGCGCGGTTTCACGCTCTTCGACCTTCAGAATGTGAAACCCGTACTGGGTCCGGACCAAGTCGGAAATGCTGCCCACCGGCAGAGTGAACGCGGTTTGTTCAAATTCCGGAACGGTCTGTCCGCGGAGAATCCAGCCCAAGTCGCCGCCATTCTGTGCGGTGGTGTCTTCGGAAAACTCCCGGGCCAGTTTGGCGAAATCCTCTCCGCGACGTGCGCGGCGGAGTACTTGTTCGGCTTTCTTGTGGACTTCTTCGATTTCGGCCTCGGTCTTGCCGAAGGTTTTGAACAGGATGTGCCGCACGTGGACACGGTTTTCCACCCGGTACTGATCCAGGTTGGCGTTGTAGTAGTTGCGCAGTTCGGTTTCCGTAGGGGAGACCTGGTTGCGGATCTGTTCCCGGTCGAGCAGCACGTAGCGCACGCTGCGCTTTTCCGGCACCTGATAGCTCGAACGGTTTTCTTCGAAATGCCGTGCGATTTCTTCGTTCGTCAAGGACACCTGAGATTCGAGTGCGGTTGGGCTGATCCGCACGAATTCGATTTTTACTTTTTCATTGCGGCGCCGGAATTCCTGTTCGAGTTCTTCCGGTGTGACAACGATCCCATCCGTCACCAGTCGCCGCAGTTTCGTTTCCAGCAATCCCAGTCGTACGCGGTCCTCGAACTCCGCGACCGTCATCCCGAAGCGTGATTGCACCTCGGCTGTGTAGCGGTCCATGCCCAGGAACGTGTCGCCCGCAAACACCGCGGGCAGCCGGGACTTGATGAACTCGGCGTGTTCTTCTTCGGTGACGCGAATGCCCAGCCGCCGCGCTTCTTCTTCCAGCATGCGTTCGTAGAGCAGTTGTTGGAAGACCGTGTTGGCGTAGAAGCCGCGCAGCGCTGCGGGAATCTGCTGCAACCGTTCGATTTCGCGCAACTGCTGTTCGACCATGGCCGTGGTGATTTCCTGCCGACCGACGCGGGCCAGCACATCGGCACGGTTGCCGAACGAACCCACGCCGGTGGGCACCAGTGTGATCACCATGGCGCCGCCGATCATGGCGACTACCAGCACGAGCAGTATGCGCTTGAGCACATCGCGCCTGTGAAAACTTTGCAGCATTCGGCCCCTCTCTACGGCTTTCTTTAAAAAACCCATTATAGGCGTTGCCGGCCACGCTCACAATCCACATGGTCCCCGGGCAGTGGAAAGGTACATCCCACCCCCTGGCGAGATGGTCCTGCCTGACGAAAGAGGCAGAGGCAGATCGCCGCCCGACCGGGAGGCGCATCTCGAAGTGGCCGTGGGGCCCATCCGAAAAATTCAGGGCGTTGGCGGATACGCAACGCGGTTCGGGGCTGACGGAATCGGGTTTCTGGCCGTGTGCTAGATTGGAAATTCGAGTTCGCGTGCGATGAGCCACACGACTCAGCAGCCACCTGAACCCGAGAAGATTTCCCGGGTCGAGGTCTACTGGCACACGGTGACCTACCGCACCGTGGTGGTGCTCGTGCTGCTCGTGGGAGCAGTGGTTTTGCTGGTCTGGTATCTGATGAATCCGGCGTTCCTCACCCAGAGCCTGGAGCGTTTCGCTGCAACATTTGCCAGTAACCCGGGAGCGGCGGTGCAACCGGTGGGCAGTCAGGTGCGATTTGTCAATCTGGACGGTCGAGTGCACGTCAAAAAAGCCGATTCGGTGGACTGGGTGCCGGCTGATTACCGCATGGTGCTCGACAAGGGCGACCTGATTCGCACCGGCCCCGACGGTGTGGCTCGCCTCAGCTTTGCCGATGGCACCACCTACACCGTCAAGCCCGACACGCTGATGACGGTCGAAGAGAACAGTGTCTACACCAATCGCACCACCCGTGTCGGGGTGCGCATCGCCACCGGAGCCGTGGACCTTTCGACGGGCACCTGGGAGGCACCCGGTTCGTCAGCCCGGGTATCGTTTGAAAATGCAGTGGCCTCGCTGAAAGAAAACAGCCGCGCCGCCGTGCGCACAGACCCGACCCGCAATCAGCATGAAATTACAGTCACGGCAGGTGCGGCCGACTTGCAGCGCGGAAATGTGAACATCCCGGTCAACCGCTGGGAGAAAGTCAGCTTCGCTACGGGCGGTGAAATCACGAAAACGCAGGTGCTGGCCCCGCCCGAGTTGGTTGAACCGGTCAATTTCCAGCCGATTATCGTGCCCGAGCCGCGCCAGACCGCCATCCGATTCATCTGGCGCACCGTACCTCAGGCGACGGCCTATCACCTGCGCGTCGGCACTTCCTCGATGTTCACGCAGGTCGTGGCGGAGCGGCGCGTGCAAGGCACTTCGACGACGCTTTCCGGACTGGACGCCGGAGACTATTTCTGGACTGTGGCGGCCATCGACGCGGAGGGCAAACAGAGCGAACCGAGTGACGCTTACAAGTTCACCCTGGTTGCCCAAGGCAAGGGCGAGGAGATGCTGCTGGAAATTGAAGGCACGCAACTGCACGGCAGCGTGGTTGAGGTGCTGGGCCGCACCGAACCGGGCGCCGCTGTGTTGATCAACGGACAGCCGGTAGCCAATTTGCGTTCCGACGGCCGATTCCGGCACTATACGCCTCCGTTGCCACGCGGCAATCAGGTCATCGTCATCACCGGACAGAACCGACGGGGTGCGACCGCAATCAAACGGGTGCAAGTCGTGATACCCTAGGGGGCGCGCAACGCTGGGCCGGCCGGCTTCGGCACCCGCCACCGACCGGCTGTGGGGGACGCCGGCTCCCGCCTGCGATCCCAGATCTCTTCTGCATGAGGCCGGGCGGGAACGGCGGATAGAGGCCGATGATGAGCAAGAACGGTTACAACTTTCGTTCGATCTTCAGTTTGTTTTCTTCGGACCTGGCCATCGATCTGGGCACGGCGAATACGCTGGTCTACGCGCGCGGTAAGGGCATCGTCGTCAACGAACCTTCGATCGTAGCCATCAACAAGAATTCCGGCGAAGTGGTCGCCGTCGGTCGCGAAGCCAAGGAAATGCTGGGACGCACGCCCGGCAATGTGGTGGCCATCAAGCCGATGAAGGACGGCGTCATCGCGGATTTCAAGGTCACCGAAAAGATGCTCACTTACTTCATCCAGAAGGCCCACAACCGCCGGGTGCTGGTCCATCCGCGCATCGTTATCGGCGTGCCGAGCGAAATTACTCCGGTGGAAAAACGTGCCGTGCAGGACAGTGCGTACCGTGCCCGTGCCAGCGAAGTTTTCCTGGTGGAGCAGGCCATGGCCGCCGCCATCGGTGCCGGACTGCCGATCGAAGAGCCTTCGGGCAACATGGTCGTAGATATCGGCGGCGGCACGACCGACATTGCCGTCATTTCCATGAGCGGGATCGTCTACTCCCGCTCGGTGCGTGTGGCTGGCAACGAAATGGACGAAGCCGTCATGCACTACTTGAAGCGGAAGTACAATCTGTTGGTGGGCGAGCGCACTGCCGAGCAGATCAAAATCGAGCTCGGCTCCGCCTATCCGCTCGAAAAGCCGATGACCATGGAGGTCAAGGGTCGCAATTTGATTGAAGGTGTGCCCCGCACCGTCACGATTGATGACAGTGAAATCCGGGAGGCGCTCAGCGAATGCGTAGCCACCATCCTGAACGCGATTCGCGTGGCGCTGGAACGTACTCCGCCGGAGCTTTCTGCCGATATCAGCGACCGCGGCATCGTGCTCACCGGCGGGGGCGCGCTGCTGAAGAACCTCGATAAGCGCATCCGCGAGGAGACGGGTTTGCCCGTCTCCATCGCCGACGACCCGCTGGCTTCGGTCGTGCTCGGCACCGGCAAGATGCTCAGCGATTTCCGACTCCTGCGCCAGGTCTGCATTGACTAGTGGACGGCTACCGCGGCCCGGCGGCTCGCTGCCGGCCTGCTGTCGCTGCGGCGGGGAACAGCCATGCTGCCAATCACCTCTCGACATCGCCCACTCGTTGTGCTCGCCGCCACCATGCTGGTCCAGGTGTTGCTGCTCGCGGTGCAGATCAAGCGCGATCAGGACGTGCGCCTGATCCGCGTCTGGGCCGTACACTTGATTACGCCGGTGCAGGACGTGGCCTCCTGGACCTGGGCCAAACTGGCGGGGGCCTGGCAGGGCTACGTCGCCCTCCGCGGCACGTATCGCGAGAACCAGGCCCTGCAGCAGGAAAACCAGCAGCTCAAATTGCGTCTGGCCCAATTGGAAGCCCGCGCGGCTGAAGCTGAACGTTTGGCCGCTCTGCTCGACTTTCGTCACAACTACCCGGACTATCCCATGGTTTTTGCCCGGGTCATCGGGGCTTCGGCCGACCGAGGTACTCGCATCCTCTTCGTTGCCCGTGGTGCTTCCGATGGTCTCGCCAAGGCGATGCCTGTGATCACCCCCGATGGCGTGGTCGGCAGGGTGGAGCAGGTATTTGCTGGCACGGCTCAGGTATTGCTGCTGACGGACAAAGAAAGTGGCGTCGGCGCCATGCTGGAAAATTCCCGAACCCAGGGCGTCATTCGCGGCAGTGGCGCGCCCACGCTCACGCTGGAGTATATCGTCAACGAACAGCCGGTTGCTGTGGGCGAGCGCGTGCTCACCTCGGGCCAGGACCAAATTTTCCCCAAAGGTCTGCCGATCGGCACCGTGCTCCACGCCGAGCCCGGCACCGAACTGCGCAGCCCGTTCCAGAAAATTGTCGTGCGTCCTTCGGCGCGGCTCGATCGACTGGAAGAGGTCATCGTCCTGCTCGCCCGCGAGGAAATGGTACCGGCTGAGCCCCGTGCCGCTCTGCCTGCCGAGGCTCGTCCAGCTAGGCCGCCGCAATGAGTTGTACCCACTGTGCCTGACGCCTCCTGTCATGGTGCCGCACGCACAAAGCGAACCACACATCGAAGTTCACAAGTTTCATCCGGGTGTGGTTGCCGGTGCCGTTTTTCTGGCGCTCGTGCTGGAGGTGTTTCTCCCCCGACTGCTACCCCGCGGTGCCGAGTACGTCGAGCTGCCGTTTCTGGTCACACTCTACTTTGGCCTCAGCCGTCGCAACCCGATTACCGGCCTGCTGCTCGGCATGATCATTGGCCTGCTCCAGGACGGCCTTACCGGTCGTCTGATTGGTCTGTTTGGCTTGGCGAAAACCGTGGTCGGTTTCGGTGCTTCTTCTATCGGCGGAAGAATTGACGTGGATCATCCGCTGGCCCGGCTGGTGCTGACGGGCCTGTTCTACCTAATTCACGAAGGCGTGCTCGAAGTGGCTCGGCGGTTGCTGCTTGGTGAGGCCGGTGCCTTCTTGACGATCCACCTGCTGCTGGCCATGCTGCTGAATGCACTGCTGGCTGTGCTGTTTTTCCCGGCCCTGGACCGCCTGCGCCGCACCTGACCTTCCGGCCAATCGCCAAAACGCCACTGTTCGACTGGGCAAAACGGTTGCACCAGAATGAGGCAAGTGGTAGCTTGATGCCGCTTCCGCAGGGTGGCCGCCCGGCCCAGCCCGTTCTCGGTCAGCGGAAACGGAGCAGCAGCGTGTCGTACTGGTTTGGCAACGAGCATCGGCTCCCGCAGGCGCGGCTGACGTTCCTGACCTATCTGCTCGTCGGACTGTTTGTTGTTTTGGTGCTCGGCTACTGGAAGCTGCAGGTGCTCGAAGCCGACTATTACGCAGAGCTGGCCGAGCGCAATCGCATCCGCACGGTACCCATCAATGCGCCCCGCGGGAAAATCCTCGACCGCGAAGGGCGCGTCCTGGTGGACAACTACCCTTCGTTCAGCATCCTGCTGCTTCGCGACGACCTGAGGGAAGTCGAACGCACACTGCCGCAGATCGCCGCCGGCTTGAATATCCCCGAGGAGGAGATTCGCGCTCGCCTGGAAGCGGCTCGCCATGAGCCACAATTCCGTCCGGTCGTGCTCAAGCACGAAGCTACCCCCGCCGACATTGCGTTCATCGAAGCCCATCGCCGGGACCTGACGGCGCTCGAGCTGCTGATGGTGTATCGTCGCCGCTACCCACGAGACGGTTTTCTGGCCCACGTGATTGGCTACGTGGGCGAGGCCAGCGAGCAACAAATCGAACGCAGCGGTGGCCGCTTGCGCCCAGGCGACATCGTCGGCAAGGCCGGCTTGGAGCGCCAGTACAACGACATCCTGATGGGCACCGACGGCCTGCGTCGCCTGGTGGTCAACAGCCTCGGGCGGGAAGTCGGCCGACTCGATGAAAAAGAAGCCATCCCAGGCCAGCCCATCGAAATCACAATTGACTACGACCTGCAACTGGTTGCCGAGGCCGGCTTGGCCGGCCGCAAGGGGGCGGTGGTCGCCCTCGATCCGCGTACCGGAGAAGTGCTGGCTATGGTCAGCCACCCGGCTCCGGACCCGAACCTGTTCGCCATTCGCATTCCGCCGGAAGAATGGCGGCGCCTCAACGAAGACTCCGACCGGCCCATGCTGAACCGCGCCATTCAGGCGCAACTAGCCCCGGGTTCCGTCTTCAAGATCATGATGGGCGCTGCCATGCTCGAATCGGGTGTCCTGCCGGAGCGGTTTAGTGTTTTCTGTCCAGGTTTTGGTGTCTTCTATGGTCGCACCTTCCGCTGCTGGGAAAAACAGGGTCACGGACAGGTGGATTTGCATCGCGCAATTGTTCGTTCCTGCGACGTTTTCTTCTACAACGTCGGCCAGCGCCTGGGAATCGACCGCATTGCCTTCTACGCCCAGCAACTGGGTTTGGGCCGTCGCACCGGCATCGACCTGCCCGGGGAAGAAGCCGGTCTGGTACCTTCCGCGGAATGGAAGCAGCGAGCGTTAAGGCAGCCTTGGTATGCCGGCGAAACCATTTCGGTGGCCATCGGCCAGGGCGCCACAACGGCCACGCCCCTGCAGCTCGCTTACTCGATCGGCGGCATCGCTTCGGGGGGTGTGTTCCGCCAGCCGCACCTGCTGAAAAACTACAGCCCGGTGGAAGAGATCCGTTTCCCGCTGGCTGAGCGCACCGTGCAGAAATTGGCGCAGGGCATGTTCGGTGTGGTCAACGAAGATGGCACCGCGCAGCGCTCGCGCATTGCGGGTGTGGAGTTTTGCGGGAAGACCGGCACATCACAGTTGATCAGTTTCGATACTTTGCGACGGCTGGGCGGGCATCTGGCTCGGCGTTTCACGGAAAATGCCTGGTTCGTCGGCTATGCGCCGCGAATCAATCCGGAAGTTGTTGTGGCGGTGCTGGTGGAGCACGGCGAGCATGGCTCCAGCGCCGCTGCACCGATTGCCCGCGATGTGGTCAAAGCGTACTACGACAAGAAGAGTGCCCGCGAAGGGCAGCGATACACGGTTGAGCTGCGCCATCACGACCCCGAGCAGGCAACGATGATTGCCGAGCTGCAGCCGCGGCTGGCTCCGGAGACGGTGTCGTCCGCAGCGTCCCGCACGCCGGCAGTTTCCCGGAGACAGTCCGCCGAGCCGGGTTCTGCGCACCGCTCGACCGATTCCGGGACCCGATGAGAGCCGAACGCGTCACTTTCCGCGACTTCGATTGGTGGCTGCTGGCCATTGCGCTGTCCATCTGCGCGATTGGGATCCTCGAAATCTATTCCGCTACACAGAACACTTCGCTGGCTGGCATGCATTGGCGACAGATGGGTTGGGTGGCATTGGGTTTGATCGGCATGTTCATCTTGGCTCGTGTGGATTACCATGCTGTGCTCGACCACGCTCCGTTGCTCTACCTGTCGAGCTTGGCTGCCTTGGTGGCGGTGCTGCTGTTCGGCGAAGCCCGCTACGGCGCCCGGAGTTGGATTTTCATCGCTGGGCTGTCTTTGCAAGTGTCAGAGCTGGTGAAGTTGGTTATAATTATCGTGTTGGCGCGCTTCTTCAGCGAAGTGCGTACCGACCAGCTCATGCTGGCTGACTTGGTCAAAGCCACCGTGCTGACCGCCGTGCCGCTCGGATTGATTCTGCTGCAGCCGGATTTCGGCACCGCGGTAATGATTCTGCCGGCGCTGGCCATCGGAGCCTTCTTGGCAGGGTTGCAGTGGAAACATGCGGTCGCCGCGATTCTGATCGTGCTGTTGTTGCTGCCGGTGGGCTGGTCGATGCTCAAACCCTATCAGAAGGAGCGGATCTACACATTTTTCCAGCCCGAGGAGAACCCGCAGTCGACCGGCTATCAAACCTTGCAGTCGAAGATTGCCGTCGGCTCGGGTGGTTTCTGGGGCAAAGGAATCGGCCAGGGCAGCCAGAATCAATTGGGCTTCGTGCCCGTTCGATGGTCGGATTTTATCTTTGCTGCCGTGGCCGAAGAGTTGGGATTCAGCGGGGTGTTCATCACCTTGCTGCTTTTGCTGGCTTTGCTGCTGCGCCTGGTCCAGCATGCGCAACGTGCGGCCGATCGGGCCGGCATGTTCGTGGTCATGGGTGTGGCGGCGGTTTTAGGGATCCATGTCCTGTGGAATGTGGCCATGGTCATCGGCTATGTGCCGGTCACCGGTATCCCGCTGCCCCTGATGAGCTATGGCGGGTCGGCCACGCTGTTTGTGTTTCTCGCCCTGGGCTTGGTGATGAGCGTGCGCTTACGCCGCTTCGTGAATTGACCCTCGCGAATGGCTTGCGCCCCTGCCCACGACCCGGGGCAGCTTGAATTCTGAAGAAGATCGAGGCCCGCATCGCGTGAGGGCGTATCCAAACAATTCGTTCCTGCCCTCCCCGGACTTCCCGGCCTTCGCCGCAGTCTGTGCGGCGGCGCGCCCCCGTAGCGCCCGCCCGTGCGCGCCAAGGAGTTTTCATGTCGAAAGAACTGGTAATCTCCGCGACCCCGCACGAAACGCGGGTCGCCATTGTCGAAGACGGTCAGCTTTGTGAGTTTTATGTAGAACGTGAAAAAGAATTCGCCCTGGTCGGTAGCATCTACAAAGGTCGTGTGACTCGCGTGCTTCCCGGCATGCAGTCGGCCTTCGTGGACATCGGTCTGGATGGCGACGCCTTCCTCTACGTCAGCGACTTCCTCGAAGATCTGGAAGAATACGACCAGGTCGTCAACACGGTCGAAGAAAAAATCCAGAAGATGGAACAACAGGGAGGCCAGGTCTTCCCACAAACGGCCAACGGCACAGTCCTCGAGCCGCCTGAAGTCACCGGAGCCGAACCGCCCACCGCTCCACCCGCAGCAGAATCACCTGCGCAGGCCCAGCATGGCGCGACCCGCGGCGGCTACGAAAACCGCCGCTTCTCGCGCGGACGGGACCGCGGTGGTCGTGGCCGTGGCGGACGCCGCCGCGGCCGTTGGGAGCGTCGTGGCCCGCGCGGCCGCGAATTGCCGTCTTCGAAATTTGTTCAGCACAGCTACGAATCGCCCGGTGACTACGAACCGGTCATCCTCCCGGGCGAGTCGCTGGCCAAATACAAAGACCGCATCCCGGCCCCGCCGCCCGAAGAGCCTGTTGTTTCATCCGAGCAGCCCGCGGCAATTGCTCCGGAAGAGTTTTCGCCCGCCGACCTCGCTGCCGTGACGGAGCCGGATTCCGCAGCCACGCCTCCGGCTCTGGAGTCGGCTGCGGAGGCGCAAACTTTCCCTGCTTCTGAGTCGGTTGCTGGAACGGCCGCTGAGTCTGCCCCGCAGACCGAATCTCTCCCTACGTCTGCGCCGCAAGCTGCGCCTGCCGTCGCAACGTCGGAGCCGGTCCTGCACGAGCCTCCTGCTTTTGTTCCCGAGTCCGACTGGCCCATCAGCGCGCCAGCCTCCGAGTCCTCCACGGTTGTGGAACCGGCTACGCCGGAGGAGGAATCTGCCTCCGCGGTAGCGGAAGAGGCAGCCGGACAGACTTCTGCCGAGCTCGACGAAGGCGAGGCCGGTACACTGGCCGCGCAACTGGCGGAGGCGCGTCGCGAAGAGCTCGAACAGGAAACCGAGCTCGAAACCGAAGAACTGGCGGAAGCTGCCTATGCCGATTTCGGAGAAGAGGCAGACGAAGGCGAGGAAGCATTGTCGGAAAATGGCACGACCGACGCCAGTGCGTTTCTCGTCGAGACCGAAGAGACCCCAGCGGAATCGGCCCCGGACGAGGCCGGTGCTGCCGAGCGCTCCGTTCGTGTCCAACAGGACCGCAGCATGCGTTTCCAGCGACCGGCGCGCCGCGAAGACCGTCGCACAGTTCGTTCACGTTTCCGTTCCCGGCAGCAACGCGTGCCCCGCCGCACGCAGTCCATCAGCGAGCTGCTCAAGCCGGGCCAGGAGATCATTGTCCAGATTGCGAAAGAGCCGCTCGGCAAGAAGGGCGCACGGATCACCAGCCACATCGCGTTGCCCGGACGCTACCTGGTGTACATGCCCACGCTGGATCACATCGGCGTCTCCCGCAAGATCAGCTCGGCCGAACAGCGGGCCCGCTTGCGCCAGTTGTTGCGCGAATTGAAGGGGAACCTCCCGGGCGGCTTTATCGTGCGCACCGCTGCCGCCACAGCCAGTGAAGATGAGCTGCGCGCCGATGTGGAATTTCTGGGCCATCTCTGGCAAGGAATCCGTCAGCGCGCTGAAGAACGCCGTGCTCCAGCGCTGCTCCACCGTGATCTGAACCTGGTCGAACGTGTCCTTCGCGATCAGTTGAGCGGCGACTTCACCGCGATCTGGGTGGACAACGAGGAAGAGTTCACTCGCGTCGTCGAGTTCGTCAATCGCTTCCAGCCCAAGCTGGTCCATCGCGTCAAACTCTACTCGAAGGAAACGCCCATCTTCGAAGAGTTCGGCATCCAGGCGGAAATCGACAAGGCGTTGCGCCCGAAGGTGTGGTTGAAGTCGGGCGGCTACATCGTCATCAATCACACCGAAGCGCTCGTGGCCATCGATGTGAACACCGGCAAGTTCGTCGGCAAAGGCTCCACGCGACTGGAAGACACTATCGTCAAAACGAATCTCGAAGCGGTCAAGGAGATCGTTCGCCAGATCCGCCTGCGCGACCTGGGCGGCATCATCGTGATCGACTTCATCGACATGGAGGAACGCAAAAACCGGAACAAAGTCATGCAGGCGCTCGAAGAAGCGCTGCGCAGCGACAAAGCGCCCTCCAAGGTGCTCTCCTTTAACGAATTCGGTCTGGTGGCCATCACACGCAAGCGCACCAAACAGGCGCTGGAGCGGATGCTCACCCAGCCCTGTCCGTACTGCTCCGGTTCCGGCATGGTCAAGTCCATCCCGACCATCTGCTACGAAATCCAGATGGAGGCGCGGAAGATGGCGCCCGAACTGGACGGCAACAGCATCACCCTGCGTGTCCATCCGGAAATTGCCAAGGCCCTGAAGACCCGCGAGTCCATCCTGATCGAAGAGCTGGAACAGTGGACGCGCAAGAGCGTGATCATCCAGTCTGACCCCACACTCCACTGGGAGCAGTACGATATCTACTGAATTGGGCCGGCAACCCGCCGTCTGCGCTCGCTGCAGCAGACGCCGGCTCGCCGTGCTATCATGCCCGCGGAGTGGATTCCGTCGTTGGGGGCGTACCTTGGCTGCGCGACTGTTACTCGGCACCGTCATCCGCGATCAAATCTACGCTGAACTGCAGGAAGAAATCGCTGCGCTCCGTGCCGCTGGCGTCGAACCTTGCCTGGCGGCCGTGCTCGTCGGGGACCATCCGGCTTCCAAGCTCTATGTGAACAGCAAAATCGCGGCCTGTGCCCGACTGGGTCTGCGCAGCGAACTCCACACCCCGCCTGCTTCCGTTACTACGGAAGAGCTGCTGGCGTTGGTCGCCGAACTCAATCGCCGCGATGAAGTCGATGGCATTCTGGTTCAATTGCCCCTGCCGCCGCAGGTGGATGCGAAACGCATCCTCGATGCGGTAGACCCCGCCAAAGACGTGGACGGCTTCCATCCCATCAACGTCGGACGTCTAGTGGCTGGACGCCCCCATCTGGTGGCTTGCACGCCGGCAGGCATCATGGAGCTGCTGCGTCGCTATGAGATTCCGCTCGCCGGTGCCAGCGCAGTCGTGCTGGGCCGCAGCGACATCGTGGGCAAGCCGATGGCTTTATTGCTGCTGCACGCCCACGCCACGGTGACGATTTGTCATTCCAAAACGCGCCAGTTGCCCGAAGTTACCCGCCGCGCCGACTTGGTCATCGCGGCCATGGGCCGCGCTGCCCTGGTCACTCCGGACTTCATCCGTCCGGGGGCTACCGTCATTGACGTCGGACAAAACGTCATCACCGATGCCGCGGAAGCCGAACGCATCTTTGCCCGTGCGCCGGACCGGCTGAACACCTTCCGCGAAAAGGGCCAGGTTCTGGTGGGAGATGTGCACCCCGATGTCGCTGAAATCGCCGGCGCCATCACGCCAGTGCCGGGCGGGGTGGGTCCGCTGACGATTGCCCAACTGATGAGCAACACTGTCCGTGCCGCCCGACTCCGCCGCGGCGCCACCACTGCCGCTTCGGCGCGACGCTGATGCTTCGTGTGGGCCTGACCGGCGGAATTGCCTGCGGGAAAACAACCGTGGCACGCATGTTCGCTGAGCTTGGCATTCCGGTACTCGAAGCCGATCGGGTGGCCCATGCTCTGCTCGAACCCGGCCAGCCCGCCTATGCCGCTGTCGTGGCAGAGTTCGGCCCGCAGGTGTTGCGGGCAGATGGTACCGTGGACCGGGGTCGGCTGGGTGAAATCGTTTTTGCTGACCGCAACCGGCTCGAACGACTGAACCAGTTGGTTCATCCTGGCGTGCAGGAAGCTATCGAGCACTGGTTTGCCGAGCAGGCCGGCCGCGGTGCCCGCGTAGCTCTCGTGGAAGCCGCGCTCCTGGTAGAAGCCGGTTACCACCATCAGTTGGATCGCCTGATTGTGGTCTGGTGTCGTCCTGAACAGCAGCGTGAACGGTTGCTGGCCCGCGGGCTTTCGCCGCAGCAAGCCGAGCAGCGCATCGCGGCGCAGATGCCGCTGGAAGAAAAATGCCGGCTTGCCGACGATGTCGTAGACTGCTCTGGCTCGCTCGAACAGACGCGGCGGCAGGTCGGAGTGCTCGCTGCGCAACTGACGGCACTGGCGGCTGCGCCGCCTGGATGAGTCGAGCGCGATTGTTCAGCAGGCGGACTCGGGCTCCGCAGAAAGGCAGGAGAACGATGACTACGTCCCCGCACGCACGCAACCTGATTCACCTGCTTTTGTTGGGTGCCGTCCTTGGCCTGTTCGGCTGGTGGGCCGGCGCCCGCTGGGGCACTCCGCAGCCGACGCGGGTAGGTGCTGTGCCGGACGCCCCGCTGCTCCCGCAGAGCGCCGGCACGGGCGAGCTCACACCGGATGAGGCCGTCAACGTGCGTGTCTACGCGCAGGCTGCGCCGGCTGTCGCCAACATCGTGACCCGCACCATCGAGTATGATTTCTTTTTCAATCCGGTGCCTGTCGAGGGCGCCGGCTCCGGTTTTCTGATCGACACGCAGGGTCACATCCTGACGAATGCCCATGTCGTGGCCGATGCCGACCAGATCGAAGTTTCCCTGGGTGAGCGCGGTGAGCAGGGCCGCTACCGTGCCCGCATCGTTGGCCGCGACGAACGCAATGACGTGGCCCTGCTGAAAATCGATCCGGGACGCCGCACGTTGAAACCGTTGCCGCTGGGCGATTCCAGCGCTGTCCGTGTCGGTCAGCGGGTACTCGCCATCGGCAATCCTTTCGGTTTTCAGAGCACGCTCACCACCGGCGTCGTCAGTGCTACCGAGCGCACCGTGCAAACCGGCCCGCAGACCTTCATCGATCAAGCTATCCAAACCGACGCCGCCATCAACCGCGGCAACTCTGGTGGCCCGCTGCTGAACACGCGAGGCGAGGTGATCGGCATCAATACCCTGATCATTTCGCCGAGCGGGGCCGCCAGTGGCATTGGCTTCGCCATTCCCATCAACACCGCCCGACGCATTGCTGAAGACCTGATTCGTTATGGCCGTACGCGGCGGGCTTACTTGGGCGTGGAAGGCATGCCGCTCTGGCCTGATCTCGCCGAGGCCCTCGGCCTACCTGTTGGGGAGGGCATCCTGATCGAACGCGTGGAACCCGGCGGGCCAGCCGACCGCGCAGGTCTGCGCGGCGGTGACCGCGCCGTTCGCGCCGGGCTGCGTCGGCTGATCATCGGCGGCGATGTGCTCGTGGCCATCGACGGGGAGCCCGTTCGCAATTCCTTCGATCTGAATTTGCTAATGAACCGGCGCCAGCCAGGCGACAATGTCACCGTCACCATCTATCGCGGGGATCGCAAAATGGATGTTCGCGTCCGCTTGGGTGAACGCTGACCATCTGCCCGCAGCAGGCGAAAGGATGGGATGCAATCCCGTGCGCTGGCTGGCTCAGACAGCCGCCGCAGGGGTTGCGGGATTCATTTTCTTCTGGGTCGGGAGGTGACTGTGAAAAAAGCCAAGCGCATTCTGGTGGGCATCAAAGATGCAACGCACGCTGCTGGACTCGCTGAGCTGGCCAGCCGGGTTGCGGCGAAGGGAGCGAAAATCTGGCTCGTGCACGTGATCGAGCTACCCGCGGCCACGCCGCTCGATGCACCGGTGCCCGAGCTGGAAGCAGCCGCCAAAAAAGCTCTTGCTGCTGCACAGCGCACCGTTCGTCGTTTCCGGCTGCAATCGACCCCGCTGCTGCTGCGCGCACGGCTGGCCGGAGAGGCTCTGCTGGATGAGCTCAAAGAGAAGAAGATTGACCTGGCCGTGCTCGGCTATCACCACAAACGCACGCTCGGGGAGGTGCTGCTCGGTACGACGCACGACTATCTGGCCCGGCACGCGCCCTGCCACCTGCTGATGAGTATCCCGCCGCGCGGCTAGGGCAAGCTAGTCGGGCCACTGGTGGCGCCACGCGTCGCGTTCCGCCGGTGTCAGATGGAACCATGCCTCGGCGACCTCTCTCGCCTGTTCCAGGCGGCGCTGCAGTTCGGCCTGCTTGCGGGCCATTGTTTCTGCATCGGCCCGCGCGGGCACTTCCACCACCGGAGCGATGACCACCACGGCGCGGCTGAACGGATGCGGGATTTGGAACTGGTCCCAGCTCTTTTCGAGTGTCCAGGCGCGCTCGACACCGATGTGGAACGCCAGAATTGGCATGCCCGTGCGTCGCGCCAGCAGCACGGCGCCTGGTTTTGCCACGTAGCGGGGCCCGCGCGGCCCGTCAATCGTGAAGGCGACGTCGTGCCCCTGCTGCAGCCGTTCGGCCATCACCACCAGCCCGCGCAGTCCGCCGCGTGTCGAGCTGCCCTGTGCTGTACCGAATCCCAGGCGCTCGATCACCCGCCGCGTCCATTGCCCGTCGAAATTCACGCTGTTCAGCACCACGATACCCCGTTGTCGCCAGAACCACGTGGCTGCGAAAATGCATCGGTGCCAGAAGGCGAAAATCACTCGGCGCCCGGCGGCATGCTCCCGCTCCAAGTGTTCGAAGCCGAGCACATCGAAGCGCAGCGTGCGACCGAGCAGGCGTACCAGTTGTGCACCCGCCCAGCCGAGCAGGCGCACCTGCACCTGTTGCCAGCGCGTCAGCGGACGCGGCCGGGTGTCGTAGAGCGGGTTGATCGCTTCCCGCTCCGATGGAGGCAAGGGTGGGTTTGCGCCGGCCATAGGCGTATAGTATATGACCGAGGTTTTCCTTCCACATGTGGACGCGGCCGAGGAATTGGGCTGTAGCGGCCAGGGGCGGAATGGCAGTGTTGTTCGCAGGTGTGCTCGCCCTGTACGCCGCCGGTCAGCAGCCTCCGCCTGAGCCGGTGGGCATTCTGCGCGCAGCTCGCGCCACGGTCGACGGGCAGCCCCTGGAAGCCGCGTTGCTGCGGCTGGAGAGCGGCAGCGATGTGCAACTCGACGGTTATGCAAAGATCGAGCTGGTCGAAGGGGGCGAAATTCACGCCTGCGGGCCAGCCAACTTCCGCGTGCTGAAATCCGGTGCAGCGGTCACTATCGCAGTCAACTCGGGCCGACTCCGCGCGGTGCTCGACGACCGCACGTTGGTCACGTTCTATACACCGTTCATCTCCGCCACACCGATTGCCATCGGCGACGATCCTCGCGAAACGATTCTCGCTTTGGAAGGTGGTGCGATGTGCGTGCAGGCGGCGCGGGGTGCGTTGCGCCTGGAAAATCAGTTTACCGGGGAAACCCTGGTCGTGCCGCAGGCCGGCGAGTTTTTCCTGCGCGATGGACAACTGGTCGCAGCCCGTCAGTCCTTGCCGGCCTGCACGTGCCAGTCGCCACCGGAGCCACCGCGGCCGCAGTTGGCTGGGGTTCGTTCGGACGGGCTTTCTCCCGCAAGTGGCCCGCCGCGGCGTGTGTTCGTACATCCGCTACCGCCGGCACGGCCTACCCCGGCTGAGTCAGTGCCACCTGTCTCCGAGCTGCCCCCGGCGCCGGTGCCGGGCGAGCCCATCTGGACCGTCGTCATGCCGCCGCTGCGCTTCGATGCTTCTGCGCCGGAGCCACCGCCAGAAGCCGATCCGCAGCTCATCGTGCTGATTCAGCAAGTCCGCGTGGAACCGGCACTGGTGTTCCGCGGCGTGGTCCAGGCGCGCACCGCGCCAACTGCACTACGCGAGCCAGCCCGCAGTAGCAATCCGCTCGGCAGATTTTTCCGCTGGCTCCTGGGCCTGAGTTGATTTCTATTCGGACAGCAACCTGGTGTGTGGGTGGCTACATGCCTTCGTAGTTGGGCCCGCCACCGCCTTCCGGCGGCACCCAGGTGATGATTTCGTAGGGGTCCATGATGTCGCAGGTTTTGCAGTGGACGCAGTTCGAGGCGTTGATTTTGAGCCGGCGTTCGCCCCGCTCTTCGGTCATTTCATAGACGGCTGCAGGACAGAAATATTCGCACGGGTTGCCGTATTCTGTTGTACAGCGCGTCACGCAGATGTTTGGGTCGGCCACAATCAGGTGGCAGGGCTGGTCTTCTTCGTGGCGGGTGCCGGAGTGGTAGACGTCGGTCAGCCGGTCGAATGTGAGCCGGCCGTCACCTTTGAATCGAGGCCGCGGGCTGCCGCGACCATTCAGCCGCTGATAAGCTTCATGCCCCGGTCGAGTGCGCCACGGGTCGTGTAGTCCGCGCCCACCGGTCAGCATCTGGAGCGCGCTGTGCAGCAGCCCGCTCCACAATCCATCGTGAAACGCCTGATGGAAATTCCGTACCGGCCAGAGTTCCTGCCGGATCCAGCTCCGTTCGATTTTTTTCTGAAACGCAGAGAGCGCTTTCGCTGAGGTGTCGCCGGCGCAGAGCGCCTCGAAGATGGTTTCTGCGGCCAGCATCCCGCTCTTCATTCCGGTGTGGATGCCCTTCAGCCGCTGTGCGTTCAGTAGGCTGGCGGAATCGCCGATGATCAGTCCGCCGTCCACATACGGCCGCGGCATCGAATACCAGCCGCCGTAGGGCAGCGTTTTGGCGCCGTAGCGCACCAGCGTGCCGCCTTCGAGCAGTCGTCGCACAAACGGGTGCGTTTTGAACTTTTGAAATGCCTCGTGTGGATCGAACTGCGGGTCCGGATATTCCAGAGCCGCCACCAGGCCCAGCGAGATGCGGTTTTGCTGCAAGCCGTAGATCCAGCCGCCACCGTAGATCCGGGTGCCGAGCGGCCAACCCATCGTGTGCGCCACAAAGCCCGGAGAGATGCGCCCGGCCGGCACCTCCCATAGCTCCTTGATTCCCAGCCCGTAGACTTGCGGGTTCAGTCCATCGAGCCCGTAGCGTCGCACCAGGGTTTTCGTCAACGAGCCGCGCGGACCTTCGGCCAGCACGGTGACCCGCGCGCGCAACTCATAGCCGGGCGTGTAGTTCGCTTTCGGTCGCCCGTTTTTGTCGACGCCTTTGTCCTCAGTGACGACACCGGCGATGCCTTCGTTTTCCCAGATTAGCTCCGCGCCGGCGAACTGTGTGAAGAGATTGATGCCTGCCTGCTCGACCCGTTCCGCCAGCCACTTCGCCAATCGGTTCAGCGAAACCACGTAATTGCCGTGATTGCGCAGCGGTGGCGGCGTGATCGGAAATTTCCACGCCCGTTTCTCCGTCAGGAAGTAGACAGCATCTTCGCGGACCGGCGTGTCGCTGACCCCGGCCACTGCCGTCTGCTCAAATTCGGGCAGCAGCTCGCGCAGAGCGCGTGGGTCCAGGATGGCACCGGAGAGCTGGTGCGCACCGACTTCGCGCGCCTTCTCCAGCACGTAGATATTCTCCGTGCTCAGACCCGCTGCGGCGGCCGCTTCCCGGTTCGCGTGGATCAACTGGGCCAGTCGCAGCGCGCAGGCCAGTCCCGCCGGGCCGGCACCCACAATGAGCACATCGGCATCCAGCCTTTCCCGTTCCACAGGTTTCATCGCGCCGTCATTCTATCAGAGGAATCCCGTTCGCCGGCTGATTCATACCGCTCCCACTCCGGCAATGCACGCTGGCCGACCAAGGCTTCTGCGGCCCACGCGCCGAAATAGACCGACTGTGCCACGCCGTGTCCGCAGTAGCATCCCACGGCCAGAGCGTCTGGGCTCTGCGCGTGCTGACGAAAGACGGGTTTCCAGCTCCGCCGGATGCTCATCGGACCGCCCCAGCGGTGTCGGATGCGCACGGTGCGGAGCGCCGGGTGCAGTCCGCGCACGCGCTGCTCGAGTGCTTCCAGCAAGCTACGGGCTTCGCCCTGGTGCACATCTAGGCGGGCCAGTTCGCGCCAGTCTTCCACGAACACCAGCCCGCTGCCGAAGATGGCTCCGCCGTCGTCGAGCAATCGGCCCCACAGATAGGGCAAATCGACCGTGTAGAACGGCCGCCGTGGTTCCGGTCCCAACGCTGTCAACTGGTCCGGGTCGAGCGGTTCGGTGGCCACGGCCAGCGTCAGGCAGGGTTGTACGTGCTTAGCCAGGCTGCTCAGTTCGAGCGATTCGGCATCGGTGGCAAACAACACTTTGTCCGCCGTCAGCTTGCCGCGGGGAGTGGTCAGTTGGAGCGGACGCGAAAATGCTGCCGCCAGCACTGGCGTCTGCTCCCAGAGGTACGCCCCGGAAAGCTGGGCGGCGCGAGCCAATCCGGAAACCAGTCGGCCGGCGTCCACGATTCCACCTGCCACTTCGTCCACCACGCCCAATTCACCGTAGTCCTGCCAGCGAAAGGGGGAGTCTTTACGGATGTTGCTGTGAGCGATTTCCCATACACCGGAAAGTTTCAGCCCACAGTCCACCTCGAGTGTTTGTAGAATGCGCTCGAATCCGCCCAACACGTCGCCGAGACCGGCCAACTTGCCCGCTGCGGTTTCTCCGAGCACGACGCCGCCGGTTCGTCCGCTGGCTCCGGCACCAAGCCGGCGCGCCTCCAGCAGCACCACGACTGCACCAGGTGCCCGCCGCGCCAGCCAGGCCGCTGCAGCCAGTCCGGTGAAACCGCCGCCCACGACGGCAAAATCAGCGCGGGCTGGAAACGTCGCGGGTAGCTGCGGCTGAAAAGCAATCTGCCAGGGCGGCTCGCCCCATCGCGGCGCTGCCGATTCTGTCCATGGCGTTTGGGAAGGCATGGTGCTTAGGCCGCTCGCCCGGCCCGCGCGCAGCACGACGGCGGCGCCGGCAAGCGGCTCCAGCTCAGGAAGACGCAGATTGCTCCAGTGCTTCGTTCAGCGCAGGAACAATTTCGAACAGGTCGGCGACGATGCCGTAATCGGCAATTTCGAAGATCGGAGCGTTCGGGTCTTTGTTGATGGCCACGATGGTCCGCGAGCCCTTCATCCCCACGACGTGCTGAATCGCACCGCTGATGCCCAGCGCAATGTACAGCTTCGGTGCCACGGTCTGGCCGGAGCTGCCGATCTGCCGCTCCATCGGCAGCCAGCCTTCGTCGCAAATCGGGCGCGAGGCGGCCAGCTCTCCGCCCAGCAATTTGGCCAGCTTTTCCGCCAGCGCGATGTTTTCTTTCTCTTTGATTCCGCGACCGACCGCCACAATGACCGGCGCCTGGGTCAGGTCGACGGCCTGCTTGGCTTCGCGGAACAGCTCGCCGGGCCGCACGCGGATCTGTTCCGGCGACAATTCCACCGACACGGTGCGCACCGGCGCCGGGCGGCTGCCGCGTTCGAGCTGGTCAGCGCGGAACGCACCTGCCTGTAGGGTGGCCAGCCACGGTGGTGGGCCAGCGAAAGTGACATCAGCGGCCGTGCGGCCCTGAAACATTTGCCGCACGAACACGACTCGTCCATTTTCGTAGCGGTAGCCGATGCAATCGGCCAGCAGCGCACGGCCGAGCGCTGCGGCCAGCTTGGGGGCGAAGTCGCGCACCTGGTAGGTGTGCGGCAGCAGCACCAGCTCGGGCGTTTCCCGTTCGATGAGTTGCCGCAGCGCTAGGGTGAACCCGTCGGCGGTGTACGGTTCCAGACGTTCGTGCTCGACCACGAGCACTTCGTCCAGCCGGTAGCTGGCCAGCTCTTCGGCCAACGTGCGAATGCCCTGGCCCGGCAGGGCTGCCACCAGCCGACCGCCGGTTTCGGTGGCAAGCTGCTGCGCCGCCGCCAGCGTTTCAAAGCTGACCTTGTTCCATTTTCCCTGGCGCTGTTCGGCAATGAGCAGGATGCGCATCACAGACGACCTTTCCGGCGCGACCCCATCACGAGCTTCCAAGTACCCGCGCTTCGTGCTTGAGCTTTTCGAGCAGCTTCGCAGCGACTTCTTTGGGCGGTCCCTGGAGGAATTCTGTTTTTTTCGTTTTTTCGGGCACGTAGATGCGCTCCAGTTTTTGGGTCGGCGCAAACGAAGGCAACAGCTCGGTGCGGGGGAGGGTGCGAATTTCTTTTTTCTTCGCCGCCATGATGCCCTTCAGGGTTGCATAGCGGACTTTGTTGATGCCCGACTGAATCGTCAGCAAGGCGGGCAGCGGCAGCTCGATCCACTGGAACCAGCCGGCTTCCAGCTCGCGCTTCAACCGCAGGGTTCCGTTCCGCACTTCGATGGACATGATGATTGTTGCGTGGGGCAGCCCGAGCAGTTCCGCCAACAGGACGCCGGTCTGGCCGAAGCCGTGGTCGTCGCTCTGCAGTCCGGTCAACACCAGGTCGCACCGCTCTGGCTCGAGGGCACGCGCCAGCGCCTGCGCGGCTGCGAGCGGGTCCAGCCGATAGAATTCCTCGTCCGCGATGTGGATGGCCCGGTCGGCTCCTTTTGCCAGGGCTTCTTTCAGTGTTTGCTTGGCTCGCTCGGGCCCGAGAGAAATCGCCACGACCTCGCCGCCGTGTTTCTCTTTCAGTCGCAGCGCTTCTTCCAGTGCGTAGCTGTCCGGTTCGTTCATCTCGAAGCTGATGTCGGTTTCGCGAATCCAGGTACCGTCGGGGGCGATGTGCAGCGGTGCGTCTTTGGCGGGGACCTGCTTGATGCAGACAGCAATCTTCACCGCTAACCTCCTCGTCTTCGGGCGCGGCTTGGGTGCCGAGCCCGGCCGGGTTCAGCTCTCCCACCGTTTGAACAGCAGTGCGGCGTTCGTACCGCCGAAACCGAACGAATTCGAAAGCGCGTAGCGCACCGTAGCTCGCCGCGCTTGGTTCGGGACGTAGTCGAGATCGCAGGCCGGATCGGGGTGTTCGTAGTTGATCGTCGGCGGCAGGATCTGGTCCCGCAAGGCCAGCACGCTGATGCCAGCCTCGAGTCCTCCGGCACCGCCCAGCAGGTGCCCGGTCATGGATTTCGTCGAGCTGACGGCCACCTGGCGGGCACGTTCGCCAAACAGTCGCTTCAGCGCGATCGTTTCGATCACATCGCCGATGGGGGTCGAAGTCCCATGAGCGTTGACGTAATCCACCACGTCGGGGGAAAGGCCGGCATCGCGGAGCGCGGCTTTCATCACTCGCAGCGCGCCATCGCCTTGCTCGGCTGGCTGTGTGATGTGGTAGGCGTCGCCGCTCATCCCGTAGCCGACCATCTCTGCCAGCGGACGTGCCCCGCGCCGCTCGGCGTGCTCCAGTGCTTCCAGGATCAAGATGCCGGCACCTTCGCCCACCACAAAACCATCCCGTTCGGCGTCCCAGGGACGGCTGGCCCGGGTCGGTTCGTCGTTTCGTGTCGAAAGTGCGCGCATCGCCGCAAACCCACCGATCCCCATCGGGGTGATGGCTGCTTCCGCGCCGCCGCAGATCATCACATCGGCGTCGCCGCGCTGGATGATTTTGAACGCATCGCCGATCGCGTGCGCGGAAGCTGAGCACGCGGTCGCCGTAGCCGAATTGGGTCCGCGGGCCCCGTAGCGAATCGAAACGTGTCCGGCGGCCAGATTGATGATGCTGGCGGGGATGAAGAACGGAGAAATTTTTCCCGGCCCCCCCTTGAGCAGTTTCTCGTGCTCGCGCTCGATCACATCGAATCCACCGATCCCGGAAGCAATGTAGACTCCGGTGCGGTCGCCGATCTCCGGTCGGATCTCCAAACCAGCCATGCGCATGGCGAAGTCCGTTGCGGCCATGGCCAGTTGGATGAACCGGCCAACTTTTTTCAGCTCTTTCTTTTCGAACCAGTTCAGTGGATCGAAATTGCGGACTTCGCCGGCGAT
This sequence comes from Acidobacteriota bacterium, assembly GCA_037442425.1. GTDB lineage: Bacteria > Acidobacteriota > Terriglobia > Acidiferrales > UBA7541 > DSGC01. The sequence continues at coordinate 148,014 of JBBIQG010000007.1, read as the reverse complement.
GCGGCAGTCGAACCCGGAAGCATCAAACTGGGTGATGGGGCCGATGCCGCTCTGCCCAGCCAGCAAGTTTTTCCAGACTTCTTCGGTGCCGATCCCGCAACCACAGACCAGACCGACGCCGGTCACCACCACGCGGCGCGTCAAGGCTATTCTCCCCTGCCCCCAGCGTCGCAACGCAGTGCCGGAATGGGCTCCGGCCTGCGCTGTGGGCTTTCCCAATAGCGAGTTACTTCTTGGCGGTATGTTTCTCGATGTACTCGATGGCGTCTTTGACAGTACGGATCTTTTCGGCGTCCTCGTCCGGAATCTCTACCCCGAAGGCCTCTTCAAACGCCATCACCAACTCCACCTGATCGAGCGAATCGGCGCCCAAGTCGTCCACGAAGGAGGCGTTCGGTGTCACTTCGTTCTCGTCCACGCCGAGCTGCTCGACGATGATCTGCTTCACGCGTTCTTCGGTGCTCGCCATGCTTCTTTGTCCTCCCGCTCCGGTCCGCTGCGACCGGTTGCCATCGGGTTTTCAGCTTCGCTTTCAAACTCGCTCATTCTATTCGTACCCTCCGCGCCGGTCAATCCGCGTACCCGCTCAGGCCATGTACAAGCCTCCGTTGACGTCCAGCACATGGCCGGTGATGTAGCCGGCCTCTTCGCTGGCCAGGAACACGATGGCTGCGGCGACTTCGGTGTCGGTGCCCATCCGTCCCAGCGGGATTCGAGCCAGCAGATCCGCTTTCACTTGTTCGGGTAGTGGCTCGGTCATTGCGGTAGCGATGAATCCGGGCGCAACGGCGTTGACCGTAATGTTCCGCGAGGCTACCTCCACCGCGATTGCCTTGGTCAGGCCGATCAGGCCAGCCTTCGCCGCGACATAATTCGCCTGCCCCGCGTTGCCCATCTGTGCCACCACGGAACTCACGTTGATGATCCGTCCCCAGCGCTGCCGCAGCATCACCGCCAGGGCCTGCTGCGTGCACAGCAGCGCACCGGTAAGATTGGTCCGCAACACCACTTCCCAATCTTCCGGCTTCATGCGCACGACGAGCCCATCGCGCGTGATTCCGGCGTTGTTCACCAGGATATCCAGCCGGCCGAATCGGTTGAGCACCTGCTGGAAGCCCGCTTTCACCTGTGCGGCATCGGCCACGTCTATCGGAACGGCCAGCGCCTCGCCGCCGGCGGAGCCGATTTCGGCCACCACCGCGGCCAGTTTTTCTGCATTGCGCGCTGCCGCTGCCACACGAGCACCGGCGCGTGCCAGAGCCAGTGCCGTCGCCCGTCCGATGCCTTGCGAGGCGCCTGTGACCAACGCCACCTTGCCTTCGAGGTTGAACATGATTGCGCCCGTTCGACTAACTGGCCCGAGCCGTGCTGACCTTGGCCAGCGTGGTCGCCAGCGACGCCTCGTCCTCTACGTTCAGGCTTTGCACCGAGCGGTCAATCTGCCGCAGCAACCCGCTCAGCACCCGTCCGGGCCCCACTTCGATGAACGTGTCCACGCCCCGCGCAATCAACTCCCGCACCGATTCTTCCCACCGCACGGGCGAGCTGACCTGCCGCACCAGTGCCTGGCGGGCCTCCTCGGCGCTTTCGATGACGTCGGCGTCTACGTTACAGACCAGCGGGATCCGCAGGTGGTGGAAAGTGGTCTGTTCGAGGTCAGCCGCCAGTCGCTTCTGCGCGGGCAGCATCAGTTCGCAGTGGAAGGGCGCGGAAACCGGCAGAATCACCGCCCGCTTAGCTCCGCTTTGCGAGGCCAGCTCGACGGCGCGCTTGACCGCTTCGGCGTGCCCGGAAATGACCGTTTGCTCCGGTGAGTTCAGGTTGGCCGGAGCCACCACCTGTCCATTGGCTGCCTTGCGGCAGATTTCTTCGACCAGCGCCGGTGCCAGCCCGAGAATCGCGGCCATGGCGCCCTGTCCGGGCGGCACCGCTTCCTGCATGTACTGTCCGCGTTTACGCACCAGCCGCACGGCGTCGGCGAAGTCCAGCGCACCGGCTGCGACCAGCGCGGAATACTCCCCCAGGCTGTGGCCGGCCACGTAGTCGGCGCGCACCTGGCGCTCTTCGAGCACCCGCAGGGCGGCCACCGACACGGTCAGAATCGCCGGCTGCGTGTTGGCCGTTTGCTTCAGCTCGTCTTCCGAGCCTTCCAGGCAGAGTCGCGCAACGCTGAACCCGAGCACTTGTTCGGCCTGTTCGAACACCCGTCGCGCTGCTTCGAATTTTTCCAGCAGCTCCCGTCCCATGCCCGGGTACTGGGAAGCCTGTCCGGGGAACAGAAATGCTGTTTTGCCCATACCGTTTCTCAGTGTTCGGAGCAGTCTAAGGTTTCAGACCCGCTGCGCGGCCTGCACTTCGGCCAGCTCCTGTTCGATGCGAGCGTTGGCCCGTGTGCGCACCAGCTCGGCTGCCACGCGGATGGCGTTCTTGATGGCGTTGGCGTTCGACCGTCCGTGACAGATGATGGTCGTGCCCCGCACACCCAGCAGCGGTGCGCCCCCGTATTCGGAATAGTCGACCTTCTTCTTGAAATCCTGGTAGGCGCGACGCGAAAGCACATAGCCCACCTGGGAAGCGATGGTAGCCTTCAACGCGTCTTTCAGCACCTGCACCAGATGTTCTACGAGTCCCTCGCTGATTTTCAGCGCCACGTTGCCGATGAATCCGTCGCAGACGATCACCTGCACATTGCCGCTGAACACATCACGACCTTCCACGTTCCCGACAAAATTCAGCGGCGTTTGTTTCAGCAAGGCGAAGGCTTCGCGGGTCACCTCGTTCCCTTTGGTTTCCTCTTCGCCGATGGAGAGCAGCGCCACCCGCGGCCGCCGCATCCCGAAGATGGTGCGGTAGTAGATTTCGCCCATGATAGCGAACTGCTCCAAGTGCTCCGGCTTCGAATCCACGTTGGCGCCCACGTCGATCAGCACGGCTACGCCGCCTTTCGAGGTCGGAAACGGCGCCGCCAAGGCGGGACGGTCCACCGATGGCAGTGTTCCCAGCATGAACCGTGCGGTCGCCATCACCGCACCGGTGTTGCCGGCGCTGACCAGGGCATCGGCTTCCCCCTTGCGCATCAGACGCAACGCCACGTGCACCGAACTGTCTTTCTTCTTGCGAAACGCCTGCGAAGGCAGATCCGTCATGGTAATCACTTCGCTGGCGTGGACCACCTCGATCGGTAGTCCGCGGTGGCTGTGCCGGGCCAGCTCGTTCTGTACGACGCTTTCCAGCCCCACCAGCAGCACCCGCACACCGTATTCCCGTGCCGCGGCGATCGCCCCTTCGGTTTCCGCCCGCGGCGCATGGTCTCCTCCCATGGCGTCCACAGCAATGGTGGTCATCGGAACTCCCGGTTGGAGTGGATGCAGGTCTTCGCGCCACGCGTCGGCCCCTCAGGCCGACGTCTCCATCACTTCACGGCCCTTGTAGTAGCCGCAGTGCGGACACGCCTGATGGGGCAGTTTCATTTCATGGCAGTTCGGGCATTCTGCCAGCGAAGGAGGCACCAGATGGTCGTGCGCCCTCCGCTTGTTCTTACGCGACTTTGAGTGACGACGTTTCGGATTCGCCATACCTGCTCCTCGGCTTCGTGCCCGCTTCGCTCCGGTATTCTAACGGGTTCCGCCCGACTCTTCTAATGCTTTTTGAACCAATCCTGTTTCAGACGTACCAACGGGGTCAGACGTGGATCGGTGGGATGCGTTTCGCAACGGCATGCTTCCAAATTCAAGTTCGCACCGCAGTGGGGACACAGCCCGCGGCAATCGCTCTGGCAGATGACCTTCATGGGGATGGCCAAGTTGACCTGTTCCGCCAGTACGTCGGCCAGAAACAGGCCGTCGCCGTCAAAAAAAGCCAGCTCGGTGTCCGCCGGCTTCAGGGCCACTTCCTCTTCCCGTGGCATGGTGGCCAGTGGGGCATAGTAGAGGTCGAAATCACGGGCCACTTCCTCGATCACCGGCTCCAGACAGCGTGCGCAAGCTAGCTCGAGCCGTGTCTCGAGATGGCCGTGCACACGAATCTGCCCGTCGATCAATTCGGCCGTGGCGCGCACTTCGAGCGGGTCCAGTTGCTGAAATTCCTCGGTGTGGAAATCGAGCGAACCGGGCGGGTAGCTCTTGCGGATGCGCAGTTTGCGAACCGCTAATTCTTTGATATCCAAAAACATTGAAATGGGGCCTCTCGGCCCCTCACCCGCATTATACGGCCTCGTCCTAATGTGTCAAGAAAGCTGAGCCGCGCTGCTGCGGCCGCGGCACCGGTTTTTCGAGAACGCCTCAGACGGCCGTGGCGACCTTCTGCCGGTGTTGCTCGAGCAGAAATTGGTCGGTCATGCCAGCGATGTAGTCGCAAACGACCCGGTGGCGTGGTTCGCGGCGGGCCTGCTCGGCATAATACGGAGGCATCGCGTCGGGGTGATCCAAATAGTACCGGAACAACTCCTCGAGAATCACCACAGAACGCTCCCGCTCTTCCTGCAGCGCCGGATGGTTGTAGAGCTGCGCGTAGAGGAAGCGTTTCAGTGCCGCATTCTGCTCGGCGACGGTCGCGCTGAACCCGACCAGTCGCTCCCGATACTGCCGCACTTGATCGACGTCGGCCACGCCAGCCTGTTGGATTCGCCGCCGTGTTTCTTCGATCAGGTCGGTCGCGAGCCGGTCGAGCACACGCTTCAGTGCCTCGTTGAATTTCAGCTTCTCACGAGCCTGCGGGTAGCGTCGGTCGATCAGCTCGTACTGTTCGCGGAAGATAGGCACAGCCTCCAGGATCTGTTCGAGTTCGAGCAAGCCGGCTTCGCGCCCGTCGTCCAGGTCCGCCGTGTTGTAGGCGATCTCGTCCACCAGGTCCATGAGTTGCGCTTCCAGAGGAGGCCGCAGTTCCAGCAGGTATTCGGCCAGGGAGGGGAACTCTGCGGGAGAATAGTCGCGCGAGTGCTTGATGATGCCCTCGCGCACTTCAAACGTCAGGTTCAGGCCGGAGAAATCCAAATAGCGTTGCTCGAACCGCTCGACGATGCGCAGCGCATGCAGGTTGTGGTCAAAGCCCTCTCCAAATTCCTGCATCAGCTCGTCCAGCCTGCGTTCGCCGGCGTGTCCGAACGGGGGATGGCCGATGTCGTGCGCCAGTGCCAGCGCTTCCGCCAGGTCGGTGTTCAGCCCGAGAGCGCCGGCCACCGTGCGAGCGATTTGCGCCACTTCCAGAGTGTGTGTCAACCGGTTGCGGAAGTGGTCGGAGTAGCGGCGTGTGAACACCTGCGTCTTGGCTTCCAGCCGCCGGAAGGCACGCGCATGGATGATTCGGTCGCGGTCGCGTGCGTAGTCGTTTCGGTAAGGATGGGCCGGCTCGGGGTAGCGACGTCCCCGCGACCGGTGGACCGGCATGGCATAAGGAGCCAGATTCATCGGCCACCTTCTGCCCATGGCTAGCCGCCCGGAGTCAGCAGTTGCAACCGCTGCTCGGCCTGTTGGGCCGCAGCCGTATCCGGGAATTCGTTGCGAACCTGTTCGTAGATTCTGCGTGCTTCGACGGGATTGCTCCGTGCGTGGTGCTCGGCCAGGGCCAGTAGCACGACCGGCTTCGGCACCAGCGTGGTGGGCCGTTCCACCAGCGCCTGGTACAGACGCACGGCCTCTTCCGGTTTTCCGGTGCGCTCGTACAACTGGGCAAGCTGGAAACGCGCGAGCGCGGCCAATTCCTCATCTCCGGTGCGTTCCGTTTCGCGGAACCAGCGTTCGGCCTGCTCGTACTGTCCCAGCCGCAGATAGCTGAGTCCTGCGTAGTATCGCGCGATCTGGCCTGGTCGTGTGCGCCCGTACTGCTGGACGACTTCGGTGAATTTGGTTGCCGCGTCCTGGTATTTGTTCTTTTCGTCCACGTAACTGATTTCGTCCTGCGCTTGCGGCTCACCTACGGCGCGGATTCGTGCGTTGAAATGCTCCATGGCTTGCTCGAGCGCTGCGTTAGCTTTCACCGTCTGGCGCTCGCTATAGAACCGCCAGCCGAAAATCACTGCCAGGAGGAGGGCCACGACCAGCCCGGCAATCCAGACCGTGCGTCGGTGCGAGAGCAGCGCCTGCGCACTGTGCGCTACGGTTTCTCGAAATTCGTCTTTCTTCAGCTCTTTGCGCGAGATGTGCGCCACCGCCGTACTCCTTTGCTGGTTTCTGCTATGGGCATCCTAACATCGGTGCGTACAGCCGACAAATCGGCCGCGGAGAGCTCATTTGTTCTGCATGGTAAACACGCCGTCCCTCTCGGCGGGAGGCTCTGCGGCCAGGTAGTAGAACGCCAGTCCGCATAGCGATCTAGCGCATCTGCATCGAGTCCGCGCAGATCGGTTTCGCAGTACAGGAAAAAACGTGCCCAGCAGGACGCGGCCTCCTTCTCGTGGCTTCTTCATGAACGCGACCGCTCACATGAAACAGCCGCAGTGCGGTCGGCTGTCGCTCTCGCGGATTCCGCAGGCTGCCCTCTCGAGCCCGCCAGAACAGGTGGCGGTCGCAGATGTTCTTACTGAGTTGGGCCGCTAGTGCAATACCACGGCGGTGCCCGACGCGGAAACCATCAGCATGCCATTGGCTTGCCCGAGCACTTCGTAATCCAGGTCTACGCCGAGGATGGCGTTGGCGCCCATCTGCTGGGCTTGCTGGATCATTTCTTCCAGTGCAATCTGCCGCGCTCGTGTCAGTTCTTTTTCGTACGCCGCGGATCGCCCACCGACAATGTCACGGATCCCGGCAAACAGATCGCGAAAGAGATTTGCGCCCAGGATCGCCTCACCGGTCACGATGCCCAGATACCGCTGCACCGTGCGGCCATCCACGCTGTTCGTAGTGGTCACAAGCATGCAGAACCCTCCTCTGTGGTCTTCTTGGGATTGCACTCTCGGCCGGGAGCAGTTTCCCGCAACCGCGGCTCCGGTGCAACGCGCGATTCCCAATCGAGCACGGCCTGCAGTGCATCGTCTGGGAGAGCGAAAGAAAGATAGATGGCGGGAAGAGAGGGGATGTGCAGAAGACGTTTGCGGCGGTCGGCTTCGGCAGCGCAGCTTCTCCCACCCTGTATCTTACCCGGTCAGCGAATCCAGCATGCGCGACATCGCTTCGCGGACCGCTGCGCGCAGCCGTTCTGCAATCTTCTGCTGCATTTCGGCCAGCAATGCTTCCGTGTGTTCGTTCAATCGCGCCGCGCTGGTCAGCAGCCAGGCGTTCGTTGTGTTTTCCAAACGTGCTCGGTAGTCTGTCAGTGACTGTTCGGCGTCCTGCTGGAGCGATTCCAGCCAGGTCTGCCGGAGACCCTCCGCGGTGGCTTCCATTTCGCCCAGTATCGCTGCCCGCGCACGATTCAGTTGCTCGCGGGCAGCTTCTGCCGTTTGCGTCAGCAGCTCCTGCTGTTCCTGCTGGAGTCGTTGCTGGAATTCGCGCACGGCCTGCTCTGCGGCGCGTGTGGTCTGTTCCTGCTGCTGCTGGGCTTGGCGAGCGAGCTCTTCGGTGAAAAGGAGCGCCTGAGCTTCCGCCACGGATTTGATCTGCTGGTGGAACTCAGCGAGCACTTGGCTGCTCGATTCACCAAGCTGGGTTTGGAAGGTTTCTGTGGCCGCCTGGCTTTCGCCTTGCAGCACCTCGCGGGTATGTTCTACGAAGCCTCGGCTGTGCCGTTCCAGCTCCGCCGTGAATCGCTGGGAGAGGTCAGCGGCTTGCGCACGGAGTTCGACGCCAGCCTGCTCGAGGCGTTGCTTGAGCGCGGCTTCCATTCCCGCTCGCGCTTTTTTCTGGTACCACTCGGAGGCCTTCAGCAGCCCCTCGTAGCCGGTGTGCGTCAGTTCGGTGATTTTTTCGTCCAATTCGTTGATGTGTCGGCTCAGTTTTTCCCGGATGACGTCAGACTGATTTTCCAGGTGACGTTCGATTTCTGCACGCAGGCCCGCCTGAGCGTTTTCCACCACCTTTGCGGCCAGTGTGGCCAGTCCGGCCTGCTGTTCTTCCCAGACCCGGTGAGCCCGTTGTTCGGCGTCGGTCAGCCGGCCGATCATTTCATGCACACGGGCGAAATGCGGTGCTGTCAACTGTTCGACTTCCGCGGCCAGTTGTTGCCGGCGCTGTTCCAGCAGAGCGTCAGCCGAGCGGCTCGTGTCTTCCAGTTGGGCCAGCGCCTGCTGCAGTCGCGTCAGTTGCGCGTTGACCTGCTGTTCCAGGCCAGCCAGCAGTCGCTCGGCCAACTGCGGTGCGATACGTTCTGCGCTCGATTCCAGCTTGCTCGCTAGGCGTTCGAGCATCGCACCGGCGGTCTGTTCCAGCCGCGCGTGGTGTTCGGCCACCCATCCGGCGATCTGTTGTTGCAGTTCGTTCAGGGTTTGCTGCTGAGCGGCTTCCGCGGCTGCTGCGCGACGCGCCAACTCAGCTAGCACAGCTTCTGCATGAGTCGTGGCCGTAGCGAGAGATTGCTGGACGCGGCTGGCCTGTTGTTCGAGATGCTGGCCCTGCTGTTCGAGTGCGGCCCGGGTCCGCTCGGTCCGTTGGTGCAATGCCGCTTCGGTCTCGGTCAGCGCCGCCTGCACCGCCTGCGCGAGCCGCGCTTCGAACTGGCTCAAGACTGCCTCGACCTGATCCTGTGCCTGGTCCAGCACGGCGCGTGCCGATTCGGCCTGCTGTGCTACGCGCGATTCGGCCTCCGCCACCGCCCGCTCGATCGCGGCAGCGATACGCGGTTCGAGCCTGGCGGTCCAGGTGTCCAGTTCTGCTTCTAGCTCGGTGTGCCACTGGGTACGCAGTTCATCGGCGTGCTTGCGCGCGACACGCTCGATTTCTGCCCGGGCTTCCTCCAGCGCACTCTGGAGTACATCCAGGCTGTTCGACGCTGGCGCCCCTGGTTCTGTCGATGCAGGTTTTTCTTCAGAGACCAGCAGCGTGATTTCTTCCTCCGTTTCGGGTTTCTCCTCCGGGGCGGCAGGCGGAGTGCTGACGGCTGGGCGCTCGACCACGCGCAAGGCCGGGCGCGCGGGAGCTTCTGCCGGTCGCGCAGTCGGCTCATCGCCGGGGAAGGGGAACCAGTCTTCGGGTGGGAATTCCAGCCCCCAGATGTTGCCCGGAGTATCCAGTTCCACGCCCACTTGAAAGGGTTCGGTCAGGGATTTCGGTCGCTCGGTCCAGGCTACCCGGGCGCCCACCTTTCGTGGCTTGCCATCCGGGTGCGGTGAGGGAACTTCCAGCTCGATCTTCGTTCCGGTGAGCAGGTAATGCTTGGAAAGGAATTTGCACCCGTGACAGTTCACCGAGGACGTGACCGTGTGCTCACGAAACCGCCGTCCGAGCGCATCGCTGCCGGACACGATGATCGGCACCGCCTGCTTGACGCGCGTGCTTCGCCGTTTCTTTTTCAGCTCCTCGGAGTTGGGCACTTCGGTCACGACTGTTTTCTCCGCTGGCGCTGGATCTCATCCCCTGTTCGCCGAGCCGGAATGGCCGGTGCGTTTAGGATGCCTTAGGTTTGGTTTCCGTCACGCGTCGGGAGTGTTCGGCGAGCATGCGCACAATGTTCAGCAGACGGTCATGTTTGTACGGCTTCACCATGTAAACCGCGCCGCCGGCTTCGTGTCCGGTGCGGTAGTCCTCGGGCGCTCCGAACGCGCTCAGGAAGATGACCGGGATATCCTTGAACCGCTCGTCCCGCTTGATGATGTGGCACAGGTCGAAGCCCGACATGGTGGGCATCGAAACGTCCAGGATCAGCACATCCGGCGGCGATTCCACCAGCTTCTCCAATGCCTCGTGCCCGTTGCTGGCCGTTTGTACCTGGCAGCCGCCTTCTTCTAGCACCGAGGCGGTTACCATCCGGAACTTCTCGTGGTCGTCCACGAGCAGGACTTTCGGTCCGCGGCGGTTCCCATCCTGCCCCATAAACCCCGTCTCCTGTCTTGCCCTTCTAGTGTCGTTCATCGCGGGGGCAAAGTGAATCGTTAAGTCCAGTAAATGTGCCAAAAGGGTACGCAGTACCCCATCCTGCATGGAACGGGACTAGTTTCGAACTCGAGCTTTTCGTTTTGTAGCAGGGCGGTTTCTAAACGGAACAGGGCTGTGGAGAGTCGTCATCCGGACAAAGGCTGCTTTCCTGCACGGTCATCGTTCGGTAGAATCCATTCGGCAAAAACTCTTCGGGGGTGATGCAGATGCCCACGTTTCTGGGATCGAGGTGCCATTCGGTTTGCCGTATCTTTTTTTGTTTCATGGCGCTGTTGCTCGTGGCAGCAACTGCAGCAGCGCAGCACGGCTACCAGCGACCGTCGAAGGAAATCCTCGACGTGCTCGACGCACGGCCCACACCGCAGGTCAGCGTCAGCCCTTCGCGCGATGTCGTGTTGTTGTTTGAGCCGCAGCGATACCCGCCCATTGCCGAGCTGGCTCGGCCGATGCTTCGTCTGGCCGGTTTGCGCATCAGCCCGGCGACGAACGGCCCGCATCGCTCCCAGCAGTATTCCAACTTGGTGCTCAAGCGCATTGCGGATGGCACCGAGCGTCGCATTCAGATTCCCGAGGGGATGACCGTGGGCCTGCCCGTCTGGTCTCCGGATGGTCAGCGCCTGGCTTTTGCGCGCACCACAGACGCCGCCATCGAGCTTTGGGTGGCTGAAGTCTCCACAGGCCGTGCGCGTCGGCTGGAGGGTGTGCGGTTGAACGCTGTCGCCACTTCAGGCTTCCAGTGGATGCCCGATAGCCGCACCCTGCTCTGCGTGCTGGTTCCTGCCGGACGGGGTGCGCCGCCGCAGCCTCCTGCAGTGCCCGAGGGTCCAGTCGTGCAGGAAAACTTCGGACGCCCAGCCCCGGCGCCTACCTACCAGGATCTGCTCAGCAATGCCCACGATGAAGACCTGTTCGACTACTACGCCACAGGTCAGCTCGCGCTGGTGGATTCGACAACCGGCCGAATCACTCCGATTGGCCAGCCCAAGATTTTCGACAGTGTCGAACCCTCACCCGATGGGCGCCACATCCTGGTGGAACATGTCCATCGGCCCTATTCCTATCTTCTGCCGCTGGCTCGGTTTCCCCGCGAAATTGAGGTTTGGGACCTTTCCGGCCGGCTGGTGAAGTCCGTTGCCAGCTTGCCGCTGCGCGAGGATGTTCCTCTCGGAGGCGTGCCCGTCGGTCCGCGCAACGTCGGCTGGGTGCCTACCGAGCCGGCGGCACTCTACTGGGTGGAAGCCCTGGACGACGGCAATCCTCGGAAAAGAGTTCCTCACCGCGACCGCGTGCTCTGGCTTGCGGCGCCGTTTTCAGCAGCTCCACGAGAAATCTTCAAGCTGCAATACCGCTACAGCGGCATCACTTGGGGCGAGCGCGGCGACCTCGCGATTGTCCGTGAATTCGATCGCGACCGCCTCTGGACCCGCGCCTGGTTCTACAATCCGCGCGACTGGTCGCAGCCCCCGCGCCTGGTCTGGGATATGAGTTCGCAGGAGCGCTACAACCACCCAGGCAACCCTGTGCTCCGCACGCTGCCTTCGGGCCATCGCGCCATCCAGCAGCACGGGGACTTCATCTTCCTCGCCGGTGCGGGCGCGACACCGGAGGGTGAACGGCCCTTTCTGGATCGCTTCGACACTCGCACGCTGGCTGCTGAACGTCTGTTCCAAAGCGATGCGCAGAGCTACGAATTTTTCGTCGCTCTGCTCAGCCCCGACGGCACCCGCCTGCTCACCAGTCACGAGTCTCCTACTTCACCCCCGAACTATTTTTTGCGCACTGCCGGCAGCGATACCCGGCAGGCGCTGACCAGCTTTCCCGATCCTGCTCCACAGCTCCGGCGGATCCAAAAACAACTGATACGCTACAAACGCGCCGATGGCGTGGATCTCTCCTTTACCCTCTACCTGCCGCCGGACTACCAACCGGGCGAGCGTCGCCCGGCCGTCGTCTGGGCCTACCCGGTCGAATTTGCTGATGCGAGTGTTGCCGGCCAGGTCAGTGGATCGCCGAACCGCTTCACGCTGTTCAGCGGTGCCTCGCATCTGTTTTTCTTGCTGGCCGGCTACGTCGTGCTGGACGGAGCGACCATGCCCGTGGTCGGTGATCCGGAAACCGTCAACAATACCTACGTGCAGCAGATTGCCATGAGCGCGCAGGCTGCCATCGACAAGGCCGCCGAGCTTGGCGTGATCGATCCGCAGCGTGTGGGTGTCGGCGGACACAGCTATGGTGCCTTCATGACCGCCAATCTGCTGGCGCACACCGACCTTTTCCGCGCCGGCATTGCTCGCAGCGGCGCCTACAATCGTACTTTGACTCCGTTCGGCTTCCAGAACGAGCGTCGCACCCTCTGGCAGGCACTCGACACCTACATTCGTATCTCTCCGTTCATGCACGCGAACAAAATCAACGAGCCGCTGCTGCTCATCCACGGCGAAGCGGACAACAACACGGGCACGTTTCCGATTCAATCCGATCGCATGTACCATGCCATCAAAGGCAACGGGGGCACGGTGCGTTACGTCAGCCTCCCGCATGAATCCCATGGCTACGTGGCACGGGAATCGGTCGAGCACGTTCTCTGGGAGATGATCCACTGGTTCGATCGTTGGGTGAAAAATCCGCCGCGGCCGGCCGACCGCGCCGCTGCGCAAGAATGATCGCTCTGCAGCTCGCCGTTTGTCTGTTGGTTGCGGCCGGTGCCGCTGCGACGGCGCGTACACCGCAGCCCTCTGCCGCTGCGATTCTGCTGCCGCCGCGCTTAGCCGTTGGCCAGCCAGCTACGTTGGCTGTTTTGGACGCGGAAGGGAAGCTGCTGGCTGGCGCAGAAGTAGAATTTCCGGTCGCCGGCGAGCCGTCGTTGCCGCCGGTGCGCGTGACCACGGATGGGATCGGTCGGGCCCGCTTCACCGCCCCTGCCCAAGCCGGAGTGCTCATCGCCCGTCTGCCGGGCAGCGGACTGCGTGCTTCCGCGCTGGTGCTGGAGGCGCCACCATCAAGTGCGCCGGCTCCGGTGGTCCATGCAGTCTCACCGCTGCTTGTCCTCGGCGACCGTTTCACCGTGATCGGCTCGGGCTTCAGCGCCGATGCCGATACGAACCGTGTGACCTTGGGGGGCCAACCGGCACTGGTGCTGGCTGCTTCGCCGCTTGCTTTGGTCGTGCTGCCCAATCCGCATGCCGAACGCGGACTGGTGGAGCTGACCGTGGAAGTTGGCGGACGCCGCAGCGCATCGGTCAGCGTGACGCTGGTCGCGCTGGAAATTGCCTCCGGCAAAACCCAGTTGGCACGCGGTGAGCGCGGTGTGGTGGAGGTTCGCGTCCGCGGCACTGCGCAGCCGGTCGAGTTGGAAGTGCGCAACCTGACGCCTGAGACCATCGGGATGGCCGGTGGCGAAGTCCAGCGGGTACGCACCAGTGGCGGGGAGGACAACCGGGCACGGATTGCGTTGATCGGTCGCCGCGGTGGCGAGTTTGCGTTGAGCGTACGCCTGGTGCCTCCGGCTGTCGGCCTGCCCAATCTGGAAGCTCTGCGTCAGGCCCTGCTACACGCCTATCGTGTCGCCCCGCCTCACTGGGCCTCACGCACCAGTCGTCTGCTCGCGCAGCTTCGCGAAGATCCGCAGAACCTCTCCCGGTTGCGCGAAGAGATCGAACGGATGCTTGCCGATCATCCGCCGGAAGAGTTCGCCCGACGCCTGGAAGTAGCCTGGAGGATTCTGCTGGGAGAGTAGCGGCTGCCGAGCGGGTGCTATTCCTCGCGGGCAGGTTCGAGCGCCGGTGCTGTCTTGCTGCCTTCGGCTAGCGTGCCCTGGGCGATCTGCTCGAGAGCGCTGCGCGCGCGGCTCAGCCGTCGGTCGCCGTCTTCGTAGTTCTGCTGCGCGTTGTGCAGGTGCTTACCGAGTTTTTCGTAGATGTCGGCGAACTGATCGAACTGTTTCACCAGTCCGGCCAGCTTGCTGGCCAGCTGCCGGGCATTTTCTTCGATCTGCATCCCCTGCAGTCCGATCAGGATCACGCTCAGGTAGGCGTAGAGTGTATTCGGTGAAACCGGGATGACCCCTTTGCGCCGACAGTATTCGTCCAAGGGCAAATCCTGCGTTTCGCTCATCAGCAACTCGTAGTACACCGATTCCGAAGGAACGAACATGAAGGCGACGTCCAGGGTGCCTTCGTCGCGCAGGATGTATTTCTTTGCGATGGAATCGGCGTGCATGCGCACGGCTTGGGCAAAGCCGCGGCGGGCTTTTTCGCCTTCGCTGGCCAGCCGTTGATAGCTTTCCAGCGGGAACTTGGAATCGATCGCCAGCAGCTTGTTGCGGAATTTCACCACAGCGTCCACGACGTCGCCGGTCGAAAATCGGTACTGGATTTCATAGCTGGCCTGTGGCAGCGCGTCGGCCAGCAACCGCTCCAACGCAATTTCGCCGAGCGAGCCCCGCCGCTGCGCCGCGCCCAGCACCCGCTCCAGCGTCTCGGAGGCTTCAGACAACTGCCGCCCCGCCTGCTGGACTTCACCCAGTTGTTTCTGAATTTGCGCCAATGTTTCCCGCGAGCTTTTCAGCTCTTCGCGCATCGAGTTCTGTGCCTGCGCGACCAGTTGCCCGGAATGCTGCACGCTTTCCTGCAGAGTTCGCTGCACGCCGGAGAGCTGTTCGTTGATCGCGCCCATCAATTGCGTCACCTGCGTGGTGATTTGCGCCTGGGTGTTCAGCAGGTTCTGCATCTCCTGCCGCAGCGCGGCGTTCTCCTGCGCGATGCGCTGCCGCAGCAACCCGACGATGAGCAGAGCCACAACTACTGCCAGCCCGACCGCCACCAGGATTGCTATTCCGTTTTCCATGTGCGAAGACTACCTCTGCTGTTTTTCCTGCGCCCCACTCTAATCCCTTCGGTCTGGCAATGGAAGTGTGCGTGCGGTGGTTCGCTCCGCAGAAGAAAACGCCCGCCCCGGCATCCCGGGACGGGCGTCGCAAACAGGGGAACCGTCAAGCCTACCAGTTCAGCTTCAAGGCGAACTGGAATTGTCGCGGATCGAGCGCTGCGGTCGGCTCGCCCGCGGTGCAGCTCGTGTTGCCCACCGGATTGCAGAGCGGGTTCACGTCGGCCACGTTGAACCGGTTGAACAGGTTGAAGATGTCGGTGATGAACTCCAGGTTGAACCGGTCGGTGAACCAGAAACGCCGCGAAATCCGCAGGTCGAAGATGATCAGCTCCTCCCGCGTGAACGCGTTCCGGCCCAGGTTGCCCGTGCAGCCGAGCGGTGGTGCGGGCACGATGGCAATGACCGCATCGCAGCGCGAGGGCGGGCCGAAGTTCACCCCGGGCAGGAAGGGTGAAGTCACCGTGCCCGTGCCCACCGACGGGCGGTCGGTGTTCGACCCGAAGTCCAGGTTGAAGTCCGTGCCGGTCAGCACCGTGAACGGCCGACCCGAAGTGATTTCGAAAATCGGCGCCACCGTGAAATCGGCCAGCAGCTTCCGCCAGAATCCGTCGTCAGTGCGCTGGAACGGGCTTTCGAGCACCGCACTGGTCACCCACCGGTGCCGCTGGTCGAAGGTCGAGCTGCTCCGCTCCAGGTCCGGGCGGCGGTTGTCTTGGGGAGCCAGCAGCGTTTGCAGGTCGGTGGAATCGTCGATCGTGTGCGAGTAGGTCCACGACGACAAGAACTCGAAATGGTTCGAAAACCGCTTCGAGAAGCTGACCGTCATGCCGTGATAGGTGGAATTTCCGCTCGACTCCTGCTGCACCACATCACCCCACGGAATGGGCGTGGTGCCGAAACCGGTCGGGTAGCCGGCCAGCGACGCCAACGCTTGCTGTACACTGAACCCGCCCGCCAGAGCGGCAAACGATGGATTCGGTCCCGAGGGTCGGAAGAAGTTGAAGAATGCTGCCGTGCCCACAAACCCGACCGGGGCGCCGGAACAGTTGGTGGCGCTGAAACCCGTCGCCAGCGCTCCGGGCGCGACCAGCAGCAGGCTGCCGCCGCCGGAGGTGTTCACGCACGATCCGGGTGCACCGGTCGGCACGACCACCTGCCGCGGGTCGGTGCCCGAAGCAATCAGTCCGGACTGGATGGCGTTGGCGGCATTGCGCACGAGCAGGCCGGGGTCAGGCGCGTTGATGTTTCGTGGCCGATTCAGCTTTGTGCCCTTCGTCCAGGTGTACGCGATGCTGAATTTGTAGTCGCGCCAGAGTTGCCGTTCCACGGTCAGGTTGGCCTGCTGCGCATAGCCGAAGGCAAATTCGCCATCCACGTGGAGTGTGAACGGCAGCGCTGCAATCGGGAAGCCCGCCGTGATGAAGTTCTGGTTGACGAAAATCGAATTCGGCAGTTTCGGGTCGAACCGCTGCTGATTCGGCAGGTAGCCGGTATTCGGCACGCCGGTTGTGTTCAGGATGCCCTGAAAAATGTTCGTTGCGTTCAGGGCAGCCGGGTTGATAGCAATCGAAGTTGTCGAAGGGGCGCCGCCAAAAGTGATCAACTGAGTCGAAAGCGCACCTTCCGCAGTGGTGGAGTTGAACGCGACGGCCAGCAGCGGATGGTCATAGAAGATGCCGTAGCCGGCGCGGATCACCGTCTTGGCATCGCCCCAGGGGTCCCAGGCGAGGGCCACGCGCGGGGCGACGTTGTTCGTGTCTCGCGGGATGCCTTCGACCACGCCCATGATCGCTTCTGCGTCGGCGTTCAACTGCGTGCCGGGCGCGAACAGCGGCGTGTGCTCGTAGTCATAACGCACGCCCAGATTCAGCGTCAGTCGCGGATGGAGCTTCCAGCTATCCTGCAAGAAGAACGCATAGACATAGTTGTTGAAGGGCTTGTTCGAGTTGCCGAGTCCCTGCACAAAGACCTGCGGCAACCCCATCCCGTAGGCCTGCACGGCCGTAAATCCGGGCGCGATGGCGGGGAAGCCGACCGCGGTCGCGCTCAACCCTCCGAAGTTGAACAGCCCGCCGAAGTTCAGTTCGAAGATTTGTTCCTTGTCCGAGCGAAGCTGAATCAGGTTGAAGTCGCCGCCGAACTTGATCGTGTGCGCACCCAGGATCCAGCTCACGTTGTCGCTGACCTGTGTGCGGCGTTCGATGCGGTCCACCGTGGAGAACGGTTCGCGCCCGAAGAAGGCAAATCCCGGAATGTTCACCGCCACCCGGTCGCCGCCCGGCAGGTCCGAGAAACCATAGTGCAGTCCGCGGCGAGCAAACTGGAATCGCGCCTCGTTGAACATCGTCGGGCTGAAAGCGGTCACGTGCTGACCGACGACGGTCAGATCGCGGAACTGCTGCCGTGAAGTGCGGTTGCCCGCATTCTGCCCGAAGTTCTGATTCTGTGCGTTCACCTGGATGCCGGTGACCAGCGAGGGGGCCACGCTGACGCGTACAAACGTGCTGTTCTCGTCGTTCCAGCGGTGATCGATCCGCGCCGACCACAAGCTGGTGCCCTCGGAGATAGGATAGTTGCCGCGCAGCGAATTCAGGGCCACGAAAGACGCCGGCAACGGCGCTCCCGTGGTGATGAAGATGGGCGCACCGCCCAGCGTGGCTGTGGTCTGTCCGGTCAGCGCTACCGAGGAAGCTTCGCGCACCAGCCCGAAATATTGGGCGCGCAGCACCGTCGGCAGCGACGTGTTGTTCACAAACGCGGCCTGGGCGGGGGTCAACAAACCGGGCACGGGCCCGACCAGAGGCACCAGGTCCGCCGGCACCGGCGTCTGCACCAGCCCGAAGTTGTTTGCGCCGATGTTCGTGAAACCGGTTTCCTGCCGCCGGGTCGTCTCGTAGGAGAAGAAGTAGAAGGTACGATCTTCGCGGATCGGTCCGCCGAAGGCCAATCCTGCCTGCACCCGTGTGAACTCCTGCTTGGTCGGAATCAGTGCGCCGGTGTTCGGGTCTACGGTGACCGAGAACGGATTGCGTGCCTGGATGTTTTTGTGCCGCAGATAGCCGAAGGCGCTGCCGTGGAATTCGTTCGAGCCGGACTTCGTTACGATGTTGATCACGGCTCCGGTCGCCCGTCCGAATTCGGCGTTGAAGTTGCTTACCTGGAGTTGGAACTCCTGCACCGCCTCCTGCGAGACGGTCGAACGGATGCCGTTGACCGAATTGTCCACCGCATCGGCCCCGTCCACTGACACCATGTTCGACCGCGCCCGCTGCCCCTGGAAGTTCAGCCCGCTGGTGGGGGCTGCACCGATCGAAGGCGCTGCGTCCCGGGCAGCTTGGGAAGTTGTCAACGTGAACTGGATGTAGTTGCGCCCGTTGATGGGTAGGTTGTTGATGCGCTGCTGGGTGATGACTTCCGCCACGGATGTGCGCGTCGTTTCGATCAGTTCAGCCGCTTCGGTCACCGTCACGATTTCCTGCCCGCGCGCCAGCTCCAGCGTAGGGCTGAATTCTGCCTCTTGCCCGATGTTGACGATGATTTCCGGGTTCACCAGCCGGGCAAAGCCGGGGGCCTGTACGCTCAGCTCGTATCGCCCCGGTGGCAGGGCTAGGAATTGGTAGCGCCCGCTTTCGTCGGTGTTGGTTCTCCGCGTGGCGTTGGTCGCCAGGTTTTTGATGTTCACCTCTGCACCGACAATGGCTGCACCCTGGGGATCGAAAACTCGGCCGGACAGCGTTCCGGTATTCACCTGTGCCGACGTCGTTGCCGCCAGCCCGAACATCACCAGCAGACACACTACGAGGTTTCTGCCTCGATGCATGTGCATACCCTCCCCCGCTCTTTCCTGCATGGATACGCCCCGAACATTCGGGAACGCACCGAGGTGGGCGTCTTGTCCCCACCCGGCCCGTATGCCGAGGCTTCTACCGCACCCCCTGCTGGTTTTCAAGCGGAATTTGAAGGGCTGGCCAGGAAGAACAACGGGCGCGGCCCTACTCGCGGAGTGTGCTGAGCGGAACCAGGGACTCGTGCGTTTGTCCGGTAGATCGGCCTGCTGCAGTGCTTGCTGTGCCGGCGCGACGGACCACGGCCGCTGCCAGCACCGGTTCGAGCGCTGGTTTGGGCGCGGTTTGCGGGGCGCGCCAGTTGTCCAGCAGGGCCACCTGCTGCACGCAGGAAATCGTGCACAGCGGGGCGCAGCCCTTCGCAGTATAGAACTCACGCCGGCGATGCTCGGCGGTGTATTCCGTGTAGGGGATCCCGGGATAGCCTCGCTGTTGTGAACAGTAGTGCACTAGGCCGTCTTCGCAGATGTACAGGTAGCGTGCCCCGGCCCGGCAACGCCACTGATTCGGTAACCCGCGCGAAATGTTCTCCTGGAAATGGTGGAACCGGCTGAACGACCGCTTTCCCATGCGCATAATTTCCCGGAAAATTTCCTGCTCCCGCGGCCCGAGCGGACGCAACTGTCCGTTGTGGTCGTGGATGATTCCCACTGTGCTCGTAAAGCCCAGTTCGATGGCCCGCCGGGCCACGGCCAGCGCATCTTCGGGATTACGCACCCCGCTGCCGAGCACCGAGTTGATGTTTACGTGAAATTCAGCATGTTCGGCCAGTAGCTGAAGTTTTTTGTCGAGTACCTTCAGGCTTTTTTTGGAGACTTCGTCCGGCAGTATGTTGTCGATGCTGATCTGCAGATACTCGAGCCCGGCCCGGTTCAATTCCTCGATGCGTCGCGCCGTCAGCAAGTAGCCGTTTGTGATCATGCCGGCGATCATTCCGTGTTGCCGGATGCGCCGGATGATGGCGTCCAACTCCGGGTGCAGCAGAGGTTCACCCCCGCTGATGGTCACGATGGAAGTTCCTAGGCTGGCCAGCCAGTCCACCCGACGGAACATCTCCTCGGTCGGAACCGGTTTGGAGTGGTCGTCGTATTCGTTGCAGTAGGCGCAGGAAAGATTGCACCGCCGAATCGGAATGATGTGCGCTAGTACCGGATGGTCGGTGGAAAGCAGTCCGCGGGCAATCATCCGCAGATCTTTGTAGCGGCGGTGCAGGAACTTGACTGTCCGGCGCAGCCGTTTGCCAAGCGTCATACCGAGTGCCGTCCTCTTGAATCGCTCTTCACTTCACCTGTCTGTGCCCAAGACCGCTGCGCCCTTTGGCTGGCGCACAGTCCGGTCTCGTCGGTAAGGCTTTTTGGCAATTGCTGGATTTACCTCATTCGTCTTGAAATCGGGCCAATCCTATATCAAACCCTGGTTGGGTATGCAAGTTTTTCATTGCACGGGATTTCTAGACAGTCGAATGGCAACTAGCTGGCGTCGAACCGTTGCTGACGAAAGGATTTCTTGGCTCTGATGAGCCTATTGTTGCCGCGGCCATCTGCACGGGAGACGGGTAGCTGGGGTGTCAGGTGTTCCTGTTTTTTATCTTTGTTCCTCCCGTTTGCGCCAGTAGCGGGCCAGGCCGTACCAGCACTGCTCCGGTGCGGTGCCCACCAGGTGTCTGCGGACCGCCTCGGCTGGCAGTTCCCGGTGCAATTCGGATTCGACCTGTTGCAGGAACTGGCGTGCGCGCTCGGCGTCAGAACCGAGCTGCGCCAGCGTCTGCCGTGCGTATTCTGCCCACCGCGCTGTGCGCTCTTCGAGCTGAGCCAGATGCTCCTCCACATTGCCCGCCGGCCCAAAATGCGTGGGAAACAATCGTTCTGGCCTCCAGGCGCGAATCTGCTCCCAGCTCCTCTGCCATGCTTGCAGGTCGATGTCCGGCGGGGGAGTCAACGGCAGCGCAATGGAGAATCCCGGGTAACGCAGTCCGCACGTGTCGCCGACGAAGGCGATGCCGGTGCTGGCATCGAAATAGCTGACGTGGTGTGCAGCATGGCCGGGCGTGTAGGCCACCGCAATCTTCCTCTCGCCGAGCGCTATGGTTTCTCCGCCACGCAGCACTTGCAGGTGGTCGGGCGGCACCGGTGCCACTTCGCCCCACAACCGCTGCATCTGGTCGCCATAGAGCCGCTCGGCACTGGCGAGCAGCTTCGACGGGTCGGCCAGATGCGGCGCACCGCGTTCGTGGACGTAAACGCGCAGACGGGGATTTTCGCGGACCAGGACTCCGCTGGCGCCGGCGTGGTCGAGATGAATGTGCGTCAGCAGCAGCGCCGTTAGGTCCTTCAGCCGGATGCCACGGCTGGCCAGCTCGCGCTCCAGTGTTGCCAAGCAGGTCGTCGGACCGGGGTCTACCAGCGCCAACTCGCCATCGCCCTCGAGCAGGCAAGCTGCAATCGCTTCCGGATAGCCAAGATACTGCAGGTCGATCAGTGTCGTTTTGGAAGCAATCGCCTGCAACATGCCTCCTCGGCTGTGTCCGACAGGGTTGGCAGTAGGTCAGTCGCCACCCGCACGGAAGCCGCGAAACTTTATTGTCAAGGCGATTCTACCTCAAGGCCGACGTTTCCCCCCGCTTTGGATATCGCAGACTGTGTGTTGGACAGGAAGCTGTGCAGGAGCTTCTGCTTTGCGAAGTCAACCCTATCACGTCTGTGTTAACCTACTCTGGATGGCTGCCCCATGCGGGGCTGTAGCTCAGATGGATAGAGCAGCGGTTTCCTAAACCGCGTGTCGGAGGTTCGAGTCCTCTCAGCCCCGCCAGAGCTCTTCCAAGCCGGCTCCCCAGTCTGGTGCTTTGGCTTCTGCCGGATGTCCGAACCGTTGCACATCAGCGGAAAAATATTTGCCACAGTTGTGCTGTTTACGTGCGAAACAGTCCGCAATCCCTGCCCTGTAAAGGAATTAGGCTTCGCCTGCTCTTTCTCTGTGTGGCACCTCAGTTGCACCGCGAACCGTGGGTGCGTGGTTCTGGAGTTACACCACTAGCTCTGCGGACACGGGCCAACAAGGTCAGCCTTCCCGCGGCGAAGGGGGCGCAGGCATGAAAATTTCTCGCATTTTCACGGTGCCAGCGAGCGAATCCCATCTAGCGCTGGCGCTGGCGCTCTGTGTTTTTCTTCTCTCGGTGCTGCTTTGGGGAATTATCTGGCAGGCTGATGTCATCGGCTATCAACGCGAGGTCATCCGCTGGCTGTGGAACGCTCGCTGGGCCAGCTAATCTTCCTACCTTTTTCGCACAGCAATAAGGAAAACACTCCGCAACACCCCTCGGGCTGGTGTCTTTGCTGCCGATTTCGCTTGTGGCTCCTGAAACAATTACGGTAGAAAGTAACGTCTATGATTGCCATGCGATTCGCTCGGTTGCTGTTCGTGGTGTTGCTCGCGCTTTTCATTGTCCTGTTGCTGAAGCCGTCGCCCGCCTGGGTTTCAGCGGCTGCGGCCGGAGCGGAGGCTGATCACGGAGACCCTGTCGCTCCGATTCTGCTCGTGCTGGTGCTGATTGGCATGGGCGCCAGCCTGGGTGGGCAGTGGATGCGCCGACTGGGGCAGCCGGCGGTGCTCGGCGAACTGCTGATCGGCGTGCTCGTAGGCAACATTGCTTTTTACTTCCACGAGCCGGTGATCAGCGTGCTGCGCGAGGGCGCGACGATGAACAAAATCGTCGAGGTTGCCCTGACGCAGGACCTCAGCGCCAGTGATGCAGTTCGCCAGGTCGTCACCGAACCCGAGCACGCCGACCAACTCGCCACCTTGCTGCGGGGGCCGCAGGCAGCGATGGCGGTTTCCGTCCAGCAGTTCATCGACCAACTGTCCCGTGTAGCGGTGATTGTGCTGCTGTTCCTGGTAGGGTTGGAAACCAGTGTCCATGAAATGCGCAGGGTGGGCACGACAAGCTTGTTGGTAGCCATCATCGGCGTGGTGGCTCCCTTCCTGCTGGGCATTGGTGTGGTGGCATTGCTCGAGCCAGAAGCACCACTCGGAAACGATATCTTCATCGGCGCGATCTTGACGGCGACCAGTGTGGGCATCACCGCGCGCGTGTTTCGCGATTTGCGTCAGGTGCAACGCACCGAAGCAAAAATCATCCTGGGCGCCGCTGTCATTGACGACGTACTCGGGCTGATCATCCTGGCTGTCGTGAGTGGACTGGTGGTTACAGGTGCGATCAGCCTGTCCAGTGTGGCCGTGATTTCTCTGAAGGCGTTGACCTTTCTGGTGGGTGCGATTGGCCTCGGGGTTTGGTTGTCTCCCCGACTGGTAAAAGCGCTGGCGAAGACCGAAATCGAACATGCCAAGCTTTTTTTCGGACTCGGCTTTGCTTTTCTCCTCTCCTGGCTTGCTAACCAGTTCGGGTTGGCGACTATTGTCGGCGCGTTCGCCGCTGGACTGGTGCTGGAAGAGTTCTTTCTGGACGAGCTGAAAGGTCATTCTCTGCGCGACTTGCTCTCCCCGCTCGAGTCGCTGATCGTGCCCGTATTTTTTGTGGTGATGGGGTTACAAGTGAAACTGGAGACATTTACGGACCCCAGCGTGGTTCTCATGGCTGTCGTGCTGACGGTGGTGGCCATTGTCGGCAAGGTGGTATCCGGGTTGGGTTGCTCGCGAAGCCTCGATCGGCTTTCGGTCGGCATCGGCATGATGCCGCGCGGCGAAGTCGGGTTGATCTTTGCCAGCATTGGCAAGGGGTTGGGTGTGGTCACCGACGCCATCTTTTCCGCCGTGGTCATCATGGTGATGGTCACCACGTTACTGACGCCGCCCCTGCTAAAAATCACTCTGGCCCGCGGCCAGCACCGCACCGCCGCTGCCTGAGTCGCACTCGACCGGCCACCATTTTTTGCCAGCCTCCTGGCTTACAGAACAAGACGGGTGCGGCGCCCTCTTGGACACCGCACCCGGTTCCTTATCCTACTCTGGTTTGGCGTTACTTCTTCCGTTTTGCTGTCCACTCGCGGCTGAACTGTCCGCCCCCCATCGTGCCTTTGATGGTGTCGCCATCGAGTGTCCCGCTGTATTCGATCACCCGTTCCCCCTGAGGCGTTTGCCGCTTCACAGTGAAGCGGATCTGGTTGCCCTGGATGGTGCCTTCGATCGGAGTCTCGCCGCGCTGGCCGATGAGCGTGCCTTTCACTTTGTCGCCGTGCTGTTCTAACTTCAGCGTTTGTGTGATGGCCCCCTGCTGACCCTGCATGGTCAGCTCCCACTCCCCGGCGAACGTGGCCGGCTTCTGCGCTACCGCCGCCTGACTGAGCAGCAGGGCCAGTACGCCCAGTGCCACGAGCATCCCACAACTTCGCTTCATGACATTTCCTCCTGGACAGCTCGGAACAGAATTCCGGCTGGTTCTACGCAGCTCAGGCTAGACCTGGAATCACCCGGCCTGCGCCGACAGCGTAAGACGCACACGGGGCGGGACTGGTTGCATGGTCGCAGTGGGGCCTCAGCGCGATGGGGAACGTGCCGCCCGCTGCGCTATGTACTGTTGTACGTAGTCGGCGAATGCGGCATCCAGCTTGCGGGTCACCGGGCCAGGGGCCTGCCGGATGCTTCGGCCGGCAATTTCGCCTACAGCCAGAAGATTCCGGTTCGTCGAGCTGAGGAACACCTCATCGGCGCGGTAAAGATCTTCCGGATGGAGCGTCTGTTCTTCGATGTGCACGCCTGCCTGCGGCCCGATTTCCAGCAGAATGGCTCGAGTAACGCCTTCCAGGCAGCCGGAGTCCAGCGGCGGCGTCAGCACTCGACTTTCCCGGACACAGAAGATGTTTGCCGCGGTGCACTCGGCCACTTCGCCACGTTCGTTCAGCAGTACGACTTCGTCGCAGCCTTGCTGCTGCGCTTCGTACAGGTTCCACGTGTTGTTCAGCCATGCCGTCGTCTTCACACCGGCCAGCGGCGAGCCGGCATGCCGGCCGTGTTCGCGCAGAGCAAGCCGGCACGGCTCGCGGTAGCTGGGCAGGTCGGCCGTGTACAGGATCAGGTCCACGTCGGGGAACGGTTCGTCGCTGCGCCAGAATCCAATCGTGTTGTAGATCAGATAGACGCGCGCGCAGCCTTCCCGCACCTGATTGATTCGCGCCAGCTCCCGCAACTGGGCGCGCACCGCTTCGCGGTCGAGCTGCAGCGGCAGGTGCGTCCGCGCTGCATCTCTCTGCAACCGGTTCCAGTGCCGCTCGAAGGCGAACGGTTCCCCCTCGACCAGCCGCACGGTCGTGAACAGCCCCCAGCCGTTCAGCAATCCCGCCTGGCCGGGCGAAAGCCGCACCTGTTCGATGGGCAGCAGCTTGCCGTTGTGCACCACTTGCCGATGGATCATACGGACCTCCCGACCTGGCTCATTGTACAGCAACTGCTTCCGAACGCTCGGAGCTGATTTTCGCTTGACGTCCGGCCTCGGTTCCGCAAACACTGTCTGGGTCGGACTGCCGTGTGCATCCCCAGCCCCAGGCAGTCAGCATCTAAACCAACTGAGTTGGAAGACAACGTGCAGGCATCCTAGCAGCGGCTATGTCTTGCCAGAATATTGCAGGGGCCACTTTCTGCCCCACAGAGCACTCTGCTGTCGTTCTGTCCCTTGCCCGGCCCGAAAAGGAGAACGCAATGTTTTCACAGAAAAACTTTCCGGGAAATTGTTGTCGTCCGATGCTGCTGGTGCTGCTGGGCGTGGTTGCCATTGCGCTGTTGGTGATGAGCTGCGGGCAGACGCGCTTCGAATTTCGTTCCGATCCCCCGCGCGGCACCGTCAGTGTCAGCGTCAGCGATCCGCCGAGCTGTCGTTTCCCCGCGGGCGATTTCAAAAGCGTTTTCGTCAGCATTCGTTCTGTGCAGGCCAACATCAGCAGCGAGGAAGATGCCGAGAACTGGGTTGAGCTGGCTCCGCAACTGGCCAACAATCCCGTGCAGGTAGACCTGCTTGCCGTCGGCCAGAATCAGTGCATCTTGCGCCAGCTCAGCCAGCAAGTTTCGATCCCCGTTGGCGATTACCAGCAGATTCGCCTGATTCTCGTCCCGAACCAACCTCCGGCCGGCATGGCCGTTCCTTCGCCGAATGCCTGTGGCACAGCCGGCTTCAACTGCGCAGTGTTGCGCGACGACTCGGTTCGCATGCTGAACTTGAACAGCCAAGACCTCACCGGGTTGAAGATTCCACCCGGGCAAATCATCGGTGGACCGATTCGCGTCGAAGCCGACCGCCACGTGGACATCAACATCGACTTCAATACCTGCGCTTCGATTGTCCGCCAGGGCAATGGCCAGTTTCGTTTGAAACCCACGCTCACCGCCGGTCAGGTCAGCCAGGTGACGACTGCCATCAGCGGCACTGTGCTGGACAGCGCCACCCAGCAACCCATCGCCGGTCAGGTGCTGATCACCGTGCAACAGGCCGACCCGGCCGGCTTCGGGCGCATCGTCATGCAGACGGCAGCCGACGCCAGTGGCGGTTTCAGCTTCTGCCCGCTGCCCACAGGCACGTACGATGTCGTCGCAACTGCCGTGGACCTTGCCGGCAACGCCTACAACGCGACCGCCATCCTCGGTGTTCCTGCTGGCACCGGTGGATTGCGCCTGCCGCTGGTGCGTGAAGCGGCGGGGCCGGCTACCATCGCCGGTGTGATCACCTCGCGCAACAGCACGGGCGTCAGCATCGATGCGGCCTTGAGTGCCTTCCAGCCGATTTCCGTCGGCGGAGTCACGCGCTTTCTGAACATCCCGTTGCTCGGCGATTCCACCGGCCTGGTGGCCACCGAAGCGACCCCGGCCACGGTCGTTTGTCCGGTCGGTACCTTCTGTGCGGACTACCGTTTGCTCGTGCCGGCTTCGAACCCCAGCTTGGGCACGTTCGCCGTGGGTGGCACCACCTTCAGCACACCCGCCGCCGGGGAAGTACTCTACACGGTAGAAGCCCGCGCATTCCGTCCTCTCAGCGGCGCCACGCCGATCTGCTCACCTTCGACGCAGCGCACCGACCGCGATGCTACCGAACAACCCTTGAAGGTCACTGGCGGGACCACCACCACCGCGAAACAGCTCGATTTCACTGGTTGCCAGTAGTTTTTTGTAGTTTTTTGTCGAGCCGGCTGGGGCACGACGACGTGCCCTGGCCGGTCATCCTTTGATTCGGTCGGCGCTCACTTCGACTTCGTTCACGCCTTTGAAGGAGAACAGGAGCCGGACGAGATATTTGGGTGGGTCTTCGCTGGTTTGCCGCACGATTGTGCCGAGCGCGTCGGTCACCGCGGCGTGGAAGACCACATTGCCCACCTGGATGCCGGCCAAGTTCACGCGAACGGTTTGCCCAGGGCGGAACATGGCTGCGATTGTCCTGCTTCCCTCGGCTGGATGCAAGCAGCTATGCGTGTGGTACTCGCCTTCGCTCTACACACTGGGCTCGGAGCCAGGTATCATGCCACGTTCGTGCGGCCCAGACGGCACCGGGTCAGGCCAGCACGCGACCTCATCCCAGGAGGCGGCTATGCATCTTCGTCGAAATCGTTCGTTGCATGCGTTGGCTGGCGTTGTGGCTTGGGCACTCTTGTTCAGTTCCGGTTGTTCGCGCGGGCCAAGCGCTCCGGAAGCCGGTCTGAATTCCATCACTGCGGACCGCCTGCTCGCGCAGACCCGCACGCTGGCCTCCGACGAGTTTGAAGGCCGTGCACCGGGCGGCACCGGCGAGCAGCGCACCATTCAGTACCTGGAAGCGCAGATCCGCGAGTTCGGGCTCGAGCCGGGCCACCCCGATGGCACCTATTTGCAGAAAGTTCCCTTGGTGGGCATTACGGCCGATCCTGCCATGACGCTTACCATCACGCAGCGCGGCCGGTCGGAGCGGCTCCGCTTCGGCGACGATTTCGTCGCCTGGACCAAGCGCGTGACTGATTCTGTCTCCACGGCCGGCGAGATTGTTTTTGTCGGCTACGGCGTCACAGCTCCGGAGTTCAACTGGGACGACTTCAAAGGTGCGGACCTGCGCGGAAAAGTCCTGCTGTTCTTGGTCAACGACCCGCCCGTTGAAAACGAACCGATCTTCGGTGGCCAGGCCATGACCTACTACGGCCGCTGGACCTACAAATTCGAAAAAGCAGCTCAACTCGGTGCTGCCGCCGCGCTCATCATCCACGAAACCGGCCCTGCGGGGTATCCCTGGGAAGTCGTGCGCGGCTCCTGGAGCGGCGAACAATTCGACCTGGTTACACCGGACCGGAATATGGGTCGCGCCGCCGTGGAGGGTTGGATCACCCGGGCACAGGCCGAACGGTTGCTCCGCCGCGCTGGCAAAGACCTAGACGCACTGAAGCGGGCCGCAGCCACGCGCGAATTCCGTCCGGTGCCGCTCGGCCTGCGCGCCGAAATGACCGTGCGCAACACGCTCCGCACGGTGGATTCTCACAACGTCATCGCCCGGCTGACCGGCAGCGACCCGGAACTGCGCAATCAGTTTGTCCTGTACACGGCGCACTGGGATCATCTCGGGGTTGCTGCCGCCGGTTCCGGCGACCGCATCTTCAATGGTGCCAAAGACAACGCCGCCGGCACGGCTGCAGTGCTCGAAATCGCCCGCGCTTTCCGCCAGCTGCGTGTTCCCCCGCGCCGCTCCTTGCTCTTCCTGTTTGTAACCGCTGAGGAGCAGGGTCTGTTGGGCTCGCGTTTCTATGCCGAACATCCGCTCTATCCCCTGCCGCAAACAGCCGCCGTGATCAATATCGACGCCCCGAACGTGCTGGGTCCGACGCGCGACCTCGTCGTCATCGGGATGGGTAACTCCACCCTCGACGACGTCGCTCAGCAGATTGCCTCCCGCTTGGGCCGTACGCTGAAACCGGATCCTGAGCCCGAAAAAGGTTTCTTCTATCGCTCGGATCATTTCAGCTTTGCCCGCTTCGGTGTCCCCGCTTTCTATGCCGACGAAGGCATCGAGTTCATCGGCAAGCCGGAGGGCTGGGGCATGGAGATGCGCCAGCAATACACCGCCGAGGACTACCACAAGCCTTCCGACGAGGTGAAGGACTACTGGGATCTGCGTGGGTTGGCCGAGGATAGCCGATTCTTCTTCCTGATGGGTTACACGGTGGCCAATGACCCCGTCCTGCCGGAGTGGAAACCCGGCACCGAATTCAAAGCCATCCGCGAGCAATCGCTTCGCCAGTCGGGCCGCTGAACGGTTCTCCGCTGCCGGGGTGCAAATCGGCTATTGCCGGATTCGCAGCCCGAACGGGCTGGCCGATTGACACGTACGCCCGCCTTCCCGAAACTGTAAAAACCTCTCGGAGGCTACGATGTGGAGGACGGTTCGCTGCTTTCTTATCGCTATCCTGGTGATGAGCCTGGTGCAGATCCCCGTGCACGCCTCGGCGGCCCGCGTGCTGGGTGTCGTGGTTCAGGGTAAAAACGCGCAGTTGAATCGCGTCGCGGTGACCGGTGGCACGACCGTGTTCGCCGGGGACCTGTTGACCACCGAAGCCGATGGCCTGCTCCGGCTTCGCGTCGGCACCGGCCAGCTCTATTTGCTCGAGAACACTGCTGCGCGGCTCATCGCCGAATCGGGCCACCTACTGGTAGCCGTGGAGCGGGGCTCGCTCGGTTTTTCTTTGACCGAGCCGGTGCCCATGGCCGTACGGTTCGACGACACCCTGGTGCGCCCGGCATCCGCCAGCGGCGTGCATGGACGGTTGAGCGCGCTCGGCCCGGGTGAAATCGTCGTCAGCAGCTTGCACGGCACGCTCGAAGTGGTTTCCGGCTCCGAACATTTTCTGGTCAACGAAGGCAGCGCCTACCGTATCCTCATCGAGCAGGAGCCGGAAGGCGTGGGCAAAGCCGATGCCCGCCGCCGCCGCATCCTGACCATTCTGGCTGGTACGCTGGCGTTGGGCGCACTCACCGGTTTGATTCTCTATCACGCTCTACGCAGTCCGGACGCTCCTTGATCCGCGTGGGATAGGCAGGACCAACGGCGGATGGCTTTGCAGCGCTTGCGAGGCTCCGCCGGCGATGGGCCTTCGGACCTGATCGGCTGCGTCGGTTCGACTTCGCTGCGCCTCGGGCAAGGTGGACTTCTGCAGGTCCTTCCGACCGAGAACAATTTTGCCGCTCAGTATTTGATTTCCCGCCAACGGCACTGTATCAACTTACAGCATCGGTCTGCACACCGCCGATGCACGGAGTGGCTTCGCTGCTAAAATTTCGTTGTGCGTTCTCTGTGGACCTTCGTAGTTGCCCTCGCTCTGCTCGCGCCAGCCGCGGCTGCCGATACGATTGTGCTGAAGAACGGACGCCGCATCCGTGCTGATTACGTTGTAATCGAGGGCGACCGAGTGCGCTTTGAAACTCCCGCGGGTTGGATGAGCCTGCCGTTGTCGCTGGTCGCCCGCATCGAGACCGGTCCGGCCGGCAACGACTTTGGCCACCCAGCCGCTCCGTTTTCTGCACCGGCTCTGAAGAGTGGGATCGCTCCCGAAGACGTCTCCGCAGCGGTCCTGCGGGACGGTTCGGTCCATCGCGAGTGGCTGGCTCAGCTCGAATTGCAGGCGCGTTCTGCGGATCCCCAGATCGTAGCGCGCGTCGTAGCAGCGCATCACGCTGCCGCACAGTTTTTCCTCCGCCGGGGCGAACTCGAACCGGCCATGGCCCACTACCGACGCGCGCTCCACTTTGCGCCGGACGAGCCGCTGGTGCTGCTCCACCTGGCCTATTTGCATCTGCGTCGCAGCGAGTTCACTGCCGCGCTCGACTATCTCGACCGCGCCCGCCGCCGGATTCCGGATTCCCCCGATGTCGCCAAGCTGGCCGGCTGGGCCCACTACGGTTCGAACCGTCTCGAACAGGCCGTCACGGAATGGCGCCGCGCCATTGCCCTGCGTCCCGATGCGGAAGTCGCGGCCGCGCTGGAAAAAGCTGAACGCGACCTGGAAATGGAAAGCAGCTTCCGCGGTGGTCAGTCGCGCCACTTCACTCTGCGCTACGACGGCAACGCGCGACCCGAGCTGGCTTACGCCATCCTCGGCGTGCTCGAAGAGCACTTCGCCGCCCTCGCTGCGGAGCTGAACTACACCCCTTCTGAACCCATCGGCGTGGTTCTCTACGCGGATCGCTCCTTCGCTGATATCACTCGCGCGCCGGCCTGGGCCAGCGCGGTCAACGACGGCCGGTTGCGTGTGCCGGTGCAGGGTCTGACCCGGGTCACGCCTGAACTGGCCCGCGTGCTTCGTCACGAGCTGGCCCACAGCTTCTTGGCGCAAAAGACCGGCGGACGCTGCCCGGTTTGGCTGCACGAAGGAGTGGCGCAGTGGATCGAAGGGCAGCGGAGTCGGCAGGTTCGCACTGCGCTGCTGGCGGCTGCACAAACGCACGGGCCGCTCCCGCTGGCCGCGCTGGAACATTCCTGGACGCAGTTACCGGCGGAAACGGCCAGTCTGGCCTACGCCTGGTCGCTGGCCGTGGTGGAGTTCATCGTCGAAACCTACGGCCAGCGTGATCTCGAACGCATCCTGGCGCGCCTCGCGGTCAGCGCCACCGCCGAGCAGGCGTTTCAGGAAATTCTGCGCACCGGTTACGCTGAGCTCGAGCAGCAAACGTTGCGCTATCTATCCCGGCACTGAATTGCGGCGGTTCGCGACCGGGCTGTTGCACTCATCCTGCCTGCAGTCCTCTTCCCGCTCGGCTGGCTCTTGTGCCGTTTCGGTTGGCACCCGCTACAACGTCGCCAGCAGTCCCGCGAGCAACGCCGCGCGTTCGGGCAGGCTGCGCGCATAGATGAACTCACGCGGGCTGTGAGCGCCATCGCCCACGGCTCCCAGCCCGTCCAGCGTCGGGACACCCAGCGCTGCAGTCAGATTGCCGTCCGAGCCGCCTCCGGTTGCTGCCTCTTTCAGCTCCAATCCCATTTGCTGCGCTAGGTATTGCGCATGCCGAAACAGGTGAAACACCGCGTGGGTGCGTTCCAGCGGCGGCCGGTTCAATCCTCCGCGTATCTCCAGCCGCGCCCCGCGCAACACCGGACGCAGTGCGCGGAACTTCCGAGCCAGCCTCACCGCATCCGCCATCCGCCAGACGCGCACATCCACTTCGGCCGTGGCTCGTTCGGCCACGACGTTGGTGCGCGTGCCGCCGGAGATCACATCCACGTTGACTGTAATGCCGCGGTGCGGCTGCTGGAAGCGCGCGATGCGTGCGATTTGCCAGGCCAGCTCGTGTATGGCGTTGACCCCGTCTTGCGGATTGATGCCAGCATGTGCGGCTCGCCCGTGTGCTGTCACCGTCCAGTGCCCCACACCCTTGCGCGCTGTTTTCAGGCGTCCGTCCCGGCCCGCCGAGGGCTCCAGCACCAGCACTGCGTGGCTGCGGCGCGCTTCCGCTTCGATCCACCGCCGCGATGAGTCGCTGCCGATTTCTTCGTCCGAGGTGAACAGAAACACCAGCCGTTTCTGCGGAGCGATGTGCAACAGCCGCAAAGCATCCACCGCGAACAGTGCCATCACCAGGCCTGCCTTCATGTCGTAGACGCCCGGCCCGTACACGCGTCCACCCGTGGTCCGGAACGGTGTTCGACGCAGCGTGCCCAGTGGATAGACGGTGTCCAGATGCCCCAGCACGAGCAGTTGTCCGGCGGGCCGACCGTGCCCCAGCCACACCGAGACTCGCAGATGATCGCCGCGCTCCCGTTGCCGCAGCATCCGGACCCGCGCGCCGCGCCGGCGCCACTCGGTCGCTAGGAGCCGGCCGAGCCGGTCCACCGCCGCTTTTTCCAGACTGGGTGATTCCGTCTGCACCAGCCGACGGAGCAATCGCAGCATGTGTGGTTGTTGTGCGCGCAGTGTGTGCAGCAGTTCTCGCATCGGTGCCATGGCCCGCGTATGCTAGCAGGCAGTCCGCGGCCCGGCAATCGCGTTCCCCCGAAACCACTTTCGCCCTATAATCAGCCGGGCACTGTGAGCGAGCGTTTTCGCCGTCCGGACGGTGCCGGACACCGTCGGCGGACGCCCGGATTCGATGCGCTGCCCAGTTTCTTTGCTGAGGCGACACGATGATTCTCGACGTCAATGCCATCCAGAAAATCCTGCCGCACCGCCATCCCATGCTCATGCTGGACGCGATCGTGGAAATGGAGCGGCAGAAGCGTGTCGTGGGCATCAAAAACGTGACCATCAACGAGTCGTTCTTCCAGGGACATTTTCCGGGCAACCCGGTCATGCCCGGTGTGTTGATTGTCGAAGCGATGGCCCAAGCGGGCGGCGTGTTGCTGTTTCAGGAAGTCCCCGAGCGGGAAAACAAGCTGCTCTATTTTGTCGCCATCGACGATGCCCGCTTCCGCCGTCCGGTGGTGCCCGGGGACCAGCTCCGCGTGGAGGTGACCGTACTGAACTGGCGCGGCAACTTCTGCAAGCTCGCCGGCCAGGCCACCGTGAACGGTCAGCTCGCCGCCGAGGCCACCCTGATGTGCAAGATGGTGGACCGCCAGCCATGAGCCAGATCGATCCGCGCGCCATCGTCTCTCCGCGCGCCCGCCTCGGCCACAATGTTCGCATCGCCGCCTTTGCGGTCGTCGGCGACGATGTGGAGCTCGGCGATGATTGCGTGCTCCACGAACACGCCTCGGTCCGCGGGCCGGCCCGCTATGGCCGTGGCAACATCTTCCATTCCTTCTGCTCGGTGGGTGGGGATCCGCAGAGCTTGAAGTATCGCGGAGAGCCGACCCGGCTCGAATGCGGCGACGAAAACACCTTCCATGAATTCTGCACGGTGAATCGCGGCACCGTCGAAGGCGGCGGCGTCACCCGCATCGGCCACCGCAACCTGTTCATGGCCTACGCCCACATTGCCCACGACTGCCAGATTGGCAACGACACCGTGTTTGCCAATGGCGCCACGCTGGCTGGCCACGTGGTGGTCGAGGATTTCGCTACGGTCGGCGCGTTCTGCCCGGTGCATCAGTTCTGTCGCATCGGCCGGCACGCCTATATTGCAGCCTTCACGGTGATTACCCAGGATGTCGCTCCGTTTTCGCTGGTCGTCGCTCCTCGGGAAACGAAATGCTACGGAGTCAACCGCGTTGGGCTGGAACGCCGCGGCTTTTCGAGCGAACGGATTCGTGCCATCGAAGGCGCTTTTCGCCTACTGCTTCGTTCCAAGCTGAATACCACGCAGGCGCTCGAGCGCATGCGCGCCTGCTACAATGGCCAGCCGGACGTCGAGGAAATGATTCGTTTCATCGAATCGTCTCAGCGCGGACTGGTCAAGTAACTCCGATGACCCCTGCAGCCACAACGCCGATCGAAACCCGCGGTTGGGGATTGATTGCGGGCAACGGCAGGTTTCCGTTTCTGGTCCTGGAAGCGGCGCGCCGCCAGGGTATCGAGATGGTGGTGCTCGCCATCCGCGAAGAGACGTTTCCGGAAATCGAGCAGATGGCCCGCCGCGTTCACTGGGTTAGCTTGGGCGAGCTGACTCGGGCCATCGAAATCCTGCGTGCCGCAGGCGTACGCCAGGCGGTCATGGCAGGCCAGGTGCGCCACAACAAAATCTTCAGTGCCATCCGTCCCGACTGGCGCCTGGCAAAACTGCTGCTGACCCTGCCGGCAAAAAACACGGATGCGTTGATCGGTGCCATCGCTCGCGTACTGGAGCAGGAGGGCATTCAACTGGTGGATTCGACGGCCTTCCTGCGCCCGTGGCTGGCGGCTGCTGGCGTGCTCACGCGCCGCGCTCCCACCGCCGAGGAAACGGCCGATTTTGCCTGCGGCCACCGCATCGCTCGCGCCATCGCCGCACTGGACGTCGGCCAGACGGTCGTCATCAGCCAGCGCGCCTGCGTCGCCGTGGAAGCCATGGAAGGCACCGACGAAACCATCGAGCGCGCCGCACGCCTCGCGGGAGGACGTCCGCTGGTGGTCGTCAAGGTAAGCAAGCCGAACCAGGATATGCGTTTCGATGTTCCTGTGGTGGGGCCTCCCACGATTGCCGTGATGCGGCGCGCGAACGCCACTGCACTGGCGTTGGACGCCGGCAAAACCTTGCTGCTCGACCGCGACGAATTGCTCGCTGCCGCGGACGCCGCCGGGATCGCCATTCAGGCTTTCGAGCCGCCCGCTGCGGCTGCGCCGTGAGCGAGTCCCGCAAAACTCGCGTCGCGGTAGTCGGCGTCGGCGATTTTGGACGCCACCACGTCCGCATCTATCGCGAGCTCGATGCAGCGGAACTGATCGGCGTATTTGACACCGATGCGGCGCGCGCTCGGGCTGTTGCGGCCGAATTCGGCACCGTTGCCTGGCCCGAACTGGATTCCCTCGTCGGGCGCGCCGAAGCGGCCAGCGTGGCTGTGCCCACTACTGCGCATGCCCGCATCGGCTGCTGGCTGCTCGAGCGCGGCGTGGACGTGCTGGTGGAAAAGCCCATGGCCGCATCGTTGGCCGAGGCGGACGCCCTGATCGAAGCCGCGCGCCGCCACGACCGCATCCTCCAGGTGGGCCATCTGGAGCGTTTCAATCCCGCTGTGGTGGCCGCGCAGCGCATTGTTCGCCGTCCGCTGTTCTTCGAGGTGCATCGCCTGGGCGTGTTCACGCCGCGCAGCCTGGATGTGGATGTCATCTATGATGTGATGATTCACGACTTGGATATTCTGCTCACGCTGGCCGGTGCGGAAGTCGCGGAAGTCCGTGCTGTCGGCATCCCCATCCTGACCGACAAGGTGGATATTGCGCATGCCCGCATCGAGTTCACTTCCGGTGCGGTGGCCAATCTCACCGCTAGCCGCGTATCCACCGAACGCGTCCGCAAGCTCCGCTTCTTCCAGGAACACGAGTACATTTCCATCGACTATACCCGCCAGGATGTACTCCGCATCCGGTTGGCACCCGCGGCGTCCGCGGGCACTGTCCCCCAGTTCCAGTTCGAGAAGTTACCGACCGAACCCGAAGAGCCGTTGCGTGCCGAGCTGCGTGCTTTCCTGCAGGCCGTGCAGACGCGGTGTCCCGCGCCGGTCGATGGCCTAGCAGGTCGCCGTGCGCTCGAGCTGGCAGACCGCGTCATGCGTGGCATCCAGGAGCACGCCCGGCGCGTCCAACCGAGTGGCCTGACTCCGCCAGCACACCACTGAGTTCCGACCTCGCTGCGGATAGGGTACACTGAAACGAGGCATGATTCCGCGCACGCTGGTACCGACCGACCTAGCTGCTGTCCCGGCTGCCCGCCAGCCGGCCCGCCGCACATCGACGCCGTTGGACAGCCGGATGGTCGTGCTTCCAGAGATGCAGCAGGGGCCACTGCAGAGGCAAAGTGCCATTCCGGCGTACCTGCCGCTGGAGTCGGTGGCGGCACGCCTGCTGGTGCCCCGCGACCTGCCTCCGCTGCCACCGGAAGCACGCGCGCCACGCCCAGCGGTGGTGCCCACCTCACTGGACACACGGGTCGTGGTGCCGGCAGATGCGCGCCCCAGCGTACTCATGCTCGGCCGCGTGCCCCAGGAAGCCATCGGCGACGTTGTTGACCCCGACCTGTTCATCACCGGCGAAGTTACCCTGTTAGCTCGGCCCGTAGAGCTCAGCCCGCAGTTCTGGCGCTGGTCCACGTTGCTGTCGTCTGCACTTGTGCATGCCCTGCTGCTTTTGCTTCTCCTGATGCACCCGAAGATATTTCCCTACGTGCCGCCCACGGAGGAAGAGATAGTGCGCGCACACCGCCAGCTTGGTCTGGTCTATCTCCCTCCGCCACCGGCTGACGTTGTCCCGGTGCCGGCGGAGCCGCCGCGTCCTTCGCCACAGATTCGTATCGATCCGCGCCTGTTTCGTCCGCAGGCCGAGCCGCCTGCGGAAGAGATCGAAGTTCCGGGTCCGCGCACCGGTGAGATCGGTCCGGCCCCTTCTTCCTCCTCGCGGGAATCGCCCCGCGAGTCGGGTGCGGGTGCGGAATCCGAACGGCCCCAGCGGGGCGCTGAAATCGCGCGGCTCGAACCGGTACCGGAATCGCGTCCGGGAAACGGCCCTGCGCTCGACCTCGGCCTCGGTCCCCGTGCACCGCGCAGCTCGCTGGAAGAGCAGCTCCGCCAGGCACTGCGCGATCCGGGCGGTGGCAGCTATCGGTTTGGTGATCTCGGTCCGGGAGGCGGTTCCGGCGGCGGCCAGGGCTTTCACGACGGCTTGGTACAGATGCTCACGCCCACACAGGGCGTGGACTTTACCAACTACATGGGTCGTGTGCTGGCCCGTGTCAAACGCAACTGGTATGCAGTGATTCCCGAATCGGCACGGCTCGGCGAAAAGGGCAAGGTCGTCATCCAGTTCAAGATTCTCAACAACGGTCATGTGCCGTTCCCCGAACCGGTGCTGGTGGCTAGTTCGGGTCGCGAGCCGCTCGACCGCGCCGCGCTGAGCTCGATTCATGCTTCGAATCCCTTCGAGCCGCTGCCGGCAGAATTTACCGGCCCGTACATCGAGTTGCGCTTCACCTTTCTTTACAATTTGCCGATCGACTACCAGTGAAGCTGAATCGCACACAACTGGCCGGAGCATTGCTGTTAGGACTGCTGGCACTGCTCGTGCTGCTGGTTCGCTACTGGCACGTGCTGTGAGCTCGGCTGCTACACCGCTGGTCGTCATTGTTGGCCCGACGGCATCGGGCAAATCCGCCCTCGGCATCACCGTGGCGGAACAGTTGGGCGGCGAAGTGCTCGTCTGCGATTCCACACAGGTCTATCGCCGCTTCGACATCGGCACAGCCAAGGTTCCGCCGGCCGCGCGCCGCGGCATCCCGCATCATCTGCTCGACCTAGTGGAACCGCACGAGCTGTTTACGGCGGGCGAGTACCGCACCCGCGCCCTTGCTGTGCTCGAAGACCTGCGACGCCGGCGGCGCCTGCCCGTGCTCACCGCCGGCACCGGACTTTATCTGCGGGCTCTGCTCGAAGGTCTTTCCGACGCTCCCACTCGCTCCGAAGCGCTGCGTGCGCGCCTGCGTGAACGCGCGGCACGCCACCGCCCGGGATACCTGCAT
Source organism: Acidobacteriota bacterium (assembly GCA_037442425.1). Lineage (GTDB taxonomy): Bacteria > Acidobacteriota > Terriglobia > Acidiferrales > UBA7541 > DSGC01. The sequence goes on along the minus strand of JBBIQG010000007.1, from coordinate 110,294 downwards.
CGCTTGCTCACACGCCTGGACCCGGAGGCGGCCGCCCGCATCGCTCCAGCCGATACCCAGAAGTTGATCCGCGCCATCGAAGTCTGCTTGCTCGCCGGCCGGCCGATTTCAGAACTTCATCGCCGGGGGCGCCCACGGCTGGAGGGCTTTTCTGTAGTCAAAATTGGCCTGCAGCCACCGCGTGCGCTGCTCTACGAACGCATCGAACTGCGCGTCGCGCAGATGCTCGATGCCGGCTGGCTCGACGAAGTTCGCAGCTTGCTCGCTTCAGGCTTGGATCCTGCGGCCAAGCCATTTCAATTTATTGGTTATCGCGAACTGGTCGCACACCTGGCCGGTCGCTATCCATTGGCGAAAACTATCGAAACGATTCAGCGCAACACCCGTCGCTACGCCAAGCGCCAGCTCACCTGGTTCCGCCGCGAACCCGACGTGCACTGGTTCTCTGGTTTTGGAGACGACCCAGCCATTGCCGCCTCGGTCCTCGGCTTCCTTCGGGAACGTTTGGCCAGCACCGGCCGCACCGAGAAGGTATAATGGCGGAGGGTAGAGGTCACTTGTGTAGCAGACGGGCCCGAACACCGCATGAAGACTCCACAACCCACCGGCCACCGCGAACGTGTCCTGCTGATCGGCGTTGGACAGAAGCGACCGCCCCATGTGCCCGGCGTTGCCGATCTTTGTAGCGAGCGCGAAGGACTGGTCGAGCTCGAAGAGCTGGCCCGGAGCGCAGGCGCCGAAGTCGTGGCAACAATCTTCCAGCAGCGGGAATCGCTCGATCCCGCCACCCTGGTCGGCCGCGGCAAGCTCGAAGAGATTCGCGCCGAGGCCCGCGCCCGCAATGCTCCGCTGCTCATCTTCGACCACAACCTGACGCCGGTGCAGCAGCGCAACATCGAACGCGCCACGGAATGCCGCGTGATTGATCGCACCCAGCTCATCCTGGATATCTTCGCTCGCCACGCCCGCAGTCGCGAAGGTCAGCTTCAGGTCGAACTGGCACAACTGACCTACCTGTTGCCTCGTTTGGCCGGCCGCGGCGTGGAGCTTTCCCGGCTGGGCGGCGGCATTGGCACCCGCGGACCAGGGGAGCAGAAACTGGAAACCGACCGCCGCCGCATCCGTGACCGCATCCGCCGCATTCGCGAAAGCATCGAAAAAATTCGCCGCCAACGCAGTGTGCATCGTCGTGTGCGGCAAGAAGTGCCGCTGGGTACCGTGGCCCTGGTCGGGTACACCAATGCCGGCAAGTCCACCCTGTTCAATGCGCTGACGCATGCGGACGTGCTCGTTTCGCCCCGCATGTTCGCCACGCTCGACCCCACCATCCGCGCGATTCGCCTGCCTTCCAACCGTCGCGTTTTGCTCTCCGATACGGTCGGCTTCATCCGCGATCTTCCGCCTGGGCTGATCGCGGCTTTTCGAGCCACCCTCGAGGAAGTCCAGCAGGCCGCCGTCCTGCTGCAGGTCAGTGATATCTCCGACCCTCGCCACGCGGAACAGGACGTCGAAGTGGAAAAAGTGCTCGCCGAACTTGGCGTTGCTGACCGTCCGCGTTTGCGCGTATTCAACAAAATCGACCGGCTCAGCGAAGCCGATCGCGCCGCCCTGCACCGTGACAACGGCAACTTGTACATCTCTGCGCTGCACGGCACCGGCCTGGATGTCTTGAGGCAACGGCTGGACGAGGTGCTGCCGGTGGACCCGCTCGTGCAACTGAACCTGCGCATGCCCGCGAGCGAGGGCCGCACCCTGGCCTTGATCCACGCGCTCGGCCGCGTGCTGCACTTCGAAATCCAGGACGGTTTCTTGCTGCTGAATGCCGAAATGCCTGCCTCGCTGGCAAGACACCTGCAAAATTTTGCCGCGACCCAGTTCGCCGAATCACGCCTCCCCTTCGGCGGAACAAACTGAAGTCGTAGTGCGTAGAGGGAGAAGGGAGCTCGTTGTGGCCGGCTTTTTGCTGTGGTTGATTCTGCTGGTGCTTTGCTGGCCGTTGGCCTTGTTGGCCCTGCTGCTGTATCCGCTGGTGTGGTTGCTGCTGCTACCTTTTCGCGTGCTTGGCATTGCCGTCACTGGTGTGCTCGAGCTGCTCCGGGCTATCATCCTGTTGCCGGCCCGGGTGCTGCGCGGACCTACCCGTTCCTGAAGCGCTAAAGTGCATTGTTTTTCAGCCGAAAAGTCCTGTGGAAAATTCTGTGGATAGTTTTTCTACACTTCCGGATGCTAAACCAAAACCCTTCAGCAAGTTTCACTCAAATTCCAGTCCTATCATCTTATCTTATTGGAAGAACTAGAGTTATTACAAATGGAAGATCTACCTTCCCTGTTCATTGCACAAGAAGTGGTGCAACTTGACTCTGAGAATTTTGCACAGCAATGGTGCAATGGCGCAGTTCGTTCAACGTCTGATGCAGGCTCGGCAACGAACGGTGCGGGCACAGGAACGGTGGAGGATGATTGGCGGGCTTGCCGTGGTCTTGTCGAGGAGGCCATTGTGTTTTGTCCTAGGCCGGCGGTGGGATTCGTTGACTTGGTTCACCTCGGGGACTATAGTGTCCAACGCATTCTCAGTTTGCTTTGCAGGGCCGGTGGGCGACTTTCGTCTGCGGGGTTCCCGGGCAGCCCGAAATGAATCTGCCGAACAGTTTGACGATCCTGCGTATCTTCTTCGTTCCGCTGCTGGTGGTGGTGTTGCTGACCCGCCAGCCGAACCTGGAGTTGTGGGGTTTCCCGGTCAATTTCGAGGTTTGGGGCGTGCTGATTCTCCTGGCAGCCGCGCTGACCGATTGGGCCGATGGTCATTTTGCGCGCAAGCGCGGCGAAGAGACCACGCTGGGCATTCTGCTCGATCCCGTTGCGGACAAGTTGCTGATTTCGGCCGCGTTCATCTCGCTCGTGGAGATGGGTCTGGTGCCGGCCTGGATGGTGGTTCTGATTGTTGCGCGCGAATTCACTGTGCTCGGGCTGCGCAACATTGCCTCGGCCGAAGGGTTCACCATCCGCGCCTCCACACTTGGCAAACTGAAGATGGGGCTGCAGGTGGTTGCCGTCGCCGCCGTCATTCTTGGCTCCAAGCACGCTTTGCTGAAACCGTTCGGCACGCTGTTGCTCTGGCTTGTAGTGGTCAGTGCGGTGGTTTCTGCGGTGCACTATTTCCTGAGGTTTTGGAGTCATGTGGACGACCGCGTCAAGCGGCGCCGGCGGCTGCTCATCCTGGAGCGACAAAAGAAGCAGCACGATGTCGCCACTCCCTAGTGCCGAGCGCCGTGCCCTGCTCGCTCTGGCGCGGCAGGCGATTGTCGAGGCGGTCGTGCACGGACGCCTCCCGGAGCCCCCTGCCGTGAGTGGTGCCCTGGCTGAGCCCGGCGCCGCCTTTGTCAGTCTCCACTCCCATGGCCGCTTGCGCGGTTGCATCGGTCAAGTAGAACCGGCCGCTTCGCTTGCCGAAACGGTACAGTTTTGTGCTGTGGCTGCGGCCACGCGCGACCCGCGTTTTGCTCCGGTTGTTCCCGAGGAGCTCGACGAACTGGAGATCGAAATCTCCTTGCTTTCGCCGCGCCAACCCGTGCAGCCTGAGCAGATTGAGCCCGGTGTGCATGGCGTGCGCGTTGTCGCGGGTGTTGCTCAGGCGCTGTTGCTGCCGCAGGTGGCCACCCGATTTCGCTGGAGCCGAGAGCGGTTTCTCGAAGAGGCGTGCCTAAAAGCAGGTCTGCCTGCCGAAGCCTGGCGCGACCCGCAAACGCGCATCGAAGCCTTTACGGCAGAAGTGTTCTCCGAAGCAGACTTCCGCGAAGAAAGTCGCGAACAAGCCCGCGCCAGTTAGCGTTCCGCACGGGAAGTTATTGGATTTCGATGTAGTCGCCCAAGTAGATTCCGCGAAGACTATAGGTGATCAGCACTGTGGCCGCGTTCGGTGAAGTACGCAGCACAATGCCTTCGCCCAGGGTTTCACGCGGGAGATCGTCCCAGCGGTATCGCGTCGGGGTGCTGCCGAATCCGTACAGACGGTAGTGTCGGCCGCGCTCGACATAGACCGATTCTTGCCGCGAACCCGGGTAACGGAAGATGCGCACGTAATCGCCCACCTGCACGCCCTGCTCACTGCCCAAGTTGATGTAGACAATGTCGTTCTGTCCGACCAGTTGCCGAAAGTCTTTGGACTGCACGAGCATCGCCACCGGCTTGCCACTGGGAGGCGCAAACCGGTCAAAGGCTTGACTGCGCAGCGCCGGTGCTGGCCGTTCCGCATATGGCAGTGCCAAGTCGCCCCGCCACATGCTGTCGCAGGAGTAGACCACACGCGCGATGGAAACATCGGGGTGCACCACGACAATCCGCACACGGCCCTTGTCTGCATAGAGTCGGCCCATGGCTCGCTCGAGTGCATCCTGTGCGTAGAACCACCGCGGCCGCGCTTCGTCTTTCGAGGGCCGCACAATCAGAAACTCGTCGCCGACTCGCGCGCCTTGATTCGAGCCCTTGTTCAAATAGACGTAGTCGCCCTCGCCGAACGCCGTCTTGACCTCCGACTCTTCGCCGGAAATCAGGTAGGTGTCGCGTGGCACTGGTTCGTTGGTAAACCAGCCGGAGCAGTAGAGGTCGGCTGTGTTCGGCGTGCGCTGTGTTTGCTGTGCAGTGACCGTTGCGGCTAGAGCCAGCGCGGCCAGCGCCATCAGCGCGGATCGTGTACGCATCGGAAGACTCCCGTGCGCCGCTCGGCTTGGTCGTCCCAGGCGGCGCCCTCAAGCGAGCCTAGCCAAGCCCTTCGTATCGGTCAAGCTGGCCGCCGCCGCGCTTTACACACTGATTACCTCGTGGTAGAAGCGCAAGCTCACCCGTCGAGGTGGAGGCAACGCCGTGCCACAACCGCTCTTTGCCGACCGCGTCTGTGCCGTCGTAGCTGCGCCTACCGCTTCCGGCATGCTGCGACTGCTTGCGCGTGCGCTCCGTCACACCCGCACGGTCGAACTTCGACTCGATTGGCTGCGCAGCCGCCGCCAGATTCTCCGTCTGCTTGCCGCGCTCGCCCGACGCCGTCTGCGCGCCACTTGGATCGCCACCTGTCGTCGTCGGGTCGCTGGGGGTCGCTTTGCTGGCAGCCCGACGGCTCAGCTCGAACTGCTTCGCCGCGCCGCCGCAGCCGGCTGCCAATGGTGCGATGTGGAAATCGAAACGGCCGCGCGGCTGGGAGCCGCTGACTTGCGCCGAGGATTGGCTCCGGCGCGTTGCCTGATTTCTTTCCATGAATTTGCGGGGACACCGCGGCGGCTGGCGGCCCTGAGCGCACGGCTGGAGCGTGCCGGTGGCAGCGCTGTCAAGCTGGCCACCCGATGCGAACGGTTGCGCGATGGCCTGCGTTTGCTGGGGCTGGCCCGCCGCCGTCGTTCCGTGGTGACAGTGCCCATGGGCGAGCGGGCACTGCCGTTGCGTGTGCTCGCACTGCGCGCCGGTTCAGCGCTGGCCTATGCGGCCGCGGGCGAGCCGACCGCTCCCGGACAGCTCACGCTGGAAGAGATGCGGCAACTCTATCGCGCTGATCGGCTCGACCGCCGCACGCGGGTCTACGGACTGATTGGCGATCCAGTGGCCCATTCGCTCTCGCCACTGCTCCACAACACCGGCTTTCGCGTGCGTCGCATCAATGCTGTCTACCTGCCGTTTCTGGTGCCGGCCGCTGAGGGGACTGCTGGCCTGAGGGATTTCCTGGCTGCGGTGCCCTCGTTGGGGATCCGCGGCTTCAGCGTTACGATTCCGCACAAGGAGCGCATCCTGGATTACCTGGATGGCTGCGATCTGCTGGCGGAGCAGATCGGAGCCGTGAACACGGTGGTCGTGCGCGGCAACGGCCGGCTCTACGGCTACAATACCGACTACGTCGGCGTGCTGCGCGCGCTCGACTCCCGCTCTGTGGATCTGGCCAGCTGCCGTGTGCTGATCTGCGGAGCCGGCGGCGCGGCTCGCGCAGTAGCTTTTGCTCTCGCACAGGCCGGGGCGCAGGTGGCCATCTGCGCACGGCGTCAGGCATCGGCGCGTCGGCTGGCCCGTGCAGTCGGCGGAGAAATCATTCCCCGAGTGCGTCTGGCTCGCGAGTTCTTCGACGCTATCATCAACGCCACCCCCGTCGGCATGTATCCGCACGTTCGGAAATCACCGCTGGCCATGCGCGAGCTGAACTGCCGGGTCGTGTTCGACCTGGTTTATCGTCCTATGCAGACGAAGCTGTTGGAACTGGCCGCACTCCGGGGCATCGAAACGATCTCCGGCGCAGAGATGTTCGTGGCCCAGGGAGTGGCGCAGTGGGAAATCTGGATGGGGGAGCGTGCCCCGGAAAGGCAAATGCGTGCGGCCGTGCTGGCCGCGCTCCGCAATGAGCGGAAACTTCGACGATGATCCAGCCCGACTACAAAACCTTCGCGAAGCTGGCCCGACAGGGCAACCTGGTGCCGGTCTATGCCACGATGACGGCCGATTTGCTGACGCCGGTTTCTGCCTATCTGAAGCTGGCACGGCACGCCCGGTACTCGTTTCTGTTGGAAAGTGTCGAAGGTGGAGAAAAAATCGCCCGCTACACCTTCCTCGGTGCCCACCCAGCAGAAATTTTTCGCTACCGCCGCGGCACATGCCACATCGAAGTCAGTCATGCACATCCACGGCGACAGACACACATGGTGTGGCCAGGAGAAGACCCAGTGCGACTGCTCCGGCATCGGCTGAGGCGATTTCGTCCCGTGCGCCTCCCCGGTCTGCCGCCACTGGTGGGCGGTGCCATCGGCTATTTTGCCTACGATATGGTGCGGTTGACCGAACGCATTCCAGAAACCGCACACGACGATGTGGGTCTGGACGATGCCGTGCTGATGATCTTCCTGGGGTTGGTGGCCTTCGACCACGTGCAGCACCGCGTCTGGATGGTGCGCAATGTGTTCACCGAAGGTGCTGGTACGCTGCGCGAGCAGTACGACGCCGCCGTGCGGGACATCGAACGCACCCGCCGGATTCTTGAACAGCCCCTGCGTCTGCGCCAGCAAAGAACGCGCCGGACGGCGCTGCGCGTGCGTTCGAATTTTCGCAAAGCCGACTATCTGGCCGCGGTGCGCAAGGCGAAGCGCTATATCCGCGCGGGCGACATCTTTCAGGTCGTGCTCAGCCAGCGGTTTGCCGCGCGCAATTCCGCGGATCCGTTCGAAATCTACCGCGCCCTGCGGGTGGTGAATCCATCGCCGTACATGTATTTCCTACGGCTGAACGAGGTGGCGGTCGTGGGCAGCTCGCCCGAAATGCTGGTCAAAGTCCAGGGCCGCGAGGCGTTCTATCGTCCCATTGCCGGCACGCGCCCACGTGGACGCACCGAAGCGGAAGACCGCCGCCTGGAACAAGAGCTGCGCGCAGACCCCAAAGAACGCGCCGAACACATCATGCTGGTGGACTTGGGTCGAAACGATCTTGGCCGCGTCTGCGAGTATGGCTCGGTGCGCGTGGACGAGTTGGCGTTTGTCGAACGCTACTCGCACGTGATGCACCTGGTCTCCAGTCTTCGCGGGCGGCTCCGCAGTGATGTGGATTGTTTTGACGCTCTGCTTGCTTGTTTTCCAGCAGGCACCGTCACCGGTGCGCCGAAAGTTCGCGCCATGGAAATCATTGACGAGCTCGAACCCACACGCCGCGGCATTTACGCCGGTGCCATTCTTTATCTGGACTTCTCGGGAAACCTCGATTCCTGCATCGCTATCCGCACGCTGGTCGCTCGTGGCGGCCGTGCCTACGTGCAAGCCGGCGGTGGCATCGTCGCCGACTCCGTTCCGGAGCGCGAATATCAGGAAACGGTCAACAAATCCCGGGCCCTGCTCACTGCCCTGGAAGCTGCTCATCGCGGTACAATTTGACCGGCTTCGGACAAATTGGGGCGCGGGACCTTCGTCTCGAGAAGCAGCGTTTTCTGAATGCGATCAGACGGCGTGGCTGCGTGCAACTCGAGCGACGACAGGGATGATTCTGCTGATCGACAACTACGATAGTTTCACTTACAACCTGGCGCAGTATCTGGGCCAGTTGGGACAGCGGGTCGAAGTGCGGCGCAATGACCGGATTACACTGGAGGAAATCGAACGTCGGCGGCCCGACCGCATCGTCATCTCTCCGGGGCCCTGCACCCCAAGCCAGGCCGGCATCAGCATCCCACTGATTCAACGATTCGCCGGACGGATTCCCATCCTAGGCGTCTGTTTGGGACATCAGGCCATTGGCGAAGCCCTGGGGGGTCGCGTAGTGCGTGCACCGCGGCTCATGCACGGCAAAACGAGCGAAATCTTTCACGACGGACGCACGATCTTCACCGGCCTGCCGCGTCCGTTCGCGGCCACTCGGTACCACTCGTTGATGGTGGAACGCCGCTCATTGCCCCAGGAACTGGAAATTTCCGCAGAGACGGAAGACGGCATCATCATGGGCCTGCGTTGGCGCCGTCGTGGCCGGGCTCCACTCGAAGGCGTACAATTCCATCCCGAATCCGTGCTCACGGCGCACGGCCTGCAATTGCTCGAAAATTTCCTTGCGCTGTAGCCTCGCTACCAGTCGAGCGCGGCCAGCAAAGCCGCAAAAATTTCGATACCCCGGCGGAAATTTCCGATGCGCAGATTTTCGTTCGGGCTGTGCTGGTTGTTGTCGTGATTCACGGTGGGCACATGGACGATCGGCAGCCCTATCCGCTCGATCAAGTACATCGGCACCGACCCGCCCGAGGTGGGTAGTTTGACCACCGGTTCACCCGTTGCGGCTTCGACCACCTCCACGACTGCGCGAGCCAAGGGAAGGTCCATCGGTGTGCGTGCGGCCGGGTAGCCATCGCCCATCACCACGCGCGCGATGCGCGAATGCTGCATGCGCTCTTCATGGGTCGGTTCCCGGTCAGTGACGTAATACCCTTGCCGACGGATATGTGCGACCAGCCGTTCGAATTGTCGCTGCGGATCGACGTCTTTCACCAATCGCAGGTCCAGTGACGCGATGGCCACATCGGGCACCACGGTGCGCGCTTCTTCTCCCACCCAGCCGCTGCGGAGCCCGCGGACATTCAGCGAAGGCAGGATGATCAGTTCGACGAGCGGCCGGCCGCTGCCTTCCGGACCGGAGAATCCGAACTGTTGCATCATCTGCGGCTCGTTCTTCGGAGCCGCGGCGAGTGCCTGTTTCTCCAGTTCGCTCAGCGGACGGACATCGTCGTAGAATCCTTCGATCCGCACTCGGCCCTCTTCGTCTTTCATCGAGGCCAGCAGTTGAGCGAGCCGCATCGCCGGGTTCGGCGCCCAGTTGCCGTAGTGGCCACTGTGCAATGGCCGGTACGGCCCGTAAACGGTAATTTCGGCGGTGACGATGCCGCGATTGCCGAAGACGATTTGCGGGCGTCCGGTCTGGTGCACCGGCCCATCGGCAGAAATCACCAGGTCGGCTGCAAACAGATCGCGGTGTTCGGCCAGCACGCGTCCCAGATTCGGCGATCCATCTTCTTCTTCTCCATCCAGCAGGAACTTCACGTTCACCCCGAGCGGTATGCCCCGAGTCCGCAGGGCGTCGAGTGCAGTCAGAATCGCTACGATGGGTGATTTGTCGTCGCTGGCCGACCGCGCATAGATGCGCCAGTCGTCCTGGTACGGCGTGCCCGGTGCAGGAAAGGGAATCAACCGGCCGCCGGCTTCAATGGCGTTTGTGCGCAGGGCTGGTTCCCACGGTTTTGTTTCGATCCATCGCGCCGGCTCCACCGGCTGTCCATCGTAGTGGCAGTAGAACAGCACCGTGCGACGGGCGCCCGGCGCGCGCAACTCTGCCCAAACCACCGGCCCTCGCCCTTCGATCGGCAGTAGCCGCACGCGAAAGCCGCGACGTTCGAGCATGGCCCGCAGCTGTTCGGCATTGCGCTGAATGTTCACCGTGTCGGTGGCCACGTTGGGAATGGCGAGCAGGGCGCGCAGCTCATCCAGAATGGCGTGCTCGTTCGCCTGCCGAAAGGCACGTGCGGCTGCTGCCGCCTCGGCCGCTCGTGCCGCCGTTGACGGCTGCGCCAGTGCCGGATAGACTGCCAGACTCAACAGCATGGCTGCCCGTAGGAACATCACCGTATCCTCCTCGGCTGTTGTGTGGGTGCCGCAACTTCCGCGGCCCCATTTTCCGCCGGCGGCATGAGTCTCTGTTGACCCCTGCCCGCCAGTCATTCAATCTTTTTGTGCCCCACGTGTCCCGGTTCGGCGGGGCACCGGCTGTGGTCCATGAGCGAATACGCGCTGGAAGTCGAAGGCTTGGTCAAGGAATACCAACGGCGCGACCAACCGTCGCTGCGCGCTGTGGATGGGCTCAGCTTCCGGGTCCGCCGCGGATGCATCTTCGGCTTGCTCGGGCCGAACGGCGCCGGCAAAACCACTACGCTGAAAATCCTGACCACGCTGTTGCGACCGACCGCCGGCCGAGCCGCCGTACTCGGTTATGACGTTCTCCATCAACCGCTCGAGGTGCGCCGCCGCATCGCAGTCGTCTTGCAGGAAACCGCGGTGGATCTGTTCCTGTCTGTGCGCGACAACCTGCTCAGCTACGTCCGCTTCCACGGACTCGACCGCTACGAAGCCCGCCGTCGCACCGCGCGTGCGCTGGAACAATTCCACTTGCTCGATGCCGCCAGCAGCAAGGTCATGGACCTCAGTGGGGGTCTCCGCCGGCGCGTCCAGGTCGCCAAAGTCTTCCTGGTGGATACGCCGGTCGTTTTTCTCGACGAATTTTCCACCGGCATGGATCCCATCCTGAAACGCGAAGTGATGGATCGGTTGCGGAAAGAGGCCGCACGCGGCCGCACGATTGTGCTCACCACGCAAATCCTCAGCGAAGCGGAAGAGCTCTGTGACGATATCCTAATTCTGCACCGTGGCCGTCCGGTTGCCCGTGGAGACCTGAACACGCTCAAGCTGCTCTCGAAGGATGTCTATGAACTTTCCCTCACCTTCGACGCACTGCCTGCTGGCATCCGCGAAGAGCTCGAACAGCTCGCGCCCGTCCGCCTGGCCATCCACAACAACTCGGTCGAAATCGCCTTGCGCGCCGAAGAATCCCGTGTGCTCGAACTCGCCAGTACGCTCGCCCGCCGCGCCCAATTGTTGCATTTGGAGGTTCGCGGGGCCAGCCTGGAAGATATCTTCCTTGAGTTGACGCGACCCACGGCCGGCTCGTCTCCGGAGACGCCACTCGTATGATTGGCCGCCGCCCGATGCCACCCGATCCCCATGCACGGCTTGAGACCTTCTCATGAGCGCCACCGCTGCCATCACCGCGGTTCTCTATCGCGAGGCCAAGGTCCGCGCGACGAATCTGACGTTTCTCTTCTGGGACCTGTTCCACCCGCTTGCCTACCTGCTTCTGTTCGGCGTGGGGGTGAACGCCGCGTTGGGTCTTCGTCTCCCGCTCCCCGGGCTGGACTATCACGCTTTCTTTCTGGCTGGTGTGCTCAGCATGGCCAGCTTCGGCATCGCTGCGAACACCGCCTGGTCGTTTTTCCTCGACCGCGACAACGGCATCTTCTACGAAATGCTCACCTACCCGATGCGCCGCGCCGAATACCTGGCCGCCAAGGTACTTTTCAACCTCGGTGTCGCCGTGGCTCAGGCGGCGATCACCGTAGGATTCGCCTGGACTCTGCTCGGGGTTCAGCCCCGGCTGGCCGGGGTACCGCTGCTGGTGGCTGCGGTGGTGGTGGGCACCGCCGGCTGGTTTTACTTCTACGCCATCTTTGCCCTGCGGATCCGCCGTAACGACGTGTTCAACACGGTCACCTCGGTCTTCTATTTTCTTTTTCTGTTTGCCAGTTCGATGTTCTATCCGTTGGAGCCGCTGCCGCGTGTCTTTCGCGCGGTTGCGCGGGCCAATCCCATCACCTGGCAGACCGATGCGCTTCGCTATGCCACCATCGGTCTGGGCGAGCCGCACACCGTGGCTCTGGAAGCGGTGGCTTTCCTGGCATTCACCGCGGTGAGTTTCTGGTTCGCGGTGCGCAGCCTGCAGCGGGAGCACTAGCGCAACTACCGCTCTCCCCCTTGCCCATGGAAGGCGGCCAGCGCTTCCAGCTTGGCCAGGGCTGCCCCCGAGTCGATGGAACGTTCGGCCAGCCGCACGCCCTCTCGCCAGTCTTCTGCGCAGCCGGCTGCGACTAGGGCCGCTGCGGCATTCGCCAACACGACTTCCCGCTGCGGTCCGGGTGCTCCTTGCAGCACCTGCCGGATGATGCGTGCATTCTGTTCGGCCGTCCCGCCGGCCAACGCCTCTCGGGGCGCACGCCGCAGCCCGAAAGCTTCCGGTGCGATCGTGTAGCTACGCACCACGCCGTCGCGCAGTTCGCTGATCTGAGTTTCCGTGCTCAGGGTGATTTCGTCCAACCCGTCCAATCCGTGCACGACGAAGGCGCGTTCCACACAAAGCTCGCCCAGTGCGCGGGCCAGCAGCTCCGTGGCGTTTCGCTGGAACACGCCCACCACCTGCACGTGCGCTCCCGCGGGATTCGTCAGCGGCCCGAGGAGATTGAATACCGTGCGCAGCCGCAGTTCGCGCCGCGCGCGCATCGCGTGCCGCATGGCTGGGTGGATTGCGGGCGCAAACAAAAACCCGATGCCTACCTGTTCGATGGCCGCGCGTGTTCGTTCGGCGGGCTGCTCGATCGCCACGCCGAGCGCTTCGAGCACATCGGCGGAGCCGCATTGCGAACTGATCGAACGGTTGCCGTGCTTGGCCACCGCCACACCGGCGCCGGCCACCACGAACGCGGCGGCCGTCGAAATGTTGAACGTTCCTGCCGCATCCCCGCCCGTGCCACAAGTGTCCACCAGCCGCTGCGGCGGCCTCCCATCGGGGAAGACTGGTAGTGCATGGCGGCGCATCGCACGCGCGAATCCCACCAGCTCGTCCACCGTTTCGCCTTTCAGCCGCAGGGCAACGAGCAGGCCGGCGATTTGCGCGTCGGTGGCGTGCCCGCTCAAGATGTCTTCCATCACCGCCTCGGCGGTCGCTGGCGTTAGGTTCTCTCCCGCGACAACGGCTTCCAGAGCTTCCGTCAGCATCGGGCACGGCCTCTCTTGCTGCGTTTTGCGCTTCAGGGTAAACTGCTGCGCTTTGTCCGGTTCCGCCGGAAGCATCTTAGCACCGTCCGGTGCCGCGTACAGCGCCCGGAGCCACCCGGTGCACCCGGCACCGCGTTTCTGTTCAGCGGCAGTCGGCCGATTGACGATTTCACGCAGGCCGCTATGAAAATTCACGAATACCAGGCCAAAAGCATTCTGGCACGCTACGGCGTTCCGATCCCCCGCGGCGAAGTCGCCTTCACCAAGGAAGAAGCTCGCACGATTGCGCAGCGGTTGGCCGTACCCCTTGTCGTGGTCAAGGCGCAGATCCACGCCGGTGGCCGCGGCAAAGGGGGTGGCGTCAAACTGGCTCGTTCGCCCGAGCACGCTGCCGAGCTGGCCGGTCAGATGCTGGGCATGCGGCTCGTCACCCCGCAGACAGGACCAGAAGGTCGCATCGTCCGCCGGGTGCTGATCGAAGAAGGCCTGCAGATTGTGCGGGAACTTTACCTGGGCGTGCTTGTGGACCGCGCTGCCGCGATGCCCGTCTTCATGGCCAGCGCTGCTGGTGGCATGGAAATCGAGGAAGTCGCCCGGGCGCAGCCCGAAGCCATTCTGCGCGAATGGGTCGACCCGGCTGTGGGTCTGCAGCCTTTCCAGGCGCGCAAGCTGGCGTTTGGGCTGGGGTTGGCTCCCGAGCTGGTCGCTGCCGCGGTACCCGTTTTCCAATCGCTTTACCGCGCTTTTCTGGAAACCGATGCTTCCCTGGTCGAAATCAATCCCTGCGTGATCACTGCCGATGGTCGGTTGGTCGCGCTCGACGCCAAGGTGAGCTTCGACGACAATGCTCTCTACCGCCACAAGGAGCTGCGCGAGCTGCGCGACCTGGACGAAGAGGACCCGCTCGAAGTCGAAGCTTCCAAGTACGGCTTGAACTACATCAAGCTGGACGGCAACGTCGGCTGCATGGTGAACGGAGCCGGCCTGGCCATGGCCACGATGGACATCATCCAACTGGCCGGCGGACGCCCGGCCAACTTCCTCGATGTCGGCGGGGGCGCATCGGCCGACCAGGTGAAAAATGCCTTCCGCATTCTGATGAGCGATCCGCACGTGAAGGCGGTTTTCATCAACATCTTCGGTGGGATTCTGCGCTGTGACGTGCTGGCGACAGGCGTCGTCAACGCGGCCCGCGAACTCCAACTCACCGTTCCGGTCGTCGTCCGCATGGAAGGCACCAACGTACAGCAGGGGCAGCAGATTCTGCGCGACTCCGGCCTGAATTTCACCATCGCCGACGGCATGCAGGATGGTGCGGAAAAGGTGGTTCGGCTGGCAGGGGGTGCCCGATGAGCATTCTCGTCGACCAGTCCACCCGCGTGCTCGTGCAGGGGTTCACCGGCCGCGAAGGTACCTTCCACGCGACACAGATGATTGACTACGGCACGAACATCGTCGGTGGCGTTACCCCCGGCAAAGGCGGCACGAAACACCTGGAGCGGCCGGTCTTCAACACCGTTCAGCAGGCCGTGCGCGAAACCGGCGCCAACGCCTCGGTCATTTTCGTGCCCCCGGCGTTCGCTGCCGATGCCATTCTCGAAGCGGCCGATGCCGGCATTCCGCTCGTCGTCTGCATCACCGAAGGCATCCCTACGCTCGACATGGTGCGGGTGGCCACCGTGCTGGCCCGCAGCGGTCGCACCCGGCTGATCGGCCCGAACTGCCCGGGCATCATCTCCCCAGGAAAATGCAAAATCGGCATCATGCCCGGCCCGATTCACAAGCCCGGCCACGTCGGGGTCGTCAGCCGCAGCGGCACTCTGACGTACGAAGCCGTGGACCAGCTCTCGCGGCTCGGCATCGGACAATCCACCTGCATCGGCATCGGCGGCGACCCCATCGTGGGCACCAGTTTCCTGGAAGCCATCCGTTTGTTCAACGACGACCCGGAAACCCACGCCATCGTCCTGATCGGGGAAATCGGCGGCAACGCGGAAGAAACGGCTGCTGCTTTCGTCCGCGAGCACGTCCGCAAGCCGGTGATCGGTTTTGTCGCCGGCCAGACAGCGCCGCCCGGCCGCCGCATGGGACATGCCGGTGCGATCATCAGCGGTGGTCAGGGTACTGCCGCCGAAAAGTATGCTGCCCTGCGCGCTGCCGGCATTCACACAGTGGCCAGTCCGGCGGAGATTGGCGCTACCGTGGCCAAGGTGCTGGGCGCACGGGTGGAATAGTCGAGGAGGAACGTTGCCCATCGAACGCACACTCGCCATCATCAAGCCGGACGCCGTCCGCCGCAACCTGACCGGCGAGATTCTTTCGCGAATTCACAAGGCCGGCCTGCAGATTGTCGCGATCAAATCGCTGCGCCTGAGCCGTGCCGAAGCGGAAGGTTTTTATGCGGTGCATCGTGAGCGGCCGTTTTTCCGAGACCTGACGGAATTCATGTCTTCGGGCAAAGTGTTCGTGATGGTGCTCGAAGGCGAAAACGCCATCTCGCGCTGGCGCGACCTGATGGGCGCCACCGACCCGGCCAAGGCGGCCCCGGGTACCATCCGCCGCGAGTTTGGAACTTCGATTCAGAACAACTGCACGCACGGCTCCGATGCTCCGGAAACCGCCGCGTTTGAGGTCAGCTACTTTTTCGCCGCATACGAGCTGTAGCAGCAGGGTGTTTCTTTCCATCCGCGCGGTACCGTGCCGAGACCACATCGGCGCGGACAACGGGCAATCCGATGGACACCGCGAGCGGGTTCGTTCCCGGAACGAGCATCGGCTGAGCCGTGACAAGGGCCGTCCTCTTCCCGCTACAATAGTCGCATGGAGCCGCTGCGCGAGATGGGCAAGCTGTTCATTCTCTTGGGAGTGGTTTTCCTGGTGGTGGGTGCACTGCTGACGTTGGGGCCGCGGCTGCCGTTTCGGCTCGGTCGTCTGCCGGGCGACATCGTCTGGGAGGGGCGCAACACGACGGTTTACTTTCCGATTGTCACTTCGCTGCTGCTGAGTGTTGTGCTGACGTTGATTCTGTGGTTGGTCGCGCTGTTCCGGAAGTAGTTTGACCGGGCCGGCTTTCCCTTCTTCCGCATTTCCCCTACAATTTGCGAAGATGAGCCAACTCCCGCTCAATCTCGCACCGGAGCGAAGGGTCTGGAGCGTCAGCGAACTGACCCTGCGCATCCGCGACCTGCTAGAGGCCGAATTCCATGACCTCTGGGTCGAGGGCGAAATTTCGAATTTTCGCGAAGCACAATCCGGCCACTACTACTTCACATTGAAAGATGCTCGCGCCCAACTTCGCTGCGTCTGTTTTCGCACGCAGGCCCGCCTGCTGAAATTTCGTCCCGAAGATGGCCTGCACGTCCGGGTGCGCGGCTCGCTCAGTGTGTACGAGACCCGCGGCGAATATCAGCTCTATGTGGACGTGCTCGAACCGATCGGGCTGGGCGCGTTACAGCTCGCCTTTGAGCAACTGAAGCGCAAACTGGAAGCCGAAGGCCTGTTCGACCCTGCACACAAAAAGCCGCTGCCGCTGCTGCCGCGTCGCGTCGGTCTGATTACTTCGCCGACTGGTGCGGCCGTGCGCGATATTTTGCGCGTGCTGCGACGCCGTCACCCGAACTTGCACCTGCTGCTGTTCCCGGTACGCGTGCAGGGCGAAGGCGCTGCGCGCGAAATCGCCGAGGCCATTGCCTGGTTCAACCGCACCGCCGCGGCCGACGTGTTGATTGTCGCGCGCGGCGGCGGCTCGCTCGAAGACCTCTGGGCGTTCAACGAGGAAATCGTCGCTCGCGCGATTTTTGCCTCCCGCATCCCGGTGATCAGTGGCGTCGGCCACGAAATTGACTTCACCATTGCCGATTTTGTCGCTGACCTGCGTGCGCCGACGCCTTCCGCGGCGGCGGAAATGCTCGTGCGAACCCGGCAGGAATTCGAGCACCACATCGCCGAGTTGCACCGTCGCCTGGCGCAACAGATGCGACTGCTGCTTTCCGACCGGCGCCAGCAGTTCAGCGATCTACAAGCCCACCGCGCTTTTCGCCGGGTCGAAGACCGCCTCCGCGAATCCCGCCAGCGTCTCGACGATGCCCTCTTTGCCCTGGGCCATGCCCTGCAGCGCCGCACCGATGCTCTCCGCCAGCGCTTCCGTCTGGCTGCCGCGCGCCTGACCGCGTACGATTTCCGCTCCCGGATTGCGCGTCTGCGCAGCCGACTCGAACAGCGCACGGCCGAGCTCGTCGGGCGGGTCGAACGCCTGCTGGCCGAAAAGCGGCATCAGGCAGGCCGGTTGCGCGTGCAACTGGAAGAGCGCAGCCCGCTCCGCGTCCTGGAACGCGGCTACGCGATTGTCTTCGACGCTGCGGGTCACATCGTCCGCGCTTCCGCCCAGTTGGCCCCGGGCGACCCGGTGCGCATCCAGCTCGCCCGCGGAAGACTCACCGCAGAAGTGAAAACCACCGAATAGACCCTGCACGCCTCAGCGCGTGTCGGCGGCGGCTTTGTGGATGGCGTCCAGGATGCCGTTCAGAAATGCGGCGGATTCCTCGGAGGAAAATTTCTTGGCCAGCTCGAGCGCTTCGTTGATGACGACCGCTGCCGGCGTTTTCGTGCAGCGGAGTTCGTAGACCGCCAGGCGCAGGATGTTGCGGTCCACTGCGGCCATGCGCTCCAGCCGCCAGTGTTCGGAGTGCCGGGCGAGTAGCGCGTCCGTCTCTGCAGCATGCGCCACTGCGCCCGCGAAGAGCCGGTTGGCGAATTCGCGGGTTTCGCGTGCCGCGCGTGCCGATTGCCAGAAGCTCGCCTGGAGCGCGGCCGGCTCTTCGCGGTTCATCTCCCAGCGAAACAGCATCTGCAAAGCGAACTCGCGCGCCTTGTGCCGCAGCGACATGTCAGCGGCGGCTCCGCTTCACCGCGCGCGGGGCAGTGCCGGAGGGGGAAGGGCCGGCGATCTGCCGCATCAACCGGGCCATCTCCACTGCAGCGAGACCGGCCTCGTAGCCTCGGTTGCCGCCTTTGGCTCCGGCGCGATCGACGGCTTGCTCGAGCGTGTCACAGGTCAGCACGCAGAAAATCATCGGGACGCCTGTTTCCACCTGCGCCAGTTGCACGCCTCGCGCAGTTTCGGTGGCGATGTAGCTGTAGTGGTCGGTCTGGCCCTTCAGGATGCAGCCAATGCACAGAACCGCATCGTATCGGCCCGATGCGCCCATCTTCTTCGCTGCCAGTGGAATTTCAAACGAACCGGGCACCCGCACCACGTCGATCCGGTCTTCTTCTGCGCCGGCGCGGGCCAGCGCTTCCAGCGCACCCGCCAGCAGCCGCTCGGTGATGAAACTGTTGAACCGGCTTACCACCAGACCGAAGCGCAGCCCGCGCGCGTCGAGCTGGCCACGGATTTCGTTCGTTTTGCGCTGTGTGTTCACCCAGAACTCCTGCGCCACCGGTTTGCGTTCGGCTACCGCCCGCGGAACTGTGTCGGCCGTTTTTCGAGGAACGCGCGTGTGCCCTCGCGCATGTCTTCGGTGGCACAGCACAACCCGAACAGCGTGGCTTCCAAAAATAGGCCTTCTTCCTGCGGCATCTCCAGGCCGTATTCGATGGCCTCCATGGCGAACTTCACCGCTAGCGGCGCGTTGGCGATGATTTTCTTCGCGATGGCTTCCGCCGTGGGAATCAGTTCGGCGGGCTCGACCACGCGGTTCACCAGGCCAATGCGCAGGGCTTCTTCGGCCGAAATGGCCTCGCCGGTCAGGATCAGCTCGTGTGCAATGCCTTTCCCGCACAGTCGCGCCAGCCGCTGCGAGCCCCCATAGCCAGGGATGATGCCCAGCTTGACTTCCGGCTGGCCGAGCTTGGCGGTTTTCGAAGCAATGCGAATCGAGCAGGCCAGCGCCAGCTCGCACCCACCGCCCAGCGCATAGCCGTTGATGGCCGCAATCGAGGGCTTGCCCAGGGTTTCCAATTGCCGGAAAACTGCCTGACCGAACAGCGAAAACTCTTTGCCGTCCACCGGTGTCTGCTGAGCCAGCTCGTTGATGTCGGCACCGGCAACGAAGGATTTTTCGCCTGCGCCGGTCAGAATCAGCACGCGGACCGCTTCGTCTTCCCGCGCGTCGCGCAGGGCATCGGCCAGCTCTTCCACCGTTTTGCGGTTCAGTGCGTTCAGCACTTTCGGCCGGTGAAATGTGATGTAAGCAATCCCGTCGCGTTTTTCATAAAGAATGTTTTCGTAGGCCATGAAGGAACACTCCTAGTGCGCGGTGAATAGACTCGGGAAAAACGGTCTGGTTGTTGGAGGGCACGGTTTCCTTTTGTCCTCACGTCAACTGCATGGGAACCGGATTTTTCGGGTCGCTGTAGTCATAGAAGCCGCGACCAGCCTTGCGCCCGTGCCAGCCGGCGGCGACCAAGCGTTTCAGCAAGGGCGGCGGCGCAAAACGCTTTTCGCGGAACTCTTGGAACATGATTTCCGCGATGTAATAGGTCGTATCGAGTCCGACGAAATCGAGCAGCGTGAAAGGTCCCATCGGATAACCGCAGCCCAGTTTCATCGAGTTGTCGATGTCGGTGATGCTGCCCACGCCTTCTTCGAGCGCGCGGATGGCATCGAGCAGGTACGGCACCAGCAACCGGTTCACGATGAAACCGGTGCGGTCCACGGTTCGCACCGGCACCTTCCCCAGCCGTTCGGCAAACGCCACTCCTTCTTCGAACACCTGCGGATCGGTGGCGATCGTGCGGATCACTTCCACCAGCTTCATCACCGGCACCGGATTGAAGAAGTGCAGGCCGAGGAAGCGCTCGGGCCGCTGCGTGCTGAAGGCCATTTCGGTGATGGACAGCGACGAAGTGTTGCTGGCGAAGATCGTTGTTTTCGGGCAGAGCCGATCCAGCTCGCCGAACAGTTCCTTTTTCGCTGGCAATTGTTCGGTGATGGCTTCGATGACCAGGTCGGCGTCGCGCAGCTCGCTCAGGCTGGTGGTACCGCGCAGGCGCGCACGGGTGTGGTCGCGCTCGGTTTCGCTGAGCGCGCCCTTCTCCACCAGCCGCTGCAGATTCTTCTCAATGCCCTTCAGGCCTTTGTCCACTAGCTCCTGATTCACTTCGCGGACGATGACCTCGCAGCCGGCCTGCGCGCACACCTGCGCGATGCCGGAGCCCATCAGCCCGCAGCCCACCACACCTACTTTCTGTATGGACATCCGTGCTCCTCCGGGATACAGGGTGTTACTGCAGGGATTCCACAATCATGGCGATGCCCTGGCCGCCGCCGATGCAAGCGGTGGCCAGGCCGTAGCGCTTCCCGCGCCGGCGCAGCTCGTAGAGCAGTGTCAGCACCAGGCGCGTGCCGGTGGCGCCGAGCGGATGGCCCAGAGCGATGGCGCCGCCGTTGACGTTGGTCTTCTCGCGGTCCAGCCCGAGTTCTTTTTCGACCGCCAGATACTGTGCCGCGAATGCTTCGTTTACTTCGATCAGGTCCATCTGCTCCAGCTTCAACCCAGCCGCCTGCAGTGCCCTGCGCGAAGCCGGCACCGGCCCGATGCCCATGATGCGCGGTTCGACGCCGACGACCGCCCAGGAAACGATGCGCCCCAGCGGCTTCCAACCGCGTTCCTTGGCCGTCTTCTGATGCGTGACGACGACCGCAGCAGCGCCGTCCACGATGCCGCTGGCGTTGCCGGCCGTCACCAATCCGTCTTTGCGGAATGCCGGGGGCAGCTTGGCCAGCGTCTCCAGAGTCGTATCGGGGCGGCGGTGATCGTCTTCGCTGAACAGCTCGGATTTCCGGCCCGTGCGTACTTCGACCGGCACCAGTTCCTCTTTCATCCGACAGGATTGGTACGCTGCTTCGGCGGCCTGCTGGCTGCGCAGGGCATAGGCGTCGCATTCCTGTCGGGTGATGCCGTAGACGGCGGCTAGATTTTCTGCCGTGTCGGCCATCGTGCAGCCGGAGTAGCTATCCAGCAGCGCGACCATCAGCGAATCTTCCAGTTTGCCTTCGCCCAGCCGGAAGCCGCTTCGCGCCCCACGAATCACATGCGGCGCCTGGGTCATGTTTTCCATCCCGCCCGCCAGCACCAGGTTTGCTTCGCCGAGCAGGATGCGCTGTGCCGCCTGAATGATCGCCTCGATCCCTGAGCCGCACAGTCGGTTCACCGTCACCGCTGGCGTTGCCTCTCGCAGCCCGGCCTTCAGGCCCACATGACGTGCACCGTAGATCGCGTCGCCCGAGGTTTGCAGCACGTTTCCGAAGATGACATGATCGAACTCGGCGGGATCGGCGCCGGCGCGACGGATCGCCTCGCGGGCCGCTACCACACCCAGGTCGATCGCGCTGATGTCCTTGAAAGCGCCCACATAGCGCGCCATGGGCGTCCGCGCACCGGCCACGATCACCACGTCGGTCGGAAACATTTTCTCCCTCACACCGCCGGGCTCGGCAACGCCACAACGGTGTTGCCGCCGCGTGCCCGCGCTTCTTCCAGCGCGAACTCTGCCCGGTTGATCACGTCGGTGACGACGTCTTCGTTTTCGAAATCCGGTCGTGCCACGGCCTCCACCACGGCTGCGCTGAACGTCACCGGCTTCTGGTCTCCCAGGGGCCGCATGGCCGTGCCTATTGTACGCAACTTTTCTGCCAGCGTGCGCGCATTCGCCAAGCTCGTGTCCGGCAGGATGAAAGCCAGCGACCAAGCCGTGTACTTCACGGCCAGGTCGTTCTGTCGCACGGCTGCTTGCAGTTTTTGCGCGACCTGTTCGAAGCACCGCTCTAGCACCATCTCGCCCTGCCGTCTGGCGATCTCCTTGCCCTGGTCCATCTGCAGCAGCACGAGCGCCAGCGGCGTCCCCTGCAGGCGGGCCCGGCCGGCTTCGTTCAGCAGGCAGTCATAATAGGAGCTCCGGCTCAGCAGACCGGTGCGCTCATCGGCCACGGCCAGCGTGCGCACCAGCGTACGCAGTCGCGTGTGGTGCACCGAGAGCAGCATCTGGTCGCCGATGGCCTGCAAAAAGTAGATTTCGTTCGGCTGCCAGGCGCGTGGGGTTGCGTTCCCGACGATCACCACTCCTGCTGGCGTGTGCGTTTCTTTGTCGGTCAGTTGCACGGCCAGTGCGGTTTCCAGCCCGAGCTCGCGCAGCACGGGCGCGACGGCGGCCTCCAGCGTCATCCCGCCGAGGGCATCCGGTGCGGCCTGTTCGAACCGGGCCAGCAGTCGCACGACCTGCGCCGGGGGCGAAGGCTCCATGCCCGACGCGCAAAATTCTGCGGCCACTTGTGGCGGTTGCCCGGGCGGACCTACGGCCGCCAGGCATCGCGCCGCTCGCAGGTACTTGCCGACTTCGTTCACCGCCGCGGAAAGCACGGCCTTGGGCGTTCCTTGTCGGTAGATGAGTTGGTTGATTTCCGAAATTTTCGCCAGGTCGCGCAGGGTTTCTGCACTGTAGCTCGTCGCGCGCACTTCGCCGCTGGTGGCGGGTGGCGTTGCTGGTGCGCGCTTGGCGCCAGCCGGCCACCAGTTCGCCGCTTCGTAGAGATGGCGCAGGCGTTCATTGCGTTCCTCTTCGCCGGGGAACATCTGTGCGATGCGTTCCAGCCGCTCGACCACTTTGGCGCCCAGACCATACTGCAGGAAGATCTCCGCTTGTACGATCAGGTCTTCGAGCGTGCCCGACCGTTCCGCCTCTCCACTGTGCCGCATTGCCGTGGTCGTTTCGCTCGGTTCGGCCCGCACGACGTTGCTCACAGCGCCGCTCGAAATTTGCGCCAGTCGCGAGCGGATCCGCCCCAGGAACTCCGGCTCGGCCTTGCCCTCCAGCGCAGTCAGCCGACGCTGATGCCCGTGGTCGTAGGCATCGATGTCGACCAGACGGTCCAGCGCATCGCAGGCACCGGCCACGTTGCCCTCCCGCAGGTACAGATCGAACAGACGGGCCAGAAAGTCGAAATATTTACCTTCCCGGTTCAGTTCGTTGAACACCTGAGCGCCGAACTCGGCCAGGGGCAGCGAATCCGGATGCCGCTCGGCAATGCGGTCGAACTCGACGATCCATTCGTTCTGCCGCTTTCGGCCGAACAGCTCTTGCTTCAAATTCTCGAGCACTTCCAGTCCGGAGGCGGCGCGCCCAGCAGCCAGATAGGCCTCCGCCAGATGAAACAGTTTTTCGAAACTCCCGCCGCGGGTGCGGTAGTACGCTTCGAGCAGCGGTCGTGCTCGGTCCAGTTCCCCCGTGCCCAGCAGCGCTTCGCCGAAGACGAGCTGGAACTGCGCATCCAGTTCCCCGCCGGCAAACGGTTCCAGCAGGGCCACGGCTCGTGCGGCATCCCCTTTGCGCAGCAGGGCCTCGGCATAGAACAGGCAGATGCTCCGCTCAGTCGGCGCGAGCCGGTTGGCCCGCTCGAAGTGTTCCAGCGCGCGATCCAGTTCCCCCGTCGCTTGCACGAGTTGGGCAGCGCGGAAGTAGGCCCGCGCAGCCACTTCAGTCTGACCCAGTGCTTCGCCGGCTTCGGCCAGTTTCAGATGCCGCTCGGGATTGTCTGGGTCGAGCAGGGTTAGCCGTTCCCAGCAGCGGAAGGCTTCGGCGCGGTTGCCCTGCGCTAGAAAACCTTCGGCGGCGGAGGAGTATTCCTCGATGGCTTCCTCGCGCCGTTCCTGCTTTTGCAGCAGCGTGGCGTAACGCAGGATGCGCTCGGGTGGCTGTGGCGCCGACTTCAAAAAACGCTGATAGAGGATGATGGCCCGGTTCGCTTCGCCGGCCTCGAAGCAGCGGTCGAACAGCAGTCCGTAGTACCGCAGCGCCTGCGCCGTCTGGTTCTGCCGGCTGTAGAGGTCGCCGAGCGCCTGCAAGACCTCGACGTTGTTGGGCTCGATGGTCAGCGCTGCTTGATACTCTTCGATCGCGCTCTCCAGCTTGTTCTTTTCCAGCAATTTTCTGGCGCGTTCCAGGCGTTTGCTGATCTCTGTGGTCATAGGTGCCTTGCGGCAGGTGAAGCTGCGGTCCGCTCCCGGAATTCCAATGCGGGCGCGCACCTCTTGAACCCAACAATATACCTGCCCGTGCGCCGGTGGCAAAAGCAAATTCCCGCTCCGGTGCAATCGACGGAACTCCGCCATCGGCGCGGTATCTCGACGCCGCTGGACCGGTCGGCGCTGGCGCTCACTGGCCGAATCTGCGCACCTGTGGCAGACTAGCCTGTCGGTGAAGTCTTCGCTCCGCGCCGCTGTGTTCCTTCGGGCGGTGAGCCGCTCGCGGTGAGCTGCAAATCCGCAAGCTGCTGCGCGGGAAGCCGGCAGGAGCGGCTTAGAAACGCACCCATGGATCCGCAGTTCATCCGCAACTTTTGCATCATCGCGCACATTGACCACGGCAAATCCACGCTAGCCGACCGGTTGCTGGAACTGACCGGAGCACTCAGCCAACGCGAGATGACCGCGCAGGTGCTCGATTCGATGGAGCTCGAGCGCGAGCGCGGCATCACGATCAAGGCGAAAAGTATCCGGCTACAGTACCGCGCCCGCGACGGGCACACGTATCTGCTGAACCTGATTGATACCCCCGGGCATGTGGATTTCAGCTACGAAGTCTCTCGCGCGCTTTCCGCCTGTGAAGGCGCTCTGCTGGTGGTGGACGCCAGCCAGGGCGTCGAAGCGCAAACCGTGGCCAACACATTTCTCGCCGCGCAACATCAGCTCACCATCATTCCCGTGATCAACAAGATCGACCTGCCCGCTGCGCAGCCCGAACTCGTCAAGGAGCAACTCGAGCAGGTGCTGGCGCTATCGGCCACCGATGCGCTGCTGATCAGTGCCAAGACCGGCCAGGGAGTGGAGGAGGTACTCGAGGCAGTGGTCCGCCGCGTGCCTCCGCCTGCCGGTGATCCGGACGCTCCCCTGCGGGCGCTGATTTTCGACTCCTGGTTCGATCCCTACCGCGGCGCCGTGGTTCAGGTGCGGGTTCAACAGGGGCGCCTGGTGCCTCACCTGCGCATTCGCCTTTGCGCCACTCAGCAAGAGTACGAGGTGGAAGAACTCGGCGCCTTCACCCCGAAACCAGTGCGCTTGTCCGAACTCGGTCCCGGCGAAGTCGGCTTCGTGATCGCCAACATCAAGCAGGTAGCCGATGCCCGTGTCGGAGACACCATCATCGAAGCAGCCCGTCCGGCCGACCCCCTGCCAGGTTTTCAGGCGATCAAGCCGATGGTCTTTGCCGGTCTCTATCCCGTGCAGGCCGATCAGTACGAAGAACTTCGCGACGCACTGGCCAAACTGCAACTGAACGATGCTGCTTTTTTCTACGAACCGGAAAGCTCCGCAGCGCTGGGCTTCGGTTTTCGTTGCGGCTTTCTCGGCCTGCTGCACATGGAGATTGTGCAGGAGCGGCTGGAGCGGGAATTCTCGCTCGACGTGGTCACCACGGCGCCCAGCGTCCGCTACCGGATCACCACGACCCGCGGCGAAGTCCTCGAAGTGGACAACCCCACGCGCTTCCCTCCACCCAACACCATCGCCAAAATCGAGGAGCCGATCATCACGGCGATGATCATCACTTCAGACGATTCGGTGGGCGCCATCCTGCAACTGTGCGAGGAAAAACGCGGCGTGCAGAAAAATTTCGAGTACCTTTCGCCCAAGCGCGTGATGCTGACGTACGAACTGCCGCTGAACGAGATTGTGCTCGATTTCTACGATCGGCTGAAATCGGTTTCGCGCGGCTACGCTTCGCTCGACTACCAGCTTGCCGGCTGGCGCGAAGCCGACCTGGTGAAGCTGGACATCCTGGTGGGTGGCGAAGTCGTCGATGCCCTGGCCATGGTCTGCCACCGCGACCAGGCCTATGCGCGCGGCCGCGAACTGGTCGGCCGCCTGCGTCGGCTCATCCCGCGACAAATGTTCGAAGTTCCTATCCAGGCGGCCATCGGCAGCCGCGTGATTGCTCGGGAAACCATCAGTGCGCTGCGGAAAAATGTTCTGGCGAAATGCTATGGGGGAGACGTCACCCGCAAGCGCAAACTGCTAGAAAAACAGCGCGAAGGGAAAAAACGCATGAAGCGCGTCGGCCGCGTGGATATCCCGCAAGAAGCCTTCCTTGCTGTGCTCAAAGTCGGTAGCACCGATTCAGAAACATGACCAGAAGGACAAAGACAGAAAGCCTCGCGCACGGCCGCCTTGTGTGCCTCGTTCTCCTGGAGCTGGGTGACCGAGCAGCTTTTTGTCGTTTTCGTAGAAGCAGGAATTCGGTGTGCCGCGCGAACGATGATTGCTCTTTCGGAGTTACGCTTCCAGATACCCCTCGAATATTCGCACGGCACTGCCACTCACCTGCGGCACCAGTCGTCCGTCTTGCTGGGCAACGCGCACAAAGAGGTGACTGGGTCGCTGCATCTCCACGCCCTGCGTGATCTCGAGCGGCTGGTCAACGCGCAGCCGCCCGTGGCGCACCAGATAAGCACCGAGCGATCCGCCCGCCGAGCCCGTGGCTGGATCCTCCAGTTGTTCCCAGGGCAGCATTCCTCGGGCAATCGCCTTGCCGCGACTGCCGAGCGCAAAGCAGTAAGCCATAACGGCCTGGCGACGCAGCAGGCTCGCCAGCGCGTGCTGGTCCAAACGGATACGTCGCAGCGCCGGCCGCTGCTGCAACGGCACCATGAGGTTGAAAATTCCCGTGGAAACGAACTCCAGGGGCAGCGTCGGATCCAAATCGGTCGGTCGCAGTCCCAGCGCTTCGGCCAGTGCTCGTGGGCGGATGCGCGCCGGACGAAAACGCGCTGGCCGCTGCGTCATGGTGACCCGTTTGGGCCGTCCGCCGGCGAATTCGATTTCCACGGGCAGGATTCCTGCACCGGTCTGCTGCCAGACGTGCACGGCACCCTCGGTGGCTGGCACCACGCCAAGTTCGGCCAGCAGGTGCCAGGTACCAATCACCGGATGGCCGGCCAATGGTAACTCGCGGGTGATGGTGAAAATACGCAACCGTGCCAGCGCCCGCGAACTGGTGGGTTTCTGCACGAATACCGTTTCGGAGAGATTCATCTCCCGCGCGATGGCTTGCATCCGCGCCACCGTGAGCCCGTCCCCATCGGTGACCACGGCCAGCGGATTGCCGGCAAATGGCCGAGTGGTGAAAACATCCAAATGGTACAGTCTCCGACGCATAGCGATCCGCTCCTGCCCGATTCAGGGCTGCACGTCGTAATCCAGAAACACTGTACCAGCCTTCGGATTTAAGCGGTGCCACCGGGTGCCACGAGCTGCGTGGTTCACCATCAGTCGGCGCAACCACGGCTGGTAATTTTTCTCGTTACAGAGTCTGGACCAACGCTGCGACTTCCTTGAGCAGCCTTCGGGTCGTTTCTGCTCGGTGAGTTTCTGCGTAGATGCGCAGCACCGGCTCGGTGCCCGAAGCGCGCAGCATCACCCAGCCGACCTCATCCAGATAGACCTTGATTCCGTCCAGGTCTTCGCGCTTCACCACCGGCCAGTCGAGGAAACGCTTCAGTTGGTCACCGGAGAAATAGGCCACGGCTTTCTCTTTTTGTCCGGGTTTCAATTCCAGGTCCACACGGCCGTAGTGGTGCTCGCCGTGTTCGCGGTGGAGCATCGCGACCAGCTCGCCAAGCCGCTTCCCATGCCAAGCCATCACCTCGGCCAGCATCAGTGCCGAAAGCGTGGCATCGCGCTCGGGCAGGTGCAGCTTGGTTCCGATGCCGCCGGATTCTTCTCCACCCAGCAGGATGTCCCGCTCGAGCATCAGTTCGCAGATATACTTGAATCCGATGGGCACTTCGTAGACGCGGCGGCCGAACTGCTGTGCGATTTTGTCCACCAGCTTGGTGGCGGAAAATGTCTTGGCCACATCGCCGCTGAGCTTCCGCGTGCCCGCCAGATGCCAGAGCAGAATCGCGAAAATCTGATGAGGGGTGATGAAGGTGCCGTCATGGTCTACAGCGCCGATGCGGTCCCCGTCGCCATCCGCGCACAGGCCAGCGTCGTAGCCGCCGGCGCGCACGGCCTGCTGGAGCGGTGCCGTGTGCGGTTCGATGGGTTCCGGGTTGCCGCCACCAAAGCGAGGGTCGCGCGTGCCGCGAATTTCATCGCAGACAACGCCGTGCCGCTGCATCAATTCTCGCAGCAGGCCGCGTGCTGCTCCGTGCATCGGGTCGGCGAGGAATCGGAACTTCGCTTCTCGCAGCCGCTCCCAGTCCACCAGCCGGCTCAGGGTTTCCAGATACGGCGTGCGAACGTCGAGCGAATGGATTAGATCCGTCCGCGGTGGCAACGGTGGCAGCTCGCCGCGCAACACCGCAGCCAGCTCAGTTTCGATCTCGGCGACAATCGAGGGCAGTGCCGAGCTGCCATAGCTGGCCTTGAACTTCACCCCATTCCATTTGTACGGGTTGTGGCTGGCCGTAATCATGATCCCGCCGGCGGCCCCGCGCAGGCGTACCAGCAACGAAATCGCAGGCGAAGGACAGGCCTCCGTCGCCAGCCAGACCGGCGTGCCTGTCGCGGCCACGGCTTCGGCGGCGACGCGCGCGAACCGCTCCGAGCCGAACCGGGTGTCGTAACCCACCAACACGCCTCGCTCGGCCTGTTCGCACCGGATGACGTAGCGCGCGATGGCCGTCGCCACACGGCGCACGTTTTCTTCGGTGAAGTCTTCGGCGATGACTCCACGCCACCCGTCAGTCCCGAATCGAATCGTTTGCATGGTCGTGCAGTATAGGGAAGAGCCTGCCGGGAAGGGAAGTCGCCGGTCTCGTGCGGCCACGCTGGCTCACAGCAGCTCGTTGCGTCGCCGTTTTTCCAGCTCCTGCACCACCCGGCCAATATCCTGCGTGCGGTCGCGTGCGCAGATCAGCAGCGCGTCGGGTGTATCCACGACGACCAAGTTGTCCACGCCGACCACCGCAACCATCTTCTTCGGACTCCACAGCAGGTTGCCGCTGGCATCCAGCAGTACGGTTGGGCCGGCCGCAACGTTGTCGCCCGCGGTTCGCGACTCCAGCTCATAGACCGCGGCCCAGGAGCCGATGTCGCTCCAGCCCATCCGCGCCGGCAGCATCAGAACGCGAAACACGCTCTGTTGTCCCGCGGCCGGTTCCAGAATCGCATAGTCTACCGAGATGTTCTCCAGACGCGGATAGATTCGCGCCAGCCACCGCGCATAATCTCGCCGGCCCACTCGCTGGGCGAGCTGCTCGAGCGCGCGATACGTTTTCGGCAGCCATTGCCGCAGGCTGTCGAGGAATGTCTCCACGCTCCAGAAAAACATCCCGGCATTCCAGAAATACCGCCCGGTTGCCAGATACTTTTGCGCCTGTGTCCGTGCGGGCTTTTCGGTGAATCGTCGTACGACGAACACGGGCAGGCCGGCCACTCGTGCGAACGTCTGGCCCCGCTCGATGTACCCATAGCCGGTCTCCGGCCGCGTCGGGGGGATTCCCAGCACCACCAAATATGGCCCGCGCCGCGCCACTTCCAGTGCCGCCCGGACAATGCGCCGGTACCGCGCCGCCTGGGCGATGAAGTGGTCGGCCGGCAGGACAGCCATCAACGCGTGTGGGTCGTGCTGCCGGATGTGCATCGCCGCCAGTCCGATGGCGGCTGCTGTGTTTCGCCCTACCGGTTCGCTCAGGATATGCTGCCGGAGCAAGAAGGGAAGCTGGTGACGCACGGCCGCGGCCTGCTCGCGGTTGGTCACCACCCAGATGCGTGATGTTGGAAACAGTGGCCGCAGCCGCTCGACCGTCTGCCGCAGCATCGTGTCGTGGCCGACGATATTCAGCAGTTGCTTCGGGGTGCGGGTCCGGCTCCGCGGCCAGAACCGCGTGCCGCGGCCGCCGGCCAGGATCACCGCGTGTGCTTTCGCTCTTGCTGGGCTCATGGGAACACCAGTTTCGCCCAGGCCGATTCCGGCACGTGCTGATCGGCCAGTCGCTGCACAAAATCGCGTGCGATATCTGGCACGTAGGTGCGGAGCAGCGTGGTCGGCCTGTCCGCCACCAGATGATACGCCCCCAGCGTCGCGGGCAGCAGCCAGACTTGCGCCGTCGCGTAGTCCCAAGCAGCGCCCCCCGCCTCGATCTGTCCGTCTCCAGAAAGGAAAATCAGCAGGTCGAAGTGTTCGGGCGAAGTCACCGCGGCAATGCGTCCGGCAAACTCCCACTTCTCGGTCGCGAAGTAGCGACAGGCGACGAAGTAAGTCTCTGTCACCGGCCCGCGTGCAATCCGTAGCGGCTCCAGCTTGCCGCCGCTCTGCTCGCCGAATTGAATGACGTCCAGTGCCTGTGCGATATGCAGCTCGCGCGGTCGTCCCTCTGCCGTCAGCCGGTTGTAGTCGAAGATACGGTAGGTCAGGTCCGAGTATTCCTGAATCTCGCACAGCACCAGCCCCGGACCGATCGTGTGCACGGTGCCCGCCGGCACAAAGACGGCTTCGCCGGCGACCAGGGAAATCGTGGCGAGCAGTTGTTCGACGCGTCCTTCACTCAGCGCACGCCGGAACTCGCTCGCCGTGACGCCCGGCTTCAGTCCCACGCGCACCTCGGCACCGGGCTCGGCCGCGATCACATACCACATCTCGGTCTTGCCGCGGCTGCCCTCGTGGATGCGGGCGTAAGCGTCGTCGGGATGCACCTGCACGGAAAGCTGCTCGCGTGGGAAAAGAAACTTTACGAGCAACGGAAACGGTTCGTGGGCCGCCAGCCGTTGCCCGCGCCAGTCCGCCGGGAACTGGCTCCAAGCCTCTCCCAGCGTGCAGCCTGCATACGGGCCAGCCAGGACGCGACACAGATCGCCGGTCATCCACACCTCGCCGATCGGCTCGGCCAGGTTGTGCTGCTCAGGGAACAGCGGCGCCAGGCTGCGCGCACCCCACAGACGCGGCACGAAGCGAGGTTCCAGCAGCAGCGGGGTGACCTTCACGAAGCAGCTCTCGCGGCGGCGAAAAACCGGTGCAAGCGGCGCAGGCCTTCCTCGATGCGTTCCATCGCCAGCGCATAGCTCAGTCGCAGGAAGCCAGGAGCCCCGAACGCTTCGCCGGGCACGACGATCACCTGCTCCTGCTCGAGCAACTGTCGCGCCAGCATCGTGGTGTCCGCGGCTCGGCCGGCCAGCAGGGCCTGCACATCGGGAAAGACGTAGAACGCCCCATCCGGCGTCGTGCAGCGGAGGCCGGGAATCGCCCGCAGCCCATCCAGCACGTGCGTTCGTCGCCGTTCATATTCAGCGCGCATCGCTGCGACGAAATCCATCGGTCCCTGTGCCGCCTCCAGTGCGGCATGCTGCGCAATCGAGGTCGGATTCGACGTGGACTGGCTCTGCAGTTTCGTCATCGCCTCGACCAGCGGTGTCGGTGCCAGCGTGAAACCCACCCGCCAGCCGGTCATCGCAAACGTTTTGGAGAACGAATTCACCACGATCAGGTGCGGTTTTGCTCCGTTGAGTGCCGCCGCAGAAAACGGTTGCCGGCCATCGTAGATCAAGTGCGCATAGGTTTCATCCGACAGCAGCCACACCCCCCGTCGCTGACAGAGCGCCAAGATGCGTTCGAACTCTTCCGGTTCCACCACTGCTCCGGTGGGGTTGTTCGGCGAGTTCACGATCACCACGCGGGAGCGCGGGCCGAGCGCGCGCTCGACCGCTTCAGCCCGCAACCGGAAGCCCTCTGCGGCTTCGGTGGGTACGAACACCGGCTCGCCACCAGCAAATTTCACGATGTCAGGAAAGCTGACCCAGTAGGGCGCGGGCACGATGACTTGGTCACCTGGATCCACCAGGGCACACAGCGCGTTGAAAATGGCGTGTTTGCCTCCCACCGAGATGATGCACTCTTCCGGTGTGTAGTTCGAACCGAATTCGCGTCGGTGCCAGGCACAAACCGCTTCGCGCAGCGCGGCAATCCCAGGTGTCGGGGTGTAGCGCGTGAAGTTGCGCTCGATGGCACGTATCGCCGCCTGCTTCACGTGTTCCGGAGTGGGAAAGTCCGGCTCGCCCGGGCCGAAGTCGACCAGGTCAGCGCCACGCGCCTTCTGCCGTTCTGCTTCCGCCATCACCGCACCCGTTGCGGACACCTGGATGCGGTTTACCCGTTCCGCAAATCGCATAGGGATTCGGTTTCTCCGGAACCGTCTTCAACGCATCTTGGTCTGCAGCCGTTGCTCGACGATAGGTGGCACCAGCCCGTGGACCGACCCGCCCAGTCGGGCAATCTCCTTGACCAGTCGCGAGCTCAAGTAGCTGTAAGCTTCCGCCGGCAGCAGAAATACCGTTTCGATTTCCGGCGCCAGCTTGCGGTTCATCAGTGCCATTTGCAGCTCGTACTCGTAGTCGCTCACCGCACGAATGCCGCGGAGAATCACACGTGCCTGCTTCTGCCGTGCGTATTCCACCAGCAACCCGCCGAACATGTCCACTTCCACGTTCGGCCAGCCGCGCGTCGCCTCGCGCAACATTTCGATGCGCTCGGCGGTGGTGAACAGCGGTTCTTTGCCATCGTTCTTCAGCACGGCCACAATGAGCCGGTCGAACAGCTGTGCGGCACGCTCGATCAGGTCCAGGTGTCCGTTCGTTACTGGATCGAACGAGCCCGGATAGATGGCCAGCAGCGAGCGCATATATCTTCGGCGAGCCATTGTACCCCAGCCGAGCAAACGTCCCGCTGGAAAAATACCAGATGAATTCGGCTCGCAGCGGCGGATTCGGTCGGGCGCACCGGACAGTGCCGAAAGCGCTCAGACGGCTATTGCGTTTCAGCATCCATGGCGCTCTGCTCAGCCCCTAATTCTTGCTATTCGGTTTACGAGACTCGACAAAGCAGACCAATTTTGTCGTATTTTAATTCTGTGATCTGTCGAGAGTTACGATGGTTGGTGTACCTTGACAAAAGGCGAGACAACGCCTAAGATGAAACTGCGACTGGATCGGTCGTAGTTTTCGCAATGTTGAAGCTTTCCAAAAAGGCCGACTACGCGTTGATTGCCCTGCGGCATCTGGCTTTGCATAACGGTCACCGTGCCTGGAGCGCGGCCGAGATTGCCCGAATCTACGGCATTTCGGCACCGTTGATGGCCAAGGTGCTGCAACGGCTCGCACGCAGCGGCCTGGTGGAAGCGCGACAGGGCTCGGGCGGCGGCTATCTGCTGGCGCGTGACCCGGCCCAGATCACGGCGCTCGACGTGGTTCGTTCGATAGACGGCCCGCTGGCGATCGCCTCCTGCTTCAGCGCGGGGGGTGCCTGCGAGCAGTCGCTCACCTGCACGGTTCGCGAGCCGCTCCGGCAGGTGAACGAGAACATCTTGGCGATGCTGGACCGCATGACCATCCTGAAGATGATTCAGGAACAGCCTGCACGCGTTGTCGAGCTGCGCGGCTAGGAAGGTGGCTCCGCGCGTCGCAGGGCGCGAGCCACAGAAGAGAACCGGAAGGGGAATGCCGGCCGGCGGGACCGCCGGATCGGCGTGGGATGGAGGAGACAACGGCAATGGCAATCAAGCTGCCCATCTATATGGATCATCATGCGACGACGCCGGTGGACCCGCGCGTGCTCGAGGCCATGCTGCCTTATTTCACCGAAAAGTTCGGCAACGCCGCGAGCCGCAACCACAGCTTCGGCTGGACTGCGGAAGAAGCCGTCGAAAATGCCCGCGCGCAGATCGCCCGGCTGATCAATGCCACGCCGAAAGAGATCATCTTCACCAGCGGCGCCACCGAATCGAACAACCTGGCCATCAAGGGCGCCGCGGAAATGTATCGCGAGAAGGGCAATCACATCATCACCCAGGTGACCGAGCACAAGGCCGTGCTCGATACCTGTAAGCGCCTGGAAAAGTATGGCTATCAGGTGACCTACCTGCCCGTGGAACGCGATGGCCGCATCAACCCGGACGACCTGCGCCGCGCGATCACGCCGAAGACCATCCTGATTTCGATCATGTATGCGAACAATGAAATCGGCGTCATCCAGCCGATCGAGGAGATCGGCCGGATCGCCAAAGAGCATGGCGTGCTGTTTCACTGCGACGGCGTGCAGGCAGTCGGGAAAATTCCAGTGGACGTACAGAAGGACGGCATCGACCTGCTTTCGCTGTCGGCGCACAAAATCTACGGCCCGAAGGGTGTGGGTGCGCTTTACGTTCGTCGGCGCAACCCGCGGGTGCAGCTTGCCGCCATCATCGACGGCGGCGGCCATGAACGGGGGATGCGCTCCGGCACGCTGAACGTGCCGGGCATCGTTGGCCTGGGCAAGGCCTGCGAGATTTGCATGAACGAAATGGCCACTGAGGGCGAGCGGCTGCGCCGGTTGCGCGATCGCCTCAAGGCGGGCATCGAAGCGCGGCTCGACGAAGTCTACGTGAACGGCTCGATGGTGCACCGGCTGCCGAACAACCTGAACATGAGCTTTGCCTACGTCGAGGGCGAGTCGCTGCTGATGGGCATCAATGACGTGGCGGTTTCCTCGGGTTCCGCGTGCACCTCGGCGACGCTCGAGCCGAGCTACGTGCTCAAGGCACTCGGTGTCGGCGAAGACCTGGCCCACACCTCGATCCGCTTCGGCCTGGGCCGCTTCAACACGGAAGAGGAAGTGGACTACGTCGTCGAACGCGTAGTGGAAACCGTCAACCGGTTGCGCGAGCTTTCTCCGCTCTATGAGTTGGCGAAAGAAGGCGTAGACCTGAGCAAGATGCAGTGGAAGGCGGACTGAAACCGGGAATTTGCAAACGCATCTCATCCAGAGAGGGGCAACATGGCGTACTCGGAAAAAGTCATTGATCATTATCGGAATCCGCGCAATGTCGGCAGCTTGCCGAAGGACGATCCCAACGTGGGCACCGGCCTGGTCGGCGCACCGGAATGCGGCGACGTCATGAAGCTGCAGGTGCGCGTCAACCCGGCCACCCGCGTCATCGAAGAAGCCAAATTCAAAACTTTCGGCTGCGGGTCGGCGATTGCCTCCAGCTCGCTGGCCACCGAGTGGGTCAAGGGGAAGACTGTGGAGGAAGCCCTGCAGATCAAGAACACCGAAATCGTGCGGGAACTGAATCTTCCCCCAGTCAAAATCCACTGTTCGGTGTTGGCGGAAGACGCCATCAAGGCAGCCATCAGTGACTGGAAACGCAAAAGCGGACTCGCCGAAGCTGCTCCGACCAGCGCGCCGGCCGCCGCGCCCGCACAGGAATAATCGTGCCCGCAGACCCACCGCGCCACCGCGCGACGGTCTGAGGAGGCTTCGATGATTCAGGTCACTGAAAAAGCGGCGAAGAAAATTCGCGAGCTGCTGATCCGCGAAGGCGTGCCCCTGGAAACCGGCGGCCTGCGCATCGGCGTCCAGGGTGGAGGTTGCTCCGGTCTGACCTATGCGTTGCGTCTGGAAACCCAGGCGCGCGACCGCGACCGGGTCTTCGAAGAGCACGGTTCGCGCATCTTCGTGGACCCGAAAAGCTACCTCTACCTGCAGAATACCACGCTCGACTACGTCGAAGAGCTGATGCGCCAGGGATTCGTCTTCCAGAATCCCAATGCCGAGCGCTCCTGTGGTTGCGGTAGTTCCTTCACTGCCTAGGGGATGCCTGCGTCCTCCGGAGAAACCGGTTGTTTTCCATCACGCCTCACGAGATTCCGCATGAGCATGAGCGTGCAGCGATGAAGGAAGCGCAAACCCTGACCGCCCGGGAACTGCATTGCTGGAACTGCGGTGCCGCCGCCGGTGGGACCCATTTTTGCCCGTCCTGCGGCAAGATTCAGCCGCTGCCGCCCGATACCGATTACTTTGCGTTCTTCGGCCTGCCGCGTCGGCTTGGCCTGGATGCGCACGCGCTGGAAGCGAGCTACCATGAACTGAGCTGGCGGTTGCATCCGGACCGTTTCGCCCAGGCCAGCGAAGCCGAACGCCGTCTCTCGTTGGATCGCTCGGCTCAGTTGAACGACGCCTTCCGCACGCTGCGGGACCCGGTCCGGCGCGTCGAATACCTGCTCTGGTTGACCGGCCGCCGCCGGGAAGGAGAAAACAAGCAGCAGGCCCCGCCGGAGCTGCTCGAGGAAGTTTTCGAGCTGAACGAGGCACTCGAAGAGCTGCGCCAGGCGCGCCGTACCGGCGGGGATGGAGCTGCCGCGACGTCGCTGCGCCGCCAGCTCGAAGCCGAACGGCAGAAATTGGAAACCATGCTGGAAGCGGTGGACGCCGAACTGGTCGAAGCCTCTGCCGCTTGGGATCGCGCGCTCGATTCCGGCGCCGCTGTCGAACCTCTGCTCGATCGGTTGAATGGAATCCTGAATCGCCGCTCGTATATCCGCAACTTGGTAGAGAACGTCCGTCAGGAGCTGGCAGCAGACTAATGGCACGCACAGTTGGCATTGACCTGGGAACGACGTACAGCCTGGTCGCGTATGTGGACCCGGAGACCGGACGTCCGCGGGTGATTCCTGGCCCCTACGGCACTCCGCTTTGTCCCTCGGTGGTCAGCTTGGATCCGGATGGCTCGATTGTCGCTGGGGAGCCCGCCCGCCGCCGGCTGCTCACGCAGCCCGACCGCACCATTTATTCTGTCAAGCGTCTGATGGGACGCGGGGTCGAAGATGTGCGCGAGGAACAGAAGCTGTTTTCCTTCCGCATCGACCCCGAAAGCAGGCAAGTCGTACGCGTTCGATTGGGCGAGCGGGTCTTCACACCACCGGAAATTTCTGCCTTCATCCTGCGCGAGCTGAAGGCCTGGGCCGAAGAGCATTTCCAGGACACGGTGGACCGCGCCGTGATCACCGTGCCCGCCTACTTCAATGATGCGCAGCGCCAGGCAACGCGCGATGCTGGGCGGCTCGCTGGTTTGGAAGTTCTCCGCCTGGTCAATGAACCGACTGCGGCTGCACTCGCCTACGGTCTGCACGAGCAGCAGCGCGGCCTGGTCGCTGTGTATGACCTGGGCGGCGGCACCTTCGACATCTCGATTCTCAAGCTGATTTCCACCACGGAAGGCGACATCTATCAGGTGTTGGCCACGTGCGGAGACACCCATCTCGGCGGCGATGACATTGACAATCTGTTGCTCGGCATCGCGCGGGATGAGATCCACCACCGATTCCGCGTGGACCTGGAAGCAGCTCCCGAGCGCATCCAGGAGCTTCGTAAGGCTCTGATCCAGGCCAAGCATGAGCTCAGCCAGGCGGAGCAGACCCGCGTGATTTTCCCGCTCGATGGCTCCGTCTATGAGCGGCACATTACCCGCGAGGAGTTCGAAGACTGGATCGCTCCCATCATCGAACGCACGTTTGGCCCAGTGCGTCAGGCGCTGGCCGATGCTGGCCTGCAGCCGGCACAACTGGATGAAGTCGTGCTCGTGGGCGGCTCGACCCGCTTGCCACTGGTGCGTCGCCGCGTCGAGCAGTTCTTCGGCCGGCGTCCGCACACCGAGCTGAACCCCGACGAAGTCGTCGCGCTCGGCGCTGCGGTTCAGGCGGGCATCCTGACGCGGGGAGCGCAGCCGATGCTGCTGCTGGACGTCACCCCGCTCTCGCTCGGCATCGAGACCATGGGCGGAGTTGTCGCCAAGCTGATTCCTCGCAATTCGACCATTCCGGCGAGTGCCCAGGAGCTGTTCACCACGGGCGTGGACAACCAGACCGGCATCGAGATTCACGTGCTGCAGGGCGAACGCGAGCTGGCCCGCGACTGTCGCTCACTGGCCCGCTTTACCCTCCGCGTGCCGCCCATGCCCGCCGGTATGGCTCGAGTCGAGGTCCGTTTCACCATCGACGCCAGCGGCATCTTGCAGGTTCGAGCCCGCGACCTCCGCACCGGTCAGGAGCAGGGGGTCGAAGTTCGTCCCAGCTACGGTTTGACCGATGCCGAAATCGAACGCATGCTCGAAGAATCCATCGAATACGCGGAACAGGACTTCGCTCAGCGCCAGTTGATCGAAGCGCGCAACGAAGCGGAAAGTATTCTGCATTACACGGAAAAATCGCTTGCCTCGGAAGCAGCGGCAGAACTACCCGACGACGATCGCACGCGCATCGCTGCCGCCGCAACCGCACTCCGACAGGCCATGGTCGGCACGGACTACAAGCAGATTCGCCGGCTCATCGACGAGCTGAACCAGGCCACCCTGCCGCTCGCCGAGCGTATGATGAACCGGGTGCTGGCCGCTACGGTCGAGGGCAGGCGTTTGGAGGAACTCTAACGAACATCAGCGCCAGCCGCGCATAGCGTCTGGAGCAGCGCACGGAAATCCGATGCCCGTCAAAATCACATTTCTGCCCATGAACCGGACGATCGAGGTGGATCTCGATCGTATGCCCTACAAGCACCACGGCAAGCCTCGTTCGTTCCTCGATGTAGCGAAGAATTTCGGTATCCACCTCGAGCACGCCTGCGGCGGCAATTGCGCCTGCACCACCTGCCATGTCTGGATCAAACAGGGCGCCGAACTGCTCTCTCCCATGGAAGACGACGAAGCCGACCGCCTGGATATGGCCGCCGACCTGCAATTGAACTCCCGGCTGGGCTGCCAGGCTGTCATCACGCGCAATGAGGGTGAAATTGTCGTGGAAATCCCGGCCTGGAATCGCAACTACGTCAGCGAGGGTGGGGAACCGAGCTTCGTCACTGCAAAAAAAACCGAAGATTGAGGCCCGACTACCCGCACCGGTACTTTTGGAGGAAACGACCATGCCCGATACGCTCGACTGGGACGATGCCGAAGAGATCGGCTTCCGCCTGGCTGAAAAATTCCCGGAGCTGGACCCGCTCACCGTCCGCTTCACTGACCTCCACCGTTGGGTCTGTGAATTGGAAGGCTTTGCGGGCGACCCGAAGGGCTCCAACGAGGCCAAGCTCGAAGCGATTCAGATGGCTTGGCTCGAAGAGCACCGTGAACGCCAGCAAGAATAATCCACAGCAGCACTGCCCAGCATCTTGCGGTGCCTCGTCCCGGATCGGCGCAACTTGTCAATCGGGCTGATTTCCCCTAAGCTAGAAGTCCTGCCTGTTTGCACGCCGGTGGCCCCATGGTGCAACGGTCAGCACATCACCCTTTCAAGGTGGAAATGCGGGTTCGACTCCCGCTGGGGCTACCACAACTTCTCGGATGCTTTGGCACAACCTGACTCGGGTGAGTGCCCGAGGAAGCCGAGCGCCCGCAATTTGGTGGTCGAGAGGGCTTGGTCAAGAATTCTGTAGCGTGTTTGAACCCCGCCGGATTTTTCCCAACAAACTGGGACGTGCGATTCGACGCATTTCACAGGCGGTCCATGCCATCGTGATGTGCTTGTTTCCCTGAAAGATTGGTCTTACTTGCCCACGGGCCTTTTTATCTGAAGAAGCTGGCTTCGACAACCTGGTTTGTTTCATTTTTACCCAATCGCCGTTTGAGCAGATTTTCACATCTGCCCGCTCGACTCTATAACATATTGATTTTTAAGGGATTACAAAATCTAGTCTGCTGGTGATTCTGTTGCTCCACATGATTTCGGCAAGTTCGTTAAACCGGAAAACTTGGACGTTCTCGAAATCAGTTTGGAGCAGAAATGATTGTTCAGCGAAACGCGTCCCATAGCTCAAACCAGACCAACCGCGGTTTCAGCATGATCGAGCTGGTTGTGGTGTTGACGGTCGTCCTTTCCTTTTTGGCTTTTGCCGTTCCGATCGTGCAGGGCGTGATGGAAAATTTCCGTTTGCGCACGGCTGCCACCTCGGTGGCCATGGCCATTCAGGCCACTCGGTTTCAAGCGATTCGCCACGGTTATCCTTTTGCCATCGAATTTGATCCAAAAACTAACAGCTATCGGGTGTACAGCCGTCCAACTGGCGCGGCGGGTTTTACCCCGGTCGGCGGGCCAGTGCCACTGGAGGGTGCCGGGGTGCTGGCGGAGGCGACGCGACTCGAGTTTCGTCCGAATGGGATGGTTGAGGTCATTGCCGGTTCGCTGACTCTGAAGCTGTCCCAAGGCAGCAACACGAAATCCATCATTGTGTCGAGGGCAGGCCGTGTACAGGTCCAATAAGCATCTTCGTGGGTTTACTCTGCTAGAAGTTCTGGTTGCCATAGGCGT
The DNA here is from genome assembly GCA_037442425.1 of Acidobacteriota bacterium. Taxonomy (GTDB): domain Bacteria; phylum Acidobacteriota; class Terriglobia; order Acidiferrales; family UBA7541; genus DSGC01. The sequence continues at coordinate 70,171 of JBBIQG010000007.1, read as the reverse complement.
GCTGAGCATTGGTCTGATGGCCACGGCCTTGCTGATTTCCCGCACGCTGCAAGACACCGTTCGTTCGCGGCAGATGAGCTTGGCTGCCGTGCTGGCTTCGGAAAAGCTGGAAGACCTGAGCCGCTGGCCGGCTTCGGACCCGCACGTGGTGGTTCCTCCGGGCGGGACCGCGGGCAGTCTGACCGATGATGTCACAGCCGATGTGGTCGTGGGCGCTACGATCACTCGCGTGAACTATTTCGACGACGTCAGCGAGGGTCTGACACCGGGTTCGTTCTCGGAAACGGTCAGCAGCCTCGACCCGGTCACGGGGCGACTCGTCTATACCACCACCACGCATTCGCCCGATGGCAGCATAACGACTTCCGTCAGCGACACGCCACCGATGCAAATCAGCTATAAACGGCGCTGGTTGATCGAAGCCGACCAGCCAGTGCGGGGCGTGCGCCGCATCACCGTCGTGGTAACCACGCTCGACCCCGTTCGCCCGGTTCGATTCCAGATGAGCACGGTGCGCCCATGAACCGCCATTCTTTTTTGGAGACTTCGTGTATGCACAAGTCATTCCTGCCGGCACGCCGTCGGCAAGCCGGTATCACCCTAATCGAATTGTTAGTGGCGCTGTTGGTTTTCGGCATTGTCTCTGCAGCGGCTTTCCAGCTCTACGCGCAGCACATTCGTGTCTATTCCCAGCAGCAGGACCTGGCCGCATTGAACCTGAGTCTGCGCAATGCCCTGACCATGATCCAGATGGATTTGAACAACGCCGGCACCGGCGTGTTTGTCGGCGCTAATGTGCCGAGTTGGCCGATCGGCGTCACCATCGAGAACAATCCGGCCGGCTATGACACCTTCCACATTGTCACTGCCGTTGCGGGTGTTCCACCGTTGCACCCGACCGATATCGGCACCAACTGCGTCAGCACCACCAGCTCGGTGCTGTTCGTGAACCCGCCACCGGATCAGACCGCGGCACAAACTGCGACACTGTTTCGCAGTGGGGATCAGATTCTGCTAGTCAAAGCAGACGGCTCGCAGATGACTTCCGTGGTCCTCACCCAGGACGGACAGCCCAGTGGCAACAAGGTCCAGCTCCAGCACAACCCCACCGGCGCCAATGGCACTGCCGGCGACCCTCTGTTCATCACCAACAATCCGAACAACAAGCTCGGTACTGTTTTCTGCGACAACGACTGGGTGATCAAACTCCGTCCGATCACCTATCGAGTGAATACCGCGGACCCGGATAACCCTGTGCTCGAGCGCGTCGAATCTGGTGTCGCGGAAGCGGTCGCGGACCAGATTGTCAGTTTCAAGGTAGGCGCCACTCTTTGGAACGGAACCACCACGACTTCAGCCGAATACAACTACGACTCTTCGACCTTTGGATGCGACATTGCCCCTGGGCCAACCTGCGGATACGACTTCACATTGATTCGTTCCGTACGCGTTTCCATCCTCGGGCGCACCCGACCGAATCCCGACCCGACCTATACCTATCGAAATCCCTTCGATGGCGGCCCGTACCAGATTCTGGGTGCGTCGGTCGTAGTCAATCCGCGGAATTTGAGTATCAAAGATTGAGGTGAAGCCATGTCAGCACGGATTCGTTTTCCTGCCAGTTCTTCGCACGTGCGGCCACACGCTCACGAGCGCGGCGTCGCTCTGGTCATCACGCTGCTGCTTCTGCTGTTGTTGACGGCCATCAGTGTCGCCATGGTGCTGGCCACCAGCACCGACTTGCTCATTGGCGGCTACTACCGCAATCAGCGCGGCGCTTTCTACGCGGCTGATTCGGGTGTCACCATTGTGCGGCAGGAAATGACCAACCTGCTGCTCGCACAGGCCCCGGCCACGTTTTCTGCTGGCACGCAGCCGCTTCCCGCTTCGGCGGCCGCCAACGTGCAGTCTGCCCTGCTGTCCAGCTATGGCAGTTTCACCGACCTGAACCAGGGAGCGGCTGCAGAGTCCTGGCCGCTCAGCTTCCGTGTTTTGAATTTCACGATGGCTCCGGTCAGCTCGCCTCCTCAGCCCGTCGTGACCACCGTGGATGCCGCGGGCAATCCCACGGGCTATCAGTACACCTACAATTACTCTGTTTCTGCGGAAGGCCGTTCCCGCATCGGAGAAGCGGCCCGCATCGATGAAGTCGGTACGTTGATTGTCAATGCCACGGTGACCCCCGCGGCACCCTCACAGATCAGTTTTGCCAACTGGGGTTTCTTCATAGACCAGCAGAATGTTTGCGATGGCAGCTTCCTGGTCCCGGGCACCATCAGTGGACCGGTGCACACCAACGGCGGTTGGACGTTCGGCACCACGGGCGCCTACATTTTCACCGATCCGGTCAGTCAGTCGAATTCTCGCTTTGGCTTCCAGTTCACCAGCTCGAGCTGCGGCTGTCGCCAGTCCAGCTCGCCGCCGGTTTCTTGCCGCAGCCAGACCATCAATCCCACTTTCCAGTCCGGGTACACAGTCGGAGCGCCCACAGTGGACTTGCCGGAAAACGACTTCAGCCAGAAGCGTGCGGTGCTCGATGGCCTGGGTACGGACACCTCGCCGGTTACCCCCGCGGAGATGGCTGCGAAATTGAAGCGTGCCAACGGGACTCCCTATCCTTCCTCCGGAGCTTCCGGCGTCTATCTGCCTTACACCGTGGACACCGTTACCGGCGCCAAGGTGTTCAGTGGAGGCGGAATCTACGTCGAAGGCGACGCCTCGGTTGTTCTCACGCCGGTGGGCACGTCTGGCCAACAGTTCACCATCACGCGGGGTACGGTCACCACCACGATAACGATCGATCCCGTGACCAACACCACCACTGTCAGCGAGGGAGCTGTGAACACGGTGATTCAGGGTGTGCCCATGGATCTGACGAGCGTGCCTCCGCGGCCCGCGACCTTGCTGTATGTCCAGGGCAATATCACCTCGCTCCGTGGCCCTGCACAGGGGCAGCCTGCCATTCAGGACGGCGCGGCCATCACGATTACGGCTTCCAGCAATGTCCGCATCACCGGCGACTTGATCTACAAGACCCAGCCGGTCACCAAAACGGCCGATGCCCCCTGCTGCCCGGGCACACCGCCCGGCACGCCCATCCCGGGCAACCACAACGGGCAGGTGCTCGGCATCTTTACCGCCACCGGCGATATCCAGCTCGACAACCGCCAGCCGCTCCCGGTGCTCGAAGTCGATGCCAGCCTGGCAACCATCTCGGATGGGGGCACCGGCGGATTGATCAACGTGGGCGCTCGAATCGAAACGCTGAACATCGTGGGCGGCCGCATCCAGAACCGCATCAAGAACATCAATGCGGCTACGCGCAACGTTTTCTACGACCGCCGCTTTGGTTCGGGTTTTGCTCCGCCGTGGTTCCCTTCGACCACGATTTCGCCGCCTGGGGTGCTGAGTGCCACGCTTACGCCCACCACGCAACGTCTGCGCTGGGTGCACATGAACGCGCAGTAGTTGCGGCGCTGCATCGCTCGGCCCGAGTCTGGCTCGAGACTCGGGCCGCTGCCTCAGGGCACGACCAGCAGGGTGAATCGCGTGCTTACCGGCGGTGGCGTGCAGGGCTGCGGCACGTCACTGCGGCACAACGACTGCAGCCCGCCCTGAACGTTGGCGACGCTGACCGGGCCATCCAGTGGTTCGACGTAAATCTTGTAATTCCGTCCCAGCGGCAGCCGTTCCAGCGTAAAACTACCGTCAAAGCGCACGGGTGGACTGGCGGGGTCGCACGACCAGCCCGCTAGCACGCCGGCGACGATTTCGCCCGTGTCGGCATCCACCGCCAGCACGTGTGCACCGAAAATTCCGGTGACCGCCCGTCCGGGAGAAGTCTCCGCCAGGCCGGCCAGCGCGATGGGATTCACCGGCACGACGCGCCCGCGAATCTCACCGCCGTTCACGGTGTCCAGCCGGATGTCGGTTGGATTCGGATAGAGCACGCGCAGTCCAACGCGGTCGTCGTCTGCCAGTGGGGCATCGGGCCGCTGCTCCGTCGGCCGTTCCCCGGCGAAAGTGCCCTGTGGCGGTGCGAACGGAAACATGATCGCCCGCCAGATGCCCGAATGGCTGAACCCGAATAGATGCCCCAGCTCGTGGATCAGTACGGACTCCAAATCGAACGCAGAGGGATCGGCGGGCAGTGCCGCAGGCGTGGCAAACCGGGTGGAGCTGTCGTTCGGCCGGAACAAAATGTCCGCATCGAGAATCTCGCCGACAAATGAAGAAGGTGGGTTGTTCGGGAACGGTTGTTCGCCCACCAGATCCGACGTTACCACGCGCGTGAATGCCAGCACACCGCCCGTGAACAGGCTGCTCGATTGATTGAAGCAGATGGTGTTCAACCCGTCTTGTAATTGGCAGGCGGACTGCGTTGTCGTTCGCCCGAGCGGCCCCAGCGACTCCGGCATCAGCGAGCTGCCGCTCACTCCTGTCCAAACGGCAAACGAACGGAGAATGGACTGCTCGATTTCATTCAGCCGTGCCGTTGGATCCGTTGCGGCCGTCAGCACGGTCTGCGGCGCACTGCTGAGCGAGGTGCTCCAGCGCCGGTCCACAATCCCTGACGTGGCCGTGTTGAATCGGTTCGGCTGTGGACAGCCGCCCGAAGCTGCCACCGTGTAGTTCAGTACGTAGCCCTGTGCAGCCGGCTGGATGCCGAGCAGCAGCGCAAGCACGGTGGCCAGTGTCGCACGAGCTGCTGTTCTTCCGATTGCTGGCGCCACAGTTCACCTCCCACGCGGCAGCGCTTGGGCCGCTGCGCGCACCCGCTCGCGGAATTCCTCGACCGGCAGGTTCCGCACCCCACCCGGCCGCGTCCTTCCGGTCGCTGGATCCTGCAGTACGACGCCGCTGGTGTCCTGCACGACAAATTCCTGCCCACCGGCACCTCGCCGGATGCGGAAGGTTCCCTGCGCCCAGCTCGTCACCGAGAAGGCTTCGGCGCCACTGGGTTCCAGAAACAGATACAGCTCTTCGCCAGGCGTGAATCTTGGCACACCATCCACGAACGAGGTCAGGTGGCCGACGCGCCCGCCGAGCAGTCGCACCGTGACGCGCTCGGTGGATGCGCCCTTCAGCGTTTCCTGGACTAGGAAGTGTGCCCGCGTCCAGATTTCGCCGTCTTCGAAGCGGCTCTCCACTGCCACACAACGTACACGAACCACCCGTTCGGCCACCGCCGTGAGCTGCTCCAGACTCATGCGCTCCAGCGTGGTGGCCTGAATGAGCCCAGCGCCGAGCAGCGCTGCTAGCGCTATCCATTTGTGTTTGTGGATTCGCATCAATGCACCTCGATGGCTCCGCTGGCTGCCGTCCGGTCATGGTTTCCGGTTTCGACGAACAGTGTGCGCACTCCGGGACGCGTCGTGCTGCTGAGCGTCAAGGTCACCACCACCAGGTTGCCGGAAGACGTTACTGGCCCAACGAAAATGTCGTTCGGGCTGGGACCGCTGAGGGTGTAGCGGTGGGCACTGCTCAGGCCTGGGCCGAACAGACACACGACGACTTCGCGCGTGCCTGCAACCGGCCGTTCGATGCGCACCGGGTTGCTGCTCAATGTACAAGTGTTGTTCACCAACAGGCCGATGATGTCCACGCTCACCTGTGGCTGCTGCGCGCCGAGCGTGCTGGCGTCCACCACGGTGATATCGCGGATAGCAGTCGGAGTGATGCTGTCCAGCCGGAAGATGGCTTCGCTGACGGGCGGCTCGACCACCACCAACGTCACCGCATTCGATGTCGTCCCGTCCGGATTGCGCACTTCGATGCGCCGTTCACCCGCTGTGGCCAGTTCCGCCGGATCGAGCGTGGCCGTGCAGGCGATCTCGATCCCGGCGGCGACGCAACTGGTCGCCTTCGGAGTTCCCGCAAAAAGAATCGTCGAGCCACTCCCGGAGCTACCTGTCACGAAGTTGCTCCCTAGCACCCGCAACGTGATGCTGCTCGCCAGCCCCGCGGTCAGGCTCGAGGGTTCCAGCGTGCGTGCAAACGGACCATTGCCTAGCATCACCTGGGCTGAGCCCGACTGCGAGGGGTCTTCTTCGCTGGTGGCAATCACCGTGTCGCTGGCCCCGGCAGGGGCCGAAGCCGGTGCCGTATAGAGCCCGCCTGCGGAAATGGTGCCGCAGGGTCTATCGCCACAGGTCGTACCGGCCACGCTCCAACGCACGCGTTGGTCGTCGGTGCCGACCACCGTGGCGGTGAACTGCTGCGTCCCTCCCGTCGGCACCAGCACTGAGGAAGGCGATACTTGCACGATCACGTGGGCCAGAATCGTCACCAACGCGCTCCCTTTGCGTCCCGTGTCCGCCAGGCTGACGGCTTCGATAGTTACCGGGTTCGTTGCGGGTACTGCTGCTGGAGCCAAGTATTCGACGGTGCTGCCACTGCTCGTCGGCTGGCAGCCAGGCAAGCCGGCAATGCAAATCTGTCCGACCGTGCTGTTGCCGCCCGGAATCCCATCCACCCGCCACTCGACGGCCTGATTCGTGGTGTTGCTCAGTTGCACAGAAAACGTCTGTTTGTGGCCCACTGCGCGGGTGGCGCTCGGAGGCGAGACCACTACACTGATGTTGCTGAACAGCGTCACCTGGGCTTCGGCAAACTGGCTGGGATCGAATTCGCTGGTCGCCCGCACCGTCACCGGATTCGTTACGGGCAGTGCGGCGGGCGCTGTGTAGAAGCCCGGGTTAGTGCTCGTGTTCGTGATGGTGCCCACGGTCAGATCGCCGCCGATGATTCCATTGACGCTCCAGAACACCCGCTGGTTTGTCGTGCCGCCCACCGTGGCGCTGAATTGGAGGTTTTTTTCGAGTTCGACGCTGGCAGTTTGCGGTGAGATGGAAACGAACACCTGGGTCAGGATGGTCACTGTGATCGAAGCGGACTTGGAAGGATCGGCCACACTGCTCGCCGTAATGGTGACCTGGGGCGGCTGCGGTGCTACCACCGGGGCGGTGTAGAGCCCGTTTGCATCCACCGTACCCACCGTGGCATTGCCGCCTGCGATCCCATTCACGCTCCAGACCACGCCCGGGTCGGGATTCGAACCCGGCGCCGGTGTTACGGTGGCCGTGTATTGTGCGGTGGCTCCATTCTGCACACTGCTCGGCCCGCTGATGATCGCCACGGTCAGATTGCTGGTGATGGTCACGACTGCACTGGCGGCTTTGGCCGGATCGGCCAAGCTGGTCGCCGTCACGTTCACTGTCCCTGCCGGCAGCCGTCGCGGAGCTGTGTACAGCCCGGTGGCGCTGATGGTGCCGACGCTTGCATCGCCGCCTTCGATCCCGTTAACGCTCCAGCGTACGGCCCGGTCCGGATCGCCCGAGCCACTGACGACAGCATTGAACTGCGCGCTGGCTCCCAGTTCGACTGCTGTCGTCGCCGGTGTGACGCTAACAGCTACATCGCTCTGAATGGTCACCGTGGCACTGGCGGATTTGCTCGGGTCAGCTTGGCTGATCGCGCGAATGGTTACGGTTGTCGAGGTCGGCAGCCGCCGCGGCGCCGTGTACAGACCGGTGGCGCTGATGGTGCCGACACTTGCGTCACCCCCGTCGATTCCGTTCACCTGCCAGCTCACCGCTGTGTTCGTTGTGTTGGACACGGCAGCAGTGAACTGCTGCGTGCCACCGAGAAACACGGCGGCTGCTGTCGGAGTGAGGCTTATCGTAACCGGCGCCGGTGGTGTGGGCTCCGTGACTCCACCGCCACAGCCTGCGCACACCACCGCCCCACATAACAGCGATGCGACAAGCCTAGGACGGAGAGGAAGCATGGTTGTCGGCCCGGGTAGTTGGCGACCCCTGTGCCCTGCTGAGCGTGTCTTGACCCGACCAGTGGCATATACTATTTATGTATCTATATTTCAAGTATTTTATTTCGTATTTTGGTAACTCCATCCCCAGCGATGTGGGTTGACGCCGTGTCCCTCGCGACCAATAATTTCTCCATGGCGCGTCCTGACGCAGTCCGTCGTGTGAAAAGCTATTCCGCCGCTACTGGCTACGTCTATCAGTACTACTTCTTCGAAGTTCGCCCGGCGCGCCGGGGCTTTACCACCGGCAATGAATACATCTATATGGTTTCTGCCGACCGCAAGTCCGCCTTCCCTGTCCGCATATTTGTTTCCAGCAAGGCCGTTCGTGCATGGAGCGACGCTGCGGGGCGTCCGCTGACCGGCACCGAAGAATACGCCGCGGCTAAGATGCGCCTTTTTCAAGCATTCGACGAAATCGAAGATTTCGCTGCCCGCCCTTCAGACCTGGTTGTGGATGCTGCCTGCCTCGACGCCCTGCTCAAGAAGCTCGATATCTGATGGAACCATTCCCACTTCGCCCCGTCCTGTTCCAATTTGGCGCTGCAGTTTTTCTGGGAGTACGGACATATTCACCCTGCAGCTCGTTCTCCGCGGAGCACACGGGTAGTATTCCGCAGGTCGCACCGCGACAAAACAGAAGGCCCGCCAACGGCGGGCCTTCGATGAGACCGATTGAGATTAGGATTGCTTTCTATTGATTACGGGCAGGGTTGGAACGGGCTGACGACGTCGCAACGGTCGTTTTCGTTCAGGTCGCGTGACTGCGCGCTCAGGATGGCCGCGGTCAGGGCCGCGATGCCGACGATAATCAAGCCCAATACGATCACGCCTTTGCGCGACAGATCGCTGTCGTCTTCTCCCTGAGCGGGTGCGTAGCTGAACTCGATGGCTTCGCCCGGATTCAGGACCACGCTGCGTGCATCGTGCGTCGTGTGGAGCAACAGCTTTCCGCTGCGCGCGGCGATTACGCCTTCGGTCGGGCTTTTCCAGGCTAGGACCCCGACTGCGGGTTCCGGGCCCATTGTGCGGATACTGGCATCAGCGATGCGGGCTTCGAGCGGCGCGCTCCCGGTGCTGCGAAACACTGCTGCGCCTCGGCTCAGCTCCAGCACGACACGTTCTGCCGCGCGGGTCAACCGTGCACGGCTTTCGGCGCTCAGATCCACCTGTGCGCCACCGGAAAGATTCAGCGAGGCGAGTCCCTTCGCTCCAACTTCGATGACGTCTCCGCTGAAAATCGTCGTGCCTGCTGTCAGTTCGACGCCGCCAATGCGCGCCTGCTGACTCCCGATGGTCGAGCCGACCACCGCCGGGTTGGTCCACGCTGGCACTGCCAGCATCAAGGCCAGCGTCACTGCCAAAGCTTGCCTCGCAACCATCTCCGGGCCTCCGTCAAACAAATCACTGCAAACTAAAGATCTTTCCCCATCCACATCGTTTGAATCCTACTCGCTGCCAACACCCCTGTCAATAGAACATCCGTAAAGAATTGTTTTTCAGTTCGTTACCAAATGTTCCGGGGTTCATCCTCGGCCCAGCAAACTGACCAGTGCCGTCTCCAGAGTTGCATGTTGAAATTTGTAGCCAAGCTGCTGTAGCCGCTCCGGCACCACTCGCGCACTGCTGAGCAGTAGCTCGTCGGCCATTTCCCCCAGAGCGAGTCGGAGTGCAAATTCAGGCACCGGGAAGATCGCTGGACGATGCAGTACCCGTGCCAGCGTTCGGGTGAACTCTTCGTTTCGCACCGGATTGGGGGCCACAGTGTTGACCGGTCCCTGCAGGTCTTCCTGCACGAGCGCGTACCGCATCACTCCCACTGCGTCCGTCAGACTGACCCAGCTCATCCACTGCTGCCCGCTGCCGAGCCGTCCCCCCAGCCCCAACCGGAAGGGGAGCAGCATCTGTTTGAGTGCCCCGCCGTGAGCCGCCAGCACCACGCCAAAGCGGAGTCGCACCACACGGATGCCGTGCTGTTCGGCCCGCGCGGCTTCCGCTTCCCAGTCTGCGGCGAGCCTGGCAAGAAAATCGTTTCCGGGCGGGCTGTTTTCGGTCAGAACCTCTTCGCCGCGGTTGCCGTAGTAGCCGGTGGCAGAAGCAGAAATCAGCACAGCCGGCCGCTGCTCCAGTCGCCCGAGCGCGGCCACCAGATGTCGCGTGGCCTCCACGCGACTGGTGCGCAGCAGTTGTTTTCGCGCCGGTGTCCAGCGCCCGCTGGCAATCGAAGACCCTGCCAGATGGACAACGGCCTCGACGCCTTGCATAGCTTCTGCGTCTAACTGGTCGCTCTGCGGGTCCCAGCGGACATCGCCCGGTGCAGGTGTTCTGCCGGGCCGTACCAGTGCGTTGACCTCGTGTCTTTCACGGCGCAGCGCAGCGGCGAGCGCACTGCCCAGCAAACCCGAGGCGCCGGAAATGAGCACGCGCATCACAATTCCTCCTGGCCTGCTACCAGGCCTGCGGTGGATGCCCTTCAAACTAAGATTGTCGGGTGCGCGGGTCAAGGAATTCCGTTACCGATTGCGACCGGTTGCTGATTGCGTGCTGAGGCGCAGGGTGCTACCCTGTGCGCCCACCACGGTGCATCCCGGACCGATGAAGGAACCGCAGGCGCGTCTCCAACGGAATCGCCATGTCACGCTGGCCACGTATGTCGTGCTGGTGCTGCTGGTGGCACTCGGCTCGCGGGCTCGTCCGGTTGCGCAGCAGCCGGCTCCAGGGACGCCCGCGCTGCGGGGATTTTCTGCTTCACGCGCCGCTGCCCAGCTCGCTCTCGAGGATCAACTCCAGCGCCTGCCGGATCCGGCCAGCATCGAACGCCACCTGCGAGCACTCACGGCCGTCCCTCACATGGCTGGTACGCCGGCCAGTCGCCGGGTAGCTGAATACATCCGCGATGCGCTGCGCAGTTACGGCTGGCAGGCCGAACTGGTCGGTTACCGGGCGTGGCTGCCGCAGCCGGTCGAAGTTCATCTGGAGCTGGTCGCGCCGCGAGCGGTGTTGCTGGCGCGCCCCGAAGACCCGGTCGAAGAGGATGCCGCATCGTTTCACACGGACGTCGTGGCTGGCTTCAATGCCTATTCGCCTTCGGCGGAAGTCGAGGCCGAAGTGGTCTACGTCAACTATGGCCTGCCGGAAGACTATGCGCGACTGCGTCGGCTCGGTGTGGCCGTGGCAGGCCGTGTTGTGCTGGCCCGCTACGGACGCAGTTTCCGCGGTGTCAAAGCTCGGCTCGCGGAAGAAAACGGTGCCGCCGGGCTGATTCTCTACTCCGACCCTGCCGACGACGGCTACGCTGCCGGCGACGTCTATCCCCGCGGCCCCTACCGTCCGAGCAGTGGCATTCAGCGCGGCTCCATTCTTTATATCTTCCGGTATCCCGGTGATCCGCTCACCCCCGGTTTTGCTGCCACCGCGGAGGCTCCTCGCCTTGCCCCTGCTGCAGCCGCGAGCTTACCGCGCATACCCACATTACCCGTAGCCGCGCGGGACGCAACAGACATCCTGGCTCATCTCGGCGGGCCGCGCGTGCCGCGCGAATGGCAGGGTGGATTGCCACTGACCTATCACCTCGGGCCGGGTCCGGCCACGGTTCGCATGCGTCTCCGGATGGACGAACAGCAGCGCGACGTCTGGAACGTGATTGCGCATCTGGCTGGCCAGCAGGACGACGAATGGGTGCTCGCAGGCAACCACCACGATGCCTGGGTCTTCGGCGCCGTGGATCCTTCGAGCGGAACGGCCGTGCTGCTCGAGCTGGCCCGCGTGCTCGGTAAGCTTGCCCGCAACGGCTGGCTGCCCCGACGCACGCTCCGGTTCGGTTTTTGGGATGCCGAAGAATACGGCTTGATTGGCTCGGTCGAATGGGTCGAACAGCATCGCGCCGAGCTCGAACAAAAGGCTGTGGCTTATCTGAACCTGGATTCCGCTGTCTCCGGCAGCCGCTTTGGTGCCAGTGGCACGCCTTCGCTGCGTGCACTGTTGCGTGAGGCGACACAGACAGTCGTGGACCCGCGCAGTGGTCGCCGCCTCTATGAAGTCTGGAGCGAGCAGCAAAGCCCCAGCGGACCCGTGCCCGCCGGCGCCGATGCTGATGCGGATCCGCCCATCGGTTTGCTGGGCTCCGGCTCCGACTACACTCCGTTCTTCCATCATGCCGGCATCGCCGCACTCGATTTCGGCTTCAGCGGTGACTACGGCGTCTATCACTCCATCTACGACAGCTATCAATGGATGCGCTGGCATGGCGATCCTGACTTTGCCTACCACACAGCGCTGGTGCGTCTGGCAGGTGTGGTGCTTCTCCGCCTGAGTGAAGCCGATCTGCTGCCGCTGGATTTCCCCACGTACGCTGCCGAAGTGCAGAAGGCGGTCGCCGCGCTCTCGGCGTTGGTCCGCCAGCGTCGCGCCCCGCTCGACCTGGCATCGGTAACCGCCGCCGCGGCTGCGTTTGCCAACGCTGCGGCTCGCGCCGACCGTGCCCTGCGCGCTGCCGTTGAAGCTTCCAATGCGAACCGCCAGGCTGCCATCAATCGTCTGCTCCGCAGTGTGGAGCAAGCCCTGCTTCATTCGGAAGGCCTTGCCGGACGCCCCTGGTACCGTCACACCGTGTTTGCTCCGGGCACCGATACCGGCTACGCAGCGGTTCTACTGCCGGGAGTCCGGGAGGCGATCGAACGCGGTGACTGGGCCACCGCACGCCGCGAAGCGGCTGCGTTGTCTGCGGCGCTTGAACGCGCGGCCGCCCGGCTCGACGAAGTCACCCATGTGGCTGCTGCGGAGCAGCCAGCGACTTCTGCACGGGTTCCGGTTGGCGCGGGCGTGGGCCGGCGCTAGAATGGCAGTATGCGCGTCAGGGTGCTTTTCTTCGGGCACTTGAGAGAGATCGTCGGCCGCGCTGAAGAACATCTGGAGCTGGCCGAGGGTGCTCGCGTCGCGGACCTGTTCGCCCGCTACGGGGCCATGCATCCCGAGCTGGCAAAGCTACGCACTTCTGTACTGGCCGCAGTGAATCACGATTTCGCCCCCTGGGATGCTATCCTGCGTGCGGACGACGAGGTGGCCTTTTTGCCTCCGGTCAGCGGCGGAGCAGAAACAGCCGGCGTCAGCGTGGCCGAAGATTTTTTCGAGCTGGTGCGCGGCCCTTTGGATGTGCCCGCGGTGGTGTCGTTGCTCAGAACCCCTGAATGTGGCGCGGTCGTAACCTTCGAAGGCACCGTTCGCGCCCGATCCCGTGGACGTGCGACCTGCTACCTCGAATACGAAGCTTACGAGCCGATGGCTCTGCGCAAAATGCGCGAGATTGGCGCCGCCCTGCGCGCTCGTTTCCCCATCTACCGTCTGGCGATCGTCCACCGGCTCGGTCGGCTCGAAGTCGGCGAAACCAGTGTGCTGATCGCCGTCAGTGCTGCACACCGCCGCGAGGCCTTCGATGCCTGCCGCGCCGCGCTGGATGCACTCAAGCGCACCGTGCCCATCTGGAAGAAAGAGTTCTTCACCGATGGCTCGGCCTGGGCCGAAGGCGAGCTGCCCGTCGCGCCAACCCCTCGTCCTGACGCGGAATCGAATTTCTAGATGGCCGGCTACGATGGCCAGCAAACTCGCTGTGCCGTTTGTTGCCGCAACGACAGCCGTGCCCGTGTCGAGGTGGCATTTGGCTCGCAGAGTGTGCAACCATGGTCATTCTGGGTTCGACGAACTTGCTCGTTTCCTGCATTTCATCATTGTGTTCGGTGCAGCGGGGGAAGGCTCGATGTCGCGCGGATTCGGTTTTTGCCAGAAGGGCGGCTACCATAAATCCGAAGAGTAGTCCGGCTCCGTTGCAGTGCGTGGCTCGAGGAAGGCTCGCATGGGCAAACGGTTTTTGATCGCTGGTCTGCTGATCGCAGTTGTTCTGGCCGTTGCGATCGTTCTGCACGGGGCCCAGCGGCCGATTCGTGCCGAAGTCAATCTGGTCACGGTGCTGGCCAGCGTGCTCGACCCCGCGGGCCGACCGGTGCCCGACCTGCCCGTCACAGCTTTCGAGTTGCTGGAAGAAGGCCGACCACAGCAGATTGAAATCTTCGAGCGTGAAACGAACCTGCCCCTGGATGTGGCCCTGATGATCGATGCCAGCCTGAGCATGGCCAAGGAGATGGTCTTCGCACGCGAAGCTGCCGTGCGATTTCTCCGCCACCTCCTCCGGCCGGACGACCGCCTGGCTGTTTTCCAGATTTCGGACAACGTGGATCAGCTTACCGATTTCTCCCCCGACCCGGTCGTGTTGGAGCGCGCCGTGCGTCGGGTTTCCACCGGTGCCGGCACGGCCCTCTACGACGCCCTGTTCTTGGGAGCGCAATCGCTCGAAGATCGTCCAGGTGGACGGCGACGCGTGCTGGTGCTGGTTACGGACGCGGGCGAAACCACCAGTCGCGCTGACTTCGAATCGGCACGCCGCGCCGTGCTGCGTGCCGAAGCCCTGCTCTATACGATTCTGATTCGTCCGGTGAAATCGGAGAGCGGCCGCAACACTGCCGGCGAACACGCCCTACTGACCATTGCCGATCTGACTGGTGGAGCACTCTATCCTGCTGATGATGTCGCCGGGCTCGACAGCCTGTTTGCGCGCGTCGAGCAGGAACTCCGCACTCAGTACCGCCTCGGTTACTACCCCAACCCGCGCCCCAGCCCGGGCAGCTATCGCCGCATCGAGCTTCGTCTGCGTCCGGTTGCTGCCGCCGACACCGCGGCCCCAGCCGGTTCGCGTTCGAAGGCGTCTTCCGGGTATCATGTCCGGTACCGCCGCGGTTACTACGCCGGCCAGTTGCCGGAATAAGTCGCGACGCAACGGCGGTCTTCCGAGCCCATGCAGAACTTGCTCGACGTGGCCATCGAAGCAGCACGCGAAGCTGGTCGCATCCTGCTCGCCGAATTTCAGCGCCCGCAGCGCATCGAATACAAGGGGGAAGTGGACCTGGTCACCGAAGCCGATCGCCGCTCCGAGCAGGTCATCGTGGAACGCTTGCGACAGCACTTCCCTGATCACGCCATCGTCGGTGAAGAAGGCGGCGGCCAGTCGTCCGAATCCCGTTATCGCTGGTATGTGGACCCGTTGGACGGCACCACCAATTTCGCCCACGGCTATCCCTGCTTTTGCATCTCGATCGCGCTGGTCGAACACACCGAACCGATTGTCGGCGTGGTTTTCGATCCTCTCCGCGCAGAGCTGTTCGCTGCCGTCCGCGGCGAAGGGGCTTACCTGAACAACAAACGCATTCACGTCTCTCGCGTGCCGCGCCTGGATCGCAGCCTGCTCGCCACTGGATTCCCCAGCCACAAACGTATGCAGAATCCCAACATTCACTACTACTGGGAATTCACCCTGCGTTCGCACGGTGTCCGGCGCGATGGCGCCGCCGCGCTCGACCTGGCCGCGGTGGCCTGCGGCCGCTTCGACGGATTCTGGGAGTTCGGTCTGAAGCCCTGGGATACCGCTGCCGGCGTGCTCCTTGTGCGTGAGGCGGGCGGCCGCGTGACCGATTTCACCGGCAAGCCCTACTGCGTCACCGACCCTGCTGCCAATTTCCCCGAAAATGCCCTGCTGGCTTCCAATGCCCTCATCCACGGAGAAATGCAGCAGGTGGCCAATGAAGTTGCCGCCCGCGCCGCCACACGGCTCTGAATCGTGCGGTGATTTTCTCACGACAGTTTTCGTGGGCCTGCCCCGGTCTCGCTTTCACGCGCTCTCCCCTGTAGCGAGTTTTGTGCAGCCTTTGGGTACGACACGGCTAGCGCACCGCTGGCGGCGTCAGGTCTGCGTGCGGCAACAGGCGTGGTGGACGTCGCACCCGGGTGGCCTGCTCGAAGGCATAGGCGATCCGGATCAACGCGGGTTCGCTCCACGCCCGTCCGAAAAACGACACGCCCACCGGCAATCCGAAAACATATCCCGCCGGCACGGTGATATTCGGATATCCCGCGATGGCGGGTGTGCCTGAAGATCCTCCGCCGAAATGGTCGCCGTTGACGAGGTCGGTGACCCACGCTGGACCGCCAGTGGGTGCGAAGATGGCATCCAGCCGATGCTCGTCCATAACTTTGTCGATGCCGTCCTCGCGGGTTGCTTTCCGGATGCTGGCCAGCGCTTCGGTGTACTCTTTTTCGGTCAGCGGGCCTTTTTCTTCGGCCTGCAGGAACAGGTCCTGGCCGAAGTAAGGCATTTCGCGGTCTTTGTTCTTTTCGTTGAAATCGATGATTTCCTTGAGCGATTTCACCGGTGCAGCGGGCCCGAGCGAAGCCAGGTAGGCGTTCAGTCCGTGCTTGAACTCGTAGAGCAGCACGGTCAATTCGTTCCGACCCAGGTCTCGGCCGCGTGGCAGCTCGACCGGGTCGACCAGCACCGCGCCCCGTTCGCGCAGTACCCTGAGCGCCTGCTCCAGGATGGTGTCCACATCGCGGTGGAAGCCGAATGCCTGGCGCAACACTCCGATGCGTGCCTCCCGCAGTCCATCGGCATCCAGGAACCGTGTGTAGTCGTTGTGGTAGCGTCCGGCACTGGCCGCGGTGGCCGGGTCGCGTTCGTCCACTCCGACCAGTGCGCCCAGAAGGGTCGCGGCGTCGGCCACCGTGCGCGCCATCGGTCCGGCCGTGTCCTGTGTGTGCGAAATGGGGATGATGCCGGCACGACTCACCAGCCCGACCGTCGGCTTGATGCCCACGATGCCATTCGCATTCGAGGGACACACAATCGAACCATTGGTTTCGGTGCCGATGGCCGCTGCGCACAAGTTTGCCGCCGGCCCTACGCCCGAGCCGGAGCTCGACCCGCACGGATTTCGGTCCAGAGCGTACGGATTCCGGCATTGTCCTCCGCGGGCGCTCCACCCGCTCGTGCTTTGCTCCGAGCGGAAATTCGCCCACTCGCTCAGGTTCGCCTTGCCCAACAGAATCGCGCCGGCCTCGCGGAGTTTCCGTGCCACGGTGGAGTCCTGCGGCGGAATCGAACCTTCCAGGGCCAGCGAACCAGCCGTCGTGGTCATCCGGTCGTGCGTGTCTAGATTGTCCTTCAGCAGAATCGGGATGCCGTGCAGGGGCCCGCGCACGTGTCCGGCAGCGCGTTCGCGGTCGAGTTGTTCAGCGATAGCCAGTGCATCCGGATTCGTCTCGATCACCGCGCGCAGCTCTGGCCCGCGACGGTTCAACTGTGCGATGCGTTCAAGATAGGCTTGGGTAATTGCTTTTGCTGTCCAGCGCCCGGAAGCCATTCCGGCTTGCAATTCCGCGATCGTGACTTCTTCCAGCTCGAACGTTCGCGTGCGGCTAGCTGCTTGCGTGGCGGCACCCCGGGCAGGCCATCCGGTGGCGACGAGCGCCGTCGCCGCGGCCGCTGTGGTTTTGCGAAGAAACTCTCTACGCTCCATCATCGCTCCTCCTGTTCGTGGGTGGGCAGTCTATAACACGTATTGAGCGCACTCCGGTATAGGGTGGTTGTGGACAAGAGTCAGGGCCGTCCTGCGAACCGACCAAACAGCAGCCGATTTTTTTCACGGTCTGGTGTCCGCGACCGTTTGGTGTGCGCCGGCGAAATCGTTGCTTTACAAGCCAAAAGCTCGTCTGCTACGCTGCCGAGGATTGTATTTCTTTGAGGTCATGGGCACCCTCTACGCATTCCCTTATACCGGCCGGAACGGCCTGTTCGGCCGTTGGAATCGCGTGGTTCGGCGCTGGCAGAGTGGAGGCGTAGAAGAATACGCCTTGCTCGGCACGAGGCGCCCTCCACGCCCGTTTCCGGCTCGTCATCCGGACGAAAGCCTGGAGGTCAGCGAGCCGCATATCCATCTGCCCGGCCTACCCGAAGCTTTTGCCGACTATCGCATCGTGCACATCACCGACGTGCACTACGGACTGTTTTTGCCGCTGGAAGCGGTGGCCGATACGGTCGAACTCGCGAACGCGCTCCAGCCAGACTTGATTGCTCTGACTGGGGATTTCGTCACCTTTTCTCGCTCGTGCATCGAGCCGGTGGCGATTGTCCTGGGACGACTTCGCGCGCGGGATGGAGTCTTCGCGGTGCTGGGCAATCATGATTTCCGCGTCGGCGCCGCTGCGGTAGCTCGTGCGCTGCGGCGCGAAGGCATCGAAGTCCTCCGCAACCGCCACACGGTGCTCCGGCGCCGCGGCCAGGCGCTCTATTTGGTCGGGATCGACGATTTTCGTTATCGGGCCGACTTGCCCCGGGCGCTGCGTGGCGTACCGGCCAATGCCCCCACGGTGCTGCTCTCGCACAACCCGAGCATCATCGAACAGGCCGCCGCACACCGCGTCAGCCTGGTGTTGGCCGGACACACGCACGGCGGCCAGGTGAATCTGCCCATTTTCGGCAACGTCTACGCTCGTCGGCGTGAGGGCATGCGGTTCAAACTCGGCTGGGATTGCTTGGGTGCCACGCAGATCTACGTCAGCCGCGGGATCGGCACTGTGGTCGTGCCCGTGCGCTATCGCTGTCCGGCAGAGATCCCGCACCTGCGGTTGCTGCCAGCGACCCGCGCCCTGCACCCGCTGGTGTACCCTCGCGACGTCGCTGCTGACGGCCGCACACGATGCATGTCCTCGACCTGATCCGCAAAAAACGAGATGGGGGCGAGCACTCGCGCGAGGAGATCGAGTTCCTCGTTCGTGGCTACACGCGGGGTGTCATCCCCGACTACCAGATGGCTGCCTGGCTGATGGCCGTCGTGCTGCGCGGGATGTCGCGCACGGAAACGGCCGTGCTCACCGAGGCGATGCTGCGCTCCGGTGCCGTGCTCGACCTCAGCCGTCTGCCTGCGCCGAAAGTGGACAAGCACTCCACCGGCGGCGTGGGAGACAAAACTTCCCTGGTGATCGCGCCCCTGGTGGCTGCCGCCGGCCTTTATGTGCCGATGATCAGCGGTCGAGGCTTGGGCCATACCGGCGGCACGCTGGACAAGTTAGAGGCCATCCCGGGCTTCAACGTGCACCTTTCTTTGCAGCGCTTCCGCTCCGTGCTCGCCCGCGCCGGCTGTGCCCTGATAGGGCAGACCGCGCAGATTGCCCCGGCCGACCGCAAACTCTACGCGCTGCGCGATGCCACGGCCACGGTGGAAAGCCCGGCACTGATCTGTGCCTCGATCATGAGCAAAAAACTGGCTGAGGGCCTAGATGCGTTGGTGCTCGACGTCAAAGTCGGCTCAGGTGCCTTTCTGAAGCAACCGGCCGAAGCCGCAGCACTGGCCAAGCTGCTGGTGGAAACCGCCACGGCGATGGGCACCCGTGCCGTCGCCTTGCTAACGGACATGGACCAGCCGCTTGGCTGCGCAGTCGGCAACGCGCTCGAAGTCGTCGAAGCGTTGGAGGTGCTTCGCGGCGGCGGCCCCGACGATTTGGTGACGCTTTCAGTGGAGCTGGCCGCCTACATGCTGCATCTCGGTGGACGCACCTCGACGGTGGAACAAGCCCGCCAGCTGGCCCGCGAACTGCTTGCCAGCGGACGCGCACTGGAACGCTTCCGCGAAATCGTTCGCTTGCAGGAGGGAGATGTGCGCGCCATCGACGATCCTGCTCGCCTACCGCGCGCCCGGCACCGCTACGCGCTGCCCAGCCCAACCAGCGGTTACGTCGTTGCCATGGACACCGAAGCCATCGGCCGCGCCTGTGTGCTGCTCGGTGGTGGTCGCGAACGCAAAGAAGACTCCGTTGACCCTGCCGTCGGCCTGACGATCCACAAAAAAGTAGGTGCGCCGGTGCAGGCTGGCGAGCCCCTGTGCACTTTGCACTATAATGCCCGCGCCCGGCGCGAGGCCGCACTCGAACGGCTGCGCGTTGCTTGGCACATCGCGCCTGCGCCACCACCGCCTCGACCGCTGATTCTCGATGTGATCGGCGCCGTGGGGGCTTGAGGTCATGCTTGGGGGAGGGAAGCGATGGGACGCTTCACCGGCCTGCTCGGCGTCATCGCACTGTTGCTGTTCGCTTGGTTGCTTTCCACCAACCGACGTGCTATCCGCATCAAGACGGTCGGTTGGGGCCTGGCATTCCAGATTCTGTTCGCTGTCCTGGTGCTGAAAACGCAGGCGGGCCGGGAGGCCATCGCCTGGTTGGCTCAGAAAGTGGAAGGTGTGCTGCGAGTGTCCGAAGCTGGTTCGACCTTTCTGTTCGGCCCGCTGGGATCGAAAGCAACGGCTGGAGGAATCTTCTACTTTGCTTTCCAGGTGTTGCCGACGATCATTTTCATCTCCGCGTTGTTTGCCATTCTGTACTACTACGGCGTGATGCAGGCGATTGTCCGCGGCATGGCGATTGTGATGACACGACTGATGGGAACCAGCGGCGCCGAATCGCTGAACACCGCTGCAAATATTTTCATGGGCCAGACCGAATCGCCCCTAACCATTCGACCGTATCTTGCGAAGTTGACCCAGTCAGAGTTGATGCTGGTGATGACCGCTGGGATGACGACCGTTTCCGGAGCCATTCTCGGGGCTTATATCGGTGTCGGTGCTCGGTCGGATTTCCTGCTCATGGCTGTGGCGATGGCGGCTCCGGCTGCGGTCGTGTTGGCGAAGATCATGGTGCCCGAAACCGAAGAGCCCATGACCGCCGGCCAGGTGCGCATGGTGGTCGAGCGACAAGACCCGAACGTGCTCGGCGCGGCTGCGCGGGGCACGACCGACGGTTTGCGCCTGGCCGTGAACGTAGGAGCCATGCTGATTGCTTTCTTGGCGTTGATTGCACTGATCAATCTGATTCTTGGTGGCGTCCACGATTTTTTGGCTGTGCGCGGCGTCGCCTGGTTTCCGCAAAGCCTCGAGCAGATTCTCGGGTGGCTGTTCCGTCCGGTCGCCTGGCTGCTGGGCGTGCCTTGGCACGATGCTGCCCGGGTGGGCAGTCTACTGGGCCTGCGCATGGTCACCAACGAAGTGGTGGCCTACGAACAGTTGGTTCTGGCGCGCGAGGCGTTGGACCCGAAGTCACTGGCCATCGCCACCTTCGCGCTGTGTGGCTTTGCGAACATCGGCTCGATCGGCATCCAGATCGGTGGGATCGGTGCGCTGGCTCCCGAGCGGCGTGACGACCTGGCCCGGCTCGGCTTCCGTGCCATGCTCGCGGGCACGATGGCCAACTTCATGTCTGCAGCCATTGCCGGCATGCTGTTGTGAGTCCGTTCGCGGAGATGAAATCGTCAGCAAAAACAACGGCCGAATTCACACGCGCGGAACGCGCTGCCCGGTTTCTCCGTGCGAAAACCCCGCTGCGCCCGAAGATCGGCCTGGTGCTTGGTTCCGGCTTGGGTGCTTTTGCCGACGACTTCGAACGAGCCACGCGCATCCCGTACCAGAAAATTCCGGGCTTCCCCGTCTCGACGGCCGTCGGGCACGCCGGCCAGCTCGTCATTGGCTTGACGGAAGGAATCCCCGTTGCAGCCCTGCAAGGCCGCGTCCACTACTACGAAGGCTACTCGATGCAGCAGGTCGTTTTCCCGATTCGCGTGCTCGGCCGATTGGGGATCCGCGCCGTGATCTTGACCAACGCTGCTGGGGGCATCAACCGCCGTTATCGTCAGGGCTGCCTGGTCGTGCTCCGCGATCACATCAATTTGCAAGGTACGAACCCTTTGATCGGTCCCAACGACGAACGCTTCGGTCCCCGGTTCCTGGACATGACGCAGGCCTACTGGAAACCTTATGCAGACCTGGCGCTGGCCGAAGCTCGTCGCTTGGGCCTGTCTGTTCAGGAAGGGGTCTATGCGGCCCTGCCCGGGCCCAGCTACGAAACCCCCGCTGAGATTCGCTTTCTCGAACGCATTGGTGCGGATTTGGTCGGCATGTCCACCGTGCCGGAGGTGATTGCCGCTCGCCACATGGGCCTGCGCGTGCTGGCCATTTCCTGCGTCACGAACATGGCCGCCGGCATCCTCGACCAACCCATCAGCCACGATGAAGTCCTGGCCACCGGCGAACGCGTTCGCGATGCCTTTGCAGCTCTGCTGCGTGCCGTCATTCCGCGCATTGCCCGGGACTTGCCATGACCGCTGACGAAAAACTGATTGTCGCTGCTGTCGCCGCACGCGAAAATGCCCATGCACCGTACTCGAACTTTCGTGTCGGTGCCGCGCTGCGCGCCCGCTCTGGACGTGTCTTCACCGGTTGCAACGTGGAAAACGCCAGCTACGGGTTGACCGTGTGTGCCGAGCGCGTCGCCCTGCTCAAAGCCCTCTCCGAAGGCGAACGCGGTTTTGAAGCCATCGCCGTCGTCGCGGATACCGAACGCCTGACGCCGCCCTGTGGAGCCTGTCGCCAGCTCCTCTGGGAGTTCTGCGGCGATATCGAAGTGATTGCCGCCAATCTGCGCGGCGATACCAAAACCTTCCGTCTCGCCGAACTGTTCCCTGAACCGTTCGACGCTTCTTTCCTATGATGCGCCCAGCGCTCCAAATGAATTCGCATCTGCGGCTCGTGGCCCTGCTGGTGGCTGCGGCCACATGGACCGGTTGCCGGAGTGCCCCCAACGAACGTGCCGACCTGGTGATTGTCGGCGCCACGATCGTCACCATGGATGCCGAGCACCGCGTTTTCCCCGACGGTGCGCTCGCCATCCGCGGCGATCGCATCGCAGCGCTCGGTCCGCGCGCCGAGCTGGAACGTCGCTACTCGGCGGCACGTCGGCTGGACGCCCGCGGCCGCCTGTTACTCCCCGGTCTGATCAACGCCCACACCCACGCCCCGATGACGTTGCTCCGCGGACTGGCCGACGACCGGGCCTTGCAGGACTGGTTGGAAAATTACATCTTTCCGGCCGAAGCCCGTCACGTGAACGAAGAATTCGTGCTGTGGGGCACCCGGCTGGCTGCGCTGGAGATGCTGCGCGGCGGCACCACCACGTTCGTAGACATGTATTACTTCGAAGAACAGGTGGCGCAAGCTGCCCAGCAGGCCGGCCTGCGCGCCGTGCTCGGGCAGACGATCATCGGCTTTCCCGCTCCCGACCACAAAACCGCCGCCGACGCCCTGGCCTACACGGAGGCTTTTCTGCAGCGCTGGCAGGGCCATCCGCGCATTCGTGCTGCCGTCGCTCCGCATGCCATCTACACCAACTCCGCGGACACCCTGCGGGCCGCCGCTGCGCTCGCGCGTCGCTACCGCGCTCCGATTCTGATCCACTTGGCGGAAACTCGCCGCGAACAGGAAACCGTACAGCGTGAACACGGCCTTTCTCCGGTGGGCTATCTGAACCGGCTCGGTTTGCTCGGTGCGGACCTGGTCGCCGCGCATTGTGTGTGGGTGGATGCCGCCGATATCGCTCTGCTCCGCCAGCGCGACGCGAGCTGTGTGCACAATCCCTCGAGCAACATGAAGCTGGCCAGCGGCATCGCGCCGGTCGTGGACATGCTCGCTGCTGGCCTGCGCCTGGGCCTGGGCACCGATGGCCCGGCCGGCAGCAACAATGACCTGAATTTGTTCGAGGAGATGGATCTGGCCGCCAAACTCCAGAAGGTCACGCGCCTGGACCCGCAAGCACTCACCGCGCGGCAAGCCCTCGAACTGGCCACCCTCGGTGGCGCCCGTGCGCTGCACTGGGAAGCGGAGATCGGCTCGCTCGAAGCGGGCAAGCAGGCCGATCTGATCCTGCTCCGCACCGACCGTCCACACGCCGTGCCGATGTTCGACGTCTATTCGCAGATCGTCTATGCGCTGAAAGCGAGCGACGTGGAAGCCGTGTGGATCGCCGGCCAGCCAGTGTTCCATCAGGGCCGTGTGCTTACGCTCGATGAGAAGCAGGTTCTCGCCCGCGCGCGTCAACTGGCCGCCCGCGTGGCCGCTTCGCTGCCGGCGCGCTGAGTCGCGGGCCCGGCTAGCTCCGCAGGCGAGCTTCGCTGCGTTGCCGGTGCAGCTTCATGGCCATCGAACGCAGTGTTTCCGGGATGTTCTTGTTCGTCGTCAGACTGCGCAGATCGAGTGGATTCAGCCGCGGTAGCAGGTGCAGAGAAATATCGAGCGGAGTCTTCGCGTTGTTCAGCAGGTTGCGCACGACCCCGTAGTTCTTCATGAAATTCCGGTTCCGCGCAATCTGCCGCAGCACATCTTCGCTGACGTTGGCCATGGCCGCGTAGCTTTCGACTTCCGCATCGCTGAGCTTGGGCGACTGCAGCACGGCGCGCTGGACCACTTTGCAGGGATCGCGGATCAGCGCCAGCCGCTCTTCGCGATTTCCCTTCAGTGCCAGTTGCACCCGCTCGATGACCGTCATTCGCGCGATTCGCTGCAGCAGAGTTTGTCGTGCCGCCGGGTCGGTTTCGGCGGCACGGACTGCCTCGGCCAGCTCCGTTTCGCTCATCGTTTCCCGCTGCAGCTCTTCGAGCAGCTCGCGCTGGGACGCGGTCAGTCCTGGACGCTGTCTCAGCGCCACGATCAATGCCGGATGCTGTGTCAGCCGGTCCAGGTCTTCGAGGAGCGCTTCGACCGCCGCGGGGGAAAGCGCGCGTGCGACCCGGCAGAGCGTTTCGGCCGGCGCTGCTGGATTTCGCGCCAGTGCATCGGCGATGGCCGTCTGCTCGCCGAGCTGGTCGGCGCAATAGCGAAACAGCTCCGGTGCAGCATCGGCCCGTGCGAGCGCTGCCAGGAAATCTTCCGCCGGAACGGTAACCAGCGCCTGGGCCGCTCGCTCGGCTACCAGCGGGTCGGTGTCCGCGGCGAGCACCGTCAGCAGTTCGGCTCGTTCGGCAGGTGGCAGTCCGGCCGTGCCGCTGCACACGGCCAGCTTGCGCTCTCGCGTTGCGCGCCGGCTGAGGATCTCGGTTCGGATCTCGTTGCTAATGGGGACCTCCGGTGGGTTTGAGGTCTGCACGGGTCAACGTCGCCGTGGCCGGTGCCCCCGGCGGGCCGAGCGGTGGCAGCATCTGTCCGTTCAGCTCGAGCAGCACGTCGGTCGGGTCGTGCACAGTGACCTGCAATTGCTCGCGCGCTTCGAACCGTTGCACCTGACCGGCGCGCAGCAATCCCTCGAACAGGCTCTGCCCGTCGGCCATCACGGCGACGGTCGTGTCTCGTCCGGCTTCGATTTTCAGCTCGAGCCGTTCGACCGCCCCGGCTGCTGCGGCGGGGGGTTCGCCCGCCGGCTCCACGGGCGCTGCCGCCGGCTGTGGAGCCGGTGGCGACCACCAGGCGCGTATTCGGTCAGCATAGTGTTGCCAAAGCCGCCAGCCGCCGGCCCCGACTGCGGCGAGCAATAGTATGGCCAGCGCCGCCAGCCACCAGCGATGGCCTGATTTCGCCGCAGGAGTTTTGTCCGCCCAGACGGCCACCTGAGGTTGATCGTGGGCGGCCAGTGCGTACTCGGCAATCAGTGCTTCTTCGTCCATACCCAGGTAGCGGGCCACCGCACGCACGAATCCGCGGTTGAAAACGCCTCCAGGCAACTTGTCCCACTGTTCGTTTTCGAGCGCGTGCAGAAAGCGTGTGCTGATGCGCGTGGCCGCCGCGATTTCATCCAGGCTGACGCCGCGCATCTCGCGTTCTCGTTTCAGGGTTTCGCCAAACGAGCCCTTGGCCATGGGTTGCAGCCGGCTCGTTCCGCGCCGCGGTGCGCCGGCAGTGCGACTATAGGCAGCCGCTCAGGCACTGTCAACGCCGGTTCGGGAGGCGACTGATGCGAAACAGGCCGTCACCCGCGCTGTTGCTCATGGGTAGAAGGCCTCCGTATAATTTCCAGGAAGCCGATCCGGCATCGGCTGCAGTACGCAATCTCGAGTGAACAAAGGCGAATCTTGCAGCAACCGAAACAATTCCTCGGCATCGAACGCCGCCGCAACCCCGGTCCTGACCGCAACGCTGAGCCCCGCGAGGCCAGCGAAGTCGCCGTCTTCCATGAACTGGGCAAGGCTCTGACCAGCTCGCTCGAGCTCGATCAGGTTCTGCTGACCATCATGCAGAAAATCAACGAATTCCTCCGCCCGGACACCTGGTCGCTGCTGCTCGTCGATGAAGCGCGTCAGGAGCTGTACTTTGAAATCGCCACCGGCCAGGGGGCTCAGGCCCTGAAGGATGTGCGCATCAAAATCGGCCAGGGGATTGCCGGCTGGGTGGCGCAGACCGGCCAGCCCGCTATCGTCCCCGACGTTCGCAAAGACACGCGCTTCTTCAACCAGGTGGATGAAAAAACGAGAATGGAAACCCGCTCGATCGTCGCCGTGCCCGTCCGTTTTCGCGACCATTCGCTAGGGGTCATCGAGCTGGTCAACTGCGTGGGTCCGAATGGGTTTGAGCAGCGTGACCTGGCCTTGCTGGAAGCACTGGCGGACTACGCCGCCATCGCCATTGAAAACGCGCGACACGTCAAGCGCATCCACGAGCTGACCATCACCGACGACTGCACCGGTCTGTACAACTCCCGACACCTGCACAAAATCCTGGAACAGGAAATCTACCGCTCGCGCCGCTACGGCTACGAGTTTTCCTTGATCTTCATTGACCTGGACTACTTCAAGCGCGTCAACGATACCCACGGCCACCTGGCCGGCAGCAAGCTGCTGGCGGAAATCGGTCAGGCGCTCAAGGCCCGGTGTCGCCTGGCGGACTTCACGTTTCGCTACGGTGGCGATGAATTCGTTCTGGTGCTGCCGCAGACTTCCAAAGAAAATGCCTGCAGCGTCGCCCGCCGCCTGCACCGTATGATCCGCGAAACGACCTGGCTTCGCGAGGAGGGCCTCAACGTTCGCATCACGGCCAGCTTCGGCGTCGCTTCCTATCCGGGCGACGCCGAAACCAAATCCGAGCTGCTGCACCTGGCCGACGAAGCCATGTACATGGTGAAAAACACCACCCGCGACAACGTCGCCGCCGCCGGCCTCGGCAAGCTGACCGAAGACGTCTTTGCCGAGCCGCACTGAACCGCTCCACTGCGGTCTCCCCACAGGGGCGACAGCCCTGTCGGACGCTCCTGCCTGCCGAACACATCGGCTCCTGCTCTGTCAGGTCATCTTTATTTCGTTCTGACGGTTCTCGGTGCTTTGGGTCTGGACGCTCCTCAGGCTTTTCCACAAGCTGGGGGTGGCTTCTTGCGTGGTACAAATCTGCGTGCTAGTCTCTGTCTGCGTCTTCAGGGTTGAGGAAGGAATGGCCAACGAAGCACTGGGAATGATCGAGACGCGCGGCCTGGTCGGTGCCATCGAAGCGTCCGACGCTATGGTCAAGGCCGCCAATGTCGTTCTGATTGGCAAGGAATACATCGGGGCGGGCTACGTCACCGTGATGGTGCGCGGCGATGTCGGCGCCGTCAAAGCGGCCACGGATGCCGGTGCGGCCGCCGCGCGGCGCGTCGGCGAACTGGTGGCCGTGCACGTCATCCCGCGCCCGCACGAAATGGTCGAAAAAATCCTTCCCGGCGGCGGCCAGGCACCATCCGGTGCGAAAAAATAGCCGCCACGCTGTGCGGTGCAGATCATCCACTGAGGCCGGTTGAGCGTGAGCGACCGCGAGCAGCGCTCCATCGAGCAAACGCGCGAACGGGTGGCCCGCGCCGCCGCAGCGCAGCGCCACTTCGCTGCTTTTACCCAGGAACAGGTGGACGCCGTCGTGCGCGCCTGCGCCGAGGCCGCTGCGACCGCCGCCGAACCGTTGGCCCGGCTCGCCGTCGAAGAAACGGGTTTCGGCAACGTCCCCGACAAGATCATCAAAAATCGTCTGGCATCGCTCGATGTCCACCAGGCCATTCGACCGCTGCGTACGGTCGGCATCCTGCGGGAAGATCGTGAGAAGCGCATCCTGGAAGTGGCGGTTCCGGTCGGTGTGGTCGCGGCGATTATCCCTTCGACGAATCCCACCTCCACTGCAATCTACAAAACGCTCATTGCTGTGAAGGCCCGCAACGCCATTGTCCACAGTCCGCACCCGGCCGCCGTGCGCTGCATTGGCGAGGCGGTGCGCATCATGGCGGAAGCGGCCGCGCGGGTCGGGGCTCCGGAGGGCCTGATTGCCTGTCTGGAGCATCCCACCATGGCCGCCACGCAGGAACTGATGCGTCACCGGGACGTCGGTGTCATCCTGGCCACCGGTGGCGCGGGTTTGGTGCGCGCTGCCTACAGCTCGGGCAAGCCTGCCTACGGCGTAGGTCCGGGCAACGTGCCGGCGTTCATTGAACGCACCGCCGATCTCCCCAAAGCGATTGCCGACATCTTCGCCGGCAAAACCTTCGACTACGGCACGATTTGCTCGGCCGAGCAGTCCATCGTGGTCGAAGACGTCATCCGCGAACAGGCCCTGGCCGAATGCCGTCGCCAGGGCGCCTATCTCCTTTCGCCGGAAGAAGCCCAGCGCGTCGGCGAGCTGGTCATTCAGCGACCGGCCTACACACCGAACCCGAAGATTGTCGGCCGGCCCGCCACCCACATTGCCGAACTGGCCGGACTGCACGTGCCTGCCGGCACCCGCGTGCTGATCGCTCCGCTCAGTCCCGAGCAAGTGGGTCGTGAACACCCGCTTTCGCTGGAAAAATTGTCGCCGGTGTTGGCCTTTTACTCCGTGCCCGGCTTGGGGGCTGCCATTGAGCTTTGCACGCGGATTCTTCAGCACGGCGGCATGGGACACACGATTGCCATCCACTCGAAAGACGAAACCGTCGTGCGTCAGTTCGGTCAGGCAGTGCCGGCTTTTCGCGTTTGCGTGAACACCTCGGCGGTGCACGGCTCGATTGGCTATTCGACGAACCTGTTTCCGGCCATGACCCTGGGCTGTGGCGCGCTCGGCGGCAACATCACTTCCGATAACATCGGTCCGCAACACCTGATGAATATCCAGCGAATTGCCTGGGAATCGCGGCCGGTGGAACACCGCACCGTGCCGGCAGAGTTTCGTTTGGTGGCCCATCCCGGTGCAGCGGCTGCCCAGGCCGCACCCACGCCGCCCGCTCCGCCTCCACCTGCCCCAACCGCACCTGCAGCGGTTGCGGAACCAGTCTCGCGGGAACTGATTGCCCGCATGGTCGAACGCGTCTTTGCTGAGCGCGGCATCCGCCGGGGTGCCGTTGCTTCTGCCCCGCCGCCGGTTTCGGTCACGCCGGTCCAACCGCAGCCCGCTACAGAAATTGCCGACTTCGTCAGCGAAGCCGATGTCCGCGCCGCGCTGCTCCGTCAGCAGAAAATCTGCATCGGGCCGAAAACCATCCTGACGCCGGCAGCCCGCGACTTGGGTCTGGCCAACCAGGTTTTCATCGAAACCGCTTCGACTCACTGAGGACTCGGCAGCGGGCCGCCGCAGGCGTAGAATGCGCATCGAAAGAAAGGACGCTTATGCGCAGGTCTCGTGCGGCCCGGTATGCGCGCTGGTCGGCGCTGGCAGCGTTGCTGCTAGCAGCAACGGTCGCCGGCGTCTACGGCTACCGCGCCTGGCGCGCCGCCGAGCAACGCCGCCAAGTGCCGCCGGCGCCCCCGCCCACGGTGCGGCAGCAAGCCGCGGAGTTTTCTTTCTCCCGTCTGGAAGGCAGCCGCAAGCTGTTCACGGTTCGTGCGTCCCGCACGACCGAATTCGCTCGGGACAACCTGAACCGCCTCGAAGACGTCCGCATCACGCTCTACGGACGCCGCGGCGATCGCTTTGATCGCATCCACACTCGCCAGTGCGACTACGACTCCGCAGCAGGGCGAATCCTCTGCGGCGGGGCGGTACAGCTTGCGCTGGCGGCTGCGCCCGCTGGTTCTGCACCCGCTGACGACTGGACGGAAATCGTCCCGACGCAGAACACCGTGCTCGTCGAGACGGCTCAGGTCACCTTCGAAAGTGCCACCGGCGTCGTGCGCACGGACCAACCCGTGGAGTTCACTTTCCCGGGAGGCACGGGCCGCGCCGTTGGTATTTCCTATGACTCGCGAGAAGGCGTCGCCCGGCTGCACCGTGCGGTGTCGTTGCATGTTCGGCCGACCTCGCTGACGAGCACAGCACCGGTGGAGCTTTCCGGTACCAGTTTGGAGTTCCGCCGCGACGACCATACCCTGCGGCTCGCTGGTCCTGTGCACGCGCGTCAGGCCGCTCGTGCGTTCACTGCGGGTGTTGTGCTGTTCGAGCTCGATTCCACTTTTCGTGTCCGCCGCGTCCGTGCCCGCAACCAACCGCAGTTCGTCGTGCGCATGCCGACGGGGTTGCGTCTGCTGCGCGCTCGGCAATTTTCCGTCGAGCTGCTTGCCGCCGGCGGACTGGAACGATTCGTCGCCGACGGCAGTGTCGAGCTCCAAAGTGAAGACGCGGTCGGCCGCGACGAGCTGGCGGCCGAGCAGCTCGTCGCGGAATTCGTTGCACAGGATTCGTTGCCCCGCGAACTGCGGTTCGTCGGCCGTGTTCGCGGGCAGTCCCGCCGAGAAGGGCAAGCGCTCGAACTGACCACGAGCGAACTCCGTGTGCAACTGGCCCACGGGAGCCGCGGCAACAGGGAGCTCGGCGATGCTGCAGCAACCGCGGCTGCGCTCACCTGGCAGTCTGCGGACGGTGAACGCCTGCAATTGAGCGGCAACCTTCTGCAAGCCCAGTTTGCTCGTGGCAACCGCCTGCACGAGCTGAGCGGGGACGGCGATATTGTGCTTCGTCGCACCGCCGGCGGCTCGGAACAGCTCAGTCGCTCGCGCACCTTCACGCTGCGCTTTTCTTCCGAAAGTGACTGGAGCGAGCTCGAACAGTCCGGCGATGTCCGCTACCGAGAAGGCGAACTGACCGCCCAGGCCGAGCGCGCACGGTTTGTCCGTGCGGAAAACACGCTGCAGTTGCGCGGCAGCGTCCTCTTGCGCGAAGGCGCCCTGCGCACGACTGCCGATTCGGTCATCGTCTGGTTGCAACGCAGAGAACTGGTGGCCGCAGGTGCCGTCCGCACCAGCTTTCTCGAAGACAGTGCCGGTCCGGGCTTGGCCACTGCGCCGGCTCATGTGGCGGCCGAGCGGCTCGACCTGCGTCGCGATCTCGGCCGCGCCGTCTTCTCTGGTGGCGTGCGACTCTGGCAGGGCACAGCCGTCATCGAAGCGGCGCGGATGGAATTCGATCGCACTGCCGGTCGCTTGCTGGCCGAGACTGAAGTTCGCGCCGCGGTGGCGGAAGCGGCGGCCACACCGCCGCGGCTGTGGCGAGTGGCCGCCGGCTGGCTGGAGTACCGCAACACTGAGGGCACACTGCGCTTGCAAGGCGAGGTGCAAGCCGTATCTGCCGATATTCGCCTCCGCGCTCCGCAGCTCGAGCTGGACACGGCGGCGGAAGCCGGCACGCGCCGGATTCTGCGAGCCTTGGCTTCCGGCGGCGTGGTCGTCGAGCAGGGGCGTCGCCGCGCCACGGCTGAGCGCGCCGAATATTTCGCCAACGAAGAAAAATTTGTACTGCGGGGCGGCACACCGATGTTGCATGACGTCTTAGGCAACTCTGTTTCCGGCGCTGAATTGACCTTCTTTCGAGCGAGTGATACGATTTTGGTGAAATCGGAGGAAGGTTCGCGCACGTTGACCCGCTACCGGGTCGAGCGCTGAACCCGTATGGCGAAGCTCCAGGCCGTTGAGCTGAGCAAATCGTATCGAGGGCGGAAGGTCGTTGAGGATGTCAGCCTGGAAATCGGACAGGGCGAAGTCGTCGGGTTGCTCGGTCCGAACGGGGCAGGCAAGACGACCACGTTCTACATGTTGGTCGGGCTGGCGCGCCCCGATGCCGGCCGCGTCCTGCTGGATGGCGAAGACCTCACCGACCTCCCCATGTACCTCCGTGCGCGCAGCGGCATCAGCTACCTGCCCCAAGAGCCCTCGGTTTTCCGGAAACTGACGGTCGAAGAAAATCTGCTCGCCGTCCTGGAGACGCAACCGCTCACCCCGGAGCAGCGGCGCGACTGCGTAGAAGAACTGCTCGTGCAGATGGGATTGGAATCGGTGCGTTACAACCGAGCCTATACCCTGTCGGGCGGCGAGCGCCGCCGGCTCGAAATCGCGCGTGCGCTTGCGCTCGAGCCGGCCTTTGTCTTGCTCGATGAGCCGTTTTCGGGCATCGACCCGCTCACCGTGGCCGACCTGCAGCAGCAGATCGGCGCGCTGCGCGCTTCCGGCATCGGCGTGCTCGTCACCGACCACAATGTCCGGGAAACCCTCCGGGTGACGGATCGTGCGTACATCATCAATCAGGGGAAAATTTTCCGCGCGGGCACCCCTGTCGCCCTCAGCCAGGATGCCGAGGTTCGCCGCATCTACTTGGGCGAAAACTTTTCGCTCCACTAGTCCGGGGCCCAACGATGAGCTGGCTGCAACCCAAGCTGAATCTGAAACTCACACAGAAGCAGACGTTGACTCCCGGTCTGGTCCAGATGGTCAGCGTGTTAGCGCTGAACCGGCTAGAGTTGCGCGAAATGATCAATCAGGAAATGATTGCCAATCCGGTGCTGGAAGAGGTCACCGAAGACGGGCTGTCAGCCGACGATTATGCCAACGAGGCTTTTCTGCAAGCCGAAAGCGAAAAACTGCCCGAAAACGAGCCGGTGAATCCCTTCGACGAATTCGATATCAGTTCTTTCTTCACCCAGTACCTCGATTCCGGCGAAGCGAACAATCATCGGGAACGCGAAGAGATCGAAAAACCTTCGTTTGAACAGTTTCTTTCTTCGCCTCAGAGCCTGGCCGATCATCTGCACTGGCAACTCAGCGTCACCATCTGCAGTGACCGGGTTCGCGAAATCGCGGAATTGCTCATCGGCAACTTGAACGAGGATGGCTATTTGACTGTCTCGCTGGAAGAGATCGCCCAGTCGGGCGGATACGCCATGGAAGACGTCGAAGAGGCGCTCACCGTGCTTCAGGAGTTCGATCCGCTCGGGGTGGGCGCCCGGGACCTGCGCGAATGCCTGCTGCTCCAGTTGCGAACGCTCGACCCGCAGAACACGCTGGCGCAGCAGATTGTCTCTGAGCACCTTTCGCTGGTGCAGTCGAATCAGTTCAAGGAAATTGCCCGCACACTGAACTGTTCGATCGAAGCGGTCAAATGCGCCGTGGAACTGATTCGCAAGCTCGATCCGCGCCCGGGACTTCGCTACAACAAAACCGAACCCCGCCTGGTCGAGCCGGACGTTTATTTCCGCAAGGTGGGGGACGAGTGGCAAGTCTTCATGAACGACGATGATCTGCCCCAGCTCCGCATCAGCCCCAACTATCGGCGCCTGCTGGCCCGCAACGCCGCCGACCGCGAAGTCCGCAACTACGTCAAAGAACGGTTCAGTGCCGCGGTTCAGTTGCTGAAAAATATCGAGCAGCGCAAGCACACGATCCAGCGCGTCTGCCAAGCGATTATCCGCCGCCAGCGCGACTTCCTCGAATACGGCATCGATCACCTGAAGCCGATGATGATCAAGGAAGTCGCTGAAGAAGTCGGTGTTCATCCCTCGACGGTCAGCCGCGCCGTGGCCAACAAGTACGCCCACACCCCGCAGGGCGTGTTCGAACTGCGCGAGCTGTTCACCGAAGCCGTCCAGGGTCCGCAGGGCAGCACGCTTTCGCTGCTCACCCTGAAGCGCCGTGTCCGAAAAATGATCGAAGCGGAAGACCCCGCCCACCCGCTCACCGACGAACAGATCGCCCGCCGGCTGGCTGAAGAAGGCATCCACGTGACCCGCCGCACGGTGGCCAAGTACCGCGAAGATATGCGCATCCCCTCTACCCACCAGCGACGGGTCAGGGGCTAAGCCCGCAATGCCCAGGCGCCGTTCTGCTGCCGCTGCCCCGCAACTGGTCATCCTGACCGGCCTGAGTGGCTCCGGCAAAAGCACCGTGCTGCGTACCTTCGAGGACCTGGGCTTCTACTGCGTGGACAATATGCCCGTGGACCTGATTCCCAACTTCGCCGAGCTGCACCTCTATGGCAGCCAGGAAATCGAACGTGCCGCCCTGCTCGTGGATGTGCGCGAAGGAGAACCAATTGCGCGCCTGCCTGCCCTCTACCGCCAGCTCCGCCGGCAGTACAATGTCCGCCTGGTTTTCATCGAGGCCAGCGATGAGGCGTTGCTCCGTCGCTTCAGCGAAACTCGTCGCCCGCATCCGCTCGCCCGTGGCCTGACCGTGCGCGAAGCCATCCAGCGCGAGCGCCGCCTGATGGCTCCCATCCGCAAGCTGGCGGACCTGGTCATCGACACCTCGCGTTTCACCGTTCACGAATTGCGCCAGTACGTCGTCGCTCGCATGCAGAGCACGGACCGCCGCCCCCTGCTCGTCTCCGTGGTCAGCTTTGGCTACCGCCACGGACTGCCCGCCGATGCCGACCTGATCTTCGATGTTCGCTTCCTGCCCAACCCCCATTTCGTGCCTGGACTGCGTCGTTTTTCCGGACGCAACCCCCGCGTCGTTCGCTATATCCGCTCCTTCCCGCAGACCCGGGAATTCCTGCAACGCATCGAATCGCTCCTCCTCTATTTGATTCCGCATTACATCCGGGAAGGGAAAAGTTATCTCACGGTGGCCTTCGGTTGTACCGGCGGCCGCCATCGTTCCGTCACCATGGCCGAAGCGATCGGCCGCGCCCTGGCGAAGCGAAACTACTCCGTCAAGGTCATTCACCGCGATGTCGAAAAGTCTGCCGCTTGACAATCTTGGTGCCCCGACCGTAGCGTTAGCTTTCACAAGCCGCGCTGCACCCTGCAGCCGAACAAACCGATGACCTTTGTTGCCGAACTGAAGCGCCTGCTCGCCTGGGTCTGGCCCTATCGAGGCCGGCTGGTGCTCGGCATCTTGCTGATGGTGCTGGTGGCTATCGCCGATGGTGCGATTGCCCTGCTGTTTGTTCCCCTGGTGGACCGCGTACTCGAACCCACGCCGACCGATCCCCGCCTGCCCCTGCTCACCCTGCGCCCCTGGAATCTGACGCTTTACCTCGATGCTTTTTTTCCGCCCGGCATTCAACACGTCTGGACGGTGTTTGCCATTTCGTTGATTGTGCTCTTTTTGGTCAAAGGCGTCGCCGATTTCGTCGGCAATCTTTCCATCCAGTACGTCGGCCACGCAGCCGTCACCGACCTGCGCAATCGCATCTACGCCAAGTTGATCTGCCAGCCGATTGGTTTCTTCGCCCGGCATTCCACCGGTCGGTTGATGTCAGCGACGATCAGTGATATCGAACGGGCGCGCAGCGCCTTGTCCGAATGGCTGGCGGATTTCTTTCGCCAGAGTTTCACGCTGGTGGTGCTCGTCGCCGTGCTGTTTTTGCTGGACTGGAAGCTGGCGCTCGGCTCGTTGATTTTCCTTCCGCTGGTCGTGGCTCCGATCAGTCGCCTGGGTCAGCGCATCCGCCAGTCGGTGCACTCCAGCCAGAGCCGGCTGGCCGAGCTGAGCAAAATCCTGCAGGAGACCATCAGCGGAAACCGCGTGGTCAAAGCCTTCGGCATGGAGCAGTTCGAAATTCGCAAATTCCGCGAGACGGCCCGGCGCCTGCTCCGCGAAAACATGCGCTGGGTCCGCGCCTATGCCGCGACCGCACCGGTCATGCAGCTGCTCGGTGCGGTCGTGGTCGCTCTGGTCGTGCTCTACGCACGCGACCAGATTCGTTACGGCCTGATGACCAAGGGCGTGCTGATCGCCTTCACCTACGCCCTGTTCCGCGTCTATGAGCCGGTCAAGCGCCTGGGCATGATCTACCACCAGTTCCAGCAGGGCCTCGGCGCCACCACCCAGGCCTTTCGCTTGCTCGAGCTTTCGGAAGAGGTGATCGAACAGCCAGGAGCGAGCCCGCTGCCGCCCTTCTCCCGCGTGATCGAATTCGATGACGTCAGCTTTGCCTACGACGGCGGCCCGCCCATCCTCCAGCACATCAACCTGACCGTGCACGCCGGTGAAGTCATCGCAATTGTCGGCCTCAGCGGTGCTGGGAAAACCACCCTGGTGAACCTGCTGCCGCGCTTTCACGACCCCACCAGCGGTGCCGTGCGCATCGATGGTCACGACCTGCGCGGGGTGACTTTGCGTTCGCTTCGAGACCAGATTGCCATTGTCACGCAGGAAACAATCCTCTTCCACGATACCGTGTGGAACAACATCTGCTACGGCCGCCCTGATTTGCCCGAAGCCCGCGTCGTCGCCGCGGCCAAAGCTGCGCTTGCCCACGACTTCATCCAGCGGCTCCCCCAGGGTTATCAGACCATGCTCGGCGAACGCGGCCAGAGCCTTTCGGGGGGCCAGCGGCAGCGCTTGGCCATTGCCCGTGCCCTGCTGAAGGATTCTCCGATTCTGATTCTCGACGAAGCCACCTCCGAGCTCGATGCCGAATCCGAACGACTGGTGCAGCAGGCCCTGGCCACGCTGATGGCCGGCCGCACCGTGTTTGTCATCGCTCACCGGCTCTCGACGGTGCGCCGGGCTGACCGCATCCTGGTGCTCGAAGGTGGCTCGATTCGGGAGTCCGGTACGCACGCCGAACTGCTCGCCCGTGGGGGCACCTACGCACGCCTCTATGAACTGCAGTTCGCGGACGACGCTGCCGGTATTGCCGCGCGTTCCGAACCCCAATGAGCCGCAGCTTGAAATCCATGACCGGTTTCGCGCAGGCGATCGCCGAATCGAACGGCTGTGCCATCCGGTTGCGGCTACGCAGTGTCAACCACCGCTTCCTAGACCTCCAGGTCCGTCTGTCGGAAGGTTTTGAAGCGCTCGAGCCGGTGATTCGTCAGCGCATTCGCGAGCGGCTCCGCCGCGGCCACGTGGAAGTGGTGCTGCAATGCGAGCTCGCCGGCCCCCCTGCCGTACGCATCAACGCTGAACTCGCCGCCGCCTATCTCCAGGCCGCCGAAGAGCTTCGCCGACGCTTCCAACTGACATCGGAGCCGGCACTGGGCGAAGTCCTGCGTTTGCCCGGCGTGATCAGTGCCGCCAGCTTGTCGGCATCCGATGCCCTCGAGTCGCTCGCCGCGCCGGTGCTCTCCTGTCTCGATGAAGCCCTGGCCCGGCTCGATGAGATGCGCGCCGCCGAAGGCCGTGTTCTGGCCGAAGAGATGCGCCGGCGGCTGGAGCAGATTGCCTCTTGTGTTGCTCGCATCGAGCCGCTGGCCGCCGAGCTCCGCCCGGCCTACGCCCAGCGCCTGACGGAACGTTTGCATGAGCTGCTTGCCGGGGTTCCGCTCGACCCGGCCCGCGTCGTTCAGGAAACCGCACTGCTCGCCGAGCGCTCCGATATTGCCGAAGAACTGGTCCGGCTCCGCTCGCACCTGCGCCAGTTCGAACACCTGCTCGAGCAGGCGGACGATGTCGGCAAAAAACTCGATTTCTTGCTGCAGGAAATGCAACGCGAAACCAACACGCTGCTGGCGAAAACCCCGGGCATCGAACCGTCCGGGCTGGCCATCACCGAACTGGCCCTGGAAATCAAATCCCAGATTGAAAAGCTGCGCGAACAGGTGCAGAACATCGAATAATATGACCTCCAGCGAACCGCCGCTCGTCTTCATCGTCTCCGGCCCTTCCGGCTCGGGCAAATCCACTCTGGTGCGCAAGCTGCTGGAAGTTCCGGACACCATGCTTTCCATTTCCTGCACGACCCGCCCGCCTCGTCCTGGCGAGGAGGACGGAACGTGGTACAATTTCCTTTCGGAAGAGGAATTCGCGCGCATGGTCGAGCGCGATGAATTCCTCGAATACGCGCGCGTCTTCGGCCGACACCGATACGGCACCCCGAAGCGCATGCTGGAACTGGCCCGCGCGCAGCAGAAAGACCTGGTGCTCGAAATCGACGTCCAGGGCGCTCGCCAGGTGAAACAGAAATTGCCCGAAGCGGTGGCGATCTTCATTCTGCCCCCTTCGCGCCAGGAACTGGAAAAGCGGCTGCGCGATCGCGGCCTGGACAGCGAAGAGGAAATCGCTCGCCGGCTGGAACGCGCCCGGCAGGAAATGCAGTGTTTTTCGGAATATGATTTTCTGGTGATCAACGACAACCTGGAGCGCGCCGGCCGCGAAATCCAGGCTATCGCTGCAGCTGTGCGCTGTCGCCGTGCGCGTCGGCAGGCCCGCGCGCAGCAGATTTTGCAATCGTTCGAACGTTGAATCGGAGGTCGGCATCGCCATGACGGTACAGAATCAGACCCCTACCAACAAATTCGCCTTTGTGCACATTGCCGCCAAGCGTGCTCGCCAGTTGCAAACCGGCGCGCCTTCGTTGCTTTCGAATCCGCGTTCTTTGAAGCCCACGCGGGTAGCCATGGAAGAACTTTCTCGCGGGTTGCTCGAATACGAGTTGCCCGAAAAGGAAGAAGAAGAAGACTAGGCGAACGGATGCGTCTCGCCGGCGCCGCGACCCGGAAGCACCATGCGCATCGCACTCGGAGTGACGGGCGGAGTGGCCGCCTACAAGGCGGCGGAACTGGTTCGTCGCCTGCAGCAGGAAGGTCTTGACGTGCAGGTCGTGATGACCCGCGCTGCCCGCGAATTCATCACCCCGCTCACCTTTGCGGCGCTCACCGGACAGCGCGTGATCACCGAAATGTTCGCCGAGGAGGATCGCGGGCCGGCCAACATCGAATCGGCCATCGAACACATCGCCGTCGCCCAGCGCATCGACCTGTTGCTCGTGGCACCCGCCACGGCGGATGTGCTGGCACGCATGGCCCAGGGCGTCGCCGACGATTTTCTCACCACGCTCTATCTGGCCACGCGTGCGCCGGTCATCGTCGCGCCCGCCATGAATGTGAACATGTGGGAGCATCCGGCCACGCAGCATAACGTGGCCACGCTCCGTGCCCGGGGGGTTCACGTCGTCGCACCGGAAGAAGGCTACCTGGCCTGCGGCATGAGCGGCCCGGGGCGATTGGCCGGGATCGAGGCTATCCTGGACGCAGTGCGCCAGGTGCTGGGTTTGAAACGCGACCTGGTCGGCGAAACCGTGCTGGTCACCGCCGGCCCCACCTGCGAAGACCTCGATCCGGTGCGCGTGCTCACCAATCGTTCCTCGGGCAAGATGGGTTTCGCGCTGGCGGAAGCCGCGCTCCGTCGCGGTGCCCGAGTGATTCTGATCAGCGGCCCGACCCACCTGTTGCCGCCCCAGAACGCTGAGTTCCTCCCGGTGCGCACCACCGAAGAAATGCGTCGCGCGGTGCTCGAGCAGGCCCGTGCGGCGTCGGTCGTCATCATGGCCGCTGCTGTGGCGGATTTCCGCCCGGCAGAGCCGCAGACGACGAAGATCAAGCGCACCTCCGGCAGCCTAACGGTTGCGCTGGAGCCCACGCCGGATATTCTGGCCGAGTTGGCCCGTGACCGCGGCAACCGCATCCTGGTCGGCTTTGCAGCAGAAACCGATCACCTGGTCGAAAATGCCCAGGCCAAGCTGGAAGCGAAAGGGTTGGACCTGGTCGTCGCCAACGATGTGACCCGCGCCGACGCCGGCTTCGATGTGGATACGAACGTAGTCACCCTGTTTGTGCGGGGTGCTGCGCCGGTCGAGTTGCCACGCATGACCAAACGAGAAGTCGCCGACCGCGTGCTCGACGAAGTCGTTCGTCTGCGCCACCTGTCGCGCTGAGCCAACGTCGCCGTGGCCCATACTCCTCACAGCCGCTTGGAAGCCTGGCTCCGCTACTACGATGAGCTCGGTCTGGGACCCTTCTACCGCGACCGTGCGCGCCCAGCCCTCCCCAGGACACCAGCGGCCATGTCGGCAGAAATCCACCAGCCCGAGCCCGGCCCCCGGCCTGTTTCGGTGCCTGTGCCGGTGGCGGCAGCCCCTTCGCTGTTCGATGTTGTCGAATCCGTTCCCGAGGATTCGCTGGAGCGCATCCGTGCGGACATCGGCGACTGCACCCGCTGCCGCTTGCACCGCTCCCGTACGAAGATAGTCTTCGGCACCGGCAATCCCCGCGCCGAACTGGTGTTCGTCGGGGAAGGTCCGGGCCACGAAGAAGATCAGCAGGGTGAGCCGTTCGTCGGCCGTGCCGGACAGTTGCTCACGCAGATGATCGAAGCGATGGGGCTGCGCCGCAGCGACGTCTACATCTGCAATGTCGTCAAATGCCGCCCGCCGGAAAACCGCACGCCCGAACACGATGAAATAGCCACCTGCGCTCCGTTCCTGCTGCGTCAGCTTGCCGTGATTCGCCCTCGTGTGATTGTCTGCCTGGGCGCAGTCGCCGCACAGACATTGCTCGGCTTCAAAGCTTCCATTTCGCGGATCCGAGGCCAGTGGTATGACTATCGCGGCGCACGTCTGCTGGCTACCTATCATCCGGCCTATCTGCTTCGCAATCCCTCCGCCAAGGTGGAAGTCTGGAGCGACCTGAAACAGGTGATGGCCGCGCTGGGGCTGAAGCCGCCGCCACCCCGTCCGCGCCAGCGTCGTTGAAGCCGTTGCGCCGGCGCTCTGCTATGCTCTTCCCGCCTGCGGTGCACCATGGCCGAAGCCTATCTGGAAGTCGCCCTGCCGGTTCCGCTGCGCCGGACATTCACCTATACCGTTCCGCCGGAGCTCGAGCCGGCGCCTGCGCCGGGCTCTCGCGTGCTGGTGCCGTTTCGCAACCGTACGATGGTTGGTCTGGTACTGGGCCGCGCGGCTGGTGCTCCGCAAACGGAAAAACTCCGTGCCATCACAGAAACACTCGACGCCGAGCCAGCGCTTTCCGCGCCGCTGCTCGCCCTGGGCCGTTGGATGGCCGACTACTATCTGGCGCCCGTCGGCGAAGTTTTTCGCGCCATGCTCCCGCCCGAAGTCGAACTGCGCCGCCAGCGGCAGTTCACCCTTACGGCGGAAGGGCGGCGCTATCGAACCGAGCTCGCCGCACAGCTCCATCGCAGTGCTGCGCAGGCAGAGGAGCTGGCTTTGCTCGAGCGGTTCGAGCACAGCGCGAAGCCGCTGCCGGAACGCAAGTTGCGTCGGCTCGGGAATAGCCTGGCGGCTGCTGAGCGTTTGTTGCGCCGGGGATGCTTGGCTGCAGATGAAGTGACCGAGCGGCGCCCGCAGCGTATGCAGAAAATTCTGTCCTGGAACGATGCAGCCATACCGGCCAGTGCTGTCGAAGAGCGCATCCATCGGGCGTTGGCGGTCACCTATGGCCCGCTGCCGCTGCCGCAATTGCTCGAGCGGGCCCGTGTCTCCCGTGCTGTCGTCGCACGTTTGGAGCGCCAGGGCCGGCTGCGAAGCTGGCAGGAGCCGCTGGCCGTGGAAGGCGACCCTCTGGAAACCGATTTTGCGGCGCCCGTCAGCGTGCTGAATGCAGAGCAGCAACACTGCCTCGAGCAAGTCCGGGACTGGCTGGCTGCAGGAGAATTCGTCGTCGGCCTACTGCACGGCGTGACCGGCAGCGGCAAAACGGAAGTCTATCTGCGTGCAGTGGCCGAAGCGCTCGCGCGCAGCCGGAGCGCACTGTTGCTGGTGCCGGAGATCGCTCTGACGCTGCGCGTTGGCCGCTTGTGTCGCGCCACGTTCGGCGACGCTGTGGCGGTGCTGCACAGTGCGCTGCCGGATGCCGAACGCGCGCAGCAGTGGTGGCGGGTCCGCCGGGGCGAAGCCCGGGTGGTGGTCGGCACACGCTCGGCCGTTTTTGCCCCGCTCGAGTCCCTGGGATTGATCATCGTGGATGAAGAACACGAAGCGGCCTACAAGCAGGAAGAAACTCCACGCTATCACGGCCGCGACACCGCGGTGATGCGGGGCAAACTGGAAGGCGCCGTCGTGCTGCTCGGCTCGGCCACGCCGGCGCTGGAAAGCTACCAACACGCCCGGAGCGGTAAATACCGGCTGCTGCGCATGGCCACGCGGGTAGAAAATCGGCCGCTGGCCACCGTGGAAATCGTGGACATGCGCCAGGAATTTCAGCGCACGCACCGCGCCGACCCACTCTCCGAACCGCTCCGCCACGCCATTCAGGAGCAACTGGGGGCCGGCACGCAAGTGCTGCTGCTGCTGAATCGCCGTGGCTATGCCCGGTTTCTGCTCTGCCGGAGCTGTGGCGCGGCCATGCAGTGTCGCAACTGCAGCATCGCGCTTACCTACCACAAGCGACGGGACCGGTTGCTCTGCCACTACTGCGGTTGGGCCGAGCGCGTCGTACGACAGTGTCCGAAGTGCGGTTCCGAATACATCTACTTCGTGGGGGAGGGTGCCGAGCAGATCGAAGAACGGCTCCTCGCCCTGTTTCCGAAAGCCCGCGTCGCCCGCCTGGACCGTGATGCCGTG
Source organism: Acidobacteriota bacterium (assembly GCA_037442425.1). Classification (GTDB taxonomy): domain Bacteria; phylum Acidobacteriota; class Terriglobia; order Acidiferrales; family UBA7541; genus DSGC01. Next base: position 28,219 of record JBBIQG010000007.1, on the reverse strand, counting down.
CGCAGCCGTCGTGCGTACCAGCGTGTGCTCGGCGCCTTCGCTGCCGGAGAAACAGACATCCTGGTCGGCACACAGATGCTGGCCAAAGGACACGACTTCCAGCGTGTGACGCTGGTCGGGGTCATCTCTGCCGACATTGCCCTGGGCTTGCCCGATTTTCGCGCTGCCGAACGCACCTTCCAGTTGCTCACCCAGGTCGCGGGACGGGCCGGGCGGGGCCCGCTCCCCGGCCGCGTCCTGGTGCAGACGTACTATCCCGAGCACTACGCCATCCAGTTCGCTGCGCGTCAGGACTACGAAGGGTACTTCGAGAAAGAAGCGCACTTCCGGCGCATGCTGCACTATCCGCCGTTCACCGCACTGGCCAATGTCATCGTGCGCGACCGCAAACTCGAGCATGCCCTTCGTTACGCGCGCCTGCTCGGCGAATTCTTCCGTGCGCAGTCGGCTCCGGAGCTGAAAGTGCTCGGACCGGCAGCAGCGCCGCTGGCACGGCTGCGGCGGGAGTACCGCTTTCAGTTCCTGCTGAAGTCGTCTCGGCGTGCGCGACTCGGCGCCGTGTTGGCGGCGGGTCTGGAGTTCTGCGCGCAGCGCCAGATTCCCGAGAGCGCTGTCCTGGTGGACGTGGACCCGCAGAGCTTGCTCTGAAGCTTCGCATCAGAACCAGCGCACGGCGAATGGAACCGGCACGAAGCAGAGCAGAAAAATCGCGAGTGCGAGCAAGGCCCACAGGTGCCGACGGCGACCCAGCGGGACGTCGTCGTCCAGCAAAGCCGGATGCCGGTAACCGAGCAGAAGCAGCAGCACGGCCCAGGCCAACCAACCCGGCCAGAACCCGATACCCAGCACCAGCAGCGCCAGCAGGCAGGCCAGCGAGATGCGTCGGTGGCGATGGCGATTCAGTGCGTAAACGATGTGTCCGCCATCGAGCTGGCCGATGGGCAGCAGATTTAGCGCGGTGGCGAACAGTCCGACCCACGCCGCGCGTCCGACTGGGTGCAACAGCAGGTCGCTCACGGCGACACCGGGCCGTAGCAGCGCCGCCAGCAAGACTTCCAGTAGCGGCGTACCGAACACCACCGGAGCAGTTTCTGCAGCCCCGGGTACGACTTTCGAGTGGGCGATGGCCAGAGCCAACGCTGGGACGGCAAACAGAAATCCTACGACCGGTCCGGCCAGCCCCACGTCGAACAGCGCCGTGCGGTTCACCAGTGGCGAGCGGATGCGAATGAACGCGCCGAACGTTCCGATGATGGTCGGCGCAGGAATGAAGTACGGATAGCTGGCGGCGATGCCGTAGTATCGGCAGGCAAAATAATGGCCGAGCTCGTGGGCGAGCAGGATCCCGAGCAGGGTGAAGGCGAAGGGCATTCCGAGCCACAACAGGGCCGGCTCTTGCCAGATGTTCGTGTAGGTTTCGACGAACAGCGGGATGTCCGCGCGGTTCTGTGCGTAGCTCAGCGCAAACTGCGCGCCCACCGCCAGCGTCGAGAACAGTGTGAGCAGAAACAGGCCGGCTGCGATCCACAGCGCACGGTGCGCTCGGGCACCCTGTTTTGCGGAGACGAACGGTGCAGAAGGCTCCGCGGCAGTGGACAACGGTGGACCCGCGTGGCTCATACAAATTTGGACGTGCACCGGCGCGAGAAGTTTCTCGCAACGCCGGATCACGTGCTGCAGTGCCCGCGCTGGCTAGAGGGACTGCAATTCCTTGCCGGGTTTGAAGCGGACCGCTTTTCCCGGAGGGATGGCGACTTCCTGTCCGGTTTTCGGGTTGCGGCCGATGCCCGTCTTGCGCGGCTTGACGCTGAAGACGCCAAAGCGTCGCAGCTCGATGCGCTGCCCGCGGCCCAGCGCTTGTTTCATGGCTTCAAAGACGGTTTCGACCGCCTGCTCGGCTTTCGTGCGCGTGATACCGGTGCGTTGGACGACGGCGTTGATGATGTCGAGCTTGATCAAGCCAACCTCCGGCTGCCTCGCAGCGGCGAGGGTATCTTCTCTGGCGGAAAGGGAAGCCCATGCTAGACAACGAGTTGCAGGTTGTCAAGCCGCTTGCCCCGTACTAAGATGCGCCGTCATTTGGGCAAGAGATTTGGGCTTGTGTAGGGGTGGTTGGTGCTGCGGCAGCCAGTTGCGACCGATGACATTGGTGGTCACAGCCAGCGATTCATCGCCACTACAGATTTTTCAAGTTTCCGTTTCCTCAGGAGGCCCGCATGACCGTCAAATCCGACCGCTGGATCCGCCGGATGGCGCTCGAGCACAGAATGATCGAGCCGTTCGAAGACCGCCAGGTGCGCGATGGCGTGATCAGCTACGGCCTGTCCTCGTACGGCTACGACATGCGCGTGGCCGATGAATTCCGTATTTTCACGAACGTGAATTCGACGATCGTCGACCCGAAACATTTTGATCCACGCTCGTTCGTCGAGCTGAAATCCGATGTCTGCATCATTCCGCCGAACTCATTCGCGCTTGGCCGTTCGGTCGAATATTTCCGCATCCCGCGTAACGTGCTCACGATCTGCGTCGGCAAATCCACCTATGCGCGCTGCGGCATCATCGTGAATGTCACTCCCTTCGAGCCGGAATGGGAAGGCTACGTCACGCTGGAAATCAGCAACACCACGCCGCTCCCGGCCAAAATCTACGCCAACGAAGGGCTCTGCCAGGTCGTCTTCTTCGAGTCCGACGAGCCCTGCGAAGTCTCCTACCGAGACAAGAAGGGCAAATACCAGGCCCAGCAGGGCATCGTTCTGCCGCGAATATGAGCTGTTCGCGCCTCGGGCAGGTCGTCTACGGCAGAGGCTCGCCGAAACGGCCGGTGAAAACGAATTCGCTCAGCGCACGCCGGCTGCGCGAACGCAGCTGCCGCTGCTGCAACTTTTCCGGCAGATGAGCCAACTCGGCCGATGGGTAGCCGACGGCGATGCCCGCCACCGGCTCCCAGCCCTCGGGCACGTGGTAGCTCGAGCGGATTTTTTCTACGTCGATACCGGCCATCGCATGCACTTGCAGGCCCAGTGCCACCGCCTGCAGAGCCAGGTTTTCGGTCGCCAGACCGACGTCGTGCATTGCGTGGCGATTCGGCTGACCGTTGTGCGCGAAATGCATCCGAGCCAAACTGATCAACAGGGCACCGGCATGCTGTGCCCAGAGCTGATTGCCCGGAGTCAGGCAGTCGAGCATGCGTCGGAACTCTGCTTCGTTTTCCTTCGTGGCCACCAGAAACGCCCACGGCTGATCGTTGAACGAAGAAGGTGCCCAACGGGCCGCTTCGAGCAGCGTAAACAGCGTTTGCACAGAGATCGGTCGGGAATCGAAGCCAACTGGACTCCACCGCCGACGAATCAGCTCGTGCACGGGAAAAGCAGTTTCTGCGGGTTTCTCCATGTTCCTCGCTCCTGGTTCTGGGAATGGTCCCGATGAGGCTGAAGGTTGCTCTCAAGGCTTCTGCGTGGGCCGAATCAGCACTTCGCTGATGAAGCTTTGTGGCGCCTGAGTGAGCAACATGGCCACGGCGTGGGCCACGTCTTCCGGCTGGAGCATCTTTTGGGGATCTTTGCCCGCATGGGGTGAGAACTCCGTGTGCACCGTCCCCGGACAGATCACGCTGACGCGGATGCCGTAGCCGCGCAGGTCCTCCGCCATGCAGTAGCTCAGCCCCATCAGGCCCCACTTGGAAGCACAGTAGGCGCTGCCGCCGGCAAAGGCGTTCTTGCCAGCCAGTGAGCTGATGTTGATCACGTGACCGTGCCGGCGGCGGATCATTTGCGGCGCGACCGCTCGCGTGCACAGGAAGACGCCCTTCAGATTCGTATCCAGCACGGCATCCCAGTCCGCTTCGGTGATTTCCTGCACCGGCCCGAACGTGCCGATGCCGGCGTTGTTCACCAAGATGTCGATTTCTCCGAGCGTCCGGCGGGTTTGTTCGACCAGTGCGGCGACGCTGGCTGCGTTGGCCACATCGGCCACAACCGCCAGGACCGGGAAACCTTGCTGGCGGAGCGAATCGGCGGCCCGCTCCAGCCGGTCGCGGGTGCGGGCACACAGGGCCAGCCGAGCTCCCATCTGGCCCAGTCGCCGGGCAATCGCCAGCCCAATGCCGCGGCTGGCTCCCGTAACCAGTGCCACCTGTCCGGCGAGCGGAGTCGAAGTTTCCATAGCGGTATCTCCTGCAGAGCGACCTTTCTCCACAATCCTACATCCTATCATTTGAGCCTCGGCGGAATGGAGCGACGATGGCTACAACCAGGCGGCAAGAGCTGGGAATCGCCCTTGCATGGTGGAATCCCATTCCCTATAATTGCGCGGCCCTGAGCGGTGGCAGTGCCTCGAGGTGCACTGCCGGTTTTCCGAAACACCGATTCTGCAGCGGCAGGAGGAACAGGATGCAAAAGCGGTTGGCAGCGGGTTCAGCAATTCTGGTGCTGGTGCTTTTAGGCCTGGGGTTACTGAGTGATGTCCCGGCGCAACAGCAGCAGCAGCAGCCCACCTACACCCGCGCCGAATACGATGCCTACACAGCCGCAGTGGGCGAGCAGGATGCCCGGCGACGGCTGCAACTGCTGGACGATTTTGTCAACAAGTTTCCGCAATCCACCCTGCTGCCCTACATCAACCGGCTCTACTATCTAACCTACAGCCAGCTCCAGAATCACGTGAAGACCATTGAATACGCCGACCGGGTGCTGGCCACGGGGAATTTGGAGTTTGCGTCGCGACTAGAAGCCCTGGTGGCGCGGGCACAGGCCTTCTACCTGGCGTACAGCAGCCAGCAGCTCACCAGCGACGAGGCTGTGCGTCGCGCCGGCCAGGCCGCGCGCCAGGGGTTGGAGGTGATCGAACAGTGGTCGCGGCCCGAGCAGATGACCCCCGAGCAGTACGAGCAGCAGCGGCGCGGCCTGCGCATCCTGATGAACACGGTGGCGGGCATGGCTGAGTTGCATCTGAAAAATTATGCCGAGGCCATCCCCTTTCTGCGCGCGGCCCTGCAACTCGATCCGAACGACGCACTCAATCACTACCGCTTGAGCCTGGCCTACCTGCAGCAGCAACCGCCGCAGTACATGGATGGGTTCTGGGAGTTGGCGCGCTCCATCGCACTGAAACCACCCAACGAAGCTCAGCTCCGCAGCTATCTCCGCAATCAGTTGTTGCTTTATCAGCGTACCGGGTGCCCGGAACTGCTCGATCAGCAGATGAACGAACTGCTTGCGCTGGCCGGCGGGGGCGGGGAACGTCCTCCGGACTATCACATCCCGAGCGCGGGGGAACTGGAGCAGATTCGCGCGCAGAGCAGCAACGTCATCGCTGACCTGCGGGCCGGCGGCGAGTCGGCACGCAAGCTCTTTCTGGCCACCTGCGGGTTGGAGTTCCCCTTGATCGTCGCCAAAGCGATCGAGGTCGGCCCGGGGAACGATTCAGTGGTGATCCGTGCCTACACCTCTCCGCTGCTCGAAGCCGAAGCCATGCAGAGCGACCTTGAAGCGGCTACCGAGGCAAACCTCGAAATCCGCGTGGTCGGCCAGCCCGAAGCCGCGCGGTTGTCCAAAGACGATTACTTCCGCTTCTCCGGCACGCTGGCAGGCTATCAGCCTGAGCCCTTCCGGTTGCACTTCCAGGAGTGCAAGGTGAATCCGGAAGACATCCCAGCCGAGCGGGGTCAGCCAGCCAAGCGCGGCAAGCGACCCGGTCGGTAACGCACTCGGACAATTCACATCCCTTGCGGCCCCGACCGTTTCGGGGCCTTTTGTTTTTGCAGGAGTGTTCAGGAGGCGCGGCGCCGAACACGCCGGTCAATTTTGTAAAGCTCGATTTTGCGGCTCAGTGTGTTGCGGTGAATGCCCAGTTCGCGGGCAGCACGGGACTGGTTCCCGTTGGTCCGTTCCAGCACGTGCTTGATGAATTTTTTTTCGAATTCTTCCACGGCCTCTTCGAACAGAATGCCTTTTTCGACCATCTGACCGATCAGGGCTTCCAGTTGATCTTTCACGGTCGCATACTCCGCTGCTACAGGATGCTGATTGCCGGCCCCTTGTGAAACTTTGTGGTTTGTGTCAGCTCAGTTCGCGTCCGGTGAGCCGGCGGAAGGCCTCCCGGTAGCGGTCGCGGGTTCCGGTGACGACCTCCGCGGGGAGTTCTGGCGCCGGCGGCTGCTTGTTCCAGCCGATGTGTTCGAGGTAATCGCGCACAAACTGCTTGTCGAACGAAGGCTGCGGGCGGCCGGGGACGTAGCCATCGGCAGGCCAGAACCGGGATGAATCTGGCGTCAGGGCTTCGTCGATCCAGATCAGTTCGCCCCGCAGCAGGCCGAACTCGAATTTCGTGTCGGCGATGATGATGCCGCGTTCGCGCGCGTAGGCGCTGGCGCGACGGTAGATTTCCAGACTCAGTTCGCGGACGCGCTCGGCCAGCGGACGCCCGATGCGCGCGGCGGCTTCTTCGAAGCTGATATTTTCGTCGTGTCCAGTGGTGGCCTTGGTGGCCGGCGTGAAAATCGGCTCGGGCAACTGTTCGGATTCACGCAAGCCGGCGGGCAGCGGAATGCCGCACACGGCCCCGGTCCTTTGGTAGTCCTTCCAGCCCGAGCCCGCCAGATAGCCCCGCACCACACATTCGATCGGCAGCGGATCGGCGCGATGCACCAGCATGGTGCGGCCGGCGAGCCAGGGAGCGACTTCCGCCAGTTCGGCTGGAAACTCCGTCGCTGAAATCACATGGTTGGGGACCAGATCGCGCAGCCGCTCGAACCAGAACAGCGACAACTGCGTGAGCACGCGGCCCTTGTCCGGGATGGGCGTGGGCAGCACGACGTCGAACGCAGAGATACGGTCGGTGGTGACAATCAACAGCCGGTCACCCAGCTCGTAGATGTCCCGCACCTTCCCGCGCGAACGAAGCCGCACACCCGGCAGATCCGTTTGCCACACAGTTGGGTACATGGCTGGAGATGCCACCACAGCAAGCCCTCGAAAAACGCGGCGTATTCTAGCGCAGTGTGCCGGGATGTCAACGGGGAAGAAAAACGAAACTGTGGAAGCTGCGAAACATCTTGCAGCGCTGCGGACCAGTGATGCCGCTCCGTCGTGCAGCGCCGTCGAGCACGCGGATGCACTCAGGCCGCCGAAGAAGCTGCCGCCTGCATCGTCGCAGGCTCGCAGGACTGCGGCTGCTCCCAGCGAACCGAAACGAGCTTGCTCACGCCGGGCTCTTGCATGGTGACGCCGTAGAGCACCGGCGCCATCTCCATGGTGCGGCGGTTGTGGGTGACGATGATGAACTGCGTCTTGTCGCTCATCTCCGCAATCAGCCGAGTGAAGCGGCCGACGTTGGCTTCGTCGAGCGGCGCGTCCACTTCATCGAGAATGCAGAACGGCGAGGGCTGGTAGCGGAAAATGGCAATGAGCAAGGCCAGCGCCGTCAGCGCTTTCTCGCCGCCGGAGAGCAGCAGCACGTTCTGCAGACGCTTGCCCGGCGGCTGGGCCACGATGTCGATCCCGCACTCACCCGCGCTGTCCGGTTCGGCCAGCCGCATCTCGCCGGTGCCACCGCCGAACAGCGTCGCAAAGGCTTGTGCGAAGTGTTCGTTGATGGTGCGGAAGGCCTGCTCGAACTTCTGTCGCGAGACTTCGTCGAGCTCGCGGATGGTTTGCTGCGTGTCCTGGATCGATTTCACCAGATCATCCCGCTCGCGGGTCAGGAATTGGTAGCGCTGTTCGCATTCGTTGTATTCCTCGAGCGCCATCATGTTGATCGGCCCGATGGACTCGACGCGGGTGCGGAGGTCGCGATAGCTGGCTTCCGCGGCCGCCAGCTCTTCGCCGGCCAGCCGCTCGGGTTCCTGCGCCAAGAGGTCTTCCGGATGCAGGTGCAGCTCTTCCAGGCACGTCGTGCGCAGGTGTTCGCGCTCGGCCTGAATGCGGGCGCGTTCGATTTCCTGCGCACCGCGCTGTTCGCGCAGGTCGCCGAGTTGCTGTCGGAGCTGCCGAAGCGCATCTTCCAGCTCGACGAGTCGGACGCGCGTCTGCTCCCATTCCGTTTCCAGCGCTGACCGGCGCTCTTCCAGCCGCCTTTTTTCAGCAGCGAGCGCTTGCTGGCGAAGTTGTTGCTGCTGTGTGGCGGCTTCCAGTTCCGCCAGTTCGGTGGCCAGGGCGGTGCGCTGTTCGGTCCATGCCGCATGCTGCTGGCGCACCTGTTCGCGTTCGGCGATGAGCTGTGCGTGACGGGCTTCGGCCGCCGCGAGCCGTTCGGCCAGCGCAGCCAGCGCAGCGCGTTGGGTTGCCGTGTCTTCTTGGTGGGTTTGCAGAGTCGCGCGAAGTTGGGCCAGACGTTCCGCGGCGTGCGCAGCTTCTGCTTCGACGGCTGCCCGCTCAGCAGCAGCGCGGTCGCGCTCGGCCGCTGCCTGCGCGGCGCGGGCACGGGCCTGGACTCCGATCTCCTGCAATTGGACGAGTTCCGTGCGGGCGTCCGCCAGTTGTGCCTCGCTACGTTCGCATTCGGCATGCGCCTGTTGCCAGGCGTGACGGGCGGCGACCAGCGCCTTTTCCGCTTCCATCTGATGCGCGGTGTACTCGGCCAGTTCCTGTTCGGCCGAGCGAAGTTGGTGGCTGAGCGTAGCGAGAGAGGCCTGCGAGGAGGCTGCTTGCTGCTCGAGCGCCGCAATGCGCAGCTCGAGTGTGCGGAGCTGACGCTTGGTCGCCAGCGGGCCAGCTTCGGAAACACGGCCGCCGGTGACGATGCGGCCCTGGTAGCAGGTGCCGTCTGGAGTCAGAAACTGGCAGTCGGCATGTTCGGTAGCCAGCCGTTCCGCAACGGCAGCATTTTCGACCAGGTATGCGGAGTGCAGTCGCGGCAGGAAGCGTTTGGCGGCCGGGCCCAGTGGGTCACGGAAATGAATCAGTCGGTCCAGGCGCGCGATCACACCGGGCAGGGCCGTCAGCGTCGTCGCAGGCTCTTCCGGCCGCCCGAAGAACTGTCGCAACGAGTCCACGAAGAAGCTGGCGCGGCCGCCCACTTCGTCGCGGAGCAGGGCAATGCCGGCGCGGGCGTGGTCGTAGGTTTCCACGACCACGTATTCCAGCTCTTCGCGCAGAAACTGTTCGATGGCTGCTTCGTACGGCTCCTCGACTTCCGCATAGTCGGCCAGCACGCCGATGGCTCGGAACCCGCGGGCGGAACCTTCGCCGTTGGCCGCAAATAGTTTCTGAACTGCGCTGGCTGAGTAGGTGTGCTCGTCGAGAATCTGCTGCAGTGAAGCGCGACGCGCGCGGGCATCGGCCAGCTCTTCCCGGAGCCGGTCGAAGCGCTCGCTGGTTTCGGCCTGTTGACGGCGAAGCTCAGCCAGCCGCGCGCGGAGCTCCGCGACCGCATCGGTCAGACGACGCGCTTCCGCCTCGGCGCCGTCGTAAGCTGTGCGCGCTTCGGCTTCACGCATCCGGCCCTGCTGCACCTGCTCGGCCAACACGGTCAGCGATGCCTGCCGACGAGCGAGGTCTTCGGCGCAGTGCGCCAGAGTTTGCTCGGCCTGGGCGCATTCGGCGTGAAGCCGGGCAAGACTGTCGGCCAGTGTATCGGCAGCGCGACGAAGCTCGGCGAGGCGTGCTGTGATGGCGCGCTCCTCCTCCGCGAGGGCGGCCCCTTCCGTGGTCTGCCGGTGGAGCGCTTCGTGCAGCCGGCTGTGTTCAGCGTGGAGAGCAGCGAGCGCTTCGGCGTGCTCAGCCAGCGCTGCATCGAGCTGCGCTTGTTCCGCGGCATTCTTCTCGACTGCCACAGCCAATTGTTCATTGCGTGCCGCGAGCTCCGCCCTCCGTTCCCGGTTGAAGCCGATACGGTTTTCCGCGCGGTCGAGCTCGAGTGCGGTCTGGCCGAGCTGATTCTGGTTGTGACGGATTTCTCCTTCCAGGGCATAGCTGCGGGCCGCGAGCCGTTCATGCTCCGCTTCCAACTGCTGCAGCCGCGCGGCGGATTCCGCTTCTTGAGCGGCGATTTCGCCCAGCCGTTGCTCGATGCGCGTGGCTTCGGCTTCGAGCTCGCCCGCCTTGCCCGCCAGCACCCGGCGAAGCAGCGTGCGCATCTGCTCGCGCAGCTCGGCGTAACGGCGTGCTTTCGACGCTTGCCGTCGCAGCGAAGCCAGTTGCTTTTCTACCTCCACCAAGATGTCGTTCACTCGCGCCAGGTTCAACTTGGAAGATTCCAGCTTGGCTTCGGCCAGCCGGCGCTTGGTCTTGTATTTGGTGACGCCGGCAGCTTCTTCGATGATGGCGCGCCGTTCGAGCGGCTTGGAGCTGAGAATCTGCCCGATGCGGCCCTGTTCGATGATGGCGTAAGAGTTCGGACCCAGCCCGACGCCCATGAAAAGCTCCTGGATATCGCGCAGACGCGCCACGCGGCCGTTGATCAGGTATTCGCTCTGTCCGGAGCGGTACAGGCGCCGCCCGATGACCAGTTCTCCTGGTTTCAAGTGCAGGTGGTGACGAACCGGTCCCTTGCGTTTTGCGGCGTCCGGTGCGGATGGCGTCGCGTCGGAGTCCGCCCCAGGAGCTTCTCCGGCGGTGTCAGCTGCTTCCGCGTCTGCCGCGGCCAGAACCTTTTCTGCGGCCGCCGCCAGTTCGGGATCCACCAGGGTCAGGGAAACTTCGGCTAGGCCCATCGGCGGACGTTTCTGTGTGCCGTTGAAGATGCAGTCGGCCATTCGCTCGGCGCGGAGCGATTTGTGGCTCTGCTCACCGAGCACCCAACTGATGGCGTCCACAATGTTCGATTTTCCGCAGCCGTTCGGGCCCACGATGCAGGTTACGCCGTTGCCGCTGAAGGTCAGCGTGGTGCGCTCACAAAAGGATTTGAAGCCCAGCAAATCCACTTTCCGAAGTTTCAGCAAGGTCGCCCCTTTGCTCTCCTGAATGCTCCTGTGCGCGCCGCCGTGCAACAGAACGGCTACGCCGAATTATACGGAGAGCGCCGTGTTTTTACCTGGGGAAGTGACCGTCGACAAAAACAGTTCGGAAGGGAATCGCCCGCACGGCAGGGGAATGCCCGGCGAGCCTTCGCAAAAACCCATCCGCTGGCGCTTGCGGACGCTGTCAAACTAGCACAGCGCAATGCGTCTGTAAAGCACAGCCGCCCGCTTGTGCCGCGAGGGTTACATCGCATGGCCCGCGGGATTTTGCGGTGAGCAGGAACGTCGGCTAGAATGGCGCGCCGGCCATGAGGGAAAACTCGATAGAGCCGATTCGGTTTCACAACACGCTGACGGGCCGGCTCGAGCCCTTCGAGCCGCTCCACCCGGGAGAAGTGCGCATCTACACCTGCGGCCCGACCGTTTACGACTACGCCCACATCGGCAACTACCGCACATTCGTTTTTCAGGACATCCTGCGGCGGTACCTGCGCCTGCGCGGCTATCGCCTCCGGCAGGTGATGAACCTGACCGACGTGGACGACCGCATCATCCAGAACGCCGCCGAGCGCGGCATCTCGATCCGCGAGTACACCGAAAAATACGCGCAGGCGTTTCTGGAAGACATGCGCGCGCTGAATATCGAAATGCCGGAGCATCTGGTGCGCGCCACCGACCATATCGAAGAGATGGTCGCGTTGATCGAACGGCTGACGGAGAAAACGTACACCTACCGAAGCGACGGCTCGATCTACTATCGCATCACCAAGTTTCCTGAATATGGCAAACTTTCCAAGATCGACCTTTCTGGCGTGCAGGCGGGTGCGCGGGTCGAAGTGGATCGCTACGAAAAAGACGACCCGCGCGATTTTGCCCTCTGGAAAGCGCCCAAGCCGGGCGAACATTTCTGGGAGACTCGCATCGGCCCGGGACGTCCGGGCTGGCACATCGAGTGTTCGGCGATGGCCATGAAGTATCTGGGCGAAACCCTGGACATCCACACCGGAGGAATCGACCTGGTCTTCCCGCATCACGAAAACGAAATTGCGCAGTCGGAAGCGGCCACCGGCAAGCCGTTCGTCCGCTACTGGCTGCACGCCGAGCATCTGATTGTCGAAGGCGAGAAGATGTCGAAATCGCTCGGCAATTTCTTCACGCTGCGCGACCTGCTGGCGCGCGGGCACCGGCCTTCGGCCATCCGCTACTTGCTCGCTTCGGTGCCCTACCGGCGGCAGTTCAATTTCACCTTCGACGGTTTGCAGCAGGCGGCCAGCTCCGTCGAGCGGCTGCGTAACTTCGTCGTGCGTCTCAAGACCGAAAAGTTCCCGCCAGGAAGCCACGAGCGAATCCGCGAGCGCGTGCGGCAGGCGGAAGCAGCTTTCGAAAAGGCTCTGGCCGACGACCTGAACACCGCCGTCGCCCTGGCTGCGACCTTCGACCTGGTGCGTGAGCTGAACACCGCTGCCGACCACGGCGAGCTCGGCCAGCCGGATGTCCCAGCCGTGCTTGCGTTTCTGGAAAAATTCGATGCCATCTTTGCCGTGCTCACCGACGACGACGCAGCCAAGATGCGTGCGCTTGGCTTCGCAGCCGCTGCGGCAGATCTCAGCGACGCCGAAATCGAAGCCCTGGTGGCTGAACGCCAGGCTGCCCGCAGAAGGCGTGACTTCCAGCGCGCCGACGAAATCCGCGCTCAGCTTGCCGAGCGTGGTATCATCCTGGAAGACACCCGAGACGGTGGTGTCCGTTGGAAACGCAAGTGAAAACTCGCTTGACCCTTTCGCTCCCGAAACACACGTTGCCTGCTCACGACCGTCCCAATCTGTTCGGTGTCGATTAAGTTTGCTCCTCTTCGGGTCAGGGCTGCAGCCGCGCGCCAATGCGGCGGCGAGGCAGCCAGAGAAGCACATCTCCACACCATTTCCGAGGAGGAGACCATGGCCGAGATCAAATTTCCCCACCTGAAAACCGACCTGCCCGGGCCGAAGGCCCAGAAGATCATGCAGCTCGATGACCAGGTGATTTCTCCTTCCTACACGCGCGCGTATCCGTTGGTCGCTTCCAGAGGCTACGGCGCGATGGTGGAAGACGTGGACGGCAACGTGTTCCTGGACTTCGCTGCCGGCATTGCAGTCGTGGCGACGGGCCACTGTCATCCCCGGGTGGTCCAGGCCATTCAAAAGCAGGCCGCTGAGCTGATCCACATGTCCGGCACGGATTTCTATTACGCCCATATGGTGGAGTTCGCCCAGAAACTGGCCTCGGTGACACCGGGAGCCGAGCCGAAGCGGGTGTTCTACACGAATTCTGGCACCGAAGCCGTAGAGGCCGCAATCAAACTGGCCCGGCATGCCACGCGGCGCGACAAGCTGGTGGCGTTTCTCGGCTGCTTCCACGGTCGGACCATGGGATCGCTTTCGCTGACGGCCAGCAAATCGGTACAGCGGAAGGGTTTCGGACCTTTGTTGCCCGGCGTGATTCACTTGCCCTATCCCTATTGCTACCGTTGCCCGTACAATCTGGAGCCGAAGTCCTGCGGCGTCGAGTGCGCGCGGGTGCTGGAGCGGGAGATTTTCAAAAAGCTGGCCGACCCGGAAGACATCGCGGCAGTGTTCATCGAGCCCATCCAGGGCGAAGGTGGCTATGTGCCCGCGCCCGTCGAATTCCTGCAGGAGTTGCAACGCCTCTGCCGCAAACACGGCATTCTGCTGGTGGTGGACGAAGTGCAATCCGGCATGGGACGCACCGGACGCTGGTGGGCCTGCGAGCATGCGGGCATCGAGCCTGATATTCTCTGCGTGGCCAAGGGCATTGCTTCGGGAATGCCGCTCGGAGCCATCGTCGCCCGGGCCGAGCTGATGCGCTGGCCGCCTGGCGCTCATGCTTCGACCTTCGGGGGCAACCCGGTCTGTTTGGCGGCGGCCCTGGCTACGTTTGCGTTGCTCGAAGGTGGCCTGATCGAAAACGCGCGCCGCGTCGGTGACCACATCTTCACCCGGCTGGCTGACTGGCCGCAGCGGCACCGTATCGTCGGCGACATTCGCGGCCGCGGGCTGATGGTGGGCATCGAACTGGTGCGCGACCAGAAAACAAAAGAGCCGGCGCAAGACCTGCGCGATGAAATCGTAAACATGGCGTTCCGCAAAGGCTTGTTGCTTCTCGGAGCCGGGGAAAGCAGCCTGCGGCTGTGTCCGCCGCTCGTGGTCGATACCGAACAGGCCGACTTCGCTCTGGATACCGTTGAGGCGTGTATTTCGGAACTCGAACGGAATCTGTAACCGTCCGTCGCACGGTGGCGAAGACTGTTCCGCGCAGGCTGCGGTCTGTGCTGCGGCATGTTACAGCCTGCAGCAGCTTGCGAAGAACGTACGCGGAGGTTTAGGAGAGCTGCCGCGATGCTCGCTCGGATCGTTTTTGCGCTGGTGGATTGGGGCGCCCGGCGCGGACTGGCTGGGGAAGGCGCGCGGGATGGTCTCGAAACGGCTCGGCTGAGCGCGCGGCGCACGGGCATCCGCGGCGAGACCTATGCGTATTGGTATCTGCGCCGCCATGGATACATCCTGGTCGCGCGAAACTACACGGCCGCTGGCGTCCACGGAGAGATTGACCTGATCGGCTATGACGGGCCGACACTGGTTTTCATCGAGGTGAAAACCCGCACAGTGGATTCCGCAGACGCACCCAAGCCCGAAGACGCCGTGACCCAGGAGAAGCGTCGTGTGCTGCGCCGCATCGCACAGCGCTACCTCGCCGAGCGCAGGTTGCGCGACGTCCCGTGGCGGTTCGACGTGTTGGCCATCGAAAACCGCCCCGGACAGCGGCCGCGGGTGCGCCTGCACAAAGGCGCGTTCGGGTAACTCGACCGGTGCCCGCCTGGAAACGCTGCCGACAGGCAGGTTGGTCGGCGGTGTGCAGTTCGGTAAAATAAGAAAGTGGAAGGGAGCAATCACCACACAACCCAGCAGTGACTTCAGACACAGCCTCCCGGGAGGAACGTCCCCTTGCCTGAGTTGCGCAAAGACCCGATTGTGGGCCGGTGGGTGATTATCGCCACCGAGCGGGCCAAGCGGCCGAACGATTTCGCCGGACAGTCGGTGCAGATTCGCGGCACCGGCTTTTGCCCTTTCTGCGAAGGCAACGAGTCGAAAACGCCACCGGAAGTGCTGGCCTATGGACGCAACAATGGTGCCGCACCCAACACACCCGGCTGGACGGTGCGAGTGGTGCCGAACAAGTTTCCCGCGCTGGGCATCGAAGGCGAACTCGAACGCTCCGGGGAAGGGTTGTTTGACCGCATGAACGGCATCGGTGCCCACGAAGTGATCATCGAAACGACAAATCACCAGCTCACGCTGGCCCAGTTGAGTGTGCGGCAGATGGAAGAAGTCCTTTGGGCCTACCGCGACCGCATGCTCGACCTGAAGAACGACAAGCGTTTCCGCTACATCCTGATCTTCAAAAACCACGGGGAAGCTGCCGGCGCCTCGCTCGAACACACCCACTCGCAACTGATCGCGCTGCCCATCGTGCCCCGACAGGTGCGGGAAGAAGTCAGCAGCGCGCACCGCTACTACCAGGACAAAGAGCGATGCATCTTCTGCGATATGGTGCGTCAGGAACTGAGTGACGGCACCCGGGTCATCGTGGAAAACGACCACTTCGTGGCTCTGGCGCCCTATGCCCCGCGCTTCCCCTTCGAGACTTGGATTTTGCCGAAACAGCACCTTTCGGCGTTCGAAAATGCGCAGAGCCCGCTCTACCACAGCCTGGCACGGCTGCTGAAAGACGTCCTGGTTCGCGTGGACATCGTGCTGGAACGGCCGCCGTACAACTACATCCTGCACACCTCGCCCATCGGCGAAGAATCGAACGAGCACTACCACTGGCACATCGAGTTCATGCCCAAGCTGACCAAGGTGGCTGGCTTCGAATGGGGCAGCGGTTTCTACATCAACCCGACCCCGCCCGAAGATGCCGCCCGCTTCTTGCGTGAAGCGCAGGTGCCTGCCGCGGACTGAACAGTGCCCCGGGGTGGTTCCGTGAAAGAAAGGGTGGCCGCAGTTCGTAGGGGCAGGTAGGGATTGCCCCTGCACCGGGTCTGCGGCTTTGATAGGATAGCGCGGCACGCAGCCCACGCAGGATTCCACGCCCAGGGAGAAAGGAGGAGCAAGACAATGTCGCGGCGTTCCAAGATAGCCATTGTGGTGCTGGCCATCATTCTGATGGTGGTGGTAGCTGGAGTGTTTTTCGCTGGCCGGCTGCCCAGCCATGCGGTCCTGGTGCTGCACATCCGCGGTACCATCGAAGACCAGAAGCCCTCGGGAATCTTCGGCGAGTTGGGTATGCCGGGCGCGCTGGTGCAGTATCAGTTGCTCGATGCCCTGGAAGCGGCCAAAACCGATGTGCGCATCCGCGGACTGGTGCTGAACATCGAGTCGGTTGGCGCCGGCTGGGCGCGCACCCAGGAGCTCCGGCGTAAATTGCTCGAATTCCGGGAGAGCGGCAAACCCTCGGTCTGTTTCCTGAACATGGATGCCGCCTCCAACCAGGCCTACTACTTGGCCACCGGTTGCGAACAGGTCTGGTCGGTGCCCACGGCTCCGCTGGCCATCCTGGGCATGATGACCGAATCCCTCTTCTTCCGTGGAACGCTGGACAAACTGGGCATCTATCCGGACCTCTACCATATCGCCGAGTACAAAACCGCACAAAACCAATTCGTCGAAAAAAAATACACGCCTGCGCATCGTGAAATGAGCGAATCGCTCGTGCGCAGTATCTACGAGCAGTATCTTCAGGAAGTCGCGCAGGCGCGCGGGATGACGATGGCAGAATTTCGCACCCTGGTCGAGCAGGGACCGCATCTTTCCGGTGCAGCTCTGGAAAAGAAACTCGTGGACCGCACCGCGTACTGGGATGAAGTCCAGGAATACTTCGAAGAAAAGGTCGGCACCTGGGAGCCGGTCGAGCTGAAGCAGTACGTCAAGCACTTACGCGACGATGGCCAGTACACCGTAGCCGTCGTGCACGCCACCGGACTGATTGTCGTAGGCGATTCCGACTACGACCCGTTCACGGGTTGGGTAATGGGCTCGAACTCGGTGGCCCGCGACCTGCGCCAGGCCTGCGATGATGACTCGGTCCGCGCCGTTGTCTTTCGTGTCGATTCCGGCGGTGGTTCGGCGGTGGCCAGCGAAATCATTCGGCGCGAAGTCGCCCAGTGCCGCGAAAAGGGCAAGCCGGTGGTCGTCTCGATGTCCGATGTAGCCGGCTCGGGTGGCTACTGGATTTCCATGTCTGCCGATAAGATTGTGGCCGAGCCGACCACGCTGACCGCTTCGATTGGCGTCGTCTACGGCAAGATGAACATCTCGGGCCTGTTCCGCCTGCTCGGCCTGAGCACCGACTTCGTTGCGTTGAGCGAAAACGCCACCCTGCTCTACGAACAACAGAACTTCACCCCGCAGCAGCGGCAGATCATCGAACGACTGATGCGCGACATCTATGACAACTTCTTGGCCGGTGTGGCGCAAGGGCGGAAGATGGAAGTGGCTGCAGTCGAGCGCATCGCCAGGGGACGCGTCTGGACCGGCGCTCAGGCCAAAGAACTCGGATTGGTGGATGAGCTCGGCGGCTACGACCGCGCCTTCGCGCTGGCCCGCGAGTTGGCCCACCTCCCGGCGGACGCGCGGCTGCGCGTGGTGCGCTATCCCCGGCCGAAGACGTTGTTCCAGACCCTGCTGGAAGGCCCCGCGGTGCTGGAGCAGCTCACGGCACGCACCGACCTGGCCAGCCGCATGCGCCGCATCCTTCAGGTGACTGAAGGTGTGCAGGCGCAGATGCCGCTCAGCATTCGCATCCGCTAGGTTAGCCTTCGTAGACGAGGGCCTCGGGAACTTCCAGCAATCTGCCGCGGAAGGCGGCTTCGAATGCATTCACGACGCGCGGATCGAAATCCGTTCCCGCCCTCTTGACGATATCGTCGCGCGCCTCGAGAGGGGACATCCCTTTCCGATAGGGGCGGTCGCTGATGAGGGCATCGTAAACGTCGGCCACGCTGAGGATTCGAGCTTCCAGAGGAATTTCCTCGGCCTTCCTCTTTTGGTAGCCGTTGCCATCGTACTTCTCGTGGTGCGCCAGGATGATGGGCAGCACCCGCTTCAATGTCCCACCCACCGGGCTGAGCATCTGAACGCCTTTGTCCACATGGGTGCGAAGCTCGGCAATCTCTTCTTCGGTCAGTCGGGCCGCTTTGTAGAGCACTTCACGGCTCAGCTCCAGCTTGCCGATGTCGTGCAGCAGTGCCGCCGCTCGAATGTCTTCGATGCGTTCTTGGGACAGCCCCATCTGCCGCGCAATTTGCGTGGCATAGAAGGAGACTCGGTAGGAATGGCTGTATGTGTATTTGTCTTTGGAGATGAATTGACTCAAAATCTGCAATAAACCGTGGTAAGCCTCGCGCAGCTCTGCGATGGTTCGTTCGCGGTGTTCATACAGGGTGCCGGTAGCGTAGGCGAAAATCAGCAGAAAGCCGGTCCAGATACTCAGATCGCTCCAGCTCAGCAGCCGGTCCAGATCGAATGTCTGCCCTGCGGCTAGCGCCTCGGGATTCATCAGGTTCAGCCAGCCGACAATCAGAATCGAAGCGACCGCTGTCTGCACAGCACGCTTGCGTCCGAAGTAAAACGCGGCAAACAACGTGGGCAGATTGTAGAACGTCAGCACTAGCCTTTGGCCGGCAACGAAAAAGTTGATGATCCCGGCTGAGGCGATAATCGAGAAAATCAAAAGCAATTCTTTGTTGGTTTCCAGCAGACGTTGCACCCAACGTGCATGCATTTCTACCCTCCTGAGCACACAGGAAGCCTCGGTTCCAGCACAAATCCCCTGTTACTGTAAGGGGAAGTAGACGCCCGAAGTCGGTCTGTTCTCTATTCGTTATTAATCACGAATCACCACGACCGAGTGGCAGCCTCGGAGCGAAGTGCGCCCGGCTGCTGCTGACCACTCGTTTGTCTGGGGACGGGATTTGCTATACTGAATCGAGTCAGGCGCGGTACCCAAGAGGCTTAAGGGAGAGGTCTGCAAAACCTCCATTCGTGGGTTCGAATCCCACCCGCGCCTCCAGATTGCACTCGGCTGGCAACCGACCTTGTTGGTTATCATCGGTTATCTGCACTTGTTGTTCCCGTCGTGTTGTCTGCTTGCTTCCCTTGTGTGCGAGGTTTCCGCAGAAGGTGCCGCGGGGCGATACACAGGACACCCCGGCCCGAAAGCCGGGGTGGCCTTTCGTTGTGTGCTGCGGGAGTTAGTTCCTACCTGACCGGGAACAGAAGTCGCCGGTTTCCTGCAAACAGTTGAAGTTTTCACGGATGACCGGGATCAGTGGGGTCCCATCCGGCTTCACTACATCTTCCAGGAACACGTCGGCGCCTGGTTCATCCTTTGCGATCGCCCCGGACCGGGGATCAGGGATGACCGGTCAAAGCACCCAGGGGAAGCCCTGGCTGCCGTTGAGTGGGCGTGTGCGGATTTCGACGATCCCTTTCTGAGCGAGATCGTCGATCAGGGAGGCAGACGTGAGGATAGGAGTGCCGTCTAGGTCCAGGCCATTCGTGGCCGCGATCGGTGCCAGGATTTTCTGGCCCTCTGGCGTGAAGGCCTTCGGCGTATAGACGACAAAGGCCAAGATCCAGAGGCCCAGCGGGTTGTTCGAGAAGTACCCGTTTCGCGTGTCGAACACGTTATCCTGGCGACGATTCGCAAGCGCCGGACTCAGAACAACAATGCCGTCGTGGTCCGGGTCGCGAGGGAAGAGAAACGCCCGGAAGGCATTGGCGATCTCGCGAGCCCGGCGGCCGGCGTCGTCGTTGGTGAAGTCCTCTGGAAACACCGGCGCCATGACGCTGTAGTAGATCAGGTTGCCGCTGGCGTCAAAGCCGCCGGTGGTTTGCAGGATGCGACACGTGTTCCGATCTGGCGAGGGGGCCGGGGGATCGAACACCGCATGCGTAGGGTCGCGATCAGAATTGCACGCCCGTTCGCGAAGGGAGAACGGGTTGACCCCGTTTTCCAAATAGAAGCTGTCACTGAAGTCGTACGGCGGCGGGTTGCTGTTGCCCGATCCGGATTGCGCTGTCGTCCGGTTGCTCAGGAAAACCCCCGTTCCCAGAAGCAACAGGACAAGACCGAGCCCCAGTCGCACCGCCGTGCGCTTGTGCAACGGTTTCAAATCGGTCCTCCTTTCTGTCTTTCCTTCTAGAGCGTCCTTGACGCCCTATGCAAACTTGGTTAATATTGTTTGCAGTTGACAATTGCCGTCAACTGTTCAGGTCGGTTTCCCGCGTTCAGGATTGCTGCACTCGTTTTACCGAGTGTGTACAGCGAAGAGATGGCGAATTATCAAGGCATCTTCGCTGGACGGTCGGTAGCAACAGGTTGAGTGCACTCAACGGGCAGGATGATGATCTGGAAATGTCCGTGGACAGCGCGTACCACTGCAGACTTTGGGGTGACTGTTCTCTGCTCGCACCCGATCGCAGCGGAAGCCATTGTGCAATCGCTGCGGAAGCACACCGGCCGGGATGAAATTCTGTGTCGAGCACCGAAGGACAATTTTCTCCACGAGATTCGGCCGCACCAGCGCCATCTGTTTGTGGTGGACTCCTGTGTCCCCAGCGAAACGCCGCGCCCGGTCATCCGCCGCTTGCGTCTGCGATGCCCGGGCAGCCGCTTCTTGGTGCTGGATTGCTTGGCAGACCGAAACCCGGAAGAACATCTGCGATGGCTCGAGATCGGCGTCGAGGGTATCGTGGACGCCAGGCGCTGGCGCGAAGAGCTGCCGCAGGCCCTGGCTGCGGTGCTCGCTGGAGAGCTTTGGTTGCCACGACGAATGCTCGGCGAGTACGTCCGACAAAACAACCTGCTGTATGAGGTCGCACCACTGCGCTCGCTCACGGCGCGGGAAGACCAGGTGCTGCGACTCTTGCTCCGGCGATATTCCAACAGCGAAATTGCTCGCCTTTTGGGCATCACCGAGCGAACCGTGAAATTCCACGTGAGCAATATCTTTTCGCGATTCCGGGTGAAGAACCGCGCAACTTTGTTCGCTGCTGTGAGCGCATTGCGGATGGCGACTCCCGACACCGCTCCCGCTGCAAACCGGTCTAGCTGACCATCTGAGGTCTCCGGCAGAGTCCGCTGCGCACACAGGATGATCCTGGTGCACAGCGGGTACTTTCCCGATGGCTGCGCGTAGAGTTTGTGTTTGTCCTGCGTACCTTCCGTAGATGCGGTTCTGTGCAACCATGCACTGTGTGCACGGTCTAGAATAGAGACCGGCCGGCCCCGGGCCGCCGGTTTGCCCAGTACGCTCGGTGCTGCCCGGTCTGGGTTCGGCTGACGGGATGCAAGAGTGCTCGTGAATTTGCCGGGCGAAAATTCTCCGAACCCAGCAACAATGGCCGTGCGCAAACGCAGCGACGAACGAACCGAGAGGGATGCTGTGTCCACGATACTTCGGGTTGACCGTCGCTATTTGCAAGAAACGCTGGCACGATTGATTCGGATCAACTCAGTGAATCCTTCTTTGGTGCCGGGTGCGCCGGGCGAAGCGGAAATCGCCCGTTTCCTCGCGGCGCGTCTTCGGGCACTCGGTGCACAGGTTCACCTGCACGAACCGGCCCCGGGCCGCGCCAGTGTTGTCGGTATCTTCCGCGGGGCAGGCGGTGGACGGTCGCTGATGCTGAACGCGCATGTGGATACCGTCGGCGTCGAAGGCATGGCCGAACCTTTCTCCGCCCGGGTGCGCCACGGCCGTATCTACGGACGCGGCAGCTACGACATGAAAGGCAGCCTGGCCGCCTGCCTGGCTGCGGCCAGAGCGCTGCGCGATGCCGGTGTGAAACTTGCTGGCGACCTGTTGATTGCTGCCGTGGCCGACGAGGAATACGCCAGCATCGGCACCGCCGACCTGCTGCGGCACTACCGTCCCGACGCTGCCATCGTCACCGAGCCGACGCACTTGAAACTCTGTCTCGCGCACAAAGGCTTCGTCTGGCTGGAAGTCGAAACGCTCGGGCGCGCTGCCCACGGCAGCCGGTTCGATCTCGGCGTGGACGCCAATCTGCGCATGGGCCGGTTTCTGGCCGAGATCGAAAAGCTGGAACAGCAGTTGCGCCGACGCCGACCACATCCGCTTGTGGGACCGCCTTCGTTGCATGCAGCGCTGCTTGCCGGCGGCACTGGCCTGAGCACCTATGCGGCACGCAGCACCGTGAAGATCGAACGTCGCACCATCCCGGGCGAAACCGTCGCCCAGGTGCGGCGTGAAATCAGCGCCATCCTGACGCGGCTACGTGCTCGCGATACGAGTTTCCGCGCGCGCATGCGCACGCTGCTCGTGCGCGAGCCGTTCGAAGTGTCGCGCAAGGCCGCAGTGGTGCGTGCTGTCGAAACCGCTGCTGCGGCGGTGCTCGGACGGCGCCCCGGCGTGTGCGGTCAGGGCCCTTGGATGGATGCTGCCTTGTTGGCCGCAGCCGGCATCGAAACCGTGGTCATGGGCCCGACCGGCGGCGGGGCGCATGCCGCCGAAGAGTGGGTCGAGCTCGACTCCGTCGAAAAACTCGCTGCCATCCTCGCTCACGCCGCGCTCGCCTACTGCGGCCCGGCATAAAACAAAAACCATTCCGGCAACCCACCTCGGCCCAGCAGTCCGGACCCTGCTGCTGCCTTCCATTACGCCATGTCTCGGCTGGAGAGCTCCGGTCGAAGAACGGAGGACTGCGCCGATTCTGCAGGGCGAATGTGCTTCCCGCAGGAAGGCACGTTGATGATAGACTTCGCCAGCTCCACGGTCCATTTTTCCACAGAAAAACAAGGCTGCATGGAGGCCAACATGGCAAAGCGGATTCTGCTGGCTGGTGTGGCAGGCGGTCTGGTGCTGTTTGTCTGGGGTGCGGTGTCGCACATGGTGTTAGGGCTTGGTGAGATCGGCATCAGCACCATCCCGAATGAGGACGCCGTTCTTGCAGCGTTGAAAGACAATCTTTCGGCGCCCGGATTCTACTTTTTCCCGGGCGAGGATGTGAGCGGCACAGACCGAACAGAAGAACAAATGCAGCGCTGGGAGGAGAAATACCGCTCCGGCCCCATCGGCATTCTGGTGTACGACCCGGTTGGCGAAGCCCCGCTTTCGCCAGCTCGGCTGCTGAATGAACTGTTGCTGAATATTGCAGCGGCACTGTTGGCCGCTGTAGTCTTGAGCCAGGTGACCTCAGTGGGATTTTTCCGTCAGGTGGGGTTGGCAGGAGCGTTCGCGCTGATTGCTGCACTGGATATCCATGGGTCGTACTGGAACTGGTACCGCTTTCCCGTCCAGTACACGCTGGTCGGTTCCTTGGACTTGTTGATGGGTTGGTTGGCGGCGGGTGCCGCGATGGCTTGGTTGTTGGGGTCGAGGCGCTAATGCACCTCAGGCGTCTTCGGCCGTTTCATCATAGAGGGTCACGGTACCGTCGGCCACGTTGCCGATGTAGTGGCTGCCGCGGGTGAACTGCATCACCTTCCGGCCTTCTCGCGCCAGTTCCGCCCAGCGGGATTTGGTATGGGGATTCTGCTCGATGCCATGCAGCCGCTGGCCTTCGAATTCAAAGTCTACCTGACGCAACCGCAACCGGCGGGTGCGCTGGACTGGATAGCGGCGCCCTTCGAGCTCGACGATGTTCGCGTTTTCGACGAGCACCTGCCGCCAGACCGAAACGAGTGTTTCTTCCAGGGTCATGAGCTACCGGTTTCGTCGTGGTAGCAAGGCGGGCAGCGCAGAAAATACCATCGCCGGGCTATCGGAACGAGTTCCCCCATCGTTTTCTCCGGATACGTGGGATGCGCGTTAGGAGCTTCCGTATGTGCCCGCTTGCAGGTTTGCACTGCGCTCGGTGCCCAGCGGAAGCTGTTCGCTTTCGAAACGCGCCTTGATGCGACGACGCAGTTCGCGGGCCACGTCGTGTTGGCGTCCCGCAATGGTGCGCACCTGAAGCCGCAGCGTCACGCCGGCCGGGACGATGGATTCTACGCCCAGCACTCGCGGGCCGTCCAGCAGGGCGGCCACCCAGTCCTGGTCGGTGCGCAGCTCGGTGGCGACGGCTTCGAGCAGGCCGAGCGCGCGGTCAACTTCGACTTCGGCAGGAACGAGAACATCCACGAACTGCTGCGACCAGTCGCGGCTCAGATTGGCGACCTGCCGGATTTCTCCGTTCGGGATGGAGAGCAGTGCTCCTTGAGTGTCCCGCAGTACGGTGCGGCGCAAAGTGAACTGCTCCACCCGGCCAACCGTGTCGCCCAGCCGTACCATGTCGCCGATAACAAACTGGTCTTCGAAGACGATGAAAAATCCGTTGATCAGATCGCGGACCAGATGCTGCGCACCCAGGCCAAGAGCCACGCTGGCCAGTCCCGCTGCAGTGAGCACCGGCACCAGGTTCATTCCCAGCTCGCCGAGCACCATCAGCAACGCCAGTGTGGCCAGGATCGCTGTTCCGGTGCTGTAGAGGATGCCGGCCATCGTGCGCGTCTGCTGCTCGCGCAGCAGTGCGACGCGCGTGGGTGCGGCGGCACGTTCGATCAGGTGGTTGGTGATGGTGCGCAGCAGCCGACTGGCCACCAGCGCGAGCACCAGAATCCCTGCAATCCGCAGACCTCGCGTGAAAAACAGCTCACTGGAAACGGGCATCCAATCTGGCATAGAGTGAGAACCGGGCGGATTATACCATCCGCCGCCTGTGCGAAGCCCGCGGCCGATACGGTTCGTGGGCGGAGGAAAAGCATGGCCGAAAACGCACCGACCCGTCGAGGGTTTCTCCGGTTCCTGTGGTTGCTGGCTTTTCCGGTGGTTCTGTCGGCCCAGCAACCACAGCCTTCCCAGCCCGCCCCGTGGCCGGACATCTTGCGCCCGGAACCACCGGTGCCCGACTCCCGGCGCATCCTGCAGGCGAGACAAAAAGAACTGAAAGCGGAATCGGAACGGCTGTTGAAATTGGCCCAGGAAATTCAGCAAGAGCTGGAAAAAAACGATACTGCCGAAGTGCTCCCGCTCAAGCTGTTACGCAAGGCCGAAGAAGTGGAAAAAATCGGCAAGAAGATGCAGTCGTTGCTCCGCGACTGATCCTGTCGGTCTGCGGTTGCACTCGAAGGGCGACGGGAAGCAGGAACCCATATGAATCTGCTGAGCCGAATGGCAGAGCAGGACCACGAACAGGTGATTGCGCTGCAGAACCGCGCTTGCGGCCTGCGCGGATTCCTGGCCATCCACGACACCACGCTGGGCCCGGCACTGGGTGGCACACGGATCTGGCGCTATGCGAGCGAGGCGGAAGCCCTCGACGATGCTTTGCGGCTTTCCCGCGCCATGACCTACAAAGCTTCCTTGGCCGAGCTGCCTTGCGGCGGTGGCAAGGTCGTGCTGATCGATCACGACGGATTGAACCGCGTGGCGGCGTTCGAAGCGCTCGGGTTGGTGGTCGAAAATCTTGGCGGGCGGTTCTTTACCGGCGTGGACGTGGGCACCACAGCCGAAGACCTGGCAGCGATGGCTCGCACCACCGCCTATGTCGCCTGTGAATCGGCGCCCAGCCTGGGCGACATCAGCGAGCACACCGCACAGGGTGTCTGGCAGGGCATGCGGGCCTGTCTGGAAGCGCTCGGCATCGAGCGTCCGCGCGTAGCGATTCAGGGAGTCGGCGGCGTGGGCCGCTGGCTGGCACACATCCTGCACGAGCAGGGCGCCGATCTGCTTGTGGCGGATCTCGATCCACACCGTGCGCAGCAGGTGGCGGAAACGTGCGGCGCGCGCGTGGTCGCGCCGGAGGAAATCCTGGCAGCGGACTGCGACGTGTTCGCCCCTTGCGCGCTGGGCGGAGTGATTCGGCACGACACAATTCCCCGTCTGCGGGCACGCATCGTCTGTGGCAGCGCCAACAACGTGCTCGCGACTGCGGAAGATGGAGACGAGCTGGCCCGCCGGGGCATCCTCTATGCACCGGACTATCTGGTCAACGCGGGCGGATTGATCCGTGGCGCGGAATTCTATCTGCTCGGACGAGCCGATAGCCGCGCCAGTATTGCGCGCATCTACGACCGCATGAAACGCGTGCTGGCTCTGGCGCATGAGCAAGGCATCTCGACGGCACGCGCGGCCGATCGACTCGCCGAAGCACGACTGAAACGGGCCAAAACGTTCCGGGACTTGTTCTGGGGTGGTGTCAAAATGCGTCGACCCGTCGTGCACGAGACCGACTAGCACCGCTCCCACGGCTACGCAGAACTCGAGCACGTCGGACGCTTGCTCGGCTCCACCTTGCCACCACGGCGACGTGGTGGGGCCTTCTTTTTGTGGCAGATTCTCTGGAGCGCGTCGGTCAGGTGCAGCGGAACTTGCCCAAGCGCTGGCCAGCGGTTGACTTCCGCGCTAGAATGGATGTCCAGCGCGCCTGTAGCTCAGTTGGATAGAGCGCTGGTCTCCGGAACCAGAGGTCGGGCGTTCGAGTCGCCCCAGGCGCGCCACCTAAGTTGCTGACACGCCTATCGATTCCGGTTTTTGCCTTTCGGATTCATCCTGCCATTTGGGAACATTTGGGAACAAAATCCTGACCTCGAGCCGACTCATAGCTTCCCGCTGCCATTCGGAAAGCACATGAGTGTATCCAAGCGTCGTTTCCACATCTGAATGTCCCAGGATCATTTGCGCCACCCGCAACGGCTCTTTTTCGTGCAATAGAGTTGCGCTCGTATGGCGCAGATCGTGCCATCCCACCTTCGGCAGCCCGATGCGTTGGCACACGGGATGAACCACGCGCTTGAGAATGTTCTCGGGTCGTATCGGAGTATTCTTGCGACTGGCGAACACCAAGTCATTCTCAACCGCATTTTCGCGGCGCAGGCGAAGCAGAATTTCCTCCAGCGCGGGGCCCATCGGGATCGTGCGAACACTGCTACGGGTTTTGGGCGTGTTGAACTGGCCGTCATAGACCGCTTCACGCACCCGGATCAGCTTTCGCTCGAAATCCACTGCCCCCCATCGCAGAGCGAACAACTCGCCCCGCCGCAAGCCGGTGAGGACCGCAACCAGAACCATGCTCTTGTAAGGTTCGTGCAGTGCATCAACTAGCTTGCGAACTTGTTCAGGCCTTAAAGCAATTCGCTCGCGATGGATGATCCGTGCTGGAAGTCGAATGCCAGTTGTCGGGTTGTCTGGAACATAGTCCCACTCGATTGCAGTGCCGAATATCTTGCTGAGCAGGGCTTTGGCCAGACGAACCGTTTGCGGTGCGAGCCGAGCACTGAGAGCTGCCACGAATCCTTGTACCGATTGGCGGTTGATTTCCGCTAGCTTCTTATCGCCAAAGAACGGTAGCAAATACTTGCGGAGCACTTGAGCGTAGCCCCGGCGAGTGGACGGTTTGAAGGTGGGGAAAAGATTGGGTTGCCATTGTGTTTCAACGAACTCACGAAAACTCAGAGTGGTTTTCGGGCGATAGATGCTTTGATTGATCGCCCGCAAGCGGGACTCCGCCAGCCGCTGCGCCACGCGGCGCGTGGGCAAATCCGCAAGAAGACCGATCACTTCGGATCGGTGGACTCTCACGATTTGACCACTTGGCGTCATGACGTCTTCACGGTAGCGAAGCACCCAAACCTTTCGCTTCGTGCCGCGGAGAAACAAACATCCTTGCTGGTACCTCCGACGAGCCACAGACGCTCCTTTCTCTGTGACCCGTCTTGCCCTTTGTGCGGGCGAAAGCTTACGACTTGGCGCTTCCAACAGCAAGGGTGTGGTTTGCTTCGTATCGGAGCCCTCCGGTTACGCCGGGTTTTGGACCAATGTCTGCTCTGGTTTCGGCCTGTTCTGGTTGTTCAAATAGCGGATGAGCAAGACCGCTGTGACTACCGCCAAAACGATTGCTGCGACTCCAACCAGAGTGATTCTCATCGTTCCTCCTCCCAAGGCACGACTGTCCCGCAATCCTTCTGCGGGCAGGCGTGCATCCCGCGAAGTCAGCGAACGTCGCCATCCGGACGGGCCGATAGTCCGGACGGTTCACCCGCGAGACGATCTCATTCGCTCGGCGCCGGGCCAGCTTCCGCGTGGGGTACTCTTTTTTCGTGCCCACGAACTTTCGCACCAGACGCCGCACCACGGTGCCGTCCGGCTGGAGCACATCTTCCCGGTAGCGAACCGTCCAGTTGTTGCCTCGCAATTCCAAAGTTCCCTCTTGATATCGTCTGCGAGCCAAGGATTCACTCCTCTGCCCGCTGACGTGTTGCCCT
>JBBIQG010000006.1:0-213032 GCA_037442425.1 Acidobacteriota bacterium | reverse complement strand
TGCCGGCGGGGGTGGAGATGGTGATGCCGGGGGACAATGTGAGCATGGAGATCGAGTTGATCACGCCGGTGGCGCTGGAGAAGGGGCTGCGGTTTGCGATCCGGGAAGGCGGCCACACGGTCGGCGCTGGCGCCGTCTCCGAAATCCTCGAGTAAGCAGGCGGCACGATGCGCGAGATCATCACGCTGCAGTGCAACGATTGCAAAAATCGCAACTATACGACCACGAAGAACCGGAAGAAGCATCCGGATCGTTTCGAGGTGCGGAAATTTTGTCGCACTTGCCGCAAGCACACCACGCACCGCGAGGTGAAGTGACCGCGCTAAAGGCTCGGGCGGCGGAATCCGGTGTGAGGCAGGAAGGGATCGAAGAGCGAGTGGCTGCCGGAAAGCCATCGGCTGCGGAATGGTTCAGCCCACGCGCGTTAGAAGTCGCGGGCACGGGAAAACGCAGCCGGAGCCGCACCTGCGGGATGCAGAGTTTGTTGGCAGCGTGCTGGGGCAGGATAGCAGCTCTGGCGGCTGCCGGAGAGGGGAGTAGGTTCAACGGTAGACCGCCGGTCTCCAAAACCGGATGTGGGGGTTCGAATCCCTCCTCCCCTGCCAGTCTTGCGCCGCGTGTACCGTGCGGGCCGGCAGGCTGAGCCGGGGCGGTGCATCGTGGAAGGAAGCAGTGCGGCACGACTGCGTGCAGCGCACGATCCAGGGCCATGGCACAGGTTGTCAGGGTGAAGGACGAAGAAAGGACCGGAGGTGTTCCGCCGTCGCCCGCCACGCGGCCGGCTACGGAGGCGGCTGAGTTTTTCCGTCGGCCGGTGGTTTGGGTGGGGGAGCGGATTCGCCGCACTCGGCAGTTTCTGCACGAAGTTCGAGTGGAGCTGCGGCATGTTACCTGGCCCAGCCGGGCCGATGTGCGTTCGACGACCATCGTCGTTTTGATCACGGTGGCATTTTTCGGGCTGTATTTTTTCCTGTTGGATTTCGGGATCGCTCAGATCGTGAACATGGTGTTCGAGCGATTCCGTCCGTAGAGGAGCGGGATGGCCAAGCAGTGGTACATCATTCATACCTACTCCGGCTTTGAGAAAAAGGTGAAGGAAAGCCTGGAAAGCCGGGTGAAGGCCTTCGGGCTGCAAGAGAAAATTGGCCAGATTCTGATTCCCACCGAAGATGTGGTGGAGGTGCGCGGTGGGAAGAAGGTCGTTTCGCCAAGAATGTTCTATCCCGGCTACGTGCTGATCGAGATGGAAATGGACGATTACACCTGGCACGTGGTGCGCTCCACACCCCGGGTGACGGGTTTTGTCGGCTCCGGGCAGTCGCCGACGCCGCTGAGCGAAGAAGAAGTGCAAAACATCCTGCACCGTATGGCGACCCCGGCGGACAAACCCAAACCGAAACTCACGTTCGAGCGCAACGAGCAGGTGCGCATTGTGGACGGTCCGTTCGCCAATTTCACCGGAGTGGTCGAGGAGGTCAATGCGGACCGGAACACATTGAAAATTTCCGTGACTATTTTCGGGCGTTCGACACCTGTGGAGCTGGATTTTGCGCAGGTGGAGAAGGTGGCCTGAAGCCGAACACCGGTGCGCTGAGGTAGGTCATGGCTAAGAAGGTCCAAGCAGAAGTGAAGCTGCAGCTCCCAGCCGGGAAGGCCACGCCGGCCCCGCCGGTCGCCACTGCGCTGGGGCCGCACGGGATCAACATCATGCAGTTCTGCAATCAGTTCAATGCGAAAACGGCAAAAGAGCCGGAAGGCATGGTCATTCCCGTGCTGGTCACCATCTATTCGGACCGCAGCTTCTCGTTCGTCACGAAGACGCCGTTGACGTCTGAACTGCTGAAGCGTGCGGCCGGCATTGTGAAAGGCTCTGCGGAGCCGAACCGCAACAAGGTCGGCAAGGTGACCATGAAGCAGGTGGAAGAGATCGCGAAGATCAAGTTGCCGGACCTGAACACCACCAAATTGGATGCCGCGATCCGCACGGTTCTGGGAACGGCACGGAACATGGGGATCGAAGTGGAAGGCTAGGGAGAAGGCGATGGCTCGTCGCGCAGGCAAGAACATCCGCAAGGCCCGGGAGATGGTGGGGGCGCAGGCTTATCGTCTGGCCGATGCGGTAGAGATTTTGAAGAAGGCCCATTTCACGAAATTCGACGAAACCGTGGAGATGGCCGTCAATCTGGGTGTGGACCCCAAACACTCGGATCAAATGGTGCGGGGCACCGTGGTGCTGCCCGCCGGACTGGGAAAAACAGTGCGCGTTCTGGTCATTGCAGGTGGTGAGAAAATCCGCGAGGCGCAGGAAGCGGGCGCCGACTTCGTGGGGGGCGAGGACGTCGTCCAGAAGATCCAGGACGGCTGGACGGATTTCGACGCCGTCATTGCTACGCCTGACATGATGAAGTCGGTCGGGCGGCTGGGCAAGATTCTCGGCCCGCGGGGGCTGATGCCGAATCCCAAGACGGGCACGGTGACGTTCGACGTGGCGCGCGCGGTGCAAGAGATGAAGGCCGGCAAAGTGGAATTTCGCGTGGAAAAAGCCGGCATCGTGCATGCCCCGATTGGCAAGTTGAGTTTCGACTCGGCGAAGCTGGTTGCGAACGCCCAGGCGTTGCTTGCGGCGATTGTCAAGGCGAAACCAGCCGCAGCCAAGGGGAAATACATCAAAAAGATTACCCTGAGCTCGACCATGGGCCCAGGGATTCCAATCGACCCGGCGGAAGCTGATGTGGCGGTCGCCGCAGCAGCTTGAGCCGGCACAGGTCTACGGGGAACTGACGTGAAGAAACGGCGCGACAAGGAAAAGGAAGTGGCGGCCCTGCAGGAGCAACTGTCCCAGGTCTCCACGGTGATCCTGACCACGTTTCAAGGGATCAAGGCAGCGGAAGACTCACGGTTGCGCCGCGCGGTGGAAGCCGCCGGCGGGCACTACCGCGTTCTGAAGAACACCCTGGCCGAACTGGCAGCCAAAGGAACGCCGGCGGAACCTTTGCTGAAGGACCTGCAGGGGGCCAATTCCATCGCCTACACCAGTACCGACCCGGTCGTGCTGGCCAAAGCGCTCAGCAAAGTCGCCAAGGAAGTGCCGGCTTTCCGCTTCAAAGCGGGGCTGGTCGAGGGCCGGGTGGTCTCCCTGGACGAGTTGAGGCGGCTGGCAGAGTTGCCCTCGCGGAACGAGCTGATGGGCAAGCTCGTGTTTCTGCTGCAAGCGCCGGCGCGGGGACTGGTTGCCGCGCTGAGCGGGGTGCCGCGAAACCTGGCGGTCGTGCTCAACGAAGCGGTGAAGGCGAAAAAGTTTTCCGAGTAGGTTTTTGCGAAAAGGAGAAGACGTCTCATGTCCAGCAAAGTGGATACGATTCTTGAGGAAATCAAGGGCCTGACACTGCTCGAGGCCGCCGATTTGGTCAAGAAGATGGAAGAGACCTTCGGCGTCTCGGCGGCAGCGGCGGCCCCAGTCGTGGTCGCCGGCGGAGCGCCCGCGGCCGGAGCCGCGCCGGCAGAGGAGAAGACCGAATTCAGCGTGGTCTTGAGCGATGTCGGCGCGAACAAGATCAACGTCATCAAGGTGGTTCGCGAAGTCACGAACCTGGGCCTGAAAGAAGCCAAGGACCTGGTGGATGGCGCGCCCAAGCCGATCAAAGAAGGCGTGACAAAAGAAGAAGCCGAAGCGATCAAGAAGAAGTTCGAAGCGGTAGGCGCCAAGGTCGAAATCAAGTAGTGGCAGCCCGGCCGACCCTGTCTTTCGCGGGGCGGGAGGGATGGTCGGGACGAGGGGAATTCGTACGGCGATTTTTCGAGAAAAACCCCAACCTGTTGTCCTGCCGGGACCAAAAGTACAGGTGTGCGCGGCCGCACAGTTTCATCGTGCCCGCCAGGCCGGCCGCCGGGCAAGAGGCCGGGTTCGCAGTCTGTTCCGTGCCGGTTTCTGGCCGAGCCCAGGCAGAGCCATGCTGTTTCTGCTTCCTGCAGGGAGGTAATTCGGAATGCCCAATCGCACGCATCTGATTCGTGAACGCCAGCGTCTGGACTTTTCCAAGATCACGGCGTCGATCCAAATTCCCAATCTGATCGAAGTGCAGAAGGAATCCTACCGGCGCTTCCTGCAGATGGATCTGCTGCCCAGCGAGCGCGAAGACGTCGGCCTGCAGTCCGTGTTTTCTTCCGTCTTTCCGATCCAGGATTTTCGCGGTTTGTCGCAACTGGATTTTGTGGATTACTCGATCGGCAACTGGGAATGCAAATGTGGCCACTTGCGTGGTCTGCATCATCTGCGGGCGACCTGCCGGAACTGCGGGGCTTCGGTGGTCACGAACCCGTACAAGACAGGCGACGTGCTCTGCAGCAAGTGCGGAACCTTTAACAAGAATACCCCGACATTCTGCAGCAAGTGCGGTGATCCGGTGGCACTGCAGTTGAAGTACGACGTGAACGAGTGCCAGGAACGCGGGATGACTTACGCGGCGCCTCTGAAGGTGACGATCCGGCTCACGATTTACGAGAAGGACCCCGAGACGGGCACCAAGAGCATCCGCGACATCAAGGAGCAGGAGGTCTTCTTCGGGGATATCCCGCTGATGACCGACAACGGCACGTTCATCATCAACGGAACCGAGCGCGTCATCGTCAGCCAGTTGCACCGTTCCCCGGGCGTCTTTTACGAGACCGCCAACAACCGCACCTATTTTCTCGGCAAGATCATTCCCTACCGCGGCTCGTGGGTGGAGTTCGAATTCGACACCAAAAACATCCTTTACGTCCGGATCGACCGGAAGCGGAAATTTCTGGGCACGATCTTTTTGCGCGCGCTGGGTCTGAAGTCGAACGAAGAGATCCTGCGTGCGTTCTACCAGGTCGACCGCATCTCGGTGCGCGGACGCGAGTTGTATTGGAACGTTTCCGAGGGACTGCGCGGGCAGAAACTCTCCCACGAAATCAAGCACCCGCGCACGGGTGAGGTTCTGGTGGCCGCGCACAAGCGGATCACGGAATCGGTCTTCAAGGAACTGCAGAAGGCGCGGGTCAGCCAGGTCCGGGTTTCTGTGAGCGACCTGGAAGGTGCTTACAGTGTGGCGGATGTGGTGAATCGGCAGACCGGCGAAATTCTGCTGGAGGCCAACAAGCCCATCCCAGCCGAGATGTGGACTGCGTTTGCCGAAGCGGGGATCGGCGAGGTGGATGTGTTCTTCCCCGAGCGGGACGACATCGGCGTGGTGCTGAGCCGGACACTGGAGCGCGACACGCTGCGGTCGCCGCGAGAGGCCTTGATCGAAATCTATCGCAAGCTTCGTCCGGGCGATCCCCCCACGCTCGAAACAGCCACCAACTTGTTCAACGGAATGTTCTTCGACCCGCGCAAGTACGATTTCAGCAAGGTGGGGCGGCTGAAATTCAACATCAAGCTGGGGCTGGAGACGCCGCTCGAGAAACGCACTCTGGATCTTTCCGATTTTGTTGCGGCGATCCGGTACCTGTTCCGACTGCGCAAGAATATCGGCACGGTGGACGACATTGACCACCTCGGGAACCGGCGCGTGCGTGCTGTGGGCGAGCTGCTCGAGAACCAATTCCGCATCGGTCTGGTGCGGATGGAGCGGGCGATCAAGGAAAAGATGTCCGTGTTCCAGGAAATGTCCACGGCGATGCCGCACGACCTGGTCAATGCGAAGCCGGTGATGGCGGCGATCCGCGAATTTTTCGGCAGTTCGCAGCTCAGCCAGTTCATGGACCAGACGAATCCACTCAGCGAAATCACACACAAACGACGGCTTTCGGCACTGGGGCCGGGCGGGCTTTCTCGCGAACGCGCCGGATTCGAGGTCCGCGACGTCCATCCAACGCACTACGGACGCATCTGCCCGATCGAGACGCCGGAAGGACCGAACATCGGTCTGATCAGCTCGCTTTCCTGCTACGCGCGGATCAACGAGTACGGTTTCATCGAATCGCCCTACCGGAAAGTCAAGAACGGCCGGATCGTGGATTACGTGCAGGTGTTGAATGCGGGCGATAGCGAATTCCGCGCGGGCGACATCGTGGAAAAAGAAAAAGTGGACGCGGTGAACCGCGAGCTGCGCCGCAAGGTGACCTACCAGCCCTACTGCTTCTACTTGTCGGCGTGGGATGAAGACCGCTACGTGATCGCGCAGGCCAACGTACCCGTGGATGAGCGCGGACGAATCGCCACCGAACTGGTCAACTGCCGACAGGCCGGCAACTTTGTCCTCAAGCACCGGGATGAAGTGGACTATGTGGACGTCTCGCCGAAACAACTCGTTTCGGTGGCGGCCAGCCTGATTCCTTTTCTGGAAAATGACGACGCGAACCGCGCCTTGATGGGGTCGAACATGCAGCGCCAGGCCGTACCGCTGATTCGCGGGGAGGCGCCGCTGGTGGGCACGGGCATGGAGCGCGTCACGGCGCGGGATTCCGGCGCCGTGGTGCTGTGCAAACGGGATGGCGTGGTCGACCATGTGGATTCCGAGCGCATCATCGTTCGGGTCGAATCCGACCATTCCGGCGTGCTCAGCCGCGAGGTGGGCTCCGACATCTACACCCTGACGAAATTCCGCCGCTCGAACCAGAACACCTGCGTGAACCAGAAACCGTTGGTGCGCGTCGGCGACCGCGTGCGGCAGGGGCAGGTGCTGGCCGACGGGCCGTGCACCGATCAGGGCGAGCTGGCCCTGGGACGCAATATTCTGGTGGCCTTTCTGCCCTGGCGCGGCTACAACTTCGAAGATGCCATCCTGGTCAGCGAGAAACTGGTCAAAGACGACTACTACACTTCGATCCACATCGAGGAATTCGAGATCGAAGCGCGCGATACCAAGCTCGGCCCGGAGGAAATCACCCGCGACATCCCGAACATCAGCGAGAGCTTTCTGCGGAACCTGGATGAGAGCGGCGTGATCCGCATCGGCGCGACCGTGCGACCGGGCGACATTCTGGTCGGCAAGGTCACCCCGAAGGGCGAGACGACCCTCACACCCGAAGAAAAACTGCTGCGGGCCATCTTCGGCGAGAAGGCCGGCGATGTGCGCGACGCCTCGCTCTACTGCCCGCCCGGAATCGAGGGGACCGTGGTGGACGTGAAGATTTTCGCGCGTAAGGGGGTGGAAAAGGACGAACGGCACAAGGCCATCGAAGCCGCGCAGGTGGCGCGGTTGGAAAAGAACCTGGCAGACGAAATCCGCATTCTGACCGATGAACGGTTGAAGCGGCTGACCGACCTGCTCGGAGGCAAGCGGCTGGTCGCCGACCTCCACGACGAGAAGACCAACAAGCGCCTGCTGACCAAGGACACGGTTCTGACTCGCGAGTTGATCGAGAAGATTTCCACGCGGAACCTGAAGCGCCTGCGGCTCGAGGAAAAGGACCCGCTGCTGATCGAGAAGATCGATGAAATCGAAGAGATGACTTCGCGGCAAATCGATGTGCTGCGGAAGATTACCGACGAGCGCATCGCCAAGCTGCAAAAGGGCGATGAGCTGCCGCCGGGCGTGATCAAGATGGTGAAAGTGTACATTGCCATGAAGCGGAAGCTTTCGGTCGGTGACAAAATGGCCGGCCGTCATGGCAACAAGGGTGTGATCGCCAAGATTGTTCCTGTCGAGGACATGCCCTATCTGCCCGACGGCACTCCGGTGGACATCGTGTTGAACCCGCTCGGCGTACCTTCGCGCATGAACGTCGGGCAGATTTTGGAAACGCATCTCGGTTGGGCTGCGCGCGAGCTGGGACGGCGGCTGGCCGAACTGCTCGACGAAAAGCCACGCGCGGAGGTCGTGCGGAAGTGGTTCCGCGAGGTGTTCGGCCAGACTTCGGTGTGGAAGTCGATCGCCGATCTGGAGGACGACGAGCTGCTCGCCCTGGCCGAGAGCTATCGCGAGGGGATTCCGGTCGCCTCGCCAGTTTTCGACGGGGCCCGGGAGACCGAAATCCGCCAGTTGCTGCGTGCCGCCGGACTGCCGGAATCGGGCAAGATCACCCTGTACGATGGGATGACTGGGGAACCCTTCGCCGAACAGGTGACGGTCGGCTATATCTACATGATGAAGCTTTCGCACCTGGTCGACGACAAGATTCATGCGCGCTCGATCGGTCCGTACTCGCTGATCACGCAGCAGCCACTGGGCGGCAAGGCGCAGTTCGGCGGCCAGCGCTTCGGCGAGATGGAGGTCTGGGCGCTGGAAGCCTATGGTGCCGCTTACATCTTGCAAGAGTTGCTGACGGCGAAGTCGGACGACGTCTACGGCCGCGCCAAAATTTACGAGGCCATCGTGAAAGGAGAGCCCGGGATCGAGCCGGGTGTGCCGGAATCGTTCAACGTGCTCGTGCGCGAGCTGCAGTCCCTGTGCCTGGATGTGGAGTTGATGAAACGGCAGAAGCCGCAGGTCGAGAAGGCGGCGGATTAGTGCGGCGGATTAGTTTTGCTCTGCGGCAACCGCGGAGAAGAAATTCAGTATTGAGCAGCGTGGTCCCGAGCTGCGTGGGGATGGCCGGGTGCCAACCCGTCGGGACAGGAGGAGCCAACCTTGTACCGGAGCAGCCCTTACGACCGAGCCAGCCAGATCGCGGATTTTGATTCCATTCGGATCAGTCTGGCCAGCCCGGAGAAGATTCGTTCCTGGTCGCATGGCGAAGTGACCAAGCCGGAGACGATCAACTACCGCACCTTCAAGCCAGAACGGGACGGCTTGTTCTGCGCCAAAATTTTCGGGCCGGTGACCGATTGGGAATGCCTGTGCGGCAAGTACAAGCGGATGAAGCACCGGGGCGTGATTTGCGACAAGTGCGGGGTCGAAGTCACTCTGAGCAAAGTGCGTCGCGAACGGCTGGGCCACATCGAGCTGGCTTCGCCGTGCTCGCATGTGTGGTTCTTCAAGGGTGTGCCGAGCCGGATCGGCTACTTGCTCGACATCAGCATGCGCGATCTGGAGCGCATCCTCTATTTCGAAGCCTATGTGGTCATCGACCCGGGCGAAGTGCCGGGCCTGCGCGAAAAGCAGATGCTGACCGAGGAAGAATACCGCCAACTGGCGCAGCAGTATCCGGGCGAGTTTCGCGCAGCGATGGGCGCAGAGGCCATCAAGGAGCTGCTCAAACGCGTCGATGTGGAAGCGCTGAGCGAAGAGCTCCGCGAGAAGATGAAAACCGATCCGAGTCTGCAGAAGCGGATCAAGTACGCCAAGCGGCTCAAGGTGGTGGAGGCGTTCCGCAAAAGCGGGAACAAGCCGGAATGGATGATTCTGGATGTGATTCCGGTGCTGCCACCGGAGCTGCGTCCGCTGGTGCCGCTCGACGGCGGGCGTTTCGCGACCTCGGACCTGAACGATCTGTACCGGCGGGTGATCAATCGCAACAACCGGCTGAAGAAACTGATGGAGCTGCGCGCGCCCGACGTGATCGTGCGCAATGAAAAGCGCATGCTGCAGGAAGCCGTCGACGCGCTGTTTGACAACGGCCGCCGCGGCCGGGTGCTGCGGGGAGCGAATAACCGTCCCCTGAAGTCGCTTTCCGACACGCTGAAGGGCAAGCAGGGACGTTTCCGGCAGAATCTGCTCGGCAAGCGCGTGGACTATTCCGGCCGCTCGGTGATTGTGGTCGGTCCCGAGTTGAAACTGCACCAGTGCGGCCTGCCGAAGAAGATGGCGCTCGAACTGTTCAAACCCTTCATCTACCACAAGCTCGAGGCTGGCGGCCACTGTACCACGATCAAGCAAGCCAAAGAGATGGTCGAGCAGCAGGAGCCGGTCGTCTGGGACATTCTGGAAGAAGTGATCCGCGAGCATCCTGTGTTGTTGAACCGTGCTCCGACGCTACACCGGCTGGGGATTCAAGCGTTCGAGCCGGTGCTGGTGGAAGGGAAAGCCATCCGCATCCACCCGCTGGTCTGCACCGCATTCAACGCGGACTTTGACGGCGACCAGATGGCAGTGCACATCCCGCTGTCTCCGGAAGCACAGATCGAAGCTGCGGTGCTGATGCTTTCTTCGGTGAATATTCTTTCGCCGGCCAACGGCACGCCGCTGGCCGTGCCCACCCAGGACATGGTGCTCGGGCTGTACTATCTGACGAAGGCGAAGCCGGGCGCCAAGGGGGAGGGCCGCGCTTTTGGTGCTACGGAGGAAGTGCTGTTGGCCCTGGAAGCCGGCGAGGTCGAACTGCTGAGCCCGATTCGGCTGCGCTACACCGGTGAGGTGATCGACCTGACCCACGCCTACGATGATCAGGACGTGCTGCACACCGAGCCGGTTAACTTCAACCGTCAGTTCCTGAACACCACGGTGGGTCGCGTCATCTTCAACGACCACCTGCCGAAGGATGTGCCGTTCATCAATGGCCTGCTGAAGAAGAAAGGCATCCAGCAACTGGTGCAGTACTGCCATCTGCGCTTCGGATTGGAACGCACCGTCCAGATGCTGGACGAGCTGAAGGAGCTGGGCTTCCGGTACGCCACCAAGGCGGGCATCTCCATCGGGATCGACGACATGGTGATCCCGGAGAACAAGAACCGCTTGGTGGAGCAGGCCGAAAAGGAAGTGGTCAAAGTCCAGCAGCAGTATCTGGATGGCGCAATCACGAACGGCGAGCGGTACAACAAGGTGATCGCCATCTGGAGCGATGTGACGGAAAAAGTGGCCGACGAGATGTTCAAGGCCCTCGAGGAACAGGACCAGGCCGGCATGATCAATCCGATTTTCGTCATGGCCGATTCGGGCGCGCGCGGCTCCAAGCAGCAGATTCGGCAGTTGAGCGGGATGCGCGGCTTGATGGCGAAACCTTCCGGGGAAGTGATCGAAACGCCGATCACGTCGAACTTCCGCGAAGGATTGACCGTGCTGCAGTACTTCATTTCCACGCACGGCGCGCGAAAAGGCCTGGCGGACACGGCGTTGAAGACTGCGGACTCGGGCTACTTGACGCGCCGACTGGTGGATGTGGCCCAGGACGTGATTGTCAGCGAACTGGACTGCGGTACGGTGGACGGCATCTACGTCGAACCGATCGTCGAGGCCGGCGTCGAAGTCGAGCCACTGCGCGAGCGCGTGGTGGGCCGTGTTTCGCTCGAACAGATCAAAGATTACGAGGGCAACGTCATCGTCGAGGTGAACCAGGAGATTACCGAGGTGCTGGCCGCTGCGATCCAGGCCGCCGGCATCGAACGGGTCAAGATTCGTTCGGTGCTGACCTGTGAATCTCGACGGGGCGTTTGCGCGCTGTGTTACGGCCGCAACCTGGCCACCGGACGCATGGTGGAGTTGGGCGAGGCGGTGGGAGTGATCGCAGCGCAGTCCATCGGGGAGCCCGGCACGCAGTTGACCATGCGCACCTTCCACATCGGCGGTACGGCGACCCGGGTGGTGGAACAGTCGAAGGTCGAGGCGAAGAACAACGGATTTGTGAAGTACATCGGCTTGAACACCGTGCAGGGTCGCGGCGGCACCCGCATTGCGATGAATCGTTCGGGATTGATCGCCGTGGTGGACGAAAAAGGCCGCGAGAAGGAGCGCTACCACGTGGTCTACGGCGCGCGGCTGCTGGTCGAAGATGGCCAGCCCGTCAGCCTAGGCGAAACGTTGGTGGAATGGGATCCCTATACCTTCTCGATTCTGACCGAGGTGGGAGGCACGGTGCAGTTCAAGGACCTGCAGCCCGGCTTGACGATCGAAGAGCAGCTCGACGAGGTCACCGGCCTGGCGCAACTGGTGGTCACGTTGCCTCCGGGAGACGAAAAGCACCAGCCGATGATTTTGATTCGCGACTCCGCAGGACGAACGCGC
The DNA here is from genome assembly GCA_037442425.1 of Acidobacteriota bacterium. GTDB lineage: Bacteria > Acidobacteriota > Terriglobia > Acidiferrales > UBA7541 > DSGC01. Next base: position 201,246 of record JBBIQG010000006.1, on the reverse strand, counting down.
AAAAAGTACCTGATGCCCTCCCGTGCGCACCTGATGGTGGCCGATGGCGACGAAGTGATGCCCGGCGACGTACTGGCGAAGATTCCTCGGGAGACCACGAAGACCAAGGACATCACCGGCGGTCTGCCCCGCGTGGTCGAGTTGTTCGAAACCCGCAAGCCCAAGGACCCGGCCGTGATCAGCGAGATCGACGGCATTGTTCGCTACGGCGAAATTACCAAGGGTCTGCGGCGCATCTATGTGGAAAGCGAAGACGGAAAGACCGTCAAAGAATACGCCATCCCGCGCGGCGTGCACATCAACGTGCAGGAAGGCGAACGCGTGCGCGCCGGCGAGCCGTTGATTGACGGGCCGCTCAACCCGCACGACCTGTTGGCGGTACTGGGCGAGAAATTCACCCAGGCGTACCTGGTGAACTCGATTCAGGAGGTCTACCGGCTGCAGGGCGTGAACATCAACGACAAACACATCGAAGTCATCGTCCGGCAGATGATGCGTTGGGTGAAGGTCGAAGATGTGGGCGATACCAGCTTCATCCTCGAGGAGCAGGTAGATAAATTCCGCTTCCGGGAAGAAAACGAGCGAGTCATCAAGGAAGGAGGCCGCCCAGCCACGGGACGGCCACTGCTGCTCGGCATCACCAAGGCCTCGCTTTCGACGGATTCGTTCATCTCAGCGGCCAGCTTCCAGGAGACCACCCGCGTGCTGACCGAAGCGGCAATCTCCGGAAAAGTGGATTATCTCCGCGGGTTGAAGGAAAACGTCATCATGGGCCGTTTGATTCCTGCCGGAACGGGGCTGGAGTACTACCGGAACATCCGGCTGCTGACACAGCCACCCGCAGCAGTGCCCGCTCCGGCCGAACCGGAACTGACACCGGAAGAAGCGGCTGCGATGGACTTCCTACGGGCCGATTCGGACAGTGCGATCGCAGAGAATTGACGGGCGGTTTGTCTGAGTGGGCAAACAGAGCGTCTAGGGGGTCTTGCCGGCCGGCGGGCTGGTAGGTGGCTGGTCCACGCCGAAGTCCCACACGAACACGCTGATCCCTTTCTGGGGGATAAGCTCCAAAATTGCGTACTCGCCCGGTTCCAGGCTCTGTCCTATCGTGAAACGATAGACGCGCGGGGCCACGGGCCAACGCTGCAACAGCAGGGTCTCTCGTTGTTCGATCTGGTCTCCGGTCATGAACGTATTGATGGTTTGGACTTCGCGGCGGTCACCTTTGATGAGGGCGCGCACGAGCTCGATCTCTGGAGTTCGGTCGTCTTCGGTTCGAAAGTAGAATTCTGGCTGGCCGTGGCGAAGCCGGACAGTAGCCCGTGCTCCAGGGAGTTGAACCCGGTGCCGAGTGGGAATCACGGGTACCGGCACGAGGATTTGGGTCAGCAAGCGCCCTTTGTCGAGCTTCATTTCTATGGGCGACTGGTCTAGAGCTAGGATTTGGCCATCTAGGACCACGTACATCCCGGGACTGTCCGGCAAAAAGAGCCCCGGGCCAACTTCGATGCTGGCGTCCACAGAGATGGATCGGGCCAGCTCCTCCTGTCGAATTTCCTGGATTCTTTTCCGGATCTCTTCCCTGCGACGTTCGGCCTCGCGTTCTGCCTGGAGCGTAGCCTCCCAATCCACCAGCTCGACCGGCAGTTCTTCCCACTGGGAGCGTTCAATGCTGTAGTAGCGGACGCGATCACCCCGGCGCTCGTACTCGCGGACGAGTTGAAAGGTGCCGTCTGTCAGAATCAGCTTTTTGCTCGTGATGGGTACCCGGGTGGCTTCTTCCTGTCGAGGTTGGGGCTCCGGAGCGGGCTGCTGAGCGTTCGACAACAGCCCTGGACAAAGCGCCAGCAGGAACAGGGCAAGACGAGCCAGTGCGCCCTGCAGGGTTGAAACCACCCTTTGGGACGTTTGCGGCATAGCGTTCTGTCTCCTGCCGGCCTTTTCGGCTATCCTCCGGTTGAGATGCTGGTGCTCCCGAGAAGGTTTAGCCATAGTACTCGGTACTGGCTCTAGGATAGCTCGCTTGGTGCGGAAGGTAAATTGCGCATCCCTGCCGGAAGGGAGCGTTCAAAACAATTTCGAACGGCTGCGGCAGAGGACGGGACGACACTCAGTGCTGGCAGCGCGGGTAGAGCACGGTGAGGATCATCAGATCGGAGTTGGTAAACAGCCAGCGCTCGACCTGGCTCCCGGCAGCCTCGGCCGCCTTGGAAAGAAAGCCAAGGTTTTTGGCACGGGCGAGGGCCAGCAGGTGCTCGAGGCAGATACCCGTCAGGTTGGCCACTTCTTCGGCCGTAAAGAGCTTCTGGCTGGAACGAATTCGAACCACAGATTTTTCTCCCACCAGTTTAGATGACAGCCGCATGCTACGGGCTGCATAAAACTCCCTGCAATAGTATTTCCGTTCTATCGGCCAAGAACCTTTGAGCTATCCGGTGGACAAAAAACAGGGGCAAGCAGTGGAAGAAGAAAGGTTTGTTTGGAGAAGCGGGAGACGTTGCTCGTGGAGCGACAGAAAAGGTTCGTCGCGCGCCATGTGTAAATTTTGACACTTTCTGGAAGAATTTTATGATTATTTGGAGCAGCGGAGTGACAGACACGAAGAAACAAGCGACGCACGAAGGAACGTCTGCGAGGATAGCGCCTCAATTCGAAAAGCTGCCGGCTTGTTCGAACGCGTGAGCCAGGCGCAGCACTCGTGCTTCTTCGAAATGCGGACCGAGAATCTGAAGACCGACAGGTAGCCCTTCCGGCGTGGTGCCACAGGGCACGGAAATTCCGGGCAGGCCGGCCAGGGATCCTGTAACTGTATAAATATCAGCAAGATACATCTGAAGTGGATCGCTGGTGCGCTCGCCCAGACGAAAAGCGGGTACGGGCGAAGTCGGCGTGACAATCAGGTCCACTTGGCGGAAGGCTTCTGCAAAATCGCGAGCAATCAGAGCGCGAACCTTCTGTGCGCGCAAGTAATAGGCTTCATAGTAGCCGGCCGACAGGGCATAGGTGCCGAGCATGATGCGACGCTTTACTTCTGGCCCGAAGCCCTGACCTCGGGATCGGCGGTACATCTCGGCCAGGCTCGCTGCAGGTGCGCGGAAGCCGAAGCGGACGCCGTCATAGCGCGCCAGATTCGAGCTGGCTTCCGCGGTGGCCACCAGGTAATAGGTAGCGATTGCATAGTCGGTGTGAGGAAGGCTGATGTGCTCAATTTTGCAACCCAGTTTCTCCAGTTGCCGGATGGCTTCCTCCACACGCTGCCGGACAGTGGGGTCCATTCCGGCACCGAAGTACTCTTTCGGTATGCCCAACCGCATCCCCTGGACAGGCTTGTGCAGCTCAGCGGTGTAGTTCGGGACCGGGCTTCTGGCACAGGTGGAGTCGTTGGGGTCTTCGCCTGCCAGGACGGTCAGGGCCGCCGCGACATCGGCAACAGTGCGGGCGAAGGGGCCGATGCGGTCGAGCGAGGATGCGAAGGCAATCAAGCCATAGCGGGAGACTCGGCCATAGGTGGGCATCAGAGCAGGGATGCCGCACAGCGCACCAGGCTGGCGGATGGAGCCGCCCGTGTCGGTCCCCAAAGCGATGACAGCCAGTCCGGCAGCGACCGCGGCGGCCGAGCCCCCGCTGGAACCGCCGGGAACGCGGTCTGGAGCGACGGGATTGCGCACCGGGCCATAGGCGGAATTTTCGTTGGAGCTACCCATGGCAAATTCATCGCAGTTAGTTTTGCCGAGGAGGATGGCTCCGGCCTGTTCCAGCCGGGTGACAGCAGTTGCGTCATAAGGGGGGATGTAGTTCTGGAGAATGCGCGATCCGCAGGTGGTGACGATGCCTGCCGTGCTGATCACGTCTTTGATAGCGACTGGCACGCCTGCCAGGGGTGGCAGGGTTGCGCCCCGGGCCACTTGACGGTCTATGCGTTCGGCCTGAGCATAGGCGCGTTCGGGGCAAAGGGCCAGGTAGGCGTTCAGCTCCGGATTGCGTTCCCCGATGCGACGGAAGAATTCGTCGGTGAGTTCGCGGGCGGAAATCTGTTTTGCCGTGAGTGCACGGCGCACAGATTCGACGGACCACGCCGTGTGCGCGATCATCGTTCGATGACCTTCGGAACGCGGAAGTACGGTGGTCGCGCTTCGGGGGCGTTCCGCAGGACATGTTCGCCCGCGGTGTGGGGGCGCGGGGAATCTTCTCGCAGAGGGTCGGTTTCCGCGGGGGAAGCAGTCAGGACCTGAGCCATGGGTTCGACGGCTTCGGTATCCAACTCGTTTAACTTTTCCACATAGCGGAGGATGGAGTCGAGCTGCTGCAAATACATCTGCACCTCTTGCTCGCTGAGCTCCAGATGGGCCAGCTCAGCGACTCGCAACACGTCTTCCCGTCGGATAGGCATGAGCTAGTCCGCACCTCCCTGTGCAGCGCTATCCGCTGGCCTGGCGGGTGCGGAGACATGGCCGGCCAGGCCAAGCTGGTCTGCAATCGAACGCATGGCCTGAATGCAGAAGCCGATGTGTTCTTCCAGGGGGACACCGAGCTCTTCCGCACCCCGGCGCACATCGTCTCGATTCACTCCGCGCGCGAAGGCCTTGTCTTTCAGTTTTTTTTGCACCGAAACCGGTTCTACTTCGTGGATGCTTTTGTTCGGCTTGACCAGTGCGCAGGCCGTGAGGAATCCGGCCAGTTCGTCGCAGGCGAACAGCACGTGTTCGAGCAGTGAGGTGCGCGGGACTCCGGTGTAGTCGGCATGGGCCAGGATAGCGCGAATCATCTCTTCGGGGTAGCCGCGTTCGCGCAGGATTTTCGCGCCCTCCGAAGGATGGCCCTGCGTGGGATGACGTTCCTCGTTCGGCCAGCGCTCGTAGTCGAAGTCATGCAGCAAGCCTGTGATACCCCAAAACTCCTCGTCGGCGCCGAATTTGCGGGCATAGGCGCGAACGCACGCTTCGACCGCCAGGGCGTGCTTGCGTAGATTTTCGTTCTGGGTGTATTCGCACAGCAGTTGCCAGGCTTCCGTGCGCGTTGGAATCAAACCTATCCTCCCGACTCGAGCCGCAACCGAGCTTAGCGTTCCGTGAGTTGCGGATTCTTCCCGATGGCTATTGTAGAACAACCTGCTGAGGAACGCAGGTGCGAACCGGTGCGCGGCGTGAGTCCGTTTACTTCGTGCAAAAAGAGCTTGACACGAAGGGCCGAAATTCGCAGAATGGCGTTGCGCCAGTTTTTGCCTTCCCCCACCGGATAGTTCCTCCGTGTCCCACGCCGGAAGAGTCTGCGAGGGCGACTGTGTCTGAGAAAAACGGTCACAAACCCGATCTGGAACTGGACCGTGAAGTAGTTCGCTGCAAGGTCTGCGGCTTGGTGCAGTACCTGACGAAGTCGGGGAACTGCCGCCGTTGTCTGCGTGCCTTGCCACCCAAGATCGAACTCATGGTGCCCCCGCCTCCGACGCAGGAGTTCCCGGGGGACGACCGACAGTTGTTCGAACACTGGCCGAACCGCGAGACGGTGGAGAACATCGGCCAGCGCATCCGTCAGTTGCGCGAATCGCGCGGGATGACGCAGAGCCAGTTGCAGGCGCGTTCCCGTGTTTCGCGTTCCTACCTCTCGCGGATCGAGAGCGGCCAGATGACCCCCAGCTTGGGCACGCTGGAAAAGATCGCCGAAGCTCTGGGCGTGGGACTGAACCGGTTTTTCATCCCGCAATCGAACGGCGAGGCGTTGATGGAAGACCCGTTCATCCAGGGACTGCGGCCGTACTTGCGGCAGTTGGACGCTGAGCAGTGGCAATCGATCTTGAAGCGGCTGCAGGCGATCAGTGACCACGTCACCAGCAGCAACGGGCGTGTGCGTCCGGCACCGACAACACGGCCGGCCTCGTCGTTGCCACGGCGACCGGGACAGCACGTCTCCCACGGACAGCAGCGTTAGCTGTCGGGAAAGGCGACGGCCAGGGGTGGTCGTCCGCAGCCGCCGACATGCGTGCTCCAAGCTCTTCGCCAGTTACAGGCAGGAACTCCGCCGCAAAAAGGCGAGGCCCGGGGATGAGCTAGAGAGTCGGTTGCTTGCCGATGTGCAGCAGAGCGATTTCCGTGGCGAATCCCTTTTTCTGAATCACGACTGCCCGCATCCGCTCTTCTTCCTTGGCTAGGAAGAGAATGTCGTCGGAGCGAATCTCCACACCGAAGACCTCTTTCTTGTGCAGCATCACGTTTGGCCCTTCGCGCTCGAATTCTTTGCCGAGCTGTTCCTGATACCAAGCGTCTACGGTCGAGGGCTGGTCGTCGGTTCGGTATTTGGCGGTGGTGATGAACACGGATTCTGCATCTGGGGGTGACAGTTCTACCGTTGCGGGCGGGTCCACAAGCCGGGCATTCGGATAAACGGGCAGGTCGAGGACGGGGCGCTCATCCTGGCTCACGCGAATCTCCCCGACCGGCGTGCGAACTTCGACCTCGGTCGGAGACTGGGTAATCTGCAACTGGCCGATCATGAACCGGCTGACCAATAAGATTCCCAGTCCGAGGAGCAGGATGCTGGCCAGCAGGAGTCCCAGAACCCACCAGAGCAAGGTGCTTTTTTTTTCTGCGGCCGGTTTGACGGGCGTGGTCATGGGGCGCGGGATTCTCCTCTCGTTCTAGTTACGCAGCGCCGGGTCAGAGTGTTCCGCGTGGCTTTCCAACGCTAGGCGAAGCGGACTTTGACATCGGGCCGCCTCTCGAGATGAACCGTATCGACAAACCGAACCTGGCGCGGGTTGAGCGTCATGATCAGGGAGTGCGTGCGTATGCCTTCTCCGAAAAAGCGCACACCTTTGAGCAGGCTGCCCTCGGTGACTCCGGTGCAGGCGAAGATGATGTTCTTGCCTGGTGCCAGGTCTTCGGTGTCGTAGATGCGCTTCGGGTCTTTGATCCCCATCTTGGCCAGACGTTCTTCATGTTCCGGCTTGCTGACCACCAGACGGCCGAGGATTTGGCCGTTCAAGCAACGGAGCGCCGCTGCGGTGAGCACACCTTCGGGAGCGCCGCCGGTGCCCATGACCGCATGGACACCGGTACCGACCACCGCCGCCGAGATTCCGGCCGAGAGGTCACCGTCGCTGATCAGCTTGATCCGCGCACCAGCGGCGCGGATATCCTGGATCAGTTTTTCGTGCCGAGGGCGATCCAGGACGATGACGACCAGGTCTTCCACGTCGCGATCCAGGCGTTTGGCAATAGCCTTCAGATTTTCTGCGACCGGTGCGTCCAGCTCTACGGCGCCCTTGCAGGACGGGCCAACGACGATCTTTTCCATGTAGATATCCGGCGCGTGCAGCAGGCCGCCTTTTTCGCTGGCCGCCAGTACGGCGATAGCGTTCGGGGCACCGGTAGCGCAGAGGTTCGTGCCTTCGAGCGGATCGACGGCAATGTCAATTTGGGGGTAGTTGCGGCCGGGGTTGCGAGCCGCAGCTCCTACTTTTTCGCCAATATAGAGCATCGGAGCTTCGTCGCGTTCCCCTTCGCCGATGACGATGGTGCCGTCCATTTCCACCGTATCCATGACCCGGCGCATGGCTTCGACAGCCACGGCGTCGGCTTTGTGTCGGTCACCGAGACCCATCGTGCGGGCCGCTGCGATGGCGGCTTCTTCGACGACGCGCAGGAATTCAAGGCTCAACTGGGATTCCATAGGCACTCCTCAAGCGAAGCAGCAGCGGGCAAGGTTTTCCCGCCGGCCGCAGAGCGGGACGTATGATACGTGAAGCCGGCCGCGGAAAGAATAGCCTGTCCGGAGGACGGTACGGGATTCGACCGACCACCCGACTCCGCAGGTCGGATTGGATTCAGCGCGTTCATACGTAGGCGGCGATGCCGGTGATACGTTCTCCGATCACCAGTTTGTGGATGTCGTGGGTACCTTCATAGGTGTATACGGATTCCAGGTTGTTCATGTGGCGCATAATGCAGTAATCGTCCACGATGCCGTTGGCGCCCAGGATGTCGCGGGCTTTGCGGGCCGTTTCGAGCGCCATCCAGACGTTGTTCATCTTCAGCATCGAGATGTGGGTGTGATGGGCACGACCCTGGTCTTTCAGTCGGCCGACGTGCAGGGCGAGCAGTTGTGCTTTGGTGATTTCCGTGATCATCCAGACCAGTTTGTCCTGAACCAACTGGTGCGAGGCAATCGGGCGGTTGGCGAACTGTTTGCGAGTGCGGGCGTAGCGCAGGGCGGTGTCGTAGCAGGCCATCGCTGCGCCGATGGCGCCCCAGCCGATGCCATAGCGCGCCTGCGTCAGACAGCTCAGGGCGGCTTTGAGGCCTTCGGCTTTGGGGAGCAGATTTTCGGCGGGGATTTCGCAGTCGGTCAGCGCCAACCCGGAGGTGACCGAGGCGCGCAGCGACCATTTGCCGTGCACATCCCAGGCTTTCAACCCGGGCGTACCGCGCTCGACCAGGAAGCCGCGCACGACATCGTCTTCGGTTTTGGCCCAGACCAAACAGACGTCGGCCACCGAGCCGTTGGTGATCCACATTTTTTCGCCGTTCAGAATGTAGCGATCCCCTTTCCTGCGGGCGCGGGTGAGCATGCCCCCGGGGTTGGAGCCGAACTGAGGCTCGGTGAGTCCGAAGCAACCGATCGCTTTGCCGGACTGCAATCGGGGCAGCCACTTCTCTTTTTGGACCTCCGAGCCATAGGTGTAGATGGGATACATCACCAGAGCGCTTTGCACGGAAACGAAGCTCCGCAAGCCGGAATCGCCCCGCTCCAGCTCCTGCATGACCAAGCCGTACTCGACATTGGACATGCCTGCGCAGCCATATCCAGTCAGGTTGGCTCCGAGGAATCCCAGCTCGGCAATCTGCGGAATCAGTTCCGCAGGAAAGCGTCCTTCCCGGTTGCAGGCTTCGATAATCGGGAGCACCTGCTCGTCCACGAACTGGCGGGCCGTCTGGCGGACCAGCTTTTCTTCGTCTGTCAGCAGAGAATCGAAGTCGATGAAATCCACACCGGGGAATGCGGGCATGCACGCTCCTCGCTGGGCGTATTCGGCGGCTGGCGACGGATGACTGGATTGGCAGTCGTCGGCAGGCCCGGGCGCGGCTGCTCGGCCTCCTTCCGACGAGAACGCCGCAGACCGTCAGCGGACGATTCTAGCAAGGCGCGTGCGGAGGGGACAAGCGTCGTTGACGGATTTTTACTGGGATGCTATAAAATTTCGTTTTGTTTCTAGGTCGGCACACTGTCTGACAGGCAAGCCTCTTCCTTTTGTCAAGCCCGGGTCGAGAGGCTGGCAGCCTTGATGTCTCCTGAGTGCGAATGGAAATTTTAAGACAACTCGGAGAGTTGTTCCTGCAAGCTGTGCCCACTGTGATTCTCGTTTTCCTTTTCTATCTGTTCCTCAGGGCCCATTTCTTTCCGCAGATGGAGCAGGTGCTGGCCGAGCGTGCCGCGCGCACCGAGGGAGCCCGCCAGGCCGCTGACGCTGCCCGTGCCGCCGCCGCACAGAAGGAAGCCGCCTATCAGGCAGCGTTGAAGCAGGCCCGGGCCGAAATTTACGCGGAACAGGAAGCCGCTCGCCGGACGGTGCTGGAAGAGCGTGCCCGACTGGTTCGGGAAGCACGTGAACGGGGCCAGCAGGAGATCCGCAGCGCCAAGCAGCGCGTGATCGAAGAAATGGCTGCCGCGAGAAGGGAACTGGAAGCGGAAAGCTCAGTGTTGGCCGAGCAAATTGCACGTCTGGTGCTGGGCGCAGAGGGCACTGCGCCGTCCCCCAGCAGGGTGCGATGATCATGCGTCCTGAACTGTTTCGGACGACTGCGAAGGTGTGCGGGGCCCTGCTGCTGACGGCCAGTTCGGCAGCCGCCGCCGGGGCCGGGGATGTGGTTGACTCGACGGTCGGCTGGGTGTTCCGGATTCTGAATTTTCTGCTCGTGTTTGCCGTGGTGGTCTATGTGAGCCGCCGATACGGCCGTCGGTACTTTGCGGCCCGCAGCGCGCAGGTGGCCAACACGATTGCCGAAGCCGCGCAGATCCGACAGCAAGCCGAAGCGGAACTGGCGGCCATCGAAGCTCGGCTGGCCGGGCTGGAAGAGGAAGTGGCGGCACTGCGTGCCCAGGCGCGCCAGGAAGCAGCCGCAGAAGCGGAGCGGATTCGGGCGCTGGCGGCCGAGGAAGTGCGGAAGATTCAGCGGGCCGTCCAAGAGGAGATTGCTGCGGCGGAACGCGCGGCCCAGATGGAGTTGAAAGCGTTTGCCGCGCGGCTGGCTGTGGAACGGGCCGAGGTGTTGATCCGGAAGCAGATGAATCCAGAGCTGCAGGCGAAGATGTTTCGTTCGTTCGTCGGCAGTCTGGCGGGGAGTGCGAATTGAAAGCGTTGACGCGGCGGTATGCTTCGGCCCTGGCCGATGTTGCGTTGGAAGGCGGCGTGGCCGAAACGGTGCAGCAGGAGCTCACCGAGTTCGCAAGGCTCTGGGGCAGCTCTTCCGAACTGCGAAACTTTCTCGCCAGCCCTGCCGTTCCCCGAAACGAGAAATTCGTGCTGATCGAAAAATTGATCGCGCGGATGAACGCTGGCAGAGTGCTGCGGAATTTTCTCTGCGTGCTGGTGGAGAATCACCGGACCCCCTTGCTCGCGGAGTTGCCTGCGGCTTTTCGCGCCGAGCTGGACCGGCGTTTGGGCATTGCCGAAGCCGAAGTGACTTCGTCGTATGCGCTGAGCCGTTCGGAGCAGGAGGAACTTCGCCGGGCGTTGGAGCGCTTCACCGGCAAGCAGGTTCGCGCCGAATACCGGCTGGATGAAGGATTGATCGGGGGGCTGGTGGTGCGCGTAGGTTCGACGATCCTGGATGGCTCGGTGCGTTCCCAGCTCGCCCGGCTTCGGACGCAACTGGCTTCTGAGTAGGAGAGGAGCATGGCTCACATCAAGGCAGACGAAATCGCAAAGCTGATTCGCGACCAGATCAAGAATTATCAGCAGACGGTGGCGGTGGAAGAAGTCGGCTCGGTGATTTCCGTCGGCGACGGCATCGCGCGGATTCACGGCCTGGAGAAGGTCATGGCCGGTGAGATGCTCGAGTTCCCGCACCATGTATACGGAATCGCGCTGAACCTGGAAGAAGACCAGGTGGGCGCCGTGCTGCTGGGGGAATACACGGAGATCAAAGAAGGAGACATCGTCAAGCGGACACGGACAATCATGTCGGTCCCGGTGGGCGAAGCACTCATCGGGCGGGTGGTGAATCCGCTCGGGGAGCCGCTGGACGGCAAGGGCCCGATCGTCACGCAGCACCGCAATCCCATCGAGCGGCTGGCTCCGGGCGTGGTGGATCGTCAGCCGGTGCGCGAGCCGTTGCAGACCGGCATCAAGGCGATCGACTCCATGATTCCCATCGGCCGCGGCCAGCGCGAGCTGATCATCGGCGACCGGCAAACCGGCAAGACGGCCATTATCCTGGACACGATTCTGAATCAGAAGGGCCAGGACATGATCTGCATCTACTGTGCGATCGGTCAGAAACGCTCGACGATCGCGCAGGTGATCAAGATTCTGAACGACTACGGCGCGATGGACTACACGGTGGTCGTGGTAGCGTCGGCCACCGAGCCGGCCACGATGCAGTACATTGCCCCCTACGCCGCCTGTGCCATTGGCGAATATTTCCGGGACAAGGGAATGCATGCGGTCTGCTTCTATGACGACCTTTCCAAACACGCGCAGGCCTATCGCGAGATTTCGCTCCTGTTGCGGCGTCCGCCCGGGCGCGAGGCGTTCCCCGGCGACGTTTTCTACCTGCATTCGCGGCTGCTGGAGCGGGCCGCCAAGCTGAATGATGCAAATGGTGCCGGTTCGCTGACCGCTCTGCCGGTGATCGAAACGCAGGCAGGCGACGTTTCCGCGTACATTCCGACCAACGTCATCTCGATTACCGACGGCCAGATTTACCTGGAAGCGGACCTGTTCAACGCCGGCATCCGACCCGCCATCAACGTGGGTCTTTCGGTGAGCCGTGTGGGCGGCAACGCACAGATCAAAGCGATGCGGCAGATCGCCGGCACGCTGCGGCTGGAGCTGGCGCAGTACCGCGATCTGGCCGCCTTCGCCCAGTTCGGCTCCGAGCTGGACCGCACCACACAGGCGCAACTGGCGCGTGGTCAGCGGTTGACGGAAATTTTGAAGCAGGATCAGTTCCAGCCGCTCCCGGTGGCCAAGCAGATCCTCATCATCTTCGCGGGCACGAATCGCTACCTGGACAACATCGACGTCAGCGAGTGTCGGCGATACGAACAGGAGCTGTACCAGTTTGTTGATACCCACTACAGCGGTCTGCTGAAGAAAATCGAAGAGAAGAAGGCACTCGACGACGAGCTGCGGGCCGAACTTCGCCGGGTGCTGGACGCCTTTCAGGAGCGCTTTGCGGCTTCTGCTTCCCGTGCAGCCGCGGATTGATCGGGAGGGTTCGAGACCAGTTCTATGCCAACCCTGCTGGATTTCCGCAGACGGGTTCGCTCGGTACGCAACACGCAGCAAATTACTCGGGCGATGAAATTCGTGGCCGCCGCGAAATTGCGGCGGGCGCAGGAGCGGGTGTTTGCGGCGCGGCCGTATGCCCGGCAGATTCAGCGGGTGATGCAGTCGGCCATGACGCGCGTACCGCGCCCCTTGCATCCGCTGATGATTCGGCGGGCCGAAGAACGCCTTCTGATGCTCGTGCTGAGCGGCGACAAAGGGTTGTGTGGCGCGTTCAATGCCAATATCATCCGGCGCACAGTGGAATTCCTCCATGCTCATCGCGAGCAGCAGGTTTTTGTCGTTCCAATCGGGAAGAAAGTGCGCGATGCGCTGCGCAAACGCCGGGTCAGCTTTCTGGAGGAGTACACCAACGTCAGCCAGCGAGTGGAATTTGCCCAGGCGCAGGAGATTGCTCGGCAGGTGATGGATCGCTACAGCCGCGCCGAAGTGGATGCGGTCTATGTTCTCTACAACGAGTTCAAAAGTGTGCTCGCGCAGCGGCTGGTGGTGGAAAAGCTACTCCCGATCGAGCCGGAACGGCTGGCGGAAGCCGCAGAAGTCGGCGACCGTGCGGAAACGCACCCGCCGATGCCCGCTCCTCGCACTCCGTTGGCGGGCGCGGTTTCGGTCGATTACCTCTACGAGCAGCCGCCGGAAGAAATTCTTGCGCGGGTGCTGGAACGGCATGTGGAAACCCAGGTCTTCCGGGTTCTGCTGGAATCCGCGGCGGCCGAGCATGCTGCCCGCATGACGGCGATGGATTCCGCAACGAACAACGCGGCGGAGCTGATCGAATCACTCACGCTGCACATGAATAAAATACGACAGGCAACCATCACGAAGGAAATCATCGAGGTCGTCAGCGGGGCGGCTGCTCCGACGACGACCTAGCCTGCAGCGAGGGAAGGACGAATGTCGAACAGCGGAGAAAATATCGGGCGCGTGGTACAGATCATCGGGCCGGTCGTGGACGTGCAGTTCGAAGAAGGGCATCTGCCGGCCATCTACAACGCCATACGTATCGTCGGCGATGGATTCGACGTCCCGGAGCCCATCGACGTGGTGGCCGAGGTCCAGCAGCACCTGGGCGAGGGCCGGGTGCGGTGTGTTTCCATGAAACCCACCGACGGGCTGGTACGCGGAATGAAGGCGATCGATACCGGTGCGCCGATTACCGTGCCGGTCGGGCGGGCCACGCTCGGGCGCGTGATGAACGTGCTCGGCGAGCCGGTAGACAAGCTGGGCCCGATTCACAGCGACAAGCGCTATTCCATCCACCGGCCCGCTCCGCCCCTGGAGGAACAGTCCACCGAACTGGAAATGTTCGAGACGGGCATCAAGGTCGTGGACCTGCTCGAACCCTACTTGAAGGGCGGCAAGATCGGTTTGTTCGGTGGTGCCGGCGTGGGCAAGACCGTGCTCATTCAGGAGTTGATTCACAACGTGGCCATGAAGCATGGTGGCGTATCGGTGTTTGCGGGCGTGGGCGAGCGCACCCGCGAGGGCAACGACCTCTGGCTGGAAATGCAGGAGTCGGGCGTCATGGTGGCGGGTGATCCGGAGCGGTCGCGCGTGGCGCTCATCTACGGTCAGATGACCGAGCCGCCCGGAGCGCGGCTGCGCGTGGGATTGACGGGGTTGACCGTAGCAGAATACTTCCGCGACGAGGAAGGTCTGGACGTGCTGTTGTTCATCGACAATATTTTCCGTTTCGTGCAGGCCGGTTCGGAGGTTTCGGCTTTGCTCGGACGGATGCCCTCGGCGGTCGGCTATCAGCCCAACCTGAACACGGAAATTGGGGAGCTGCAGGAACGGATTACCTCCACCAAGCGCGGTTCCATCACTTCGGTGCAGGCGATCTATGTACCCGCCGACGACTACACGGACCCGGCACCGGCCGCCACCTTCACGCACCTCGATGCCACGACGAACCTGAGCCGCCAGGTGGTCGAACGCGGCATCTATCCGGCCGTGGATCCACTGGCCAGCTATTCGCGGATTCTGGATCCGCGCATCGTGGGCCAGGAACACTACACCGTAGCGCGGGCCGTGAAGTCAGTTTTGCAGCGGTACAAGGATCTGCAGGACATCATTGCCATCCTGGGGATCGAAGAGCTGTCCGACGAAGACAAGTTGATCGTCAGCCGCGCGCGCAAGATCGAAAAGTTCCTCTCACAGCCGTTTTTCGTGGCCCAGCAGTTCACCGGGCTGGAGGGGAAGTATGTGAAAGTGGAAGATACGGTGCGCGGCTTCAAGGAAATTGTCGAAGGCAAGCATGACGATGTGCCCGAGCAGGCTTTCTACATGGTGGGCACCATCGAAGAGGTGCTGGAAAAGGCCGAACAGATCACGGCAGCGGCCTGAGCCTGCGGCCGGTGAGGAAGAACGGCGATGGCGTTGCTTCCCGAAAGCATCGAGCTGGAGGTGGTCACCCCGGAGCGTCAACTGGTCCACGAGACCGTAGACGAGGTGCAACTGCCGGGCCTGCGCGGCTATCTCGGTATACTTCCCGGCCATGCGCCACTGATCAGCGAGCTCGGCGTGGGCGTGTTGAGCTACCGCAAGGGGAACATGACTCGCTATCTGAGCCTCGTGCACGGCTATGCGGAGGTTTTGCCGGACCGGGTCATAGTTCTGGCTGAGATCGCCGAACGCGCCGAAGAAATCGACGTGGAACGTGCCAGGCGCGCTCGTGAACGAGCCGAAAAGCGTCTGGCAGAAAAGGGTGCGGACGTGGACTGGGATCGCGCCACGTTTGCCCTGCAGCGGGCATTGGTGCGATTGCAGGCCGCGGCACGGGCCGGCACCAGTATTCCTGCCGAAGAACATCACGCAGCACCATAACTTTCCTCTCCCGCTCAAGGCAGGCCAGTGCCCCGGGTCATCACGCCTCGAACGTGCAGGTCACCGTCCAGCAGGACCAGGTCTGCCTGCGCCCCGGGTGCCAAGACTCCGATTGTCGAGTCCATTCCGAGCAGACGGGCAGGATTCAGGGTCACCATCCGCAGGGCCTCTTCGAAGGGGACACCCAACTGGACGATGTTCCGCAGGGCGCGATCCAGCGTGAGGGTGCTGCCGGCAAGTCGGCCTTGGTGATCGCGACAAACTCCGTCAGACACCACAACGGGGAGGGTTCCCAGTCGGTAGTTGCCATCGGGCATGCCTGTGGCGGCCGTGCCGTCGCTGACCAGAATCACGCGGGCCGCACCTTTGGCCGCCAGCAGCAGTTGCATTGCGGCCGGGTGGACGTGCACTCCATCGGCAATCAATTCTGCAGTGACATCTGGGGCGGTCAGCACGGCGCCGATGATTCCGGTTTCCCGGTGCGAAAACGGTCGCATGGCATTGAACATGTGGGCAGCATGCTGCGCTCCCTGCTGGATGGCGGAGTAAGCCTGCTCGTAGGTGGCGTCTGTGTGGCCCAAGGAGACAACCAGTCCGTGCCGCCGGGCTGCGGCCACCAGCTCGAGTGCCCCCGGCAGCTCGGGCGCAAGCGTGAGGATCCTGGCCTGTCCCTGCGCGGCTTCGAGCATCTGCTCCAGCACGGACAGCGAGGGAGCGAGAATGAATTCCTCTGGATGGACTCCGCGGCGGTCAGGGCTGATAAAGGGGCCTTCCAGATGCACGCCGGCTATCCACGCTTGTCGTGTCGCAGGCGGGCGGTCGGTTTGGTGATGGAGAATGTACTCGGCAATGCCACGCAGGCTGCGCAGAGTGTGTTCGATCTGTGCGGTGACGGTAGTGGCCAGCAGGGTGGTCGTGCCGAAACGTGCTACGGCCGATGCGATGGCGGCCAGGGCTTCGGGTGTGGCTTCCAGGATGTCTCGGCCGGCGGCGCCATGGATGTGGATGTCCACAAAGCCGGGCACGATGGTGCAGTCGGGAAACTCGAGCCGTAGGGCAGAGTCCGGTGTACGCACCTCTCCCCGGCGACCGATGGCGACGATCCGATCGGCGGCAACAACGACTGTCGAATCTTCCACGTGTTCGAGTGGAGTCAGCGCCCGTCGAGCCTGCAAGACCAGCGGTTGCATCGCTTGCTCATGCTAATCAAAGTTCGTTGAAAAATCACGGCAGACTTGTCTGCCGTGCACTGTCGGATTATTCTTTCGTTCGGCAGGAGAAAAAAAGGATGAGCCACGACAAGCGATTTCTGGTTTGGAAACGTCATCATCGCCGTCGCAAGGCCGCTAAGGCGAAGGCCAAATTGTACGAAGAAGGCAAGCTGTCCTATGAGCAGTTGCCGGCGCTCGCACGCGAATTTCTGCGCCGCAAGCGGCGGATCACGTCCCGGTCAGTTTCAGCGTAAAGAGGGGGGAATTCGGTGGCGGCTGCGATGGCCTCGGCAGGAACGTCAGCCGCCACCGAATCTACGTGTTTGCTGCGTGAATCAGCTACCGGAAGCCCGGATGGGGGCACCTTTCGGTACACTCAGGTAGCCCACGGCACGGTTCTTGCCCACCTCATTGACGACCAGCTCGAGCGGCGCTCGTGTGCCCCGGGTGTAGAAGTAGATCGGCTCGTTCACTGAGCGGTTCTTTTTCTCCAGCCGCAGATCGTCCACATAGAGCGCCACAGTGAAGTGATTGCGCTTCGTGTTGGTGCCGCGGAGTTCCACGACGATGTCGCCGAACCTCTGGCGGCTGCCCTTGCCTTCGAGGGTGAATTCGAAATAGTCGCGGAGCCCCATGCGACGGAGCTGCTCGATCTCTTCGCTGTTGCGGGCGATCAGTGTGCCCAGCTCACCGCGAGCCATCTGCAGATGCTGCCGCGTGGTTTCCAACTCACCCCGCACACCGCTGACTTCCCCTCCGAGAGCTTCGACTGCCTTCAGGTCCGCTTTCGTAGCCAGTTCGCCTTTCACGTTCGTTTCCACCTGGGCGAGCTGCTTGGCATAGTCTTCCCGAATCTGACGAGCCTGCTGGCGCGCGCGATTCAGTTCCGTTTCGGTCAGCTTCAGGCGGTCGGTCACCACGGCGAGTTCGCCGCGAGCCTGAGCGGCGGAGTCTTCGGCCTGCTCGAGCCGCTGGCCCAGCAGGTCGATCGTCTGCCGCAGCGACTGGACTTCATTGCCCAGGGCCTGTTCATTTTGCGATGCACGGCGGGAGGCGCTCCAAGCGATACCTCCTCCGATCAACGAAATCGCGGTCAGAACGGCAAACGCCACGACCACCCATCGCGGCGTGCCTTCTGCCAATTGTGCGGTTCCACCACGATCCTCCAACATGTTCTCCTCCTGATGCGAACACTTGCATTTCTGGGATAAGCATCTGAAACACCAACCGGGTTGCTGGGCAGGAATTCTAGAACCTTAGCGTTTTCAACTAGTTCCGAGTAGCCGCCAAGCGCCTGCTTTCGCGTTGAAACCCGCCGGCACGGTAATCTTTACCCGCACAGTGGCGTTTTTGCTGGGCGGGCGCAAATGAGCTTTCAGAGCAGACGCTAGTCGGACAGGCGTCGTCGTGTAGAATAGCGCGCACAATTCGACCAGAGGAGGAGCGATGCTTTCGCGCCGTCATTTTTTGGCTTCATTGGGGTTTGCCGCTGGCGCTGGTCCACTGTTCCGTTCGTCCCGTCTGGTGGCGGACATCAAGCCGGCGAAAATTCCGGCGCTGCAACCACCGTTTCGTCTCGAGGTGGACTGGTATCGAAGAACCGTTCGGCGCTTCCAATCGAGACTGGCGGAGAAAGGACTGAGCGGAGCCATCGTGGCCGACGTATTGAACCGGAATTATCTGACCGGAATTTTTCTCACAGAAACGGAGCGGCCGAATTACCTGTTTGTTCCGGCCACGGGGGACCCGATTGGTTTCCTGCCGGGCCTGGACCGCGACATGGCGGCTTCGTGGTGGGTGAAGGAGTTCGAGTGGTATTTCGACTTTCCGCACGCGGGCGGGTACAACGCAGTGCAGTGGAAGGCGGGCAAGCGCGAGGACTTGTTTGTGTGGATGCTGAAAGGGCTGGCCCGGCGCGGATTCGGAAACGCCCGACTGGGGATCGACCGCGAGCTGACCCCCTCCCTGATGGCCAAGTTCCGCGAGACGCTGCCCGAAGCCTCGCTCACGGATGTCTCGCAGGACTTGCTGGCCATGCGCCAGATCAAGACACCGGAGGAGATTGCTCTGCTGCGCAAAGCGCTGGCCCTGCATGATGCGATGCTGCAGTTTGCGCGGGATTTCATTCTCGAGCACGGCACTGCGATTACGGATTTCGATGTTCGGCATGCTGCGCAGGAATTCGGCACCCGCACCCTGATGGCGGCGATGGGCAAAGAAGTAGATGGACGAGCGCACAAAGCGGTCGGCATCAGTCTCGGGTTGAATTGTCGTGCCGGAGTCGCCACCGCGTACCCGCATCCGAATCAGTTTTTCTACACGCGACTGGCCAGGGGACAGGCAGTGCAGATCTCCGGTGTGATCCGCATCGGTGGATACGGCGGGGAGGGTTACCGTGCCCTGCACATTGCCCCGATGAATGACCTGCAAAAGAAGCTCTGGGAAGTGCACACCGAAATGACATGGAAGCAGGCCGAGCTGAGCCGGGCCGGTGTGCGGTGTCAGGAAATAGCCGAGGCGGTGCTGTCCCTGGCCCTGAAGGCCGGGCTGGAAAAGTATGTCTACCATCGGCCCGCGCACGGGCAGGGCATGGAAGGCCATCAAGCGCCTTATATCGCGCTCGGCGATGAGACCGTACTGCAGGAGGGCATGACGTTTTCCAACGAGCCCGGGCTGTACAACCTCGAGGGCGGATACGGCTACAACCATTCGAACTGCGTGCTGGTGGGCAAGGAGCGGGGCGAAATCATGAACCAAACACCCCTGACCCGCGAGTTCTGCTGGTTGAAGCTGTAGCGCAGCCGGGAACGTTCAGCGCGCGAGGACGAGATTTTTCAGCGCGGCGATGCGCTTTTCGAGCGGCGGATGCGTGCTGAACCAGTGCAGCAGTCCCGATGCGCTGCCCAGGGGCGCGACAATGAACAGCGACGCCATTTCTGGCGCGACGTCCATCGGCACTTTCTTGTTGTAGCTCCCCAGTTTTTCCAGTGCACGAATCAACCCGAAGGGATGGCCAACGAGGCGCGCGGCAGTGGCGTCGGCAGCAAACTCCCGCTGCCGGGAAATCGCGAGCTGAATCAGTAGAGCGGCGATCGGAGCCAGGAATAGCATGAGCAGCGCGGCCAACCCGCCGCCGTTGCGGTCGTCGCGGCCACCGCCGAAAATCATTGCCCAGCGGCCCATATGGGCGAGCCAGGTGATGGCTCCGGCCAGGGTGGCGGCCACCGAAGCGGTCAGGATGTCATAGTTGCGTACATGGGCCAACTCGTGAGCAATCACACCTTCCACTTCTTCATCGTCCATCAACTGCAGCAGGCCGGCGGTCACGGCCACAGCTGCGTGGCGAGGGTTTCTCCCCGTCGCGAACGCATTCGGAGCTGCCTGCGGGATGATGTACAGCCTGGGCATAGGGAGGCTGGCACGCTGGCACAATCGTTCGGTGATGGCGTACAGGCGCGGTGCCTGCTCACGCGTCACCGGCTGGGCACCGCTCATGCGAAGTGCAATTTTGTCCGAATAAAAATAGGCGACGCCATTCAGGATCACGGCAAAAACCAGAGCCACGGTCATGCCGTCTTGCCCGGCAATGGCGGCTCCACCGAACAGGAGCAACAGAGTCAGGCCCGTCAACAGCAGGGCCGTTTTCATGGTGTTCATGGAAGCTTTCCCGTCCTCCTACTATCCTCTTAGTTTACGGTGCACTCCCGCAGGCGTCAACCGAACCGCGCCTCAGTGAACTTCTGCTTTGACGGCAGCTTTTTCCAGTCGCATCTGGCCGGCGCGCAAGTCGGCATCGACGACTACGGTGTCGCCCGGCAGAATCCGCCCTTCGAGAATCTCCAGGGCGAGCGGGTCCTGGATGAGTCGCTGAATGGCGCGTTTGAGCGGCCGGGCGCCGTAGGCGGGGTCGAAGCCCTCCCGCAGGAGCAGCTCGCGGGCGTTTTCTGTCAACTCGATGGTGATGTTCCGTTCAGCGAGCAGCCGCGAGACTTGCTTCAGTTGCAGCTCGACGATCTGCATGAGTTGCTCTTTGCCCAGCGGGTTGAAGAGAACGATGTCGTCCACGCGGTTCAGGAACTCCGGCCGGAACGTGGCCCGCAAGGCCTCCAGCGCCTGCTGCCGCGCGCGCATCGGATCCCGGCCCGCGAGCTCGAAAATGGCCGTCGAGCCGACGTTGCTGGTCATGATGACCACCGTGTTGCGGAAGTCCACCGTTCGCCCTTTGCTGTCGGTCAGCCGACCATCCTCCAGCACTTGCAGCAACAGGTTGAAGACGTCGGGATGCGCTTTTTCGATTTCGTCGAACAGGATTACGGAATAGGGACGGCGCCGGACGTGCTCGGTGAGCTGGCCGCCTTCCTCGTATCCGACATAACCCGGCGGTGCGCCGATCATGCGGGCTACGGAATGCTTTTCCATGTACTCCGACATATCCAGTCGGATCATGGCGCGTTCGTCGTCGAACAAAAATTCCGCGAGCGCTCGCGCCAGCTCCGTTTTCCCCACACCGGTGGGACCGAGGAAGATGAAGGAACCGATCGGTCGGCGCGGGTCGGAAAGTCCAGCACGGCTGCGACGGATAGCATTCGAGACGCGCTGCAGGGCATCGTCCTGGCCCACGACGCGCTGCCGGAGCCGCTCTTCCATGTGAACGAGCTTTTCCACCTCGCCTTCGAGCAGACGACCGACCGGGATGCCCGTCCATTTGCTGACAATGCGCGCGATATCCTCATCGTCCACTTCTTCTTTCAACATGCGGCGGTCTTTTTGTAGCTCGGCCAGGCGTTGCTGGGCGGTTTGCAACTCGCGCTCCGCCGCAGCCAGTTTGCCGTAGCGGATTTCCGCTACTTTGGCCAGGTCGCCTTCGCGTTCATAGCGGTGTTCCTGTGCCTTCAGGGCTTCGATCTCTTCCTTCAGCTTGCGAATGCGGGAAATCGCCTCTTTTTCGTTTTGCCAGTGCGCTTTCAGACTGTTGGATTCCTCGCGGAGCTCCGCCAATTGCCGTTCGATCTGCTTCTGTCGCTCCTGGGAATGCGGGTCGGATTCTTTCAGCAGCGCCTGTCGTTCGATTTCCAGCTGGAGAATCCGGCGCTCGATTTCGTCAATTTCCACGGGCAGCGAATCGATCTGCATGCGCAGGCTGGCCGCGGCTTCGTCGATCAAGTCAATGGCTTTGTCGGGCAGGAAGCGGTCGGCGATGTAGCGTTGCGAAAGCGTGGCCGCCGCCACAATCGCGGAGTCTTTGATCCGCACGCCATGATGCACTTCGTAGCGCTCTTTCAGGCCACGGAGAATGGCAATGGTGTCTTCCACCGAGGGCTCGGTGACCAGAACGGGCTGAAAACGGCGCTCCAGAGCTGGATCCTTTTCGATGTGTTTGCGATATTCGTTCAGGGTCGTGGCGCCGATGGCACGCAGCTCTCCGCGCGCGAGAGCGGGCTTCAGCATGTTCGAGGCATCCATCGCCCCCTCGGCGGCTCCGGCCCCGACCAGGGTGTGCAGTTCGTCGATGAACAGGATGATCTGCCCTTCGGCGTCGGCGATTTCTTTCAGCACGGCCTTCAGCCGGTCTTCGAATTCTCCGCGATATTTCGTACCCGCAATCAAGGCGGCGAGATCGAGCGCGACAATGCGCTTGGGCTTGAGCACTTCGGGAACGTCGCCCGCCACGATTCGCTGGGCCAGGCCCTCCACAATGGCTGTTTTCCCCACACCCGGATCGCCGATCAGGACGGGATTGTTTTTCGTTCGACGGGCGAGGATCTGCATGACGCGGCGGATTTCGTCGTCGCGCCCGATCACGGGGTCGAGCTTGCCGCGACGGGCCAGCTCCGTCAGGTCGCGTGCGTATTGCTCGAGTGCGCGGTAAGTAGATTCCGGGGTCGGTGAAGTGACGCGCTGAGAACCCCGCACCGCCGTTAGCGCCTGCAGGATGGCTTCGTAGTGGGCCCCCTTGCGCTTCAGCAGTTGTGCGGCCGGATCGGATTCCAGCGCTGCAATCGCCAGCAGGATGTGTTCGGTGGAGACGAATTCATCCTTGAACTTCGCCGCTTCGTCGAAGGCGGCCTGCAGGACCTTTTCGCTGGTGGCGCTCAGGTACTGCTGCGCCAGCCCGGTCACCTTCGGCAGAAGCTCGAGCTGTCGGGCCAGTTCGGTGGCGAGCATCTCTGAGCGCACGCCCAACCGGGTCAGAACTGCAGGCACAATGCCCTCCGGCTGGGCGAGCAGACCGCTCAGCAAGTGGAGCGGCTCGATCTGTTGATGACTCAGTTGGGCCGCATGTTCGCGTGCTACCTCGAGAGCTTCCTGAGCTTTAATGGTCAATTTGTCGAAACGAAGCATGGGATTCTTTCCCCCGGTGAAGTAGCAGACCGTGCGGTGGGAGCGGGGCACCGCTCCCACCGCACCCTCCCAGGTTTACTTTGCCCCCGAAGCGACCATGACGCGAATCTGCTTGGGTTTGGATTCCTCGCGCTTGGGCATGCGCACTTCGAGGACGCCATTGCGATATTCAGCACGGATCGCGTCCGGGTCGACGGTGTTCGGCAGGGAGAAACTGCGGCTGAAAGTGCCGTAGGCACGCTCCACCCGCAGATAGTTGTCTTCTTTCACGGTCTGGTCGAACTTGCGCTCGCCGCGGATCGTCAGCATGTTGTTCTCGACGCGAATGTCGAGGTCTTTTTCCTGAATGTCCGGCAGGTCAGCCTTGAGCACAAGCTCGTTTTCCGTCTCGTAGATGTCTACCGGCGGCACCCAGGCGGCTAGCGACGATTCGTCGGCACGCGCTCTCGAGAAAGTGTCTTCAAAAAGCCGGTTCATTTGCTCCTGCAAGGTGAGCAGGTTGCGAAATGGGTCCCAACGAGTAATGGTTGGCATAGCCACCTCCTATTTAGTCATACGCAATAATAAAATATGCGTTTTATATTGTCAAGATTAATTTTTGCATTTAAGTCTTTAAATTACAATATTTTATAATCAGAACCCTAATTTATTAGTCCCTTACAAAATAGCTTTTCATCGGATGCAACAGAGAATAGAATCATTTAGGGGTGGAAGGGCTTGGGTGATGGATATAAACGATTTCGATTACGACCTTCCTGCTGACCGAATCGCACAGTCCCCTCTTGCTGAGCGTGACCAGTCTCGTTTGCTACTCGTCGAGCGAGACGCAGGCATCTTTACAGACCGGATTTTTAGAGAACTGCCCGAGATTCTGCGCGGTGACGAGCTGCTAGTGGTCAACAATGTTCGAGTGATCCGGGCGCGACTCTTTGCACGCCGGACGGGTTTCGGTGCAGAGCCAGTTGGCCGCCGGAGCCGCCACAAGCGTGAATATCTGCAAGCGCGAATCGAAGTGCTGTTAGGCCGACACCTGGCCCCGGATACCTGGGAGGCCTTGGTGCGGCCCGGTCGTAAGGTGCGTGTGGGTGAGCGCCTGATTTTTGGTGCGGGCGAGCTCGAAGCAGAAGTCATCGGCCGAGGAGCCTATGGTTTGCGGATCTTGCGTTTTTCCGGCGCAAAGGACCTGGGGGCAGTATTGGATCGCATTGGACATGTTCCGCTGCCACCGTACATCGACCGACCGGACCTCCCGCAGGATGCAGAGCGCTATCAAACGGTCTACGCACGAATGGGTATGGCGGTGGCGGCGCCCACTGCAGGGTTGCACTTCACCGAACGAACGCTCGCTGCGATTCGAGCACGCGGCGTGGAGATTTGCGAAATTACCCTGGACGTGGGGCTGGGAACATTTCAGCCGATTCGAGTCGAGCAGATCGAGCGCCACCGGATGCACCCGGAGAGCTACGAAATCCCGGAGGCGACCGCCGAAAGCATTCGCTGCGCAAAGCGCGAACGGCGGCCGATTCTCGCTGTGGGGACCACCGTGGTGCGGGCACTGGAAGATTCCGCACAAAAACTGGAGCAATCGGGTTCGTCTTCGGAGGAATGGGTTCGAGCCGGTCGGGCCGAGGCAGAGCTTTTCATCTATCCGGGTCACCGTTTCCGCATCGTGGATCAATTGCTCACGAATTTTCATCTGCCCAAGTCCAGTCTGCTGATTTTGGTTTGTGCCTTTGCGAATCGGGAGTTGATTCTGGGGGCCTACCGGCATGCCGTGGAGGCAGGGTACCGATTCTACAGTTATGGCGACTGCATGCTGATTCGCTGAAGAAGCGCAGGGACTGGGTCTGCTCAGGAATCTCCGAGGTCTCCTGACCGCCGGGTCGATGGAGTCTCTGCACATGCAGGGCAGTTTGACTATAATGCCCGGGTGGCAACCCCCGCGACGCGATTCCTGGTTCTGAGCGATATCCATGCCAATGGCACTGCTCTGGATGCTGTGCTCGAGGCCGCGGCAGAGCGCTGGGACCGTGCGGTGTGTCTAGGGGACCTGGTGGGCTATGGTCCGGATCCCAACGAGGTGGTCGATCGGATCCGCGCATTCGGAGCTACGGCGATCCGGGGTAATCATGACAAAGCAGGCTGTGGACTCGACGATGCAGAGGATTTCAACGACATCGCGCGTCAAGCGGTGATGTGGACCCGGGAGCAACTCCGTCCAGAAAATCGCGACTATTTGCGGAGGCTTCCGGCAGGCCCTCTGGAAGTGGATGGGATCGTTCTTGTGCACGGGTCCCTGCACGATGAAGACGAGTACGTTTTCGCGCCCGCACAGGCATTGCCCGGGTTGCTGGATGCACCGACTCCGGTTTGCTTTTTCGGGCACACGCATTTCCAGAGCGGATTTTCATTTCGGGATGGAAAGCTGGAGGTACTGCAACTGCGCCCGGCGAGCTCGGTGCAATTCATGGCGCTGCGCATCGAGTCCGGGACACGGTATCTGTTGAATCCGGGATCGGTGGGGCAGCCGCGCGACGGGGATCCTCGGGCCGCGTTTGCCATTGCGGATCTAGTTCACCATGTGGTGGAATTCTGGCGGGTGCCGTACGATGTGCGTGCGGTGCAGCAGCGGATGCGCCTCGCCGGCTTGCCGGAACCATTGGTGTTGCGGTTGAGTCACGGTCGGTAAACGGGAGTTGCGATGGCCGAAGATTTTCCACGCACGACGGGTTGGGAACCTTCGCAGCGGAGAAATTTTGTGCTGGCGCTGCTGTTCGGTGCCGGTGTGGTCGTGCTGGTGGTGTTTGCGGTCTATCTGCTTCTGGTGCGGTTCGGCAACCGACCGGCGCAACCTCTCGCGCCGCTGCCCATGGGCGTGACCGAGCAGGACTACGCCAGCCAGATCGAGTTTTCTGGAGTGCAAATGAGCCGCGCAGAGAATTTCCTCGGCCAGGAAGTGACCTACCTCTTCTGCGTGGTGAAGAATCGCGGTGTCCGCACAGTGCGGCAGATGGAAATCGCTGTCGAGTTTCGCGATGCGTTTCAACAAGTCGTTCTGCGGGATACGCGGCGGGTGATCGGTCCGCGCGCTTCGCCCCTGCGACCCGGTGCGAACCGAGAGCTGCAACTGAGCTGGGAGCACATTCCAGCCGACTGGAATCATCAGTATCCTTCCATCCGAATCACCGGTCTGCTGCTGGAATAAATTTTTCCGGACTTCCTCGACGTCCTTCCGAATATCCCGGTTTATAATTGCTGAAATGTTTACTGTTCACGGGTTGGAATACGCCTTGCGTGCCCTGCTGGCGTCCGGGGCCGTGGAGGTCATCGAAGACGGTCGGCGGCAACCTGTTGTCGGCCAGTTGCACGGGGAGATGCTGGAGTTCGACGGCGAACCTCGGATTCATCTGTGGTGCGAGCAGTGGAATCTCGTGCGAAGTATCCAGCAGGTCGAAGAGCTTTCGGAAAACCGGATTGTGCTCGCGGTGCGCCGGTTCGGTCGGAGAACTCCCGGACGTATCGAGCTGATTGCGCAGGGAAGAGCTACGAGACCGCGCCGTTTCTCTCGGGAGGTATTCCTGCACCGATTTCGTTCGATGCTGGAGGAAGGATTTCCGGATGACCGGCTGGTTCACCTGGTGATGGCCAGCGATCTGGAGCATTCTTTCTCTGGTGCGCACGCACGAGGAATTCAGGTGCACGGCACTCGGGGCTTTGCTTTGGTGGGCGTGGGCGGGGAGGAAGACAGTTATGTGGTGGACGGGATTCTGACCACTGGCCTGTTGTGGTACGACTGGTTGCGACGTCGCGCGAAGCCATGGGTACTGGCCGGACTGCGGGTGTTTCTGCCTCGTGGCCGCAGTCCAGGGATGGCCCTGCGGCTGCGAGGCTTGCGACAGGAACCGGCGATTCAACTCTTCGAATACGATCCGGAGCAATGGCGCGTACATCCCGTGGATGTGCGCGACACGGGCAATCTGCAGACCGAGCTCAGTCCGCTCCGGCAAACCCAGCTCTTGCTCGAGCAGTCTCGTCCTCTGGTCGAACGCATCCAGAGGCTTGCCCCGGATGCCATCGATGCCTGCGTTGTTCCCGGCCGTGCCGAAGTGGCCATCCGCGTGCGCGGACTGGAGATCGCACGCTGGCACAGCGGGCAGTGTTTGTACGGGTATCCGGAGCGAAATCGTGAACTGACCGAACGAAATTGGAGTCGTTTTGCGCGATGGGTGAAAAGAGTCGCCGCGCGGCGCCATCCGGCCGCCCAGGATCGCCAGGACCGATACTACCGCGCTCAGGCCGAGCGCTGGCTGGAGGCGATGATCCTGCGCGATCCAACCAAGGTGGAGGCACAGTTGCGGCCGGAGTTTCTGTACGCTCAGGTGCCCGCCTGGCTGGGAGGGGATCGCGGGGTCATCGATTTGCTCGGCATCACGCGCTCAGGCCGACTGGCAGTTTTTGAATTGAAAGTGAATGAGTCTCTGCATCTGCCTCTGCAGGCCCTGGACTACTGGACCACGGTCTATCTGCACCAGAAGCAGGATCAGTTTCGGCGGTACGGATACTTTCCCGGGGTCGAGCTGCAGGAAAAACCGCCGCTGCTCTACCTGGTGGCCCCGGCGCTTCGCTTCCATTCCACGTTGGAAACGGTTCTTCAGTATTTTTCTCCAGAGGTCGAAGTGATCTGCGTCGGACTGCGAGAAGATTGGCGGAACGGCTTGCGCGTCGTGCACCGGCACTGGGCAACGCGCAGGTCGGCAAACGGAAGCAGGGCATAAAAAAGAAGAGAAGCAACGTTGGTAAACCCAACGCTGCTTCCCGGGGTGTGTCCAAGATGTGGCTTTACCTTATCAGATGCAGGGGTGGGCCAATGGTTGCATGAAAAGCGTCATCGGGTAGCGTTGTCCTGGAGGCTGTGCCAAGATGGGCAAGAAGACTTCCACTGCTTTTCCGGAGGCGGGCTGATGCTTGTGCGCTTCTGGGGCGTTCGCGGTTCCACACCGACTCCCCAGCGGGAGAACCTGCGCTACGGTGGAAACACCTCGTGTGTCGAAGTCCGCGCCGGAAACCAACTTTTCATTTTCGATTGTGGCACGGGGTTCCGGGTTCTGGGAAATGCCCTGCGCAAGGAGTTTGGTCGCCGGCCGCTCCAGGCCCGGGTCTTCCTCAGCCACTATCACTGGGATCACATCCAGGGGATTCCGTTTTTTGTGCCGTTGTACGATGCACGCAATTCCTTTGTCTTTCATTCGTTTCGGTCCGTAGACACCGGTTTGCAGCAGGCCCTGGAAGACCAGATGCTGAATCCGTACTTTCCTGTGGATATGACCGTGATGCACGCTCGCCGCCATTTCCACGAAATCGGTGAGGAACGGGCCACCTATGATGGAGTACGCATCACTACGAGCCGGTTGAATCACCCGCAAGGCTGTCTGGGCTTCCGCCTCGAGCACCGCGGCAGAGTGGTAGTCTATGCGACGGATAACGAGCCGGGCGATCCCACCGGAGATCGAAATGTGCGTGCCCTCGCTGTGGATGCCGACCTGCTGATCTATGATGCCCAGTACACGCCGGAAGAGTACGCGGCCGGAAAGCAGAACTGGGGTCACTCGACTTGGCTGGAAGCAGTCACCATTGCCCGCGAAACGCACGCCAAACGGCTGATCTTGTTCCATCACGACCCGGACCACAATGACCGCATGATCGATTCGATCGTCCGGAAGGCACGACGCCATTTCCCGCGCACGATAGCCGCCCGCGAAGGATTGATGTTTCGCCTGGATTGATGCGGCGGGGTTTTCCGTCCACGTTGCACAACGGCCGTCGGTAGGAGCAGACGAAAGCGGCGATCAATAGAACAGATATTTGCGCCACTTTTCGTCCTGGTGCCCCATCATGCGCATCAACTGGCGCGACGTGTGGAGCGTGAACGGACGCGGGCGCCGCACCAGCCGCAGCCCCACTTCTTCGGGCGTCCGATCCCCCTTCTGGTTGTTGCAGCGATAGCAGCAGGTGACGAGGTTCTCCCAGGTAGAGAGTCCACCGCGAGAGCGGGGGATGACGTGGTCCAGCGTCAGCTCAGAGGCCGGCAGCGTCCGCCCGCAGAACTGGCAGGTATTGCGGTCGCGCAGCAGGATGTTCTTCCGCGAAAGTGCACGCGTCTGCTGGGGAATGCGACGATAGGTGAGCAGCCGAATCACCGAAGGGACACGCATGGAGGTGTTCGCGGAACGAATTTCTGCGTGATTGTGTTCTTCCGCCTGAGCCACTCCCTTCAGCAGCAGAACCAGGGCCCGGCGCACCGCCGTCACGTTGATCGGTTCGAAGGTAGCGTTCAGAACCAAAACCGGCTCCTGGAGCGGAGACGAGCGCCGCGGAGCACCCCCCGCAGTGGAATGAGCTGTCCCCGCAGGTTTCGGCTGTTCTGGAGGGTGGCCAGTTTGGTCCGCTGATCTGACACCTTCGCTCACTGCTCTATCCTTCCCGATGCCTCACTTCGACCCCGGGAGCTTCCCGCAGCTGGCGTGTCCATTGCGGGACAACCCGCCCTACCGTGAGTGCCATCACCCGAGCTGCACCCTCGCGCAGCAGCACGCGGGCGCAGGCATCCAGCGTGGCACCGGTCGTAAATACATCATCTACCAGCAGCACCCGCAAATTGTCAACTTGGGCTCTGCCTGTTGTCGCATACGCGCCACGGACGGTTTCCCAGCGCTCCCGTCGCGTTAGTTTCAGCTTCTCTGGCCGGGGTTTCACTCGGGCGAGCAGGTTCGGCAGCAAAGGAATGCCGAGCCGGCGCGCCAGTGGCCTCGCGATCCACTCTGCTTGATTGAACCCGCGCTCCCGCAAGCGCGCTGGGTGCAAAGGCACCGGCACGATGGCATCCACCCGGGTCACGTCGGGATAGGTTTGAGTCAGTTCCAGCAGTCGCTGCGCACACCACGCACCGAGCGGCTCGATCCCGTGATGCTTCAGCAGGATGATCAATCGCACCAGCGAATCTTCGTAGACCGCGTAGCTCCGGGCGAGCTGAAAAGCGTACCGTTCCTGGCGGCACAGTCGGCACAGGAAGTTCTCGACCTGGCTCGGCGGGGTGAACAACGGACGCCCGCAGCGGGCACACATCGGATCAGCAATTCGCTGTACATGGTCGAGGCAATCCGGACAAACAGGAATCCGGGCAGCGTGCTCCAGCAAACGCTCGCAGACGCGGCAATTTGCAGGGAAGAGAACGGTTGCCAGGCTGTCCCACACCATCCCCCATCCAGTCCTGAGATGGGCGAAACGAAATTTCATATCCGGATTATATATTTCTCAGCTAATTTGGGGTCAAAACGCGGATGCGGAACAGGCAGAATCGAAGAAAATGGAGATTCAGAGCAGGCCCTGTTCCTGTTTTTCCTGGCAGGAGATGCAATGCCGAGCCCAGGGAACCGCTTCCAGGCGCTTTTGTTGAATTTCTTCCCCGCAGTGTACGCAAAGGCCGTAGTTGCCGTTCTTGACGCGCTTCAACGCTTCTTCGACGAGCTGGAGGATGGCGCGCTCATGGTCCGTTTGGCCGAACAGGAACTCTTTCGTATAGGAATTGGCGGCTTTGTCGGCCAAGTCCACGGTCGTATCTTCATCCGCAGCACGACCTTCCTGTTCGATGCGCGCAATGGTGTGCAGCAGCTCTTCCCGTTTGGCTTCCAGCTTCTTGCGAAAGTATTCCAGCTTTTTCTTGTCCATCGAGCTGACCTACATTGCGTTCGCGGCCTTTTTTATAAATGAATTATTCTAGCGGTGGTCACTAGGACTGTCAAGGAAAGCCGGTGGGGGCCGTTGCTCAGTTCGGGGGCGGCTGATAG
Source organism: Acidobacteriota bacterium (assembly GCA_037442425.1). Classification (GTDB taxonomy): domain Bacteria; phylum Acidobacteriota; class Terriglobia; order Acidiferrales; family UBA7541; genus DSGC01. The sequence continues at coordinate 170,518 of JBBIQG010000006.1, read as the reverse complement.
AATCGAAATTTGAATCGCGTGCTGGGACTGAGCAGGCGCATTTTCCCCCACGCCGGCCATCCGGTGAGGCGAACCATGACCACAGCGGAATGTCACGTGGTTGACCTGGGAAGGATGCGATACGCGGCTGCCTGCGCGCTGCAGAGCCGTTTGGTGGTGGCGCGCAAAGCCGGTGCCGTGCCGGACTTGCTGCTGCTGTGCGAGCATTTTCCAGTCATTACGCTGGGTCGGAATGGGCGGCGAGAACATCTGCTGGCCGCCGATTCCGTGCTGCGGCAGATGGGCGTAGAATTCCATCCGAGCAATCGCGGCGGGGACATCACCTTTCACGGACCGGGTCAATTGGTCGCTTATCCGATTCTGGATCTGGCGCGTCACCGGCGAGATGTCTTCTGGTATGTGCGACAGCTCGAAGAAGTCATGATTCGCCTTTCGGAAGATTTCGGCGTGCACGCGCAGCGCATTGCCGGCTGGACTGGTGTCTGGGTGTCAGAACCCGGCCAGGTGCCGCGCAAACTGGGCGCCATTGGTGTACACCTGAGCCGTTGGATCACTTCCCACGGTCTGGCCTACAATGTTTCCACCGATCTGCGCTATTTTGACCTCATCGTTCCCTGTGGCATTGCTGGAAGCAAGGCAACTTCGCTCGAGGCTCTGCTGGGGCGTCCGATCGAGTTTGCTTCGGTCCTGCAGCGGGCGGTCGAACATTTTGCAGCGGTGTTTCAGCTCGCGATGCATCCGATGTCGTTTGCCGAACTGGAAGACCGGCTCGAGGCGTTTGCCCGTGCAGGGGACGCGGTACCCATCGGAGCGGATGCGCCAGGCCCTGTGGAGAGCCAAGCATGAAGATTTCGCTGACGCGCGAGCAACATCTGGAACTGTACTACTACATGCGGTTGAACCGCTCGCTGGAAGAACGCCTGGTCACCCTGTTCCGGCAGAACAAAGTGGTCGGCGGTTTGTATTCGAGTCTCGGGCAGGAAGCGACCTCGGTGGGAACCGCCTACGCGCTGGAAAAGCGCGACTGGATGGCTCCGATGATCCGCAACGTCGGCGCTCTGCTGGTCAAGGGCTACCGCCCGCGCGACATCTTCCTGCAGTACATGGCCCGTTACGATTCCCCCACGCACGGGAAAGACGGTACCAGCCACTTCGGCGATTTGAAGGAACGCCACGTGATTTCTCCGATTTCGATGCTCGGCGACCTGATTCCGGTGATGACCGGAGTGGCTATGGCCGGTCGCTACCTGGGCCAGAAGATCGTGGCCATGACCTGGATCGGAGATGGAGGCACTTCGACGGGTGCATTCCATGAAGGGATGAACTTTGCTGCGACGCAGCGCGCCCCGTTTGTCTGTGTGGTGGAAAACAACCAGTGGGCCTATTCCACGCCCGTGCGGCGTCAAGTGCCGATTCGTAACCTAGCGGACCGCGCTCGTGCCTACGGCATCACCAGCTACATCGTGGACGGCAACGATGTGGTGGCCGTCTATCGGGTGGCCAAGGAAGCCGTCGAACGCTGCCGCGCCGGCGAAGGCCCGATTCTGATCGAAGCGAAAACCATGCGCATGAAAGGGCACGCACAGCATGACCCGGCCGAGTACGTTCCGCGTGAGATGTTCGAATACTGGCAGGCGCGGGATCCGATCGCCCGGTACGAAAAATTTCTGACCCGTCAGGGACTGTGGACCGAGCAAGACAAACAGCAGATTCTGGATCGCATCGAACGGGAAATTGCTGAAGACCTCGCCTTTGCGGAGAGCTCGCCGTTCCCGCCACCCGAGCTGGCCGAGCAGGGTGTGTACTGCGAGGAAACCTACGAAGTGAAACCGGAGTGGCAACGCCCGATCGAGGAGGTCATGCCTCCGAAAGCGAGTGTGCAGGCGGTCTGGCAGGTGGAGGATTTTGGTGGGATTGCCGAGGGGGCTGTGCAGGTGATCGAGGCTGCCACCGTAGCTGCCCGTGATGGAACCGGACGCAGGGAGGTCCCGCGGACACCGCCGCGAAAAAAGAAGAAGCTTTCCGCGCGCAGCAAAGGGAGATAGCCGTGGCGCAGGTTACGTTTTTGGAAGCGATCCGACAGGCGCTTTTCGAAGAAATGGAGCGCGACCCGGCTGTCGTCTGCCTGGGCGAAGACATCGGCGTCTACGGAGGCGCCTTCAAGGTGACCGCCGGGCTGCTGGAACGATTTGGATGGGAACGAGTGATCGATACCCCGATCAGCGAAACCGCCATCGTGGGCGCTGCGGTGGGAATGAGTTACCTGGGCCTGCGACCGGTGGCGGAAATGCAGTTCATGGATTTTATCGCCTGCTGCTTCAACCAGATTACCAACTTCGCGGCCAAATCGTACTACCGCTGGGGTGCGCCGGTGCCGATTGTGATTCGCGGCCCTTCCGGCGGCGGTGTGCACGGTGGCCCGTTCCATTCGCAGAACCCGGAGATGTACTTCGTGCACACACCCGGGCTGAAAGTGGTCTACCCTGCAACGCCGTACGATGCGAAAGGATTGCTGAAGTCCGCGATCCGCGACAACAATCCAGTGCTCTTTTTCGAACACAAATTCCTTTACCGGCGCATCAAAGAGGAGATTCCCGCAGGTGACTACACGGTGCCGTTGGGCAAGGCAGTGGTGCGTCGCCAAGGCCGAGATTTGACCATCGTTACCTACGCCGCTATGGTGCACACATGCCTGGAAGCAGCCGAACAATTAGCTCAGGAAGGCATCGAAATGGAACTGATTGATCTGCGCACGCTGCTGCCGCTCGACCGGGAAACCATCCTGCAGTCGGTGCGGAAGACGAACAAGTTGCTCGTAGTCCACGAAGACACAAAAACCGGCGGTATCGCCGGCGAAATCGCTGCCCTCGTTTGCGAAAACGCGTTCGAAGAGCTGGATGGCCCCATCCTGCGCGTGACTGCGCTGGATACTCCGGTGCCGTACTCCCCGCCGCTCGAAGAGCGGTTCCTGCCCAACGTGAACGACGTGGTCCGGACGGCACGGGAGCTGGCACGATACTGAGGGTGGAAGGAGCACGCCATGCCTGTGGATGTCATCATGCCCCAAATGGGCGAAAGCATATTCGAAGGCACGATCACCAAGTGGCTGAAAAAACCCGGCCAGCGCGTGGAGCGCGACGAGCCGCTGTTTGAAATCTCTACCGACAAAGTGGACGCGGAAATTCCCGCGCCGGCCAGCGGCATCCTGAAAGAGATCAAAGTCCACGAAGGCGAAACCGTGCCGATCAAAACCGTGGTGGCTCTGATTGACCCGGAAGGTGCCACTACGCCGGCGACCGAGCCGGCCCAGGCCGAAGAAAAACCTGCAGAGACACCCGCGCCGAGCGAAGCCCTACCAGAACCGACTCCGGTTGCGCCCGGGCCGACGGCCGCGCCCCAGCCGGTTTCGGGAGAAGACGGTCGCCGGATCCGGAGCAGCCCGCTGGTGCGTCGGCTCGCCCGCGAACACAACATCGACCTGACGACCATCCGGGGCACTGGCGCTGGTGGAAGAATCAGCAAACGGGACATCCTTGCAGTGATCGAAGCGCGGGCCACAGCGCCGGAACCCTCGGTGGCGGCTGGCCAGGCGGAAGCGGCGCCGGCGCCCCTCCGGCTGGAGACCGCTGTGCCGCGCGAGCGCATCTATTTCGGCCGCTACGAGGTTCAACCGCTCAGCGTGATGCGTCAGCGCATCGCCGAACACATGGTGCTCTCGAAGCGCACTTCACCGCACGTCTATTCGATTGACGAAGTGGATATGACGCGCGTGGTCGAAGTGCGCAATCAGGCGAAAGCAGAATTTGAGCGGCGTTTTGAAACGAAACTGACCTTCATGCCCTTCTTTGTGCGGGCCTGCGTGGAAGGATTGCGTGCTTTTCCGACGTTGAATGCTTCGCTGGATGGCAACAACCTGGTGCTCCACCGGGAGATCAACATTGGCATTGCCGTGGCCCTCGACTGGGGGCTGATTGTTCCGGTGGTCAAGCACGCCGAGGAGAAGAATTTTCTCGGCTTGCAACGCGCCATCAACGACTTGGCCGAGCGCGCGCGCACCAAAAAACTGAAACCCGAAGAAGTTCAGGAAAGCACTTTTTCGATCACCAATCCGGGAGTGTTCGGCGGGCTGATGGGCCTGCCTATCATCAACCAGCCAAACGCAGCCATTCTGGGTGTGGGAGCCATCCAGAAGCGTCCCGTAGTCATCCACGATGCCATCGCCATCCGCTCGATGGTCTACCTGACCCTCAGCTACGACCATCGCATCGTGGATGGAGCCATTGCCCACCAGTTCATCGGCAAGGTGAAATCTATCCTCGAGAACTGGCAGGAGAACATTCTGTAGCCGCGGCGACCGAACCGGGCGCTTCAGCGCGGCCGCACGTAAGGGCCCACCGGAGCATGCGGAGCGACCACGGCGTCGGTGACCGTGGCGTGTCCGCCAGGTAAGCCCGGCTCCGGATTCGAGGCGCCCCACAGCGGCCAGTACGCCGCCAGATTCTGCCGACGCAGCGAAGTCGGCGAAGCCCCGCGTGCCAAAGCTCCGCATTCGGATGCAGTCAGCAGCGCGTCCCAGATGGCGAATTCTGCGATTCGGCCGTCCCAGGCACGGGCACCGTCATTGCCGCGATTTCCGATCACGTAGGCATCGGAATTGGTAACGGGGCTGCCGGAAGTGGTGCTCAGAGCGATCACGGATTGCTGGATGCCGTCCACGTAGATTGTCGGCTGGCTGCCGGCGAGCGCTTCGTACACGACACAGATGTGGTGCCAGACGTTCGCCGTCGGACGCGAGATGGTCCAGAAGCCACTGGTACCGCTGAACGTGCGGGTATACATGTACGTATCGCCGTTGGAAGTGCCTGCCGCACGGTTGTGAAAAGTTTCCACTTCGCCACCCGTCGTTCGTTTGTCGAACAGGCGACCGAAGCCCCCACCACCGTCACCGCGGCGATACGACCAGAACGAATAAGTGCGCCGGAGGGCGTGGGCCGTGAAAGTGGTGGCTACCTGGTCGCCGACGCCGTCGAACTCCCGGGCCGCTTGCAGACCGGCGCCGACCAGCAGCAGGGAAGCCAGCACAAGGCAAAATGTTGCGCGGAACGGATTCACGGAATTTCTCTCTGAGCAGACGGGGAACGGTCCGGGTGGTGCGTTCGCGTCCGAGCCGGCTGTCCGCGTTGCCGTTGTTGTTTGCGGAGCGGCACACCCGTACGCAGTTTCAATGCGGCCATGCCGGCCAACGCGAGCGATTCTCCCATGTGACTGTCCGGAACCAGCACAGCCAGTGCGATGCCTGTGTAGAGCACGAGCAGCGCCACCAGATCGCCCCAGTGGGTTTCCAGGAATTCGCGCATAGTGGACCTACTGCGTCAGATTCACCCTCAGCAGAACCTTGAACAGCTCGGTATTGGCAGCCAGCGTGTCGTTTGCGTGTGTTCCCTCGTGGAAAACTTCGACGACCAGAATCTTGCGCGCTGCCAGAGTCGGCAACGTGGTGAAGGTCACGTCTTTCAGCGTGCGTGCTGTGGCGGGTACGGTGACATCCTGTGCCGGCGCTGCCGTCCAAGAAGCCACTGCCGGATCGAGGTTTTCGCCGTCACCAACCACAAAACTGCGAATCGAGAGCCGGGTCACGCCAGTCGTTGCGTTTGCTGCGATGCGCAGGATGACGGCCGGGTTCGGCGTGGTCGCCAGCGTTTCGGGAATCGTGGCATGGCAGTAGATTTTGCCGTCCACGTCGCGGAGGAACTCCCAGTGGCCCCAGTCCCACTCAACGAGTGTTGCGACCGTCCAGAAGGCATTGCCGGCCAAGGAGGATGTGCGCGGGGTATCGCACACCATCTCGATGGTTTGTGCTTTCGTGGTGTCGCCACCGGCGCCGCCCCCATCGCCGACCAGGTTCCAGCCATTGCCGGTCGCATTGCAGATAAACAACTGCTGACCAGGGGTCGCATCGGTGTCGATGAACAGTTCTCTGTTGGCCACACAGGTGGCTGGCAACGTGGTCCCGGAACGTACGGGCATCGTGGCGGCAGCGCCTGAAAAGTCGTAGCTGTTCGCACCTGCCACACCGCCACCCAGGTTCGTCAGGTTGATTTCGCTGTCGCGAGCGATAGCGGCATCGATGTTCGCTTCCGGTAGAATCCCGGCGACGGCTGCGGACGAAGCGAGATTCACAGCACCGAACGTCGGAGCACCGCCCGTAGCAGGCACGCGTAGCACTTGATGGGCCGATCCGGCCGTCGTGGCTGCGATGGCGCCGGTGCCGTTGCCGAGCAGCACACCATGGGTAGTGAACGTCCCCGCACCGGTGCCGCCTTGGGAGACAGGCAGCGTTCCGGCAGTTTCCGCACCCAGATCGATCAGCGAACCCAGTAGCGTAGTATTGTTCGGCAACCAGCCCACAGCGAGCCGGCCCGTGGCGTCCGCCTTCGGAATCGCATTCGCTGCCGGCGTGGCGGTGGCCACTTCATCGGTACCGCCGTGCTGGTGGGTGCTGGCGTGTGCAGTCGGCGTGCGGGCGTTCGAGTTGCGCGGGTCCGCGTCGGTCACGTACCGGTTCGTAGCCGAGGGCACACCGGCTGTGCCTGCCAGGGCAGCCTTCTCCCCTGCGATCGGGTCGTTCGCATTCGAGTGGGTAGGGAAATTCAATGCCAGCTTCGATTCAGCAATGGCTGCATTGGTGGCTACCTTGGCGTCGGTGATTGCGCCGTCGGCAATTTTTGCACCGGTTACGCTGCCGGCCTTCAAGACAATCTGTACGTTGCCCGCGGAAGGATTCGTCCAGTCGAATTCCGCGGTGTCCAGAAAATTCACCGGGTCCTGGGCCGCCAGATTTACGCCGTCAACCTGATGCATGGAACCTGTGCCGCCACCCAGGTCTGCGCTGCACAGGAGGGCTCCGCTGGTGGAGATGCCGGTGACCTTGTCGCTGCTGGGACAGGAATGGGCGAGCACCCCGCCCAGGGTGGTCGCCGTGGGTGTGGGCAGCCGCGCCGGAGAAAGCGTGCCGGCGGTGATTTCCTGAGCGCTGTGGGTGTGTGTGGCGTTGGCCTTCCCGGCCAGCAGCGTGTCGGCAGTCGTTTTTGTGTACACCACCGGATCGGTTTCGCTGACGTCGGTCTTCACGGTGCCGGAGACGGTCGCGCTTGCCCGCGGAGCGCCTGTGCTGTCCACACAATCCACCTGCGGGGGCGTGGCTGAACCGTTTGCCTGCAGAAACTTTCCCGCGGAGCAGAGGGCCGGCAACTCGACCTTGCGACTCAGCGTGGGCAGCAGGTCCGTCACCTGAGCCATGCTGAGCTGCACGGCGGGCACCGGTACGGATGCGGAACGCACAAGGGCCAACGGGACCGGCGTGGGGCTGGCAGGAACCACCCAGTATTCCGTACTGATGCGACCCGAGCGCAGATAGTAGGTAACCCGGTAACTGGTGCCTTCAGGGGCGGCCAGCTCGTTGGGGAAGAGTTCCACGGCCAGATTCCCGTCCGTGACCGGAACGGCCATCTGGCCGGCGATGACTTGGCAGGTGCCGATGCGGAACGTTGGCCAGGCAATCACCACCCGCCCGGAAGCCGGCGTGCCGTCTGCGTTCTGCAAGATGTCCTGGATTACGGTTTTGGAGGGACACTGCGCTGCTGCCGGTGCCACCCAACCGCCAGCCAGCAGCAGAGCCAGCGCCGCGGCCGTATTTTGCATGAGCTGTGCCATGGAAGCCTCAACGTTTGTTTTGCGCGGCATGTGTGCGCGACGTTGGCGCTGTGTACCAGAAACCGCGCAGAGAGAATCCGTACCACGCGCGTTCTTATCCCGTTCGCAACGGAGGCGCTGCCGCATCTGTGTCGAGCAGGGTCCCGGAGTGAGCCATCTCGGAAGGCAGCGTGTGGTGCTTACGTGGTCACTCCGTTCGCGAACGCCGCGTCGATGGCGTCGCGGATTTCGAGCATGATTTTCTTGAGCTTTTCCTTCTTGCGCGGATTTTTGACGGCCGCGCGAATCAGACTGAGTGCCAGGGCAAGGATCGTGCTTTCCATCGTTCACCTCGCATGCGTTGGGGATTCGATACCTGCCGCGATGGCGGGCAGAGGCGTTAGGGACGGTCGAATAGATGGGCCAGGAACGCCACAGCGGCAGAGATGAGGAAACTCAATGCAGCCAGCATGCCGCGCTGCTGCTGCTGAGCAGCACGGACTCGGTCTACCTCGTCCTCGAGCCGCAGAATTCTTCCCGGTTGTCCATCGCCGACCAGGTCCTGACGGAGCAGCCGCAGGTTTTCTTCCAAGCGGGCCAGGCGGTTGCTCGTATCATTTTCAAAGTTCTTCAACCGTTCGAGCGTGGCGGCGAGCAGGCGGTGCTCGGAGGTGCGCATGGCTCGCTCCGTTTTATTTCACGATGCGACCCGCGAATGTCTGGCTGGCTGGGTCGATTGCGCTTGTGGTGATGTTGCACAGGCGGACCGTGACCGTGTCTAGGGCTGTAACGTGCATTAGGCCGGTCAGACCGTCTTCGAGCGTGGCCGGCCAGACAGGCATGACCGGGTCGCCGAGGGCGGCGCCACTGACTGAGATCGTCTGCGCCGAGCAGGTGTGCGCCGGGATGGACGGAAAGTTCAGGGCTGCAGAGAAGCTAGTGGTAATCGCCACATTGCCGGATGCGTCCGGCAGAGTCCAACTACGCGCCGCCGTGATGCTGTGGAGGAGAGTGCCGGTGTTTGTGCTGCTGGAGCGAAAGAGCAGGCGTCCTCCGACATTGAGGTCTCCCTGATTGTTCAGGGTCAACATGGTTGCCGTGCCTTCCAGATTGACCTCGAACAGGTTTGTACTGGTGCCCGGGATGGCGTTTACCAATACCAGCCGCTGGTTCGTTCTGCTGTTCTGTACAATCAAAGCGGCATCTGTGGTGGCTGTGGGATTGTTCAACCGCAGCGCTTCACGACTCAGACGATGCCGAAGACGTACGGTTCGATTCTCCGCCGAAGGGCCTGCCGAACAAATTGGCCAGGAGCCGTCATCGGTAACGGAGGTGGTTGTCACTTCAATGCATCTGCTTGTGCCCAGCCCTTGCTGCAGCCCGAACTCTGCCTGAGAGAACATGAAGCGGTGCACCAGATAGGAGCTGGCCCCAGTCACGGCGTTCCAGCTCAGACTGACGGCGTTGTCTGGAGCCGCCACTACGACGGAACGCTCCGGCCCCGCCCCGCTGAACGAATTGGTGGTGCTGCCCTTGGCCTCGATTCGATAGAAGTACGTCCCCGGAGCCAATGATCCGCCGGTGGTGGGTGTCGCACTGGCCACTTCCGGTGCATTCAGCTCTGCGAAGCTGAAGTCGAGAGCGATGGTGGCTGGGTCGTTCTTTCGCGAGATTTCTGCATCCCAGCCGCGCCAGCCGCGGCCGACGCCGAATCCTGCCAGCACGGAATCGGTCTTGACGTGAATGTTAAGGGCCGAAGATGCTTCCGAGTCTCGGAAGAATCGAACGGTGGGGCCAGAACCGCTGTTGACTTCGTTAATCAGCCGTGAATCCTGATTATGGATTGGGACGGCGGTGGCCGCATAGATATCGAACCCTTCTCTTTTCAATAAAGTTCCCGGTCCAGCCGGCAGCTTGCTCGCGGCGTAGCTGGCTGGACGACCGCCACCTACGAAATCCCCTACCCCCATCACGTTGATGTGGCTGACGCTGCTGCCCGAGCCGGAGATTTCGACTGCAGGATGGGCTTCCGAGCCAATCGTCGTCAGTCCGTTCACTTTTGTGTTCTCAGCGATAATCCCGACCAGGGGCAAGCGTGCGCCACCGACATTGTCAGCCAGCACGCAGTTGACGAAGACCAGCGGTCCCAAGTTGTAGCCCGCCGCTACCGGTGTTTTCGTCAGCTCGAACAGCGGCATGGCTGAGGATTCCGTTACGATCTCTTTGAACAAATAAGTGCCTGCTGAGCCCTGCATCGTGGTCACCTGTTCGTAGCGGATGCCGCCCCCAGCCAGCACCAGGTTTTCAAAATTCACCAATCCGACCAAGTTGGTCATGGTGTTATCCACACCGCGCAGCACGATCGGTGGCCGAGTTCCGGGCGAGCCTTCGACCAGATAGGAGCCGCCGAAGACTTTGACCCAGATCGTATCTTCGATGATCAGGGCATGGTTCTCGGCGGCCGCGGCGTTGTACCCGACTGCGACAGTGACATCGTTCAGAAACAGCCGACCGCTGTTGCGTTTGAAGACGATGCCGGTGGTGCCCAGCGTGGTGCCTCCGGCAAAAGTGCAGTGCTCAATGGTGACGTTGCGGACCACGCCGCCTCCGTCAATGAGCACGCCAGGCTGTCCAATCGGCTGTCGCAGCAGGATCCGGGAAGTAGGCGGGTTTTTGAACGTGGAGCCTTGCTTTGCCGCTCCACACGAAATGTGCAGGTTGCTGACATTCGCTGCGGCCATGATCGCGCCGATGTTTAGGGTAGCGGTGATGCGATAGCCCCCACTCGTTTCAGCAGGGATGAACAATGTGCCGCCGTTGTCGACGGCGAAAGTGATGGCATTGATAAACGCCTGGGTGTCATCGGTCACCCCATCTCCCTTGGCACCGAACGCACGCACATCCACCCAGGGCCGCGGGCCTCGGATGCGCAATTGGTCGGTAAACACCTCGCGCCAGTTAGCCGATTCGCTGCCGATATCCAGCGCGCCCGAAGTTCCCGGCAGCAAGTTGCCCTGCAGGGTCAGTGAGAAAGCGCTGATGGGCGCAGAAAACGAAACCGGCCCTTCGACCGATTGCGCCACGGAACTGTTTTTCACGAGCGGATCGGCGAGCACGACGCCGGTCGTCGTCGGCGTGAGATTGCCCAGGTCCAGGTTCGTTCCCTGGATCGACCACTTTTGTTCGAACAGCAGGTTGTTGTTGTCGTCCACGAGTCGCACCAGATAGTAAGTGCCGGCTGGCTCCAGCACGTCGTTGCCATAGAGGAATGCGCCCGCCTCGAGCTGGCCGTTCTGCACGTTGAAGATCTTCACCATGGGTACGACTTGGGCGGAGCCGTCGTTCAGGCGAGCAGGCTGGCTGAGCAGGAAAATCAGTTTTCCATTGACCGGCGTCCCGTCCGGGTGTCGAAAGGTGCCGGTCAGATTCGTCGCACGCAGCGTCAACACACCGCACGTCAGTGCCAGACACAGACCAAGGACCGAGGTCCTGACCAATAGAATCGTTTTCGTCACCGCAAGCTCCTCCCATTCGAGGGAACAGACAATTTCAGTTATACGACCAGCCTGTGATAGCGCTCGGTGAAGTCGGGGTCGAGGTCTTCTGTACCCGTGCCCAGCAATCTGCCTGCGCCGCCAGCGTCAGCGCTACGTGGCGTGGACGCGACTACGGTCGCTGGCAGATCGTAGGCCTGTGCGGTGTTGTTCCAGGGAAGTGCCAGGATGTCCCACGGAGCAAAACCGAACGCCGCCGGACGATGCCCGCGGTTCAGCACCAGTTTGTCGCACCGGAGCGCCGAGGTCAGTGACTGACCGGCTTCGATTCCCACGGTGATCTCCACGGAAAGGTCCGTGGGCACTGGGCGATCGGCTGGCAGTAGAAACGTCACAGCGTACCACTGGTAAGCAGCCGGGATCGTCCCAGCCGCAATTTCGCCGCTGAGGGCAAACGTTGGATCTGCCGGCGACCGCAGCGCGTACCGCACGGGGTGCGGGAAAACGGCTGTACCCGTGTGTCGCAATGCAGCGGAAAACGTTACAGGCTCGCCCGGGTTCAGCAGCCGACCCAGGTTGCTCAGTCGTGATTGCAGGCCGGGATTCGCCTGTGAAAAGCTGACACCGGCCCGCCACTCGACTTCGTTGGTTGCCGGCAGATGAGTGACCTCGGTGCCATCGGGCGCGGCATGGACCAGCGCATAGTACCGCGGCGCAGCGGTGCCTTCCTGGCCGCTGATCCCTGGCAGGAAAAAATCGCTGTTCGGCAGCAAGTTCTGTGCGTTGATGGCTGCGCCAATGGAAGGATCCAGCTCGCGGGCGCGAAAGAAGCGCACCGAAAACACCAGGAGCTGTGCAGGAAACTGGCCCTGGGGCTCGTTCGACCACGGTGACCAGCCTAGGGCATCCCGGCGCCGCGCGCGGAACATCCAGTCGCCGGACCGCGGTGCAACGAAGCTGAATTTTTCCGGTTGACCATCGAACGTCACGTCCTGTTCGGGCTCGTCGAAGCCGGTGGCCGCGTCGGCGACCTGGACTTGCGTCTGCTGAATTTCGGCACCGCTGCGATCCAGGCGAATCTCGACAATCTGCCCCACGGAATTTCCCAAAGTCAATTCAGGTTTGGCCGGTTCGGGCTGAGCACCGGTTCCGCTGGTGGGTGCCGAGTATTCCCCGAGCGTGTTTTGTGTGTAGGCGAAGACGGTTTTCTCTCGCAGCAGAGCTGAGCTGTTGTCCAGAACGAGAATTGCATGATAAGCGCCGTTTTCCAACTGGAGCTGGCCGAACGTCCAGCGCGCCAGCAGCGTGGTGTTGTCGCCGTCGCGCAGTTCCACTCGATCTACGTCCTGCAGATTTTCTTCCCCGATGGTCACGCGAATGGTGATGATCGGTTTGCGGCGGGCATCGAGCCCGAACTCGACGACCACCGCTTCCGGTGCCGGTGGCGCCAGCGGGTAGTGGATGCCCACGATGCTGGAGTAGCGACTGGTGGTTCCGTCCGGCAGGACCGGGCGGATGAAGAACACGTGCCGGCGCGAGCTGCGTAGCACGACGAACGTTTGTGTCGATGCGGTCGCGAGCAGGTTCTGCACGCTACCTTCGCTCGTTGGGGAGCTCCACCCCTGATCGCTGCGCCGCACTTCGAAAACACCTTCGGCAGGCGGTGGGGCACCCATGTCGATCAGATAGTGTGTCGGGGTGACGCCAGCCAGCGTGACACCGGTCCACTCGGACACGAACCGACCATCCAGCTCGGCTGCGTCTACGGCCGTCAGAGCGAGTGGCGCTTCCGGCTGCAGCAGGTCCGGGGTCGGCACCAGACGACGCAGCATTTCTTCGATTCGCGAAGGCTGGCCGAATTCCAGCGTATGCAGAATCCGTTCATGGACCAGTTCGCGGAACTCGCTGCTCACCTTCCGCACCAGCGCGCGGAACACCGGGTAACGTGACTCGTTCCGGATTTCTACCAGCCGCCCGCTGCGCGGGAACTGATCGGTGAAGTCGCTCCAGGTCGTGTACCGGCCTTCGTAGCGCGGCGCAGTGTGATCGCTCAGGTAGGCCAGTGCGGCCGCTTCGGCTTCGGCAGAGGTGCGCGGCATCGGTGTGAGGTCCCGCAGCACGGCTGCGCGCACGCCGTCGTCGCCGGCGAGCGCTGCTTCCCGGGCAATACTGGCTGCATCCCGGACGCGTGCGCGTGCACGACCAGCTTCCCGGTAGTGGAGCGTGATGCGCTCTCCGGTCTCTGGAATCGTGTCCGGGTAAAACTCCAGGGCCCACTGGTTCTGATTGGGGTCGGAGGTAATCGTGGCATCCTGTCCAGCGATGCCGAAACCCAGCCGGCGGGTGCGTGGCGGCTCGCCGGGCTTCTGCGTGATCAGTCGTGCTTGAACCGGTCGCGCTATCTGTAGGAAGTTGACCACCAGGTGCAGGTCGGCAGAATTGATCGGTGCATAGAGCGCCACCGCAGGCAGATCGTCCAGTGTCGCAGCGTACAACACGGTCACTTCCGGCGTGGTCGGGTCGGCCAGATCCAGATCGCGCACTTCCAGCGTCACCTGCACCCGGGCCTCCAATTCACTGCCGCCGCGGGCGCCGTCGGAACTAGCGAACGATTGCTGCACCCGGAACGGTTGATCGGCGCTCAGACGGGTGACCAACACGTAGTGATGGTTTGCCTGGGTGATCACTTCCAGTGGTTGCACAACGCCGCGGATCCGGGCACGCAGGCGCGTGGCGTCGGGCATCGGTGCCGCATCGAACCCGACCAGGCAATTCGCTGCGGCCAGCTCCGCGCTGTCGTACAGTCCGCCGAGAATGCCTTGCGAAGGACGAACGAACTCGTATTCCCCGTGAATGATTTCGAGCTCCCCGGCCAGCTCGACCATCTGCCGGGCGAGAAGAGTGGTTTCGCCCAGTGTCCCGCTCCCTCCGGTTACGTTCAGTCGTCCTTCGAAAAGCTGGATGTGATTGCCCGGGTCGGTTTCCTGCCAGCGGATCGGATCCAGGCTGGCGCCGGTGAAATCGTCGGCGAGCAGTCGGGCCGATTCCGCTCCGAACACCGGAACGGAGAGCGGGAATTTCGAGGTGAAACCATCGCCGACGAAATGTTCCTGCACGAACGCCTGCGGCTCGACGGCGCCGAACACGGTGACGTCGTTCTGGATGGCATTGCCGACCGGACGGATTTCCAGCGCGTCCGGCCGAAAGCGCAGGTCGCGTTCGTCTACGACGACGCCCGCATCTGCGTCGCCGATCGGCTGGAAAATCACTTTCCGGTCGAGTACTCGGTAATAGAAGCCCGAGCGCTCGGCCAGCTCACGGGCCACGTCGCTCCACGCTGCTTCCGGGGTGATGTGGAACACGGGAATACGCGGGCCCTCGGCGACTGCTGCGGTATCGAATCGTCCGGGTTGCAGGTGTTCGACTAGAAAGCGCAGGATCTGTCCTGAGGTTTGGTTCAGAAAGGGCGGAAGCGGTCCGAGGCGCTTTACATTCAGCAGATATTCTTCGCTGGTGGCCTGGTAGTGGAAGCCGTAGACGGGCTGTCCGTTGGCCACGCCCAGGAATTCGATCTCCGGCTCATGGGTGACAAAACCGGTGAACAGCGGCCCGGGCACCCGTGGCCCTCCCGGAGCCAGCGATTCTGCCAAACCTTCCAGACGCACATAGGCCGAGCGCGCGGGTGCGCGGAATTCCAGGTCAGCGGGCATCAGCACGAAGTCGAACCGTGACGGCAGGTTCATTTCGTCGCGGAGGACTGCCGGGGTGCGGTCCGGTGCAGCCAGGTAGCGCGTGTAGTCCACGAGCCCACGGAGGTCCGCGTTGTCAATGAGCAACCGAATCGCCATCAGAGCGCCAAATCCAATCCCAGGCGTGCGCGTTCATCCAGCAGGGCTCGGAGCATGCCTTCGATGGCCTCCGCGCCGAGCCGTCGCGCCTGCGCCGGTGTAGCATCCTGCCCGACAAAGATGGAGATGCCGCCGAGGTTCAGAATTTGCTGCAAGCCGGGCGTCAGGGTGGTCGGTCCGGAGATGCCTGGCACGATGCCCGCGACCACTTGCTTCAGCGCAGCCAAACGCGCCGCCTCACGTTCCAATTCCTGTGCTTTCAACTCCAGCAACCGCGTTTCTAGGGCTACGCGGTCGCGCGACAGCTCGAAAACTTTTGCTTCGATGTCCACGCGGAGCTGCAGATGCTGAATTTCGCGATCGAGCTCGGCCAGCCGTTCGTCGCGCCGTCGGCGGACCGCTTCCAGCTCCAGGGCTTTTTCCTGGGCCACCGTGCGCTGGCGTTCCAGCACGCCCCGGGTGCGGATCTGCTGTTCCTGTTCCGCCGCCTCGGCCAGGATCGTTTCCCGTTCCAGCAGGAGCTGATTCAGCCGCAGCGCGTTTTCGATCGCCTGCTGCTCGCCTTCCGCCAGTTCCAAGCTCGCGTCGGCGCGCAGCTCTTCGAGCGAACGGGAAAGGAATTCGTTCGCACGAACCAGATCGCCGCCGGCGTCCACATAGGTGCGGTACTGCTGCAGGAGCTCCTGTACGTTGGCCGCTACGTCCCGGAAGGCGCGTCCCACGCGGAGCAATTGCAGGGAGGATTCGAACTGTTCGAAGATGGCCTGCTGCCGGCTGCGGAGCTCCGCAAGCGCACGGTCGAACTCGGGCAGCAGCCGATTCAGCTCTTCCCGGCCGCCTTTCTTCCCCGAGAGCCGGCGAATCGCTCGCTCGCGCTCCCGTTCCAGGCGCTGAATGGTCGCACCCAGCGTGGCCGATCCGCTGTTGAAGGCAGTGACGATTTCCTGGAACGTGCGGCGTATCTCCCGCGCAGCGTTGCGCGCGCTGCGCTTGAACAGCCCCGAGAAGAATCTGCCGATTGCGGAAAAAATGCTGCCCACCCCGCCCAGGATGGCTCCGAGCGGGCCGGGCATGGTTCGCCCGGCGGTGCGTGCTGCTGCGCCGATGATTTCGATCGGACCCCCGCGGAGCGAGGTCGAAAGCAAGCTGGCTAGATCCGATGCGAAGCGCGCCGTCTGGTTGCGTGCATCGCGGAATCCTTCGCGCAGACTACTGGTATCGACGCCGAGCCGTACCAGTACGTCAGCAACCGTATCGGGCATGAAAAGGCTCCCTGCCGGAATCCTTCACCAGGCGCCAATTCGGCGCAGGTACAGCGCTAGTTCCCGGCCGCTGAGCTGGCGGAGGTCCATCGCTTCGGACTGCATCGGGTTGTGCCAAGCTCGCTCTTCGAGCTGCCAGGCGATCAGGGCGAGCTGTCCCAGGGTGAATTTCCGGGTGATGGCGCCGGGGCTTTCTCGGAAGAACTCGACCCAACTGACTGCGGCGTCCAGTCGCGGGTAGCGGTAGCGTTGTCCGTCGCTGCGCTGTGGACTGCCGCGGGCTCCCGTAACATCCCGGTGGGGAAGAGTCGCGATAAAAAATCCCGGCCTGCGTTCAGCAGCAATTGTGCCTGCAGGACGCGAAGCTGGCGCGCCGTGGAGGCATGTGCCTGCACGAATTCCCGGCCGATGCCCCGTTCACCGCTGGGATCCAGCACCAGGGCACAGGCTTCGGCGACCAGGTCCAGGGCTGTTTCGGCGCGGGTGAGCAATTGCGTGAAGGCTCGAACAGGGTCTTCGCCCAGCCGCTCGTCGAACCGCAGAATCTCCGCGACCAGGGCGGGCAATTTCTGCTCTACCAGTCGCAGGAATTTTTTTTCTGTGAGCGCAGGCAGCTCGCGCAGAACGAACCGCTGGCCACCCAGTTCGAAGGCGAACTCGGAAAGCTCCGGGTAGAGCAGGCGTTCGATCTGCTCTTCGGTCGGCGGCGGAAAATTCCTCTTGAATTCCTCTACCGCCTTTTGCGACTGCGCCCGCAGCCGTGCGATTTCTGCATCGAGCTGTGCCTGCAGTCGAGGGTCGAGTTCGCGGTCTGCCGTTGTGGTCTTCGCCACGGGAGTCCTCGTCTGGTTCGGTCCGATTTCCGACGATCAGTAGGCCTGTGCGCCCGGCGCTGGGAAGAAGCCGCGATAGCTGACGACGGTTTCCCCGTCCACCGGGTCTTCGAAAGCCAGCGCGTTGAATTCGGCGCGAAGGGAATAGCCGCGCACGTCTGCGGTGCCGACGTTTTCTACTTCGAACGTGGCGTCTTCCCGTTCGCTCGCGATGGAAAGCTGCGGGTAGTAATAATAGAGCTGCGCGCCATCGGCTGTATCCACGACGAACACCGCGGACCAGGATTGGATAAACGAGCTGCCCTCCCGGCTGGCGAAGCCGGTGACGGCTTGCACCTTGGCCCCGGTCGGCGGCACGCCGCCGAGCAGTGGCTGTTCGAGCTCGAGCGTATCGCCGGAGATGGCTCGGATGACGCCCACGTTGAAGGTCACCCGGCGGATGAAATCCACGTCGCTCACCGAGGCGGCCGGCACGAACGAAGCCTGCACACCCGAACCGACGAATCCGGACTGTCCGGTGTAGTCCACGTCCACAGCGACAAACTCGCCGACCGAAAACTGGGCGCCGCCACCGGTCGCCAGCACCAGCGTGCTGGCCGTCGAGCCAGCGCCCAGTGCGACCGCCGACATCGGAGAACCTCCCAGCGGCTGCTGGGGAGCCCCGGTCGCTGCTTTCAGGATGTTGAAATGCGTGGTGCCGCTGGCCAGCGCCATCTGCAGCTTGCCCCACTCGCGAAACTCGAACTCGATGCTGCTGCCGATCTCGCCGCGATACTGTGCCCGTACGGCACCCCGATAGCCGGAACGGATCTGTCCGATGCGACCGTTCGGGGAACGGCGGAACTGGTCGATCCAGCCGAGATCGAACCAGCCTGCCGGTGGATTGTTGGTATCGAAACGTCCCTGCCGTGCAGGGTCGAAGAGGGTCGGCAGCGGGTCTGCACCCTGCCGAAAGGGCGCAAAGAATCCGCGGAATCCAGAGCCGACCAGTATCATCGGCTTGCGAAAGGGCTGGACGAGCGATTTCGAAATGGGCATCGAACACTCCTTGCAGATGAGCTTTCCCGGACAGCGGTACCGGGGAGGCTACTGAGCAACAGGTTCCAGATAGAAAGAAACGTGCACGGTGGCAATCCGGCGCAGCACTGAGCCTTCCTGCTCGATCACCGTGCGGAAATTCGGAGTCCAGCGCCAGTGCAGGAAACTGCCGAGCGCCAGCGGTGGTGTGCGGCTGTAGTCGCGTTTTTCGGTGAACCCGGGGAACAGAATGGCCAGCAGCTCCTGATCGAGTTCGGCCAGCAACCGGCCTCGGTCGGCAAATGGCTGTTCGCGACCCGAGTTTCCAGTGACGAAGTATTCGATCTGGGCAATCTGCTCGTACCGTGGTGTTTGCGTGCGTGGAAATCCCCGAACCACCGGTGCAGCCAGCCAGTGGATGTAGAACGTGTTGAAAAACAGGCGTGGCGGCGGGAAAGCTTGGTTTTCTGCGACCACGATGGCCGGCCGAGTGAGGCCGTTCGCAGAGATGGTCCGGTTCGGGTTCACCACTGCAAGCCGCGACCGCAATGCGCGGAAGAAGCTGTCTTTGGCAGCTTGCATAGTTCCTCAGCGAGCGAACCTGCGGTCCAGCCAGGCCAGATCGCGCGAGCCGACCACCGCCAGCCAGTGTTCGCGATGCCGGGTCCGTGCGCGACCGAACAGATACGCAAGCGCAACGCTCGCGGCACGATCCAGGCAGATTTCCTCGAACGTGTTGCAGTCGAGCGTCACGGTGATCTGCTGCAAGTCAGCTCCGCGCAAATCGGCACCGGCCAGCACACACCGCCAGAGCAGTGCTTCGCACAGGTTCGCGCCTGCGAACCGGGCCCGGTAGAAGTTGCTTCCTAGAGCCTGCACGCGTGCGCAGTTGGCCCGGGTGAAGTCCGCTTCCGCGGCGAAGCAGTGCTCGAACACCGCATCGGCCAGGTTGCACTGCGCAAAGTTGCTGCGATACAGGTCGGCGCGGCGGAAAATGACTCCGCTCAGATCCACGCCGGAGAAATCTTTCTCTCGCAGGTCGCCGCTCAGCTCCATGGCTCATTCATCCAGGATGGCCAAACTGCTTTGCAACCGGCCCGAGGCGTCCAGCAGCCGTGTTGCCAGGCGTTCGAGAGTTTGTTCGGCAGCGTTGGACACGGCCTCGTCCAGCCTTGCTTGCACAGCTTCTGGGCGGAGCCAGTTTGTCGGTCTGCCGAGCTGTTCGCTGAGTAGGCGGGCGAAGTCGGCTGCCTGCATCCGGACGAAACCTTGCGGTGCCTGCGCCGAAACGACGACCTCTTTGCCAGTCTCCGGATCGATGGCTCGGGTGGTGCGCGGACCGGGTTGTGGCCACGGGCGGTGTCCGATCAGGCTTCCGTACTCCAGCACCCGCAGGATGATGCCGGCCTCTGAGTCGCGAGTGCCGATGGCGGCGCTTCTCCCGTTCAGTTCGGCGAGCCGCGCGAAAAGTTCGGCGAGGCCGGCCAGCGGAATCGTTTCGCGAGACATCAGCCGAGCTCCAGCGGTGCTTCGCACAGCAGTTGCCAGGCGTAGGTTTCGTTGCCGGCATCGAGCGGTCGGAAACGACGGATGCGGCAGAGCTGATTCCGAATCACGACTCCAGCGGCAGCCGCCAGAGCGTCTTCGACCCGCTCGTGCCCCTGGGCTGCCGCCACACTGCTCAGAAAACGGTCGGTCAGCATGACCTCGCGGGTTCCCTGGCGAAACTGGCCGCCGAGCGTTTCGAGTTCTTCACCGGTCAACTCTCGAGTCCACGCGTTCGGGGCCACGTAGTCGGTGAATGCGGCATCCCCGGGGCCCACGATTCCCAATTCGGTGGACTGGTCTGCGCTCGGCGCAAGAAATCGCAGGATCACATGGCCGCCGACCCTCGGGCCCAGCAGCGGTTCGATCCAGCGTCGCGCTGTTTTGACGTAAGCCGACATGTCAGTTCAGGCGCAGAGCGACAAAGGGGGCCAGCAGTCGCCGCACGTCGTCGTCGAGCAGCGATCCGGCGAAGTATTCCAGTTGCAGCCGGTCGAGCAGGGCTGTTTTGACGTTCGCGGCCGGGTGGGATTCGATGTTCCGGATGATCTGCGCGCAAGCCAGCTTGACGGCTTCCGGCACGCTGGTGTAGCCCGCCGTGTAGGTCAGTTCGACTTCGCTGTAGCGGTCACCGAACAGGCTGGCGGGCAGCCAGACTTCACCTGTCTCCGCACGGAAGTCTATGCGGTTGTGGTCCAGTTCCACCCATGCGGGCGGGCCGCCGAACGGTGCGAGCAGGCCCGCCAAGGTTTCTGTCTCCGGGCTCCGCGGGATGCCCTGCCGGACCCGCACCAGCGAAAACGGGGACGTGGCTCCTTCCAGAATCGCCAGCGGCGTGAAGGTGACCCGTGTGACGGGGATCGGCTTGGGCAGGCGGTTGCGTTCGGTGTACTGTGCGACCAGCAGCGAAGGACGCTGGCAGAAGGCATCCACCAAGTCGCTGGCCACCCGGATCAGGGCTGGGTCGGTGGAATCTTCCAGGCCGAAGGCCGCCAGCTCTGCGGTCGTCAGGTAGAGATTGCCGGCCATGCGTTCTTCACCCTCTCCGTTCTGTCCTCTGCTGCTGCCGAGGCACCGTGTTTTCTCTCAAGCGAAGCACTTCGCGGCAGCTCAACGGACAAAGCGCAGCCGCTTGTGGGCGTAGCCAGCGCCTTTGACGACAATCGCGCCGAACTTCACCACCACCATCTGGGTGGACAACGAGCTCGGCAGTCCAAGCTGGAACACGCGCGGATTCACATCGGTAAGCCAGTGATACTCGATCAGCTCTTCGCTGACGATGACCACGTCGTGAATCTTGTTGGTTCCCGCGTCTTCCACCAGGATGGTCCAATCGGGAATCAGCGGCAGCGTGCCCGCTTGCGTGGAGATTTCCTTCACCGTGATGCCACCTTCGACCGTGCGGGTGCTGAGGATCACGTTGTGGATGGTCTTCAGTTCCCGGTCGATCAAGTCGAGCGTCTGGGGATTGGCGTAGATGGCGGTCGGGCGCACTTCGAAATCCGACCGTGCTACCATGGCCGTCACCTCGGCCTTGATGTGGTCGACGATCGAAGCTGTCGGGTCCGTGATTTGCACTTCGGAGCCGGCGTCGGTGAGTTGCCGCAGCGCGCCGTAGTATTCCAGCGTGGTCGGTGTGGTGAAGCTGGTGTCGGTGCCGTTCCACAGGGCCTGGTCATGCTTGCGCAGCAGTCCGTCGATGGTGTCGGCCAGGTCCTTGGCTTCCAGGAACGCAAACTGCTGTTGCTGGCGCGTAACCTCCAGGTCGAACAGCGAGAAGTTGATCTGCGCGACCAGGGCTTTCAGGGGCACGGTGCGCTCGACACGCGTGGGCGCGCCGGCGGCGGGATTGATCGTCCGCGGGTCCACGAACACCGCCGAAGCAGTGATCGCCGTCTGCTCGAAATACCGCGACGGATGGCCCGTCGCCGGCACGTGCCGAATCCGCTGCCCGAACGCACCCCGGCGGCGGACCAAGTCGGTGATTTCGCTCTGGTAGCGGTTCACTTCGATTGCGCCCGGACCGAGAAAATCGGCCGCGGCAGCGATGTCCACGAAATATCCTCGGCTCATGATTCTCCTCGCGATAAAAATTTTCAAATTCACCAGATGGAGGGCAGCCCGCCAGCGGGAATTCGCGAGCTAGTCCAGTGCACCGGCCCGAGCGAGCTGGGACTTGATGGCAATGCGCTGTTCGGTGGGTAGGCCTTCCAGCGCCCGGTCCAGAATCGCAACTTCGATTTTGCCGGAATGCCCGACCAGGTCGGTGGCCACTCCACTCTTGGCGAGCAGCGTCAGCACCTGCGGCGGAATCGTTTTGCGCGCCGACTGTGCGGCAAAGCGTTCGGCCTGTGCCCGCAACGCTTCGTTCTGCCGGCGCAACTCTTCGGTTTGCCGCGCCAGCTCGTCCACGCGCATTTCCAACGAGTCGGAGCTGCCCGCACTGCCCGCCAGGGTCACATGGTGCCGGGGACTTTCCGCCAGGGCTTCGAGCAAACCGTGCAGGCGGTGGAACTCCGCCAGCAGGGCTTGATTCGACTCAGCCAGATTCTCCAGCGCTTTCAACACGCGTTCTTCCATGATCTCTCCTTGTTTCCGGCTGGCAGCGTGGGCTGCCAGGGAGGTGGACTGGTAGGCAGCAGCCGTGCGGTCCAGGATGGCTGCGCCGGTGAAGACGACCTTTTCCAAGACCCAGATGGGAGCCGTGCGATCCGCCACGCGCACGTCGGTCACCTCGTAGGACATGCCGAGTTGCGAGCGCCGGGCACGCAATTCCGCAATGACGTCGGGAAAATCCTTGCCGAATAGGTGTCCGGAAACTTCCAAGCGGTCTTCGACGATTTCCGCGCGCGTGATGACGCCGATCTTCCGCTGCACGTCATGGCCGCGCAGTCCGGGTGCATAGTCGACGGCCATGCCGAGCAAGCTGGGCAGTGCTCGCTCGGCCACCGCACGCGGCAGCAGCACGCGGTGCCCCTGCGCCCCGTTGGGTGCCCGATCGCTGGGGCGATCCACCCGCGTCAGTACCCCGGTGAACGGTACGCGATTCGGATGATCGGTAAATTCCGGGATGTCGAGTGCCATCGCTTCCAGGCGCAGGCCGGCGAGTCGGGTGCGTTTGCGCATGCCTTCTCCTGTCGAACAGGGATTCAGCGGGACAAGTTCTGACCCCATGCCTGGCGTTGCGTGTAGGGGAGCGTGCCCCAACCGTCGGCCAGGGCGGGTAGATGGCGTCGCTGGCGGACTTCGTCCGGGAGCAGCACGTCGGCACGCAACAGGATTTCATCGATTTCAGCCTGCGTGCGCTGGTCGAAAATTTCCAGGTCGTCGAAAACGAACTCCAGATCTTCCCAACCGAGCCGACGAACGATCACATCGCGCGTCAGGTGTTCGGCCAGCAGCCGCGCGGTGGGCACCACCGCGGTATGGAACGCTTCGTCAACCAGCTCGCTGGCCGTTGCGCGGTTCACATCCTGCTCGAGTCCGAGCAGTAGCGGCGGCAGATCGAAAGCATCGGCGATGATGCGAATCAGAAACCGCTGCCATTCCAGCCGCAGGTCACGGTCCGAACCTTCTCCGAAACGCAGCACTTCCGGCTTGGCTGGCAGGTTAGCGATGATGGGAACGCGACCGGTGCCCTCGATTTCGTTCTGCCACCAGGAGATCACTTTGTCATAGCTGGCCGGTGGCATCTCCTGCAGCCAGAGCGCGAACTGCACCACCGTGTTCGAAGCCAGTCGCGCGGCGTACTCCTGAGCGCCGAGCAGCCAACTGATGGTTTCGAAGGCAACTTCCAGCCGGCCCAGGCCAAACGGAGTGTAGCTGCGCGGGTTCAGGCGGATAAAAACCAGTTCGTCGTTCCGCAGGTCCACGCGGTGTCCCCAGGGCGTTACCTGCGCGTAGCGCGGTTCTTCGGCCTCGCCCGACCAGCCCGCGTAGATGCGGACGGTGGTTGCGTCCACGGGCCAGAGCAGCAGCGGGCGCTCTGGGTTCGGCGTGAGTTGCACTTCGATCGCTCCGTCGCCGCTCACGAGCAGGTCTTCGATCACCTGCTCGATGAGGGAACGAAAGCTGTCTTCCGGGTTGGGTGCCTGCAGATTTGCAGTCAGGACACGGATGCGCGGCTCGGCGTCGCGGCGTGCGGTTCCCTGTTTTGTCTGTACGCGCCACTTCATTCCCGCGATGCGGTCTTTGACCGTGTTGATCGCCTTCCGTGCGACGGGGGTTTCCGAAAAGCGACGAAGATTCGCCGGTGTCGGCTTGGGCAGCAGTTGCCTTCGTTGCGTGGGTGCCGCCGCGGGCAACACCAGGGTTTTGCGTTCAGAAGAGCCGGCAAACAAGCGCCAAGCCCTCCGCAGCCAATGTTCGTGTTTCCGGGTGCGCATACTCTTGGGATCGAGAAATCGGCTCGTGTGCTGACCGGTATCGTCGGCGCAGCTTCCACGCCACTCGGAATGAGACGATACAAACGAAAAAACCCCGAAGCGGCGGCTTCGGGGCTGCTCCTTTTCAGCTTCTGAGAATGTTATAGCAGATTCGGCTGGGTTATTATTCAGTTTGGCGAAAATTTTTTCTGCTTTCGTTTCAAACGCTTACCCGATTTTCGGTGCTTCTGCCCTCTTGACAGCATTTCCGCCGCTAGTTCAGGTTCGCCCGCAATTGCTCAGCGAAACGCTCGAGCTGCGTGACCGACAAGATGCCGATATTCTGGGCTGCCAGGAGTCGTCGAAAGAACTGGTGTCGCACGTTCGACATTTCTGGCTCCATTTCAGTGATGGCAAAGAACTCGGCGGACCGTTTCGCCCGTATACGTTCTGCCGTGTAGGCAAGCTCTTTGACACGCCCGGTGTCGCCCGTCAACAGCAGACAGTGGAGGTAGCCCTGGACACTGTTGCGCCGATAGGCGAAGTCCATTCGGAATGGATCACCGGGTTCCGTGTATTCTTCGACGGAAACATTCGTGGTGAGCCGGTGCAGGATGCCGACATGGCGGAAGATGTGTCGGGCCCGGAGGCGCACTTCGATGCGCGTCTGGGGCCGCTCGGGCGCGGCAGCGCGACGGAAGCGCGGGGCTTCTACGTAATCGCGGTAGAGCCGCTCCAGCTCTGCCACGGCATCTTCGGTCAAAATCCCCCTCGGCGGGCTGAGCTGCAGCGCGTTCGAGAGCGTTTCCTCCAGCCGCTGCAGAAACGCGGCGGGATTGCTGTTCGCGGCTTCGATCTGCTGTTCCAGCTCCCCTGCGAGTGCCCGCAACAATTCCAGGTCCGCATGCGGATGCAGCCGTCGGACCCGGCGGAGCTCGGCTGTTCCTTCGATCAACCGGTGTCGCAATTCATTTCGCACCGGGTCGTGCAGCAGCACACCGATATTCACCCATTCATCGCGGATCAAGTTCGGTGTGTAGCGCAGAATGCGATAGCTACAGCTTTGCAGTGGAGTTTCGCTCATGGTTCACATCCAATTGGGAAATGGTTGCCGGGAAGAATTTTTCGCTTCCAGGATGAGATCCGGGACCCGTTTGCGCCGGCGCAGAAGCTGTTCGAGCAGGCGGTAGAGCGCATCCTGTTTGCCGTCATACCATTCGGGAGGGATCTCTTTGCTGATGGCGTCGAGCACGCGCTCGTCGATTTGCTCCAAGCGGGCCAGCCACGGCTCGAAGGCTTCCATCCCGCGCACACGCTCGTAAACCCGCTGTCGTGAATAGAGGCCGCGCAGCGGCGCGTCCGGGAAATTCCACTCGCCGGCATTGAAGCAGAAGCCCTGGTCGATCATCATCGCAGCATACCGTGGTTGCCCGTCTTCCCGATAGAAGATCGCCTGCCGCCCGTTCGTGTTGCAGGTCCACTTATCGAACACCAGAACGCCACAAAAGTCATCCAGGTTCTCCACGGCAAGCAGTTGTGCTTCGGGTAAGAAGTCGTGCACCACAATCTGCGCGGGATCGCCTGGATATCGTGAACCGAATTGAAACCCGGCACGACAGGGAATTCGTTCTGTGCCGATTTGCATCACCAACTCGCTCGTCAGCTCAATCAGTCGCTGCTCGACTTGCACGACAGCCACCCGAGGCGTGCGCAGCCCCAGTCGTGCGGCCAGCCGTGTCCCGAGCAATTCGTTCACCAGAATGCGAGGGTGCTGCGGATTGTTCTGGAATTTGACGACGTAATATCCGCCATCCGAACAACGCATCAGATGCGCCTGTGCGCCGCCGCGCATCCGCCGGATGTGTTCCACTGCCTGCGGCATGGTTTCGGGAAGCTCGGGCTAATGCTAGTCGTCGAGACAGTGAGCAGCAAGAGGCATATCGAGTTTGTCGCATCCACTGGGCCCGCGTATGCGAATCGGCCCGGCTCGGACCGGTTCACCATGGCACCGGGACGCGCACTGCGGCGCTGGTCAGCGTGGCCGCGGCCGTGCGTGCACGCACGACGAGGGCAATCCCCATGGCCGTGACCAGGTCATCGTGCATCCCGGCCAGAGCACCCATCTCGCCGTCTTCCCGGTACACGAAGCTCCGGCACTGCTCGAGCAGCCGTGCCGAACAGATGATCTCCGGGGTCTGCTCCAGGGCTAGTTGCAGCGCGCCGACTACCTGGGGCTTCGTTTGCAGGTTCATGGGCCAGCCGGCCTTTGTCGCGGTCGGATTCACGCCGGGTTCTGGATGGTGGTAGATGCGCGGGTAGTGGAACTGGTGTCGCAGGGCATAGAGCACGGCATGCCCGTGGTTGTTCCGTTCGATGGCCATCAGGGCAAAGTTATAGCGCCGGCCCATGCGGTCGAGTGCTTCGGCGAACTGTCGCAGGGGCCAGCGGGCAAAAATTTCTGCGCACTGCAGTCCGGTGGCGGCATCCAGAACGACCGCGGCGGAATAATCGCCATGTTCGGTGCCCTCGGCCACATCGGCACCCAGAACGTAATCGCGCCCGGCCTGCGGTGGAAACCAGATGAGTTCGGCACCGTTGGCGTGGCGTTCGACCGGTTTAGGCAGCCGACGCAGCCGCGCTTCGATGGCTGCGATTTCGAACACCGGCCGACCGGCAGAAAGGAAGCAGTCCACATCGGTTTCGACAAACTCCTGCCGTGCCAGCACGCCGAACGTGTTTTGGAGATAGCGACGGTAGAGAATCTGTCCGGGGGTAAGCCGGTGGCGTTCGACCAGGAAATGTTCCTCCTCGCTCAGCGGCTCGAGCGATTCGCCGGGCGCGGGGGCCAGCGTGTAGGCAGGCTCCAGCCACCAGGGGAAGAAGTGGCGCGTGTAACCTGGCCACGAAGCTGCATCGGTCCACAGACGGTGGAAAAGGCTTCCGGAACCGCGGGGCGTGGACTCCAGGTCTACCCATCCGCCCGGCGCCACCGCTCCGAGCAGTCCCGCCAGAGTTTCTCCGGCATTCCCCGGCCATTGCGCCACTTCCGAAGCGTGCAGGCAGTGAATCGTCAGCCCGCGCCCGGCGTGGCGGTTGCCGGCTGTGTCCACCAGGTAGCGGCTGTCGGTGCCCGCGAAAGCAAGTTCGCGTGCGTTGGTCCGGGTGGGCTTCAGGGCGCGGCGGACGTCGTCATCCAGCGTGTCGAAGAACCGTCGGACTATCCGGAAAATCTGCTCGGCAGATTCCAACGAATGAGCCACCTGCAGCGTGACCGTTCCGGGCGTTGAAATCGTGCGCAGGAAGAATCGTGCCGCGATGTAGGTGGTCATGCCCACCTGGCGCGCTTTGAGAATCAGATTCCGAGCCGTGCGCCGTTGCGCGTAGTCCCGCTGCACCGCGTTCTGCACCAGCGGCACCAGCCGGCCTTGACGGTCGCGAATCTGGCAGAACACGGGAACCAGTGCGTCCAGCAGCGGCCAGAGTCCCTCCAGGTGTGAACAGCGCTCGATGAGCGGGTGCTGCACCAGCCTCGTCGGCTCCATGGCCAGCCGTTGCAGGATGGATCGCAGTTCGGGCATACCTCAGGCAACCTCCGATTCCGCGAGCGTGGTGCGGTTCGCCACTCCGGGAGCAGACGCGCCCAGCTCCCGCAGGCGCTCCAGCAGGCGCTGTTCGAAGCCGCTGGAAACGAATGCATCCGGCGCCGTTGCCTCTGTGTTCGTCAACGCCTGACGGAAATATTCGCCCATACCCGTGGCTTCCAGAATCACCCGCCAGGCCCAGGACTCTCCTGCCTCCGCGCAAGCAAACAGTCGTTGCACGAGCCGTGTGGTCTGCTCCAGCACGAAGGCGCGCAGCGGAAGTCGGAGCTGTTCGGCCACCGTGGCAGCACACAGGGCCGTTTCGATCTCCTGGGGCGAATTTGCGCATTGCTGCTGAATCGCCAGACGCAACTTGCTGGTGCGCAGCGGGTGCAGCAACTGCTCGATCACCAGTCGCTCGAGGGCTTCCGCCGACAGTCGAGGGACACGGGATGGCCGCTCTGGTTTCGGTCGTTTGGCTTTCATGACAAACGACTCCTGCGCGAAATTCCCGGAACGGCACGGGCCAAGGCCCGCGCGCATCCTGCCCTGGCCGTTCGTTCCCCCGACGGACTCTGCTGAGGCGGCCCTGCCACTTCCTGGTTCCTCGTCGGTTCCAGTTTTGCAGGTCGCGCGGGCTGTCTGGTCTGCCCGGCATCGACCGGCAGAGGTGCCAGCAGACCCAGCCGGCAGAATGTTTCGTGGAGCAGGTCCAGCACCTCTCCGAGTCGCCGAGAGATGTGCGCCTGCGGTCGGCCGAACAGCCGCGCTGTTTCCCACTCGGAGCGGTCTTCGAAGATGCACAGGGCGAGGATGCGCTGGTCGAACGGTTCCAGGCTGCGCAGGCAACGCTCCACGTCGCAGACGAACAGCACGGCATCCTCGAATGCCCGCGAAGGTTGATAGCGGAGCCGGCTTCGGAATGCGTCACCGCCCAGAACGGAAGGCATCCGCCCGAGCAGCAGGGAAGTGCGGAAGAAACGTCGGAGCAGCAGTATCACCCGCAATCGTTCGTAGGAGGGTAGTCTCATGGCTTCTCTTCCTCATACAGCCAGGCCAGCGCCCGCACGCAGGCGGTGCAAACGTGGGTTTCCGCTTCGGCGTGCTGCACGTGCAGTGTTCCGCAGCGCGGGCAGTAACGAAGCTCCATGCGCTGCTCCGGGAATGCTTGGCGTGCCTTGGACGGCTGGGCTGACGAGCTCATGGTCATGCTCCAAAGAAAAAAGCCCTGCCTTCCCCGCCCGCTGGGGCAGGGAAGCGCAGGGCTCCGGAGAAGGTTCCGTCAGACCTGCTTCAGGATTTTGCTGTCGGACGCTGCGCGCTCAAGCTTCCTTCCGGTGCGGGAAGTAGGCTTCTTCGAACAGCGTCTTCGTTACCCGACCTTGATGGAACGTGAGGGTAATGCGTCCAGAAAATCGCAACGCCCAGGCCAACTTCTCTGCCGACCGGGAAAGCAACTCACCCGTGGCTAGCTTGCGGCGAAATTCCTGAAATTCATTCGCTGGCTCGTGCGCGACTGTTTCCAACTGGCGCGCTTGTCGCATCGCTTCCTCGCGCCAGTCGTCGGCCGAGATGCGCCCTTGCTCTTCTGTTTCGGGTGCGCGGGAATCAGACAGTGCCGCGGGGTGAGCGGTCGGTGTCGGTTTGGGGCGGCTCATGACGGCAGGCCTAATATTAACTGGAAATTTATCATTGTCAAGAATAATTTCTTATAGCTATAAATGCTTTCTTGTTCGGCATTTACGCATTGCCTTTCATAGCTGTGCGTTATATCTTGTTTTCGATGAGTTTCGTGGCCCTGCAAGAAAGTTTGCGGCGCGAACTGCGCAAGCGGATCGAATCCGGCGAGTTGACCGGCATGGAACTGGCCCGCCGCACGGGCTTCACTCAGGCGCACATTTCGAATTTTTTGAACCGCAAGCGTGGCCTGAAACTGTCGGCGCTGGATCGGATGCTGAAGGCAATCGGGCTCAGCCTCTACGACCTGCTCGACCCGCACCAACTAATTCGTTTTGCCGCCGTGCCGGCTGGAGAGGACACGGAGTATGCCGAGGTACCGCTGGTGGAAGGCTCCATCGCGGCGGGCAGTGAAGTCATTGTCAACGAGCAGGTCAAGGAGTTGCTCAAGTTCCGCCGCGCATTCTTGAATCGCATCCGTGCGGATCTGGCGGCTCCACCGCGCCGGTTTTGGACCCGTTTTGTGCTCATCAAAGTGGATGCCCGCGAGGGGATGAGCATGTGGCCGCGACTGAATCCCGGTTCCACCCTGCTGATCGACCGGCACTACAACAGCTTGCGCCCATATCGGAAAAACGATCGCAACATGTACGCGGTGCGGAAAGGCGAAGGCTGCACGGTGAAGTACGTCGAACTGATTCGTCGCAGTAGTGTGCCGAGGACTGCGATTGGGCGCGCCGAGCCAGACGAGCACTTTCTTATCCTGCGCCCGCACAATCCTGACTATCCGGTGGAAATTCTACCCGTCGAGGAAGGCCAGACCTACGCGGATTTGCTTGTGGGCCGCGTGGCGCACGTGGCGCTGGAAACCTGAGTGTGGGGCAGCTCAAAATCAGCAGGCCCGGTACTTCGCCCGGGCCTGCTGCCTGCAAACTTTCTTTCCGGTTAGCGCCGGCGCCTGCGGGAGGATCGTTTCCGCGCACCCTTCCGCGCTGCTTTCTTGCGAGCCTTGATACGCTTGCCTTTCCGCGCCGGTCTCCGGGCACGTTTCCGCTTTGGTTTTGCCTTCGCGCGTGCCGCCGGCTTAGGAGCGGTCGTGCGCGCTGCCGGGGCCGATACGGGCGGGGCAGGACGCGCTGGCACCGCGACGGTTTTCCTCTCCGCCTCCGCTGATTCTTCGGTTTCGAACTCCTCTTCAGCTTCTTCGCCTAAGGTTTCATCACGCTCGATGCCGCGTTCTTCGTCTTCTTCGTCGAAGCGGCTGTAGTCCTCGAGTTCATCTTCTCCAAAGAGGAGCTTGTCGTATGGCATCTCGACCTCCAGAGTTTCGCAATCCGGGCCCGGGCTTTGTCCTTCTTCGCCTGGAAGCAGCCTGCTGCCATCGCGGGCTTATAAACGCAGTGGGAACTCTTTGTCAAGGCAAAGGCTGGTTCCGCCCTTCGTTGCGCTCGTACCCTACCCGGGAAACATCCCGAATGATTCTCTCATCTAGTTCATAAGAAAAGGTTTATCGTAGCGTTCAAGGTTTTGGGATGCGTAACTGGTCGCCTACCTTGAGCTGGCGGGTGAACAAAAACTGATTGGCGGCCCGCAGGGCTTCGACCGTGGTCTGGTAGCCGCGGGCAATGGACCAGAGTGTTTCTCCAGCACTGACCAGATGAATGATGAATTCACCGGAGACCGATTCCGTGCGGACGGATGTTCCGCCCAGCAAATTGGTGGCGATGGCGGATTCGGAAACACTGGCAGCGGTTGGCGTGCCACTGCCCGGCTGGCGTGTGGATTGTGTCGTAGCGGATGCGGGCAGGCGAATTTCCAGCAACGCGCCGCGGCCAATCTGGTCATTGCGCAGATGGTTCCACTGCTTCAGATCTGCCACACGCACACCGAATTCGGCAGCAATCTTCGAAAGTGTGTCGCCCGCCCGCACGCGATAGCGGATCACGTCGCCGGTGCGGTTGCTGGCCACGGTGGTCGGCGGCATAGCGCTCGGGATGATCAGCAGCGTGCCGGCCGCGAGAGGTTTCCGTGGATGCAAACCGTTGGCCCGGGCGATCGCTTCGATCGAAGTATCATATCGCCGGGCAAGTACCCAGAGGGTTTCGCCAGGTCGCACGCGATGCTGTCGCCAAGCCACCCATTTCTCCCCGGGGATCGCGGCCAGTTCCGCGAAGAATCGTTCAGCCATGCCTGCGGGTAGATTCAATTCGAAGTCCGGGTCGGGCGGCGTCACGGTGCGCAGCAGGTGTGGGTTCAGTGTGCGGAGCAGGTCCAGGTCCAGCTCGAGCAGCTCGGCCACCAGCCGCAGGTCCACTGGCCGTCCAGGACGCACGCGGTCGGTGAACAAGGGTGGGTCTGGTTCTACCTGAATGCCGTAGCGAGTCGGGTCTTTTGCGATCAGGGTCAGGGCTAGGATGATCGGGACGTAGTTCCGCGTCTCCCGGGGCAGGGCATTGCGCCGATACAGTTCCCAGAAGTCGGCATAACCGGTGCGTTCGATGGCCCGCGCGACATTCCCCGGACCCGAGTTGTAGGCGGCCAGCGCCAGATACCAGTCGTTGAACATAGTGTAGAGGTCGCGCAGGTGACGCGCGGCCGCGCGGGTGGACTTTTCCGGATCGTACCGCTCGTCCACCCACCAGTTGCGCTCCAGGCCGTATTCCCGTCCGCGGAACAACATGAATTGCCAGATGCCGTGCGCACCGGCTCGCGAACGCGCCCGCGGCTGGAACGCGCTTTCGGCCTGTGCCAGATAGAGCAGGTCGAGCGGCAGACCTTCCTCGCGCAGAATACGGGTGATCAGGTGGCGGTAGCGTCCTGCGCGTCGCAGCCCGTTTTCGACGATTTTCCGTCCCTTCGGTGTCTGGAAAAATTCCAGGTAGCTCAGCACGACTTCGTTGACGGTCAGCGGCAGGTCGTGCGGCACGGCAAGCAGTTCTGCCGCGGCGCTGGCGCTCAGGGACGAGTCGGTAGGGAACGTCATCTCTCCGATTTCATCCAGCGGCGCCGGATCCGCGTTCTGTTCCGAGAAGCTGCTGGCTTCCCGGAATGCTGCGGTTTCGTGCGCATGCACCGTGGCGACGATTTCTTCGAACAGGCGGGCCAGTCGCGGATATTCCCGGAAGGAAATGCCGCTGCTGAGCAGTTCGTCCATTGCCCGGTCGAAATCCCGGCGTGCTTTTTCCAGATGTCCGGCGCGGTAGTGTTCCTCACCGGAGCGGAACAGCGCCTGCGCCCGCTCGAACAGCACGTCTTCCACGGGCGTCGGTCGCGGTCCGAGCGAAGCGGTCGAATGGCTGGGAATTCGCAGCGGGAGCGGTTCGGCGGGGAGGGTAAAGCTCAGTTCACTTTGCTGAGCCGGGGGTCGGGCCCGCAGCTTGCGCTTCGGGACGCCCTCGCAAGCCACCAGGGCCATCGCCATCGCCATTGCAGAGCACGAAGATAGCCATTGCTTTCGCATCTGTCACCGGTTCTCGAATCGAAGATACCGGCGCCGGATGTCCGCATGACTTGCTTCGGATTGGGCGCCGCTGCAGCAATCTTGGCGACTCTTCCTCCCCTCTACGCACCTAAGAGCCAGCCCCGGCTCCTGCTTAGGGCTGACAAGTAGCGCAAATTCTACGAATCGAGCCCCAAGAGGTCAACAGGGCCGTTTCTGGCATGTTCACCGGCGATAACATTGTCCGTCAGGACAGGGCTTGTTCGAGGTCTGCCATCAGGTCGGCAGGGTCTTCCAGTCCGATGGAGAGGCGCACCGTGCCTGGACTGACGCCTGCTGCGTGCAGCTCGGCACGGCTCATTCGGTAGTGCGAGCTGTAAATGGGCAGCACGACCAGCGATTCCACCCCGCCCAGACTGGCCGCCAGCAGAAACACCCGCACGCGATCGCAGAAACGCCGTGCCGCTGACAGGCCTCCTTTCAAGTCGAACGCCAGCATCGACCCGAATCCGCGCATTTGTCGCCGGGCCAGGCGGTGATCGGGGTGCGTGGGCAATCCCGGGTAGTGCACTCGAGCCACGCGAGGATGCCGGGCCAAGTAACGGGCCACGGCCAGCGCGGTCTGGCATTGTTGCCGCACGCGAGCCTCCAGTGTCTTCAAGCCGCGGATCAGCAAAAATGCTGCTCCCGGGTCGGCCGACCCGCCCAGGTAGATGACCATTTGACGGACTCGCTCGATGAACGCTTTTGGCCCGGCGACGGCTCCGGCGATCAGATCAGAGTGGCCGCCCAGGAACTTCGTGGCGCTGTGCACCACCGCGTCGAGCCCCAGAGCGAGTGGGTTCTGGAGAATCGGCGAAGCGAACGTGTTGTCCACGATGGAAAATAGCCGGAAGCGGCGTGCCAGCCGTGCCGCATGCCGCAGGTCCACCAGCCGCAGCGTGGGGTTCGTGGGTGTCTCGATGTAGAGCACGCGCGTCTGCGGGGTCACGAGCCGTTCGATCCCTGCCAGATTGTTTTCCACGTACTGCACCCGGATTCCCAACCGCGGGAAGATGTCGCGGAACAGCCGGTAGGTGCCGCCGTAGAGCTGCCGGGTGGCAAGAATTTCTTCTCCGGAGCGAACCACCGCCAGCAGTGCGCTGGAGATGGCTGCCATCCCCGAAGCGGTGACGATCGCTGCCGGCGCTCCTTCGAGTGCCGCGATTTTCTCCTCCGCCACCGTCAGGGTCGGGTTGCCGTAGCGCGTGTAGATGTAGGCAGCGCTGCGCCCCTCGGCCCAGCGTTTCATTTCGGCTGTGCTGGAAAATGTGAATGTGGAAGAGCGCACGATGGGCGGGGCTACCGGCGCCGACTGACGGAATTTTTCTTCCCCTACGTGAATCGCCCGGGTGGATGCCTTCCACCGCAGTCCGGTTTTTTTCTTCATGAGGCCGTCCGTTGGTGCAGGGTTTCCGCCGGCGAAGCTAGCATGGCTGGCTGCAGTTTGTTTTCCGAGCGGCCTGCCACTGGCTCAGGCTTCCTCTTCGACCGGTTCGCCCTCGCGTTCCGCTTTGGCTTGGGCAATGATCTTTTCCGCCAGCTCGTTCGGCACGAAGTCGTAGTGCGAGAATTCCATGGAGTAGCTGGCACGACCTTGGGTGAGCGAGGTCAGGTCCGTGGCATACGTCAACATCTCGGCCAGTGGCACCTGTGCCTTGATGATCACATTGCCTCCGCGCACTTCGCTCCCGCTGATGCGCCCGCGCCGTGCGCTCAGGTTGCCCATGATGTCGCCGGAGAACTGTTCCGGCGCATACACTTCAACGTTCATGATGGGCTCGAGCAGCGCCGGTTTGGCTTGTTTCATCGCCTCCTTGAACGCCAGCGAGCCGGCAATCTTGAACGCCATATCGGAAGAATCCACTTCGTGGTACTTCCCGTCGTACAGCACGACGCGGAAGTCCACCACCGGATAGCCGGCCAGAAAACCCCGTTCGGCGGCTTCTCGTATCCCTTTTTCCACTGCCGGGATGTAGTTTTTCGGGATGGCACCGCCGAAGATCTCGTCCACGAACTCGAAGCCTTTCCCGCGCGGCAGCGGCTCCATTCGAATGCGGCAGATGCCGAACTGGCCGCGACCGCCGGTCTGTTTTTTATGTTTGCCCTCGGCATCGGCTTTGCCCCGGATCGTTTCCCGGTAGGGCACTTTGGGTGGTTTCAGGGAGACGTCCACGTGATAGCGTTTGTGCAGTTTGGAAACCACCGCTTCGATGTGCTGCTGGCCGGCACCGGAGAGCAGAAACTCCTTTGTCTGCGGGTCGCGAGTGAATCGGAGGGCGAAATCCTCTTCGAGCAATCGATGGATGGCGTTGCCGATGCGGTCTTCGTCGGCACGGGACTTCGGCTCGATGGCGAAGGTCAGGGAAGGTTCGGGGAGCTGCGCGGTGGCGTAGAAGATGGTGGCATCTTTGTCCCCCAGGGTGTCGCCGCTCAGCGTCTCTTTCAATTTCGCGATGGCGCCCAGGTCTCCAGCGTGCAACTCGGCTACGGCAGTGCCACTTTTCCCCTGCATGACCTGGATGTGCTGGAAACGCTCCGGTGTCGAACGATTGTAATTCATCAGCGTGCTGTCATTTTTCAGTACGCCCGACATCACTTTGAAGAAATTGATCCGGCCCGCAAAGGGATCGGCCAGGGTTTTGAACACGAACACGGCCAGCGGCTGGTCGTCGCGGATCGCCCGCTCGACCGGCTGTCCTTTCCGTCCCGGTTCGCTGTAGGCAGTCACGGTGCGGGCAGCCGGCGAGGGCAGCACCGTGGCGATAAAATTCAGGATTCCTTCGCTGCCGATGTTCAGCAGCGCCGAGCTGACCAGCACCGGAAACAGCCGCTTTGCGGCCACCGCTTCGCGCAGACCCCGAAGCAGATGCTCCGGCGAGAGCGTTCCCTTCTCGAAAAACTCTTCCATCAACTTGTCGTCGCCCTCGGCCACCATCTCCACCAGCGCTTCGTGTGCGTCCTTGGCGGCTTCGGACAGCTCGGCCGGGATGTCACCCACTCGAGCGCGTCCGTTGCCCTCCGGTTCGTACGTCAGTGCTTTCATGGAGATCAGGTCTACTGCGCCGCGAAACTGTTTTTCTTCCCCGATTGGAAGCTGAATCGGCACGACCGCCCGACCGAACACCGAGCGGACGGACTCCAGCGTCCGCTGAAAACTGGCCAGCTCGCGGTCCATCCAGTTGAACACGAATGCGCGCGGCAGATCGTATTCGGTGCAATAGTCCCAGACCTTTTCGGTCACCACCTGCACACCGGCCACGGCGTCCACCAGAATCAGTGCGCTATCGGCAGCCACCAGCGTGGCCTTCGTCTCGTGCATGAACGAGCTGTAGCCAGGTGTATCGAGAAAATTGATCTTGACCTTCTGCCCTTCACCCCACTCGGCGAACGCCAGGCCGGTCTTGATGGTGATTTTCCGTTCGATCTCTTCCTCGTCCCAGTCGGTGACCGTGTTCCCTTCGGTCACTTTCCCCAGCCGGTTGGTCATCCCGGCCGTGAACAGCAACGACGACACCAGTTGCGTTTTTCCGGTGTCGCCGTGACCTACAATGCCCACGTTGCGGATGGCCTCGGTTGGATAGCTTTTCATCGATTCCCCCTGGCTTCGGGTTTCCCGCCGCCGGCGCAGCGGGCGGAACGGGAGGCGGTCAGCGCCGGGGTCGGTGCCGTCTGAAGCGGCGCAGCCCCGACGAAACTTGGCATGCTAGCACAGCCGGAAAATGCCCTTCAACGCGCTGGCGGCCGGCGTCAGGTGTGTACCACCAGGCTGCCGTCGGCGGCGACGTAGCCGTAGACCATGTGCGGGGTGTTGAACGCAGCGCCGATTCTCCCCAGCCGGTCGAGCAGAATCAGGCCGCCGCTGCCCTGCACACGCTCCGCCAATCGATGTACGGAACGCAAAGCGGCGGCAGCCGGTGAAACACCGGCGCGGACCAGGTCCACCGCCATCTTCGCCATGACGATTTTCATGATGGATTCTCCCCAGCCGGTCGCAGAAGCAGCCGCCGATTCCGAGTCCGCATAACAGCCGCAGCCCACCAGCGGAGAATCTCCGATGCGTCCAGGATGTTTGCCGAAAGTGCCTCCGGTGGAAGTTCCAGCGGCGATTCGTCCTTGTGCATCGCGGGCCACCGCTCCCACCGTGCTGCCCGAACGTTCCGGTGTTGTGCAGAGCTTTCCCTGCTTCCGCAGGGCTTCCCAACGCTGTTTTTCCCTCGGCACGATCAGCTCGGAAGGCTCGCATAAGGGAATCCCGCAGGCCGCCGCAAAACGCTCGGCACCCGCGCCGGCGAGCAGGATGTGAGGCCCTTTTTCCAGGATGCAGCGTGCGGCCCGGATGGGGTTGCGAATGTGTTCCACGGCAGCCACTGCGCCGGCGTTCAGGGTTTCCCCATCCATCAGAATTGCATCCATCTGGACCACGCCGTCCGCATTCAGATGCGAGCCCACGCCAGCGTCGAACACGGGATCTTCCTCGAGCACGACGATGGCCGCTTCGACGGCGTCGATGGCGCTGCCACCTTGTGCCAGAATCTTCCAGCCGGTTTGCAGCGCTCGCGTGCAGCCGGCTCGGCAGTCGGGCTCGAGTTCAGTCGGGATGTTCCACGCGCCACCGTGGACCATCAGGGAGGGTTGGCCGGACTGGGATGCCATCGCAGCTCAGAACAGCAGTGCCAGCACAACGAGCAGTTGCCCGAGGAAGATCAACCCGAGCCCGCCGACCATGCACAACGTGTGCGTCGCGGGTACCTGG
Source organism: Acidobacteriota bacterium (assembly GCA_037442425.1). Classification (GTDB taxonomy): domain Bacteria; phylum Acidobacteriota; class Terriglobia; order Acidiferrales; family UBA7541; genus DSGC01. The sequence continues at coordinate 132,971 of JBBIQG010000006.1, read as the reverse complement.
GGGCGTCCCGATTCTCGGGCGACAGGGGAGACAGCCGGTACGTCCGCCGGGCGGTTGTTCAGCAGGGCACGCAGGGCCGAGCGCCAGGTGGTCACGGCAAATTCGATCCAGTAGAGCACAGCACCGCGCGCAACCCAGGTCAGGTGCAATCCCGCAAAGAACACTAGCACGCCGATCAGGCCCACAACATCCATGGATCGCCCCCGCGGCCGCTGCTGCTGGTTTGGACTAGGCTCCCTACAGTTCCGGGTCGTCATAGATGGTGCGCAGGGAAACGATCTCGAACCGCTTCAGCCCGCTGGGTGTTTGCACGCGCACCTCGTCGCCCACCGCGCGTCCGAGCAACGCACGTCCGATCGGCGAGTTCGTCGAAATCAGACCTTGTGCGGCATCGGCTTCCTCGCTAGTGACCAGCTTGTAGGCGACTTCCGTTCCCTTCTCGATGTCCAGCAGCCGCACCTGCGAGCCATAGCCGACGCGGTCGCGCGGCAGATTGTTCAGATTCAACAGCGACACATTGGCGAGTCGCTTCTGCAACTGGCTCAGACGCGCGGAAAGATAGCTCTGCCGTTCTTTTGCGTACTTGTATTCGGAATTTTCGGAAAGGTCGCCATGCGCCCGAGCCTTCATCAGTTCTTTGGGTAGCTCGTTTTTCAGCTCGTGTTCGATGAGCCGGATTTCTTCTTCCAGTTTCCGGCGAATCCGAGCTTCGGCACTGTTCATGGTTGCATCCCGACGAATCCCAAAGGAATTTTCCCGCGCATTCGGCCCCTTCCACGGCCCATCCGCCGTCGGCTCAGAAGCACGCGGATCGAAGTCTGGCGGAGAGGGGGGGATTCGAACCCCCGACACCGGTTTTAGCCGGTGCAACTGCTTAGCAGGCAGCCCTGTTCAGCCACTCCAGCACCTCTCCGGGGAATTTGTGGCCACGCCGCAAACAGCACGGCTTCCTTCGAACACCGAACCCTTCTGGGAACGCTGCGTCGCTAGCTGCCTGCTTTTTCTTTTTCAGTATAGCACTATCCCGCAGATTCCCAGAACGGCGAGCTCTACCCCCTTGCCCAGTCGCCGCCTCTACTCGAGAGAACCCTGCAGCGAAATGGCCTGCCACTCCCCGCGGATGATGGCCGCGCGAATCTGTTCCGGCTTCAGGCCCTGGCGCACCAGCTTTTCGGCAAGGAGAACCTCCTTGAGGCAAATCGCTCAACCCGCTCCGTGCGTGCTGGCAAAACAATCCAACAGGCTTCCATGCCCGAATTTGTCGCACCAGCAGTAGCACGGCAACTGCACCAGCACCTCCGGCATCGCAGCAGCCGCCCGGTACGCACGAGCTGCCGCGGGATAGTGGCGGAACTGCTCGGCCGGCAGGATTCGGGGATAGGGCTTGGCCGATTCGGCATCGGCATGAAAAGGCGGAACTCGCTCACGCGTGGGCGTCGTGTGAGCTGGCTCGGCGGAGATTGCTTCCGGCGCAGGCACAGCGGCCACCGGCGGGGCTATGGGTGTCGTTTCGGTGCGATCCCAACTGAGGTAGGCAGCCAGTAGAATCAGGATCGCAACGCTCAGCAACAGGATCGTTCGGGTTCGCATCAGCGCTCTCCTGAACAGGACACGGAAAGGTTCCTCGGACGCATGAACTGCTTCAAGCTTACCGCAGCTTCGCCGGGATTCATCGCCGCCCGACGCTCACTTTCGGGCACCCGATTCGGCACCCGGGCCTTTTTCTACCTCGCCGCGATGACTGTGCCGTTCGTCGTGTTGGACGTGTCCGATCATCCCCAGCGGTTCGCCGACGCGTACCGGTGGTGTGGCCACGACATAGAGCACGACGCCGGCGAAGGGCGCGCGCACCTGCTCCAGCACGTTCCCGTGGAAATCCGTCAGCGTTCCGATGACGGTTCCTTCGGCGACTGTCTGTCCGGGCTCCACTTTCGCGTAGAACAGTCCCGTGTGCCCGCTGCGCAGCACCACATTGCGGTCGATCCAGATGGGATGCTCCACCCGGTTCGGGGTACCCGGGATCATTCGGAAATGGCGCAAGAGATTGAACACGCCCGCCTCGGCCAGCCCGATGCTCGTTTCGTCGACTCTCCCGAGCCGACCGGTTTCGGTGGTGATCGAGGGCTTGCCGCGCAGGATCGCTGTGTTCGAGGTGTAGACCGAGTTTTCCGGATCGGTAGTCCGTTCCCGGTCGATCACGATGTGATCGAGTCCGAATGCTAAGGCCATCTGCTTCGACTGCTCGTTCACCTCGGGAGTCCCGCTGGTCATCCAGTAGGTGTACGGTCGGAGCGCCTCGTTGCCGTCGCCGCAGTGCAGATCCACGACAAAATCCGACTTGGCGATCACTTCGTGTGTGATGGCGTGCGCGATGCGCTCGGAAATCGTCCCGTCGGCCCGACCGGGATAGACGCGATTCAGATTCTTGCCATCTACCGGACTGTAGTAGATCGTCCGCCCGAGAAACGAAGGCAGATTGGCGATGTGCACAACGATCACCGTGCCTGCGAGCGTCTGGGGATCGATTTTCGCGGGGAGCCGTTGCAGGGCCACGATCGGTGTGTACTCGTATCCGTGCGTTCCTGCAATGAGTCCGAGCACCGGCCCAGGCTGCGCTCCGTGGATCACTGTGATCGGAATTTGCGTCCCCTCATCCACGCCTTCCCGGGGCGGGATTTCGAGGAATCCGCTGGCTCGAGTGCCTGCTTCCGCGCGCACCGGCCCCACCGCAAAGCTGGATCTGCTCCCGGCCTGCTGAGCACAGACTGCTCCGGCCCATGTCATTCCGCCCAGCAGCACGCAGGCGAAACTCTTCCAGAGACGCGCGTTGGTTCGCATCGGCATGGCACACACCTCCTACCATCGGTCTGGCCGGGCCTTGCTTTCGGCGTTGGCACAGGCATCCCGCAAGCCCTTACAGCGGCGGGTCGAGTGCATTGGCAGGCCGTTGTTCTCGTGTGGCACGCAACACTCCAGATTCATCTGTATAGAAGCTCCGGTATCCGTAGTTCCCAGCACGCGCTTCCAGGGTGTAACTGAGCGTCCGCCCGTCGGGTGCCGCGTGGCCGGGCGTGTACACCAGCCGGTAGCCTTGTCCCTGCGCTTGCTGTGCAGCAATTCGGACACGGTCACCCAGCGCCTCCAGCGAATCGGGAAACGATCCCTGCGCCGCCAGATAGCCGGACAGCGCGGATTGTACCTGCTGGAGTGCCTCCACCGTGACCTGCTCAGCCTGCAATCGTTGGTCGACTGCTCGCTCGGGCATGATCAACCACAGGAACGCCCACACGGCGATCAGCAGCACACCCCAGCGCGCCAGCATCGCTATCGGGTTCGCTTTCTTGGGAGATTCGGCTTCCAGCGTTTCGCGCAGGCTGATCAGGTCGGTCTCGCAATACGGACAGATTTCTGTCGCCTGATTGATGGGCCGTTCACAGGATGGACAGACGTACATTCCACGCCATCCTAAATGTGATTCCTGCGCCGCACAAGCTCGACTGCGGGCTCTCCGCGGTGCCTTGCTTCAGGACCGCCGATGTGAGCCGGCACGGGACGCCCCGCTGGCTACGCTTCCGGAGCATGCCCTGCAAACACCAGCGAAATCAAGAGTGGTCGGGACGCGGCACCCTCGACCTGGCCAGACACGGCGAAGGTTACAATCCAGAGGTCTTCTTCGGCGTGATGCGTCACCGCCGGAAGCGTCACAGCTCCGGCCGTTTCCGCTGGCACCAGGCTCCAGACCGAAGGATGGGTGGTCCCAGAGGCTTTCTGGCTTTGGGCGTACAGTTCCGCCAGGGGCATCTGTCCCGGGTCTCCGTCTGCAGCCGCCGGCACCAGAAGCAGGAAATCGCGCTGCGGGGCTACTCCCTGGTGATTTCCATCCACAGGATGGAGCGCATAGCGCATCGTGTACACCCCGGGTGGAACGGATTGCCGGCGATAGTCCTCTCCTTCTGCCTGGAACCGGACCACCCCAATCAGCGTGCCTTCAGCGAGCTCAGGCAAGATGACCCCGAGCTGTGGGCTCGGATTGGCCTGCATCGGAACGGTCCGCACCACCCACACCTCACACAAGGGCCCTTTCTCGGAGACAATGCGGATCGCGTTCTCGGAAAGCACCCCTCGCATCGCTGCGCTCACTTCGGCTGGGGGTGGCGCTGCGAACGTTTCGGCCCGATAGGATGGTGTCGCTGCTGTCGGCAGTATGAGAAAAACTCCTGCAATCAATGCCGCAATGTTCCTTGCCTGCCTCATTCCTTCCTCCTCGGCGTTCCTTGAAAAGCTAGCCGACACTGCGAAGTGCTGACAAGCAAAAACGCCCGCTGTTCTGGTTCCGCGGTGTCCGTTTCAGAGATCCGGGTTCACCCAGATGACCGGAACGGGCTCAGGCATCGTTGCAGGCCATCGCCTCGAGTCGTTTCGATAGAAAAAAAGCCCACCGCCGGGTGGGCTTTTTGGGGCAAGGACTGAGAAGGCTTTATGGTCGAGAGGCCCGCAAATACTAGAACGCGAACGTGCCCACAAACGCGCCGCGGCGGCCCGCTTCTTCCCAACTCGTGCCCAGGTGATTGCCTCGGTATGCTCCCTGCAGCACCACGACCGGCATAGCATGGTGCAGGTTAGTTGCCAGCGGCGGGTAGTACACTTCTTCGTTGGTGCACAGGTGGTCGTTGCTGTTCAGCGCTCTTGTCCGCAAGCGGACCGTTTCTCCCGCGTCCAGTGCGATGGCTCCATGTTGGCCGCCAACATCCATCGTGAAGCGAATCGGAACCGCTTCCACCGCCACGACGTCTTTCAGCAGCGTGCCGGTCTGAGCTTGGGCAAACTCCACCAGAGCCTGCCGCTGGGCCTGGCTGGCGCGCGCGTCCACCAGGAAGACCGCCTTGGCCGGCAGCGGATTCGAAAAAGGGTCGCCCAGCGTGGCATTGGCGCGCACGACCGCAACTACGCTCAATCCACCGAGCGCAACGCCCTTCCATGCGCCCCGCTCGATGTGCCAAGCCAGCGCGGCCTCATGCCCGGTCAGGCGCACCTCGCTGTTGGCGAAACACGGGCCGGTGAAAACGTCCGCTGTCCGAAACTCTGCATAGTAGCCGGCCAGCGTGCCGGCATTGTGCTCCTGCGCCAGAGCTGGCAGACACACAACCAGGCTCAGTAAAAACAAAACCCCCCGCAACTTCATAGCTCTTGCCTCCTGAAGTGATCTCATTATCGCACTGCCGACCGGGGAGTTCAATGGTGTTAGCAGTTGTCTCGGTGGTGCGCCCTAAGCTTCAGTCGTTGGTCGGGGTCGTTTGACTGCGAACTTTCCGCCGGGCCGTGGCCTTGCTTGTCCGACGGCGCTGTGCGCGATGGCGACTGCCCGGTGCAGGGGGCTCACCGATCAACTCCGCAGTCATCAGGCTGGTGACGAATTTCTTCTCGCCGTATTCGTCAAAATCGATGGTTGTGCGTTCTGCATCGGATTCCCGGACCACGCCGAGCCCATACTGGGGATGATGTAAACGCTGCCCTTCAATCAAAATCTGCATCGTTCCTCCTTACCGCTGCTTCTGACAACGGCCAGACAGTGCGCCTGAATCGTTCGTGCCTGCGTCCGAGATACCCTTCAGACTGTTTTTGGCCGGGTTGTGTGCAGCCTGAGGGTTCCGTTGGGCTTCTGGCAGCTCCTACGCGGGCGGCTCACGACCGGTGACGGGGATGTTCAGACTCGGCATTCCCGTGGAATTCGCTCGTGGCCTTTTTTCATTATAACACAGCGGGTAGAGACTCGTCAGGAAAACTGGGGAAACTCGGATTCCTCTAACAATCTGATTCTAAATCACTTCGCAGCACGAACGGCCCGGACGGCAGCGCTCCGCTCCAACCAGCTCCCCATCAGGCCCAACGACCGATTGCGTCTGTCCGCACCAGAAAGGACCTTCAGGAGCGCCCAAAGTCTCTTCTCCGGTCTGGTAAAACAGGGCTTTTTCGCGCAGACAGCAGCAGACTTCGCCTCGTTCGATCAGCACCTGGAGATTCGGCATGGTCAGGCACCTCCCTGTGCGGCGGCCAGTAGCGCGCGTTTGACGGCCACGCGAGCCAGTTGCACCTTGTATCGGTTCTTGCTGAGCGGTTTGGCAGCGGCCACGGCTTGTTCACCGGCTTGGGCGGCGAGGTCTTCGGTCAAAACCTTCCCTTCCAGCAGGGCAGCCGCCGCACGGGCCTGCCAGGGGACCGGTGCCACGTGCCCGAGCACGATGCTGGCACGCCGAACCTTGCCCTCGCCGAGCTCGAGCGCCACCGAGGCCGTGGCCAGTGGCCAGTCGAGAAATTCGCGCTGGCGCACTTCGTAAGTAGTGTTGCGCAGCTCGCTGGCGGCAGCCGGCAGAATCACATCCGTCAAAATTTCATTTGGACGCAGGGCAATTTCTCGCTCCCCTTCGTTTTTGGGAATCACGAAAAATTCGGACAGAGGCATCTCCCGGGTTCCGTTGGGTCCGGCGATACGCACCTGTGCGCCCAGCGCAATCAGCGGCGGCCCGAAGCTCGAGGCGCTCACAAAGTAGGCTGGCCCGTCGTTGCCCAGAATCGCGTGGTAGCGGTTATCGCCTTCAGGCACCAGTGCGCGCCCCTGAGCGTCGCGTGCCAGCAGGCCAAAGCCGTTGCGAAAGTACCAGCACCGCGGCCGCTGGCACAGGTCGCCGCCGACGGTGCCCATGTTCCGGATCTGCGGACTGGTGATACCCTGTGCGGCTACGATCAGCGCCGGAAAGCGCGCCAGGCGGCGGTCTTCCAGCAGCTCCTGCACGGTGGTCAGCGCGCCGATGCGCAGGCCCTCGGAGGTTTCGGCCACACCCCGCAGCTCGGCGATGCTCTTCAGATTCACCACCCGCTTGGGTGTGACCACGTAATTCTTCATCAGGCTCAGCAGGTCGGTGCCCCCGGCGAGGATTTCCGTTTCGCCCCAGCGCGCACTGAGCAGGCCGAGCGCTTCCTTCAATGTTTTCGGTTCGGCGTATTCGAAGGCTTGCATCAGACAGCGCCTCCTTTCGCCTCTAGGGCGGCCAGCACGCGATCCGGCGTCAACGGCAGATGAGGCACGCGCACGCCGATGGCATTGGCCACCGCATTGGAGAGGGCCGCACCCGGCGAAATGACCGGTGGCTCACCCAACCCGATCACCCCGCGTTCGTCGTAACCGGGCCCGGTCATCATGTGGACGACCAGCTCGCCGATGTCGCCGATGCCGGCCAGCTTGTAGAATTCCATGTCCGGATTCAGACAACGCCCGGTGAGCTGGTCCATGATTTTTTCTTCATAGAGCGCGTAGCAGATGCCCATGATCATGGCCCCGTAGCACTGGCTTTCGGCGGTTTTCAGATCGATGATCAACCCGCAGTCCTGCACGGCGACCATTTTCTCCACACGCACGATCCCGGTCTCCACATCCACGGTGACCTCGGCCATCTGCACGCCGCCGACCCCGCTGGAAATCAGGCTCGCCTGGGTCTGGCCGCTGGCTGTGATGGGTGTCGTACCCAGCCGCGCGCAGGCCTGTTTCCATGGCAGGTGCCGGGATGGGTCGCCTTTGACTTGGATGCGTCCGTCGCGCGCTTCTAACTGTTCGGCGGGCACGCCCAGCGCCGGAGCGACCTTCGCCAGCAGTTGATTCAGTGCATTGGTGGCTGCCTCGCGCGTGGCACTGCTCACCCCGCCGACCGTAGTCGAGCCGCCCGAGGCGCCCGAAGGCGGATATTCGTTGCTGCCGATTTTGACGGTCACCGCCTCCAACGGCAGCCCCAGTGTTTCTGCGGCCACGATGCCAATCACGGTTCGTGTTCCGGTGCCCAGGTCTTGGCTGCCTATGGCGACTTCCACCGACCCGTCGGGATGGATGGTTGTCTGGCAGTTGCTGTTGTGGCCCCGTCCACCCCAGGTATGCAGCGAAAGCCCCAGGCCACGTTTCACGGGTCCTTTTGCACGCAGTGCTTCTTCGCGCGGGCGCCATTTTTGCCGCCAGCCGATCAAGTCCGCAGCTTTCAACAGTTCTTCGCGATACACCTCGGGCCGCTCGGTGTACTGGAGATTCTTCAGGAAGAAATCGAGCGGGTCCATCTGGAGTTTTGCGGCCAAGTCATCCAGCGCGCACATCGTAATCAGGCACATCTGCGGGTGGTTCGGCGCGCGCCAGGCTCGGGCCGGGCCGATGTTGGTGAACACTGCGGTGTGTCGGGAGCGTTTCGGCAGCAGCGGATTTCGTGCTGCCCCGATCACATAGGGTAGATTCGGCGTGCCGGCGGTCGCGGGCCCGCCCGTCCCCCACGATTCGGAGTGCCACGCAGTCAGGGTACCGTCACGTTTCGCGCCCACACGCACGCGGGCATACATCGAAGGACGGCCTCCGGCTGCCAGCAGTTCTTGGTCGCGCTCGAGCATGAGTTTTACCGGTCGGCCGGCTTTGTGCGCCAGCGCGGCGCAAGCCACTCCCCAGGTGTCTGCGGCAAACTTGCTTCCGAATCCGCCGCCCATCACCGGAGTCAGCACGCGCACCTGCGAGGCCTGCACCGAAATTCCCGCAGTCTGCAGTCCTTGGGCGAATTGCGGAGCCAGCCCGCTGACGTTTTGCGTCGAGGCCCAAACGGTCAGGTTGTTTTCGTTCCATTCAGCCACCTGTCCGTGAGACTCCAAACAGCAGTGGGTAATCACGGGGCAGCCGTATTCCCCCTCGACGATCACGTCGGCTTGCTGGAAGCCGGTATCTGGATCCCCTTCGGTTTGCTCGCGGAGCTGTTGCACCCGTTCTGTCCCCGCCTGCTCTGGAGGGACATCGGCAACCAGATGCGGCAACGGCTCGTAGCTGATCTTCACGGCCCGGGCGGCATCACGCGCTTGTTCTTCGGTTTCGGCAGCCAGTGCCAGAATCTCCTGACCCACCCAACGCACTTCCGCACCTGGCTGCAGAATCAGGTGAATGGCGCGAACCCCCGGCATCTTTTCGGCGGCAGACGTATCGATCGCCGTAATGCGGGCGCGCGCCTGTGTCGAAAACACCAGCTTGGCGTGCAGCATCCCGGGCCGGTTGACGTCGTAGCTGTATTTCGCGCGCCCAGACGCCTTGGCCGGTCCGTCCAGTCGCGAAATGCGCTGCCCGATCAACTGGCGGCGTCCAGCCGGCGGCCACTCGATGGTTGCCTGTGCAGAGGGCTTCGGTGTTTCCGCCATCAGCTACGACCTCCTTTCCCGCGCAGGGCGGCTTCCACCATGGCGTGGCGGACGCCCATGTACGTTCCGCACCGGCACAGATTCCCGCCGAGCGCGTGGGTCACTTGTTCGTAGGTAGGATTCGGGTTCTCGCGCAGGTAAGCTACTGCCGCCATCACGAACCCGGGCGTGCAGAAGCCGCATTGCTGTGCATCGTGTTCGACGAACGCGGCGGAAACCGGATGCAACTGCTCCTGCGGCGCCAACCCTTCGATCGTGGTGATTTCCTGTCCGCGGGCTGCGTCTATGGCCAGCATGGTGCAGGCATAGATGGCGCGCCCGTCCAAATGCACCGTGCAGGCTCCGCAGGTTCCGCGGTCACATACTTTTTTCGCGCCGGTGAGATCCAGATGGTTGCGGAGCGCATCGAGCAGCGTGGTTCGCGGCTCGACCGTCAGTTGCCGGGTCTGCCCGTTGATGCGCAGTGTAATGGTCACCGGCCCGGGGCCGACCACGGGACTCGTCCGCTGCGCCTGCGCTCGCAGCAGGTCTTCCGTCACCAGCACGCCGGCAGAGACTGCTGCGCCAGTCCCTTTCAGAAAATCACGGCGCGAAAGCCCGTTGCCGCCCCCGCGCGGAGTTTTCTCTCGTTTCGGTTGCTCCGCCATTCAGCGACCTCCTGAGTTGGACTGTAGTGCTCGCGGCCGCCCCGGCCCGACACCACGAGCCAACTCCTCCCACAGTTTTCGTTGCGATTTCTGGAGCGTGCGCAACCGCGATTGGCAGACCATCTTCGGTTGTCCGCAGTAGCTTGGGTGTTTTGCCCTGGCCACGCCATTGCGCAGCCAAAGCTGTCCTCTTATACCAAAAGTCGCCCCGCTCGGCTAACGAAATCTGCTGGCCACCGTGCGACGCGGTTGGCTCTGCAACGGTTTTTCCGTAGATCTTCGAGCAAAAAGTCCAATCGCAAGACAACTTTTCTCTGCCTGGTTGCCTCTTTGTATTTCAGTGGCCGGACCTTGCCGTCCACTGGATATGGCTACCCGTTCCGCGACCGGTGCCGTTTCTCGCTGGTTTCGGCCGAACAGCGTCCGTGGATCTTTGCAGGAACCCGTACGACCCCTGGCTCAGGAAGAAGCGGTGCCGATACTGGCAGCGGACACCATCCCGCATCCCGCTGCAAAGGACATCCTCGATGCACCCCACGCGAAAATTCTCGACGCCTGTGCTGATCTGGTTGAAGAGGTCGTCGTTCGCGGCCTGCAAGGAGCTCGGAAGGCCGGCTGGCTGGCAGAGGGCGATTGCGAAGTGGAGCGTGCCGTGGCCACGGCGTTGCGCAACGCGGTCGGTCAGGGTCTCGCCAGACATTTTTGCGGTGCTACTCGTGCACGGCTTGCCCGCAGTTTGATAGCGCAGCATGTTCATCGCCTCCACGCCGAGGACCTGGCGCTGGCAGCTGCCTGCACGGCAGGATACGAGCCAGCTTGGAATTACTTCGTCGAACGCTATCGGCCGGCGCTGCGGCGTGCAGCGCGCGCGATGGCCGGCGCAAATTCCTGCGAGGGCGCAGAGCTGGCCGATTCCCTCTGGGCCGAGCTGTACGGCATTCGTGACTCTGCGTCCGGGCGACGATCTCTGCTCGATTACTACCACGGTCGCAGCAGTCTGCTTACCTGGTTGCGTGCGGTGCTTGCCCAGCGATACGTGGATTGGTGGCGTGCCGCCTGTCGCACGCAGCCGCTGGAACGCGACGAAGCCGTGCCTCCGACACCGTACCCCGTGCAGCCTGCAACGACGGCTGAGGAGCTTTCCGAACCGGACCGGGCGGCCATGGTCGCTCGGTTCGAGCGCGCCCTGCGCGCTGCACTGGCTTCGCTCACGCAGCGGGACCGACTCTGTCTGGCCTATTACTATCTCCAGGAGCTGACTCTGGCCGAAATCGGCCGCCTGCTGGCCGAGCACGAATCTACCGTCAGCCGTCGTCTCGAGCGGGTGCGCCGGCAAATCCGCAAAGCTGTGGAGAATTCTTTGTCCCGGGAATTCGCTGCTCGTTCCGGCACTGCGCTCCTCGGATGGGGGCGGCAAAAGCGGTCGTGCGAGCAACAGATTCAGCTCTGCCTGGAGTACGCGCTGCAAGATGCCTCGTTCGATCTGGCAGCTTTGCTGGTTGCTTCTGCTGCGGATTCCGAGTCCGCATCCCGTTCGTCGGAATCGGGACGCAAGAAATGTGCGCCGCTTCGTTCTATGCTCAGGAGCCGAACATGAACCACCGGAGCGACCGACTGGATTCGCTGCTGCGCTCTCTGGCTCGTCGGTCAAGGTCTGCGGCCAAATCAGAAAATCCTGAGTCGACCTGCCCTTCGGCAGAACTGCTGGCGGCCTATTTCGATCGCTCAGCAGACGCGGACGAACTAGCTCGGCTGGAAGCGCACCTGGTCGGCTGCGGACATTGCCAGGCCGTACTCGCGGCGATGGCGCGCGCCGATTGCCGCGAGGCCGGCGGCCCGCTCTGCTCTTCGGTTCCGCGTATGGACACAGCAAGGCGCTGGCATGCGTTGGTTCCTGCCGGTATCGCTGTTTCTGCGGTGCTGCTGTGGGTCCTGCTTCGCTCGATGCCATCGCCGCCCGCTCCCGTGCCGGTTGCACCCGCCGACACGGTTCCCGTAATCGCCGATGCCTCTAGGCTCGCTGGCGGGGCAGTTTCCGCATCGTCTGCGTCCGAGCGGGCATCAGATCCATCTCCCCCGTCTGGAGCCCGTTCAAACCTTCCAACCAGCCGGCTAGCTCGGTCAGTTCAGTCCTTGGCAACCTCTCCGGCAGCTCACCAGCAGAAAGAAATCACGGGGGCTGCCTCGACTTCGGCCGCTGCTGCCCGCAAGAGCGTTTCGGCAGGTGATGTGGTTGCGCTGGAGAAAAAGACGGAAGGCTCAGCTTCTCAAGTGCTGATGGCCCGCGAGGGACCCGCAGACAGGGTGCCTATCCTGAGCAGCGAGCAGCGCATCTCTTCCGCATCTTCGGCGCCTAGCTTCGTGGCCGTTGCGCCTCCGGTACAGACCGCCGAGCCGTCCTCTGCAACCCTGGAGACTTTCGCGACGGCCGGGCACTTTTCTGCTCCTTCATCTGTGCCGTTGGCACCGTTTCTAGCCATCGCCCCTGGTTCGCGGACCCGCTGGCGTGTTGGTGCCCAGGGGCGCATCGAATTCTCCCGCGACGGTGGCCAGACCTGGGAGCTTCAGCGCAGTGAAGTTTTGGTGGACCTGCTCGCCGCGCACGCTCCCTCGGATTCGATTTGCTGGGCGGTGGGCCGTGCCGGCACTGTACTGCGTACTACCGATGGACGCACCTGGCAGAAGCTGAGCTTTCCCGTCCGCGTAGACCTGGTGCGGGTTCTCGCGCGTGACGATCGCGCTGCGGTTGTGCTTGCCGCCGATGGTCACTCGTTTGCCACCCAGGATGGCGGATACTCCTGGGAGCAGGTAGTGCGCCCACCGGAGCCCCACTGACCGCACACCGAGCAATCCGTTCCTTCGCTCTCTCGTCCGAATCCGCCACAATCTTCTGCAAGAAACTTCTCCGGCCTCGTTCTAAGGTTAGAACAGGTAGAGCGGAGAACATTGCCCGTTTGTGATAACGGGAAGGAGAGGAAACCCATGCGAAGCAATCCAGCTGGTCTTGTCGGTATGATTTTGTGCCTGATCGTTTTGCTGGCACTTCCGTTGGTACACGACCAGATTCGAGCCGAGGACAGGCAGGCTACCAGCGTCGGGACCGGTCCGGAAGCCACCACTACGGCGAACGATCGAGTGGACTTGGCTCTCACGGTCTACAATTCCAACATGGCTCTGGTGCGCGAAGTGCGCGAGTTGCCGCTCCCCGTCGGCGAAGCTGACCTGCGTTTTCTGGACGTAGCCACCTCGATGAATCCAGCCACGGTGCTTCTGCGTTCGCTGACCGCGCCGGCTCGCCTGGCTGTCCTCGAGCAGAATTACGAATATGCTCTGCTCGAGCCTCAGAAGCTGTTCCAGAAATATGTGGGCCGCGAGATTACGCTGGTGCGGCTGCGCCAGCAAGACGGCACCACGCGGCAGGAAGAGATCCAAGCCACGCTGCTGGCCTATCACAACGGCCCGGTGTGGAAGGTCGGAAATGAAATTGTCATCGGCCTGCAGGCTGACCACTACCGCTTCCCGGAACTCCCCACGGACCTCTACAGCCGGCCCACGCTGGTCTGGAAGCTGGAAAACAGCGGGCCGGCTCGACACCGCCTGGAAGTTTCCTATCTAACGGGCAATCTTTCCTGGAGCGCCGATTACGTACTCGCCGTCGAACGCGATGAGCGCACGGCTGCGCTGGAGGGCTGGGTCACCCTGTCCAATAACAGCGGCCTCTCGTATTCGAATGCGCAGCTTCGGCTGGTCGCCGGCGAGGTGCATCGCGTCCTGGATGCGTACTCGCGCGAGCCTGCCGAAGCGCGCGTGATGATGGAACGGGCTGCGGCTGCACCGCAGTTTGCCCGCGAGACCTTTTCTGAATACCACCTCTACACCCTGCCCCGTCGGGTCTCGCTGCGCAATCAGGAAACCCGGCAAATCAATTTGTTGGCGGCTTCCAGCGTGCCCGTCGAGAAATTCTTCGTCGTGGAAGGGCAATCGTTCTACTACCGCAACCCGCAGCAGCCCGGCGAACCGATCCGCGAAGCCGTACAGGTGCGCTATCGTTTTCGCAACGACCCGGCATCCGGTCTCGGCAACCCGCTGCCCGCCGGCGTGGTGCGCGTCTACCAAGCCGATTCCGAAGGCAGCTTGCAGTTCCTCGGTGAGGATCGCATCCGCCACACACCGAAGAACGAAGCCGTCACGCTCCAGGTCGGCAACGCCTTTGACGTTGTCTGCGAGCGTAAACAGACCGATTACGCCCGCATCAGTGACCGCGTGACGGAAATGGAGTTTGAAATCACCCTGCGGAATCAGAAAGAGCGGGCCATCGTGGTGGAAGTGAACGAGCCGATCGGAGGCGACTGGACCATCCTGAAATCCACCCACGAGGCCCGCAGAACCGCTGCCTGGGCCGCGCAGTTCCAGGTGCCGGTCGAGCGGCAAGGCACAACGGTGCTGCGCTATCGTGTTCGCACACGCTGGTAGCGGCGTTTCCGTGGGCGAGGCGTGCCGCCACGTTCGGCGGGCGCGTTGCGGAGATCGTCGCTAGCGGGTCGCGCGTCGCTGAGTGAGCCAGTATCCGCCGCAGCTCAGCCCGAGCAGCACCAGCGAGAGCCACTGCGACGTCGAAAGCGGCCCCCAGAATCCGCGGTCGACATCGCCGCGCAGGAATTCCAGCAGGAATCGCCCGATTCCATACATGGTTGCGAAGATGAGAAACAGGAAGCCGGGCCGGTGCGGTTTTCGCTCGACGAGCAGCAGCGTGCCCAGAATCACCAGGCCCAGCAGGCTTTCATAAAGCTGGGAGGGGTGCAACCGCACGCCGAGCGGTACGCCGGTGAACGCAGCCGCCGTCAGATCGGTAAACGTCACTCCCCAGGGCAGCGTGGTCGGCTTGCCGTAGTCGCAGCTTGCCGCGAAGCACCCCACGCGCACCACCGCTACGCCCAGCGCGAGCGAGGCCGCAAACGCATCGCCGATCCGCCACAGCGAATTCCCGCTGCGCCATGCCACCACGGCCGTCACCGCAAAGGCCAGCAGAAAGCCTCCGAGAAACGTGCCCGCACTGGTCAGCAACGCGCGCCAGGTGTAGAGCTCGCCAAAGCGCAGCCAATCGGTCAGTCTAGCGCCGATCAGTGCGGCCAGTACCGCCAGCGTGGCCGTAGAGTAGACGAAGTCACGGGAAAGCCCGTGCCGCTCGGAACGCCGCACCGCCATCCAGATGCCCGCCAGAATCGCCACACACAGCAGCACGCCGTAGGTGGGCAGCCGGAATCCGCCGATCTCCAGCAGAAACGGTTTCATGGTTCGTTTCGCCTACAGGTTCTCCTCAAAGAACTGTGTCACCCGGCGGAACAAATGGATGCGGGCTCGTGGGTCGCTGATGCCATGGCCACGTCCGGGGTAGACGAGAATTTCGACATAGCGCCCATGCCGAATCAACTGCTCCTGCAACTGCACTGTGTTTGCGTAGTGCACGTTGTCGTCGGCGGTGCCGTGCGCGATGAGCAGTTTTCCTTTGAGCTGCCCGGCCTGATTCACCGGCGAGGAGCGCCGATAGCCCTCTGGATTGTCCTGCGGCCGCTTCATATATCGCTCGGTATAGATGGTGTCGTACTGTCGCCAGTCGGTCACCGGTGCGCCGGCGAACCCTGCTTTGAACACATCCGGGGCGTTGAACATCGCGTACAGCGTCATGTAGCCGCCATAGCTCCAGCCCCAGATGCCGATGCGTCCAGCGTCCACGTAGGGCAGCGATTTCAGGTACTCCACCCCGACGAGCTGGTCGGCCAGTTCGACTTCTCCCATCCGTCGGTGAATGGGCGTTTCAAAAACATGCCCGCGGCCGGCCATCCCCCGGTTGTCCAGAATGAAGATGAGGAACCCTTTCTGTGCCATCATCTGGTGCCACAGAAAATTCGTTCCGCCCCAAGCCTTCCGCACCACCTGCCCGTGCGGACCACCGTAGAGATGCATGAGCACCGGATATTTGCGTTTTGCATCGAACCCTGCGGGTTTGATCGTCATTGCGTAGAGAGCCGTGCCATCGGCAGCACGCAGCGTCAGAAACTCTACTGGTTGCAGCCGGTACTCGGCCAGCTCTTCGACCCGGTTTTCGTTCAGCACGTGCAACCGCGTGCCGTCGGCGCGATAGAGGTCCTGTCGCGGAGGTGTCATCGCGTTCGAATAGGTGTCCAGGAAATACTCGGCTGTTGGCGCCAGTTGAATCCCGTGAGTACCTTCGGCCCCGGTGACTCGCACAAACCCGCTGCCGTCCACTCCCACCCGGTACAGGTGCCGTTCAAGCGGACTTTTCTCGGTGGCCACGAAATAGACCAGCCCGCGCGCTTCATCGACACCCGATAGCCCGCTGACTTCCCATTCGCCGCGCGTCAGTTGCTGGAGCAGAGTCCCGTCCATCCGGTAGAGATACAGGTGCCGGTACCCGCTGCGCTCGCTCGACCAAAGGAATCTTTCCCCATCGGCGAAGAAATAGAGGTCGTCGTGCACGTTGATCCAGTGCGGATCTTCTTCGACCAGCAACACCCGGCTGCGGCCCGACTCGGCTTCAGCGATCAGCAGCTCCAAACGGGTCTGATTCCGGTTCAGACGTTGAATCGCCAGGTGTTTTCCATCGGGCAGCCAGTGGACTCGAGGGATGTAGATGTCGGCATCCTGGCCAAGGTCCATCCAGCGTAGCTCGCCTCCCGCGAGGCTCACCACGCCTACCCGGACGATCGGATTTGCTTCTCCGGCTTTTGGGTAGCGCATCCATTCTGTCTCGCCGGTGTAGGAGAGCAGGTCCACCAGCGGATACCGCGTCACGGGTCGCTCGTCCATTTGCAGGAACGCAATCCGGGAAGCATCGGGCGACCACCAATACGCTGTGCGGATGTCGAGCTCTTCCGGATAGACCCAGTCGAGCTCACCGTTGCGCAATTCCTCGCGCCCGCCCTGCGTGAGCCGCCGCTGCTGGCCCGTAGCCGTTTCGACCAGCCAGAGATCGTGGTCCCGCACAAAGCTGACCCAGCGACCATCCGGCGAGACCTTTGGGTCCCCCAGTGCCGAGTCAGAGGAAATCAGTGGCTTTGCCGTCTTCGATTTCAAGTCGTACCAGTACAGCGCCTGCGGTGCAGCGAACAGAATGCCCTCGGCGGTAGGCGACCAGAAATAGCGCTGCGGCGTTTGTCGGCCGAGTCCGGTACGTTGCGTTTCCGGCGTGGCTGGTCGCGGCAGCAGGTTCCGCAGCGTTTCGGCGCTGACCAGCACGCTCCGGTGGCCGCTTTCCACATCCAGGGCCCACAGCTCCATTTCTGCTTCGGCGCCCTGCCCCCGTCTTTCCAGGTAAGTCAACACCTTGCCGTCCGGCCGCCACTGCACTCCGGGGGTGAGCGACCCACTCAGGCTGGGTTGCCCGTAGATGCGCTCTACGGTGAGCGGCTTGCCGGCTTGTAACGGTGCCTGCCAGTTTGCTTGCAAGCCGGTCAGCGCCGCCAACAAGCCCAGCGCAGCGACTGTCCAGATCCATGGCTTTCGGTTCAAATATGAACGCGCCATTACCGGCCTCCCGTGTGACCGCACATTGTACTCGGACTGTCAGGGTTTCGGTCGGAGAATGAAGGAATGTACCATGAGGCAGCTCAGCCCCGCGGCGGAGCGACGATCTCGTAGTACCGCTCACCGGCACAGCCTCGGCACAGCGTGCGCCCATCCCGCAGGACTTCGCGACGAAAATTGATCCCCTCGCCGCAGACTTCGCAGACCACGCGCGGCCCTTTGAAGCCAGGCAGATCCTCCTGAGCAATCGTCACGCGAACCTCCTGGGTTTCGAACAATTCGGTGTCGGGGAGCAGGCGATAGGCCTGCTGTTGTGCTTCTTCCTTGGGCAAATCTGGGAACAGGCGCTGGGCCGCCTGTTTGGAAGATTCTTTGGCCACCACCCGAACGGCACGCCCGGTTTCGAGGTCGACGAACGTGGCCGCCACCTTGCCCCAATCCAGAAATTTTAGCGCCCGCTTGCCCAGCCGACAGCCCGTCACCAGCGCCACAGCGTCGGTCGCGCAACGGTCGATTTCCACGTATGTGATCAGCCGCTTCCGCGCCCGCCCCGGATCGGAAATGTTCAGCGCACGCAACCCGCACAGGGCCAGCCGGATCCCCAGGATTTGTCCAGCGCAGATGTGCCCGTGCGCCTGTTGGGCTAGCTCGACGTACTCTTCCAGCGACTTCATCCTGTCCCCTGCGGGTTCACGAACGAATTGGTTTCGAGATGTCGTTTGCGCTTGGCCTCACTGAGAAATACCGCAATCGTCACGGCCAGCGAAACGCCTAGCAGTACGCCGTCCCGTGCCAAAGTTTTTGCACTCAACTGCTCGCCAAGACCGAAGCAGCCACAATCGATCTCCAGCCCCTGCAGATACGCCCGCACCATGACCCCGAAGAACACCAGCAGCAGGGCACTGGCGGCCGCTGCCGCGTAGCGCAAACCTACCCCGGCCACTAGCAGCAGACCCAGAAGCAGCTCCAGCCACGGCAGCCCGATGGCCACCGGCTTCAAGGCCCACTCCGGCAACAGTCCGTAGGAATTGATCGAAAACGCAAACAACGTCCAGTGCTGTGCGAGTTTGGTGTAGGCTGCGTAAATGAAAACCCCGCCCAACAGCAGCCGCCCCGCAATCAACCATAGCCGTCGCATCGTTACTGTTGCAGCAGATAGTCGAAGTATTGCTTCAGAAGCTGGTAGCTCACCCCACCGGGCGGCAGCGGCGTGGTGCGTCCCTTGTGGGTGATGAAAATGGTCGGAGTGGACCGCACCTGGCGCTGTCGGGCCAGGGCAACGTCGGCGTCGATCGCTCGTTCGATTTCTTGGGCACGTACCAATTCGCGCACTTGACGCATTTCCGCAGGAGTCAGAACACTGGCCACCACCGCTTCGATGTTTCCATCGGCCGACCAGCGGTCCTGATTCGCATACAGCGCCGAAATCACACTCTCCATCTTGCCAATCTTCGCCGCGGCGTTGGCGTACCGGGCCGCCGTGCGTGCATGCGGATGGTTCGGCAGCGGCATGTCGCGATGAATCAGATACACCTTGCCCGTCGCCACGTAGTTGGCAATCACCTGTCGCAGCGTCGCCTCGTACAGGCCGCGGCACGCCGGACACTGAAAGTCGCTGAACACTTCCATGTAGATCGGCGCCGATTTCGAGCCGTAGCCCTTCTCGATCCCTACCGCCGCAGTGGGCCCGGGGGATTGGGCACTGACCACCACGGCTAGACACAACCCGACCAAGCCAACCCCGATTGTCCTCAGAGTAAAAAATGGCGTTCGGCTTCTCACCTTATCTCCCCCCAAAATGTTTATTCCATTCTACACAGACTCCATGACTCTGTCGCGCGCTCTCTAGTTTGGATTCTTGGCGTTCTAGCGCAGATGCCCAACGTATTCCTCCCAATTAGCCCGTTTCTTCAGGCGACTTTACGATGGGGAAGGGTAAAGCACAAACTTTTTTACAAGCTGCAAGATTTTGCTGAACCTCATCAGACCTCTATTTTTTCACCGACCGCCACAATCTTTTGACGACAGTTCTTTGTCCAGGTTTTGTCCAGAAACGAAATCTATTTATTTAAAAACAAAGAAGATAGATATGATTCAAAATGGATCGTTTATAAAAATCAAAGAACTTGACAAAGATTCGCTCAACTTGTAATGTATAGGCGGAATTATAGCTTAAGGTTTAAGGGAATAGCTTTTCCGGGAGGATTTTCAGTCATGAGCAAGGTAATCGGGATTGACCTGGGGACGACGAACTCCGTGGTTGCCGTGATGCAGGGCGGCGAGCCGGTGGTTATCCCCAATCAAGAAGGCTCGCGCACGACCCCATCGGTCGTGGCCATTACGAAATCCGGTGAACGGCTGGTGGGTCAGGTGGCCAAGCGACAGGCGGTCACCAACCCCGAAAACACAGTATTTTCGATCAAACGCTTCATGGGACGCCGCTACGACGAAGCGCTCGATGAAATCAAGCGTGTCCCCTATAAGCTGACGCGCGGCCCGCACGATGACGTCCGGGTGGAGATCGCCGGCAAGACATATAGCCCGCCGGAGATCTCGGCCATGATTCTTCAGAAGCTGAAGGCTGCGGCAGAAGATTTTCTGGGCGAGAAGGTCACCAAGGCCGTCATCACCGTGCCCGCCTACTTCAACGACAGTCAGCGCCAAGCCACCAAACAAGCGGGTGAGATTGCCGGACTGGAGGTTCTCCGCATCATTAATGAACCGACTGCCGCTGCGCTGGCCTACGGTCTGGACAAAAAGAAAGACGAAACCATCGCCGTCTATGACCTGGGGGGTGGCACCTTCGACATTTCCATCTTGGAGGTCGGCGAGGGTGTGGTCGAGGTCAAAGCCACTGCCGGCGATACTCACCTGGGCGGCGACGACATCGACCAGCGCATCATCGAGTGGATCATCGGTGAGTTCAAGAAAGATCAGGGCATCGATCTCTCCAAAGATCGCATGGCCCTGCAGCGGCTGAAGGAAGCGGCCGAAAAAGCCAAAATCGAGCTGTCGCAACTGATGGAAACAGAAATCAATCTGCCGTTCATCACGGCGGATGCTTCCGGCCCGAAGCATCTGCAGATGAAGCTCACCCGGGCCAAGCTCGAACAATTGATGGAAGACATCCTCCAGCGCACGATCGGACCCGTCAAACAGGCTCTAGCCGATGCCGGTCTGCAACCGCATCAGATTGATGAAGTCGTGCTCGTGGGTGGTTCGACCCGCATCCCGCGCGTTCAGCAGATTGTCCGCGACCTGTTCGGCGGCAAAGAGCCGCACAAGGGTGTCAATCCGGACGAGGTCGTGGCCGTCGGCGCGGCCATCCAGGGCGGTGTGCTCGCGGGCGAGGTCAAGGACATCCTCCTGCTCGATGTGACGCCGCTTTCGCTCGGTGTGGAAACCCTGGGCGGTGTGATGACGGTGCTGATCCCGCGGAACACGACGATCCCGACCCGCAAGTCGGAAATCTTCTCCACCGCAGCCGACAACCAGACTTCGGTGGAAATCCACGTCCTGCAGGGGGAACGTCCACTGGCCCGCGATAACCGCACCCTGGGCAAGTTCCACCTGATCGGCATTCCGCCAGCCCCGCGGGGCGTGCCCCAGATCGAAGTTACCTTCGACATCGACGCGAACGGGATTCTGAACGTCTCCGCCAAAGACCTGGCCACGAACAAAGAACAGAAAATCACCATCACCGCGTCTACGGGTCTGAGCAAAGAAGAAGTCGAACGGATGCGGCGCGAAGCCGAAGCACACGCCGCCGAAGACCGTGCCCGTTTGGAAGAGATCGAAGCGCGGAACCGGTGCGACTCGCTCGTCTACCAGACCGAAAAACTGCTCCGCGAGAATCGCGAAAAGCTGCCGACGAGCGACGTCAAGGCAGTGGAAGACGCCATCGAAGAGTGCAAGCGGGCATTGGCCGACAGCGATGTGAACCGCATCAAAACGGCTACCGAATCGTTGATGCGCGCTTCGCACCGCATTGCCGAAGTGCTCTATAAGGCCGGTACGGCCGGTGCCAGCACCGCCGGCGCCGGTGCGACCACAGCTGCCACGGGTGGTTCCGGCGAGGTAATCGACGCCGAGTACGTGGACGTAGACGAGTCGAAAAAGCCCAACTGACCGTTCCCCTCCGCGGTGGGAGCGGGCAGGAAGGAGCCAGCGGATGACGGCGGCTCGATCCATTCGGCGCGTCAGTCCGCCCCAGGCAGTGCAGAAACTGCGCGAAGATTTCTACCTCGTGCAGGTCCTGCTCTCGGAATCGCCCGGGGCTGACTGGAAACGTTTTTTCTATGAGGCCCAACCCAATCCACCGGCGGACTTCCCTCCGCGCTCGGTGGATATCAGCGGCACTGTGCTGCGCTTCCGCTCCGACAGCGGCAGCGTGGTGCAGAAAGTTCGCCTGCTGGATCAGTGGATTGAACGCGCGAACCAGAAAACAGCAGGCTGGCCGGCACGCTCCGAGGAGGAGCGCCGCCGGCGCGAAGCCCTGCTCCAGGAGCAGCAGGAACTGGCCGCGCTGAACGAGCGCTGGTCGAATCTCTAGTTCTCGCCGCGTTCGGTTCGATGTGAGGAGTTATGCCCACGACGACCAAACCGGATTACTACGAACTGCTCGGAGTGCCCCGCCGGGCCTCCTTGAAAGAGATTCGCCAGGCCTATCGTCGCCTCGCGCGCAAATACCACCCCGACCTGAATCCGGGGGACAAGGCCGCAGAAGAAAAATTCAAACAGATTCAGGAAGCCTACGAAGTACTCTCTGACCCGAAGAAACGCAAAATTTACGACGAGTTCGGCTTTTACGCCGAAGGTTATCCGGGCGGGCCACCACCCGGAGCACAGGCCGGCCCCGGCGAATTTCATTTCGACTTTGGAGGGTTTGATTTCGGCGGGGTGGGGGGCACATCGTTCCGCGACCTGTTCAGTCAGTTCTTCCGCGGCTTCGGCACGGAACCTTCTCCACCCCACACCGGCCCGCAACGCGGCACGGATCTGGAATACGAAATCGAAATCGGGTTCTGGGAAGCGATTCGCGGCACGGTGAAGAAGGTTACGATCACCCGTCTGGACATCTGTTCGGAATGCCGGGGCGCGGGCGCCAGTGGAGTGGGCCAGAGCTGCGTGGCCTGCGGGGGCACCGGACGCAGCACTCAGACGGCTCGCGGCCTGCGCTTCAACCTGACCTGCCCCCGCTGTGGCGGCACCGGCCGGTTGCAGAACCTCTGTCGTCGCTGCGGCGGGCAGGGTCTGGTGCAGCGCCTGGAAACGATTGACGTTCGCATCCCACCCGGCGTGCAGACGGGGTCGCGCGTGCGCGTTCCCAACTACGGCAATGCCGGTCCCGGCGGAGGGCCTCCGGGCGACCTCTACTTGATCACGCGCGTGCAGCCACATCCGTATTTTGATCGTCGCGGCGACGACATCTACACCGTCGTTCCGATCACGGTCACGGAAGCGGCTCTCGGCGCCAAAGTCGAAGTCCCGACGATCGACGGCCGCGCCCTGCTGCGCATCCCGCCGGGCACCAGCAGCGGACAGAAATTCCGACTGCGCGAAAAGGGAGTGGCCTCGGCACGTCGTCCGGGCGTGCGGGGCGACCAGATCGTCGAAGTCCAGGTTGTCGTCCCACGGCCGGTGGACGAGCGAGTCCGCAACCTGCTGCGCGAGCTCGAACGGCTGGCGCCGGAAAACCCGCGCCAGGAAGTGTTCGCGCGGGCCAGCAGTTGAGGTGGTCGGTATGGCGGCGAAAACAAAAAAACGTGCTCGGGCCGGCTACATGATCAGCGCGGTCGCCGAACTGTACAAGATTCACCCGCAAACGTTGCGCCTCTACGAGCGAGTCGGCCTGCTGAAACCTTCGCGCTCGCAGGGCAACACCCGCCTCTACTCCGACCAGGACCTGGAACGGCTGGAAGTGATCCTGACACTGACCCGCGAGATGGGCGTGAATCTGGCCGGTGTGGAGATCATTCTGAACATGCGAGAGAAAATGCAGCAGATGCAGCACCAGATGGAGGAGTTCGTCCGCTTTGTCCAGGAAGAACTGCTGCGCGGGCTCAGCTCGGCTCAGGGGCGCAAGGTCCACGAAGCCATTGTCCGCATTGGCCGGCCGCGCCCGATACGCATCAATAATTAGCGGCGGCTTGCACCCTTTAGCCTCGCTCATGGACTACTCCACCGAAGATTACCAGCCTGCAAGTCGCGGGCGGAATCGTCGCGGACTACCGCCATTAGGGGGTTGCCCCCAAAAAATTTAGAAACTTGGGCACCAGACAGGGTTCTGTTAATCAAGGAGTACAACCAATAGTAATTTTTCTTGAGTTGGTAGGTTGTGCTGCGATAGGGTTGTAAGAGGCCAGTTGTCTGGTTAAGAGGTCAGCACGCCATGAAAGCCTTTCTATTGGGAACGATTGTCCTGCTCATCGGGGTGGGCACGGCGAATGCTCAAAAGAGGGACAAGTTCGATCCGGCCAATTTTCCACTGTCGGCAGAAGTGATTGCCTCAGAAATCCGCCAGATTCACAACGGTACGGTTGAGCAAAGCACGAATCCAGCATGTGACGGCAATTGGGATGAGCCCTTCTGTGCCGGCTGGGCGGCGACTGCTGGGAAACGAAGGCTCGTAACACAATACCGGCAAGTTGTCGTCATTATGGCTGAAATCGACGGGAAGATCTACGTCCTCGAAGGCGAGAAGATGCTCGAGCCGGATCATTATCATGCTCGCCGCACCAAGCACGGCATCGAATTCCTGACCTATTCGCACGATGCGAAAAGGCAACCCAGAATCGAAAGGTACTCCGTTGTCAGCATAAGCAAGAAGGCGGCAACCGAGGGTACTGTCGAGTAGACTCGCTTTTTGTTGCTCTCGAAAGTCACTTGTTCGCAGGTGTCTGCTGAGGGCAAGTGTTGTTCCTGCTTGTTTATTCTAAGTAGCTTACGAACAGGTTTTGCAAAGCCAACAATGAAGATTCCTCTGCAACTCAAATGCCAGAAGTGCAACAGCGTCAGGCCACGTAAAGTTCCCCTGAAAAGAACATCGATCGATTTTGTGTGCGAGCGGTGTGGCCAATGGAATCTCGCAGTTGAGAGCACCGATGTCACGGTTGGGAGAAAGCTTTTGCTGCGGGCTTACTATGAGCTCAAAGAAGAAAATGATTATTGGATGGCCATCGTTCTAGCGGCAACAGCATTCGATGCTGAGCTGTCACGCCTGTTCCGCAAGTGGACCAAAATAGAGGCGTTTAAGACGAATCGCAGAATGACCGGGGACCAGATCGATAAAATGCTCCGCGGATTTCGAAACATCTCGGACAAGATCGAAAAAGTTTGCAAGCTCATGCATTGTCCCGGGATTGATCACTTCGTTAAATCGTCCCCAGAGTTGTGGAACTGCCTTCGTGGGGAAGGGCTATGCATTGAAACTGTTTCCGTCGCGAGGTTTTTTAAGGAGCATCTGTTTTGGCCGCGAAACAGTATCTTGCACGACCCGGAGAATGCTGGCTCTTTTCGCTGCCAGGCCAGCGAACAGGATCCGCTAGTTTCAGATGAACAAGTGGAGGCGGAGCAGGACAAGCATTGGGAGAAACTAGCTAACAAATGCTGTAAGTTGGTAGAAGTCGGCCTGCGCATTCTGCTAGAAATGGACAAGGCAAAACAAAGTAGCCTTTGAAGGCCTCTCAACGCTGTATTTGAAGTCATTCGAGTGCTGCGACACCAGTGGTCGCGGCACTGGGTAAGTTGTTTAGCCCGACATACTTCACTGCGGTTTTCTTACTTTCCACAGCACGGTGCACTTTCCACACCCGGCGACAACTTGTCTGTACCTCGCGGCTGGACTATCGTGTTGCCGATGGCACAGGTAGATTGTCCTCGCTGCGGCGGGACGGGATGGAAGACGGTGGAGGCGGAAGGGCCGAGGGGGCCGCGGCGCGTGGCGGTGCGTTGCGACTGCTGCGCCGAAGATCGCCTCGTGCGCGCGCTCGAGCGGGCGCGGATCCCGCGGCGGTACGAGCACTGCGACTTCGAAAATTTCGAAACCGATGTCTACGATGAAGATCCCCTCGCCGCCAACTGGAATCGTTCGCTGGCCGAAGCTCGGCTGCTGGTGCAGGCCTTTGCCCGAGACTTCGGCCCAGGCACCGAACACGGTCTGCTGCTCATGGGGCCCTGCGGGGTGGGCAAAACGCATCTGGCCGTGGCCGCTTTGAAAGAGCTGGTGCTGCGCGGGCACCAGGGCCTCTATTACGACTACCGGGAGCTGCTCAAGGAAATCCAGGGCAGCTACAACGCCCTCAGCCAGACTTCAGAGCTAGCCGTGCTGGAACCTGTATTGAACGCCGAATTGCTCTTGCTCGATGATCTCGGTGCCAGCAAGCCTTCCGCTTGGGCGCTCGAAACCCTCGGGCACATTCTGAACGCACGGTACAACGACAAGCGCGTCACCCTGATTACGACGAATTTTCTCGACCGCGAAACTCGCGAACGTGTGCCGGCCGTTCTTCCCACGGGCGTGGAGTTGCCACGTACAGAAGAAACGCTCACCGACCGCATCGGCCAGCGCATACGTTCACGCCTCTTCGAGATGTGCCGCACAGTGGAAATCCTGGCGCCGGATTACCGCAAGGAATTCCGTCGCGCCCGCAGTGTGGACCGTGTCTAGTTCGACAGCGGTTCTGCGCACTGTCCGGTACACCGCTGCGGGACCGGCTACGTGCGCGTTTGTCTTTTTGCTGCGAAAACAGCTCGCTCCTGCCTGAGTTGCATGCCCGGCTTCCCCGGCAGCAGCGGTTGACAACTCCCATCCCTGCCGCGTATGATTCGCGCGTCTAGGCACTGACCCGGGTGCCCGGCGCCCTTCCTGGTTTTCTCCCCCAACTCGGGAGTTCCAAGGAAGACTTCTCGGCACAGGGCGCAGTATCTGGTGCGGAGGCCGCGGCAATGTCGGCCGAGACCGAAAAGTTCACCTCACAACCCGCCGTCGAGCCGGTGGCGGAACCGCCAGCTCAGCCAGAACCCCCACCACATCCTGGCGAAGCCCAGCAGATTTCGGCCGAGTCTGAGAGCACGGGACCAGCCGGGCAGCAGGAGGCTTCCCTGATGGCTACGTCAGCCGACGCGGGTTCACCGTCTGCCGAGCTCTTGTCCGAAGAAGCAGAGCCGGCGGCCCTGTCCAATCTGGATGCTCTGATCGAGCAGTACGCGGCGCCGCAGCAGATTCCTGCCCAGGGGGAAACCATCTCGGGTCGTGTGGTCGCCATCACTGAACTCGGCGTCGTCGTAGACGTCGGCACCAAGTCCGAAGGCATGGTGCCCGCACAAGAATTGCTGGAGTTCGAAGGGCAGCTCCCGTTCGAGGTGGGCCAGGAAATCGAAGTTGAACCTCTCGGTCAGGAAAAAGAAGGCTATCAGCTTTACTCCTACATCCGTGCCCGCCGCCGTCGTGCCTGGCAACTGGTCGAGCAGTCCTACCGCAAGCACACTCCGCTCGTCGGCAAGGTGGTGGACCGCATCAAAGGCGGTTTGGTGGTCGACGTGGGCATTCGCGCCTTCTTGCCCGCCTCGCAGGTGGATCTCCGTCCAGTGCGTGACCTGGAGGCCTGGAAGGGGGAGGAGATCGCCTGCCGCGTGCTGAAACTGAATCGCAAGCGCGGCAACGTTGTGGTCAGCCGTCGCGCCCTTCTCGAAGAAGAGCAGAATCAGCGCCGCACGCAACTGCTCGAGACGTTGAGCGAAGGCGCTGTGGTGCGCGGCCGGGTCAAAAACATCACCGATTACGGCGTGTTCGTAGACCTGGGCGGGTTGGACGGCCTGTTGCATGTCACCGATTTGGCCTGGGGACGCATCACTCATCCATCGGAAGCCGTCCAGGTGGGTGACGAAATCGAGGTCATGGTTTTGAAGCTGGACCGGGAAAAGCTGCGCGTCTCGCTTGGACGCAAGCAGCTTCTCCCCGATCCCTGGGCCACGGTACCAGAACGGTTCCCGATCGGCTCCCGCGCACGCGGCCGGGTGATCAGCGTCACCGACTATGGGGCCTTCGTCGAGCTCGAACCGGGCGTCGAAGGCCTGATTCACGTCAGCGAAATGAGCTGGTCCCGCCGCACCCGTCACCCCTCCAAGATCGTTTCGGTTGGCGATACGGTGGAAGTAGCGATCCTCGACGTAAAACCCGAACAGCGCCGCATCTCCCTGGGGTTGAAGCAGACTATGCCGGATCCCTGGGACTCGCTCGAAGAAAAGTACCCGGTCGGGTCCACGGTCACCGGCCGAGTCCGAAACCTGACCGATTTCGGCGCGTTTGTGGAAATCGAAGAGGGCATCGAGGGTCTGATTCACATCAGCGATCTGAGTTGGACACAAAAAGTCCAGCACCCCGGCGAAATCTTGAAAAAAGGCGAAATGGTGCAGACCAAAGTCCTCAAGATCGACCGGGGGAATCGTCGCCTCTCCCTCGGCTTGAAACAGTTGAACGACCACTGGGCCGGCTGGTTCCAGCAGCACAAGGTGAATGACGTGGTCCGCGGCAAGGTGACGCGCGCCACGCGCTTCGGCGTGTTTGTGGAGTTGGCCGAAGGAATCGAAGGTTTGTGCCACGTCACTGAAATCGAGGGCCGCCAAGGCAAAAAAGGGGAGCAGCCGACCATCCGGGATGGCGGCCCGCTGCCCGGTGGTCTGGAGATTGGCCGCGAGTACGATTTCAAAATCATCAAACTGAACCCCGATCAGCATAAAATCGGTTTGAGTTACCGCGCTGCAATCAGGCAATCCGAGCGCCGCGAAATTCAGGAGTATCGCTCTTCCCGATCGTCCCCCACCGCCACGATTGGAGATGCGATTCTCTCGAAACGGGAAATGTCGTCCTGAGTGGGTGACAATGCCCGGCCGCGCCCCGGTAAAAAAGGTTTACCAGCGGGCACGGTTAGTGGTATGCAATCATCCAAAACGGTTCCGCGGTTTCAGCAAGAAGTGAGGGCAAGCCAATTTTTTCAGTGGGGTATCGCGATGAAAACGTCGACGTTGACAAAAGCCGACCTGGTGGAAGAAGTCTGCCGGGTGACCGAATTGCCGCGAAAAGAATCGGAAATGATCGTGGAAACGGTTTTTGAAAGCATCATTCAGGCACTCAAGCAGGACGACAAAATCGAAATCCGCGGGTTCGGCAGCTTCCGCACCCGGCAGCGTCGCGGACGCATCGGTCGGAACCCCAAAACCGGCGAGAAGGTGGAAGTTCCTCCGAAACGGATCCCCTACTTCAAGCCCAGCCGTGAACTGAGAGAATTTGTCAACGCCCAGCGGCCCGCCGAACCGGCTGCATCCGTCGAACCGGCCCCGCAGGGCTGACCCCGGCGGCCGAACGCTTATGGACTACCTTTGGACCCCATGGCGTTATCGCTACGTCTCCGACCCGCACAAGGACGATCGTTGCATCTTCTGTGACGCCCTGACCCGGTCCGATGAACAGAGTCTCATCGTATTTCGCGGCATGAAAAATTTCGTTATCCTGAACCGCTTCCCCTACACCACCGGCCACGTCATGGTCGTGCCCTTTGCGCATCTGCCGGACCTGGCCAGTTGTGACGAAGAAACTCTGGCCGAAATGATGCTCATCGCCCGACGCACCGAGCAGGCCCTGCAGGACACCTACCGACCCGAAGGTTTCAATCTGGGCATGAATCTGGGTCGCTGCGCTGGCGCAGGGGTCACCGGACATCTCCACCTGCACATCCTGCCGCGTTGGACGGGCGACACCAATTTCATGACCACCGTTGCGGAAACCCGCGTCGAGCCGGAAGACCTGACCACCACCTTTCAGAAACTGCGCCGCGCCTTCCAGGCCACCGGTCACGAATAGCGACGCCGGCCCCGCGCATTTCTGCTTTTCAGCGGGCCGACAGACGCCTACAATCTTTGCTCTTCGAATGTCTGCCAGCGGAGAAGAGACCTGTGGAATTCGCCCTGACCGAAGAACAGAAACTCCTGCAGCGAACGGTTCGTGAATTTGCCGAAGCGGAAGTGAAACCGCTCGCCGCACAGATTGACGAAACCGGCCAGTTCCCCCAGGAGACCTTCCGCAAGGCTGCGGCACTGGGGCTGACCGGTGTGGCGTTTCCGGAAGAGCTCGGCGGAGCCGGTTTCGATCACGTCGCCTACACGATCGTGATTGAAGAAATTTCCCGAGTCTGCGCTTCGAC
Organism: Acidobacteriota bacterium; assembly: GCA_037442425.1. Classification (GTDB taxonomy): domain Bacteria; phylum Acidobacteriota; class Terriglobia; order Acidiferrales; family UBA7541; genus DSGC01. The sequence goes on along the minus strand of JBBIQG010000006.1, from coordinate 103,375 downwards.
CGGGGTCATTCTTTCCGTGCAGAACTCGCTGTATTGTGATCCGATCTACCGCTACGGTACCGAGGAGCAGAAGCGGCGCCTGCTTACACCATTTCTGCGAGGCGAAAAAATCGGCTGCTACGCGCTCACTGAACCCCAGGCCGGCTCGAACGCTGCCGCACTGGCCACCCGTGCGGTGCGCCAAGGCGACCGCTACATCGTCAATGGCACGAAAGCCTGGATCACCAATGGCGGCGTGGCCGATGCAGCCATCGTCTACGTGAACACCGATCCCGCGCGCGGCGAAAAAGGCATCACCGCGCTGGTCGTCGAAAAAGGCATGCCCGGTTTCAAAGTCGGCAAGGAAGAAAAAAAGCTCGGCATCCATGCCACGGCCTGTGTGGAGCTCTCCTTCACCGACTGCGAAGTGCCCGTGGAAAACCGCCTGGGAGAGGAAGGCGAAGGCTACAAAATCGCTCTTTCCACTCTGGATGGCGGACGCATTGGCATCGCTGCGCAGGCGACGGGCATTGCCCAGGGTGCCTTCGAACAGGCGCTGGCCTACGCGCAGCAGCGCACCGCCTTCGGTCAGCCTATTGCCAACTTTCAAGCCATTCAGTTCATGCTTTCCGACATGGCCACCGAAATCGAAGCGGCCCGCCTGCTTACCCGCAAAGCGGCCTGGAAACAAGATACGGGCGCGCGGTTCACCCTGGAAGCTTCGATCGCCAAGCTCTTCGCCAGCGAAATGGCCACCCGCGTTACTCACAAAGCCATTCAGATTCACGGGGGCTACGGGTACAGCCGGGAATATCCTGTCGAGCGCATGTACCGCGACGCACGCATCACTGAAATCTATGAAGGGACCAGCGAAATCCAGCGCCTGATCATCGCCAGCTGGGTGCTTCGCTCCTGAGCGTTCTGTTGCCGCCAGCCTGTTGTATGCTGGCTGGGTGCTGCCCCTGGATTGCGCTCAGCTGTTTCTGCCGGAGCGGGAGCAGGAGTTTTTCTCGGCCTTGCCCCCGCGCGCGGCAGTCTTTTTGCTGGAGCCGCGCCATCCCGGTGCGCAGCCCTACCTCGGCAAAACCGCCAACCTGCGCCGCCGCATGGAACGTCTGCTGAGCAGGCCGCTCGGCCCGAGCCGCAGTCTGAATCTGCGAGCGTTTGCTGGACAGATCCGTTACCGACTGACGGGATCCGCTTTCGAACAGGATCTCACCCTGTACGCGCTCGCTCGCCGCATCTTCCCGCAGCATTATCGCGAACTGTTGCGCCTGCGCCGACCGGTCTTGTTGAAGATAAACCTGCGCAATCCCTACCCGCGCTGTTCGGTCACGCGTCGTCTGACTGCAGACGGTGGCTTTTACTTCGGCCCGTTTGCTTCCCGTCGCGCCGCCGATCGCTTCGCGGCGGAGTTCCTCGATCTGTTCAAGATTCGCCGCTGCCAGATTCGCATCCGCCGTGATCCATCTTTTCCAGGCTGCATCTATTCGGAGATGAAAATGTGTTTGGCGCCCTGCTTTGCCGGGTGCACCGACGCCGACTATCGAGCCGAAGTGGAACGTGTATTGGCGTTCCTTTCCAGTCGTGGTCAGAGCCTAGCGGGTGCGATCGAACAGGAACGGGATGCCGCCAGCCGGTCGTTGGAATTTGAACGTGCGGCAGCCCTGCATCGCCGGCTCGAACGCGTCGAGACTGTGCTGCGCGGGCTGCCCGAGCTGGTCGCACCATTGCATACGCTCCATGCCGTCATCCTGCAACGCGCCGCGGCAGTGAATTCGGTGCTGTTGTTTCCCCTGATTGGTGCCGAGCTGGCTCCTCCGGTGTTGCTGGATTTCGCTGCCCTGGCTGGCCAGCCGCGTTCCGCCGAGCAGCTCCTGCGCGAACAGCTCGGGACATTGCCCGACGCTGCGCCGCCGCAGGAGCCCGCGTCCTCCTTGCGTGATGCCGCTGTACTCTCCGTGCGAGCCGATCATCTGTCGTTGCTGGCGCGCTGGTATTATTCGCAGCCACGACAAGGAGAGATTGTGTTTGCCGCTCAGCAGTGGCCCTACCGCAACATTCTGCGTGCCTGTGCACGACTGCTGCGTCCGCCATCCGGGCCTCGTCCCGCGCCACCGACCAACTCGTCCGGTGCCTAGTCCCAGTTCACCGGAATCTGCTTGCCGTCCAGCACGATGTGTCGGTGGCGTCGCGCGTAGGCCACCAGCTCGCGCAGCAGCTCCACATCCCTGCGGCAGTACTCGATCACTTTCTGCCGGTCGCCTGAGCGCCACCAGTGCACCGCATCCACGCCACTGCCGGTTTTGCTGATGTTCAAAGTATCGCGCGCTACGCTCTCCAAGCGCACCCGATGCCCCAGCTGTTTCTCCAACTCTTTCAGCAGGTCCAGGGATTTGGAATAAAGCGGTCCCACATCCGCATATTTGCTGAGCACCTGGAGGTCGAAGCGCTCGCCATTGAAGGTAATGATTCTGGGCGTCGCAGCCAGTTCGCGGACCAGTGCTGACGCGTCGTCCTCATACCATTCCCGGAAGCCATAGATGGCGTCCCAGGTCACGGCCACCGCTAGCCCGAAATCGCGAATGCTTTCCCAGCCGCCGGCGACTTCGTGTGAGAGTTGTTGCGTCTCGACATCCAGATAGATTTCTGGGGCGGTGCGCGTGGCAAACAGTTCCGTTTGACGAGCAGCCTGCATGGAGTGTCCGCGGCCGAGTCGCCGCGCCGGCGCTGCGCCGGGACGGGCGACTCCTACCGGGCAGGCGGCATTCTATCGCATCCGGGAAAATGGTGTCGCCGTATCGCTCATCGTCCGAAGGATGTCGTGTGTCCCGCCGCTCGCCAGGGTGGGCGTGCCGGTTTTTCCAGCCCGAACGGCGTCAGGATGGTGCGCGCAGCTCCGGGTGTCGCTGTGGGAGCCACTGACGGATGGCAGCGTCCACCGCGTCGAGCCGGCCGGTGAAGAAATGGTCGGCACCTTCCACGAAGACCAGCGCACGTGGCTCCGGCATCTGGGCGTAGAGCGCTTCCACGTTCGCTCGCGCCCCGTATGGATCTGCCGTGCCCTGCACAAACAGCTTCGGTTTTGTGCAGTACTTCAGGTAGGAAAGGTCGGAATTGTCCGCGGGCAGACCCACTCCGATCAGGTCTACGACGCACGATTCTTCGCAGCCCACACGCAGCCCTACCCAGGCGCCAAAGCTGAAACCCGCCAGCACCACACGACTCTGCGGAAACTGCCCGGAAAGATACCGCAGTGCCGCGCGCACGTCGTCCTGCTCTCCTCGACCCCCGTCATGTTTGCCCTGGCTCAACCCGACGCCGCGGAAATTGAAGCGGAGCACCGGCAACCCCAGCGCATGCAGCGTGCGGGCCACCTGAAAAACAACCTTGTTGTGCATCGTGCCACCGTAGAGCGGATGGGGATGGCAAACGAGTCCTGCCAGCCGCACGGGCCCGCTGGACTCGTTCGTCTCCGATACCCACAGGCTGGCTTCCAATCGCCCGGCTGGGCCTTGCAGAACGACTTCCCGGTGAAACGTTTTTGTCATGGCTCGCGCGGTCCACCGCATTCACGTCGCGGCAGCGTGGATCAGTGTACCGCGGTGGGATGGGCTCAGCATCCCTCTTGCCCGCGAACAAAATTTCCACATCCGCCTTGTTGCGCGGTATAGTTCAAAATGTTAGCTTTGCACTGACTTCCCGGGTGCAGAGGGAATTATGGCAAACGGAACCGAACGCCGCGCTTCGCGCCGGTTTGCCCTGAATCTGCCCGTCATGATCCGCCGCCCCGGCGACGCTGGTGCCAGCGAACTCCGTGCGGAAACGCGCGATGTCAGCTTTCGTGGTCTGTACTTTCTGATCGAAGGCAGCTTCGAGGCGGGCATGCCGATCGAGTTCATCCTCACCCTCCCCAAGGAGATCACCCTGGCCGGTGACGTTCACATCCGCTGCTACGGCCAGGTCGTCCGCGTCGAGCCACTGAACAGCCACCGCGGCGTTGCCGCGCGCATCGATCGCTACGAGTTCCTCCCCGCACCCGCCTGAGCGTCGTCCCCATTTCTCTGTGTCCCTTTGTCGCGCAGGCAGGTAGAATAGGTTTTCATCCGTCCGCGGAGGCCACCATGTATCACTACGACGTCAAGACCGCTCTGGAAGAATTGCAGGAAGATGCCATCCTGCCGCATCCCGTTCACCTGCGCGACATGATTCTGCGCGCCCGGCTGCCAGCCGAGCTCGCGGTCGAACTGAATCGTGATTTCCAGCAATACATCGCCCGCTACGGTGAGATTCAGAAACTGGCCGCGGCCATTCTCGATCGGCTGAGCACGGTCGAACGCAAAACCTGATGGATCAAGTTGCGACCGGCCCCACCCACTGAGCGCGCCGGTCGCCGATGGCTGCCCGGATTTTCCAAGATGGCCAAATGCACCCTGCTGGTGGACGCAGACGACACCCTCTGGGAAAACAACCGCTATTTCGAAAAAACCATTGCCGAATGCATCGCGCTGCTCGAACCGCTCGGCTACTCGCCCGAGTATGTCCGCCGCATCCTGAACGAAACCGAACGGCGCAACATCCAGCAGCACGGCTATGGCGTTCGCAGCTTCGGCCGTTCCCTGGAAGAAACCTGCTTGGCGTTGGCCGGCGAACTGGCCGGCCCGCACCTGCGCGAACGCATCGCCGCCCTGCTCGGTGAGCTCGAATCGGTCACTCCGGTCATTCTGGAAGGCGTGCCGGAAACCCTGGCGTACCTGGCCGCACGCCATCGTCTCATCTTGGTGACCAAGGGAGAGCCTGCAGAACAGGCCGCCAAACTCCAGAAGTCCGGTTTGCAGGCGTTTTTTCATGCGGTCGAAATCGTTCCGGAGAAAGATGTTTCGGAATACCACCGCATCGTCAAGCAGCATCGCATCGTCAAATCCCGCGCTTGGATGATTGGCAACAGCCCTCGTAGCGACATCAACCCGGCGCTCGCCGCCGGACTGAATGCCGTGTTCATCCCTCATCCGGCTACCTGGGAGCTGGAACATGCTGAAATCCGCAGTGGAGCAGGCAAGCTTCTCGTTGTGCCGAGCTTTCGCAGTCTGCGCTACCACTTCTAAAATGATTCCCCGCGCACCGCACTGGAGCGCCACGGTCAGGCTATGCATCTTCGAACACAGCCTGTAGAGGACTGGCGTCAACATTTTTTCGAATTCGACGATGTCGTCTACCTGAACGTCGCTGCGCAGGGACCACTCCCGCGCAACGCCGTGCGTGCCCTGCAGCAGGCGATCGAGTGGAAGAAAAATCCCGCCACACTGCCTGCCCCCGCCTACTTCGAGTGGCCGAACCGCGTCCGTCAGCTTCTGGCGCAGATGCTGGGTGGCGACCCGCACGAGTTCGCTGTCACGACCGGTGCTTCTGCAGGTCTGGCGGCCGTTGCCGCCGGTATCCGTTGGTCTCCGCAGGATGAAGTCCTCATTGCCGAAGGAGAATTCCCGGCCCACTTCGCCACCTGGATGCCCCTGGCAGAGGCCGGCCGTCTCGCGGTGAAAATCGTGCGTGCTCGCCGACAGCGATTCCTTACCGCCGAGGACTTTCTCGACTGGCTCACGCCGCGCACTCGGCTGGTCTCCACCAGTCTGGTGCGTTTTGAAAACTCCGCACGCCTGGACGCGGCTCGGCTGGCCGCAGCCTGTCGCGACGTCGGCGCGCTGCTGCTGCTCGACCTGAGCCAGTGTGCTGGAGCGATGCCGCTCGATCTCCGTGCCCTGGGTGCCGATTTCGCCGTCTGTTCCGGCTACAAATGGTTGCTCAGTCCCTATGGCACGGGTTTCTTCTGGCTTCGTCGCGAGCTGCTGGATTCGGAACAGTTCTCCGCACCTGCGCCGTTCTACTGGATGGCTCTGGAGGGCGCAGAGCGTTTCGAAACCCTCGGCCGCAACGGTTGGCGGCCGGTACTGGAAGCGCGTCGCTGGGACGCCCCGGAAACGGGCAGCTTCTTGAACCTGCTGCCCATGGCCGCTTCGCTCGAGTTTTTGTGCAGCGTGGGCATCTCTACAATCTGGGAGCACAATCAGCGCTTGCTCAGTCTGCTCATCGAACGCCTGCCCCGCGACCGCTGTGTGCTGGCCAGTCCCGCCGAGAGCGCTGCCCGGGGCCCCTTCCTCTGCATCGCCGGGCGTTCTCCGGACAGCACCGCGGCGCTGTATCAAAAATTGCAAGAAAACAAAGTCATCGTCAGCCTGCGGGAAGGCGCTCTGCGCATCGCCCCGCATTTATACAACTCAGAACGCGACCTGGAGCGGCTGCTGGCCCTGCTGGCTGTTTAGCCGCCCGGATGGGGAGGGGACTTTGCCACTGCACACCGATGCCGAAAGACCTCGCATCGCCGTGTTCGGGGCTGGAGCCGTCGGCTGCTATTTTGGCGGGATGCTGGGGCGGGCTGGCCTGCCGGTCACGTTGATTGGGCGTGCGCAGCACGTCGAAGCCATTCGCGCCTGGGGATTGTTTCTCGACACGCTGCAGTTTCAGCAGTCCATTTCGATTGCGGCCGCCACCACACCCGAGGCCGCACGCGACGCCGATGTCGTTCTCTTCTGTGTGAAATCCTACGATACGGAAACCGCGGCCCGCTCGCTCGCGCCACATCTTTCTCCTTCTGCGTTGCTGGTCAGCTTGCAGAATGGTGTGGATAACGTGGCACGCATCCAGGCGGCTACGGGCCGACACGCGCTCCCCGCGGTCGTCTATGTCGCTGCAGCCATGGCCGGTCCAGGACACGTCAAACACTCCGGCCAGGGCCGCTTGGTGGTGGGTCGCCTTCCGGAACAACCCTCGGAATTGGGGCAGCAGGCCGCACACCTGGCCACCCTGTTCCGGAGCGCTGACGTACCCTGCGAGGTCTCGACAAACATTCAGGGCGAACTCTGGGCCAAGCTGGTCATCAATTGTGCCGGCAATGCCGTCTCCGCGCTGGCCCGAACCAGCTACGCACGCGCTGCTGCGCACGAACCCACTCGGGAGGTGATGGTGGCCACGGCTCGGGAGGCCATCGCTGTAGCGCGTGCCGCGGGAGTCTCTCTTCCGGCCGCTGACCTGGTAGAAAAAGGATTGCAATTGGCACACAGCCTCGGCCAGGCCACTTCTTCTACGGAACAGGACATCGCACGGGGCAAGCGAACCGAAATTGACGCCTTGAACGGGTTCATCGTCCGGCGCGGTCGTGCACTCGGAGTGCCCACTCCTGTCAATCACACTCTCTGGGCGCTGGTGAAGCTGTTGGAAACTTCTCTGGCTGGCTGAGTGGTTCCCGGCGCGGATTACGGCGGGGCCACAGGTCGGAAAGGAATTCGTACGATTGCTTCCAACTCGACCGCTTCGCCATTGCGCCGGGCCGGTTCGAATTTCCATTGGGCCAGCGCTTCCATGGCGTTTCGGTCGAGCTCCGGGTGCAGCCCGCGGACAACCTGGATGCTGTCCACGGAACCATTTTTCCGCACAATCGCGTAGAGGATGACTTCGCCGGCCACACCCTGGTCGCGCAGGGTCGGTGGGTAGCGGGGGTCTACTTTGCGCAGTACCTCGGGGCCGGAAAGCTCACCGTTGGCCGAGTTCACTTGCGGCTCGGAATTTCCCATGACCGTGTCCGGCAGGTACAGCTCGGCAAATTCCAGTATCCAGCTTCCTGTGGCGCTGGTCAGATTGGGCATGTTGACCAGCAACGTGTAGGTGCGTTTCCCACGCAGCGCGCCTGAGGTAGGTGCCCCGAGGGCCATTCTGCCGGGCAAAGGAAGCATCAACTGGCGCTGCAGGTCGAAATCCTCTCGACGTGGTTGCGGACGCATCGGAGTGGGTCGCACCGCCGCCGCTTCGGCGGGTGATGGCCCGACTGCTGTGCTGCGGTTGCTTTCCCTGGCCTCGCCGCCTTCGATGCGCACTCCTTCCGGTCCTTCCATCGCCCCTGTCGATCTGTTGCCGCCTTCGCCGTTTCCGATGCCGCTGCCCGCAGCCGTCTTGGCGCCTTCCGGAGACAGAGCGAGGTTAGCCGTCAGGTTGCCTGCCGGCACTTCCACCACTGGTTTGGGTTCCGCCGGGTTGGCTGAGAGCGCAATCACACGGTGCAGCTCTGCTGGTTGTCCTGCTCCCGTCGGGGCAAGCTCGGGTGCTGGCAGAGCCTCCACTTCGAGTGTTTTTGCCGCCCCCCGTGGGGCTGCCGGCGCTACGAACAGCCGTGGCTTCGGGATGGTGGGAGAAGTCAGGGCAATCTTCAGCTCCGCTACGGTACCTTGGGCAACTAGGTTTGGAGCCGTGCCCTGTGGGATGGACGAATGGCTTGGTGCCCGCAGCTGGAGCTGCGAGCCTGCAAGCGCCCGGGGAGTCAGCCGCGGTTTGGGTACTTGAGGTGCCGAAGCCCACTGCACGATGTTGGGCAGCGGTGGAAGGATTTTCGGTGGTTCAGGTGCACGTTCGGGTTGGATCAGAGTCTGCCGCGGATGCGTGGGTCTGGGCACAGCTACTTCGATCCGCTGCAGGGGATGATAGGCCAGAGATTCGCGCGCCGGCTCGGTTGCTGCAGGCGGCTGTGGAATCTCGCCGCGTGACTTCGGCGGCTGCAATCGTGGCAGCGTGCGCGGCGGTGTGTACCAGATGATCTCGCTCTGGGATGGGACCGGATGAGCACGCGCTTCGGTATTTTTCCACACCGGAAACGGAAAACTGATGATCACGAGATGCCAGGCCAGCGACAGCAGAAACGCCCGCACCGGTTGTCCCGTTGTCTGCCAGTCACGCTGAAATATTCCGGCACGCAGTTCGGCCCCGCGCCGTGAAGCTGGCTTTGAGTGCGGTGCGGTCAGCAGAGCCGAAATGCTGCCAGCGATCGTCTTTCGCCTCGGCTCCCAGGACGGCAGCAGCAGCGGTTCGGTAAAGCTCCGCACACGCTTGGATGCAGGTGGCAGGGGCATCTTTTTCATTATACTCCTGCTCACTGCTCTCTTTACGAAAACCCTCCAAAGCCTGTCGCACAGCCGACGGTGCTGGATAGCCGAGCGGAATTGATCACGGCACGGTGTGCGGAACGGGAGGCGTCGCCATCCCGTGCCTTCTGCTTTGCTTCTGCCCGGGTTTGGGATTGGCTTTCGTCAACTGCGGTTCCCGAAAGACTGTTCGGGGAGTCCGTTCGAAACCACACGATAAAAGCTCAGCAGGGCATCCCCCTGGCGGACTTCGCGTACTCGCATCAATCGTTGCGTGTGTTCCGGAAGCGGCTGCCGCCGGGAGTGTTCGAAAATCACCTGGGCTGCCGTATCGAGTACGTTCGAACGATCCAAATACTCGAGCACTGCTGGATAAGCCCTCGCATCGGCATACGGCGGATCAGCAAACACAAAATTGGCTCGCAAACCCAGCTCCGCCAGACGCGCCAATCCGCGCAGCGCATCGCTGGCCAAAATCCATGTGTGAGCTGTTTGTTCCTCTGAGGGCGACGAACTCGAGGTGGGAATGCCCAGCGCCTGCAGGTTGCGTTGGATCAAGGCAACCGCGGGACGATACTTTTCGATGAACACCACCTGTCGGGCGCCACGGCTCAATGCTTCGATGCCGACCGCGCCGCTTCCCGCATACAGATCCACGAACACCGAGCCCGATACCGCGACCCCCAAGATATCGAACAGCGTCTCGCGCAAACGGTCGCTGGTCGGACGCAGCGCCAACCCGCGCAGGGTGCGCAGGCGACGTCCGCCGTAGATGCCTCCGATGACGCGCACGCGTTACCCCACCGTGGCCAGCGCATACCGCCGTGACCACCTGGGTCCCAGGTATTCCACCAGCCGTTGCACTTCAGCATCTTCGCGTTCGACCAGCGCAAAGGCTTCCTGCCGCGCCAGCTCCAGCAATTCGCGGTCGCGGAGCGGGTGCGCCAGCACGAACTGTAGATCGCCGTGTTGCCGCGTGCCGAAAAATTCCCCCGGGCCGCGCAGCTTCAGATCCATCTCCGCGATGGCGAACCCATCGGCGCTGCGCGCCAGTGTTTCCAGGCGTGTGCGGGCCTCCTCGCTCACGGTTTTCGGCGCCACCAAGATGCAGTACGAGCGATGCCCGCCGCGCCCGATCCGTCCTCGCAACTGATGCAGTTGGGCCAATCCAAACCGGTCCGCGTGCTCCACCACCATGACCGTGGCGTTCGGCACATCCACGCCGACTTCGATGACAGTGGTCGAAACGAGAATCTGAATTTCGTTGCGCCGGAACTGTTCCATCACCTGGTCTTTTTCCTCTCGACGCAGTCGGCCGTGCAGCAACCCGACCCGCAGCCCGGGAAAAACGTCCTGCGAGAGCCGTTCGTATTCTGCTGTGGCGGCTTTCAGCTCTTGTTTGGACTCCTCGATGACCGGATACACAATGTATGCCTGTCGGCCCTGTTGAATCTCCCGCCGCACAAATTCCCACACACCCGGCAGGTGATCTTCGGTCGTCCATCGCGTGCGCGGCGGGATCCGCCCGGGCGGCATCTCGTCCAGGATGGAGACGTCGAGGTCTCCGTAGAGGGTGAGCGCCAGGGTTCGTGGAATCGGCGTGGCGGTCATCACGAGCACGTCCGGGATTTCCCCGCTGCGCGTTCCCCCTTTCTCCATCAGCCGCAGCCGCTGCAGCACTCCGAAGCGGTGCTGTTCATCGACGATGACCAGTCCTAGCCGAGCAAACTCCACGTCCGGCTCGATCAAGGCATGTGTGCCGACGACGAGCTGGGCCGTGTGCTCGCGGATGCTGCGTCGCGTCTGCTCTCGTTCGGCTGGGCTCAGGCCGCTGATCAGCAGCGCGACCTGGTAGCCAGCGCGCTCCAGCGTGCGCCGCGCCGACAGATAGTGCTGCACGGCCAGGATCTCTGTCGGGGCCATCAGCGCCACTTGGTACCCGTTCTCGATCACGATAGTGGCCGCTTCCAGAGCCACGATGGTTTTCCCGCTCCCCACGTCGCCCTGCAGCAAACGATTCATGGGCACCGGCCGCTCCAGGTCTGCGGCAATTTCCCCCAAGACCCGTTTCTGGGCCGCGGTCGGTTTGAACGGAAGAATTTTTTTCACCGCTTCGCGAATTCGATCTTCCCGTACTCGAAACGCGATCCCCGGTGCGGAGCGGCGCTGCTGCCGTTGCAAAGCCAACCCGAGCTGATAGAAGAAAAGCTCCTCGAAGATCAGTCGCCGATGTGCCGCCGTGCGAAATTCGTTCAGCAGCCGCAGTTCTTCCGAAGACTCCGGGAAATGCAGCCGTACCACCGCGTCATGTTTTCCCGGCCATCCGTATCGCTCCAGCAGGGCAGGAGGCAGGGGATCCGTGAAACGTTCTTCCAGGTTCTGCAGTGCACCGTAGATGATCCGTCGCAGTACTCGAGCGCTCAGCTTGCCGATGGCCTCGTAGATGGGCACAATCCGCTTGACTTCGGTGGAGTCGGATTCCTCGCCGGCGCTGAGCAGTTCGAATTCCGGGTTGATCATCTCCAGCCGCGCTGGGCGGTACGGGTCCACGTCCACTTTTCCGTGCAGGATGATGGGTTGCCCCGGTCGCAGTCGGCGTTCCAAGTATCCGCCATGGAAAAATTTGCAGTAGAGTCGCCCGCTCGCGTCCCGCACGGCCAGGTGGTAGACTTCGCTTCCGCCGCCGCGAAAACGGACTGTGCCTCCGCTTTCCACTTTTGCAGAAATCGTGTAGACGCCACCCGGCTGGAGCTGGGCAATGGGAGTAAGCCGAAGACGGTCCTCGTAGCGGAACGGAAGATAGTGCAGCAGCTCCTCTACTGTCGTAATCCCGCGTTCAGCCAGTATCGCTGCCCGCGCAGGCCCCACCCCTTTCAAATACTTGACATTTGTACTCAGGCGGATTCCCATGGCCCCTGCCGACCCGCCGTGTTGGCTCGGCCACACGTTGGCCCGCGGAATCATCTTATATCAATGGATTGGCATGTGGACGGGCCACAGACAATCCAGCGCCGTTTGCTTACCCGGGAAGTCCTGATGCGTCTATAAAGAATGCAGCCGCTGCCTGGCAAGGTTTGCGGTTGTCTGGGGAGAGCTGAATCGGAGAACCGGGGATGGAAAACCGGCAGCCTGCATCGAAGAACACGCTGCTGAGCTGCGGAGGGTGCGCCCGGCGGCTCGGCATCTGCGGTGTGCCTTTCCATCTGTCCGAACTGCGAGAAAGCGGTACGCACAGGAATGCCAGCTAAAGGGATACCTTTCGCTTTGGTGGGCAACCCAGCAGAGGCCGTCGCGAAGGCAGCCGACGAGCAGACGCTCGTGCGCGAAGCCCAGGCGGGCGACCGTTTGGCCTTCGAAGCCCTCGTTCGCCGCTACGACCGCGACGTGCTCCGGCTGGCGCTGAACCTGGTTCGGCATACCGAGGAAGCGCGGGACATCTATCAGGAAGCCTTTCTCAAGGCCTACAAAAATCTGCATCGCTTCCGCTTCGAGTGCAGCTTTTACACTTGGCTCTATCGCATCGTGATGAATGTTTGCTTGGATCATCTCCGTCGCCGCGCCGCTCGTCCCGAAGAGCAATCCCCAGACCTACTGCTCGCCGAAGCGGGCAGCTCCCACGTGCGCGATGATTTCTTCGACCGCCAGATGGAACACCGTGCGCAGGCCAATCCCGAGCGCTCCCTGCTCGGCAAGCAGCTTGGCCAGCAAATTGCCGCTGCACTGGCGGATCTTTCTCCGCGGGAACGCCTCGTCTTCGAGCTGCGACATTACGAAGGGCTTCGTTTGCGCACCATTGCCGAACTGCTCGGCACCACCGAAGAGACCGTGAAAAACTCGCTCTTCCGTGCCACCCGCAAACTGCGCAGTCGTCTGGAGGCATGGCGATGAATCACCGGCCGCCGGAACCCCTGATGCACTGTGACGCTGCTGCGCACCGGTGGGTGCTTTATCTTTGCGACGAACTTTCAGCGACCGAACGTGCCGCACTCGAGGCCCACCTTGCCACTTGTGCGGCTTGCGCGGAGGCGCTAGCGCGCGAACGCGCCCTTCTGCAGTCGCTGAGTGCGAGGCCGCGACTCGAACCGGATCTCCGTCTACTCGAGCAGTGTCGTTCCCGGCTCGGGGAAACCCTGGACGATCTGGCAGCCTCAGCACGGCATCGCTGGTTCGCGTGGCTTCGGCCTTCCTCGTGGCTGGCGGTGCACCCCGCGCTGGGTACCGCGCTGCTCCTCTTGCTGGGCGTAACGGTTGGCTATGGCGTGCCCTATCTGTTCCAGCGTACCGTCGACGATCCCGTCGTGCCCGTGCTGACCGTCCGCCCTCAACCCTCGGAAGCGGAATTGCTCCAGGCACAGGTCGAAGGCATCCACTGGCTCGACACTGGTGCCGGGGGCACGCCTCGTGTGGGCATTCAACTTGCCGCCGAGCGCCCCCTGTTGCTCGAAGGTTCCCCGGACGACGACTCCGTCAAGATGGTCCTGATGCGCCTGGCGCGCAGCTTCGAGCAGGCCGACCCCGGTCTGCGCATGGAATCGCTCAGCGTGCTCGGGGCTGAGCGCGACGATGCTCAGGTGCGCCAGACCCTCTGTGAGGTCGCCCGCAAAGATCGCAATCCGGCCATCCGCCTGCGAGCGCTCGAAGTGCTGCGTGGCTTCGAGCCGGACGACACAGTCCGCCAGACCTTGCTCGACCGCTTGCTCCACGACGAAAACCCCGGCGTGCGGATCGAAGCCATCAACAGTCTCCGCGCGCTGGTCGAGCGTGCTCCGGAACGGCTGGACGAACGCTTACTGGAAATCTTCCGCGATCGCATGCAGCGCGACCCCAACCCTTACATCCGCATGCAAAGTGCGGCTGCGCTGGAAGGCATCGGTCCGCGCGAGGTCTACTGAATGGCTGTTCGGTGCCAGATCGTCCAGTATGGCCGGCGCCCACTCTGGTGGCTGGCGCTCGTTTTGATTTTGCCAGTTTTGGTCGTGGCTCCGCCGGCCCGTCCCCAGAATGCTGCGGAGGCGGATGCCCGCGGTCGGCTCCGCGCCGAACGCTCGGGTCATCTGCCGCTTCGTCCCGGCCAGTGGCTTCGCCTGCGAGCGGACCTGGGAAGTATCCGCGTCGTGCCCCAGGACGCGCAGACAGTCGAGTATCGCGTTCTGCTGGAGACCGAAGCGGGCCCCGGGGCTGCGGAGCGGCTGCAACGGTTTCATCTCGCCACGCAGACCGCGCCAGACGGGGTTCAAATCACTAGCACCGTCCCCGGACGCGAGTTCCGTGGACGCCTCTGGGCACGGTTTGAGGTTCGCGTGCCCCATGCCTGCAATCTCGATTTCGCCACCCAGGCCGGCAATATCGAAATCGCTGACTTGGATGGCGAAGTCCGCGTCAGCACCGGCGGCGGCAATATTTCCGTAGGTGCTGTTCGCGGCCCAGCGCGGCTCGAAACCCGCGGCGGCCACATCACCGTTCGCAGTGTCTCCACGAACCTGATCGCCACGACTGCGGGCGGACATATCCGGGTTTCCTCAGTCGGTGGTGCGGCCGTGCTGCGCAGTGCGGGTGGACACATCACCGCAGGACAGATCGACGGCCCGGCCGAAGTGGAAACCGGTGGTGGCAACATTTCCTTCTCCCGCGCCGGCGATACCGTCACGGTGTTCACCGCGGGAGGCCAGATCGATTTCGGGCAGGCCTCCGGCGCGATCACGGCGCGCACCGGCGGTGGCGGCATTCGGGTCCTGCAGGTTCGCGCCCCGGCTCAGGTGCGAACTTCCGCGGGCAGCATTCAACTGCTTCAGGTCGGCGCACCGGTTCGCGCCAGCACCGAAGCCGGAGGCATCACTGCGTTCTTTTTGCCCGATTTGAAGCTGCAGGAAGCTTCCGAGCTGTTCAGCGAACAGGGCGACATCGTGGTCTACCTGCCGCGCAATCTCCCGTTGACCATCGACGCTCTGGTGCAAGGTGCGTCGCACCCGGTGGTCATCGCGCCCGAGTTGCCCCTCGAGCTGCAGTATCTCGAATCCGGCGCGCAGGGCCGCTCCCTGCGTGCCCGGGGAAATCTGAACGGCGGTGGCCAGCCGTTGCGGCTCCGCACCGCCGGGGGCAGCATTCGACTTCAGTATGCCGATACGCTGAACCCGCTCGATGACCAGCGCTTCCGCAAACAGTTGGAAGAGCTGCAGCAGCAACTGGAACGTCAGGCACAGCAGTTTCGTCGCCAGATGGAACTTTTGCAGCAGACGCTCGAACAGCAGCCGGTGCATCGTCTCGAATCCTTGCACCAACACGTACTCTTTCGCCTGCGCGGATACGTCCGCGTTTCGGCCAACGAACAGATGAAAAAACTGGTCTCCAGTGTCCGCCCGGTGTATCCCCCGACGGCCCGCCAGAGCGGCATCCAGGGAACGGTCCGAATGGAGGTGCTGATCGGCAAGGACGGCCGCGTGGAAAATGTAAAAGTCCTCAGCGGACCTTCGCTGTTGATCGAAGCCGCTCAGCAAGCCGTCCGGCAGTGGAAATACGCACCCACACTGCTCGGCGACGAACCGGTGCCGGTGCTGACGACAGTGGATGTCGAATTCCGGCTGAACTGACCATGCGAAGATGGCTCCAGTTCGGGAAGAAACAAGCTCGGCTGCACATGAGCACCCCAGGTGCAGTCTTTGCTTTCTTGATGGTTTTGCTGCCGGTGCCGTTGCTGGCGCAGCAACAGCAGGAATTCACGCAGACTCTGCCGCTGGAACCGAACGGAGCACTCGAGTTGCGCAACGTCAACGGATCGGTGCGCATCGAGGCCTGGGACCGCGAGGCCGTGCTGATTCACGCAACCAAAATCGCTCGCTCGGAATTCGGTGCGCTCGAGCAGGTGCAAATCCTTGCCGAAACCCAGCCGGGCCGTGTCCGGGTGAGCGCGCGTTATCCAGAAAACGAAAGCAACGATGTGCAGGTGGATTTCCACATTCGCGTCCCCACACGCATACGGCTGGACCGCGTGGAAACCATCAACGGCGATATCACGGTTCGGGGTGTCGAAGGCGAAGGAGAACTTCGCACCGTCAATGGGAACGTTACGTTACTCGCAGCGACCGGACGGTTCGACGCTCGCAGCACGAACGGCAATTTGTATCTCGAGTTCCACCAACTGGCGCGGGAGGGTGCGATGACGGCCGAGACCGTCAACGGAACCTTGACTGTGGTTTTGCCTCCGCACGCTGGTCTCGAGCTGCTGGTGAGCAGCCGCAACGGCGAATTCATCTCGGAACTGCCGGTGCTGAGACGGGCGAGCTCGGACGCGGGAGAATTTCACGGCGTCATCGGCACGCCGGGCCCCAAGGTTCGTCTTCGGACGGTCAACGGTGGGATTCGAGTGGCAACCCTGCGACCCGTAGTCTGACGGGTCGCTTTTGGAGGAAACCATGTGGAATGCAATTCGACCACGGTTCACGGGCATGGCAATTCTGGTTGTTGCCGCTGCGGTGGCAGCGACTGCCACCACGCGGGCAACGCCGGTACCCCCGCGGCAGCCTGAGCCCCAGGAGCCAACGGAGCTGCACCGTGCCATCGAGGAACTTCAGTCCCAAGTCGAGCAGGAACTGCGCAAGCAGCAGGCGAGGCTTTTGCAAGCGCAGGAACAACTGCGCCACAGACAGGCTGAACTTGAACGTGCCCTGAGCGAGCTCCGAACGCACGAGCTCGAACAACGAGCCGAGCAAATCGCTCAACTCCACGCCCATCACACGGCAACGGATGCACTACAGGACTGGGAGATTCTGCAACTCAACACAGAGAGCAGCGGGTGGCTCGGCGTCACGATTGCTGAAGTGACCGCCGAAAAAGCTCGCGAACTGCGCCTGCCCGCCGAGCGCGGAGTCCTGGTCACCGATGTCGAAGAGAACAGCCCGGCAGCCAAGGCGGGGCTTCGCGCAAACGACGTCATTACCGAATACAACGGTCAGCGCGTCGAAGGCACCGCTCAATTCCGCCGAATGATTCGCGAAACCCCTGCCGGCCGCACCGTGCAGCTCACCCTCTGGCGGGACGGACGCTCGCAGACCGTTTCTGTCGAACTCGGAAGCTGGCAGGACCAGTTTCGGCAACGGTTTCGTGTGGTGGAGCCGAATCTGGAACTCAGGGTCCCCCGGATGGAGATTTTCAGAGAGTTCTTCCCCGGCACGCCTGTGCTGGGCATTGTGGGAGAAGACCTGAGCGGGCAACTGGCGGAGTACTTTGGTGTGCCGGACGGCGAAGGTGTACTGGTGCGGGAGGTGCGCAGCGGCTCGCCTGCAGAAAAGGCCGGATTGAAGGCCGGCGATGTTATCCTGCGGGTGGACAACGAGCGCGTCCGCACCCTCGCCGAACTCCGCGAAAAGCTGCGGAGCCCGCGCGAGGAGAAAACCGTGAAGCTTGACGTCTTGCGTCGCGGGCAGTCGCTTTCGCTCAACGTCGTGATCGAACCACCGCCCTCGCGCGGACGGACCCGCACGGGCCGCCGCGTGGTTCTCTAACCCGACGCGAGAGCCGAGGAGGGGCTCGAAAGGCTCTCCACATCAGCCATCATCATTCTCTGCCTCCAGGGGGAGGTCGCGGGCCGCCGTTTTGCCGCGGGGGAGGTGTGCGGGCTATTTTCGAACAATCTCCACGCCGGCTGAGGGCACCGCCAGGCGAATCAACCGCCGTCCGTCCTCGAGATACACTTCCAGTTCCAGGTCCGCGCTGCGCACGCGCAACCCCTGCAGTTTTTTCTCGGCTGGGTTTTCCGCAGGGACAAAGGCCTCCGCGGCAATGGTTCCGGGCGTCAGACTTTGCGGCACGAGTACGGAAAAACTCTGTTCGCCCCCGCGTTTCCAGTCGTACAGGGCGGCCAAGATGGCATACTGGTGATAGAGATTATTGTCCAGGATGAGCACCGGTTGCGCTTGGAAGAAAAATTCCTGCTGGAACGGTGCCACACCTTCCACGCGCAGGTCCACCTCAGCCGTTGTCCCTGTAAACCGCACGATGGCTGCAGAGCGATTCGGTCCCTCCACGGTCCACTCGTACCGTTCGGGTGAGCCGTCCGGACGGAGCCGCAGTTCGCTGCGCACCTTCCCTTGGGCACCTTCCAGTTGCAGCTCTGTTTCCCCGCGCGCAGTCCAGCCGCTGCCGCTCGCGGTGATTTGAAACGATTCGCTGCCCACCGGCCGCCCTTGCTGAAGGATGAGCAACGTTCCCCGGTCTTCGGCCAATGGCAGGCGCGCGCGGGATTGCTCCCGCTGCCCTGCGGAAGGGGCCAGCGTAACGGCGAGAACGACGCCTCCCGCAGTCATCAGCGCGCCGACGATTTTCGAGGACGACATCAACACACCCGTGCCATCAGGTCGAGCGCCACGATGCGTTCGATGACTTCATCCTGTGTGGCTGTGCTGTCCACACGGTAGTCGGCCTGCTGGTAGTATGGCAAGCGCTGCGCATACAGCTTCCGAAAAGAATCCTCGTCTCGGAACAGCGGCCGATCGTTGACTCCCGCACAACGCTTCAACAGTTCCTCGACAGGACAATCCAGCCAGATCAGAGTGGCTTCTGCCGCTCGAACCAACCGCAGATTGCGTTCCTGCGCAATCGTTCCCCCACCCAGGGCCAGGATCACAGGTTGATCGGCTTCCAGGGCCCGGCCCAGTACGCGTCGGAGCGCTTCGTGCTCTAGATCGCGGAACGCCGGCTCGCCTTTCTCCTGAAAGATGCTGGTGATGCTCGTGCCGGCCAGGCGGATAATTTCCGCATCCAGATCCACGAAATACCAACCCAATCGCTGAGCCAGGCGCCGCCCGACCGTCGTTTTCCCGCAGCCCATAAAGCCAACCAGACAAATCAGCCTGCGAACGCGCCGGGTGGAAGCTGCGGTCATGCGGTCAGCTTGTGCCGTTTTGGGGAGCTGCTCAATCCCGCTTCCGGATGGTGATTGTACCACTGAAGGAAACCACTTCGACCTTGGCATGTCCTTCGTTGTGGATGCCGGAGAGCATCCGGCGGGCGCCACGCGGTGCGGTGAACGCTTCCGGGGAGTGTGTGCGGGGACGCAGGTCCGTGTTGCTTTCCACACGGCCGAACACCGATTTCGCGCTCAATTCGAACGAATTCGATTCGGAGAAACGGACTTCGATGGGTCCGCTCGAATTTTGCAAACGGTACATTCCACCGCGCAGGAATTCCCCGTCGAAAAAGATGCTGCCCGAACTGGTTTGCGCATACAGGTTGGAGGTCATCGGCTCCAGCAACCGGATGCTTCCACTGATGGACCGGAAATCCAAGCGTCCGGCACAGCGGATGCAGACCAACGACCCGCCGATGGTCTTGATGACCAGATAGCCAGCCACTTCGCGGAGTTCCAGATTCGCCGTGACCGTGTCGAAGTTCATGTCGCCAAAAACTCGTTCCACATAGATGTCGCCCGAATCGGTGTGCACCTGCAGCTCGGCTTCTTCCGGCACGGTGATTTGATAGTCGGCCACCCACTCGCTCGGGTTCAGATCATCGCTCAGGCGGTGCGTGGTGATTTCGATTCGGTTGCCGAATTGTTCGGCGTCCACTTCCACCTTGTTGCTCGGGTGTGTTGCCACCACTCGTACCTCCGACTGACTCCAGGATTGCACGCGAATTTTGCCATGGGCATTGCGAATGGTGATCAGCGGACGCTCGGTCACCGAAAAACGTTTTTCGATCTGGTGCGTCCAAGCTGGTGCCGCCAGCGCAAGCAGCGCCGCCAGCAGTCCAATCAGGTGGTGTTTGGTGTGCATCGCCAGTGGAATCCAGTTTTTCATTCTGCCCCCACAGTTCCGCGTTCGGTGATGGTCGCGACCAGTTCCGCTTTTTGCCTCCATGCGGAGTAGAGGTATTCCCGCGCCAACGGGTTGTCTGGCTGTTCTCGAACCGCCTTTTCGCACTGACGAATCAGATTCTCCACAATCACTAGATTCTCCCGGTAAGACGCTGCGACGACCGGGTCCCGCACCACCCGACTGATCTGATTCACCTGCGCACGCACGGCGAGCATTTCCGCGCTCAGTTCGGCATCCACTTCAGGCACGGGCAGGTTCAACACCATTGCCGGCCGCAGCAGACCCATCCCAGCCGCCCAGGCAAACAGCAGAACAAAACTGACGCCGGCCAGCGCCGGCCGTGGGACCAGGTAGGTCCAGTCCGCCAGTCGGGTGTACCAGCGCCGCGGACGGATCAATCCTTCTTCTTCCAGACGGCTCCGCAGGTTTGTCCACAGGTGCTCGGGGGGTTCCGGCGTTTCTTGCTCTAGCGCTCGTGCGGCAAGCTGGATGGCTTCCAACTCGGCCACTAGACTCCGGCAGCGCGCGCAGACTTCCA
Source organism: Acidobacteriota bacterium (assembly GCA_037442425.1). GTDB lineage: Bacteria > Acidobacteriota > Terriglobia > Acidiferrales > UBA7541 > DSGC01. The sequence continues at coordinate 83,087 of JBBIQG010000006.1, read as the reverse complement.
GGTGCTGGCGGGCCGCCGGAGAAGTGGGTTCTTCCGGCCCGTGTTCCAGTTCTGCAGTGAATTCGGTGCACTCCATGTCGTTTCCGTTGGGCCCGCGGGCTCAGTCTGCCGGTTCGGCGCGACTGGCTTGCCGTTTTGCTCGGGCCCGCTCCCGTTCCTGTTCCTGGAGCAGCTCGCGCAGTCGCATACGTGCTTTGTGCAGTTGCGACTTCGAGTTTCCGATCGAGCAGCCCAGCAACTCTGCAATCTCGTTGTGTTCGTATCCCTGCATATCGTGCAGCACAAACACCATTTTGTAGCCTGGCGGAAGCTGTTCGATGGCCCGTTGCAGATGCACCCGATCGATCGAGCCACTCAGCAGAGGATCCGGGCCACCGATATCCCGCCGCGCCCCACCGCTTTCTTCCTCCGGTTCGGTCAGCTCGTCCAGCGAACTTTCCGGCAGCGTCTTCTTCCGCAGCCTCATCAGTACGACGTTCACCGTCAACCGGTGCAGCCAGGTCGAGAACGCCGATTCGCCACGGAACGTCTCGATTTTCCGGAACAGTTGCAGGAACGCTTCCTGCGTCAGGTCTTCGGCCTCGGCCGTGTTGCCCACCATCCGCAGGCAAAGGGAATAAACCCGCCGACCGTGCAACCGATAAATTCGCTCGAAGGCCGTTGCATCCCCGTTCTGTGCCCGGCGGATCAGCTCCGCTTCTGGCAGCTCCTCTGTTTGGATTCGTCTCACGCGGGGCACAGTACCCGTCGCGACGCATCCGACCAGTGGGATGCGCAGCTCTCTCCAAAAGTTGTCCTTATCGGTTCAGGAAAAGCACACCTTCATTTTCCGCTGCGGCGGTAGCAAACCGGTCCGATCGGCCGCTCGCAGACGGCGTGTTATTTCCTGCTCAAGTCATATTTTCCTTGGAATCCACACCCTCGTCTAGGTCGAAGCCCGCAGGTACTGATGGACCGGTACACTGCCCACCACCCGCTCACCTAAACGAGCCTCGAACTGCTCTACCTCCTGCGTCGGCAGCACACACAGAAACGATTTCAGCAGCACGATGGTTTCCCGCAGGCAGGTGTTCAAATCGTAGTGCGAATGATCCAGCAGGGTCCAATCGCTTGCGGGGTCGGTCGAAACCCCTGAAGCGATGTCCTCCGCCGTCGTTCGGTACTGCCGCGCCAGCTCCTCCACCAGCCGGATCAATGCTCCCACCTTGTGGAAGAATCGCAATCTTCCGCTGAAGAGTGCATGATGGTAGAGCTGGGACCAACTGGCGGTCAGTTGTGCACCCATGCCCCGGAAATGGGCCGGCTTGAGTGGTGTCACCAGGGGCAGGTCTGCAAAATGACGGCTGCAGTCCTCCACGGCGCGCAGTGCTCCGAGCAGGCGTCCGGCAAACAATCCAGCCAGCGCACCCGATATGGCGGCCTGCTCGCGCGCTCGAGCCAGCGTGCCCTGCGAACGCAGCCCCAGCGCTTCGTTCAGCGCCACACTGAGCATGACATAGTGCGTTTCGAGTTCGGCGACCGCTTTTTCAAACAGCCGTCGCTTTGCCTCGGGCAGCGCGGCCACCCAATCTTGCTGCACAGTTCGTTGCGGCTTCCACAATCCGCCCAGCCAGGTTCTGACCCCCATGATCCGCCCCCCTGCCGGTTGCGAGGGGGTGTATTATAGCAATCCAGCCCGTTTCGGGAGCCAGTTTCTTGACCCGTCCGAAACCCTCTCGTTATACTGCCCGCCGGTTTCCACGGAAAGGACTGCTCATTGCTGCTTTTTGAACCGCAGGACCAATTCCTTCAGCGCAAACGCAAACTGGAGCAGATCGCTGCGCTGGGGTACGACCCGTTCCCGCACAAATTCGTCTTTACGCACACCCCGGCTGCCGTGGTCCGTCACTACGGCTCTCGGACCGCTGCTGAACTGGACGCTCAGCCGGTCTCGGTTCGCGTTCCCGGACGCATCCTGACGATTCGCCTGCACGGCAAAACCGGTTTCGCCCACCTGCTCGGGGAAGGGGAGCGTTTGCAGATCTACGTTCGAAAAGATGTCGTGGGCGAGCGCGGCTTCGAGCTGTTTCATCTGCTCGATATCGGTGACATTGTCGGCGCAGTGGGACGCCTGTTCCGGACGCGCACCGGCGAGCTCACCATCTGGGTCGAAGAGCTTGTGCTTCTGGCAAAAGCCTTGCTCCCTTTGCCTGAAAAATGGCACGGCCTGGCCGATGTCGAGGTGCGCTACCGTCAACGCTATCTCGACCTGCTCGTCAACACGGATGTCCGGCGCGTTTTTGAGCGGCGGGCCCGGCTGATTGCCGAGCTGCGCCGATTTTTCGATGCCCGGGGCTACATCGAAGTCGAAACTCCCATGATGCAGTTGATCGCCGGCGGAGCGACTGCTCGACCGTTCGTCACGCATCACAATGCGTTGAATTTGCCCCTTTATCTGCGCATTGCCCCGGAACTGTATTTGAAGCGTCTGGTGGTGGGAGGTCTGGACCGCGTCTTTGAAATCAATCGCAACTTCCGCAACGAAGGCATCTCCACACAGCACAACCCTGAATTCACCATGCTGGAGTTCTACCAGGCCTACAGCGACTACCGGGATCTGATGGACCTGACCGAAGAACTGCTCACCGGTCTGGTTCGCACCGTTTGCGGCTCTACGACAATCCCCTATGGCGCACACCAGGTCGACTTCACCGCTTGGCAGCGGCTTTCGATGCGCGAAGCCATCCACCGATACTGGCCGGCAGAGGCCGGCCCCGCCCCCACGCCGGCCGACTTGGCCCGCCCCGGTGGCCCGCGGCAAGCTGTCGAACAGTACAACCTCTATGCGCGGCGGGCTCAGTGCGCTTCCATCGAACCCGCGCAGCTCTCCGATGGTGTGCTCACCGGTCTGCTGTTCGAAGCTGTCGCAGAAGACCACCTGATCCAACCAACGTTGATCTACGACTTCCCCGCCGATCTCTCTCCGCTGGCCAAGCGCCGCGATGACGACCCCACGCTCGCCGAACGTTTTGAAATTTTTGCCGGCGGTCTGGAGCTGGGCAATGCCTATTCCGAGTTGAACGATCCCGATGAGCAGGAGCAGCGTTTCCGTGAACAGATTGCCCGTGGTGGCGAGGAAGTTCCCAAACAACTGGATGAAGATTACCTCCGCGCATTGTGTCAAGGCCTGCCTCCGACCGCCGGCGAGGGCATCGGCATTGATCGCCTCACCATGCTGCTCACCGATCGGCATTCCATCCGAGAAGTCATCCTGTTTCCTTTGCTGCGCCCGGAAACGCGAGACTCGGTTCCGCCGGCCGCACACGAAGTCGTCGAACGGAAATGAAGTTCGCCTGGTGGATTGCGCGACGCTACCTTCGCTCGCCCCACCGCCCGCCGGTTCTGCGCCTGGTGAGCTGGCTGGCGACGGCAGCGGTGACAGCCGGTGTCACCACGCTAGTCATCGCGCTGGCCATGAACACCGGTTTTCGCCAGGTGCTCGAAGAGCGGCTGCTGGGAGTCACCGCCCACGTCAACCTCAAGCATGCCGGTGGCTCCGGCATCGCGGAGTACCCGAAGCTGATTCGGCAGTTTCGTGCTCTACCTGAAGTGCGAGCGGTTTCTCCGGCGATCTACCAAACCGTGTTGGTCGCCGCGGGCGGACGTGCCCGCGGCATCGTGTTGAAGGGAGTCGACCCGACTCTCGAGTCGGAATCGAACGATGCGCTTCGCAAAATCATCTCCGGCAGCCCCGATTTTTCCCCCGATGCCGCAGGCGTGGACACCATCTTGCTGGGACGCCTGCTCGCCCAGGAGCTTTCTGTCGGCGTGGGCGAATACGTCACGGTGATCAGTCCGCAGGGGCGCTTGACGCCATTTGGTCTGCTGCCCCGGCCACGGCGTTTCCGCGTCGGCGGTATCTTCGATTCCGGATTCTACGATTACGACACCGGCTGGGGATTCGTCACCTTGTCGGCGGCGCAGGCGTTGGCGGGCACCGGAGACGTCGTCAATGTGATCGAATTCCGCTTGCATCGCAGTGATCAGGCGCCGGCGGTGGCCGCGCAAGTGGCCGCTGCGGCCGGAGAAGGTTTTCTCGCCAGCACCTGGATGCAGGAAAATCAGGCCCTGTTCCGTGCTCTGCGGCTGGAGAAGCTGGTCACCGGACTGTTCATCGGCTTGATCACGTTTGTCGCCGGGCTGAACATTCTGGTCGTGCTGGCCATGTCGGTTACAGACAAAGCCCGCGACGTCGCTGTGCTCATGACGCTCGGCGCCCGCCGCCAGCAGATTCGAAATATCTTTTTTCTTCAAGGCCTCGCGCTGGGGGCCGTGGGCACGTTGGCGGGGCTTCTGCTGGGTTATGGTTTCTGCTGGGCCGCCGATCGCTATCAGTGGATTCGTCTCGACCCGGAAGTGTACGCTGTGCCTTACGTTCCGTTCCATGCGGATGTGGCAGACGCCCTCTGGATCACCGCTGCTGCCATGTTGATCAGCGCTGCGGCCACCATCTATCCTGCGCGAGCGGCTGCGCAGCTCATGCCGGTGGAAATTTTGCGGTACGAGTAAAAAATGGCAATTCGTTGCCTATCGGGAGGGTAAGTTGTTTCCCGCGCCGGTTAGGGTCTCGGCTAATCGTATGGCAACAGAACAGTTATTGCGTGCGAGCTTTGGTAAGGCGTTTGCGAGGTGATCGGGCATGAGGGATGTTGCAAAATCGAACCCACGCCGTCGGGCAGATATCCTTCGCGTGCCCGCATCCAACAGAGGAGAGGAAGTGATGGATTTGCGCCTGACGGCACACAGGAGGTTCGGAGGGCTGGTTACGAGGACCGCCCGGCGTGCGGTGCGCGGAGAGGATGTTCCATGAGGACCGCTACCCGCAATGCCGGCACGGACCTCCCACGCTCTTCGTCTTCCGACGTTCCCGGAGCGCAGCCAGCCTCGGCAGCAGTGGTGGAAGCCGTCGCGCTGCGCAAGGTGTTTCGTTCTGGTGCCAGCGAGATTGTCGTTCTGAACGGATTGAACCTGCAGGTCAGTGCCGGAGAACGGGTAGCGATCGTCGGTCCCTCCGGTGCTGGAAAAAGCACGCTGCTGCACATCCTGGCTGCGCTGGACACTCCAACAAGCGGTACAGTATACTGCCAAGGCAGAGATCTCGGAGCGTTGTCGGACGCTGAGCTGGCTGCGTTTCGGAACCAGCAGGTTGGATTTGTATGGCAGCGGCATCATCTGCTGGCCGATTTCACTGCGGAAGAAAACGTAGCGATGCCACTGCTGCTCCGGGGGATGGCCCGCGCGGAAGCGCTGTTGGCCGCGCGGTCGTGGTTGCGTGAGGTGGGGCTGCAGGAGCGGCTGCAGCACCGCGCTGCACAGCTTTCGGGTGGCGAACAGCAGCGCGTGGCGATTGCGCGCGCGCTGGTCGCACACCCGGCGTTGCTGCTGGCCGATGAGCCAACGGGAGACCTAGATGCGCAGAATGCGGAAGCGATTGCTCGCCTTCTGGAACACCTGCACCACACCCATCGGCTCACCACGATTCTGGCCACGCACAACCCCGTGCTGGCTCGGCGTTCGGATCGCGTTCTGAGGCTCGAACGCGGCGTGCTGGTTCCCGGCACCGCCGCGGGGGGAGAACTTGGGTGACCCATGTTTGAACGGTACACGGAAAAAGCTCGGCGAGTAATCTTTTTCGCCCGCTACGAGGCCTGCCAATACGGCAGCCCTTACATCGAAACCGAACACCTCCTGCTCGGCCTGCTGCGTGAGGATAAAGCGCTCGCCAACCGCTTCCTTCGGATGCAGGGTTCGATTGAATCCATCCGCAAAGAGATCGAATCCCGGATCACGATCCGCGAGCGAATCTCCACTTCGGTCGAAGTCCCGCTCAGCCAGGAATGTCACCGGATTCTCAAGCACGCGACCGAAGAAGCCGAACGGCTCGGCCATCGTCACGTCGGCACCGAACACCTGCTACTCGGCATCCTGCGGGAAGAGAAGTGCTTCGCGGCCGAGCTGCTCCAGGAGCGGGGCCTGCGCCTCAGCGCCCTGCGAGAAGAATTGGCCCGCACCGCAGGCGAAGGGAAGGTGGCCATCAGCCGGCCCAAGGAAACCTCCCTGCTCAGTGAATTCAGCCGTGACCTCACCCAGGCCGCGATGGAAGGTCAGCTCGACCCGCTGATCGGCCGCGAGCGCGAACTCGAGCGCGTCATCCAGATCCTCTGCCGCCGCACAAAAAACAATCCCGTACTGATTGGCGAACCGGGCGTGGGCAAAACCGCCATCGTCGAAGGACTGGCCCAGCGCATCGCCGATGGGCAGGTTCCGCCCTTTCTGGCAGACAAGCGCATCCTTTCTTTGGATCTCTCCCTGATTGTTGCCGGCACCAAATACCGCGGCCAGTTCGAAGAGCGTTTGAAGACCATCATGAAAGAACTGATGGAAAGCCAGAACGCCATCATCTTTATTGACGAGCTGCACACCCTGGTGGGGGCTGGCTCGGCCGAAGGCTCGCTCGATGCCGCCAACATCCTGAAACCGGCCCTGAGCCGTGGGGAAATCCAGTGCATCGGCGCCACCACACCCAGCGAATACCGCAAGTCGGTCGAAAAAGATCGCTCGCTCGAACGTCGCTTCCAGGCCGTGAAGGTCTCTGGCCCGGACGAGGAGGAAGCCATCCGGGTCCTGCAGGGTGTGCGCGAACGCTACGAAAAATTTCACGCCGTCACCTACACCGACGAAGCCATCCGCTATGCCGTCTATCTCTCGAACCGCTACATTCCTGATCGCTTTCTCCCCGATAAGGCCATCGACCTGATCGACGAAGCCGGCGCCCGCGTCAAGCTGCGCCAATCCACCCTGCCCGAAGAGATCAACGAAGTCGTCAAACGCATCAAGTTCATCACCCACCGCATGGAAACTGCCATCGCGAATCACGAGTTCGAAAAGGCGCGCTTTTACTCCGAGGAAGAGCGTAAGGAAAAGGAGCATCTGCGCCAGCTCCGCGAAAAGCTGAACATCGACGAATCCACGACGGGGGTTGTCACCCGCGAGGACATCGAAGAAGTAGTGGCCCGTTGGACCGGCATTCCTGTGGCCTCGATCAAAGAGGATGAACAGCAGAAACTGCTCCGCATCGAACAGGAACTGCACAAACACATCATCAGTCAGGACAAGGCTATCACCGCACTGGCCCGCGCCATCCGCCGCAGTCGCGCCGGGCTGAAAGCGCCGGGTCGTCCGGTCGGCTGTTTCCTGTTCCTCGGCCCGACCGGCGTCGGCAAAACGGAAGTGGCCCGCCGCCTGGCGGAATTCCTCTTCGGCAGCGAGAAACATCTGATTCGCTTCGATATGTCGGAGTATATGGAAAAGCATAGCGTCTCGAAGCTGATCGGCGCGCCGCCCGGGTATGTGGGCTACGAAGAAGGCGGTCAACTCACCGAGCGGGTGCGCCGCTCGCCGTACTCCGTCATTCTGCTGGACGAAATCGAAAAGGCGCACCCGGATGTCTACAACATCCTGTTGCAGGTCTTCGAAGACGGACAGCTGACCGATGGCTTGGGCAACACCGTGGATTTCCGGAACACCATCCTGATCCTGACCTCCAATCTGGGTGCACGCCATTTGGAGAAGCGCACGGCCCTCGGCTTTCAGGCCGCCTCGGAGCAGGCCATTGCTGCCAAAATGGAAGATCTCGTCATGCAGGAAGTCAAGCGCGCGTTCAATCCGGAGTTCCTGAACCGACTCGACGAGATCATCGTTTTCAATCCGCTCACCGATGAAGACCTGTTGCGCATCATTGACCTGCTCGTTGGCCAGATCAACGACACACTGATCCACCGGCAGGTCCAGATCGTTGTTTCGCCGGAAGCCCGCCAGTGGATCCTGGAGAAAACCTGCGGCGACCGCAGTTATGGAGCCCGGCCGCTGCGCCGCGCCCTGCAGAAGTACGTCGAAGACCCGCTCTCCGAACAGCTCATCCAGGGCGGCCTGCAACGGCCGGTGACGTTGGGCGTGTATGTCGAAGGGGACGGACTCTGCTTCCGCCCCGTGACGGAAGCAACCCCGGTCGTGCAGTAACGAATCCTATCTGCTCGGCGCGCACCGGTTCTACGCCGGAGGCGGTGTGTGGGCCGCCTGAGCATGGACCGTGGAACAGATTCAGGGTTGGGGGGCAGTAGCCCGGATGAGGGCTCTGGCCAAGTTTCTGACAGTTCCAGTTGGGAAGTTGCGAGTCGCTGCTTCGGCGACGCTCCTGCTGCTTTTTGTTTTTCCGGACGCCGCCGTTGGCCAGTCGGCCGGACACCCGACTGTGTCGCTGGCAGTCGGCTCGCCGGTCGGTCCGCAGCCAGCGGAAACCCTCCTCGTGGCTCAGCAGTCCCCGCAGGCTTCTTCGACCCAGGAACCCGCGCTAGTCGTCGAGCAGATTGAAATCCGAGGAAATCGCCGCATTCCCCGCGGCACCATCCAGGCACGTCTGTTCACCCGTGCCGGCGACCCCTACAACGAAGATGTATTGCGGCGGGACTTCCGCGCTCTTTGGAACACGCAGTTTTTCGAAGATATCCGCCTGGAAGTCGAGCCCAGTCCCAACAACCCCAACGGCCGCATCGTGATTTTCTACCTGCAGGAACGCCCCATCATCCGCCGCATCGAATACCAGGGACTGAAATCCGTCACCGAATCCGACGTCCTGGAGCGGTTCAAGGAGCGCAAAGTCGGCCTGTCCATAGAAAGCCCGTTCGATCCCACCCGCATCAAGCGCGCGGAAGTGGTTTTGCGTGAACTGCTGGGCGAGCGCGGCCGCCAGTTCGCCACCATCAAACCTACTTATGAGCGGATCCAGGCCACCAACGCCGTCCGGTTGATCTTCAATATCGACGAAGGGCCCAAGGTCAAGGTCGGCCACATCGAAATCGAAGGCAACACCGTGTTCTCCGACCGGAAAATCATCCGCGCCATGCGCCATTCGCGTCCGGTGGCCGTTCCGATGTGGTTGTTCGACTTGAATCTGTGGAGCAAGACCTACGACCGCCGCAAGCTGAATGAAGACCTGGAAATTGGCATCCGCAGCCTCTACCAGGATCACGGCTACTTCCGCGTTCTGGTCAAAGAACCGCGCATCGAAACGGCAGACATCAATCGGGCGGGCCTGCCCGGTCCCTGGCCATTGATCGGGCGCAAACGCGGCAAGCGGACCAATATCGTCATCGGGATCGAGGAAGGGGACCTGTTTCGCATGGGCGAGCTCTTCATCCGAAGCTCGAACCCAGACCAGCCCTTGCGCTTCCGGGTCGACGTGCTGCGCAATGCCTTCCCGCTGAAGAAGGGGGATGTGTTTTCGGTGGAAAAGGTTCGCAAGGCGCTGAAAGACTACCAGCAGCTCTACAGCACCTTCGGGTTCATTGACTTCACTACCGAACCCTTGTTCGACATTGACGCTGAAAACAAGCTGATCAACCTCACCCTGCAATTCGACGAGCAAAAGCAGTTCTTCGTCCGCCGCATTGAATTCCAGGGCAACACGACCACCCGCGACAAAGTCATTCGTCGCGAAATCCTTCTCGACGAAGGTGATATGTTCGACAGCCGCAAATGGGAAATCAGCATCCTGCGGCTGAATCAGCTCGACTATTTCGAACCCATCAAGGCGGAAGAGCACGTCGAGATGAAACGAAATCAGAAGGAAGGCACCCTCGACCTGCTCCTCAAGGTGAAAGAAAAGGGCAAGCAGTCCATCGGGTTGACGGGCGGAGTCAGCGGCATTGCCGGCAGCTTCGTCGGCATCTCGTATCAAACCAACAATTTCCTCGGTCTGGGCGAAACCCTCAGCTTCGCTGCGGATTTCGGCGACCGCCAGCGCAATTTTCTGTTCGGCTTCACCGAGCCGTATCTGTTCGACCGGCCCATCTCCGTGGGCTTCACTATCTTTTCGAGCCGCTTCAGTTTCGATCAGGCGCGCGAAACCGCGCTGTTGATTGGCCGTCCCATTCAACTCGATCCGAATCTGACCCAGAATTTTGACCAGAACCGCTCAGGCTTCACCGTGTTCGCCAGCTACCCGCTGCGGCGGTTCGCTTTCTCCCGGGTCGGCCTTACCTACTCCTATTCCAGTAGCGACATCACCCCCTTCAGCCAGGCCTCGCGCTTGATCTTCGAAAATCTGCAATTCCGCGGATTTGCTGGCCCATCTGCGCTGCGGGGCATTCGATCCAGCCGCCTGGTGCCCACCTTCACCTACAATACGATCGATCACCCCATCAATCCGAGCCGGGGCACCAGCCTGTTCCTTTCGACCAGCGTGGAAGGCGGGGTGCTCGGCGGCAACGTGAATGCGATTACCCAGTTGCTTGAGTTCAAACACTTCCGTCCTGCCCGTCCAGCCAGGAACACGCTCGGATTCCGTTTCCTCACTGCATTCGCCACCGGTTTCGGAGGTCAGGTCCTGCCGCCCTTTAACCGGTTCTTCCTGGGTGGGGAAGACAGCGTCCGCGGGTTCGATATCTTCAACATCACTCCGCTGGCCTTTATTCCGGTGCAGACGGAGACTCAGCTTTTCTTTTTTGACCCGACCCAGCTCGACGGCAGCGGCAATCCGCGCCTTCGTTTTTTGAATGTTCCATTGCTCGACTTCAGCACGACGTTCCCGGGCGGTGATGCTCAGGTCGTGGCCAATGTGGAGTATCGAATTCCGCTGGTCCGACCGCTGAGCTTGAGCCTGTTCTTTGATGCGGGCCTCAACGGCATTCTCCGGCGCGATCAGTTGACACTGACGCCAGAAGGATTGGCACGTCTCCGCTCCCAGTTCCCGAACACGAATCTCAGCGAACGGCTCGAGTTGGCTCCGGGGTCGAATTTCCGACTGCGCACTTCGGCTGGGGTCGAGCTGGTGATTCAGCTACCGGTGGTCAACGCGCCATTTCGTTTCTACTGGGCGTATAACCTGACTCGTTACCGGAGGGTCATCCTCGAACCGCGGGGAGATTTCTTCCTCAGTGAGGAGATGCGCAACTCGCTCCCGCCCGGTGTCCTGGATTCTCAAATTCTGCCCCAGTTGAATAATCTGCTGGGCATTGGTGCGACGCGCATCAATTTCTTCGAGCCGTTGCGCACGTTCCGATTCACGGTGAGCAGGACGTTTTAGTTCGAGGGGTCGGGTTTCGGGTGTCTCCGCACGCGCGACTGCCAGTTTTGCGCATGCAGGGTGTGGCGGACCTGGAGTTGGGTGCTGAAACCACGCGGGTGGGGTAGAATCCCTCCGTCGGCCGTACGACCGGTGGTTCCGGAGGGACGGCTTCCTGCCGCCCCCTTTTTCAGCGCCTTGTCGAATAGAGAGGAGCTTTCATGAGGCGGTGGACACGGGTCATTTCTGCGCTGCTCGGTGCGATTTTGCTGTGGGGATGTGGCGGCAACGGGAACGGCAACAGCGGCCAGAACATCACCGTTTCCGTCACCCCCGCGGCGGTCTCCATTCTGGTGAATCAGTTGCAGCAGTTTGTGGCTACCGTCACGGGCGCGCAGGTGGCCACCATTGCTAGCTCGAACGGTGCGGTCCGTTCGAACAATGTCGTGACCATCACCACCACCTCGGCTCACCGGCTCTCGGTTGGCCATCGCGTGATTATCCTCGGTGTTACCGATGCCACCTTCAACGGCACTTTCACCGTCGCCTCGGTCCCTTCTTCTACCACTTTCACCTACAACCAGAACGGCCCCGATGCCTCCAGTGGCGGCGGCTCGGTGAACAACATCACCGTCAAATGGTTTGTCAACGACGTCGAAGGGGGGAATTCCACCGTCGGCACGATTACGCAGGAAGGGGTTTACACGGCGCCGTCGGCACTCCCACCGCCGGCCACCGCCACGATTGCCACCAACAACGGTGCTTCGCGCTCCTCGAACGTGGTCACCATCACGACCACGGCTGCACACGGTTTTCTCGCTGGCCAGATTGTCACCATCACCGGCGTCACGGACTCTTCCTTCAACGGCACCTTCGTTGTGGCCACCGTGCCCTCGGAGACCACCTTCACCTATGGCCAGAACGGTCCCAATGCCACCAGCGGCGGAGGAACGGCTTCCTCCACAGCCGTCAAGGTCAAGGCGGTCAGCGTGGTGGACGAAAACGCGAGCGCTACTGCCATCGTCAGCATCGATTCCGGCGTCCGCGTCACTGTCACTCCCGAAGCTGTCGGCATCAACACCGAGGAGACACTGCAGTTCACTGCTACGGTTTCCGGTACCTCGAACACCGCCGTCACATGGTTTGTGAACGACATCGAGGGGGGCAACACCACCGTGGGCACGATCAGCCCCACCGGGCTCTACACGGCGCCGGCCACGCCCCCCGCTCCGGCGAGCGTGGGGATCAAGGCCGTTTCCCAGTTCGACCCCAAGCAGTTCGATATCGCTACGGTCACCGTATTCCCCGCGGCCGACCCCGTGCTCAACTCCGTCTCACCTTCCCGCGTCGCCCAGCACTCTCTGTTCCAGGATTTCTATCTCGAAGGGGAAAATTTCCGCGGCACCACGACGGTGCGTGCCAACGGCGTGCCTGTCGGTGGCACTCCCATCACCACCCGTCTGTTCCGGGTCCGTTTGACGGCCGACCAGCTCAGCACGCCGGGCACGCTGGTGCTGGATATGGAGCGGCAGAACGGCAACCTCTCTGCACCGGTTTCGGTGACCATCGAACCGGTTCGTCCTGCGGTGGTGGGCACCTCTCCCGACAGCGCGCCGCAGGGCGGTCCCCCCGTCAGCATCAATCTGAACGGTGGGTTCTACGCTTCTTCTCTGGAAGCGGAATTTGCTGGACAGCTCCGTGCAGCCACCGTGATCAATGCGCGCCAGATGAATGTGGCACTGTCTGCTTCCGACCTGACCACCGCAGGTCTGTTTCCTTTGCTGCTCCGCAATCCAGCCGCAGGAGCCGTGGCAGCAATTAACCTGGCCGTGCAGCCTGTGGCGGCGGTGCCCTCGGTTGTGACCACGCTTGGTGTGGGTCCGGAACCCACTGCGGTGGCTGTGAACACGGCCACCGGAACTGCCGTCGTCGCAAATCGCGCCGGCAATTCAATCTCCATCGTCAATCTGACGACGTTTGCTGTAACCACAGTTCCTGTCGGCACGGCGCCCACCGGGGTCGCCGTAGATAACGAACGCAATCTGGCTGTGGTCGTCAACAATGGCAGCAAAGATGTGACCGTCGTTGACCTGGCCACCGCTGCTGTGGTGACTACCGTTCCCGTGCCCCCCTTGAACTCCGGAGGCACGCCGCCGTCGCCCTTCGCAGTCGGCATCAACCCGCTCAGTGGCCTGGCTCTGGTCGCGCATCAAACGACGAACTTTGCTTCCGTTTTCGACCTCGATTCGCTTACATTTGTGGGCACCATTGGCGGGGGTCAGCAGACCGTCAGCACGGGGGCTAGTCCTTCGGTTGCCGTCGAACCGCAGCTCGATTGGGCTGTGGTCACTCCGGGTGGCGGTGCCGGCTCTCTCACCATTGTGGACCTTGGCCGTCGCAACGTTGTCGCCACAGTGGCCGTGGGCACAGAGGTTCGCGGAGTAGGCATCAATACGGAAACCCAGCGCATCGTGCTCACCAATCCCACTTCGAACGCACTGATCCTGTTCAGCCTTGCGGACCAAACCGTGCAGAACCTCACTCTGGAACAGGGACACGTGGCTGCGGCCGCCAATCCGTTGAGTGATGTCGCGGTTACCGTCAACCCCAACACAGACCTGGTCTCCGTGATCGATCTCCGCACACCCTCCCGGCTGGCTACCGTGGCGACTGGCACCGATCCGGTCGCAGTGGCTTTGGACCCCACTACCAACCGTGCCATCGTGGCCAATCAGGCCGACAACACCGTTTCGATCTTGGATCTTGGCCCACTCCGTGCGCTCCACCTGATCCAGGTGAATCCCGCGGTGACCTTTACTTCCAATACGGATCTGACGATCACCCTGACCGGCAACGGTTTTCTGCCCGGTGCCGTGGTTCGCTTGGATGAGACCCCGCTGACCACCACGTTCGTCAGCGCGCGCCGGCTCACGGCCACCATCCCGGCTGCCCTGTTGGCTACCGCGCGGCGATTTGTCGTGGATGTCCTGAATCCGGGCGGGGACGTCTCCAATGCCGCTTCGCTTGCCGTGTTTCAGGAGATTGCAGTTGGCGATGCGCCTTTAGCGGTGGCCATTGACCCGGAACGCGATCTTGCCGTCGTTACCAACAGTGGCTCCGACAACGTTTCCGTCGTGGATCTGACTACCGGCACTGTCGTGCAGACGATTGCCGTGGGTATCCGTCCGCAGGGGGTGGCAGTCAGCTCGCGGCTGGGCCGTGCCATTGTGGCCAATCGCGGCAGCAACAGCGCTACTTTTATCAACTTGGATACCTTTGCGGTCATCACTGACATTGCCGTCGGCTCCGAACCAACCGGCGTGGCCGTGGATTCGGAAGATGCCGTCGCCGTAGTCACCAACACCGCGTCGAACAGCGTCACGGTGATCGATGCTGCCTCGACAGCCCCTCTGGGCACCGTCACCGTGGACCAGGGACCGGTGGCTGTGGCCATTGACACGTCGCGGAATCTCGCCGCCGTTGCGAACGCCACCCAGAACACAGTCAACTTCATCAACCTGACGGGTACGCCTTCGTTCACTCAGCGCATCCCGGGATTCCAGTTGCCCACGAGCGTGGCCTACGATCCCGCCGCCGATCGCTTTGTCGTCACCTCCAGCTTGACGAACAACATCTCGCTGGTGAATCCGGAAAATGGTCAGTCACTCCCCGTGCGGGTGGGCATCAACCCGACGACGGTGGCCCTGAACTATCTCTCCGGTACGCTGGTTACCTTCAACACTGCCAGCCGCACACTTTCCGTGATCGATTTGCTCGACCGGCGCGTGCGCGCTGTGTTTGGCATGGATGGCTCGACCCGATACAGCTTGGACATCCACCCGCGCACGAACATCGCCGTCATCGCCGATGAAGCCAACGACCGCATCCTTCTGGTCCCGCTGCCGCGCTGAGTTGTGGGGGCTTGGCCGCGTCGTAGGCACTCGGCCGCTGGGCCAACCGCAACCCTCGGTTGTGCATCGCACCCCTACAGCAGGGTTTCCGATTGACCGGAGCGATACCGGCTCCCTATAATCACAAATTCGTGCTTGGCCGAATCTGGCCACAAGGAGAGAGGATGAAGCAGCAGATGTCAACCATGATGGTACTTACCCTTCTGGCTGTGCCGACCACGTTGGTGCTGGCGCAGCAGCCGAGCGGACAGGCTCCTGCGGTTCAACCCCGGGAGCGAGCCGCACGCGTCGCCATCCTGAATGTCCGGCAGGCCATCATTTCCAGTGCGGAAGGCAAACAGGCCTCTGCGGAGTTGCAGTCTCAATTCGCAGCCCGCCAAACCGAGCTAGAAAACCTGCGCAAACAGCTTCAAGATCTGCAGGGGCGCTTGCAGAACGATCGTGTTTTGAGCGATCAGGAACGTGCGCGGCTGTCTCGTGAGTTTAGCCAGTTGCAGCGGCTGTTTCAGCGTCGCCAGGAAGATTTCCAGGAAGATTTGAATCAGGCGGAAAACGAGGTCGTCGAACGCATCGGCTCGAAAATGATGGAAGTGATCGATCGCTACGCACGCGAAAACAACCTCGCCGTTGTGCTGGATGTTTCTGGGCAGGGCGGCGTGGTCTACGCCGATCCGTCCGTGGATATCACCCAGGACATCATCCGGCTCTACGACCAATCCCATCCGGTCTCCACGACTCGGCCCGCCCAGCAGCCGCAAACGCCTGCTCAGGCCCGTCCCCAGCCTCCCCAGCAGCAACAGCAGCCCGGCCAGAGGCCGCCACAGCGCTAGCGTGCTTCGGTACCCTTCGCCCTCCCGGTGCGCCGGGAGGGCTTTTTGTTTTTCTGCCGCTCTGCTATTCTCCTCGGCGCATTCCCCGCGGAGGAAGTAGGCCATGATTCGGTTCTGCCACTGCGCTCTGTTGTTGCTTCTGCTTTCGTTCTCTCTGGTGGGCACGGCTCGGCAGGCGGCTTCCCCAGAGCCAGTGGCTACCTTCTCTATTGCTGCTTACGACCCCACGAACGGTGACGTCGGCGTTGCCGTGCAATCCAAATTCTTCTCCGTAGGCCCGGTCGTGCCCTGGGTCGAATCCGGTGTGGGAGCCATTGCCACGCAGGCCTTTGCCAATGTGACGTACGGTCCGCGGGGCTTGGAGTTGCTCCGTCTCGGCCTCTCGCCGGAACAGGTGGTCAAACTGCTCACGGATGCGGACCCGCAGCGCGACCGCCGTCAGATCGGCATCGTAGACGTCCACGGACGCGCCTTCAGCTACACCGGTCAGCGCTGCTCGCCTTGGGCGGGTGGGCGCAGCGGAAAAGATGCCAACGGTCGTGCCTACGCCGTGCAGGGGAACATCCTGGCCGGCGAGCAGGTCGTGCTGGCCATGGAGCAGGCCTTTCTTTCCGCTCAGGGCGAGTTGGCCGATCGCCTGTTGGCTGCTCTCGCCGCCGGCCAGCAGGCCGGAGGAGATAGCCGGGGACAGCAATCTGCTGCTCTCATCGTCATGCGTCCTGGCGCCGGTTATGCCGGTATGAACGACCGCTACGTGGACCTTCGTGTCGAAGACCATCCTCGGCCTATCGAAGAACTCGCCCGTCTGTGGGGGATCAAAAAGGCCATGGCCCGCATGGGGGAGGCTGCCCGCGCACTCCGCGAACAGGATATCCCGGCCGCCGGGCGTGCTCTCGAACAGGCTTTGCAGTTCGCTCCCGGTTACCCGGACCTCCACTACGCGTTGGCCCGATTTCACGCCCAAGTAGGGGAGGCCGAAAAAGCGCTGGATTGGCTCATCCGCGCAGTGCAGGCCAATCCCGCCTTTGCCCGTTCGGCGGCCACCGACCCTGCCTTTGCCTCCCTCCGCGAACGTCCTGAATTTCAGCGCTTGGTCGCTCCTTGATGCGGTACCGACTCGGCGTGGCGAACCTTTTTGGAAGGAAGGCCGCAGCCAATTCCAAGTTCCATAGCCCATAGCCCCAATTCGGCACCCCAGGAAGGGGTTGCGTTGCCTTGCTGTTCAGGGCGTTTGTCGAGGCGGTTCTCAGCACCCCGCGCGAGTCCTATCTTGCAGAAATCTCTCATCCCGGCTATACTGACGAAGGGTAGAAGCTGGTCGGATGTTCCAGTGGGCGCGAGCCCACTTTTTTGTTGCGTTTCTCCGACCCGGTTCGTGGCATTACGGTTTGGCAAAGATGGATCTCGAAAAGATTCGTGCCGCCGCAGAGCGCGTGGCCCGCTCGGAAGGGGTCGAGCTGGTGGATGTCGAGTGGAAGATCGGCCGGCAGCGCTTCCTGCGCGTCTATATTGACAAGCCCGGTGGCATCAGCCACCGCGACTGCGAGCTCGTCAGCCAGCAACTGGGCGTGATTCTCGACGTCGAAGACCTGGTGCCCGGCCCGCAGTACATTCTCGAGGTCAGCTCGCCCGGCCTCGATCGCAAACTGCGCACTCCGGCCGATTACCAGCGCTTTACCGGCCGGCTGGCCCGCCTGGTGCTGAACGAGCCGGTCGAAGGGGCCAGTTTTCTGCAAGGTCGTCTGGCCGGCTTGGCCGAAGAGGTGGTGCAGGTGGATGTCGGCGGCCGGATCGTGTCTGTGCCGTTGGCGAAGATTCGAAAAGCCAATCTGGTCGTTGAATTCTAGGGGTAGGCATCGTGACCAATCATCTGTACCAAACGATCGAACAGATCAGCCGGGAAAAACACATCGAACCGGAAGTGATCATCGCCGCCATCGAAGACGCCATGGCCGTAGCGGCCCGCCGGTACTATCGCACCGATGAGGAACTGCGTTCGAAGTTCAACCCGGAAACCGGCCAGGTAGATATCTACGCCGTGCGCACCGTCGTGGAGCAGGTCAGCGATCCGCGCCGGGAAATCTCCCTGGACGAAGCCCGTGCCCTGGACCCCAACGCAGAAATCGGCAAAGAAATTCTCCTCCGCAAGCCCGGTGCTGTGCTCGGTCGCATCGCGGCACAGACGGCCAAACAGGTGATCATGCAAAAGGTGCGCGAGGCCGAACGCGACACCATCTTCAACGAATTCCATGGACGCGTCGGCGAGCTGGTCAATGGTGTCGTCAAGCGCATCGAAGGGCCGGATGTGATCGTGGACCTCGGCCGCACCGAGGCCCGCATGCCGCGCCGCGAACAATCCCGGCTGGAAACTTACAACATCGGCGACCGGCTCCGGGTCGTCATCAAGGCGGTCGAACGCGCCACCAAGGGGCCGCAGGTGATTGTCTCCCGCGCTGACCCCGTCCTGGTGCAGCGCTTGTTTGAAATGGAAGTGCCGGAAATCTACGACGGCACCGTGCAGATTCGCGCTGTTGCCCGCGAAGCCGGCGAACGCACCAAAATCGCTGTGGAAAGTCGCGACAAGGACGTGGACCCAGTCGGCGCCTGTGTGGGCATGAAGGGCATGCGCGTGCAATCCATCATTCGTGAACTGCGAGGCGAGAAAATCGACATCATCCCCTATTCGGAGGATACGATTACTTTTGCCCAGAAAGCCCTCTCGCCGGCCAAGGTGACCCGTGTCCAGATCGTGGATCCGGTCGAAAAGCGACTGGAAGTCATCGTCGAAGACACCCAGCTTTCGCTGGCCATCGGCAAAAAGGGGCAGAACGTTCGCCTGGGCAGCAAGCTGATCGGCTGGAACATCGATATCAAGAGCGAGGAAGAGAAGCGTCGCGAGATCGAAGCGCAGATGGCTGCGCTCACCGCTCCCACGACTCCGCTCGAGGAGTTGAAGGGAATCGGGCCGAAAACACTGGAAAAATTAGCGCAGCATGGGATCAGCTCTATCGAACAATTGGCGGAAATGACTCCCGAGCAACTGATGGAAATCCCGGGTATCGGCGAAAAAATGGTCGAAAAAATTCGTCTCGCCGTCGCGGCACACTTCGAATCCATCGAAGCCGAGCAGCAATCTGCTGAACCTGTCGCCGAAGCGTCTGCTGACGATGCGTCGCTGCCGGAAGCCACCGAAACTGCGGCACAGACCTCAGCCGCCACGGCTGTGGCTGATTCGTCCGCGACCGTATTGCCCGATACGCCAGCTTCTGCGTCAGACGAACCGTCCGCGGAAAACGGGGAGGAGCAGGAACGCTAAAGCGATGGCAGAATCTGGACACATTCGGATCAACGAGCTGGCCCGCGAACTCGAGGTCAAGGCCAAGGTAATCCTCGAGTTTCTGCCCCAAATCGGGGTCACGGAAAACAAAACCCACTCCAGCTCGATCAGCGCCGAAATCGCGGACAAAGTGCGTCAGCATTTCCGTCAGCTCGCCGAGGCAGAGGCCGCAGAAGTGCAGGCCGCTGCGCAAAAAGCTGCTGACGAGGGCGCAACCAAAACTGCTCGGACACCGCCGCCACCACCGGCCCAGCCGGCTCCGGCCACTCCGCCGCGGCCCGCGGCGCCAGCCCCGCCCGTTCGTTCCGCGCCCGTCGCACCTGCGACGGCGCCGCCCGCTCCCCCGCCACCGCAAGCTGCTCGACCGGCAGCGACCTCGGCGCCTGCTCGCAAGCCCGCACCCGCTGCACCGGCGGCTCAGCCGCCTCGCTCAACGCCTCCACCCGGCAAAACGCTTCGCACCGCGCCACGACCGGCTGGAGCCCCGCCGGCTTCCGCGCCGCCGGTACAGCGTCAGCCGGTGAAATCAACGGCTCCAGTGCGTCCGGCATCGAGGCCGGCCGCGGCGACCACTCAGCCGGTGCCGGCCACGACGCCGTCGGCTGCACCCGTCACGGAAAAGATTCCGCCGAAGGCGGAGCCAGGCAAACCGATTTACGCGCGGAAACCCACGCGGGCCCGCCCGCTGATCGAAAAGCGCTTCGCCGAGGGCGAACGCAAGCTCCATCCCGTTCGGGCGCGGCCGGGTGTGGTGGAGCGCCGCGGTGCCCGTGCGGTGGCACCACCACCGCCGGTCGTGCGCGAACCACGCGAGATCACCATCACCGAAGGCATCACGGTTCGCGAGCTGGCAGAAAAGCTCGACGTCCGGGCCAAAGACTTGTTGAAGACTCTGCTCGACAAAGGCATCTTTGCCAGCATCAATCAGGCGCTCGACATCGAAACGGCCACTTCGCTGGCTCAGGCCTTCAACGGAATCGTGAAAGTCGTCTCCTTCGAAGAAGAAGTCGCCCAGGAGATCGTCCGCGAGGAAAAACCGGAAAATCTGCAGCCGCGCGCCCCTGTCGTTACCGTTATGGGCCACGTGGATCATGGCAAGACCAGTCTTCTGGATGCCATCCGCCTGACGAACGTCGCGGAAGGTGAGGCCGGCGGGATCACCCAGCACATCGGCGCTTCGCAGGTGGAAATCAACGGTCGCAAAATCGTTTTCATCGACACGCCAGGTCACGAAGCCTTCACCCGCATGCGTGCCCGCGGCGCTCGGGTCACCGACGTAGTCGTGCTGGTTGTCGCTGCGGATGACGGCGTCAAGCCCCAGACCCTGGAAGCCATCGATCACGCCCGTGCTGCCGGTGTACCGATCGTCGTGGCCATCAACAAAGTGGACAAGCCTGAAGCTCAGCCGGAACGAGTCAAGCGCCAGCTCGCTGACCTGGGGCTCGTCCCGGAAGAATGGGGCGGCGATACGGTGATGGTAGAAGTCTCCGCAAAATTGAAGAAAAACCTCGACCGCCTGCTGGAGATGATCCTGCTGGTCGGCGACCTCCGCGAGCTGAAGGCCAACCCGAATGCCCCCGCCACCGGCACGGTGCTCGAATCCCGCATTGACAAAGGCCGCGGCCCGGTCGCCACCGTGCTAGTGCAAAATGGCACCTTGCGAGTGGGCGATGCCTTCCTCTGTGGTGCTGTTTACGGCAAGGTTCGTGCCATGCTCGACGACCGCGGCCACAGCCTCAAAGAGGCCGGCCCCTCCACACCGGTCGAAGTCCTGGGTCTGCAGGGTCTGCCCGAAGCCGGCGATCAGTTCCAGGTAGCCGATGAAGCCCGCGCGCGCCAGATCGTCGAGTACCGCCAGGCCAAGCGCCGCGAAGCTTCCCTGGCTCGCACGGCCGGCCCGCGAATCACGCTCGATCAGTTGCATGAGCAGCTCAAGGCCGGCGAAGTCAAGGAACTCCCGCTGGTGGTCAAGGCCGATGTGCAGGGCTCGGTGGAAGTGCTCAGTGAGCTGCTGCCCCGGCTCTCGACCGATCAGGTGAAAATCAAAATTGTTCACGCCGGGGTCGGGGCGGTTGCCGAAACCGATGTGCTTCTGGCATCGGCTTCGAATGCCATTATCATTGCGTTCAACGTGCGACCGGATCGCAAGGCGGCCGAACTCGCTCAGCGAGAAAACGTGGACATCCGCACCCACACGGTCATCTATGAGGTAGCCGACGAAATCAAGAAGGCCATCGCGGGCTTGCTCGAACCGGTCCTGCGCGAAACCTACCTCGGCCGCGCCGAGGTGCGGGAAACCTTCCGCATCAAGGGCGTCGGCACCGTGGCCGGCTGCTACGTGCAGGATGGTGTCGTCCGCCGGGATGCCGAAGTCCGCTTGCTGCGCGATGGCGCGGTCGTCTACACCGGTCGCCCAGGTTCGCTGAAGCGCTTCAAAGACGACGTCAACGAAGTTCGCGCCGGTTATGAATGCGGCATTGCCATTGCCAATTTCAACGACGTCAAGGTTGGCGATATTCTGGAATTCTTCCGCGTCGAAAAGGTTGCGGCGACGGAAGTGACGGCCTAGCTCGGGGTCGTTTCCGCACGAATGCGCCGCGCGGAGGGCTCATGCCGGTTGGTCTGGTGACCCTGGAAATCCATTTGCCCAACGCCCATTCGTTGAAGGACAAACGCCAGGTCCTGCGCAGCCTGAAAGACCGCCTGCGCGGCCAGTTCAACGTGGCTGTCGCCGAACTCGATCACCAGGAGCTGTGGCAGCGCGCCGTGGTCGGCATTGTTTCCATTTCGAGCGACGCCAATCACCTCGAGCAGTCCCTCCGCGCCGTGATCCTGGAATCCGAACGCCTGCTCGGCCGTGACCTGGTTGGCCACGAGATGGAATTCTTCTGAACGGATACCGTCATGCTGGCTCCCGGACATCGCCACGAGCGCATCGCCGAAGAAATCCGCCACGAGATCAGCGCCATGCTGTGTGGCGAACTGAAAGACCCACGACTGGCCACCCTGGTCACGGTCACGGCAGTACGCGTCTCGCCCGATCTGAAGCACGCTCGCATCTACGTCAGCGTGCTGGGTACTGACGCCGAACAGGCTGCAGCGTTCCGTGCCCTGGCTTCCGCCACTGGCTTCATCCGTCGCGAGCTTTCTGTGCGTCTGCGGCTGCGCCGCTCTCCGGATCTGCGCTTCGTGCACGACCGTGCTGCCGAATACGGCCAGCAAGTGGAAGAACTGCTGCGCCAAGTGCGAAAACCCAGCGAGGGCTGAAACACCGCCACCCATGCCGCGCAAACCCGAACCGCCTCCTTGGGAAGGCGCGTTGGTCATTCACAAACCAGCGGGAAAGACCTCGCACGATGTAGTCGAGGCTGTGCGTCGCCTGCTCGGTTTTCGTCAGATGGGCCACCTCGGTACGCTCGACCCGCTGGCCACCGGGGTGCTCCCGCTGCTGCTCGGCCGTGCCACGCGTTTGGCTCAGTTCTATGCAGGTCGCCACAAACGCTACGAGTGCACCATTCGCTTCGGTTTTGCCACCGATACTTACGACGCCGATGGTCAGCCCCTCGGGCCGGATCTCCAGCCCGTGCTCGATCGCCAGCAAATCGAAACTCTCGCTGCTCGATTTGTCGGCCGGATCACGCAGATTCCCCCGGCGTTCTCTGCGAAGAAGATCCGCGGCCGGCCTGCCCATGCCTTGGCCCGCAAGAAACGCCCAGTGGAGTTGAAGCCCGTCGAGGTGGAGGTGTACGAATTTCGGGTACTCGACGTGCAAGGTTGTTGCGCTCGTGTCGCAATCGAGTGCGCGGCTGGCACCTACATCCGTTCGCTGGCTCATGAACTTGGACAGCTCCACGGCTCCGGCGCTCATCTGGCGGAAATTGTGCGCACCGCCGTTGGCGAATTCACTCTAGACCAAGCCATCGCGCTCGAAGAGCTCGCTCGCTGCGCCAGCTCTGGCCGCTTGGCCGAAGTCATCATTCCGCTCGAACACCTGCTGCCCGAATTGCCCCGCATCACCGTGCTGCCCATCATCGAACGACGCGTCCGCCACGGTACCCGCTTCGATGTTCTCCCCGCGCAGATTCAGCCCGGCCAGGACGTGATGCCTGCAGGGGCCACTGCGCCGCTCGTTTCCGCAGCTCCTCGGCCCCAGCGTCTTCGTGTGTTCAATCAGCAGGGGCGATTGATTGCCATTGCGCAGGCGATTGTCCCCCGCACCTATCAGCCCATCGTCGTGCTGGACGCCGCGCCCTAGAAGATGCCGGGGCCGATGTGCTCGCCCGGCGCCTGTGTTTTCCTGGGCAATGCAGCCTGTGCGGACCCGTGTTGGGCCCCCGCTGGCACGCGAGGAATCAGTCCGTTGCGGTACCGGACGTGCTCTTTCCCTACAGCGCGTCGGCATTTTTTCGCGTCGGTCGTGGGAGTCTTGCGTCGGCCTCGCCGGTGCGCAGCATTTCGTGGCCAGCTTGTTTGGAGGGAGAACTCATGGGGATCGTGCGGGCGTGATCATCTCGGTTTCGCGGCCGGCGTACAGGCTGCGACCCGTGCGCGGTGCTAGGCGTAGAGCCCGTGGCGTAATCACCAGCAGCAGTTCATCCTCGCGCGTCTTGGTCTCGCGGGTGGACGTCAACGCTCCCGCGCCGGGCAGCCGGGCTAGACCCGGCCAACCGGTGATCCCCAGTCGCTCCTCGTGCTGGATGATTCCCGCGATGACCGACGATTCATCCTGGCGCAGCCGCACCGTCTGCTGCACCGTTCGGTTGCTGATCACCGGAATCCCGTTCAGTTCCACCCCGCTCAGGCTGCGAATTTCGATGTCCAGTTGGAGCGTGACTTCGCCATTTCCGTGCATTCGCGGTGTGGTGCGCACCCGCAATCCCAGGTCTTCGAACTGAAACGCCGGGAAGGGCGCCTGCAGTTGCGGTCCGAGCAGCGGGAGCAGGTTGGGATCGACCACGGTAGGGGTCAGCCGGCCGATGGTCACCGGGAAACGCTCGCCGAGGAAGAACGTCGCGGGCTGCCCGTCCTGTGCGCGCAGGAGCAGTCGTCGCGAGCGGCGCAGGACGTTGAAATTTTCGGAAAACTCCGCGGCTGCCTGCGGCAGCGTGGCCAGAAAGATGGAACGCCCGCCTCCGAACAGAATCAGCGAGGGAATCAGGGCCAGGGTTCCGAGCTGGCCCGAGCCGATCAGTTGGGCCAGCTGCTCCGGCGTAATACCGGAAACGGCGGATTGGCCGAACAGACGCTGCAGCACCCGCAGCAATCCTTCCAGCGACTGCTGCGCCTCAGCGATATCTTCCGGCCGCAGGGTGATCAACTGGCTGCTCGAAGGCGGCGTGATGCCCAACCGACGCAGCGCCGAGCGGCTCAGCTCCAGCACCTGCACTTCCAGCATCAGCTCGCCCTGCGCCTGCTCCAGGTCTTGCAGAAGCGCCTCGGCCAAGGCCACCGCTTCCGGTTGTCCGCGCAGCAGCAGGGCGTGCGTGCGATTGTCCGCCTGCGCCTGTGTGATGCCGACGATGTCGCTCACCACCCGCACCGCTTCGGTGGCGCTTTCCGGTGTAATCAGGTTGGGCAGAAACAGCCGACGTTCCACTCGGGGTGCAAATTCTTGCCGCTTCTGGGGCGTGTCGGGCAGGATGTGGATGAGTCGCTGGTCCAGCGCGATCCACCAGGTTTTGGTCTGCTGGCCGAGCAGTCGCAGCGCGGTGACAAAATCTACGTTTTCGGCTCGAAACCGAATCGACTGTGCCGGCAGGTCCGAATCGAACGAGACCGTCACGCCAAACGCTCGCCCGACTTCTTCGTAGGCTCCGCGGACATCTCCGCTGTAGTAGAACGAGCGTGTGCCGGCGGCCGCTTCGACGGTCACCGATTCGGTGCGCGCCGGTGGCTGCTGTCGGCCATTCGATTCCGGGGGAAGTTGTTGCAGTCGTTCCCGGGCGATCGGTTCCGTCGGATCCAGGGCGAGCGCGGCAAATAGCTCGAACCGTGCCTGCCGGAAGTCTCGAGCCAGGGCTAGTCGGTCGGCGCGATCCAGATGTTGTTGCAGCAGGGCAAACCGCGCTCGCTCCCGGCCGTGCAGGTAGTCCGGTTCGCTCGGCAGCAGTCGCCAGGCCTCAGCATATTGCGCAAATGCCTGTGCCCAGTCGCCGCGCTGCTCTGCGGTTCGCGCGCGTTCATAGGCGACACGAGCCTGCTGCGGAAGCCGCGGCAGCCAGTGAGGAGGTGCCGGCATCGCCACCTCGGCCTTTTGCGCCGGCAACGGCACGCTGGCCACCAGCAAGTACGCAGCCAGTACCGTTCGCCCGATCCGTGATCCTGGGAACATCCCTGGTGGCTATTCTATCGTGTAGCCCGATACTCGCGCGCAATATTCTGTGCCTGCCGCGAATGCCGCAGGGTCGGCTGGCGGGACTGCCTCTGCTATGATGATTTTGCTATGCCGGCACCGCAGGATCCGAGAAAAAAGCCCGTCCGTGTGCAAGTCCACGTCACCTCCGGTACCGGCGTGGACGTGCAGTGGTCGGACGGCCATGCCAGCCACTACGATTTTGTCTATCTCCGAGAGCACTGCCCTTGTGCAAGCTGTGCTGACGAGCGTTCCCGGGAAGCAGCACGAACCGCCGAACAGAATCCAGCCTCCCCCAATCCACTGCCGATTTTCCGGCCCCGGCCCTCGGCCCGCGCTGCGGCACCGGTCGGCAACTATGCCATCCAGATCAGCTTCACCGATGGCCATTCGGCTGGTATCTACAGCTTCGACTATTTGCGTGAAATCTGCCCGTGCCCGGATTGTGAGAAGGCCTTTCGCGCCTGCCGCTCGTAGGAGGCTCGAAAGCTGACCGGAGCAGGTGCGATCGCCCGCCGGGATCTTGCGGGCCGCAGCATGCGGTACTGGGTGTGGTGTTGTACCGCAGTACTTCAGCGCCTGCTTAGCTTGCGGCGGGCGTCAGCTCTGCGGTGCAGAAGGCGCAGCGCGTGGCTCGCACAGAAATCGTCGAGTAACAGAACGGGCAGTCGCGTGTGGTCGGTGCCGTGGCCGCCTCCTGCTTGCGATGCAGTCGGTTTACCTGTCGCACTAACACGAACACCGCCAACGCCACGAGCAGAAAATCCAGCACCGTGTTCACAAACACTCCGTAGTTCACCGTCACCGCCCCGGCGGCCCGCGCTTGTTCCAGCGTCGCGAAGTCCTCGCCGGAAAGTGTCAGGAACAGATTGCTGAAGTCAGCTTTGCCCAGCAGCAATCCGATGGGTGGCATCAACACATCGTTCACCAGCGAGCTGACTATTTTGCCGAATGCTGTTCCCAGAATGATCCCCACAGCCATGTCCAGTACGTTTCCCCGCAACGCGAATTCCTTGAACTCTTTGAGCATCCGTACCTCCTCTCCGCCTGCAGACGGGAAACCGCGATTCCAACCGCCCGGGCTGCGGCGTTCACCCTTGCCGCACCACCAGCGTCACACCTAGGATGCCCCGCGCGATGAGTACCATGCCGGCCGCAGTCAGCAGCGGTGTCACCAGCGCTCCCGGAACCGCGCTGAGCGCCAGCAGCATGACTCCTACGAGTAGCAAGGACGCGCCGCGCAATCGGTGCAGCCAGCGCATGGCATAGCGGTCTGCTTGCAACCAGGCGCGAAGGCCACGGTAGGCCAGCAACACGGCCACGGCCAACCAGAGCAGCGAGCGCGGATTCAGTTGCGCCCGCCCGCTCACCGCCAGCCACACCAGCAGCAGCCCCAGCAGCGCGAACAGTACCTCGGTCACCAACTGAAAAATCCGTGCCGGATAGGGCATGACTGCACTAGCCTATCACGGCTGGCCCGCCATGCAGCGGTGCACGGCAGTTGGACATCGATTTTCCCCAATAGCTGCCAAGTGTTAGAATACGATGCCTTTTGGCAAAGGACCGATTGTCCGTACTGTAGCGAGCATGGGAAACGACACGCGGAAGGTCATCATCATCGGCAGTGGTTGTGCGGGCCTGACGGCGGCCATCTATGCAGCCCGAGCGAACCTCCAGCCCTTGGTAGTGGATGGCTACGAGCCGGGCGGTCAGTTGACGCTGACCACGATGGTCGAAAATTTCCCGGGCTTCCCGGAGGGCATTCTC
Source organism: Acidobacteriota bacterium (assembly GCA_037442425.1). Taxonomy (GTDB): domain Bacteria; phylum Acidobacteriota; class Terriglobia; order Acidiferrales; family UBA7541; genus DSGC01. Next base: position 55,789 of record JBBIQG010000006.1, on the reverse strand, counting down.
GGTCCTGAGTTGACGGAACGCATGCGCCGCCAGGCGGAGCGTTTCGGCGCGGAGTTTCAATCCGGTTCCGTCACCGCGGTCGACCTCCGCCGTCGTCCTTTCACCGTCGAAGTCGGCCAGCAAACGTTTCGCTGCCAGACGTTGATCATTGCTTCGGGTGCTTCAGCCCGCCTGCTCGGTCTACCGAATGAGCGCAAGCTGATGGGTCACGGCGTTTCCACCTGTGCCACCTGCGACGGTTATTTCTTTCGCGATCGTCACGTCGTGGTCGTGGGCGGCGGCGATACCGCCATGGAAGAGGCCATCTTCCTGACCCGCTTCGCACGCCAGGTGACCGTTGTCCATCGTCGCGATGAGTTTCGCGCCTCGAAAATCATGCTCGAGCGCGCCCGCAAGAACGAGAAAATTCGCTTCCTCACTCCGGCCGTGGTCGTAGATGTGCTGGACGCGGAAAAAGGTGCCGTCGAACAAGTCCGTATCCGCAACGTGGCCACCGGCGAGGAATCCCTGTTGGCGGCCGAGGGATTGTTCATCGCCATCGGCCACGAGCCGAACACGAAAATCTTTCAGGGACAGCTCGAAATGGACTCTGCCGGTTACATTCTCACCCGCAACGGCACGCGCACGAGTGTCCCGGGCGTTTTCGCTGCCGGCGATGTGCAGGACGCCCGTTATCGTCAGGCTGTCACCGCGGCCGGCAGCGGTTGTATGGCCGCTATGGACGCAGAGAAATTTTTAGAGGAACACCACGACTCGTGAGTCCCCCATCGCCGTCCGAACCCGCTGACCCGCGCCTGACCATCTCGTCCCGCCCGTGGTGGTAACCATGCTGCGCACTCTGTTGTTGCAGCTTTCGCGGAGCCGCGCGCTGGCGGCTTGGCTCACCCGCAACCGTTTCGCCCGTCGCATGTCCTGCCGTTTTGTCGCCGGCGAGACGCTCGAGGAGGCCTGTGCCGCTGCACGCGCCTGCAATCAGCGGGGCATGTCGGCCACACTGGATCACCTCGGCGAAAACGTCACCAACCCCGAACAGGCGCGCCGCGCCCAGCAAACCTATCTGCAGATCTTCGAGCACATCGAGCAGCAGCGGCTGCAGGCCAACGTCTCGCTCAAGCTCACCCAGCTCGGACTGGACCTGGACATGGAATTTTGCGCTCGCTTGCTGGAACCCATCGTGCGCCGCGCCGAAGCCTGTGGCAGCTTTGTGCGGATCGACATGGAAAGCTCCGCCTATACCGAGCGTACCTTGCTGCTCTGCAAACGCATGCGCGCCATCAGCCCGGCAGTCGGAGCCGTGATCCAGTCTTACCTCTACCGCAGCGAACAGGACGTCCGCGAGCTCATCGCGCTCGGCTGCCGCATCCGCCTCTGCAAGGGCGCCTACAAGGAGCCTCCGCAGATTGCTTTCCCGCGCAAAGCCGATGTGGACGCGAACTTCATTCGCCTGATGCAGATGCTGCTCTCCAGCGGTCTCTACCACGCCATTGCCACTCACGATCCCCGCATGATTCAGGTCACCAAAGATTTTGCACGCAGCCGCGGCATCGGCCCCGACCGCTTCGAATTCCAGATGCTGTACGGTATCCGCCCGGACCTGCAACAACAGCTCGTTCGCGAAGGGTACCGCGTACGCATCTACATTCCTTTTGGCCGGGACTGGTTCCCTTATTTCATGCGCCGGCTGGCCGAGCGCCCCGCCAACTTGCTCTTCTTGCTCCGGAACCTGTTCCGCGGTTGAGGCGTTCTGCTTTGCGTCCGAACGTCCTACCGGTCTCGTTCCCAGCGACTCGGTCCAAACGAAACGAGAAGTCGTCTGGAGCGGCCAGGGTTTGAGAGTCGTCACCTCTGCGCTCAGCAGCACACATGTTTCCGCGTGGCTGGGGCACCTGATGCAACCACTAACCCAGCGTCTGGCCGGGCTGCAGGGCGTGAATTTCCAGGCCGGAAATATCTCTTGTCAGCTCCTGCAGCGCAGCCGGAGTTCCGGTCAGGGGTGGGAAGGTACCGTAGTGCATAGGGATCACCTGACGTGCGCCCAGCAGGCGGATCGCCAGGGCTGCCTCGCGTGGACCCATGGTGAACAGATCGCCGATCGGCAGGCAGACTACCTCTGGCTTGTAGAGCTCGCCGATCAGTTTCATGTCGCCGAACACCGCAGTGTCGCCGGCATGATACAACGTCAGCCCGCCGGGCAGCCGCACAACATATCCGCAGGCCTCGCCGCCATAGACAATTTTCCCCTCATCCAGGATGCCGCAGGAATGCACCGCATGGACCATCGTGACTTCGCATTCGCCCACTTTTTGGGTGCCGCCTTTGTTCATGGGCAGCGTGTTGCCTACGCCCTTCGACTCCAGCCAGGCGCAGGTCTCGTAGATGGCCACCACTTGCGGTTTGTGTTCGCGGGCCAGGGCCACTGCATCGGCAATGTGGTCGAAATGTCCGTGAGTGATCAGCAGAATATCGATCCGAGCCGGTTTCTTCTCCGCCTCCGGGCAGGCCGGATTGCCCATCACCCAGGGATCGATCAACAGCACCTTTCCGGAAGGCGTCGTGATCCGAAACGTCGCATGTCCGAGCCAGGTAATTCGATTGCCGCGAAGATTCAGCATGTTTTGCCTCCAATTCCCGCACGCTAGTTTTTTCCGCAGCCGGCAGTTTCGTCAAGAACGCTGCCGCCGCGTCCCCTGGCCCTCTGTCGCCGTCCTGGGGGTTGTCGCCGCGCCGCTTTGGTGTTATAAACGACTTGTAGCGCGCCGCGCGCGGTGGTAGTAGGGAGGCACAGTCTTACCAAGGAGAAGCAACGATGGCGTATGTGATTGCAGAGCCCTGCATTGGTACGAAGGATACGGCGTGTGTCGATGTCTGCCCGGTGGATTGCATCCATCCGCGGAAAGACGAGCCGGAGTTCGAAAAGGAGCCGCAGCTCTACATTGACCCCGACACCTGCATTGATTGCGGCGCCTGTGTGCCGGTTTGTCCGGTGACTGCGATTTTTGCCTTGGAAGACTTGCCCGAAAAGTGGGCCAATTTTGCCCAAATCAACGCCGAATGGTATAAGAGCCGCGCTGCAGCCGGATAAGCCTGTCTCCTCGACAGATGGGTTTGGGCGGCGTTCCCGACTACGGGAGCGCCGCTTTTGTTTTTGCGAGCGGCGGCACCGCTTGCCTGCCTTGGGTTGTTTGCCAGGTACGGTGAATCGGGGAAAGCAGTTGGAAGTTGGAAACCACCTAGTCCAACGAAACGAACGCTGCCCAGACTTCCGCAGGGCAGGGAACTTGTGCGAGAGTAGCTCTGCGATGTTTTTCAGATTTCATAGAGCCGGTAGGGGCTCTGGTTGACCATGCCGGATAGCGTCCGCTTGCGGATTTCGTCGAAGCTGGTGTGGAACAGAATCTTTTCGACGGCGCCTTGCACATCCTGCCAGAGCTGTTTCAGCCCGCAGGCTTGGCTCTCGGGACAACTGTAGTGATCGCGCAGACTCACTTCGATGCAGCTCGCCTGTGAAAATTTTCCATCTACCGCCTTCAGCACGTCCCCCACGGAGATTTGATCGGGCGGCCGGCTCAACAGATATCCGCCCCGTGCCCCGCGTCGGCTCTCGAGGAATCCGGCTCGCTTCAGGGTCAGCAGAATGTGCTCCAGGTACTTGACGGGGATGCTGTGGTTTTCGGCGATTTCGTGGATCGTGGCCATCTGGGGATATTTCAGGCTCAGGTACAAGACCGCCTTGGCGGCATACTCTCCTTTGGCACTGATGCGCATGACAGTCGTCTCGATCCAGTATGTGTAGAGTTCCACAGACCTGTGCTCCTGTCAATCGCCCAGGCCCACGACGGCTTCGTTCTGCTTGCCGCCGCTCTCGTTTTCTGCATCTATACTAGAGGGCGTAAAAACCCGCGCTATGGGCTCCGCGCAGAACGTTTTTTTGCTCTCCTGTGCGACCAGTGTCCCTCCGCGCCGTTTCACGCAGCAGCAGGCGCTCGAGCTGGCCGGCTATACCAGTCCGCGCATTCGCGAAATTTTCTTCAACTCCGGGATCGACGGACGTCACTTCTGGCTCGACCCGGAAAACTTCACGCCCAACGAAACGCCCGACGAACTCCACCGTCGTTACCGCGAAGGTGCGCTGCATCTGGCCTGCCAGGCGGCCACCGACTGCCTGCGCGCCGCCGGCCTGCAGCCCGCCGATGTCGATTGTTTGTTCGTGGCTTCCTGCACCGGATATCTCTGTCCCGATTTGTCCACCTGCCTGGCGGGACATCTGTCGATGCGCAGCGATGTCCAACGAGGTGCTTTGCTCGGCCACGGGTGTGCGGGAGCGCTGCCGCTGCTGCAGCGCGCTGCCGATTTCGCACATGCCCATCCGGGCCGGCGCGCGCTGGCCGTCGCCGTAGAGATTTGCTCGGCAGCCTACTACCTGGACCACACGCTCGAGACCATTATCGGCAATGCCATCTGTGCCGACGGTGCGGCCGCCGTGCTGCTCTCTACCGCTGATTGCTCCACGGAACCCCGAACGATGCCCGTGCTGCTCGATTTTTACTCCGTGCTCGACCCGGCGCATCAGGACAAAGTGGGATTCGAGCAGCGGGAGGGGAAGTTGCGGATTATCCTGGCGGCGGAGATTCGTCACTTGGCCGGCCCGATGATCGACCGGTGCCTGGATGGCTTGCTGGCTCCCCGGGGCCTGCGCCGCGACCAGATTCGCTTCTGGATTCTGCACCCCGGCGGGCGCAAAGTTCTCGATGCCGCCGCCCGCTATCTCGGGTTGACCGAAGACCAGCTCGTTTTTTCGCGGCGGGTACTGCGTGATTTTGGCAACATGTCCTCGCCGACGGTTCTGTTCGTGTTGAACGAAGTGCTTTGTTCCGGCCAGCCGCGCTCGGGTGATTACGGTGTACTGCTGGCGCTGGGGCCGGGTTTCGTGGCGGAAGCTGCACTGCTGCAATGGCAGCTCCCGGGACAGTCCGAAGCAACCAACCTTCTCTCACAGGAGGTGCTGAAGCGATGAGCGTTCGGCTTTTGGCAGTTTCCGCAGTGCTGCTGGTTGCAGCGCTTGCTTCCCTGTCCACTCAGCAACCGGAGCCGGCACCGGCTCAGGAAATCGAAGTCACCGCCAAAAAGTATGAGTTTCAGCCGTCCGAAATTCGCGTCCGCCAGGGCGCGCGTGTGCGGCTGCTCGTCCGTGCGCTCGACCGCACTCACGGCATCGAATTCCGTCTCTATCCGGAAGGGGGCCCGCAGGAAGGACCGGCTGGCCTGCGCTTCCCCAGTGAGCAGAAAAAATGGAAGCTCGAGCCGAATCAGGTGCAGGTGATTGAATTCACAGCCGAGCGTCCCGGCACCTATGAGTTCCACTGTGCGGTCTTCTGCGGTCTCGGTCATCGCCGCATGAAGGGCATGCTCATCGTCGAACCCTAGCGCACCTCGCGGCGGTTTGCTCGGACAGTTTCGATGCGTGGAAACGATTTCTTCGCAGGCTGCCCGCCGCGTTCGAGTTCCACAAGCCACTGCCGGGCAGCTCTTCGCAATTTCTCTAGGTGAATGCCCAGAAAATCCTCTGGTGCGTTCGCCAGCTTCTTCAGCGCAGAGGCCAGCAGCCTCATTGTTCCGGTGGCATTCCCGTGTTGGTAGTGGTGGAAGGCCGCTGCGATTTGGATCAATCCCTGCAGACGTGTTCGTTCAGGCTCGGCCGCTCGCAACCAGATGGCTTCCCAGGTTTCGTGGGTTTCGAAGAACAGCTCTTGGTTGAACTGGGCGATGCCCTGCTCGAAAATTCTTCGGAATTCCTCCCGCTCGTTTGCTTGCGTGTCCATTTTGGGCAGTTCATCGCTCACAACCAGCCCACGGAACGTGCGGCCAGCAGCACCGCTGCCGCGCAGGCACCGGCCAGCCAATCGTCGGCCATGATGCCCCATCCGCCCGGCAGTGTTTCCGTCCGCCGGATCAGCCACGGCTTCCAGATATCCAGCACGCGAAACAGAACGAATCCGGCCACCAGACCGCGCCAGTCACCCGCGGCAATTCCGAACCACGCGATCATCTGGCCTGAGACTTCGTCGATCACAATCGCGCTCGGATCCCGTTGCGAAAACCACGGCACGGCTCGGCTTGCAGCCCACAGCCCAGCCAGCGCCACGGCGATAAGGGCAGCACACTGCACCGGGAGCGGCATCGGTGAAGCCGACCACGCCGCGGCGGCCGGTCCACTCACGCAAGCAGCCAGCCAGCTCGTCAGCGTGTGCAGGGCCAGCGCCAGCGCTGAGGCGCACGTGCCCGGTGCACGGGGTATCTGTCCGATGCCGAAGCCCGTCGCCACCCACCAGGCGAGTCCGCGCCGCCTGCCCGATGCGTTGCTGGGTGTGCTGTGGCTCATCTCAGCGGCCGATGATACCGAAAAGTGGCTTTTGCTGCTGCTTGTACGGTGCGATGTGCGTACGACAGGGCAGCGTGCCGGGCAATCGGGAAACCATCGATTTCACTCCCTGTGCTCGCAGTTGCTGTCACGGTGACAGCAGTGGCTTTGCGAGCTTTTTTCGCCCGCATCCTGTTAGAATCGCGGAACGCAGAGGGTATACGTGGGCAAAATCCTGGTGACCGGTGGTGCCGGCTACATCGGCAGCGTGGTGACCGAGCTGCTCGTAGCCCGCGGCTTGCCGGTCGTCGTTGTGGACAATCTGACGCAGGGCCACCGGGCCGCCCTGCCCGAGGCCGTCGAGTTTTTCCGCGCCGATTTGCTCGAGCCCGAGCAAATTGCCCGCGTCTTTGAAGAGCACCCCATCGAGGCCGTGGTTCATCTGGCGGCCCTATCCGTGGTCGGTGAATCGGTGCAACACCCCATCCGCTACTACCAGCAGAACGTCACCGGCCTGCTGAATTTGCTGGAGGCCATGTGCCACGCCGGCACCCGCCGCATCGTGTTTTCTTCTACAGCTTCTGTCTATGGCACCCCCGAGCGGCTCCCGCTGACGGAAGCAGCCCCGCTGCGCCCGGTCAATCCCTATGGCTGGACCAAGGTTGTCGGCGAACAGATCCTGGCCAATGCCGCGGAAGCTCACGGCATTCGCGCCATCACGTTGCGCTATTTCAACGTCGCAGGGGCAACCGAGCGCTGTGGCGAAGCGCACCGACCGGAAACGCACCTGATTCCTTGTCTGCTGGAAGTCGCCCTGGGCCTGCGGCCGCATCTGGAGCTGTTCGGCACGGACTACGACACCCCCGACGGTACCGGAATCCGCGATTACATCCACGTGCTGGACCTTGCGGAAGCGCACCTGCTCGCGCTCGAGAAAACGCAACAGGTGGCCGGTATCTACAACCTCGGCACCAACCGAGGCTATTCCGTTCGTGAAGTGATCGCCTGCGCCGAAAAGGTCACTGGAAAAAGAATCCCCGTGCGCGAGATGCCGCGCCGTGCTGGCGATGCCCCCCGGCTGATTGCCAGCTTCGAGCGCGCACAGCAGGAGCTCGGCTGGCAGCCCCGTCGCAGTCTGGAAGAGATGGTGGCCAGCGCCTGGCGCTGGCGTCAGCGCCATCCACGCGGCTACGAAAGTTAATGACTGGATGTTGGCTGAAATGCTGGAGGGTCGTTTCAGTGTTCGGCCAGCTCGCCCAGCCGGCTGAGCTCCAGCCGCGTCTGCAGCACACGCAGAATCGTATCGCGGGAGATGAGCCCCACCACACGGCCGCCGAAGATCACGGGCATCTGATTCACATCCTCGTTTTGCATGCGCTCCAGCAGCCCCAGCACCGGTTCTTCCGGGGTCGCCCAGTGAATCCGCTCCGGGGGCAGCATCACCGCCTGCACCGAAGTTCGTGCCCAATCCTCGCGGGGCACCTGGTTCAGAGCGTGCACGGTCATCAGCCCGAGCAGTTCGCCATTGCCGACCACCAAATGGCAGCGCCGGCCCGTGCGCAGCAGTTCCTGCACGTAGTCTTCGAGCGAAAGGTCCCGGGCCACGATGGGCAGCTCGGCGCTCATCACATCGCCCACGCGGACACCCCGGAGCGAGTTCCGCATCGCCACCTGCGCAAAGCTTTCCTGAGCGGCACTCAGCAGAAACCATCCGATGAAGACCAGCCACAGTCCGCTGCCCCAGTTCCCCTGCAGCGTTACCACAATCCCCATCAGGATCAACAGATAGGCAAAGAGCTGACCGCCCCGCGAAGCAATTCGAGTGGCTTTTGTGTAGTCCTGCGTCCAGCCCCAGACGACCGCGCGCAGAATCCGTCCCCCGTCCAGCGGGAAGCCGGGCACCAGATTGAACGTGGCGAGCACAAAGTTGATCAACGCCAGCCAATTCAGCAGCGCCGCCGCCATCTCCGTCCCCTGTGCAGCCCGCTCCAATCCGTGAAACATTCCGGCGAGCAAGTAGCTGGAAATGGGCCCAGCAATCGCAATCGCGAACTCCTGTTTGGCGTTGTGCGGTTCTCGTCCGATGCGGGCCAATCCGCCGAATACGAACAGAGTGATCGAAATCACCGGAATCCGGTAGCGCAGCGCCACGACGCTGTGAGCCAGTTCGTGAAACAACAGCGAGCCGAAAAACAGGAGGCTTGTGATAATGCCCAGCACCCAGCGCTGCCACGGAGCCCAGCCGGCGTTCAACTGCGCATAATACTCAGCGATCGAAAGCGTGATCAGCGCAAAGATGAGAAACCAGCTCGCGTGCAGATAAATGGGAATCCCGAAGATGCGCCCGATTTTCAGCCCGGAGCCGAACACGCCGCCTCCTTCGCCGATTATATCGAAACTCCATGCTGCGTGCCGGTACACACGGGCAACTTTCTGTCCACTACGGGTGCTTTCCCTGGCGTATGATTCTCTGCTGCCGGAGCCGGCGGGCGGTTGTGCCCGCCGAGCCGCGGGGCGGGGCAGATGAGCTTCTCCCAGGTCACCGGCCAGTGCTTGATTCGTCTGGGATGGGGTCATCCGCCACACCGATAGAAGAGAATTCCAAGGCCATGCGTCTGCCCGCTCGAGTTCTGTTAGCTTTCACGCTCACCGTTGTCCTGGCGGTGGGTGCGCTAAGCTGGTTTGTTTCACGGACAGTGCGGCTCGCCTTTCAGCGACTGGATGCCGAGCGTACTGCCGCCCTGATGCTCCAATTTCGCCGTGAGCTCGACATGCGCGGTGTGGAGGTGGCGCATCGAGTTGCGGCCATTGCGGATGCCGAAGCCACCCTCCGCATGGCCATCGACGTCAGTCGTCCGCAACCCGACTACGCCCTCTACCGCAACGACGCGCTCGGCCTGGCTGCTGCACAGGGTTTGGACCTACTGGAACTGGTGGCGCACGACGGTACCATTCTCTCTTCAGCTCACTGGCCTGACCGCACCGGCTATCAGAACGCTTGGGTGGTGGAGCCGGTGGACTGGCGTGCGCGCGGAGCGTTCCTCCGTCGTGAAGAAACACCGGTGGGTCCCGTGTTGGCTCTGGTCGCGGTGCAGCGTGTGCCGGTAGGCGAAAAGGGACTGTTCATTGTGGGCGGCCGCTGGCTCGACCGCGAATTTTTGAATGCAGTCGCGCTGCCCGCGGGCATACGCGCCTTGCTGTATCGCCACCTGAGCCGAGAATTTTCCGCCGAACAGGTTGCCGACCCCACCGGGCCCGTCGCCGGTGCCGAAGCACTCGCTCCGTTGATCACTGCGGTTCTAGCGACGCCACGCGAACAGACGCAAACGGTTGCCTGGCCCGACCGCAGCGGAGAGGCGGAAGTCTTCCGTGCCCTGCCCCTCACTGCGCCGGACGGTGGCGTCCTGGCCGTGTTGCTGTTGGGCAGTGCCCAAGGCGAGCTGAGGGCGATCGAACAGAAGATTCGCCAAGGAGCACTGGCCATTCTGGCTGTTGCGTTGTTGTGCGGCTTGCTGCTGCGCGGGTGGGTCGCTGCGCGGGTTTCGCGTCCGCTGCGTCATCTGGCGGATGCAGTTCAGCAATTGGCTGCCGGCAATCTGGCTGCCCGCGTCGGGAGCAGCGCCCGCGATGAAATCGGAGAACTGGCACGCGCCTTCGATCGAATGGCCGATGAACTCGTTGCCCAGCGCCGCCAGTGGATTCAATCGGAACGCGTCGCCGCCTGGCGCGAACTGGCTCGCCGCCTCACCCATGAAGTGAAACCCCCGCTGTTTCCGATCGAGCTGACTCTCGAAACCTTGCGCCGGGCCCGCGAACACAACGCCGACCGCTTCGATGAAATCTTCAACGACGCCATCCGCTCCCTGCAGACCGAACTGGAGCAGTTGAAATCTACCCTCGCGCGCTTCTCTGAATTTGCCCGCCTGCCTGCGCCGCGTCCCCGTGCCGTCGGTTTGAACGAGCTGTTGCGCGATGTGGTGCAGAGCCATCACGAGCACTTCAGTGCTGTGGGTCGACCCTCGGTCACCCCGGAGTTGTACCTGGACGAGCAGGTGCGTTTCATTGCGGCCGATCCCGATCTGCTCCGGCGTGCCCTGGATCTGCTCGTGCGTCATGCTCTGGACTCGATGCCCGCAGGCGGAACACTCACCGTGCGCACGCGACGGGAAAACGGTGCGGTCTGCATCGAGGTCAGCGACACCGGCACCGGCCTCTCCCGGGAAGAATGCGAGCGGTTGTTCACCCCTTACTACACGAGCCGCCCCCACAGCACCGGTCTCGGGCTGGCTATCGTGCAATCCATCGTCAGCGATCACGGCGCCTGCATCTTTGTGGAAAGCGAAGCAGGCCAGGGCACCACGTTCCGCATCCTCTTCCCCGAAGCGCAGCCCGGCACACTGTCTGAAGCTGCTGTGCCGTCCAGCGTTGATCTTGCCCAGTCCTGACCCGAAAGTTCGTGGCTATTCTGGATTCTGTTGCGGCAGCTCGAGGGGCCTGCCCTCGGCGTGGGCGAACGGCAATCCCAGCCACGCAGCGATGGTCGGCGCCAAGTCGATCATCCGGGCATTCTCGATCCGGCCGGCTCCGATAGCCGGACCGTAAATCAGCAACGCCGCCTGCATCGCTTCCAGTTCCGGCGGGTAGCCGTGTTCTCCGCGTACGGCAACGGTGCGCACGACTTCGCCCGTGTACCCGCTCTTCAACGCAAAGTCCGGGGCGGCTTCCAGTGCCAGAAACGCATCCGGGTCTCCTCCCCGGGCCACGATGTCCTCCCGCGTGTAGAGACGCACAATCCCGTTTTCGGGCCGTGCGGCCGCGGTGCGAAACAGCTCCAGCACCTCCGCCTGCGTGGTGGCATCTTGCTCGTCTCGCACATAGACGTAGGCCGAGCCGCTGTGGGCCACGACGATTGCCCGCCAGTCGGTCACGCGCCCTTCGGCATCTAGGTTCACCAGACCCTTCTCCCGCAGCCACACCCCCGGCCGAACCTGCCGCGTGGTTGCGGCAAATCCGTGATCGGAGGCCACGATCAAGGCCGTCTTCTCCCACAGGCCAGCTCGCTGAGCCGCTTCGAGCAACCGCGCGATTTGCCGATCGGCGTTTTCGATGGCTTGCCGTGTCGGCTCAGCCAGCGGTCCAGCTTCGTGTTGCCAGTGATCCACCTGCGCCATGTGCAGCAGCAACAGGTGTGGTCGCAGTGTCTCCAGTATATACACGGCCACGTCCGTCACGGTTCCGTCGTCCTTGAACGGAGCCAGAAAGCGCTCGTTGAACCCGGCAAATTTCTTCTCGACGGCTTCGAGCAGCCCGGGCGTGCTCAGCGCCCGCAGCAGTTTGGCGTCTTCTGCCGTGCTCGCACGCCAGTACTCCGGCAGCAGTGCGGTGGCCTGCGCGCCGACCGTGACCGGCCACCAGACCATCGCCGTGCGCAGCCCCTTTGCATGCGCCACCTGCCACAGCGGGGGGACGCGAATATCCGCGGCATACCATCGCCAGCCGCCCTGATTCCGCCCCAGCGGGTCCCAGGCCAGATTCGTGACGATCCCGTGCCGGCCCGGCTGCACACCGGTGACCATGGTGGTGTGCGCCGGATAGGTCAGCGACGGGAAAACGCTCAGCATCCCTTCGCTGTACGCTCCTTCGTTACGCATCCGCCGCAGCGTGGGCACGCGCAATTCGTAGCGATCCGGGTCCAGGTAGCAGGCCGGCATCAGGCCGTCCACAGAGACCAGAACGACGTGCTGAATCGGCCGCTCGCCGCGTCGGCACCCCTGCCCGCTGAGCACTAAGCTCAGCACGAGCAACATGACGGCTAGAAAACTCCACCGTTTACGCATCGTTGACTCCCTTGGGGTAACGTGCCTACTCCTGCGCTCGCCTATCCTGCCAGACAGGCTGTTCCCTTCAAACCGCCGGTTGTGCCAGGCATCCGAAATTGCCCGGCCCGGACCTTTGCCCAAGAACAATGAAATCTACCGGTGATTTGTTACACTCAGATGACACGGTTGTTCCCCGGGTAGGGGTAGCCATGGTAGACGAACGCCGATTCTACGATGAGCGCCAGGAAATCAAACAGCTGCCGCTGATCTGTCCGCACTGCCGTCAGGAAAACACCTATCCGATTCGCTGGCTTGTCCGCACGAAAAAAGCCGCACCGCCACCGGAGGCCGACAACGAGGCCCGCGCTCGTTTTGCCCGGGCTCGCAGCTATATGGTTCGTGTCGATGATCTCGTCGCCTGCCGCAACATCCGCTGCCGCAAACGCTTCGAGCTGACCGGCCAGAGCGTCGTCCTGCTCTAGCCCGGCCAGCTTCGGCGCGGGTGCGGCACCGTTCGTTGTGAGGGGCTGCGCATCGTCCGGGGCTGCGCATCGTTCTTAGATTTCCGGATACATCTCGAAGAAGGCTTCGATCGACCGCAGCAGCGTTGCCTGGATCTCTTCTTTGCTGCCTTCGATCAGGTGCATGGTTACGCGCGCGCTGCGGCCATTCTTCAATTGCACCGTCGCGTCCGACAACTGTTCGAGATCTTCGGCCGGGAAAAGTCGCATGCCGTAGACCAAGGCTAGATTGGCCATGTAGGCTCCCTTACTGCGTTTTCGAATTACGCGAATACGGTAGGCGTTCCGCCCGCACCCGTCAAATGCAAGTTTTGCTGGTTCTTGCGCGCTCGGGGAGCTATCCTTCAGGCATCCCTGCGGTGTCCCCGCGGCATCGCACCGTGTGCGGAAAACGTGGGAGGCCTTCCTATGCCGAGCCAATTCTACCGCTGGTTGGTTGTCGCACTGGTTTCCCTCAGTTTTGCAATGATGATTTCGTTCGCCCAACAGCCAGAAGCAGCGGTGCCGTCCGCCACCGGGCAGGCTGCTGAGTCCAAGGCAAGAGAAAAAATCGTTGTGCCCGCCGGCACGCGACTGGCTCTCATCCTGCACAATTCCATCTCTACCCGACAAGCCCGTCCGGGCATGGCTGTCTACTTGGAAACGATCTTTCCCCTGGTGCAGGACGACCGCATCGTGATCCCTGCTGGTTCGTATGTGCGCGGGGAAATCGTGGAGTCGAAACGCCCCGGGCGCGTTTCGGGTCGTGCTGAGCTCATGCTTCGCCTGAACACCCTGATTCTGCCAAACGGATACGTGGTGGACTTCAATGCGGCTCCAGAAAATGCCGGCACCGGAGGCAACGAATCGGTCGATCCCGAGGGAACCATCAAGGGAGATACCGACAAAAGTTCCGACGTAGCCACGGTTGCAACCACGACCACAATCGGCGCCGGCATCGGCAGTGTGGCGACCCGCAGCGGCAAAGGCGCTGGAATCGGTGCTGCTGCCGGCGCAGGAGCCGGTCTGCTCGCAGTATTGTTTTCGCGCGGTCCCGAAGCCGAGTTGCCCCGTGGTTCGACCATCGATGTCACTCTTGATCGGCCGCTCTACTTGGACGCAGAGAAAATTCAGTTCACCGACCCGGGAAAAGCTTCGCTGTTGCCGGGCCCCGACAATCGCCAGCCGCAGCGGCGTCGCTTCCCCTACTGAGGGGAGCTGAACGAGCGAACCAGCTCGACAGAAAGCACCCGCGCTTTTTCCGCCAGCGTCGAAGCTCGCATCCAGTCCTTGGCTTGGATGGCTTCCCGCGACTGCGCCAGGAATCCCTGGATTTTCTGCACGAGGTCATGCTGGGTGGCGTTCAACTTTTTCCCGTAGGATTGCTCCAGATTTTTCTCCGCTGCAGCCAGCGCTTCGTTCGTCTTCCGTTCCAGCTCGGCTTGCCGTTCCGGGGAAAGCTGCGGTGCGATTCGCGGTGGAGTCACCGCAGGTGCCGCCGGGGTTGGCTTGGGTTCCGGCACGGCTGGTTTGGGCGCGGGGGTCGGCACAGCCAGTTCGGGTACGGGTTCTTTGGGTGCTTCGGTCGGTTTGAGTTCCGTCGGAGGGGGAGTCTCCGTAGCCGGTTGTGTTTCGGCCGGCGCAGGTGCCGGTGCAGGAGCCGGCGCCGCAACGACTGGTGCACGCCGTTTGCATCCTACTGCCCCGCCGGCCAGCGCCAGCAACAGCAGCATCGCCATGATTTCACGCAGCCGCATCGTGAATATCCAGGGGCAGCTCGATTCGGAAGGTCGTGCCCCGGCCGACTTCGGAAGTAAAGTCTATCGAACCATTGTGCAGCATCACAATCCGATATGTGGTCGCCAGGCCCACCCCGTTCCCGCCGGGCTTTGTGGTGAAAAATAGTTGAAAGATTCGCTCCCGGTGCTCTGCCGGAATCCCGCGTCCGGTGTCGCTGATCAGAATCTCGGCCGCATTTGCGTTGCGACGCAGAACCACACGAAGCTGCCCGCCCGTCTCCATCGCTTCGCACGCATTCAGCAATAGGTTCAGCAAGGCTTGTTTGAGCAGTTCACGGTCGACACGAACCAACGGCAACGCATCTTCCAGTTCGGTGACCAGTTCCACCCCGGCATTTTCGATCTGTGGTCGCACCAGCTCCAGGGTGCTGCGCAGCAGGTCATCCAGGCGGGTCGGTTCCAGCAGCAGCTCCACGGGGCGGTAGAACTCCAGCAGTCGCTTCACGACCCGGTCGAGTCGTTCGATTTCGTTGTCCAGAATCTGCACGGCCTGCTGTTGCAGCTGCGGGCTTTCGCTTCCGCTCGACTTCAAGTTCTCCAGCCACAAGCGCATCGAGTTCAGCGGATTTTTCACTTCGTGTGCAACCCCTGCAGTAATCCGCGCGAGTCCGGCCAGGCGGTCGAGTACGTGCATCTGTGCCCGGATGCGCTCCAGTGCCCGTTCTTCCTGGGTCAGCAGTGCTCGCTCGCGCAGTTGCAGGCTAAGCTGGGTGATTTTTGTGCTCACCAGCCCGAGCTCGTCATGACGCCGCAGCGGTTCGAAGTCGAAGCGCCCCGCGGCGATGCGGTCCAGTTGATCGGAAATTTTCTTCAGCGGAGCCAGGGCCAGGTGGCTCACCACAGAAGCCAGCAGCGTGGAAATCAACACGGCGCCCAGGGCCAGCAGCGTAGCCTGAGAAACTTCGCTGCGAAGTTTTTCCCGCAGCAGCGCCGTGGAAATGGCCACGCGCACGTCCCCGAATCGGCCTCCGCCCCCGATGTCGAACGGTTGCCGAATCTCGAACACCTCGGGTGGGCCATAGACCACGCGGAGCTGCCGCCACAGACTGGCCTGGAGCAAGGCTTGCAGCGGTGCACGCTCGATGACCACACGCCCGGGCAACGCCGGGTCACTGGAAATCAGGGCTACACCCCGGTGGTCGGTCACCGTGACTTCATAGATGGCTTGCACTTCGGTGGCTCCGCTGACGATGCGGGTCACGCCCGAATCTTCTTCCAGCACGGACCGGACGTACTCCCGCAAGTCGTCGGGTGCGGTGCTGGCCGGGGCGTTCCCTTCAGCGGCCGCATCTTCCAGGGCCTGCTGCGCCTGGAAAAACACCTGCCGCACCACATCCTGCGCGCGCTCTTCCGTCTGTCGCAGCTCCTGCTGCAGCAGGGTCGCCAAGTAGACCCCGGACACTGCAGTGGCCACGCCCAGCACGAGCAGCGAAAGCGCCAGCGTCAGTTTAGTTTTCAGGCGAAGTGGCATGCGACTGGGAAAGCTGCCCGGCGGCTTCGTATTCTTTCAGTTTATTGTGCAGAGTCTTTAGGCTGATTCCCAGCAGTTCCGCGGCTCGTGTTTTGTTGTTCCCGGTAGCGGCCAGCGTTTGCAGGATGAGCGCCCGTTCGGCTTCGTCCACCGTGGTGCCAACGGGGAAGCGGAGCGCCTGCGGGCTAGTGACCGGTCGACCGAACTCCGGGGGCAGGTGTTGCCGAGTGATGGTTCCTCCCCCCGAACTGATCGCGGCACGTTCCAGCACGTTGCGCAATTCGCGGATGTTTCCCGGCCAGGGATAGCCACGGAACAATTCCAGCACATCATGGCTCACCCCCCGCACCTCGAGCCCGTGCTTTTCGTTCAGTCCGGCCAGCAGCGCCTCGATCAGCAGCGGCAGGTCTTCCTTATGCTCCCGCAAGGGAGGAACGTGGATGCGGAAAACGTTCAATCGGAAATAGAGGTCCTGACGCAGCGCGCCCCGCGCCACGGCTTCTTCCGGGTCGCGGTTGGTTGCAGCCAGCACTCGCACGTCCACCGGCGTTTCCACTCGACTGCCCAGCCGGCGGATGCGTCCCTCTTCGAGCACGCGCAGCAGCTTGGCCTGCGTAGGCGCAGGCATCTCGCCAATTTCATCGAGCAACAGTGTGCCCCCGTCGGCCAACTCGAAGCAGCCCAGCCGCCGCTCTGCTGCGCCGGTGAAAGCTCCTTTCTCGTGACCGAAGATTTCGCTCTCCATCAGCGACTCGGGAATCGCCGAGCAGTTGATGGCCACGAACGGCTGGCCGGCACGCGGAGAAAGCTGGTGGATGGTTCGGGCCACAATTTCTTTGCCGGAGCCGGTTTCGCCGGTAATCAACACCGAAGTTTTCGCCGGAGCCACCAGTTCCACCAACCGCATCACCTGCTGCATCGGTTTCGACTGTCCGACCAGATCCCCTAACCGGCCCGCTTCGCGTAACTGTCGCGTCAGCGCCGCTACGCGCTTTTCGCTCTGCTGGTGCTGCAGGGCGCGCTCGAGCAGGGCCCGCAGCGTGGCCGCTTGAATGGGCTTCTCGAGGTACCAGAACGCTCCGGCTTCGATGGCGGCCACGACGCGTTCGTCGCTGCCTCGGCCGGTGATGACAATCGCCGGCACGCGATCCAGCTCCGGTCCGAGGCGCCGGATCAGTTCCAGCCCGTTCATGCCGGGCAGCTCCACATCGGCAATCAGGACGGCGGGCTGAAACTCGGCAAACCGCGCCAGGGCCTCCTCGGCCGTGCCGACACCCAGAACCGTGCAGCCCCAGGTCTGCAGGAGCGCCTCATAGCCCCGTCGGGCGTTCGGCTCGTCTTCCACGATCAGAATCCGGCCTGCGAGTGTGTTCTTTGCCATGGACGAGCTGGAATGTACCAGCACCTTTCGGCAAAACCAAGCGACTTAGTTCGCCGAAGCCCCTACTGGCTAAGATGCCGCAAACAACTCAGAAGTCTACTCCCCGCACGACCACCTGTTGGGTGCGTCTGTTTGGTTGTCTGGGCGGACAGCAGTCGTCCTGGTCATTTGGGCAAAACGGACAGGTAGAAAAAGTATAGGGGTATACAAAAGCATAACTTATGGTGAAAAAAGCTTTTCTGAGGCATGGTCTCTGCCCTATAATGACCCCGTCATTTTGTGGGCTGTCGCCTTGCGGGTGAGATAAAGAAAGACAAATCTCTGCCCGGGGCGAGAGGCCGGTGGTTGGTTTTGTTAACTTTTAGTTAATCTTCGAAGGTTGCACAATTCCGTGCCTGAAAGTTGCGCGGGCCTGGTAACGCAGTGGAGGAGGATGGGCTGATGAAACCGGTGCCACGAATTCTGTCCTTGCTCGTGTCGGTTCTAGCTTTCGGATTGGTCATCCAGGCAGACCGAGGACCAGCAGCGGGAGCAGGCAAGAGCAGTGAAAAAGAAACCAAGGCTGCTGCATCCGCTACCCAACCCGAAAAAGCCGACGCTCGCGAGAACAATGCCAAACCTGCTCCTGCTGAATCTGATCCCCGTCCTGCGGCGCTGCCAGCCCCTGCACCGGTCGAGTGGAAACGGTATCCCCAGTGGCGCCCGGTTCCAGCGACAACCGGCACACTCGGTTTGTTGACCGTAGAACTGGGCGACACCTTGCCACGCAAGGGCGCCACTTTTTCCGGCTTCGCGAATCGCTTCGGCCGCATGCCCGGCAGCGTCACCATCACGGCAGTGGGCTTCAGTGTCGGCTACGGTCTGCACGACCGCGTCTCGACCTTCCTGCAGTTCGAACCGCACCGCTACGTGCATGTCGGCGGTGGTCGCCAGGGCCAGTTGAGTTTCAATACCCCGCTTTCCAATCCGCAGTTCGGCACGACCATGTTCCGCCGCTTGACGCCCACCGGCTTGCCTGGCTACGTCGAAGATTTCCCGTTCGCAGCACGGAACAGTGGCGACCCAGGAGAGGTGGTCTTGGGCCTGAAAGTCGGTTTGTATTCGGAATTGCGGGGCGATCCGTTCAGCCTGGGTGTGCGCAGCGACTTCATCATCCCAACCGTCACGAATTTCACGGACCTGATCAACAATCAAGTGCAAACCGGCCAGTTCAACTATGCGGTCACGGTTTCTGCCAGCCGCACCTGGAGCGACTGGATGATCAGCGCGTTGAATATTGGCTACCGCTTCACCCGGGACCCGCGTTCCGCCGGCGTGCCCACGATGACCATGGCCGATCAGTTGCGCGTGGGTGCGGGTCTGCTCTTTATGCCCGAGAAGCGCTTCCAGATCATCCTGGAATCTACCGGCCTGATTTTCGTCAACGATGCCACGCCCAACACTAGCGCCGGTGCAAGCGATCCCGTCGACGGCTTGCTCGGCTTGCGCATCTACGGAGCGCGCGGGCTAGCACTCGACATCGGCTATCGCTACATGGCCAACCTGGTCAACCACGGCGACCAGCACGGCTTCGTCTTCAAGCTGGGTACGACGCTCTGGCCGGTGGCTCCGCCGCCACCGAACCGTGCCCCCGCAGCCGCATGCTCGGCGGAGCCGACGATGGTGTATGCCGGTTCGGGCGATTCCGTTGCCGTGCGCGTCCGCGCCAGCGATCCCGATGGCGATACTCTGAACTACTCCTGGTCGGCGACCGGTGGCAGCGTGCAGGGCAGCGGCACAGAAGTTCGCTGGAATTCTGCGGGAACGCAGCCGGGCACCTATACGGTTACCGTCCGCGTGGACGACAACCGCGGCGGCACCGCCAGTTGCGCTGTCGACATCCGCGTCGAACCGCGGCCGAATCGCCCGCCGACGATGTCCTGCTCCGCAGACCGCACCACGGTGCTGGCCGGCGAACGCGCCCGCATCACTGCCCGTGCCAATGACCCCGATGGAGACACCCTGAACTACGCTTGGCGCACCAACGGCGGACAGATCGTCGGTTCGGGCAGCTCCGTGCAACTGGATACCAGCGGGATTCAGCCGGGCACCTACACGGTCACCGGACGCGTCGAAGACGGCCGCGGCGCCGCCGCCGATTGTTCGGTCAACATCACCGTGCAAGCGCCTCCGCCGCCCCCGCAGGCCAGCAAACTGAACGAATGCTTCTTCAACGCGGGCAGTGCCCGTGCCGATAACGTCTGCAAGCGTGTGCTCGACGACGTCGCCCTGCGGCTGCAGAACGACCCGCGGGCCCGCGTGGTGCTCGTCGGTTACGCTGATCCGGCCGAGCGCCGTGCCGCACAACTGGCTACGCAGCGCGCCGAGGCAGCTCGTCGCTACCTCGTCGAAAGAGGAATTGCCCAGACGCGCGTGGACGTTCGCACCGCCACGGGACAAGCTGGTGCCGGCCGACAGAACCGACGCGTGGACATCATCTGGGTGCCGGAAGGCGCAACGTATTGAGTGGTACGGCAACCACTGGCCCCGCGTGCCTTCGGCGCCAGGCCGGTCGCGTCTACGAGCGGTCATGCAAAGCCTAGCCAGTCCGAGGGAGCTTCTGTTCCGTGCCGCCTTTTGCTGGGGTTTGTTGCTGGCAAGCTTCTGCCCGGCGGTCGCGCAAACCTGGCGGCCGCTGGGCCCGCCCGGAGGCGATGTCCGCACGCTGGCGCGCGACCCGCATGACCCCGACCGCCTCTACCTCGGCACCGCCGATGGTCATCTCTTTCTGAGTCAGAATGGAGGCCAGAGCTGGGTCCTGCTCAGCCGCGTCGGCGGAAACCGCACCGACCACGTGCTCACGCATATTCTGGTAGACCCACGCGACCCGCGCTGGCTCTATGCTTCGGCATGGTCGCGCCAGGCCGGTGGTGGTGGTGTCTTTCGCAGTCGTGACCGCGGACAATCCTGGGAACTTGCAGGCCTCGGCGGGGAAAACGTCCGTGCGCTCGCCCAGTCCGCTTCCCATCCGGACATTCTGATAGCCGGAACTTTGACCGGCGTGTTCCGCTCGCGCGACTCCGCCCAGTCCTGGGAACGCATCTCCCCGGCCGGCCATCCGGAAATTCGCAATGTGGATTCCGTGGCCATTGACCCGCGTAATCCCGATATCCTCTATGTGGGCACGTTCCATTTGCCCTGGAAAAGCAACAACGGAGGACGCACGTGGTTTCCGATTCATGCGGGCATGATTGACGACTCTGATGTTTTCAGCATCGTAGTCGACCCGACGGACTCCCGTCGCATCTACGCCAGCGCCTGCTCCGGCATCTACCGCAGCGACAGTGCCGGCCTGCTCTGGAAAAAAGTGCAGGGAATTCCTTATTCGGCCCGGCGTACCCACGTGATTCGTCTCGACCCGAACGATGCCCGCACCGTCTATGCCGGTACCACGGAAGGTCTCTGGAAAAGCGCGAATGCCGGTGCATCCTGGCGACGTCTGACTCCGAAAAATTGGGTGATCAACGCCCTGGAAATCGACCCGCGCAATCCTGCGCGACTGCTGGTCGGAACCGAGCAGCAGGGCGTGTTGGCCAGCGATGATGGCGGGGAAACCTTCCGCGCTTCCAACGAGGGCTTCGCACACCGACAGATTTTGGCTCTCGCGTTGGATGTGCGTCGTGCTGGACGCGTCCTTGCCGTGCTTGCTCATGCACCTGAACCGGTGTTGGTCACGGAAGACGGTGGCCACAGTTGGACACCGCTCGGCCGCGGCCTCCAGGCGGAAGCTGTCCTCCGCGTCTATGCTACTCCGGATGGTTGGTGGGCTGCCTTGCAAGAAGGTGGTCTGGTTCGCTACGACGAATCCCAAAAGCTCTGGATTCGCACGGGCATTGTGGTCGACGAAGTTGCTGTCCGCCGAAATCGTTCTGGTCCGTCGCACTCGGCACGCCGGTCGTCGCCATTCGAGCATCTCGTGCTGGATTTGGCCTTCAGCCGCGACCGATGGTTCGCGGCTACCCCGGAAGGGTTGCTCGTCTCGACCGACAGCGGTCGCACCTGGGAGTCATTCCCGTTTGCGCCGGTTCGTCTTCCGGTCAGCTCTGTGCGCGTCTCTCCAGACGGCCAGCAGCTCTGGATTGTCTCGCTGCGTGGAATGGTTTTCTCCCGGGACGGCGGGCGAAGCTGGACCTGGCATGACTTGCCCTTTGACTCCGGTGGCGCGCTCCGCCTCGAAGTTGCCGATCCGCAAACTCTGCTTGCTATGGCGCGGCGGGGTCTCTATGTCTCTCGCGATGCGGGCCAAACCTGGCAACCCGCGGCTTCCGGGTTGCCGACTGCTCCGGTGCAGCAGTTAGCCATCGTCGGCGATGTTTTACTGGCCTCCCTGCAAACCGGTGGCCTCTACCTTTCCTTTGACCGCGGCTTCAACTGGATGCGTGTGGAAGGCCTTCTCGCCGATGGCTTCTTTCCCGTCGTTGCTTCCGCGCCCGGCGCTGCGATGATCTACGCGGCTTCCTCTACCGACGGCCTCTACGCCATTGAGCTCCATCAGCGGGCTCAGGTTGCCGACGTCGGCGGCCAGCCCGACTGAAGCTGCACCCGTTCCATTTTGGTATTGGGTCCCTGCCCAAAACGGCAACTCCCCAAAGATCAAGTAGCTACAGGCTTCTCTTGGCTTCGATTCTGTTGACTGTATTCCAATGTGGGCATATCATCGGTGAAATTATATAAATAATAACTTTTTTTTCAGAGAATTGTATTAGGTACTCTTTTGGCACAGAGGCTGCTCCCGATTTGAATGCATGTCGTCTCGAGAGGTGGTCATGAGCGAAAACTCTGCCGCAGCGGCAAAGTTCGTCTCGGCTCGTTCCACGGCGGGCACGGTTCTGATTGTGGATGACGAAGTGGCTGCACGGGAGCTCTGCAGCGAGGTCGCTCTCGAAGCTGGCCTGCGCGTGCGCACTGCCGCCACGACGGAATTGGCGCTGGAAGCACTCGAACAGGCGCCAGTGGACATCGTGGTCACCGACCTGAAGGTGCCCCAGATGGGTGGGCTCGAACTGCTCCGCCGAATTCGGGCTGCCTTCCCTCACATCGCTGTTGTCGTGCTCACCCAGTACGGCACCATCGAAACCGCCGTCGAAGCCATGCGCGCCGGTGCCGCGGACTACATCACAAAGCCGTTCCACGTGGAAGAGCTCCGCAGCAAGCTCGAGCGACTGCTACATGCCGTGGAAATGGACCACGAAAATCGCATTCTGCGCGAGCAGTTGCGCAGCCGGCCTGGCTTCGGGGGACTGGTCGGGATTTCCCCTCGCATGCAGAAGGTCTACAAGTTGATCGAAAAGGTCAGTCAGCACAGCTATCCCGTACTCGTGCTGGGCGAAAGCGGCACGGGAAAAGAATTGGTGGCGCGTTCTATCCATTTTTCCGGGCCGCGCCGCTCGGGTCCGTTTGTGCCGGTAGATTGCTCTGCTCTGGTGCCCACCCTGATCGAATCGGAGCTGTTCGGCTACGTCAAAGGTGCCTTTACCGGCGCACTCCGCAGCAAGGTCGGCCTGCTCGAAGCCGCCGATGGTGGCACACTGTTTCTCGACGAAATTGCGGATCTCCCGTTCGATCTGCAGGCCAAGCTGCTCCGTGCATTGCAGGAACGGGAAATCCGCCCGGTCGGTTCCAATGAACGCGTGCACATCAACGTGCGCGTCATTGCGGCCACCAACCGCGACCTGGAAACCGCCATCCGCAGCGGATCCTTCCGCCAGGACCTCTACTTCCGTTTGAACGTCGTGCAGATCAAACTGCCGCCACTGCGGGAACGGAAAAGCGACATCCCCCTGCTCGTCAATCATTTTCTCGAAAAATTCAGTGATCCGGAGCGGCCCGTGCGCTCCATCTCGGAAGACGCTATGGCCCGTTTGATGGCCTACGACTGGCCTGGCAATGTGCGCGAGCTGGAAAACGCAATCGAACGGGCCCTGGCTTTGGGCTCCGGTCCAGTGCTGCAACTAGCCGACTTGCCTTCGAATCTTCACTCCAGCAGCTCGGACCGGTTGCCGCCCAGCGATGAACTGCTTCCGCTCGAAGAGCTGGAACGGCGCGCCATCTTTCGAGCACTGCGTGAAACCGGCGGCGATAAGCTCGCTGCCGCCCGCTTGCTCGGCATCGGTAAAACAACTCTCTACCGCAAATTAAAACAGTACGAGGCCGAGCGCCAGTCAGCCTGACTTCAGTTTCACATCTACCGTCCCACGGGGCTCCACTTCGTAAAGCATCCACTGTTCCTCCCTGTTTCGGTTTTCCTAACTGGGAAGCAACCGCGCTCCGGTTTCGGAGTGGGAACAGGCCGCTCTCCTCGAAGCGGTCGTGGGGCTGAATCCGCTGGGGTTACCGCGTCCACGAGCTGGAATGGACTGTGCAATGCCCGAAAGGGGAGCTGCAAATGAGGCGCATAGACCGTTTTTTCATTCACCCACTCTTACGACAAGTTCTCGAATATGTGCTGGCTATCGCCGCGGCTCTGGTCTGCAGCTACCTGATTCTGCGCTTTTGATGGAATCTTCATGATGCGAGCAGTCTGGCCAGGGTTCCGCCGCAACGACACCTCCCCGGAAGCTGCTTGGGCAGCCCTGACCCGTGCTGCTCTGACCGGTGTCTCCACGGACGAGTTGCTGGAGCAGGCTGCACGGGGTCTGCTGGAATTAGGCCGTGCTGATCGCGCTGGGGTTTGGCTGGTTCGAGACCGGGAAATGGAAACTCTGAACGGCACGGTCGTGGATGCACTGTTTTCGCCGGTTCCGCCGACTTGGTGTCGAGCTCGGCTCGCCTCGCCTGCGCTGGGCATGTTGCTGCACAGCAGGGAACCGCTCATCGCCGAAAGCAATCGGTTCGCCGAAGCGGCTGACTTGGAAGCCCTGACCGATCTCCACACAGTGGTTTGGTTGCCGCTCCGGACTTCCGAGCGCCTCTGGGGAGTGGCCTGGGTCGGCTATCGCCGCCCGGCTGAGCCACCGAAACCGCAGATCCTGCATCTTTACGCAGAGCAGCTTGTCGTTGTACTCAGCGAACGCGCATCGAAGGAAGAACTTCGTCGGCTGCAAGCGGCGGCCGCAGCCCTGGGAGAGATTGTGCAGATGGTGTTCAGCGGTACTTCACAGGAAGAGATTTTTGTTCGCATTACCCAGACTGCGGTGGCCAACACACCCGCATACTGGGCTGCACTCGCCCGGTTGGACGAAGCCGCATTGCACCTCATCAGCTATCATGGCCCGCCGGAGTTTTCCGCACCCATCCGTCACCCGGAACTTCTTGCTGAGGCTCGCCGGGCCTGGGTGAACCGCTCAGCGGTTTTAGCCAAGTTGTCTGGTCGAGCTGTCCCCCGGTCAGTCGCAGAATCCGGAACGGTACTCCTGTTGCCAGTTCCCATGCCGTGGGCGATACCCTGTCTGCTGCTGGCTGGATTCGAAGTCGAATCCCCGGAGGAGGCTGCTCGCAGCTACCTGCTCGTGCTGGCGCAACTGGTCGCTCTGGTTGCGCATGCGGAGCCTGCCGAATCTACGAGCGCCGATGCCGCTGGGCTGCCTAAGACAGGGGAGCGCACCGAAGAAACGGTGCAAGCCGACGGCGTCGCCGTAGTGGACGTGGTCAGCGAAGGCGCTCCGCGCAACGCCGCACGCACGGCGCTGGCCACCCGCCTGGAGGCCGAGCTGCGCAGTGTGCTCGATTCGGTTCACGCCGGCATCTTGCTCGCAGACCGGTCTGGACAGATTCGCTACGTCAATCATCGCTTCGTGCAGTTGCTGGGAGTGAACCCGCTCCAGCAGCCCGAGCTGTGCCATCTGGATGCGCTGGCTGCTGCTGTTCAGGATCGTTTCCGCAATCCCGAAGAATTCGCCGATCGCTGGCGGCAACGGCGTCGCGAACGGGACGAATTCAGCGTGGACGAACTGGAGATGGTTCGTCCGGCACGCAAAATCATCGAACGCTTTGCCCGTCCCGTGCTGGACCGCACTGGCCGGTGCTTGGGTTGGCTGGAGGTCTATCGCGATCTCACCCAGCAGCGCTTGATTCAGGCCCAGCTCGTGCAAACGGAAAAAATGGCGGCCCTCGGCCAGCTCGTCAGCGGCATCGCCCACGAACTGAACAATCCGCTCACCTCCATCATGGGTTACGCACAATTGCTGCTCAGTCGCCGCCTGAACGAAGACCGCGTCGCCGATGCCGAAAAGATTTATCAGGAAGCGGAACGCGCCCGTCGCCTGGTGAAAAACCTGCTCCTGTTTGCCCGCGAAGCCAAGCCGGAACGCCGGCTCGTGGACTTGAACGAAATCGTCGAACGCACCCTGGCGCTGCGCAGCTACGAATTGAAGGTGAAAAACATCCAGGTCTCGCTCGAGCTCGACCCTGAGCTGCCGCGCACCCTTGCCGATGCCCACCAGCTCCAGCAGGTGATCCTGAACCTCGTGGTCAACGCCGAGCAGGCTCTGCAGATGGCCCGCGGCAGTGGCAATATCTGGATTCGCACCCGTCGTGCCCCGGGCACCCGCATCGCGCTCGAAGTGGCCGACGATGGCCCCGGCATACCTCCCGACGTGATTTCGCGCATCTTCGATCCGTTCTTCACCACCAAGCCGCCGGGACTGGGCACGGGGCTGGGACTTTCGATCGCCTACGGCATCGTGCAGGAACACGGCGGTGAAATTACCGTGGATTCCCCGCCCGGCCAGGGTGCGACCTTTGTCGTGGAGCTGCCGGTTGTCACCGCGACTCCACAGTCTCCACGAGTTGAGTCCCCAGTCCGTCCGGAATGTCGCGTTCTTCCCGGTCGTCGAGTTCTGGTCGTGGAAGACGAACCCACTATCGCCCAGCTCATCGTGGACGTCCTTACCGAACAGGGCCACCAGGTCGAAGCCGTGCTCGACAGCCGCGAGGGCCTCCACCGTGTCTCCCAGCAAGACTACGACCTGGTCATCTGCGACCTGCGCATGCCCCGACTGGATGGGCACGCGTTTTACGAAGCTTTGGTTCGTTCCGGCAGTCCCGTTCGCAACCGGCTGTTCTTCATCACGGGAGATACCCTTGCACCCCGTACCATAGAGTTTTTGAAAACTCACCGGATTCCCTACCTGGCCAAGCCGTTCCTGGTCGAGGAATTGACACTGGCCGTGCACCGTCTGCTCGCGAGTTCTCCTGCCATCCGCGCGACTGACCCGTCTGTGAAAGCGGCCACAGTCCCAGCGAGGAAGCCATGAGCGCACCACGACGAATCGTTCTGCTGGCTGTTGCCGAGCCCACTTTGCGCCATCTACTGGTTGCCCATCTGTTGCATCCGGATGGACCCCTGCAGTTGCCTGTGGCTACAGATTTCGTGCAGGCTTGCCGGCAGGCCGAACGCCTGCGCCCGGAGGTGGTGATTCTCGATGAAGCTTGTGCCGGGGATCACCCGATGGTGCAGGCAGTGCAACAGCTCATCTCGCTGGCACCGGTCATCGCGTTGACCGATCCCGCCCGTCAGGCCGAATTGGCCGATTGGATCAAAACCGGCGATGTGGACGTTGTCCTTCAGGTGGGCAACTACCTGCCTGTGGTCTTTGCGCTGGTTTTCCGTCGGATTGCCCGACCCGCCCCCCTGCGCGTGCCTCTGCGAGACGACCTCGGCTGGCCCCCTGAACAATTCGCCGAAATCCTCCGGCACGAAGTCAACAATCCGCTCACCGGCATTCTGGGCAATGCCGAACTGCTGCTCGCCCGTCGGGACCGGCTCCCGGCAGCCGACGTCCAACGGCTGGAAACCATCACGGAACTTGCCGTCCGCTTGCGCGAAACCATTCGCCGCATCACAACCCGACTAGCCCAGGCACAGCAAGCGCGTTCGGCCTGAGCGTCGCCCGAGTCGGGATCTCCGGAAGCAAACTGCCGTGGTTTCTTTTTGTAAGCTAGGCCCGAAACAAAACTTCTTCGCGGTTGAACTGCCATGCCGCCAGCCCCAGACCCAGGGCCGCGTACACGCAGGAGGAAATCAGCACCAGCGCAATGGACAGCCAGGGAAAGCTACCGGTAAAAATTTCCTGTGCGACCAGCGTGACGTTCAAAATCGGCACCCACGCGGTCACCGGATTGATTTCCACTCCGGGCAGCACCGAGCCGATAGCAGGCAGCAGGACCCCGAGCATCACGTAGCCGGTGTAGCTCTGTGCCTCCTTGTAGCTTTTCGCGAGCACCGCCAGCGCGAGCAGCACACCCGACAGCAGCACTGCCACCGGCAACACGAGCGCAAAAACCAACACTGCGGAACCCGCACTCACCGTGAACGTTTCGCTGGTCTCCGGTCCGCTCCGCTGCAGATAGAGGACGCTGTAAGCAAAGGAACCCAGCGCCAGCAACGTCGTGACCAGGGAAAGGCTCAGGACCACGAGGAATTTTCCAGCCACCAGCTCGATCCGCCGGGCCGCACTGGCCAGCAAGGTCTCCAGCGTGCCTCGTTCTTTTTCTCCCGCAGTCAGGTCAATGGCCGGGTGCAACGCCCCGCTGGCACACAACAAGATGATGAAATACGGCAGCAACCGCCCGAGCCGCATTCCGGCGACCTGCTCCGCCCGAGCCACGTCTTCGCGCCGCGTCTCGACCGGTTGCAACAATGTTGCGGAAAATCCCCGGCTGGCCAGCCGGCGACCTACCACCTGCTCCAGGTATTCTCGCGCGATTCTTTCCAGTCGTTCGGCAGCCGCTTCCGAGCGCAGCTCGGTTTGATACAGGTAGATGCGAATCTCCGGTGCCGGTGCGCCCTGCTCCAGGTTGGCCTGAAAACCGGGTGGGAATTCCACCGCTGCCCGCAGCTTCTTCTCGTTGATTTGTTCGCGGAAGTTGGCTTCGGGCGCCACTACGTCGAACGATTCTTCGGCCCGAATCCGTCCGGCCAGCTCCGGGGCGTGTTCTTCGCCGAGCAACATGATGCGTTGGGCTTCCTGCCGGGTTTTCTCCAGGCTCATTTCGGAGAGTTTGGCGAATCCCGTTGTCAACACCGGAAACAGGACCAGCGGAAAGACGAGCGTGGCGTACAGCGTGCGCCGGTCGCGCATCATATCCAGCAATTCTTTGCGATAGACGATCAGAACATTCCGCAACTTCACGAATTGCCTCCGGCTCTAGGACCGGAACAGAACTTCTTCCCGGTGAAATTGTCGCACCGCGGCCCACAGCGCCAAGGCTGCGTAAACGCAGGTGGACCCGAAAATCATTCCAATCAACATCCAGGGATAGTTGCCCACGAAAATTTCCCTGGCGACCAGGGCCACGTTCAACACCGGCACCAGCGCCAGTTTCGGCGTCAGCTCGATACCCGGCAGCATCGAGGCCACTGCCGGCAGGATCACGACGAACAGCAGTGGCCCGAGATAGGTCTGCGCTTCCCGGTAATTCCGGGCCAGCAACGCAATGGCCATCAGACCGGCGGCGAATGTCACTGCCAGCGGGAGCACCATGAAAAACACCGCGGCCGCCGCTTTTCCGCTGATCGCTAGCACAAACCGATCGCTGACCCTGGCCAGCAGACCGGCACCCAGCGTCGCGGTCAGAGAAAAGGAAGCAATCGCCAGAACCGTTGTCACGGACGCGACCAGAAAAACCAGCAGAAATTTTCCCAAGACCAGGTCTGTGCGGCGGACTGGACTGGCCAGAATGGTTTCGATGGTTCCGCGTTCTTTCTCGCCAGCGGTTACGTCCATCGCGGGATACATCGCTCCGGTCAGGCACAGAACAATGATGAAGTAGGGCAGCAGCAGCCCCAGGATGTTTCCCCCGACCCGCTCGGCCGTGGCGACGTTCTGTTTCGTAATCCGGAACGGCTCGCCGATGCTCTCCGGCAATCCCTGTGTGGCTACCCGCTGCTGGACCAGTTCCGCGCCAAACTGGGCAATGGTTTCCTCGATGTCGTCGGCGGCTTCGTCGGAGCGCT
The DNA here is from genome assembly GCA_037442425.1 of Acidobacteriota bacterium. GTDB lineage: Bacteria > Acidobacteriota > Terriglobia > Acidiferrales > UBA7541 > DSGC01. The sequence goes on along the minus strand of JBBIQG010000006.1, from coordinate 26,526 downwards.
GGTCGCTGCTGTTGTAGTAGAGAAGTACGCTCTGCGCTGCGTCCGGGCGTGCGCGCAATTGTTCCTCGAAACCCGGAGGGAATTCCACTACCGCCCGCAACCGTTTGGCGAGGATCGCTGCGCGGAAATCTTCGTCGGCGGCCATCGTCACCAGTTCCGGATGCGCTTGCAGTCGGGCCGCCAGGGTCGGCGCATGTTCGGCTCCGCGAATTCCTGCCGCAAGCTTTTCCTGTCCAATCCGCGTCATGATCATGAATCCGAGTGTCCCAAAGCCCAGAAACAGCAAGGGGAACAGCAAGATCGGGAGCAGGATCGAGGAAATCAACGTGCGCCGGTCGCGCAGCGTGTCCAGTAGCTCTTTTCGGAAAACGATGCTGACGTTTTGCAGGTTCACGCTGGTTGCTCGACGACCCGAATGAAAATTTCTTCCAGGTCGGTTTCGTTGTACCGTCGCTGCAATTCGGCCAGGGTACCCTCGGCCCGCAGCGTGCCGTTATGGATGATGCCGATGGTGTCGCACAGTTTTTCGGCTTCGCTCATCACGTGGGTCGAAAAGAGGACTGTTTTTCCGCGCGCCCGGCAGTCGCGAATGAATCCCACGATGGTTCGTGCGGTCATGACATCGAGTCCGACGGTCGGTTCATCGAAAATCATCACCGGCGGATCGTGCACCAGGGTGCGGGCAATCGAAACCTTTTGCTTCATTCCCGTAGACAGCTTGTCGCAGCGCCGGTCGCGAAACGAATTCATATCCAGCGCGGAAAACAGTTCCTCGATGCGCGCCCGCAGCGCCTTCTCCTCCATACCGTGCAGTCGCCCGAAATAGGCCACCATCTCTTCCGCCGTCAGCCGTCCGTACAGCGCAGTTGCCGTGGAAAGAAACCCCACGTGCTGACGCACCTTTTCTGGCTCCTGGACCACGTCGTAGCCAGCGACGCGGGCCGTACCTTCGGTGGGCTGCAGGATGGTGGCCAGCATGCGCAGTGTGGTCGTTTTCCCGGCACCGTTGGCACCCAGCAGTCCGTAGATCTGCCCGGGCAGGGCTCGGAAACTTACCTGGTCTACCGCACGAATTTCCCCGCGCTTCCGATCCTGAAACACTTTCGTCAGTCCATCTGCTTCGATCATGTTCGACCGCCGTCGCTGGACCTTCTTGCACCCTGCTCCTACAGGATACGCTGCTGCCACACAGTCAGTTTCAACCGAGGCCGGGAGCCTACTCTCCCAGGACCTTCACCAACACTCGTTTCGGCCGTCCGCCGTCGAATTCGGCAAAGAACACCTTCTGCCATGGCCCCAGCACCGGCTTGCCATTTTCGACGGACAGGGCCACCTGGTGTCCTGTGAGCAGGTTTTTCAAGTATGCTCCTGCGTTGCTCTCGCCTTTTGTGAATTGATACCCCTCACGTTCGGGGGCCAATCCCTCGAGCCATTCCAGCAGGTCGCGGTGCAGAGGCTCATCCTCCTGCCCGACGAACACGCCGGCGTTGTTGTGCATCGAGGCCACCAGCACGATACCTTCCATGACCTCGGCTTTGGTGATGGCTTGGCTGACCCGCGGGGTCAAGTCCACAATTTCCCGCTTGTTCTTCGTCTGGATGGTGACATATTCGTTCCAGATTCTCATCCTTCCACTCCTGCGTCCAGATTTCTCCTTTGCGCGAACTTCTCCCTGGATCCGCGCACGGCTGTCTGGCTGCCCGCGTACGCGGCGGGATTAGAAAAAAGGTTTTCTGGCGAAAGAACCGAAGGGCGCTCGGGCGCCATGTCGATGGGGCCGAGCCTCCGAACCTACTCCTTGTGGCAGTTCGGGCATTGCTTCGCTTCGTAGTGATCTGCGCTGACCCGGAACATGTTGTTGCACGTCACACAGACCCGGTGAATCACCGTCTGCGGTTTCTGTGACGGTGCAGTTTCCGGCTTGGTCTGTTGGCTCATCCCGGCGTGATTCTAGCACAGGCATTCTCCCCGCGCAGCCGCCTCACTGCAACCGCCGGACTTCAGGAGCGACCACCGCGATGACCCCAGTCAGCACGAGCGCGAACCCGCTCGAAACAGCCAGTGCTGTCGGAGGTCCCCACCGCTCCGCCAGGGCTCCGACCAGCAGGCTGCCCAGGGGCGTGAATCCCAGAAACGCCATCGTGTGCATACTCAGCACGCGCCCGCGAATCCCGTCCGGTACGACGGTCTGAATCAAGCTGTTCACCGTGGCCACCGAGCTGACCATCGCTCCACCCACCACGGCCAACAACAACGCGGAGAGCAGTGGCTGCCGAGAAATGCAGAACAGCACCAGCGCGCTGAAAAACACGATGGCCGCCGTAAGCACCAACGGTCCTCGGCGCCGGTGCGACTTCCACGCGGCTAGTTGCAACCCGCCGAGCAGCGCGCCGGCGCCTGCCGCCGCCACCAGATAGCCGAGTCCGGTCGGACCCACCTGCAGCACATCGCGGGCGAACGCGGGCATCATGACCAGGTACGGGAGCCCGAACATGCTCACCATGGCCACCACGACCACGAGCATCAGGATGGCCCGATGGGTCCACACGTACCGGAAGCCTTCCACCAGCTCCTCTCGGAACGAGTTGGCCGGCCGCGCTTCCCGCTCTGGAAATTTCACCTTCAGAATGGCGAACAGCAACGCCAGATAGCTGAGCGCGTTCAGGAAAAAGCAGGCGGCCACGCCGACAGCGGCAATCAGAAAACCCGCAATCGATGGGCCCAGCACGCGCGACGTGTTGAATTGAATGGAATTCAGGGCGATGGCATTCAGAGTGTCTTCCGGCTCGACCAGGTCCCGCAGGGCTGCCTGGTAGCTGGGTGCGTTCAGTGCCATCGTCGTGCCCGCAAGAAATGCCAGCACGATGATGATCGGCACCGTCACCGCTTCGCGCCACACCAGCACCGTCAGGGTCAGGGCAAGCACCAGCATCGTACTCTGCGTCGTGAACAGCAGCCGCCGTCGGGGCACTCGGTCCGCCAGCACGCCGCCGGGCAGCGAGAACAGCAGTGCCGGCAGTTGCTGCGCAAATCCCAGCACGCCCAGCCACCAGGGAGAATTCGTCAGCATCAACACCAGCCACCCCTGGGCCACGTTGTGCATCCAGGTCCCGATGTTCGAAACAAAGTTCCCGAGCCAGAACAAGCGGAAATCCGGATGCCGTAGCGCGCGGAACCAACCACGCTCGGGCGCCAACAGGACATCCAGCGGTACACGCGGTGCGGGCGTTGCTGGGGTCTCGACCCCCTGGGGAGGAAACGCGGGATCGCGGGACATCAGGCCGGGATTCCCTTCAGCAGGCTTTGGATTTTGGCAGTCACATCGCCGATGCGCACTGGACGCGTCAACAGGTGATCCGCATTCTCCAGCTTCGGTGCCGGCTCCAGGGCCGAGGCGACAACGAGGATCGGCGTGTGTCCGTGCAGACGGGCACGCCAACGCGCCGCCAGCGGATATTCCGAGGCATCGACCACAATCATGCTGGGCCGGTGCTCCGTGTCCACGGCCTGTGCTGCGTCTCCCACGGTCGTGAATCCGAGCGTCTCGATGCCCTGCTCGCGCAACTCGGCGCGCAATCCGGAGCGCAGCATCCAGTCGGCACTGATCACCAACACAGTGGCCATTGGTGTTCCACGGCCCTCGCGACGAGTATATCATCCCGGACGGCGCACCGGCTGTTGCCTGGCTCATCCTGTTTGCCGGGCGGTTGTTCGGGGACTGGTCTGCTACAATGGGAGAGTTTGCTCGACATGTCGCAGCCGTTCACACAGCTTGCGCACGCACGCGTCTATTGCTTCGGTAGGTCGGCAGTGGTGTTGGTTGTTGCGCTGCTTCTGTTGACCTCCTGTAACCGCTCGCCGGAAGTGGTCGTTGCCGCCGTCGAGCGCCGCGACCTCAGTGCCGTGGTGTCGAGCAACGGCCGCGTCGAGCCGATTGACCCTGTCGTGCTGCGCGCGCAGTTCCCTACGTTTATCCAGCGCGTTGTGGCGGTTGAGGGTCAGAAGATGCGCCAGGGTGAACTCCTGCTAGAGCTGGACGCCACCGAAGCCCGTGCGGAGCTGGCCCGCGCCCAGCAGGATCTGATTGCGGCCGAGGAACTGCTTCGTTCAGCTCGCGCTGGCGGTCCCCCCGAACGGTTGGCTCGTCTGGAAAGCGAGCTCCGCAAGGCGGAAGCGGAAACGACTCGCCTGCGCCAGGAGCACGAAGCGCTCGAACGCTTGCTTACCCGTCAGGCTGCCACCGAAGACGAAGTCGCCCGTGCCCGGCTCGCACTCGAGCAGGCCGAAGCCGACCTCCAGCGTCTCCACCAGGAACGCGATGCGCTCGCCCGACAGGCCCAGGTGGACCGTGAGCGCGCCGAACAGATGATTGCCCGCGCTCAGAGCGAAATCCGCTCCTGGCAGCAAAAGCTGCGTTCGGCGCGACTGACGGCCCCCATCAGCGGCACCGTCTATTCGCTGCCGGTCAAGGCCGGTGACTACGTCCGCACGGGCGACCTGCTCGCCGAAGTCGCTGATCTAACGCGCGTCCGCGTTCGGGCCTTTGTGGACGAGCCCGAGCTGGGTCCGTTGGCCGTGGGCCAGCGGGTCGAAATCACTTGGGAGGCCCTCCCGAACCGCCGCTGGTTTGGCCTGACCACCACGATCCCCAAACAGGTGGTTCCCCGTGGCACCCGCAGTGTCGGTGAGGTGCTTTGCTCTATCGAAAATCCGGCTGGTGAGCTACTGCCCAACACAAACGTCTATGTCCGCATCGTAGTAGAAGAACGCAGCCGGGTGCTGGTTGTGCCCCGCCCGGCCGTACATGACGAAGGCGACCAGCGTTTCGTCTTCGTCGTGCAGGATGGTCGGCTGGAGCGCCGCGTGGTTCGTCTTGGCCTGGCTAGCACGCAGTTCTACGAAATTCGCGAAGGGCTACAGGAGGGCGAACTGGTCGCGCTGCCCGGCGCCGAACCCCTGGAGGCCGGCCTGCGCGTTACACCGCGAAGACAGTCATGAAGTGGCCCATCACCGTTCTTCTCGCCGCACTGCTCGCCGCCGGACCTGCCGTTCCAGCACAGCAAGCTCTGGAAACGGCCCGCCAGCAGTTCGAAGTCGGCCGTTACGACGCCGTCATAGCCACGTTGACTGCTGCCCTGGCCAAACAGCCCAACAATCCAGAATTTCATTACTGGCTTGCCCGCGCCTATTTCGAACTCGACGACTACAACCGCGCCATACAGGCTGCGGAACGGGCCGTTGCCCTGGTGCCCTCCAATTCGGAGTTTCACTACTGGCTCGCTCGTGCTTATGGGCGCAAAGCTTCACGCGAACGCAGTTTCTCTTACGCGCGAAGAACGAAGTCTGCCTTCGAAGAAGCCGTCCGCACCGACCCCAACAACATTGCTGCCCGCCGCGCGCTGGCCGAATACTATGCCCGCGCGCCATGGATCGCCGGGGGCAACGATGGCAAGGCTCGGGAACAATGCCGCGCCGTCGCACGCCTGGACCCCGTCGAAGGGCATCTCTGCTGGGCCACGTACTGGTTAGAAGCCAAGGAACCTGCGCGCGCCGAACAGGAATATCGTCGCGCCCTCGCGCTGCAACCCGACCGCCTCGAGCCTTACCTTGAAGTGATCGAGTTCTACGAAAGCCGCAACGATCCCGCCGCCATGGAAAACGTTCTGCGTGCTGCCGAGGCGCTGGAAACCACCGATCCCCGTTTGGACTACTACCGCGGTGTCACACGCGTCCTGGCTGGAGATCGCCTCGAGCAGGCCGAACAGTTCCTGCAGAACTATCTGGCCCGTGCGCCGCGCCGCAATGACTGGCCCCCGCTCGCCGCCGCCCACGAATGGCTCGGCCGGCTCTACGAAAAGCAGGGTCGGCCGCGCGAAGCTGCTGAACGCTACCGCGCGGCGATTGAGCTCGACCCCCGACGCGATTCTGCACGCACGGCACTCCAGCGAATCGAACGGAACCTCTAGTCGGCCGTAGGAGAAGCTTAGCTGGCTGCCGAACGAATCGCGCGGAAGTCTGCCGATGCATTTGCCGGCAACGGTTTTTTGCGCGCCTTCGGAACGGTGGCTCTCTGTCACGCTCCTCGGGAGCGTTCCGCGTGCACACGGCGCCAGATGGGTAGCAAATCCTCGACCAGCACGTCGCGCCAACTGGGCCACTGCTGTTCCATCCGCGCACGCGCCACTGCGCCGATGGCACGCCGCCACCCTGTGTCGCGACACAGCGCCCCGAGCGTTTCGGACCAGGCTTCTTCGTCCGCGCGGGCCACCGTGATGCCGTCTGTGCCGGGCCGTTCGATCAGAACAGCTGCCCCGCCCCGTGCCGCCACGACGGCCGGAAGGCCGCTCGCCATGGCCTCGAGCACCACGTTGGGGAAAATTTCCAGTTCCGAGGGCAGAGCAAAAATGTCGGCACTGGCATACAGTCGCGCCAGGGTGGGCTGAGGCAACGGGCCGGTCAGCGTGGTTTTTTCTCCGAGAAGCTCACGCAGCGCATCCCCCTGTCCCCCTCGTCCCGCAAATACCGCGTGGATGCGCTCGCCACGCTCCAGAAGTCGGCGCACCGCTCGTGCTAGCAGCGTCACGTTCTTGTCAGGCGTCAGACGGCCCACATACAAAATGACGACTTCTGCCTCGTCGATTCCCCAGGTCTGCCGCAGCCAGCCGCGGTCGCGTTGCGCCGGATGGAACAACTGCCGGTCGATTCCGCGACGCAGCACCGAAGTTCGTTGCGCCGGCAGGACGACCGACCGGCTCCCCGCGTAGGCCTGCGAAGAAGTCAGTACCCAGTCGCACTGGAGCAGATAGTTCTGCAGGCGGCGGTCTTTTCGTGCCCCGAAACGTTCCGCCAATTTTCGGTCTTCCACCAGCCAGCGCCCCAGCCGTCCGGTGCCGAACAGCCGATGCAGGATCTCCGCGGCATAGACGCGCGTGTATCCGGGCGTGTCCGTATGCAGCGATGTGACCAGCGCGCGTCCGTAGCGACGCGCAAACCGCAGCGCAGTCCGTGCCATGGCAAAGTACGCGTCGGTAGTGTGCAGCACGTCATGCTGGCCCAGCCGCATCCACAGCTCAGGGTGAAAAGGAGCCAGGTCCGTGTGGTCGGCAATTCTGTCCAGAAAGCCGAAGCGGTCCGTGCCCACTACGGCCGGCAGCGTCTGGTGGCGGGCATGCGCGTGGACGGGGATGCAGCTCACCTGATGTCCCAGCGAGTAGATGGTCAGGTCCACCTCGTCGTCGGCCGTGACTGCTTCGGCCAGCCGTTCCCACGACTTCACATGTCCGCCGGCTGCATCATACAGATAGAGGTCGAGCAGGACCGCCACGGAAAGCGGCGTGCGACCTCTATGGTTTGTCTGCGTCATCGGTTCTACGGGCCGCTGCGGTCGGCCCTTGCTTTACGATAGCAGAACCTTGGCGCCGGTGTGGTCTCGAAGAGGTCATCCAGAAGGACGCTGCGCGCCAAGTCTGTTATATTGATTCCTCGTCGCAGCGCCTGCGACCGGGTGTCAGCGAGAGGGCTCCGAAGGCATGTTCAACCGCGAAATCATTCAGGTGGCACTCGACGCACTCCGTGCCAACAAAACCAAGGCGTTTCTGACCGCCCTGGGTGTGGTGATCGGCAGCGCCTGCATCGTGCTTGTGGTCACCATCGCCCTCTCGGGCAAACAATACATCATGGCGCAGATCGAAGGCATCGGTTCGAACATCGTCTATGCCAAACGCATCTTAGAAGACCCGGAACAACTTCTCACGGCTGCCAGCGACGAAATCACTCTGGAGGATATGGAAGCGGTTCGCCAACAAATTCCCCAGGTCGTCGCCGTGGCCGGCACGCGAAACCTGCCCACTACTGTGGTTACCCCTGGCGGAGTTCGTCCCGTGGATCTGGTCGGTGTCACGCAGCAATTTCAGCGCATCCGCAATCTGGTGGTCCTCCGCGGACGCTTCCTCGATGCGCAGGATTTCGCCGCGCATGCCAAGGTCTGCGTGATCACCGAAGAACTCGCCCGCCGTGCCTTCCCCTATGAAGATCCCATTGGCCAAGACCTCCGCGTGGGCGAGCTGCGCTTCACCGTGGTCGGCGTCTTCCGCGAACGCATTTCGACCTTCGGCCAGTCGGAAATCAAGGAAGAATCTGTCGTCGTCCCGCTGCCGGTCTTCAACTATTACACGGAAGAGGATTTCATCCGTGTGCTCTATGCGCAGGCGGCCCGTCCGGAAGATGTGCCCTGGGTGACCCAGCGTGTCGAGGAAATCCTGCGCAGCCGTCACCGGCCCGGTGCCACTTACCGCGCGCAGAATCTGACGGCGCTGCTCGAAACAGCCGGGAAGATTTCTCTCACACTCACCATTGTTTTGCTGCTGATTGCGTTCATCGCGCTGGTGATCAGCGGCATCGGCATCATGAACATCATGCTGGTGACGGTCACGCAGCGCACTCGCGAAATCGGCATTCGCAAGGCCATCGGGGCGCGCCGCCGCGAAATTCTTTCCCAATTTCTGCTCGAAGCCTTGCTGATCAGTGGCTCCGGAGCCGTGGTCGGCATTCTGCTCGCCGTCAGCATACCCGCTCTGGTGCGCACCTTTGTGCCGCAGGGATTGCCGGTGCCGATTTCGGGCCTTTCGGTGGTGGTGGCTTTCTTGGCGTCCTGTCTGACCGGTGTCATCTTTGGCTACCTGCCTGCCAGCCGGGCAGCGAAACTTCCTCCCACGGAATCGTTGCGCTATGAATAACCGCATTCGCATGACGAGGACCCTGGTGCTGGCCCTGTTGTTCGGGGGAAGCGCCCCGGCACAGCAACCTGAACTGGCACCCGAAGTGAAAATCGAGCGCATCTCGCTCCGCCAGGCGCTCGCCTTGGCGTTGCAGAACAGCCGCGAACTTGCCCTGGCGCGCATCCAGCACACTGTTGCGGAAAATCTGGCCGGGCTGAATCGCTCCCAGTTCCGGCCGAACTTGTTCGTCGGGTCAGCCGCCGCCGCGACCCGCGGCCTGCCGGCCACACCCGGCGGTCAGGCGCCTTCTGTGTTCAACCTGGCGTACACGCAGACGCTGTTCGATGGCCCGCGCCGCGGTCAGCTCCGCGCTGCCGAAGAACGGGCCGAAATCCAGCGTCTGGAAGTGGAGCAGACCCGCGACGCAATCGTCATCGAAACCGCTTCCGTTTATCTCGAGCTGAGCAAGGTGCGCCGGGCGCTGGATTTGCTCCGTGCCGAGCGGGCCAGTGCATCCCGTATCGTCCAGTACACGGAGCTCCGCGCCCGCGAGGGCCTCGAACTGCCCATCGAAGTCACCCGCACCCAGCTCCTGCAAGCCCGGGTCGAGCAGGCCCTGGTGCAGCTCGAAGGCCGGGAAGAGCTGCTCGAAGCGCGCCTGCGCCAGTTGACCGGCATCAGCCCGGAGCACCGCATCGAAGTGACGGCTGATGAGCTCCCGCTCGAAGCCGTTCAGCCTGTCTCCGAGCTGGTCGTCGCCGCCATGCAGAACAACCTCGACCTGCGCCAGGCGGAACACGAACGCCGCGCCCGCCAGCTCCGCCTGCAGGGCGAACGCCAGGGCTCCTGGCCCTCCTTCGAGTTCTTCAGCCAGTACAGCCTGCTTTCCCGATTCAACAATTTCGACGATTTCTTCAACCGCTTCGAGCGCCACAACGTCAATACGGGCATCCGCATCACCATCCCGATTTTCAGCGCTCGCACGAACGCCGCTACACGTTTGGCCGAGAGTGAACTGACCGAAGCCGATCTCGCCCTGCAGCAACGCCGCGCCGCGCTCGAACTCAACGTGCGTCAGCAAGCGCGCCGCGTTCGCGAACAGGAAGCCGCCGGCGAAGTGGCCCGTCTGGAACTGAAACTCGCCCAGGAATCGCTCCGTCTGGTCCAGTCCCGCTTCGAAGAGGGTCGCGCTAGCCTTCGTGAACTCGAACAGGCCCGTCTGGACGAGCACCATCGCTGGCGTGAATTCCTCGACGCCCAGTTCGAACGCCAAAAGGCCCAGCTCGAGCTGCTCCGGCTCACCGGTCAGTTGAGCCGCCTCTTCTGAGCCGCGGATGCCTATGCCCGCTCGCTCCGCTTTCCCGCACGCCAGCCGGCCCGCGCGACTCTATCTGCGCACCTATGCCCTCATCCTCGCTTTGGTGGTGTTTTCCTCGGTCGGTAATCTGTTTCTCAGCCTGGCCATGAAACGCATTGGCGATCCGCACGCCTGGACGGCCACCGCCCTGTTCGAACACCTGCTGCGCATCCTGACCAGCGGCAACATCTGGATTGGCATTGCTTTTCAGCTTCTCTTTTTTGTCTGCTATCTGACGGTGCTTTCCTGGGCCGATTTCAGTTTTGTCAAACCGAGCATGGCCATCGGCTACGCGCTGGTCACTCTGTTGGGAGCGTTGGTGTTGGGTGAACCGGTCAGTTTGCTGCGATGGTTCGGTGTGGCGCTGATTTGTTCCGGGGTCGCGCTCGTTGCTCGCACTGATGTTCGGACGACGCTGCCATGAGCCTGCTTTCGACGATCTATCTGGCTGTCGTCGTGCTTGCCGGTACCGGCGGTCACCTGGCGACCAAGCATGCGCTGCGCTGTGTCGGCGAAGTGGAACGCCTTCGCCCGGGCCCCATCCTGCGCATGCTCGTCCGGGTGATGCGCCAACCTTGGTTCTGGACGGGCATTGTGCTGATGACCATTTCGTTTTTTTCGCTGCTCGCCCTGCTCGCTCGTGAACCGCTCAGCCGGGCGGTACCTGCCACCGCGCTCAGCTATGTGGTCGGCACGCTCGGCGCATGGTGGCTGCTCGGCGAGCAGGTCAGTCCCACTCGTTGGCTCGGTGTGCTGTTGGTTTGCGCTGGTGTGACTCTGATCTCGCTCGGCTGAACCCGCGAGACCGCACAATGTGAACGAGGCAGGGAAGCGCTGGGAGGAAAAAACGGCTGTGTGGACGTTGCTGCGCTGGGCAATTCTGATCGTTGCTCTGGCCCCGCTGGTGTATTACATCCTGGTGCTGTGGGCGGCACGTCGCTTCGCGCGTGACCAGCACGCTATCCGCCGTGTCGACCCGTTCACCCCGCCCATCAGCGTGCTGAAGCCCATTCGCGGGTTGGACCGCAACGCCCACGAAAATTTTTCCAGCTTCTGTCGCCTCGACTATCCGGTTTACGAAATCCTGTTCTGTGCCAGTGATCCCGATGACCCAGCCGTGCCTGTTGTCGAGCAGGTGATGCGCGAGTTCCCTCACGTGCCCGTTCGCCTGCTGATCGGTGCCGAGCCGCTCGGGGTGAACGACCGCATCAACAAGCTCTGCCGGCTGGCCCGCGAAGCCCGCTACGACCTGCTGGTGATTACCGATAGCGATGTTCGCGTTGAGCCGGAATTTCTCCGCGCTTTCGCTGCTGCCTTTGGCGACTCGCGCACCGGTGCTGCCATGATGTTGTTCCGCAGCGATGTGGATGGCTCGCTCGTCTCCCGCCTGGACTGCCTCGGCGTCGGCAACGACTTCTGGTCTTCAGCACTGGTGGCCATCTGGCTGGAAGGCGGTGCCCGGTTCATTCACGGGGCAGCCATGGCGACCCGTCGTGAACGCCTAGCGGAAATCGGTGGGTTCGAAGCCATGGTGCATCACCAGCTCGACGATTTTCTGCTCGGCCACCGCATAGCACGTGCTGGCCACCGCGTTGCACTCCTCCCGCCTGCGTTTTGGATGGTGTATGCCTCCGCCAACTGGCGCGAGTACCTGCGTCACGAGCTGATGCGGTATGTGCGCTTCCGCCACGTGCGTCCAGCAGGCTATGCCGGCATGCTGTTCACCTATGGACTGCCCTGGTCGCTCGCCGCCGTGGCTGCCGCTCCATCGGCATCCATCGGACTGGCGTACCTGGTTGCTTATCTGCTGTTGCGCTATGTTTCGGTTTGGGCGGTCGGTGTCGGCGTGCTGGACGACCCGGCTGTGCGCCGCTCCTGGTGGCTTGCGCCGCTGCGGGACGTTGTTGCTTTCCCGATCTGGCTAGCCGGCTTCGCCAGCCGGCGCTTCCGCTGGCGCGGACAGGAATTTCGCGTGGAAAAGGGAGGTCGCTTGGTACCCGTCGTGCCGTCGGCCCGTGCAGTTGACGAATCGGCCTCGCGCCGGTAAATTGATTGCGCGGGTCGGTTCGACGACCCGCATTTGTTTCCCGCCGGCTGGGAGGTCGTCCAATCGGTAGGACATCAGACTCTGGATCTGAGTATCCTGGTTCGAGTCCAGGCCTCCCAGCCAAGCCCGTACCCGGCGGCTGAAACTTTCCTCAGCCGCGCAAGGGCGATGCGATTGTACCGGCTGAAGGTCTTTTCCCCGCGCGGGTTCATTCGTTCAGGGTAGGTTCCAGCACGGCGATGGCGAAATGCGCCAGTTGCGCGGCGCCTTCATCCAACTGCAGCCATCGCACCGTGCAGTTCCGTTTCAGGTAGTCGCCGAGTTTCGATTCCGTGATGCCGAGTTGTTCGGCCATCCGTGTCCGCACGTCTTTGCCGCGGCGTGCCTGCCGTGCGCTGCGGCCACTGCGCAACCAGTATTCGATGCCCGCGCGCAGGCTTTCACAGGCTTCAACGTAGTAGTGGGTTGCCTGGTCGGCGTCGGAAATCAACAGCACACCGGGTCCGACGGGAGCTTGGTCGGCCGTTTCCAGCGTGAGCGGCATCACTGCGCCAGCCAGAAACTGCCGCAGCTTCGATTCCAGGCGGGCCAGACGGGAAGCTAGTGCCGGCTCGCCCGTGCGTGCCTGATAGCGCCGTTCCAGTTTCGACAGAACCGGTTCCTCGGCCACAGCTGTAGGAAGCACGGGACGCACGTGCGAGGTCACCGTCGGCGTCGCGGCTGGAGTCGGTTCACTGGTCGCTGCTCCACGTGTTGCTTCGCGCTTCTTGCGATGCCTTCGTCCGCCGCGCCGGCCCCGTCGGCGTTTTTTCCGTTCTGGTGCTCGGGAGGGTTCTACTTCCCTTGTTTCCGGGGAAAGCAACTCTTCTGTGGGCGCTGTTTCGGCAACTCCTGCAACGGGTTGCGCGGCAGTTGCGTGGGTCGCTTCTTCGGCCGTCGCCTCCACAGTGAATGCTCGTTCCGACTCGACCCCAGTTCCGTTGCCCGCCAATCGTTCCAGTGCTGTTTGTGCTTTCTGTTTCCAATCGGAGCGCCGGAACCGTTCAGCGGCAATGGCGTACCATCGCGCTGCCTCGCCGCGGTCGCCGGCCGCTTCTTTCAGAGCGCCCAGCTCGTAAGCCACCATCGCGTCGTGAAATTTCTCGTACAGCGAAGTGAGCTGCCCGAGCGGGTCCTTGCTCGCTTTGGCTCGGCGAATCCGCGCTTGAATCTGTCGCCAGTCTGCCATCTGTATGCATTCTAGCAGCCCATACGGCCAGCGGCCAGTTTCCCCACGGTTCTGTTTCCGCACGGCGGTAGAATTTCGCCATGGACATCGCAGAGCAGACTGCCTGGGTTGTCCGCCGGGCACGTGCTGTCGGGTTCGATCTTTGTGGAGTGTCAAGCGTCGAGGCCTATCGGGCTGAAGCGGCATCGCTGGAACAATGGCTCGCCCGCGGCTTTGCTGGCCAGATGCGTTACCTGCAGGACCCGCGACGGCGCGACCCCGCGCTTGTCCTGCCGGGCGCGCGTAGCATCATCGTCTGTGCGCTGAACTACAACACCGATCGCGCTTATTCGACGGAAGTGCTGCCGGAAGAAGAAGTTCCGCGCGGCTGGATCTCTCGCTACGCCTGGGGCGAAGATTACCACCATGTGCTCGGCCGGCGCCTGCAAGCCTTGCTCGAGGCCATGCATGCCCATCTGCCTGTGCCATTTACTGCTCGCTGGTATGTGGATACCGGTCCCATCGTGGAACGAATCGCTGCCCGCTGCGCCGGTCTCGGCTGGCTGGCGAAAAACACCTGTTTGATTCACGAGCAACTTGGCTCTTGGCTCTTCCTCGGCGTCATCCTGACCACGCTGGAGCTCGCCTCCACGCTCCCTGCCGATGGGCCTCCGCCCGATCTGTGTGGCCAATGCACGCTGTGCCTCGAAGCCTGTCCCACGGCAGCCCTCATCGCTCCGTATCTGCTCGACCCGCGCCGCTGCATTTCGTATCTGACCATTGAACTTCGCGGAGAAATTCCAGAAGAGTTTCGCGCCGCCATGGGACGCCACGTCTTCGGCTGCGACATCTGTCAAGACGTCTGTCCCTGGAATCGCAAGGCTCCGGTGACGTCTTTGGCCGAGTTCGCTCCGCGTGAGCTACCGGCAGCGGCCGGTGCCGAAGCACGGTCGCTGTTCTCGCCGGAGCTGGAATGGCTGCTGGGTTTGACCGAGGCCGAGTTTCGTGAGCTGTTTCGTGGCAGTGCGGTTCGTCGTGCGCGCTGGCAAGGGCTGGTGCGGAATGCTTGCGTGGCGCTGGGGAACTGGTTGGCGCGTCGCCGTGCCCGGTCCGTGTCCGAACGCCACGGATCAGAAAACGATGCAGTCGCGCATCGCATCGTAGCTTTGCTCGCCCGCTTGGCGGACAGCGAGGATCCGGTGATTGCCGAGCATGCCCGTCACGCGCTGCGCCTGCACCAGCAGCCGGATCGCTGAATTCCGCGCTGAAGAACGTTCTCAGCAGAAGCCGAGTTTTTCTCCCCCGAATGGATTGACAACCTTCCAGGAAATTGCATAGGCTGAAAAAGATTATCGCTGGGAGGCTGACCATGATCCCGATGGCTCGCGCGTCTGCAAAGTTCCGTTTGCTGGTGCTGGCCTTGCTCGTGTTTTCCGTGGCCTGCCGACGCGAATCCACCCGCGAACCCGAAGAGCCCGTGCAGTGGCCCGAAGTTCCAGGCTATGCCGCGATGCCGGTCCCGGCCGACAATCCGATGACGCGGGCCAAGGTCGAACTAGGCCGTCAGCTGTACTACGACGCGCGGCTGTCCGGCGATGGCTCTCGCTCCTGCTACTCCTGTCACCTGCAAGAGTACGGACTCACCGATGGCCTGCCGAAAGCCGTCGGCGCTTACAACGTTTCCCTGCCGCGCCGCAGCCCGACGCTGTGGAACATCGGCTATCACACCGAGTTTTACTGGGATGGCCGCAGTGGCTCGCTCGAAGCGCAGGCCAAGGCTGCCTGGACCGGCGGCAACATGGGCGTCTCTGGACGCGACGATCGTCCCAGCACGGAAGACATCTGCCGCAACTTGATGGCGATCCCGGGCTACGCGCGCCAGTTCCGCTCTGTTTTCCCCGGCGTGGGCTGCACGGCCGACACCGTCGTGCAGGCGATTGCTGCTTTCGAACGCACGATCGTCATTCCTGCCGATTCCCCCTGGGTTCGTTTCCGTCAAGGCGACACTTCTGCGTTGAGCGAGGAAGCTCGTCGCGGCTGGGAGATCTTCAGCGGCAAAGCCCGCTGCACGAATTGCCACGATGGCGTGCTGCTCACCGACCTGCAGTATCACAACATCGGCATCGGCTGGGACCCGCGCAAAAAGGAGATGTCCGACAAAGGCCGCTTTGCCGTTACCGGACAGGAACGCGATATCGGCGCTTTCAAAACCCCCACGCTGATCGACGTGGCTCGCCGCACGCACTTCTTCCACGACGGCAGCGTAGATTCGCTCGAAAAAGCCGTGGACCTGATGCTCGCCGGCGGCATTCCGAATCCACATCTAGACACCGCGAACCTCCAGCCGGTGAAACTCACCCCACAGGAGCGCAGCGACCTGCTGGCGTTTCTGCGCGCATTGAACGTGGAATATCCCATCCAGCCGCCCGCGCTGCCCTAGCTCGACGTCAGACGAGTTGAGACACTCCCGCGCCAGCGGTATACTGTTGCGTTCCAATCAGTGGCGCTGACAACAGCCGATCGAGCTGTTCCCGCCAACTTTACGTTTGCAGCAGGAGGTCTTCGTGGCACACGAACTTCCCCCACTCCCCTATCCGTTCGACGCACTGGAACCGTACATTGACGCTCGAACGATGGAAATTCACCACGGCAAACACCATGCCGCCTATGTGAACAACCTGAACAAGGCCCTCGAGGCCCATCCCGATCTCCAGCGCTTGCCGCTCGAGCAGCTCCTGGCCGACTTGAATCGTCTGCCGGAGTCCATCCGCACGGCGGTGCGTAACAACGGTGGCGGACACTGGAATCACAGTCTGTTCTGGCAAATCATGAAGAAGGGCGGTGGCGGCGAGCCCCGGGGCAATCTGGCGGACGCTATCCAGAGAACCTTCGGCTCCTTCGCCGAGTTCAAATCAAAATTTTCCGCCGCAGCCCTGAATCGCTTCGGCTCCGGCTGGGCCTGGTTGTTCCTGAAGGATGGCAAGCTCATCGTGGATTCCACGCCGAATCAGGACAACCCGATTATGGAAGGCGGCCAACCGATTCTGGGCCTCGACGTCTGGGAGCATGCCTACTACCTGAAGTATCAGAACCGCCGCGCGGACTACATCGAAGCGTGGTGGAACGTGGTCAACTGGGACGCCATCGCAGAACAGTATGCCCGCGTGCGGCGCTGAGCCGGGCTTGTTTTGCATACTGTTCCGTTCAGAGCCGGACATTCGTTTGCACGATTGAGCATTCCAGTTTTGCAAACCACCCCAGCGGCCGGGCCTCTCGGTGCTCCGCAGTCCAGATCTTGGTGCGTTCGACGACCAAGCCCTTGCTTCTACCGCGTGCAGGGGGTTGCGCTGTCACCTGCTCGACCTGACTTGTTGACGGCCGTTTTCACCGCCTCAGTCCTGTCGGGGTCAGGGTGTACGGCTCCTGTCGGCGTGGTATCATGACGGCCACCGATTGGGGAGGTGCCTATGCCCGTTGCCGATGCGTTCGTCTACCTGCTGTTGTCTCAGGTCCGATTCAACTTTCCTGCAGACGCGACCAGCCATGAACAGATCGTGCTGCGTTGGATTCACTTCGTTGCCGGCATCACCTGGCTGGGTCTGCTCTATTACTTCAATTTTGTTTCCACGCCGGTCATGAAAGGGCTGGAGAGCGACTTCCGCAATCGTGTTTTCGCTGCGTTCATGCCCAGACTGATGTGGTTTTTCCGTTGGGCTGGTGTCGTTACCGTGCTCGCAGGCTTGCGCTATTACATGATCATTTTGAAGCTCGCCGCAACCAATGCCGGCGAACCAGGCCTGCTGTGGCGCTGGCTGGGATGGTGGCTGCTGGTGTGGCTACTGGCCTATGCCATCATCCATTTCCTGCTGCAGCCGGCCGAAGGTGCACTGAACAACGGCTGGGTGCTGGCCCTGCTGATCGGGTTCATCGTGGTAGCCAGCTCTTGGTTGGTGCTTTCCCTGCTTGCTCACCCGATGGCCAGCAACGCGATGCTTTCGATCGGCGTCGGCGGCGGATTGGGACTGATCATGCTGCTGAACGTGTGGGGCATCATCTGGCGTGCACAGAAGCGGCTCATTCAGTGGACCGAAGCCGCCGTTCGCGAGGGGAAATTGATGCCGCCGGAGGCCCCTCGGCTGGCCCGCCGCGTCTATCTGGCCAGCAAGGTAAATTTTTGGCTGTCATTCCCCATGCTGTTTTTCATGGGTGCGGCCGACCACTATCCGTTCCTGTCTTCGATTTTGGATTGAGTCGGTTCAGCGTGCCACGATTCGCGTCTGGTTTGGCGAGATGAGCTCGTAGGTGTACCCCCGCCACCGAATCCGTCGGCTGGCGGTTGCCTCGAGCAGGTTCCAGGTATACAGCAGCGGCACCACGGGCGCGAGAAAGGTCCAGACCCATCCCTGCTGCAGCAGTTGGGGTTGTTCGCTGTGGAGTGCCTCGGCAACCGCCAGCAACCGCACCAATCCGCGGAGTGCGCTCAGCAACAACACGAGCAGCACCAGCAGCGCGATGTGTAGTGCCGTCCCACCCTGGGCCGCACGTGCCACCAGCACCCCCAGCCCCAACAGTACGGTTACCGTATAACAGCCATGCAGCAGCAGGGCTCTGAACCACAGACCGGGCGCATAGACTCGTGTCAGCACCACTTGCCGGCGAGCGAACTCCAGCAGTGACGGCAGCGTGAACTGCACCGCAGACGACACCAGACACTGAGGCAGGAAAACAATCTGCAGTCTGGCCGCACGCAGAGCACGGGTCAGGGCCCAGTCGTCACTTGCCGCACCACGCCAGAACTCCAGCACTCGCGCACGCTCGAATACCTCGCGGCGCAGCGCGGTGCCACCGCCCCAGCAGAAGTTCTGCTCCGGTGTACCCAGCAGGGAGAGAATCGAGGTGTTCCAGGCTGCCCCGAGCGCGCTCCAGAATCCGCTGCCGGGCAGCAGCCAGCGAAACGTGGTCGTCGCGCCCACTTTTGGGTCTGCCAACGGCGCCACCATCTGCGCAAGCCAGCGCCGCCCCGGCCGTCCATCTGAATCGGCAAACACCAACACGCTGCAGTCCGGCCCGAGTTGCTCGACCGCTGCCCGCAGGTTGTTCACCTTTTCGCTGCAGCCACTCGGTTCCCCGGCCAGCACGATTTGCACGCGCCGCTGGCTGGTCTCGGCAATCTGGCGCGCCATCGGATAGGCTGGGTCGTGCGCGCTCGCCAGTACGAGCACCAATTCATAATCCGGATAATCCTGTGTGGCCAAAGCCTTCAGGTTGGCTTCCAAGTGGGGTTCGAGGCCTTTTAGCGGGCAGATCAGTGCCGCACTGGGCGTGTACAGTCCGGCAGGCATCTGAATGGCCTGACGCACGCGCCGCCACCAGGCAAGCACCTGCCATAACCCGTATAGCCCGAGCAGAACCTGAACGCCAGCCAGCAGGTAAAATACGGTCACCATCTTGTGCGCAGCATAGCAGAAGGAGCCCGCTGCCTCGAAGCTCCCGTTCAGCTTCGACGTTTCGTTTGGAACACTTCTCGCAGCGCCCGGGTGGCGAGTCGCATCAACTGGCCCCGGAACCGAGTCGCCGCTGCACGGGCTCGTTCGAGCATCGAAGGGTCCAGCAGCAGCGCACAGCGGTCCGCAAACGGCCCGCCCGCTTCCCTCGGGCGGCTCTCGGTGCGAGGAATCGCTGCTCGTCGGGCCGTCAGACTTTCGTAGATAGCCAGGTCGCGGCGGAACTCAAAAACCTCATTCGGGTTCCAGCGGCAGGTGCGGGCCAGCTCCTCCAGCAGGCTTTCACGGAAAATCTTTATAGCCTGTGCTGCGGTGAAGTTGCGATGCGCTCTGCGCTTCGGATTGGGTAGGTACCGCGGCAGCACTGCCTCCACATGGAGCAGCATGCAGAGCAGCGCCTCGCGCCGCAATGCCCCCAGTGTCTCCCCGTACTGTTCCGTGTTTGCCTTCAGCTCCGGACGCTTTGCAGCCTCGATGTATCCTTCAGCAAAGCGCGCGACCAGGCCTTTGTGTTCCAGCGCTCCGACCAGTGTGTTCGCTGCCTGCTGGGCGAGCCGTGCCAGTTGTCTGCGGTTCAGCTCCATGCCCAATCACCTCTACGTGAATCCGGACATCCGTGCAAGTCTGGGGAAGCGCACGGAAAGGAAAAGGCCCGGCCCATGGGCCGGGCCTTTGAACGGAGTGCTCTGACCAGGCAACATCCGTCTTTCATTGGAGCGGTGCCGCCGGCTGCTCGCGTTGGGTCGGCTTCGGGGCTGGCGCCGGCCGTTCGGTACTGGCCTTCTCCAGCGCGAGATCGAGCACTTCGTCGAGAGTGCGCACGTAATGAATCTGCAGACCTTCCAGCATATGTGGCTGCAGGTCTTCCTTCACATTCGGCTCGTTCTGCGCGGGTAGGATGATTTCGCGGATACCGGCGCGCTTGGCACCCAGCACTTTCTCCTTGATGCCGCCGACCGGCAGTACCACGCCGGAAAGGGAAATCTCGCCCGTCATGGCCACCCGCGGTCGCACGCGCCGCCCGCTCAGCAGGCTCACCAGCGCCGTGACCATGGCTACCCCTGCCGAAGGACCATCCTTCGGGATGGCTCCGGCCGGCACGTGGACGTGGATGTCTTCCCGGCGGAAGAAGTCCGGGTGGATTCCATAGCGTTCGGCGTTGGCGCGCACCCAGCTCAACGCGGCCCGCAGCGACTCCTGCATCACCTCGCCCAGGTGTCCGGTCATGGTGAACTGCTTGCCTCCGCGCATCCGGCTCGCCTCGATGAACACAATGTCGCCGCCCGCCGGTGTCCACACCAGACCCACAGAAACACCGGGCCGCCGGACACGTTCTTCTACCTCGTGCTCGACGCGGAACCGCGGCACCCCCAGCATCTCGCGCACGACCGCGGGCGTCACGAGCAGCTTCTCGTTCTTGCCTTCGGCGAGCTGTCGCGCGTGTTTGCGGATGACCGTAGCAATGTTCCGTTCCAGGTTCCGTACCCCAGCCTCGCGGGTGTAGCTGTGGATGATTTCCCGCAGACCCTCATCGGTGAATTCGATCTGTTCACCGAGCTTCATGCCATGTTCTTCGGCCTGCTTCGGAACGAGGTAGCGATTCGCGATGTGAATCTTTTCTTCCTCGGTGTAACCGGGCAGCTCGATGATTTCCATCCGGTCTCGCAACGGCTCTGGAATGGGATCCATCCAGTTCGCCGTGGCGATGAACATCACGCGAGAAAGATCGAACGGCACATCGAGGTAGTGGTCCCGGAACTGCGCGTTCTGCTCCGGGTCGAGTACTTCCATCAGCGCTGCGGCCGGGTCGCCGCGGAAGTCGCGACCGAGCTTGTCCACCTCATCGAGCATGAACACCGGGTCGTTCGTTTCTGCCCGGCGAATCCCCTGAATAATCTGCCCGGGCAGTGCTCCGATGTAAGTCCGCCGGTGACCGCGAATTTCCGCTTCGTCGTGCATCCCGCCGAGCGAAATGCGCACAAACTTCCGTCCCAGCGCCCGCGCGATGGATTTCCCGAGCGAGGTCTTGCCCACCCCGGGTGGCCCGAGGAAGCACAAAATCGGTCCCTTCATCCCCGGCCGGAGTTTCTTGACCGCCAGATACTCGAGAATCCGTTCCTTGACCTTTTCCAGGTCGTAGTGGTCTTCATCGAGAATCTGCCGCGCCTTGGCCATGTCGATCTCTTCCGTGCCGGACGATTTGGTCCACGGCAGTGACGTCATCCAGTCCAGATACGTCCGCGCCACCATGTACTCGGCCGAAGCCGGCGTCATCCGCTCCAGTCGTTTCAGTTCTCGCTCGCATTCCTTGCGTGCTTCGACCGGCATCCCGGACTCTTCGATCTTCTTGCGCAGCTCTTCCAGCTCCGTTTCCAGGTCCGTTTCACCCAGTTCCTTCTGGATGGCTTTCATCTGCTCGCGCAGCAGGTACTCCCGCTGGTTCTGACTCACCTGCTCCTGCACCTGTTCCTGAATCTTGCTGCGCAGTTGCAGGA
This sequence comes from Acidobacteriota bacterium, assembly GCA_037442425.1. GTDB lineage: Bacteria > Acidobacteriota > Terriglobia > Acidiferrales > UBA7541 > DSGC01. Next base: position 5,199 of record JBBIQG010000006.1, on the reverse strand, counting down.
CTTCGAGCTCTTTGCTCAGCTCGACAATCAGAGTCTCCAGGCGCTTCCGCACGCTCGGTGTTTCCAACAACTCCTGCCGCTTCACCGTCGGCAGCGAAGGCAGGTTCCCGGCAATGAAATCGGCCAGTTGCGAAGCATCCGAGATGTTCATCGCAATGGCCTGCAGCTCGTCCGACAGTTGCGGCGAACGCGCCACCACATCCCGGAACAGGTCCTGCGCGTTCCGGTGCAAAGCCAGCAGCTCTGCTCCCTCGACATCCTGGACCACTGGCACCGCTTCGACGCGTGCGCGAAGAAAAGGTCGCAACGCCAAAAATTCCACGACTCGAATGCGCTCCAACCCCTCCAGGAACACCACCAAGTTCCCGTTCGGTACCCGCACAATCTTGTGCACCCGACCCAGTGTGCCTACAGTGTGCAGGTCGCTGCCGGTCGGGTCTTCTACCCGCGCGTCCAATTGCGCAACCACACCGATCAGCTTCTCATCACCGGTAAGTGACTCGATCAACCGCAGGGAACTCTCCCGACCCACGGTCAGCGGCAACATCGACCCCGGAAAAAGCACTGTATCCCGAACCGGAAGAATGGGGAGCTGTTCGGGTACCCGGACTTTCGTCTCGCTCATCTTGCCTCCTCGACCTACTCCTCATTCAGCTTTGCATTTCCTGCTCCATCTGCCTTTTATTTTGATGCCTGTGAAAGCCGATTTGTTCCATGCTTCCATATATACGCTAAATAAAATTTAGCATGTTAAACTAACATTTTCAAGTTTTTGTATCCACTTGTTTTAAAAGAACATAAATGTAGAACGACATGATTTGCTCATCTGAGCTAGTTGAATTGACGCTTCATTACTCGACTTGTTCTCTCTGAATCCCTTTGGCATGCAATTTCTTGACGCCCATTCCTACCCTGTCTCGTTTTGCTTCCTTCTGCGTCGCACTGAAACCACCTAGACACCCTCTCGGAATGGATTTGGAGTCAATACTACGAATAAGTTTTGAAGTGTTTCATGCAAATGGTTCAGCAACGTACCTTTCGTTCCCGGATCGTTCGCAAAATTGACCGCTGCCGGCTTTAGCGCCTATACTGAGTCGTTGTTGTCGCCAGCGTCCGACCACACACCGGAAGGGGAGCAGTCATCATGGAAAATCCAGTCATTCTGAGTGCCGTCCGCACCCCGGTCGGCAAGTTCATGGGCGGGCTTTCCTCGTTTTCGGCTGTCGAGCTTGGCGCCAAGGTTGTCGCAGAAGTGGTCCGCCGAGCTGGGATCGCGCCCGAGCAGGTGGATGAAATCATCATGGGCAACGTCGTCCAGGCCGGGTTGGGACAGAATCCGGCGCGGCAGGCGGGCCTGGGCGGCGGACTGCATCATCGTGTCGCCGCGATGACGATCAACAAAGTCTGTGGCTCGGGACTGAAAGCGGTTGGTTTGGCGGCGCAGGGTGTGCAACTCGGCGAGGTAGACATTGTCGTTGCGGGCGGCATGGAATCCATGTCGAATTGTCCGTATCTTCTGACGGGTGCCCGCAGTGGCTACCGGCTCGGTCATGCGCAACTGATCGACTCGATGATCTGGGATGGATTGTGGGACAAGTACAACGACTTCCACATGGGCATGACCGCCGAGCTGGTCGCCGAAAAATACAACATCTCCCGTCAGGAACAGGATGAGTTCGCGCTGGCCAGTCATCGCAAAGCCGTCCACGCTATCAAGTCCTGCTATTTCGAATCGCAAATCCTGCCCGTCGAAGTCCCGCAGAAGAAAGGTCCACCGCAGGTGATCAAGGTGGACGAATCTCCGCGCGAAGACACTTCGCTCGAGGCGCTGGCTCGACTGAAGCCCGTGTTCAAAAAAGACGGCACCGTGACCGCCGGCAACGCTCCGGGAACCAACGACGGCGCCGCGGCGGTGGTCGTCACCAGTGAGCGCGTGGCTGCCAAGCTGGGCAAGGAGCCCATGGCGCGGATCGTCGCCCAAGCCGTCAGTGGCGTCGAGCCGAAGTGGGTGATGATGGCCCCGGTCGAAGCCGTCGAAAAGCTGCTGAAGAAGACCGGCTGGGACCGCGACCGGGATGTCGACCTGGTCGAGCTGAACGAAGCCTTTGCCGTGCAGGCGCTGGCGGTGATTCGTGAGCTGCGGCTCGACCCAGAAAAGGTCAATGTCAACGGCGGCGCAGTTGCTATTGGCCATCCCATCGGAGCCTCGGGCGCGCGCATCCTGGTCACGCTGCTCTACGAGCTCCAGCGGCGCAACGCCAAGCGCGGCATCGCGGCCCTGTGCCTGGGCGGCGGCAACGCTGTTGCGCTTGCCGTCGAGCGTTGACGCTCGAGCAACAGTCCGAACTGTGTGATAAGAGTTCAGCCCCGGGCTCGGGGTTCCCAACGGGTTCGGTTGGTTTCCGAGGAACGGGGCTGTATCCGCTGACGCCAATTTCGAGAACCGTGTTCTGTCCCGTCTGCAAAGCCGAGTATCGTGATGGTTTCACTCGCTGCGCCGAGTGCGGCGTGGAGCTGGTAGGTGAGCTGCCGCCCGCCGCGCCGACGCAAGGGGCAGACTCGGAAGCGGCCGTCCGGCTCTGGCAGGGCCATGACCCAGTGATGTTCACGGCGTTGTGCGAAGCTTTGGAAAATTCCGGCATCGCACACATCCCGCGCCATCTGACGCGCCATCAGCTTCTGTATTTTCACCAGTTTCCCTACGAGATTCTGGTCCGCAAGGAAGATTGGGCGGCTGCCCGCGAAGCAGCGGCTGCTTTCCTTGCCAGCGAGCCGGACGGAGCACCTCCCGCCGAACCTTGACCGCGCGCGCCGGCTGTGATTGATTCTCTGCGCCGCGCAATTCTGATGGAGGCGTCATGAATCTCGCAGATGTCCAGACCGTTGGCGTGCTCGGTGCGGGCACGATGGGCAACGGCATCGCGCACGTCTTTGCCAAGTTCGGCTATCACGTCATTCTGCGCGATATCGAGCAACGGTTTCTGGATCGCGCGTTCGATACCATCGCCAACAATCTCGACCGCGAAGTGAAAAAGGGCAAAGTCGCCGAAGCCGACAAGCCGAAAATCCTCGCCCGCATCCGTCCGGTCACCGAACTCGACACACTGGCCGCGGCCGATTTCGTCGTCGAGGCCGTGCCCGAAAATTTGCAGATGAAAACGGAGGTCCTCCGGGCCGTGGATGCGGTGGTTCGCCCGGAAGTTGTGCTCGCCTCGAACACGTCCTCGATTTCCATCACGGCACTCGCTGCTGCGACGACGCGCCCGGATCGCTTCATTGGTATGCATTTCATGAATCCGGTACCGGTAATGGTGCTCGTCGAGGTCATCCGGGGTTTGCAGACCAGCGAAGAAACGTTCACGCTCACCATGGGGCTGGCACGCAAACTCGAGAAAACCCCCGTGGCGGTGAACGACGCCCCGGGTTTCGTCAGCAACCGCGTGCTGATGCCGATGATCAACGAAGCAGCCTACTGTGTGCAGGAAGGCGTGGCCACCCCGGAGGCCGTCGACGAAGTCATGAAGCTCGGGATGAATCACCCGATGGGGCCGCTGGCTCTGGCGGACCTGATTGGACTCGACGTCTGCTTGAACATCCTCGAAGTGTTGCATGCCGGCTTCGGCGACCCCAAATACCGTCCCTGTCCGCTGCTGCGCAAAATGGTGGCTGCGGGATGGCTGGGCCGCAAGTCCGGCCGCGGTTTCTACACCTACTCCCGCTGACCTCGATCGCCCCTGCCCTGCGGGTGCGGCTTGCTCGGGAGCCGTTCGGAGCCGCCGCTGTTTCGGCACTTTTCTCTATTGACAAAAGAAAAAATTTTTTGTAAAAGAAAGCAGCTATCGAGAGAGGCGCGAGGGAACTGGCCCGATGACCGCCCGCCAACCTGCCTGACGTCGGCAAGGTGGCAAAGCCAGCCCGGATACGGGAACGATAGGGCGCGCCGAGCGCAATAAGGACGTTCCTGCCTCGAGCCACCTTTCCCGTTCTTCCCGCGTACTGGCTTTCTGACCTGTTTCCTCGCCCGAGGAGTGCATCATGAAAAAAGTTTTTTTACGGCGATGTGTTTGGGAATTTGGTCATTATTCCAAAGCGTCGTGCTCTGTACTTGGCTCAACTGACGCAGGTCGTCCACACGGCAAGCACAGTGAAGCGACTCGCGCGAGCGTTTTGTGGAACTTGCAGAAGCTGGGATTCCCGCTCACCGAATGCGTCTGGCTGCGGAATTACCTGTCGGCACCCGCCCGCGCGCAGTTCGACAAAGCAGATGCCTTCCAACGTCTCTGCAGTCAGTTCGGCATCCATCCATGACTTTGTGGCTCGGCGCAAAGCGAGGATTCCATGTCCAGCGCATTTCGGAAATCGTACACCTGCAGTTGCGGTGAAAGTTTCGAAGTCACTTTGTTCGAATCGGTGAACACCGGCGATCCGGAACTCTGCCGACAACTTCTCGAAGGCCTAATCAACGTGGTTTTCTGCAAAGAATGCCAGCGGGCGGTGTTCATTCCCATTCCTTTGCTCTATAACGACTTGGAGCGCGGGTTTATGGTCTGGATTTACGACAGCCGGTTTTCAGAAAACCCGATCAGGCAGATGGCCTATGAGCCTGAAAGGATTCGGAACGTAAACAGGTTTCTCGGCAAGCTTACCGGAATCAATGACATTGCCGTGGATGGTTTCGGCTGGGCACTGGAAGCACTTCGACGCATCGACGATCCCCAGATGTTGAACCGGATCCGTGAAAAACATCCTCACTGGCCGGAACACAAACTTTGGCTCGAAGCCTTCCGTCGCCACTACAAAGCGGTTCGGCGCTCCGGCTGGGACCGCGACCGCCTCTGGAGGTAAATGCCGGATTGCGATCGGTTCGAAACGACCCGACCGGACCTGCTCTTGCGACATATCAGCCGCTGCAGCGCTCAACGGTGGTTGCTCAACTGTACTCCCGCCGCAGCTTTTGCACCGGCGGATGGCGAATGCGGTGCCCACCACGAGGCCGGGAGCGCCGAACCGCCACGCTGCCCCGCGCACCGCATGTTCGGCTCCCACGCCCATGCGAGGGAAGGCAATTTCAAGGCGACTTTCATTTGCCCTTGGATGGGAACCGAGAGCCTCCTGCGGAGATTTTCTAGGGGATGAATGCTTTTCATTCGGCCAACGATGGTTGACCATCGAATTTTGAAAGCGCTTTTTCTTGCCCGT
>JBBIQG010000005.1:0-234330 GCA_037442425.1 Acidobacteriota bacterium | reverse complement strand
CCTGCTGGCGCTACAACCTGGACTTCTTCCGCCGCTCGCCCAAAATGCAGTGGCTGTTCAGCATGGGCGTGCCGTTCTACTACTACTTCCTGGGTCGCCGCCTGTTCGGTCCGGCCATGAAATATCCACTGATGCGCTTCGGACATTTCCCTGAATGGCTGCTGCGAGGCAAACTGTATCTGGATTTCTCCAACGGCCACAACGCGCGCTACCGCGTGCCGGAACAGGTGCCCATCCCCGAAGCTCCCTTCCGTCCGGAAATCCCGGATACAGAAAAACTGGTCACCCTGGTATAGCGTCTCAGCTTGCCGGCAAATATCCGCTGGTCACGGTCTTCGGTAGTGCTTTCACTCCATCACTACTGAAAAAATAAGCGGTAAACAGACGAGGCACGCCTTTTGGGTTTCAGGAGCCATCTTCACTTCTCTTTTTCCATACGGTCAGCGGCATTGGCAGAAGCGTAGCTTGAGATGGGTCAACCAGCAGAAGTAGTGGATTGAGCAAATTTTTCACGGGTCATGACCTTTTTGCCTGCTGTGGAAAAACTAACCTCTTTTATTTCAATAATTTCAAACTGGCATCCGATGTGCGCTAAAAGAGGCGAGAGGAAGGGCAAGTCGTGGAATCCCTTCGGGGGATTGCAGGGCTGGGCCGGCTTGCCCTTCCGACCCGCTTCCGCCGGCCAACTCTCCCCAACGCACCCGACTTCACACGGCGGAAGTGCGTACGCTTTACGGACGCACCGGGGGGCTCGAGACCGTGGCCGGTCGTCCGGACTCGGCTCGAAGCACGCCGCTGGTATCCACGAAAAAATAGCGGTTGCCCGACTTGCCGGGCTCGAGCGGCTCGGCCTGAAGTGTGAAGGTATCGAATTTTCCGTCGCCATCCACATCGGATGGCTGGTAGCGGAAACGGTAGCCGGAGTGGAAACCTTCTGCCAGCGTCGCCTCGACTAGGCCGGCAGCTTCCGCGTTCGGGGAGCCCTGTTGGGGTGGGCTGAGCGCTTGTAGAGTGGGTGGGGCCTGCCCGTAGCTGTCTGCGTAGGCATAGATGGCCTGGGTGAGCTGTCGCATAGCGGCAATCGCTGCGGCTTCGTTTCGCTCTGCAGCCGGGCGGAGCCATTCAGGCAGCGGAATCGCACCCAGATAGACGAGCAGAGGCAAAAGCAGCAATCCTCCGTAGCCCAAAATCAGTCCTGCCAATGCCAGTCCTTCGCCGCCCAGACCAGCCGTTTCAGCGCGCCGCCGCGCTCGATAGCCGAAGACAATCGCAGCGATCGCTGCCGGAGGGAACCAGGCCAGCAGCCCGCAGATCAGGCTCGCCAGCGCCTGCCAAGCCAGCTTGGGTCGAGCGGGCTGGTCGAAGGTGGTCCCGGCAGAAAACGGGCGACGGCACGAGGAGCAGATGCGTGACTCCGCTGCATTTTCCGCACCGCAGTAGAAGCAAAGCTTCATGCTCGCATTATCCCATAGCCCGCAACAGACGGGAGCACCCGATCCGGTGTTCGGCTTTGGTGGCAGGGCATGCAGGCTCAGTTGTCAAATCCCGCATCCGGCTTCACAATAGCCACGATGCCCTCTGAACGATTTGCCATCGTCATCCTGGCGGCGGGCCAAGGGACACGGCTGAAATCCAATCGTGCCAAAGTGCTGCATCGTGCCGGAGGGCGCCCGTTGGTGGAACACGTGTTGCGGGCCTGCCTGCCGCTCGGGGCTGCAGAGACGTTTGTTGTGGTCGGCCACCAGGCGGACGAAGTCCGAGCTGTCGTCGAACCGTTCGGCGCGAAGACCATCCTGCAGCAGCCGCAACGGGGTACGGGCCATGCCCTGCTAGTGGCCCGTCCGACACTAGAAAATGTGGGTGTGGACGAAGTGCTCGTGCTGCCCGGCGATTCGCCCTTGATTCGAACGGAGTCGCTGGCGATGCTATTGCGCGCGCACCGGGCCAGCGGTGCCGCGGCGACTTTGCTTACGGCCACACTCGATATGCCACAGGGCTACGGCCGCATCCTGCGCAGCCCGGATGGCACGGTAGCGGCGATTGTCGAGGAAAAAGCGCTCTCGGCCGAGCAGCGCACGCTGCGCGAGGTCAATTCCAGCATCTATGTGTTCTCCCTGCCGCAGCTTTGGCCCGCGCTCGAACAGGTGCGGCCAGAGAATGTCCACCGCGAAATCTACCTGACCGATGCCATCGAACTGCTCCACCGCAGCGGTTGCACTGTGCAGGCCGAGCGCATCGGCGATGCACGGGAAATCCTGGGCTGCAACACCCGCGCCGAGCTGGCCGAAGTGGACCGCATCTTCCGCCAGAGGAAGTGCGCAGAGGTGATGGCTGCCGGCGTAACCATCTATCTGCCCGAAACGGTGCTGCTCGACCCCGAAGTCCAGGTCGGCGCCGATACGGTGATCGAACCCGGGGTACAACTGCTCGGCACGACGCGCGTCGGAACGAATTGCTGGATTGGCACGGGCACGGTGCTGGTGGACACGGTGGTCGAAGACGACGTGCTCATCCAGCAAAGCTGCCGGATTACCGGCTCGCGCATCGGTCGCGGCTGTCGGGTGGGACCGTTCGCACACCTGCGGGACGGCGCCGAGCTCCGTCCGGGGGCTCGCGTGGGCAACTACGTGGAAGTGAAGAAATCCCTTCTGGCTGAAGGGGTCAAAGCCATGCACCTGAGCTACCTGGGCGATGCCACCATCGGGCCGCACACGAACATCGGTGCCGGCACCATCACCTGCAACTACGACGGCGAGCGCAAACACCCCACCACGATTGGCGAGCGGGTCTTCGTGGGCAGCGGCACCGAACTGGTTGCGCCGGTCACGGTGGGCAACGGCGCCTATATTGCCGCTGGCTCCACGGTCACCGAAGATGTTCCCGCTGACGCGCTGGCCATTGCCCGCGCCCGCCAGGTGAACAAGCCCGGCTGGGCCGTGGCGCGCCGCGCCCGCCTGTCCAAACCCACCGCGATGGAAAGCCGAAAAACGAATCCCGGAAAGCGGAAGGCTCCAGCGCAAAATGCAAAACGCAAACTCCGGACACGAAAGCGAGCTTCGCCCGCGCAGAAGGCGGGTGCTCGTCGCAAGAAGTCTCCGCGCAGCTAGCGGCTTGCCCGGTGGGTATCGATCGCTCTAACGGCACACGGACACTCCCACAGGCCACACCCCGCAGCAGCCAAGGTAAGCGCGGTCTCGGTTCCACTGGCTTTCACAATACAGCAGCGTTCCTGGAAAAAACGGTAACGAACCACGCAAGCATGAAGTCAGCTCCACCAGGAGTTCGCATCCGGGCGCGCCCTGCGCGGCCGGCGATTCGTGATAGAATGCAGTCGGAGCAGAAATGAAATTTGGCGTTGTTGTTTTTCCCGGTTCGAACTGCGATCACGACGCCTACCATGCCATCGGGGAAGTTCTAGGCCAGCCGGTCACCTGGCTCTGGCACGCCTCGGAAGATTTGCAGGGAGTGGATGCGATCATTTTGCCGGGCGGTTTTTCCTACGGCGATTACCTGCGCACCGGTGCCATTGCTCGATTTTCACCTGTGATGCGCGCGGTCGAGCGCTTTGCGCGCGGCGGCGGCCTGGTGCTGGGCATCTGCAACGGCTTCCAGATTCTGCTCGAAGCGGGGCTGCTGCCCGGCGCGATGTTGCGCAATGTGGGCCTGCGGTTTGTCTGCCGGCCGGTCTATCTCCGCGTCGAAACGACGAACACCCCGTTCACCCTGGCGGCGCAACCCGGTCAGGTGCTGCGTGTGCCCATTGCACACAGCGAAGGGAATTACTACTGCGACAGCGAAACGCTGCGCAGGCTGGAACGCGAAGATCGCATCGTCTTCCGCTACGCCACCGCCGAGGGCCGGATTCTGCCGGAAGCGAATCCGAACGGCTCGCTCGCCAACATCGCCGGCATCTGCAATGAAGGCCGCAACGTGCTGGGCATGATGCCGCATCCGGAGCGCGCCGTCGAAGCGGCCCTGGGGAGCAGCGACGGACTGGTGGTGCTGCGCTCGATGGTAGCGGCCCTGGCCCGTGCCGGCGCCGCTTGAGCGGCCGCGCAGCCACAGCACACTTCCCGCGGCCGACGCCAATGCTGAACACGGAAAGCAAAATCACCGCTGACGTTGCTGCCCAGCACGGCCTGAGCCCGGAAGAGTTCGCTCGCATCCGCCAAATCCTCGGTCGCGACCCGAACCTGACGGAGCTGGGCATTTTCTCGGTGATGTGGAGCGAACACTGCTCCTACAAGTCCAGCAAGATTCATCTGCGGCGCCTGCCCACCCACGGTCCTCATGTGCTGCAAGGTCCGGGAGAGAACGCTGGCGTGGTGGACATCGGGGACGGCTTGGCAGCCGTGTTCAAGATCGAATCGCACAACCATCCGAGTTTCGTCGAACCGTTTCAGGGTGCAGCCACCGGCGTGGGCGGCATCCTGCGGGACATCTTCACGATGGGTGCGCGACCCATCGCGGTGCTCGATTCGCTGCGCTTCGGCCCGCTTCGTGCGGCAGACGAGAGCTGGCGCTCCCGCATGGGCAGCGCGCAGGAGACTTCGCAGAAGGAGATTTCCCCGGACGAGCTAGCACGGAACCGGCGCATGCTGGACGGTGTCGTCCGCGGCATCGCTTTCTACGGCAACTGCTTCGGTGTGCCGACGGTGGGCGGCGAAGTGCAGTTCGAGTCGTGCTATTCCTCGAACCCGCTCGTCAACGTGCTCGCGCTGGGCATCGCGCGGCACGAAGAACTGTTTTTCGCCCGCGCCCGCGGCACCGGCAACCCGGTCCTCTATGTGGGCGCGAAGACCGGCCGCGACGGCATCCACGGCGCCTCGCTGCTCGCTTCGGCTGAATTCAGCGAAGAGTCGCAGACGAAGCGGCCCAACGTGCAGGTCGGCGACCCGTTTCTGGAAAAGCTGCTGCTGGAAGCCTGCCTGGAAGCGATGCACACCGGCGCCATCGTCGCCATTCAGGACATGGGCGCCGCCGGCCTGACCTGCTCCACCTGCGAAATGGCCTCCCGCGGCGGCACTGGCATCGAAATCGAGCTGGCGCGGGTGCCGCAGCGCGAAGCCGGCCTGACCCCTTACGAGATCATGCTTTCGGAATCGCAGGAACGCATGTTGCTCGTGGCCGAGGCCGGCCGCGAACAGCAGGTGCTGGACATTTTCGCCAAGTGGGGCCTGGATGCGGTGGTCATCGGACGGGTGACCGACGATGGCCTGTTGCGAGTGCTCGACCGCGGCCGCGTGGTTGCCGAAGTGCCGGCGAAAGCCCTGGCCGAGCAATGCCCTGTCTATGACCGCCCGCGGCAGCCGCCCCCACCTCGCACTGACGAGACACTGTTTGCTTTCTCTGCAGACGCGAACACAGAGCCGGCGCGGTGGACGGAACACTTCTGTCGACTGCTCGCTGAACCGGCGGTAGCCTCGAAGCGCTGGATTTTCGAGCAGTACGACTACATGGTGCGCACGAACACGCTGGTCGGACCAGGGGCGGGGGATGCAGCGGTGGTGCGCATCAAGGGCACGCCGCGCGCGCTGGCCCTGGCTACCGATGGCAACGGGCGCTGGTGCTGGCTCGACCCCTTCGTCGGTGCGCAGCACGCCGTGGCCGAAGCCGCCCGCAACGTTGCGTGCACCGGCGCGCAGCCTATCGCCGCCACGAACTGTTTGAACTTTGGCAATCCGGAAAAACCGGAAATCATGTGGCAGTTCGCCCGGGCTGTGGATGGCATCGCCGCGGCCTGCGAAGCGCTCGGCGTACCCATCACCGGCGGCAACGTCAGCTTCTACAACGAAACTCTGGGGCGACCGATCTATCCCACCCCGATCCTGGGCGTGCTCGGCGTGCTCGACAACGCCGCCCACGCTCTGAGAAGCGGATTCCGCCAGGCCGGCGACGCGATTCTGCTGCTCGATGGCAGCAGCCAGCCGGTTCCGCAGAGCGTTTCTGCGGACACGCTGCGGCGCGAGTTTTCCTCTTCGCTCTATGCGAAGACTCTGGCTGGCGTCATCGCCGGCACTCCGCCGCCGGCGGACCTGGAGGCGGAGAAACGGCTCATCGCACTGCTGGTGGCACTGGCCCGGGAAGAACTGCTGCATTCGGCGCACGACCTCAGCGATGGCGGACTGGCGGTGGCCGTGGCGGAATCCTGCTTTGCTGGCGAGCCGCCCCTGGGCGCGGAGATTCAGTTGCCAGGCCCGCACAATCTTCCGCTCGAATTCGCGCTGTTCAATGAACGCGGGGCGCGCGCGGTGGTCTCCTGTGCCGAACCCGCACTTGCTCGTGTGCTTGCGCTTGCGCGACAATATCAAGTCACGGCGCACGAGCTGGGACGAACGGGCGGTGCGACCTTCCGCGTGCAGCGGAACGGCACCACCGTCGTGGAAGCGCCGGTGGAATTCTTGCGCGAGGTCTGGGCAACTGCGCTCGAGAAAATATTGCTGGGTGACCTGAGGTCGCCCTCTTCGCCTCCCGCGAACGGATGACCGGTGCGGGAAGAACGCATGACCACGCATCCACACATCGCGGACGATCGGTTCCACGACCACTGCGGGGTGTTCGGCATCTACGGCCATCCGGAGGCGGCCAAACTGACCTACCTGGGCCTGTACGCGTTGCAGCATCGTGGGCAGGAATCGGCCGGCATCGTCAGCAGCGACGGCAGCGAGCTGCGTGCGCGGAAAGGCATGGGGTTGGTCGAAGAAGTGTTCACCCCGGAGGTGCTCGCCGCACTGCCGGGTGCAGCGGCCATCGGCCACACGCGATATTCCACTGCCGGCGACACCTCGCTCGTCAACGCGCAGCCGATCCTGATCGACTGCAACAAGGGCCAGCTCGCACTGGCGCACAACGGCAACCTGACCAACGCCAGCGAGTGGCGCCGTCGGCTGGAACACCGCGGCTCGATCTTCCAGACGACCTCCGACACCGAAGTGATCGTCCACCTGATAGCGCGGGCCAGCGGGCGGAACCTGACCGCCGCAGTGGCCGAAGCGCTGAATCAGGTCGAGGGAGCCTATTCGCTGCTGCTGCTCACCCGGGAAGAGCTGTTTGCGATTCGCGATCCGCGCGGCTTCCGGCCGCTGAATCTGGGCCGATTGACCGACGCCTGGCTGGTGGCCAGCGAAACCTGTGCGTTCGATCTTCTGGACGCCGAATACGTGCGCGAGGTGGAACCCGGAGAAATGCTGCGCATCTCGCGTGCGGGTGTGGAATCGATACGTTTTGCGCCGGAGCGGCCGCACCAGTACTGCATCTTCGAGCACGTCTACTTTGCGCGACCGGACAGCGTAATCTTCGGGCGGCCGGTGAACAGCAGCCGGGAGATGCTCGGCCGGCTGCTGGCCCGCGAGCATCCGGCCGATGCCGATCTCGTCACGCCGGTACCGGACTCGGGTGTGCCGGCGGCGATCGGCTACGCGCATGAATCGGGTATCCCCTTTGTCATGGGCCTGATCCGCAACCACTACATCGGGCGCACGTTCATCCAGCCGGAGCAGGCCATCCGCGATTTCGGCGTCAAGCTGAAGCTGAATCCGGTGCGGGGACTGCTGGAAGGCAAGCGCGTCGTGCTGGTGGACGATTCGATTGTGCGCGGCACCACCAGCCGCAAGATTGTCCGGATGGTGCGCGAAGCCGGTGCTGTCGAAGTCCACGTACGCATCTCCTGCCCACCGACAATCGCACCTTGCTACTACGGCGTGGATACGCCGACACGCGCCGAGCTGATCGCTGCGCAAAAGTCGGTGGAACAGATTCGGGATTTCCTGGGTGCGGATTCGCTGGGCTATCTTTCCCTGGAAAGCCTGCGCCGCGCCGTCGAAGACAACCGCGGCTGCTACTGCACGGCCTGCTACACGGGCACGTATCCCACCGAAACGCCGGTGCAGCTCGAAGTCGCCGTGCAGAAAGGAACCTGATCGGGATCGAGCCGCCGCGTCCAGGAGTGGGGCAGGCTTGCGCCTGCCGGATGTTTGGGGCTGGCGCAGGTGGAGTCCTGCGCGATGGAACTGCCGCTCGACAACGAATGCCTATGACCGAAGAAAACAAGAACAAAGACGAGAAGGAAGTTCTCTCTGCCGGCGAGCGCCTGCGCCGGGAAATCATTTCATGGGTCTGGGTGATTCTGATTTTTCTGTTCATCCATGGCTCGATTGTGCAGGCGCGGGTCATCCCCTCGGGTTCGATGGAGCAGACGCTGCTGGTGGGCGACCATTTGCTGGTGGACCGTTTCGGCTACAGCGCGGAGATTCCCTTCACCGGCATCCGCTGGACCCTCTGGCGCGAACCGGAACGTCAGCAGATTGTCGTCTTCCGCCGCCCGGGCCAGGCCGATTTTGTCAAGCGCATCATCGGCATGCCCGGCGATACCGTCGAGGTGCGCAACGGCGCGGTCTACATCAACGGCGCGCCACTCGAGGAACCCTATGTCTATAACACGCGACCGTTCGAAGAAGGCGGTCCCTGGCACGTTCCCCCGGGCCACTACTTCATGATGGGCGACAACCGGGGCAATTCCAACGACAGCCGCATGTGGGAAGACCCCTACGTGCCGCGTGAAGACATTATCGGCACGCCGCTCGTCATCTACATGTCCATCGAAGCGCCCGAGGAAGATGCCTGGCAGCCAGGCCATCTCCTGGAGCGCTTCCGTGCTTACTTGGCCGCACTGGTCCGTCCGCAGCGGATCCGCTGGGGACGCTTGTTGCACACGTTCTAAGCCGGCGGCACAACCGCGCCACCGGTTGCGGGCCGCGCGCCATTCCGCCCGGAGCGGACGTCGCGCTCTTTCTGCACTACAATGGTAGACCCATGAAATACGCCGACGCAGGGGTCGATATCTCCGCTGCGGAACAAATCAAGTTGCGCATCCGCACGCTGGCCGGCCGCACGGCCACCCGGGAGGTGCTGGGCGGCATCGGCGCCTTCGGTGCCCTCTTTGCACTGGACCGGAAACGGTGGAAGGAGCCGGTGCTCGTGGCCAGCGCGGACGGCGTGGGCACGAAACTGGCGGTCGCACAGATGTGCGGCGTGCACTCGACGGTGGGCGCGGACTTGGTCCACCACTGCGTCAACGACATCCTGGTGCAAGGCGCCGAGCCGTTGTTTTTTCTCGACTACCTGGCCATGGGTCGGCTGGAACCGCGCACCGTCGAGCAGATCATCGAAGGGCTCAGCCGCGCCTGCAAGCAGGTCGGCTGCGCCCTGGTGGGCGGCGAAACCGCCGAAATGCCCGGATTCTACGCACCTGGGGAGTACGACCTGGCTGGATTCATCGTCGGGGCGGTGGAACGCTCGCGGCTGCTGACCGGCGAACGCATCCGACCCGGCGATGTGCTGCTCGGTCTGCCCTCGTCCGGGCTGCACACCAACGGCTACTCGCTGGCGCGCAAGCTGATCTTCGAGGTGCAGCGGCTCACACCGGAAAGTTACGTGGCCGAAGTCGGCAACAAGATCGGTGCCGAACTGCTCAAGCCGCACCGTTGCTATCTGTCTGCCGTCAAGCCCCTGCTCGCCAAAGACCTGCTCGCCGGGATGGCGCACATCACCGGCGGCGGCATCACCGGCAACCTGCCGCGCGTGCTGCCGCGCAACACCCGCGCCGTGGTGGAGCTGGGCAGCTGGCTGGTGCCGCGCATCTTCACCTGGCTGCAGAAAATCGGCCGCATCGAGCCCGAAGAGATGCTGCGCACCTTCAACTGCGGCATCGGCATGATTCTGGTCGTGCCCGCAAAGAATCTGTCCACGGTCGAAGCGGAACTGAAACGACGCCGCGAGAAGTTTTTCCGCATCGGCCGCATCGAGCCGGCCCGCAGCGGCGCCAAACCCGACGTCAGCTACACCGGGACACTGGGCTGAGCAGCGCGGGCCGGCAAGTGCAACGTGAATCGGCCGATTCGATGTCGCGGGAGCCGGCAACAGTTGTCCCCGCATGCTGTAGTGCATCCCGACACCGCAGGAGGGCGTCGAATCAAGTAGACAGGAACCGGAATGCTCAGCACACACCAACCGGGCTGGCGACTGTTTGCAGCGGCCGCGTGTTTCGTTGTGCTGGCGGGAGCCGTTCCCGCGCAGGCACCGCCGGGGCCGATCCAGACCGATCCCTCCTCGCGGCAGCAGCCCGCCAAAGCTCCGGAGCCGCCGCAGGAACCCATTCGGGTGCGGGTCGAGCTGGTCTCGACGCCCGTCACGGTGCGCAACACCGCCGGCGAACTGGTGCTCGACCTGACGCGAGATCAGTTCCGCGTGTTCGACAACGGTGTGGAACAGCAGATCGAAGATTTCGAACTGGGCGGCGATCCGATTTCTGCGGTGTTCGTATTCGAGACCAGCTCGCGCGTCGAACCGCTGCTACCGGCCGTGCGCAAGGCGGCGGTGTTGTTCTCGCAGGTGGTGCTCGGCCAGTTCGGCGAAGCTGCCATTCTGGCGTTCGATGACCGCGTGGAGCTGCTGCTCGATTTTCACTCGGATCACGAACGCATCGAGCAGGTGATCAGCCGACTGCCGGTGGGCACCTCCGGCGCGCGCATGCAGGATGCGCTTTCGCGTGCGGTCGGTATGCTGCGGAACCGCCCGCCGGACCGCCGCCGGGTGATTCTGCTGGTTTCCGAGGCGGTGGACCGCGGCAGCGAAACCCCGCTCGGGGTGATTCTCCGGGAAGCGCAGCTCAACCAGATCACCATCTATGCGGTAGGACTTTCCACCGCTGCTGCGCTGCTGCGTGCCGAGCCGCAGTCGGCGACCCATTCGCCCTACCCGCCGGGAACGTTTCCGCGGCCGCCGCTGCCCGGTACGGTTCAGACCCCCACCACCGAACAGCAGCGTGCCGGACAGATTGACCTGCTCAGCGCCATTGCGCTGCTGGTCCAGATGGGGTCGAACGCCATCGGCAAAAACTCCCACGAATTGCTGGCCACCGGCACCGGCGGCCTGTATGTCTCCACCTTTCGTGAACGCGCCATCGAACAGGCCATCAGCGAAATCGGTGGCGAACTCCACGCACAGTACACGCTCACCTACCGGCCGAAGGACGTCAGTCCAACGGGGTATCACGAAATCCGGGTCGAGGTCACCCGTCCGAATCTGACCGTGCGCGCACGACCGGGTTACTATTTACCTCCACCGGAGCGGCCACCGGAAAAATAAGCGGCCCCGGGGAGGAGCATGGTTGGCTGGTGCCGAACTCCGAAGTGTTTGTACGTGCAGGCCCTGCTGCTGGACTTGCTCTTGCTGGTGGCACTGGACGGTTGTCGCAGCGTTTCTCCGGAAGAGGCCCTGCTGCAGCGCGCATTTGCTGCGATTCAAGAGAACAACTGGCAGGCATTCGAGCGGTTGACGATCACGGCAGCGGATTTTTCTCTGCGCGGGCCGCAGAGTGGAGCGCTGCGGGAGCAGCAGTCGTTCATCAGCGGAGTGCTCCGGCCGCAGGAGAAACAGCGACAGCGGGAGCAGTTCGTCCGAGCTGTTGCGGGAGGGCCGGGGCAGATCGATTTCCGCCGCGCGGTGTTTGTGGGGATGGGCCGTGTTGTGCGCAGTGGCCATGTGGAGTTGCTGGAGGGCACCCGAGTGCCCTACACGGTTTACTCGGTCCGCATCCGGATGCCCGAAAACGAAAAGGAAACCGATGCGCTCGCACCCGGCTTCGTCCTTGTGTACTGGGCGGGCCGACCGCGCCTGCTCGGGCTCGAATTTTCGATGTCGGCGGCCGCAGGTTCCGCGGAGCTGCCGGCGATCTTTTAGTGCGGGTGCGGGTGGCCGTGACCGTCGCGCCCGCGCGGCACGGGAAAATCCAGACGCTGGCCGGTCAGGCTGCGGTGGATGATGCGGATCCAGCGCTCTTCGTTGATGAAGTTCCACGACCAGGACTTCCACCGCTCCGGCACGCCAGCCTGAATGATGGCCTCGAGCGACTTGCCTTCCTCCATTTGCTTTCGGACGTGCTCGGTGGTTTCGACAAGCATGGTGTAGTACTCGCGCAGGTTCTCCTTGGTCGAGACGGGACCGTGGCCCGGAATGATGGCCACATCGTCGGGCAACTGTTCGAGCAGGTGCGCGATGCCGTGGGTCAGCCCGCGGACGCTTCCGCCGCTGTCGATGTCCACGAACGGGAACCGGCCGGCAAAGAAATCATCGCCCAGATGGGCTACATTCGACTTTGTGAACAGCAGCACGATGTCGCCATCGGTATGCCCGTGGGGGATGTGGAAGGCCTTGATCTCCTCGCCGTTGAAGTGCACGGAAAGCGATTCGTCGAAGGTGATCACCGGCAGCGCTTCCTTCGGGGCAGGCGGCACATTGCGCGCTGCGGAACCTTCCGCCAGCCGCTTGCGCACGTTCGTGTGCGCAATGATCGGCGCTTCCTTACCGAAAACCGCGTTGGCACCGGTGTGGTCCCCATGCCAGTGGGTGTTCAATACGAACTTCAGCTTGCCCTGGCCGATCTGCGCCAGCGCAGCCCGGATCTTCTCGGCCAGCGGTGCAAATTTGTCGTCAATGATCAGAATGCCGTCTTCGCCCACCGACACACCGATGTTGCCGCCCGTGCCGTTCAACATCCAGACGTTGCCGCGAACCTTTTCCGCTTTGATTTCGACATTTTCAAACTGTTGCTGCGCCAGCACCGCGGCGGCCAGCACAAGCGCCAGGCAGAGCAGTCCCACCCCGATTCGCTGCATGTTCTCCTCCAGTTCACTTGTTTGTGCACAGAGCCTATTGCGGTCTTGTGGAAACGTCAACCCCCGGCCTGGTCTGACCCAGCGCGAACCGGCTAACCGGGCGGGTATATAATGACGGCCGGTTTCGCTTATGCCTGCCCGCCGCGCCAGGGTTGAGGTGGCGAGCTGGGTGCCCTTCGGCATCGGCCACACCAAACCGCATCACTACTGGGAAATTCTCCGCACGGTCTGGGAGAACCGCGACCATCTGCTCTATGCCTGGCGGATTCTGCGCCATGGGGTCTGCGACGGCTGCTCGCTGGGGCCGCGCGGCCTGTACGACGATGCGATGGAGGGCATCCATCTGTGCCTGCTGCGCCTGCGCATGCTTCGGTTGAATACGATGTCTGCGCTTGATTCCCGACGGTTGGCGGACGTTGCGGCCCTGGAAGGACTCAGCGGAGCCGAACTGCGAGAGCTGGGCCGGCTTCCCGTTCCGCTGCTGCGGCGAGCGGGTGAGCCCGGATTCCGCCGGATTCACTGGGAGGAGGCCATCCGGTTGGCCGGCGAAGCGCTCCGAGCGGCCGCTGCGCGCGACCCCGACCGCATGGCTTTCTACACCACGTCGCGCGGCCTGACGAATGAGACCTATTACGTGGCCCAGAAGGTTGCCCGTCTGCTGGGTACGAACAACATTGACAACGCCGCCCGCCTCTGCCACGCCGCTTCCACCACGGCGTTGAAGCAGACGATCGGCGTGGCCGCGGCCACCTGTTCGTACACCGACTGGATTGGCACCGAGCTGGTTGTTTTGCTCGGCTCCGATGTGGCCAACAATCAGCCGGTGGCAATGAAGTACCTCTACCATGCCCGCCGCCGCGGCACTCGCATCGTGGTGGTGAATCCCTACCGCGAACCTGGCCTGGAGCGCTACTGGGTTCCTTCCGTCCCCAAGAGCGCCCTGTTCGGCACCCGCATGACCGATGCATTTTTCCAGGTGCGTGTGGGTGGCGATGTGGCTTTTTTGAACGGCGTATTGAAGCACCTGCTCGAAATGGATGCGGTCGACCGCGCCTTTATCGCCGCACACACCACCGGGTTCGAAGAGCTTTGCGCCGCGCTCGCCGCCCAGTCGTGGGAGCAACTGGAGCACAGCGCTGGTGTGGACCGCCAAACGATGCGCCGTTTCGCCGAGCTCTATGCCAGTGTCCGCACGGCCGTTTTCATCTGGAGCATGGGGCTGACGCAGCATCGCTTCGGCGTGGAAAACGTGCAGGCCGTGGTCAATCTGGCCCTGGCCCGTGGCATGGTGGGTCGACCGAACACCGGACTGGTGCCGGTGCGCGGACACAGCGGTGTGCAGGGTGCGGCCGAATGCGGCTCGGTGCCGAACGGCTTTCCGGGTGGCCTGCCCGTCAACGAAGAGAATGCACGCCGCTTTGCGGAGCTGTGGGGTGCGCCAGTGCCGGCACGCCCGGGACTCTCTGCGCCAGAAATGCTCGAAGCAGCCGCGCGGGGTGCGCTGGAGGTGTTCTATATCGCCGGAGGGAATTTTCTGGAAACCATGCCCGAGCCAGACGGGATGCGTGCCGCGCTGGCCCGAGTGCCCTGTCGCCTCCACCAGGACCTCGTGGTGAATTCGGCCATGCTCGTTCCGCCCGCGCCCGGCGGATTCGTTCTGCTGCTGCCGGCGCAGACTCGCTATGAACAGAAAGGCGGAGGCACACTCACCTCCACCGAGCGCCGCATCCGGTTTTCGCCGGAAATCCCCGGGCCACGCATCGGAGAAGCGAAGGCCGAATGGGAAATCTTCATGCGCATTGGCCAGGAAGCGCTCGGCCCGGAGCGGGCCCATCTGGTGCACTTTGATTCTGCGCAGGCGGTTCGAGAGGAGATGGAACGGGTGATGCCACTCTATCGCGGCATCGCCGACCTGCGCGCCGAAGGCGATGCCGTGCAGTACGGCGGCCCGCTGCTCTGCGCCGGAGGTGTGTTTGCTGGTATGCCCGGCGGCCGGGCACGGTTCGTTGCGCTCACCCCGCCGGAGCTGGAACCGGCCGACCCGCCGCTCGCCGCGAATCGTTTCTATCTCACCACGCGTCGTGGCAAGCAGTTCAACTCTATGGTCTGGGGCAAACGTGACCCGCTGACGGGTGCCCGCCGCGAAGATGTTCTGATGGCCGCCGAAGATGCCGTCCGGCTTGGCCTGCGCGATGGAGACAGAGTCGTGCTCCGCCAGCAGGCCGCTGCGACTTCAGCAAACAACCGGTTCTATGGTGTGTGCCGGATTGCGCCGGTTCGTCCGGGCACGTTGGTTGTCCACTGGCCCGAAGCCAACGTGCTCATTCCCTTGCGCTTGGACCCGCAGAGCAAAGAGCCGGACTACAACGCTTGGGTCGTCCTGGAAAAGGCATAGCCACGGATTGAAATGTCAGACAGGCGGCACCGAAGCAGTGGCCGTGCTTCTCAGCCTCACGGGCGTGCCAGCGGGGCAACGGTGAGTTCACGAGCGCTCTGCTTTGCACAGGTCTTTGTGGAGCACTTGCAAAAACTGTTGACAGCCACGCCGGGCTGTGTTATTTGGCGCCACCAGAGCAGGGTGGTGGGAGGTTCTGAGGATATCGGCTCATTCGCCGAAGCGGCTGCAACTTCAACAGCGAAAACGAATAGAAAATTTCACAGCCACCCTCGACAAGCGGTTTTCTTCCAGCAACACCCCACCCCACCCCGGGAGGTGAAGGCCGCAAGGTTTTCACCTCCCGTCTTCCTTGAGGGGGGCTCTCCCTCGTTCGGTTTCAGGGTCGAAGAAGGTTGACTGATGAGGGTGAAGTGTCGGGAGCTCGCCTGCGGCCCGGCTGCGCGTTCTGTTCCGCATCGCTCGTGCGATTCTGTGCGGCGTCCCGTTTTCCTTACCTTTGTTTTCGTCAAGGAGCGATACGAAGCGTTCGGTCTGGGGGCAGTTTCACGTGGCAGTCTCAAGCAGTGGGGACAGGCACGGGGGTAGTGTCTGTCTTCGAGGCTTGCTTGTTTTCATAGAGTGCCCGGTCGGCACGGTCTAGCATCTGCTGCGGTGATTCCCCGGTCTGGTAGCCGGCCCAGCCTACAGCGTAGGTTACCGGCAGGCGCGTACCGTCGAATTGCACTTCCATCTTGCCCAGTCGCGCGAGCAGATGATGGAGCTGCTCGGGCGGGCAATCCGGAAGCAGAACGAAGAATTCGTCACCACCGATGCGTGCAGCGATGTCGGAGACGCGCAGCACGCGCCGCAGCCGTTCGGCGAACTCTTTCAGCACCAGGTCGCCCGCAGCGTGGCCGTAGCGATCGTTGATTTGCTTGAAGTCGTTCAGGTCGAACAACAGAACCGAAAGCGAGTGCCCGTACCGCTGGGAACGATTCGTTTCCGCTTTCAATCGCTGCTCGGCAAAACGACGGTTGTAGAGCCCGGTAAGGGGATCGTGCATCGCCAGATGGTGCAGTTGCTTGGCACGCATCTCCAGCCGGATCATCGCTTCCATGCTTTCCGCGAGTTGCCGGCGCAGCCGTTTGATCAAGATTTGCTGGTAGATGGAATACAGGTTGAACAGCAGCACTAGACCCACCAACCCGCGCACGGCCAGGTCGAACTGCTGTCGGATCAACCTGTCTTCTTCGATCGGCGTCGGATAGGAGAGCGAAACGACACCGGCGGTCAACAGCAACATCACCGCGATGGCGGTCCACCACAACCACCAGTCGCGCTGTTCCAGCCGACGCAGCTTGGCTTGGATTTCCGACATAAGCCCGCTCGCTGCGATTCCTCGCGGCACGTGAAGTGCCAATTCCTTCGTGGGCCGGTGCCTGCTCGCGATTGCACCGGCTTTTGTTATCGAAGGTTCCGATTTGGCGCGGGTCTCCTCACTGTTCCAGAATGGCCATGCGTGCTTTCCTGGAACAGGTGCCCGCGCGTATGCATTCGGAAGGAGCGAAACGAACCATTGGGTCAGGTCAGGAACTGCGCTTGATGGCTTCGACGTAGTGGTCGGCTTCGCGCGTGGGGCGCGGGATGCGGTAGCCGTCACAGACAGCCAGGGTCAACTGAATTGCGCTCTGCAGTCCGATGCGATAGCCCGTAGAGACGTACACCGGACGTGCCCCGGTACGGGTGCGCAGCACTGCCCCAATCGTTTCGCCGGCGTCGAGCAGCGGCGTCCATGCACCCGGTTCCGGACCGGGCTCGGTGTGCGTGCCAATCAGACGCGATTTCGCTACGCCTACCGTGGGCCGGCCCAGCAGCACGCCCAGATGGCAGGCCAGGCCGAAACGACGCGGATGCGCGTAGCCATGTGCGTCACAGAAGAGCAGATCGAACGACTGGCGCAAACGCTCCACTGCCGCCAGCAGCGCCGGCGCTTCGCGAAAGCTGAGCAGGCCCGGTACATAAGGAAACTGCAACGGCAGTGCGGCCCAGGCGCGCTCCAGCTCCTCCAATACAGGGAAGCTGTAGACAATGACGCCGGCAATTGCGCGTTCGCGGATCGTATCCAGTGCGACGTCGGCGCCGGCAATGCGGCGGATGCGCTGGGGAGAAACCGTGCGCATCCGCTCGCCGCTCACGTGCTGTCGCAGATCTTCCTGGATGCGGCGCGCTTCGGCCGGAGTGACGTCCCAGCGATGAAGTGGCAGCGGCTTCATCGGTACCGACCTGCAGTGCGGCCGACAGGTCACCCGGTCGGCTCGTCTGTGTGCAGGCTAGCACAATTCTGATGGTTGCGTGCCTGCAGGTGCAGGCCTGCATTGTTGTCAGCCGGAGAAATGGACGGGCTTTTCGTTCGGGGCTGGCTGAGCCCGCGCTACGTCGAGACGGAGTCATCAGACATCGCAGCACGGCTGGACTGGAGCAACGTGCAGATGTTCCGCCGAGGGCGAGCTTCTGCCACTCTTCACCGGCGAGCAAGACCTTCCCCACCTCCACCTGTGGGAGGGTGGTCATTAATTTGCATCAGGCGCCTTTGCGGAGTTCGGTGAGGACCTGGCGGGCGACTTCCTTCAACGTTTCGAATACGCCCCGGCCTTGGATGGCGATGGCTTCGGTGACCGGTTCGCCTTTCAGGCGCAGCAGACGGGTCAGCTCTTCGACGGGCAAGATGTTGGGCAGGTCGCGCTTGTTCAGTTGCAGCACATAAGGGATGGTTTCGAAGTTCAGGCCGTGTTCGCGCAGGTGTTCGCGCAGGTTGTCGAGAGTTTCCAGGTTGGCGTCGAGCCGTTCTTCCTGCGAATCGGCAACAAAGACGACTCCATCGGCACCTTTCAGAATCAACTTTCGGCTGGCTTCATAGAAGACCTGGCCGGGCACAGTGTAGAGGTGGAACCGGGTGCGAAATCCGCGCACGGTGCCCAAGTCGAGCGGGAGAAAGTCGAAAAACAGGGTGCGGTCGGTTTCGGTGGCCAGCGAGACCATTTTCCCTTTCAGGTCTTGGCCGGTGTGGTCGTAGATCCATTGCAGATTGGCCGTCTTACCGCCCAGACCCGGGCCGTAATAGACGATCTTGCAGTTGATCTCGCGCGCAGGAAAATTGATGAATGGCACGAAGCCCTCAGTCCGTTGCCGCGAACCTTCGTTGCCCGGGGCGTGCTCCCGTGGTCCACGGGCCGCTCCGGGTGCACCCGCAGCGGGTGGCTACTTATAACATACCCCACCGCTGCGGCCAATCGGCCCGAAGGACAGGCGTAGCCGAACCATACCGGGCCGCGCGCGGCTGATCGCAAAGAATTCGGGAAGTCGTTCCACGGTGCTGCGCAAGTGTGCGCCGGTCGGTTTCCTTCGTCAATTATCTTAGAGCTATGCTCTTTGGACTCCGTTGACGGCAACGGAGCGCTTTGCTAGCATGCCGGCATGGCACGCACGAGCAAGGCTCGGAGGCGCACGGGGCGGGCACCGGGAAAGCTCTCCGCCGTGGCTTCTAAAGACAAGAAAAAAAAGGCACTAGAAGATGCCCATCGCCCCTCTCACCTGTTGGACATCGCTGCAGAGCCGGCCGCACAGCAGCAATTGAAGCATTACGAAGAAGGGATGCGGCTTTTCCAGCAGCAAAAGTTTCACAAGGCGAAGGTGGAGTTCGAACGGGTTCTCACCGGACCCAGCCGCGAGCTGGCCGACCGCGCGCGGGTACATATGCGCGTTTGTGTGCAGCGCATCGAGCGTCCGCCGGTGGCGACGCCGCGCACCGCCGAAGACCACTACCACTACGGCGTTTCGATGATGAACTTGGGCCGCTGGGATGAAGCGCGCGACCATTTAGAACGCGCCCTGAAGCTCGCTCCGAAAGCCGACCACGTCATTTATGCTCTGGCAGCGCTGGATTGCCTGACCGGCGAAGCCGACGCCGCGCTGGAAAAATTGAAGCGAGCCATCGAGCTGCGTCCGGAAAATCGCTACCACGCGCGGAACGACGAGGACTTTGCCTATTTGCAGGAAGATCCGCGTTTCACCGAGCTGCTGTATCCGGAGCGCGAAGTTTCGGCCTGAGGTGCGCGGAAAGTTTTTTGCCGTTTGCCCTGTGACTGTACTTCCTGCGGCCGACACAACGCAGCCGCACTGCCGTGAGTCCTGCTACGAACATCCCGGCGCGGCCCCAACGTGTTGGGACGCGGCCCGTGCGCATCGTCGCCGTGGGCGGGGGCACTGGGCTTTCCACGTTGCTGCGCGGACTGAAAGAGCACGTGGCGCGTCGGCCCCTGGATCGCGTACGACTGCCCATCGGAGACCTGGCCGCGGTCGTCACCGTGACCGATGACGGGGGCAGCTCGGGACGGCTGCGCCGTGCCTATGACATTCTTCCGCCTGGGGACATCCGCAACTGCCTGGTGGCACTCTCGAAGGACGAAGCGCTGCTGAGCCGCCTGTTTCAGTATCGCTTTCCTGCCGGCAGCGGCCTGCGCGGACACAGTTTCGGCAATTTGTTCCTGGCCGCCATGGCCAGCGTCACCGGAGATTTTGCTGAAGCGGTGCGGTTTTCGGGACAGGTGCTGGCGATTCGCGGCAGAATTTTTCCTTCCACTACGGCCAATGTGGAACTCGAGGCGGAGATGGCCGACGGTTCGGTGGTCCGCGGTGAGACGCGCATCGCGCGCTCCGGCGGGCGGATTCGGCGTGTTCGCCTGGTGCCGCGACGACCGAAACCCCTGCCGGAAGTGCTCGAGGCCATCGGCGCGGCCGACCTGATTCTGGTCGGGCCCGGCTCGCTCTACACCAGCATCATCCCCAACTTGCTGGTGGCCGGAGTGGCCGAAGCGATCGCGCGGTCGCAGGCCACCCGCGTCTATATTGCCAACCTGATGACCCAGCCGGGGGAAACGGAGGGGTACACGGTGGCCGACCATGTCCGTGCGATTTACGATCATGCGCGGCGACGGCTGTTCGACTGGGTGGTGGTGAACCGGCAGGCAATCTCTCCACGCCTGCTCCGCCGGTATCGCGCCCAGGGCGCCGAGCCGGTTCACACCGACCTCGAGCCTCTGCAACGCCTGGGCGTGGGCGTCATTGCCGACGAGCTGGTCGAGGAAGACGGCGTCGTCCGTCACAACATCGCCCGGCTCACCCGTTTGCTGCTCGAAGAGTTCATCCTCCACCGCCGCACACGACGTTCTCGATAACGGCTCCCCGACTTCTCCACACGTCGGCGCGCATCCTCACGGTTTCGGGGCGAGCTTTTGTCGCAGGGCGTGGCGGCTTGGAAGGCCGTCGAACAGCCACGGCGGCATGAGACCAGCGTCCATCCCTCGTGTCCGGAACGCACCTTGCAGCGGGCACGGGCCCTCTTTATACTGGCCGACGCGATTTCTGGTTGCTTCGTCGCGAGGTCGAGGGGGTCGCGTCGGCGGAATCAAAGGCCGGAAGGAGACGCCGCGATGGCTCGGGTCACTGTCAAGAATGAATTGAACGTTTACGAGTCGGCTGAAGCGCGCTTTGAAGCGGCGGCGCAGAAGTTGGGCCTGGAGAACGGTCTGTACCGTTATTTGAAATATCCGGACAAGGAAATCACGGTGTACATCCCAGTGGGGATGGACGATGGGCGGCTGGAAGTGTTCATCGGCTACCGAGTGCAGCATTCGCTGGTGCGCGGTCCAGGCAAGGGCGGCATCCGCTACGCTCCGGATGTGACGCTGGACGAAATCCGTGCGCTGGCCGCCTGGATGACCTGGAAGTGCGCCGTGGTGAATATTCCTTTCGGCGGTGCCAAAGGCGGCATCATCTGTGACCCCACCAAACTCTCTCAGGGGGAACTGGAGCGCATCACGCGCCGCTACACGGCCGAGCTGATGGATTGGCTGGGGCCGGAACGCGACGTTCCTGCACCCGACCTGGGCACCAACGAGCAGGTGATGGCCTGGGTGATGGACACCTACTCGATGCACATGCGTCGTACGACCACCGCAGTCGTAACCGGGAAACCGCTCGATTTGGGAGGCTCCCGCGGTCGCCGCGAAGCTACTGGGCGCGGGTGCATGATTGTCTGCGACCGGGCGCTGGCGCGGCTGGGGATGAAGCGCGAAGGCTGTCGGGTGATCATCCAAGGATTCGGCAACGTGGGCTCCATGGCCGCGCTGTTGATGCATCAGGCGGGCTACCGGATTGTGGGTGTCGCCGATGTGCACGGCGGGCTGTACAACGAGAAGGGGTTCGAGATTCCGGCGCTGATGGACTGGGTGCACATCAAGCGTAAGCCGCTGCCGGAGTTTCCTGGCGGAGGCGAGAAGATGTCGCCGCAAGAGATTCTGTTTCAGCCCTGCGACATTTTGCTGCCGGCGGCGGTGGAAAATCAGCTCACCAGCCAGAACGCCCATCGCGTGCAAGCCCGCATTCTCTGCGAAGGGGCCAACGGCCCCACCACCGCGCCCGCCGATGAAATCCTCGAACAGAAGGGCGTTTTCGTTATTCCGGACATCCTGGCAAATGCCGGCGGCGTGACGGTCAGCTACTTCGAGTGGGTGCAGGACCGCCAGGGATTTTTCTGGCGCGAGAGCGAGGTGAACGAGCGGCTGCAGGATGTGATGGAGCATGCCTTCGACGAGGTCGTGCGCTACTCGGAAACGCACAAGGTGAACAACCGCATCGCCGCCTATATGCTGGGGATCGATCGCGTGGCCTATGCGCTCAAGCTGCGCGGCATCTACGCCTAAGGGAAGGCCCTGGAGACGCCACGGGCGGCAGAGCCTTGCATGCCACATGAGATTCTCCAACCCGGCGCCCTGAAGACCGAGGACGAGCACCGGCGCGACCTCTGTCTGGTAGGAAGATGGATTCATGAGCGCGGATTCGTAGCAGCCACCGACGGCAACATCAGCGTGCGGCTCGACCCGCAGCGTGTACTGACCTCGCCGACTGGCATCAGCAAGGGCATGATGCAACCCGAAGACCTGGTCGTGACCGACATGAGCGGTCGCAAACTCTCGGGCCGGCGCAATCCTTCCTCCGAGCTGGCCATGCATCTGCTGATTTATCGGCGTCGGCCCGACGTGAATGCCGTCGTGCATGCGCATCCGCCCACGGCCACCGGGTATGCCGCCGCCGGCATTCCGCTGAACAAGGCGTTGATCAGCGAGGTGGTGCTGGCGCTCGGCTGCATCCCGGTGGCGCGCTATGGCACGCCCGGTACGCCGGAGCTGACCGAGGCGCTCGAGCCGTACGTGGCCAGCTACGATGCCATTTTGATGGCCAATCATGGCGTGGTGACCTGTGGCCCGGACCTGCTCAGTGCCTTCTTTCGCATGGAGACCACCGAGCATTTTGCCCGCGTAGCGCTGGTCACCGAACTGCTCGGCAAACAGGTCTTGCTTTCCAGCACGGATGTGGAAAAATTGCTCGCGGCTCGAGCGCGGTACGGATTGACGACGGCGGCAGCGGTGGGTGCGGAATGCCCGGTCACAGCGGAGTCGCTGGCTGCAGACCGCGTCGTCCTGACCCGTGAGGAACTTGCGGCCCTGATCGAAGAAGCCGTGAAGAGTCGCGGTGGCCGATGAGGCCGGCGCCACAGCCACTGTTCGTGGCAGCGGGCGGCCCAGCACAGCCGGATTTCGGAGGGAGACTGCATGGGTGAAGCACTCGGCATGATCGAAACCCGCGGACTGGTGGCCATGATCGAGGCCTCCGACGCAATGGTGAAAGCCGCCAAGGTTACGCTGGTCGGCTGGGAGAAAATCGGCTCGGGTTACGTGACCGCGCTGGTGCGCGGCGATGTGGCCGCCGTCAAAGCGGCCACGGATGCCGGTGCCGCGGCGGCGCGGCGCGTCGGCGAGCTGGTTGCGGTGCATGTGATTCCGCGTCCGCACCCGTCGCTCGAAGACGTGCTGCCGATCGGCAAATCGGCGCTGGCGGCGGCGCACTAGTCGACGTTCCCAGAGCCGGCGTGGGAAGCTGCCCGGCGGGTGGCAGGGCAGTTCCTTTGCTTTTACGGTCTCCCGTTTCGGAGTGCACGATTGATTCTGGCGCGCATTGTCGGCACGGTGGTGGCTACGCGGAAAGACCCGCGGCTGGAAGGGAAGAAACTTCTGATTGTCAAGCCGGTTTCGCCGCAGGGCACCGATGAGCCGGGTTATCTGGTCGCAGTGGACACCGTGGACGCCGGCTTTCGCGAGACGGTGCTGGTCGTACAGGGCAGTTCGGCACGCATGGCCGCGGAGTGCAAAGATCGGCCTGTAGATGCTGCCATCGTCGGTGTCGTGGACAGCGTCCGGCTGGACACGGCGCACGAGGCGGAGCTGGCCGCGGCGAAACGGAAATAGCGCCTGCGCAATCTCGGCGGGCGAATCGTGGGCGTCAGCTTCCGGAGTGTGCACTCATGCAGTTGGGTCGTGTAGTGGGCCGTGTAGTCGCCACCGTGAAAGATCCTTCGCTTGTGGGAAAAAAGCTGCTGCTCGTGCAGCCGGTGAACAGCAGCGGCCAAGCCCTGGGCCGTCCGTTTGTGGCTGTGGATGCTGTCGGCGCCGGTGCCGGCGAGCTGATCTACTGGTGCCGCGGTCGGGAAGCCAGCTTTCCTTTCCTGCCGGAAGCCGTGCCGACCGAAGCCACCATTGTCGGCATCGTGGACACGATCCACCGGGTCGGTGGCTCCTGACCGTGCCCGGTGGTTCTGCGCGCAGACAGCTTTACGGTCGACGCCGGGATACGACGAACAGCGAGGTCTGCGTAAACATCAGCTCTTCGCTGCCGGTGCCGACGGCCATGCGCGGGCGGAATCCGGAGAGGTTTTCTTCTCGATCCATTTCCATCAACCGGCGCGTTTTCTGGTAGGCGTCGTCGTCGGGTTGCCAGCCAGCCACACGCATCCATTCGTCAAAGCTGCGCGGGCGCTCGCCGGGTTCGGCGATCAGGACTTCCAGGTCGGCCCAGGCGAACAGGCCCAACAGCTCTGTGGTGGTCAGCGTGCGCACATGAGAGGTGTCGCGCGTCCGTTCGATGCGGTTGTTCAGTTCCGGGTCGGCGCCGGAGGGGACGATGATGTCCACAATCGCCACCACGCCGCTTGGGCCGACGACCTGTGCCATCTGCTGCAGGGCCCTGCGTGGATCCGGCATGTGGTGCAAACTGTAGCCGCAGACGGCCAGTGGAAAGCTGACCGGGGCGAAGGGCAGCGCCGCCGCATCGCCGCAGACCAGCTCGATGTTGCCGATGCCCTGTTGCCGGAGAACTGCACGGGCCTGTTCGAGCAGCGCCGGTGTCAAATCCAGGCCAAAGACATGCGCCGCGTGCTGCGCCAGCGCACGAGTGAAGGTGCCTGGCCCGCAGGCGACGTCCAGCGCGACGGACAGTTGCGGCGTCGGCAGATGCGGCAGGGCCAGCTCCAGCAGGCGAGAGGCTTCTTCGCTGCGGGTACGGAGCGAGAAGGACGCGAAGGCTTCGGCCGTGCGCGTGAAGCGTTCGCGCACACGGTCCTGGTGCGACTGACGCGAGGCCATAGCCCCACAGCATATACCGAATTGGTCGGAGAGGCTGCTGCGGCGCCAGCTGCGTTTTGCGGTTGCAAAACGGCGCCAGCTTTGTTTCATTCGGTGTCGGAAAGGCCATGACGTTCCACGAGCAGCGCACCCAGTGGGTTCGACTGTTTCGCCTTCCCAGCTTCCGTTTTCTTTTTGCGGGGATGTTTATTTCGCTGTTCGGCACGGGGCTGAACTATGCGGGCGTGACCTGGTGGGTACTGGAACAGACGCATTCGACGGTCGAAGTCAGCTTCATTGTCATCCTGGTGACCCTGCCCGGACTGTTTGTGCCGCTGCTCGGCGGCGTGCTGATCGACCGCGTAGATCGCCGTTACTTGGGCATGGCTTTGGATCTCATCCGAGGGGTGGTGGTGCTCGGAGTGGCCCTGCTGGCCTGGATCGGCGCTGTAGAGCTGTGGCACGTGCGTGCGCTGATGTTCGTGCTCGGCATCGGGTTCGCGATTTACTGGAGCACGACGAACTCGCTGGTGCAGGAGGTGGTCGAGCCCGAGCAGTTGATGGGTGCGAACGCGGCCGTGCTGATTGCTGTGCAGGGCGGGATGATGGCCGCTGGTGCGCTGGTAGGTTTCGTCTACACGTGGCTGGGACTAGGCGGCATCTTGGCGGTGGATGGACTGACCTATCTGGCCGCGGCGCTCTGTCTGCTGGGCCTGCGGCGCGGACACCATCCTCCGGCGCGCCGCGGAGCCGAGATTTCACCCACCATCGAAGCGCCGCTGCCGACCGAGCTCACCGAAGAAGCTGTGGTGCCACCCATTGTCGAGCCGGGTCTGATTCTGGGTTTTCTCTCCGACCTGCGCGAAGGTTGGCGGTACCTGCGCAACGAGCCGCGGGTGCTCGCCATCGGGCTGACCTACGCCTGCATGATGGCAGGTGTGTTGAGTGCCCATGTGCTGCTGGTGGCGCTGGCTCACGACCTGTTGCAGGCTGGCCCGCACGGCTACGGCTACCTGGAAGCCGGATGGGCCTTCGGTGCCATCAGCGGTGGCCTGCTGAGTGGTGTGCTGGTGCGCAGGTTTTCGCCGATGGCCGTGCTTTCGACCGCACTGGCCACGCTGGCCATCGGCCATGCGCTGTTCCCGTATGTGTCGTGGCTCGCGGTGGCGGTGATGCTGAACGCGGTATTCGGCGGCTGTCGCGCTCTGGGCGGCGTGCTCACCCAATCTTCGATCATGGCCATTGTGCCCCGTCGGCTGATGGGACGGACGCAGTCGGCCTTCAGCGTTGTTTCCACGCTCCTGCAGATGGCCATGAGTTTCTCGCTGGGCTGGCTGGCTAAGCACGTCGGCTTGCCCATCGCCTTCGGTGCGCTGGGCTCGCTCTACGGCGTGGCCTTTCTCGCGTCCCTGCGTGCGCGTACGCTGATGCGCGTGCCGGTGACCGGTCTGCGGCTCGGCTGAGGATGGTCTGGAGTCGCCGCGCGTTGTCATTTACGCTGCGGCAGCAATCCGCGATAATGCGCGGCAGCGCACGAACCGCCAAGCAAAGGAGGAACCTCTGTGAGCGAAGCAGCGAAGCACCACGGGGTGCTGACCACCCGGATCTTTTTCGGGTTGGTGGCGGGAGCCGCCGCAGGCGTTTTGGCGAATCTGTTCTGGGGTGGCGCGGCGTGGTTGGAGTGGTTGGTTCGTTACATCACCGATCCGGCCGGGCAGATGTGGTTGCGCTCGTTGATCATGATCGTGTTGCCGCTGGTGTTTGCCTCGCTGGTGTTGGGTGTGGCCGGACTCGGGGATTTGAAGAAGCTGGGACGGATCGGAGTGAAGACGCTGCTGTATTTTTTTGTGGTCACAGCCCTCTCGGTCCTCATTGGGCTGACCCTGGTGAATCTGATCGAGCCGGGCAAAGGCCTGCCGCAGGAAACACGCGAGCGCATGCTGGAAACCTACGGTGCCCAGGCCGCTGCCGGGGAGACGATGGCCCGCGGTCTGCGGCTCGATATTTCTCTGCTGGTGAACATCGTGCCTCGGAACCCGCTGAAGGCCATGGCGGATTTCGAGATGCTTGCGGTAATTTTTTTCTCGCTGGTCTTCGGTGTCGGCCTTGCCCTGACTCCACCGCACCGGGCTGAGCCGATGATCAAGTTTCTGGAAGCGCTCGGGGACGTCGTGACGGCCATCATTGACCTCGTGATGAAGTTCGCGCCGTACGGCGTGTTTGCGCTCATCTTCAGCGTGACGGCACGCTTCGGGTACGACCTGCTGGTGAAGCTGGGGCTGTACGTGATCACGGTCTTGCTGGGATTGGCATTGCACTTCTTCGGCGTCTACGCGCTGCTGGTGCGAATGCTGGCGCGGCTGAACCCGCTCGACTTTTTCCGCCGCATCCGCACCGTGATCCTCACCGCATTTTCTACTTCTTCTTCGAATGCCACCCTGCCCACCACGCTGCGCGTCACCGAGACCGAGCTGGGCTGCCCGAAGCAGGTGTGCGGATTTGTGCTCCCGCTGGGCGCGACGATGAACATGAATGGCACGGCGCTGTTCGAAGGGATCACCGTGCTGTTCATCGCGCAGGTCTTCGGCATCGAACTCAGCCTGGGCGCGCAGGCCATTGTCGTGCTGATGAGCGTGCTGACCGCCATCGGTGCCGCCGGAGTCCCGAGCGGAGCCATTCCGCTGCTCATTCTGGTGTTGCAAGCCGTGGGAGTGCCCGGCGAGGGCATCGCCATCGTGCTCGGGGTAGATCGCCTGCTGGATATGTGCCGCACCACAGTGAATGTGGTGGGCGACATCACGGCAGCAGCCTTCATCACTCGTTCGGAAGGGTTTTCGTTTGCGCCGGCCGCTGTCGATGACCCCAGCTAGACGGACCGCCGGCGCCCACCGAACCCGTCCGGAGGGAACCATGGAGACGTTGCTACCTGGCTTGCAGGGGATGCTGAACTACCATCCGCTGTTTGTGCACTTTCCGATAGCATTCTGGCTCGGTGCGCTGCTGTTCGAGCTGCTCGGTCAGTGGCGCAACGGCGAGCCCTGGCGGGCCACGGCCGAGCGACTGCTCTACCTGGGCACATTCGCTGCGCTGCCCGCACTGGTGACCGGACTGTACGCCGAAGCTGCGGTACCGCCCGGCCCGGCCGCGCAGGCGCTGCAATTCCATCGTCTGGCCATGCTGCTGAGCACTGGCGTGGCCGTGGCGCTGTCCATGCTGGTGGGGCTGCGGCGCGGGGAGCTGAGTACGGGCCAGCGTCGGCTGTTTCTGGCGGGGCTGGGTGTGCTTGCGGTGCTGGTGGGACTCGGTGCCGACCGCGGGGCGCTGCTCGTCTATCGCTACGGGACAGGCGTCAACTGGGCCGAGGCCCAGCAGCAGCAATAGGCACGCAGGGAGAACCCACGATGGCGGCCGGTGCGGCAGAGTTGCTGTTTCCATCGAATTTCGTCGAAGTGCACGGCGCGCGGATGCACTACGTCGAGCTCGGCTCCGGCGACCCCGTTTTGTTCCTGCACGGCAATCCGACCTCGTCCTACCTGTGGCGCAACATTCTGCCGTATGCGGCGCGGGTTGGCCGCGCCATTGCGGTGGACCTGATCGGCATGGGCCGATCCGACAAACCGGAACTCGACTACCGCTTCTTTGACCACGTTCGCTATGTCGAGGGCTTCATCGACAGGATGAATCTGAGGAACCTGACCCTGGTGGTTCACGACTGGGGCTCGGCACTGGGCTTTCACTACGCGCGCCGAAACGAAGCGAACGTGCGCGGCTTGGTGTTTCTCGAAGCGATCCTGGCGCCGGTGCCCAGCTGGGACGATTTCCCGGCAGAGTTCCGCGACCTGTTCCGCGTGTTTCGCACCCCCGAGGTTGGCTGGGAGCTGATCGTCCACCGAAATGTGTTCATCGAGCAGGTGCTGCCCGGGGGAGTGGTGCGAAAGCTGACCGAGGCGGAGATGGAGTCCTACCGCGCACCGTTCCGCGACCCGGCCCACCGCAAGCCGCTCTGGCGCTGGCCCAACGAAATTCCCATCGCGGGTGAACCCGCCGATGTGGCCGAAGCGGTCGCAGAATACCACCGCTGGTTGTCACGAACAGATTTGCCGAAGCTGCTGTTCTGCGCGACCCCCGGCGCGATTCTTCGCGCGCCGCAGGTGGACTGGTGCCGTCGCCATCTGAAGAAGCTGCAGATTGTGGAGTTGGGCGAAGGGCTGCACTTCTTGCAGGAAGACCACCCGCACTCGATCGGCGAAGCGCTGGCCAATTGGCTGCGTCAGCTACCTTGAGTCACAGACCAGGTAGCTTCTTGCAATCGGAGGGACGCAGGGGGCTGGGGCAGGGCCGGGGCTTGCTGGCCGGCTAGGGCAGAGTCGAGATCAGCGAAGCACAAATCAGAGGTAATCCCGGCTGGGGCCTTCCAGGAAGGCGCGCAGCTTGCGGGAACGCGACGGGTGGCGCAGCTTGCGCAGCGCTTTGGCTTCGATCTGACGGATGCGCTCGCGGGTGACCGCGAACGACTGGCCCACTTCTTCGAGCGTGTGTTCGCTGCCGTCCTCGAGCCCGAAACGCATCTTGATGACCTTTTCTTCGCGCGGCGTCAGCGTCTTCAGCACCGCCGCGGTCTGTTCCTTCAGCGAGAGGTTGATCACCGCTTCCGAAGGCGAGACCACTGCCTTGTCTTCGATGAAGTCGCCCAGGTGGGAATCTTCCTCTTCGCCGATGGGAGTTTCCAGCGAGATGGGCTCCTGAGCGATCTTCAGAATCTTTCGTACCTTGGAGACCGGAATATCCATCCGCTTGGCGATTTCTTCGGAAGTGGGTTCGCGACCGAGTTCCTGCACCAGTTGGCGGCTGGTGCGGATGAGCTTGTTGATGGTTTCGATCATGTGCACCGGGATGCGAATCGTGCGCGCTTGATCGGCGATGGCGCGAGTGATCGCCTGACGAATCCACCAGGTCGCATAGGTGGAAAACTTATAGCCGCGGCGCCATTCGAACTTGTCTACCGCCTTCATCAATCCGATGTTGCCTTCCTGAATCAGGTCGAGGAACTGCAGCCCGCGGTTCGTGTATTTCTTGGCGATGGAGACGACCAGGCGCAGGTTCGCTTCGATCAGTTCCTTCTTGGCCTGCTCCGATTCGGCTTCGCCGCGCTGAATCAGTTGCAGGGTGCGGCGGAGTTCGAGTGGGCTGACTTCCGCATCGGTTTCGATGGCGCGGAGTTCCGCCCGGCGTTCGCGCAGTTCGCGACGGGCGTCGGCGGCGGCATCGCCTTTCAAGGTTTCCGCGCGGCGTTCCAGCCGGCCGGTTTCTCGTTCGAGCACCTGCATGCGCTCGGCCGCTTGCCGGATCTTGTCAATCAGCCGCTTCTTTTCGATCGGGTTGAAGTCGATCGAGCGGACAACCCGGGAAAGCTCCACCCGGGTTCGCGCCAGACGATACTTGGCCCGCAGCCACGCCTTCTTCTTCGATTTGGGCGTGCGCTCGAGCGCGGCGGCCTGTTTGAGCGCCTGCTCGTACAGTTTCTTGATCTTGTCGAGAACCTTCAGTGTCTGCCGCGTTTTGGCTTCGATTTTCTCGTCGGTCAGTTCTTCGTCGTCGAACTGGACGATTTCCTTGATCGAACGGGTGCCGTTGCGCAGCTCTTCGGCGATCGCCAGCAGTTCTTTGATGACGATGGGCGAGCGCGAGATCGTCTTGAGCACCAGCATTTCACCGCGCTCGATTCGCTTGGCGATCGCGACTTCGCCTTCGCGGGTCAGCAGCGGCACGGTGCCCATCTCGCGCAGGTACATGCGCACCGGATCGTTGGTTTTTTCCAGTTGTCCGGGCGCCAGTTCGAGCGGGATTTCTTCTTCCGCTTCGAAGTCTTCTTTGCCCTCGGTGTCCGCCGCCTGAGCGGCCCGTGCGGCTTTGGCTGTTTCGAGGTCTTCGTAGACGTCGATGCCATGCCGCTCGAAGGTGGAGAGCAGATCGTCGATCTCTTCCGAGGAATGTACCTCGGCCGGCAGCAGGTCGTTCACTTCATCGTAGAGCAGGTAGCCCCGCTCTTTGCCCATATCCACGAGCTGCCGAACCTGATCGTATTTTTGCTCAAGCGACAAAGCTAATCCTCCCACGCAAACGGGGGGCAGCGGACGCAGTAGACACCTGAGCCGCAGGCTGCGCAGGCGCGTATCGGCTGCCGGCGCAGCGTGGCGTGAAAGAAGGCTTATGGAACTCTGGCAGTGGGGTCATCCTTGCCCTGTAGACCCTGCGCCTCCGCCAACCGCAACATTCTACAGGGCTTAGTTATCAAAAACTGGCCTGCGTCCGCCAACCCCTCAAAGAATTGGATGCACGAGCCCCCGTGCTCGTTTCCTTTCAAATGGTACAGAATACACGGTCTATCGCTCAATCGTCAATTCATATCTGTTGTCGTAATGGCCATTTGCTGAGGCCATTGGCTGCGATCGAGCAAAGACACCAGCACGGGCCGGGGCTCGGGCTGAGCAGGGCCGCGCAGCGACTACTCAGGGCTGGGCGGATTGCTCGGCGTCGCGCTGCTGGTGGCCGCGTCAGCACTGTAGACGTGGATTTCTACGCGGCGGTTCAGCGCTCGGGCTTCGGCCGTGCGTCCGGGCTCGGCCGGTTTTTCTTCTCCCAAGCCGAGAATATGCACCCGGTAGAGTGGGAGGCCGTGTACGGCCACCAGGTAGCGTCGGACGGCTTCCGCGCGACGCTGGCTGAGCTGCAGGTTGTATTCGGCCGCACCAATCTGATCGGCATGGCCCTGCAGCGCGAGGAAGAAACGCTTCGAGCCACGCTGTGCGGCGACCAGCCGGTCCAGCTCGGTGCGGGCGGCATCGCTCAGCTCGGCCGAATTGAATGCGAAGTAGACTACGGCAGTGCTCACCAGCCGGTAGTCCTCGAGATTGGCGATGGTCTGTTCGAGTTCGGCACGAAGCTGGCCGCGCACCTGGTCGGCTTTTTCGGAGGCGGCGTCGGCGCGGGCCAGCGCTTCGCCAGCGCGGCGGTCTGCTGTGTTGGCCGTGGCTGTCGTGGTATCCAGTTGGCGCTTGGTTTCCCGCAACTCGCCGCGGGTCTCGTCGAGTCCGCCCTCCAGTCGCTCGACGCGGTCTTCGATCGGCTCCACCGTCTGCGCGACATATTTTTTCGTTGCGCAGCCGGCCAGCCCTGCGGTGGCTGTCACCAGCGCCACAATCAACATGGGCCGAATCATGCGAGCACCTCCAGTGTTTGATACGAAGGCGATGTGTGCCGGTCGTAGCGGTCCAGCAACAGTCACCGGCTTCGTCGCAGGGCTGAGGCTAACCAATGGCGGGCAACCTCCATTGTAGTCC
The DNA here is from genome assembly GCA_037442425.1 of Acidobacteriota bacterium. GTDB lineage: Bacteria > Acidobacteriota > Terriglobia > Acidiferrales > UBA7541 > DSGC01. The sequence continues at coordinate 202,424 of JBBIQG010000005.1, read as the reverse complement.
CACTCGAGTCGTCTGGCAATGGAGAAACTCGGAGGGTGGGTGTGAGTACATGCTGTGATGGGCCGGACCGTCCCACGTGTCTGGGTCTTCAGTGGACCCAGTTTAGAAACCTCGCGACAACCGGGATGGAGCTGCATGCGGGCGGCTCAGATCACTCCGGGTGCTTCTTCCACGATGTGTCCATCGAACAGGTGCACGGTGCGTTCGGCGTAGCGGGCATAGCGCGAGTCGTGGGTGACCATGCAGATGGTGGCTCCGTCGCGATGCAACTCCCGCAGCAGCTCCATCACCGCTTCGCCATGGTGGGTGTCCAGGTTTCCGGTTGGCTCGTCTGCCAGCAGATTGGAAGGATTTCCCACCAGCGCCCGCGTGACCGCCACGCGCTGTTGTTGTCCGCCTGCCAGTTGCGCGGGATAGTGTTTCATCCGATGCGCCATGCCCACGCGTTCGAGCGCTTCTTGCACGTGCTTTTTGCGCTCGGCCGAGCCCATCCCGCGATAGGTCAGCGGCAGCTCCACGTTTTCGAACACCGTCAGGATGGCAATCAGGTGGAACGCTTGGAAGATGGACCCGATCTCGCGGTTGCGAATGCGCGAACGTTCGCCTAGGGTCAGCCGGTTCACCGGCCTCCCGTTCAGCCAGTACTCCCCTTCGGTGGGTGAATCGAGCATACCGAGGATGGAAAGCAGGGTGGATTTGCCGCACCCCGAGGGTCCGGCAATGGAGATGAACTCGCCCCGCTGGATTTCCAGACGGCGTCCGAATCTGTCCCCCGATGGCTACTGAGCCGACAACCAACAGCAAGATGAAAAACAACGGCAAACGAAATGTCTGTGCTTTCGGCTACTCCGCATAGGCGAGCAAGAAAAATCCAAGGATGCAAAGCAAGGCAGGCCAAACCAACTGGCAGAATCGCGCGCCTCGCCAACCGATTTCGGTCCAAGTTTTCGTGATCACGATCAATCCGCCGACCAGAGCAAAAACCAAGTGCTGCGATTCAACACTTCGCATCGTCTGCATGTCGTGTCCGGGGGCATGGGGATGAAACAACAGCAGGGTTGCGCCGACCGCGCCCAGAGCAGGGAAAACGAACGCGCTCCAGGTTCCCGTCAAGACTCGGCGCTCACGCAAAAACTCTACAGTTCCCATCACCATCAACAGGAGCGAGAAGATCTTGTGCTGCATGAACTGCGTGTTTGTCGTGAAATAGTGCCAAAAGCTCTCTGGACCGAAAGGCCATTTGGGGTCGCTCAAGAAAAGGAGATACAGCCCGGGCACGAAGAGACACAAGGGGAAGACATAACGAAGATGTTTTCCTTTTGCCGGGGCCGCGCTCTGCCAGAGAAAGAAGCCGCCCCCCACGATCAGGAACAGCCCCGCCAGACGATGGTTGAACTCGCTGAATGGTTTTCCGCGCAGGATCGCTGGCGTGCGCTGAACCTCAGGCGGCACCGATGGGGTCCCGCTAGCTGTCCGGTCCGCGAGGTTGTGCTGGTCATGTTGCTCGTCCGCAGCGGCGAGCAATGAGCCAGTGGTCAGGAGCACGCCGATGATGGTGCTCCGTGCCATCCGATTCAGACGGCTGCATCCACAGCGTGACGGTTTTCCGCGAAACATTCCTTCATCCTCCTGGACACGCAATGCACTTCGTTATGGTCCTCTTTGTCTTGAAGGCACCGGGGGACGGCCGGCTCTTCATGCGGTTCCGATGCATCCTGGCGGCCATGGTGAAAGAGGTCTGTCTTTGTTCAACATACTACACATTCGATGTTATCGGCGTTTCCAAGACGCAAGCAAAAATACTCGGGGTGCAGGTTCGAATGCCAGTGGAGAATATCCGGTTGGTCTGTGACTGAATCGAGTCGCTCAGGTACCGCACCCATCCGATTCAAGATGCACGTACACAGCCAGCGTCGTGTGTGGCCGCCCAAGCAGGGCAAACATTGACGCTGGAATTCTGGCCCTGCTGGCGGCATGCCAGTCGTGCGAGCTGGGAATCTTTAGTTTGGCTCCGCCCAATGCCAAGAGAAAAAATTTCCGGCAGACTTTGAGCAGGCAGGGTGAGACTATGTAACGAAATAACCCGAAATCGGTTTTTAAGAAGAATACTCCCGTCGAGCTCGTCTGGAGCCTAACAAGCTATCTTGTTGTTTTTTATGCAGTTAGATGTTTCCAATCGTAGCTGTTCCATCGGTATCCTTCTTGCACCGTTCTGGGGCAGCCTGCCGGGGGGGCAGGTCTGTTTTCCGGGCATGGTGGAGATGGCGAGAACGGCTCCCGTCTCTCTGCGCGAGGCGCGGCGTGGCTTAGTGTTTTTCCTCGCAGCAGCAGTGATCGTCGGGCTGGTGTGGTGGCTGCGGGGTTTCCGCCCGGCGACCCATCCTGAGTTGTACATCTCCATGGACTTGGTGCAGGACTTGATAGCGCTGACGATTCTCGCCAACGTCCTGCTCCGCTACAAGGCCACACGGGATTCGATCTCGGTCGCTCTGGCGGCAGGCCTATTGTTGGCTGCGCTGACAGAGACAGCGACCTGTGTGGCGTTCTTCAGTGGGTTGAGCCTGGAAGGGCATGCGCAGGTCAAGCTGCCCGCGGGTTGGGTGGCAGGACATGCCATGCCGGCGCTGTTGCTTTTTGCTGCCTGGACTGTGCAAAGCCGCTTGGCGATAGCGAAGCGTCCGAACCGAGAACTGGTGGCGGCGATACTGGGGGCAGTGGCGGCTGCGTTTCTGTTGGGAGCTGGCTACGCAACGTTGTCCGGGGAACTGGCCGTGCGTCCGGGCGGACTGGTCGAACGTCCGTGGCAGCTCGTTGCGGCTTCGATGTTCTTGGTGGCGGCCCTGCAGTGGGCGCGGCGGCCGGCCCAGGCGCGCTCGGCGCTGGAAGGGGCGTTTCGTCGCGCGGCGTGGCTGAATTTTGCTGGACATCTGTTTGCGAGCCAGTCCGCCAGCCTACTCGACGCCGGCTTTGCCATGGCGCAGTTGTTGAGTCTCGGTGGCTATGCGGTGGTACTGGGCGGGGTGCTGCTGGACAACGCGCTGCTCTATGAACGTGTGGAACACCTAGCGGTCAGTGATCCGCTGACGGGACTGGCGAATTATCGTCGTTTCATCCACACGTTGCACGCCGAGCTGGAACGCGCCGCCCGCACCGGCCGGTCGTTTTCCATCGTGCTGCTGGACTTGGATGGGTTGAAGAAAATCAACGACCGGTACGGCCATCTCGTTGGCAGCCAGGCGCTGCGACGGCTGGGCGATGTGCTGCGCATGCACTGCCGGGCGATGGACACGGCAGCGCGGTTTGGCGGCGACGAGTTCGCATTGATCCTGCCGGAGACAGATGCCGCCGCTGCGGTGCAGGTCGTCACGCGCGTCCGCGACCGGTTGACGCGCGACGGCCAGCACCCGCCTCTTTCGGCGAGTGCGGGCGTGGCGGTCTATCCCGAACACGGCCACACCCTAGGCGAGCTAATCGAAGCGGCGGACCGGGTCCTGTATGAGATGAAGCGCACCGGACAGCTCCGCCTGCCGGTGTGCGACCGCGAACAGCACTGGACGGCTCCGCAGAGGGAACGATTTTCGGTCCCGCTCGCGCCGCGCGGCTGGCGGACGACTCCTCGTCTCCACCACATGCAGGTAGTGTTTGGCGACGGGGCGACGAGCCTGGCGTTTGGTAAGGAATCCGTAGTGGCGATAGCAAATCTGGAACTCGAGGGAGAGGGCATGGCGAAGACCTATGCGGTGGTTCGTTCGGAAGAGCGGATTCCGATGAGCGTGGCTGTGCGCATTGCCAGCGCCCCGGATCTGCCGGAGGTGGAAACGACGTTCACCGAGAACGTCAGCGCCAGCGGCGCTCGCGTGGTGACCGTGCGATGCTGGCGGCCGAATCAGATCATCTGGATCTCTTCACTGCCCGGGAATTTTCGAGCGCGAGCACGCGTGGCGTATTGCCAGCCGCTGCGTGGGATTGGCTACGCCATCGGTTTGGAGTTCCTGCAACCAGCCGGTCGCTGGGTCGTGGATCCGAGCTGGCAAGCAGGACAACCGCAAGGGGCATAGGAGGAAAAGGGAGAAGGCAAAAACTGCGCATCCCCCAAGCAGCGAACGCCGGCCTTCTGGGGCCGGCGTTCGTATTTTCTCGGCTCGTTTCCGGGGTAGTGCTAGGATGAATCTGGGAGGTAGCCATGCAGACAAAGCGGCGCCCGGTTCGAGCCTTCATTCTGATTCATGTGAAAGCCGGGCGTGCCAAACAGGTCGCCCAAAGCGTGGGTGCCATGCCCGGAGTGCAAATCTCGCGTGCGTGCTGGGGCGTGCCCGATGTGATTGCCTACGCCGAAGTCTCCAGCCAGCGTGAGCTGGACGATTTGGTTACGGTCAAAATCCAGGAACTGGAGGGCGTCGAGCGGACCGACACGCACATCGCTCTGGATTGAGTCTGCGGAACGGCCCCGCTGCGGCACTCAGGGTTGCGCCGGCTTCGGACGGCGCTTCAGCTTCGGTCGGCTGGGATCGTTTGTCCCCGATTCCACTTCACCAGTCATAGCTTCTGTAGCTGGTTGAGGGTCAGCGGTAGCCTGGGGAGCGGCGCGGGCCTGCCGCGCACGCAGCGCGGTGTGCTGGGCGGCGAACACTTTCTCGGCGGGCAACTCGACGGGTTGATCGAGAACAATACGGAACGGCGTGCCCGGCTCCAGGTACATGTCTGGGCCACGGCGCGAGCTGAGCAGAATCAGCGCTGCGGTTGCACCAATACCGGCGCCGATCGCCGCGCCTTGGCCGCCGGCGACATCACGTCCGAATACAGTGCCCAGCAAGACCCACTGTGACAAATCAAGGATGTTGACGGCCGGGTTGCGGTCCGATCCGCTCGGAGAGTAGGCGGCGGGATCACTGGCTTGCAGCTGGGCAACAACGGGTGCGACCGCGCCGTTGCGGAGGTCCAGTTCGCGGACGTCCACACGCAGCACGCCCGAACGACCGAATCCCCCGGGCCTGCGCAGATGGACCACGCTTCCCCGGAAGAGGGTTGCTTCTGGAAGCAGGAATCCATCGCCCAGCGGAACGTCTGCAGTTGTGCGAAACTCGACCTGTTGGCCCGGCTGCGCGATGCGCGTGCTCAGCGGCGTGGCCAGGACCACGTCGAAGACGGTGCCGGCTGCAATCGACACGGTGCCGACCAGGTGCGGCAACAGCTCCGGGACGAGCGGGATGGACAGGCGGGTCGCCAGCGGCAATTCAGGCGGAGGCAGTTCGGGCGGCGGGGGCGGCGGCACCGTCAGGTCCAAACCGGTTGGTTGCTGTGACGTGCCCGGGTTCGCCGCGACGAGCAACAGCGCCGCAACCCCTAGCACCCTGCCAAGACAGTTGCCCAGCATGGCCTTTCTCGCTTTATTGAGAGATGCCGAGGCAGAAAATTGGTTGCTCCGGGAAACGCGCAGCAGCCAGTCGCTACTGCACGAAACCGACGGAAGGCTCTGGCGGCATCTCCGGGGATTCCCGGATGGTACCGAACTGCGCTTCGTAGCGGCTGATATTTTCGCCCAGCGCGCGGAGCAGGCGTTTGGCGTGGCCCGGGCTCACGATGATACTGGCGACCAGCTTGCCTTGCAGTGCGTTCGGGAAAATGTAGATGAAGTTCAGAGTAAACTCTTCGGCATTGTGATGAATCATCGCCAGATTGGAATATTGGCCGAGCAGTTCTTTTTCCTCGGCTTTGATCTGCACCTGTTGTGGTTTCGGCTCTTCGACCATGACTTCCTCCAGAGACCCGTTTCGACTATAGCAAAGCCGGGGGCCACGGCACAGGCCGGCGCAGCAGGTGCGATTCGGTGCAATGTCGCTCCCGAGTGTGGGTGGAGCGTGCGGGTATCATGAAGCGGCGGGGAGGCGTTGCGTTGTTTGGGGCGGTTGTACTGCTGGCGGGATATCTGCTTTTTTCGGCGTTGCGTCAGCCTGCCTCGGGCCCGTGGGTGGTGCCGTCGGAGGCTGCGCTGCGCGTCAATCCGGAGCCTGACTCGGAGTCCGTGCGTGCAGCAGGGAGCGCACTGTACCGCGAGCACTGCTTGCGCTGCCATGGCGAGTTCGGCCGAGGCGATGGGCCCGACGCCGCACAGTACTCGGTTCGGCCACCGGATCTCACCAGCCATGAACGAATGGCCGTGCAGAGCGACGGCGAGCTGTTTTACAAGATCAGTGAGGGCCGGCGGCCGATGCCCGGCTACCGCCGGCGACTCACGGAGTCGCAGCGATGGCAACTGGTGCGGTTTCTGCGCACGCTGGCTCGCGTGCCGGCTCAGCCGGTCGAGCCGCGCCCGTGAGTGCGGCCACGGCGCCGGTCAGTGTACGCTGGCCAGCGCCTGCGCCACTTCCTTGATGTCCGGCAGTTGCGGGATATCGTACTGTTTCACCCAGGCGACGTTGCCATCTTTGCCGATGATGACCACGGCGCGGCCGGTAATCCCCTTGTCTTCCAGGTAGAGACCATAGCGGCTGGCCACAGCGCCACGCGGGTGGAAATCGGCCAGCAGGGGATAGCGGATGTTCATCTTTTCGGCGAAGGCTTTGTGGGACCAGACGCTGTCTACGCTGATGCCCAGCACCTGCGCGTCGAGCTGTTCGAATTCTTTCAGGTCGTTGACGAAGCAGGCATGCTCGTTCGTGCACACCGGGCTCCAGTCGAGCGGATAGAAAACGAGGACGACTTTCTTTTTGCCCCGGAAGTCGCTCAGCTTGACTTCGTTCTGATGCTGGTCTTTCAAGGTGAAGTCCGGGGCCGGCTGTCCGACTGCGATGGGCATGGTTCCTCCAAGAAAAGGTTGTTACCAGTGCGGCGGCACAGACACCATCCTGCCGCAATCCGTCACGAGAGCTGCCGGAACTGGCTATCTTAGCGGAAGCCGGCGAGGCTGACAAATCGCCGAGCCAGAGTTGGAGCAAGCGCGTCCGGCCCCCCTGCTCCACGCATCCGAGGTATCCTGTCCAGGGCTGAACGGGATGATGGTCGAACCGGAGTGCTGCAGCGACGCCGTGCGCGCAGCGAAGTTCGCGGTACAGCGAGAGACGCGCAAATCAGGATCCAAGCTGCATCGCAGTATTTGTCTGCACAAATTCGTCCGGGCCTCGCGTAGAATGAGCAGCGGAGCGTTCCGTGGACAAGCTTCCGCTGGAGATGGCCTATCCGGGGGTAGTGTTTCGGACGCGGACGCGGGGCTGGTGGGCGCGTCTGCTGGGTGCGCCGGCCGAGTGTATTCACCTCGAGCGGGAAACCGACTGGATGGCGCTGTTCGTTCCGGACATTGTCTACCTGCGCGGGAAACCGCATTGGCCGCGGCCGACGCAGCGACCTGAAGTTTCGCTGTGTCGGAGTTGTTTTCTCGCCGTGGTGCGTCCAGAGCTGGAGTCGTTTTCCGGGCGGGTGGTGGCGTTCGAGCCGGATGGCGAGGCCTGCTCACAATATTTTTTCCTGGAACGCGACGATTTCGTTGCGGCGGGTTTGCAAGACGAGGTCCGCGAAGCAATCGAGCAGCGGCTTGCGGAACGGGCCGGTGCATGTGAGATTTGCTCGCGGTCGGGCCGCTGGTTGTGGCTCTCGCGTCAGGAAGTCGTCCATCTGGACGAGGCGGTGCTGATTGCGTCGGCCCCCGGTCGCTGGTTGTGCGCGGCGCACGGGGCGGCGGCGCTGTGCACGGCTCTGACGCAACTGCCCGAGGCCAATCTGCTCTATGTCAACGTGCCCTACGGGGAGGCCGGCGCATACGTCTGGATTTGAAGCTGCGGGCGGCGGGTGTTTTCTTCGGCGGCCGCGGCGGAGTCGGTTATGCAATTGCGTGAGGTCGTGGCGAAATACCGCGAACTGGCCGGAGGATATGGGCAGCCGGTGGCGCTGAGCCGGTTCGGATTGGGGCGAGAGGAGACCGAGCGGCTGTTTTCCATCCTGGACGAGGACTATCAGATCAGCCGCTTCCTGCACCTGAGTCATCAGCAGGGCGAGGCATATCAGATCAACGGATTCGCATACACCCACGTTTCGATGGACGCGGAAATCGAAAGCATTCTGTGAAGTCGTACCGATTCGTCCGCTGCCGTGCTGTGCATCATGGATGTCGATCGCCTTCTGGCCATTGCCGCGTTGTGGCTGCATCTGTTTTGGTTGTTGTGGGTGATCTTCGGCTGGCTGCTGACGCGCCGGCGCCCGCTACTCCGCTGGCTGCACATCGGCTCATTGCTTTACGGCATTGTCATTACGGTGGGACCTTGGCCTTGTCCGCTGACGCTGGCCGAACAGTACTTTCAGGCACGAGCAGGACTGGACGGCTACGAGGAATCTTTCTTGGAGCATTATCTGCAGCGGCTGGTCTATCCGGAGCTGCCGGTCGCGTGGCTCACCTGGGGCGGTGTCGCAGTTTGCAGCGGGAATTTGCTGCTGTATTTGTGGCGCTTTCTGCATCGGGACGAGCGCGGCTGGTAGGCAGGGCCGGTCTCGGTGCGTACGACAGACGCGCGCGGTTTCGGAAACTTGCGGGGGGTTACTTGCGCGCCAGGCTGGCTTGGTTGACCCGGTCGGCCAGTTTTTGATGTTCCTGCCAGAGTTCCGCGGGCAGTCGTTTGCCGAATTTCTTGAAAAACTTCTGGATGTCGTCGAGTTCGCTGACCCAGTCGGTCGGGTCCACACGGAGCAGTTCTTCCAGAGTGGTGCGGGGAAGCTGCAGGCCGTCCAGGGTGAGCGCATCGGGCGTGGGGACGTAGCCGATCGGTGTTTCGATGGCGCGGCCGCGGCCCTGCACGCGCTCGACGATCCATTTCAGCACGCGGGCGTTTTCCCCGTAACCAGGCCAGAGAAATTTGCCGTCGGCGTCGCGCCGGAACCAGTTCACGTGAAAAATTTTCGGTGGATGGGGGATCCGCTGTCCCATGGCCAGCCAGTGAGCGAAGTAGTCGGCCATGTTGTAGCCGCAGAAGGGCAGCATGGCCATGGGGTCGCGACGGGTGACGCCCACGGCACCGGTGGCTGCAGCAGTCGTCTCGGAGGCCATCGTGGCGCCGATGAACACGCCGTGCTGCCAGTCGCGGGATTCGTAGACGAGTGGTGCGAGCCGTGCGCGACGCCCACCGAAGATGAACGCAGAGATCGGCACACCTTGGGGGTCTTCCCAGCGTGGGGAGATGCTGGGCGTCTGGTGTGCGGGCACCGTGTAGCGGGAATTCGGATGTGCTACCGGTCCTTTGCTGCGCGTCCATCGTTCCCCGCGCCAATTCAGTGTACCGGGAGGCGGCTCTCCGTCGATGCCTTCCCACCAGGGCTCGCGGTCGGGTGTCAGGCCCACGTTCGTGAACAGAGAATTTTTCTGCAGCGCTTCCATCACGTTCGGATTGGTCCGCCGACTGGTTCCGGGGGCGACGCCGAAGAAGCCCGCTTCGGGGTTGATGGCGTGCAGGTAGCCATCGGGGCCGATCTGCATCCAAGCGATATCGTCTCCGACGGTCCAGACGCGGTAGCCCATCGGCTCGAGTGCCGATACCATCATGGCCAGATTCGTCTTCCCACAGGCACTGGGGAAGGCCCCGGCAATGTAGGTGATGTGGCCGGAGGGGTCTTCCATGCCCAGGATAAGCATGTGCTCGGCCATCCAACCTTGCTGGCGTGCCAGCCAACTGGCGATGCGCAGCGAAAAACACTTCTTGCCGAGCAGTGCGTTGCCGCCGTAGCCGGAACCGATGCTCCAGATGAGCTTTTCTTCGGGGAAATGCAGGATGTAACGGTGTTCGGGCTTCAGGTCGCCGATCGAGTGCAGCCCGGGAACAAAATCTTCGGAACGGCCCAGCCGCTCGACAGCTTTTTTTCCGGCGCGAGTCATGATCATCATGCTGATGACCACGTACAGGCTGTCGGTGACCTCGACGCCAACGCGGCTGTAGGAAGAATCCACCGGCCCCATCAGGTAGGGGATGACGTACATGGTGCGGTTGCGCATGGCGCCGTCGAACAGCGGTCGCACTTTGGCCTTGGCCTCTTCCGGGGCCATCCAGTTGTTCGTGGGGCCGGCATCGTTTTTCTCGCGGGTACAGATGAAGGTGACCTGTTCGGTGCGGGCCACATCGGTCGGATCGCTGCGATGCAGGTAGCAGTTCGGGAAGGAGTGTTCGTTGAGCGGAAGAAAGACGCTTTCCGCCAGCGCTTGCTCCAGCAACCGGTGATACTCGGCCTCGGAGCCATCGCACCAGACGATTTGTTTGGGTTTGGTCAGCGCGGCAACTTCTTCAACCCATCTCTCCAGCGGTGTGGCCACAGAGCCTCCCACGAACAGGACACGTTGTTCCGGCGCGGCGGACCGGAGAAGCCTTACAGGCAAGCGGCTACAGGAACGCGGATTTTAAACAAAAAGTCTAGGCTACGGCTCCGACAAACGCAACAGGGAGAATGCCCATGTTGCAAAATTTGCTGTGCGTCGCAACCGTTTCCAGTACCATAGTCGGGCGATGTTTGTCCGCAAGTTGCGCGTGGAAGTTATCATCGGCAACGAAAAGCGGTTGTGCCCGCTCGAGTGGCTGGATAGCTTTGCCATGCGCAATTTCACGAACGCGCCGGAATTCGACGATACGCTGCCGGTGGCCGAAGGCCTGCTCGAAGCCGGCTCGCGCGTGGAGCCGCAACGGCTGGCGGCTGCCCTGGAACAGTGGCTCAATCAGCGCGGCAAAGGGGACGGCCGACCAGTGAAAGTCGCCATCGAAGAACTTTCTCGCACGGCCCTGTGAAACTTCTCTTCTTCGTGTCTCTCAGGGGCAGGAAAACTTTCCATGAAAGTATTTCATGGTTTCCGTTAGCGGGAAGCTCGAATCTCCGGGGTCGGAGCCAGCGGTACGGCACGTGCGAGCAGCGCGCGAATCTTCGGCATTGCCGCGCGGGCGGCGGCTTCGCCGACGGCAATCAGCTCCGATGCTCTTTTGAAATCATCCCAGGCGAAGTCGCTGACGTCAGGTTCGATGACCACGTCAGCCCTGGTGCGCCAGCTCTGGTGGGCGTGTTGCTGCAGGATGGCAAAGGAGCGCCCGATGACGTCGGCGACATTTTTCGGTTGCTCGTGGGGCGCGGTCGTCGCCAGGTAGACGGCCACGGTTCGGTTTGCGCCCAGCGCTGCCAGAGCCTCCACGGGCACCGGAGCCGCGACGAATCCGTCCACCAGAAGTTTTCCTTCGTGTTCGACCGGCAGGAACAGACCCGGGTAAGCACAGGAAGCGCGCAACGCCGGGCCCAGCTCGCCGGAAGTGAAGTAGACGGGCTGTCCGGTCTGCAAATCCGTGGCGGCAATCGCCAGCGGAATTTTCAACTCTTCGAAGCGACGCACAGCACAGAAGCGCGCCAGAAACGTTTCCAGGCGGAAGTTGCTGGCCAGGCCGAGCCAAGAAAGCGTCCATTGGCCGAAATCTTTGAAGCGGGTGGCAGCGGCCAGCCGTTCGAGTTCCACAAGCGGGGTGCCACAGGCATAGGCAGCCCCGATCAACGCTCCCACGCTGGTGCCGGCCAGACAGTGAATGGGGATGCTCTCCCGTTCAAAAACTTTCAGTACGCCGATGTGGGCGATGCCGCGCGCGAAGCCTCCGCCCAGCGCCAGGCCGATTTTCGGTTCAGACACCTGCGGGAAGCTTTCCGGAGGCCGATAGGCGAATTCCCGTACGCGCTCGAGAGCGTTGGATACCCATCGGACCAGCAAGCCCATCTTTGCCCTCCGCCGAATCGCTATCTGCTATCCAATTGGATGCAAATCCTCTGCCATTGACCGCAACCATGCCCTCTAGTACCCTCGTTTCCCCTGTTGCTTGAGTTGGCTGGACTTACAACAGTTTACCGAAAACGAATACTGACGTGTGCTGGGAAATCATGCACGGGGGTAAGTAAGGAAGGGTGAAGTCGATGAGCTACAGGGTCGAAAAGGTAACCGTTCTGGGAGCCGGAACCATGGGGGCGCGGATCGCCGCGCACCTGGTCAACGCAGGTCTGGCCTGTACGCTGCTCGACCTGACACCCAACACGCTGACGGCCGAAGAGCAGGCCCGCGGCTTTTCCCTGGAGCATCCGGAAGTGCGCAACCGTATCGTCCGCCAGGGACTGGAAGCTGCAAAGAAATCCCGCCCGGCCGCGTTTTTCACTCCGGAATACGCACAGCGGATTCGTCTCGGAAATTTCGAAGACCATCTGGCCTGGTGCGCTGAGGCGGACTGGATCATCGAGGCCGTGGCGGAAAATCTGGACATCAAACGCGGGCTGCTCGAGCGGGTGGAGCAGCACCGGCGGCCGGGCACCATCGTCAGCACGAACACCTCCGGGTTGCCGATCCGGCAGATTGCGCAAGGGCGATCCGAAGAGTTCCAGCGACATTTTGCCGGCACGCATTTTTTCAACCCTCCGCGCTACCTGAAACTGGTCGAGTTGATCCCGGGACCGAAAACGGAACCGGCGGTGCTGTCGGCTCTCGAGCAGGTTTGCGACCGGCGACTGGGCAAGGGCGTGGTGGTAGCCAAAGACACGCCGAATTTCATCGCCAACCGGATTGGAACCTACTCGATGCTGAACGTGCTCCGGCTGATGCAGGAGCTGGAGATGAGCGTGGAAGAAGTGGACGCCTGCACCGGGCCGGCGGTGGGCTGGCCGAAATCGGCCACATTTCGCACCGCTGACATCGTCGGGCTCGACGTGCTGGTGCACGTGGTGCGGAATCTGTACGAGAACGTGCCGGAAGACGAGTCGCGCGAGATCTTTCGTGTGCCCGCGTTGGTCGAAGCCATGGTTCAGCGGGGCTGGCTGGGCGAGAAAACGGGACGCGGCTTTTACCAGCGAGTGAAGAAAGATGGGGAAAGCGAAATCCTCGCGCTCGACTGGCGAACGATGGAATATCGCCCGCGACAGAAGGTGCGGTTGGCTTCCCTCGAAACCGGCAAAACAATCGAAGACACTCGCGAACGGCTGCGGATGCTGCTGGCCGCCAGGGACAAGGCGGCACAGTTTCTGTGGGGCGCGGTCTCGCGCATGTGTCTGTATGCGGCGCGTCGCATTCCGGAAATCGCCGACCGTATCGTGGATGTGGACCGCGCCATGCGCTGGGGATTTGCCTGGGAGCTTGGCCCGTTCGAACTGTGGGATGCGGTCGGCGTGGAAGCGATGGCTCGGCGATTGGAGCAGGAAGGCGAAGCGCTGCCCCCGTTGGTGACCCGTCTGCTCGCCTCAGGCAAAAAATCGTTCTACGAATCCCTGCTGGGTACGACGAAATACTTCGACCTCAACTCGGGCGAACACCGGCCGGTGCCCGAGCCGGAAGGCATCTTGATTCTGAAAGCGCTGAAGGACCGCACGAAGGAAATCGAGCGGAACGCAGGTGCCAGTCTAATTGACCTGGGCGATGGCGTGCTTTGCTGCGAATTCCACTCCAAGATGAACGCCATCGGTGCCGATACCGTGGCCATGCTGCACAAAGGTTTGGCACGGCTGCAATCCGAATTTGAAGCCATGGTCGTGGGCAATCAGGCACAGAACTTCTGCGTGGGCGCCAACCTGATGCTGCTGTTGCTGTCCGCGCAGGAGGGCGAATGGGACGACATCCATTACGCCGTCCGCCAGTTTCAGAACGTCAACATGGCCATGAAATATTCTCCGCGGCCGGTGGTGGTGGCCCCGCAGGGGATGGCGCTCGGGGGTGGCTGCGAAATCACATTGCATGGCGCCCGCGCGCATGCGGCCGCAGAAGCGTACATCGGGTTGGTCGAAACCGGCGTAGGACTGATTCCTGCTGGCGGTGGCACCAAGGAGATGCTCGTACGCGCCAACGAAAAAGCGCGCTCGGTCGGGGCGGGTATCTCGCTGAGCGGGCCACCCGGTCCGCCCGATTCCGACCTCGACCTCTACCACGCGCTGAAGGCGGTGTTCGAAAACATCGCTATGGCCAAAGTGTCCACCAGTGCGGAAGAGGCGCGCGCGCTGGGGTATCTGCGCGAAGCGGACCTGATTACCATGAATACGGACCGGCTGATTGCCGATGCCAAGCAAACCGCACTCGCCCTGGTGCGCGCCGGCTACCGACCGCCAGCAGCGACCCCGGTGCGCGTGCTTGGCGAATCATTCCTGGCGGCGGCGAAACTGGCCATTCACATGCTGCTCCGCGGGGAGTACATCAGCGAATACGATGCGCACGTGGCGCGGAAACTGGCCTACGTGCTGGCCGGCGGGGCACTCAGCGCGCCCCAATTCGTCAGCGAGCAGTACATTCTGGATTTGGAGCGCGAAGCCTTCGTTTCGCTCTGCGGTGAACGCAAGACGCAGGAACGCATCGCACACACACTGAAAACCGGCAAGCCGCTGCGCAACTAGGCGGTTTTTTCCGCTCCGTGTGCCGGCCGGGAGTGCCGCACCCGATTCCGGTCCACTCGAGACGGATGATACTTTTCGTAGGCCAACAAAGGGAGTCACCGTGTTTTTGATGTTTGTCTTTAATCCGTTGGCCAGTCGGTATCGTCCTTTGGATGTCCCCAGGTTGTTCCATCGCTGAACCTGACTTCCTCCACGAAGAAGACAATTCGTGTTGCGCCGCGGCGGGCGAGTGCGACCGAGACGGCCTGCGGGGGAACCTGGGCAAATTTGCCGGGAGGGATTCCAGGCGGGACATTCATCCAGTCGCCCAAAGTCTTCTCCGGTTTTTCTGGCCGGGGATGTGAACTTCCCGTCCTACGCGGTAGGCGACGATGGTTTTCTCTCCCACATTCTTCAGTCGAGCGCTCGCCAGCAGGTCGGAGCTGGTGTGGGTAGCCGAGATAAGAACTGCGGGCGCGCCTTTGGGTGACCTCGGGGCGAAAATGGTCTGGTTTGGCTGCGCCGCCGCACCGGTGGAGACCGCCAACGAAACAGGTTGTCGGAGCAGAACCTGGGATAGGAACCCACCATCCCCCAGCGGGTGAACGTTGGACGTGAAGACTTCACACGGTGACAACGGTAACGAAATGCCGCTCTCCGGCAGTAATTCGTCCCCACAGCTCGTATTCGTACAACTGCGACAGCTATCGACCCGACACCCGAATTCCCTACCCGCGCCACACTGCCAGCAATCTTCTTCATTCCAGGCACACAATTGATTTTGGCACTGCGCTTGAGCCCGCTGTGCTGAGCACCAGTAGAACTAGAAGCAAAAGGCTTGTTCGTGCAAGCTGGAAGAACATGGCACCGCGCTCCATGTTCGCCTCTCCTTTTGTGAGATGTGGATACAGGCTGGGTACGCGCAATTTGCCGCGATGGCAACACCAAAAAGTTGAACGCCCTTTCTATTTATGGTTTCTGTTGCGTCCGAGGGTGAGCAGCCTGGGTCGAGCTCTGCGCCAGGTTTGTGCCGGTACTGGCGCGCCGTGACGCCGAACGCTTGCTTGAAGTCCCTGGCGAAATGGCTCATTACAGCGGCGATGAAATCAACGTTCGGCTCCTGCGCACAGTCCTTTTTACCGCGTCCAGCAGCCCCGAGTTACGGTCTTGACTCTGTGGAAACCTGTCGCTAGCATCGCGCGTTCCACTACGCGAACCGCTTGTAGGCGAGTGCGTGCGTTTTTCTGACGCCATCGCGCCTGCCGCAGGCGGGTGGGAAGCAGCGAAAACTCAGTGGTACGAGGTGCAGAATGCCACGTCGAACTGTGGGCAGGCTTCTGCTGATGGTGGCTGCTGCGTCACTGGTGGTGATGTTTGCCGCAACCACGGCGGTGCCGCAGAATCCGCCGCCGTATTTCGCGGTGCGCGGGGCGCGCATCGTCACGGGCAGCGGCCCGGTCATCGAAAATGGCACAGTGGTGGTCGCCAACGGACTGATTGCGGCGGTCGGCACGGACGTCGCGATACCGCCGGAGGCTTGGGTCATTGACGGTAAGGGCCTGGTAGTGTACCCGGGCCTGATCGATGCGCTCACCGACCTTGGCCTGCCGAGCGGGCAGCCCCAACGTCCCGGCCAGCAGCCAGCCGGTCCGCCCGCTCAGCAGGCCCAGCAGCGGCTGGCGCAGGGACCGGAGGATCGTCCGGCGTCGACGCCGTGGGAGGTGGCCGCGGATGAGCTGAACGCGGAAGACCGCCGGTTCGAGTCGTGGCGCAACGCTGGGTTCACCACGGTGCTGAGCACGCCCCAGCGCGGCATCTTTCCTGGACAGGGTGCGGTCGTCAACACCGCGGGGGCGCGCGCCAGCGAGATGGTGGTGAAAGCTCCGGCCACGCTGCATCTGACATTCCGCTCCGCGGGCGGATTCCGGGAATTCCCCGGTTCGCTGATGGGCACGCTGGCGTACATCAAGCAGGTGTTCCTGGACGCCGAACACTACGGGCAGGCCAGCGCCATCTATGAGCGGAACCCGCGCGGGGTCGAGCGTCCCAGCTATGACCGCACCGAACGCGTGGTGTACGAAGCGCTGACTGCCGGTCGTCCCGTATTTCTTCCCGCCAACACAGCCGTGGAAATTCACCGCGCCATCCATATCGCCCGGCAGATTGGCCTGCGGAAGTATGTCCTGTATGGCGCGCAGCAGGGCTATGAAGTTGCCGGCGCGCTGGCCGAAGCGAAGGTGCCCGTGCTGGTGAGTCTGCGCTGGCCGGAACGCGATCGCGAAGCCGATCCTGAAGCTCCGGAATCGCTGCGGTCGCTGCGCTTCCGCGACCGCGCACCGTCCACGCCGGCGGCGCTGCATCGTGCGGGTGTGAAATTCGCGTTTTATTCCGACGGAATCTCCAACCCGAAAGACGTTCTGAAGAATGTGGCCAAGGCCGTCGCGGCCGGATTGCCCCGCGAGGCCGCCCTCCGCGCCCTGACCTTGGACGCCGCAGAGATTTTGGGCGTGGCCGAACGGCTCGGCTCGATCGAAGCGGGCAAGATCGCCAATCTGGTGGTGGCCGATGGGGACCTGTTCGAGGAAAAGACCAAGGTGAAACTGGTCTTTGTGGACGGGCACCGATTCGAGGTGCGCGAATCGGCGCGGCCCGCGGAACCGCCGCGCGACAATCTGAGCGGGCGGTGGTCGCTCACCGTGAACACCCCACAGGGCAGCCAGCAGGCCACCGCAGAGCTGTCCATGGCGCCTGACGGCACCCTCACGGGTACCGTCAGCGGCCCGATGGGCACCGCGACGATCAGCAACGGGTGGTTGAGCGGCAACCGGTTCAGTTTCACGATCAGCCTTTCGATGGGTCCGCAACAAGTCGAAGCAACGTTCTCGGGCACGGTGGAAGGGAACCGCATGAGCGGCACCGTCAGTTTCGGCGGGTTTACGGCAGAGTTCACGGGCACGCGGCCGGGCGCGTCGGCCAGCGCGACGGCCGGGCCGGCCGATTAGGAGGTGGACGATGAAGCGTGCACAACGTTTCTGGCCCTGGCTGGCCATGCTGGCGCTGGGACTGTCGCCGGCACAGGCGCAAGATGCGGGCACCCTCGTCATTCGCAATGCAACGATTTTGACCGTTACGAACGGCACGATCCGAAATGGCTCGATTCTGATCCGTGACGGGAAAATCGCCGCAGTGGGCCGGAACGTCCGCGTGCCCGAAGGCGCCACGGTGATCGATGCCACCGGACAGTATGTGATGCCGGGCATCATTGACTGCCATTCGCATATTGCGGTGGATGGAGGCGTCAATGAAGGTAGCGTTGCCGTCAGCTCCATGGTGGCCATCGAAGACGTTCTCGACCCGACCGACGTGGATATCTACCGCGATCTAGCTGGCGGGGTGACCACAGCCAACGTGCTCCACGGCAGCGCCAATCCCATCGGCGGGTTGAACGCCGTCATCAAGCTCCGCTGGGGCGCGGATGCCCGCGGCCTGCTGTTCGAGGGTGCCCCGCCGGGGATCAAGTTCGCGCTCGGCGAGAATCCCAAGCGTTCGAACTTCACTCCTCAACCGGGCACGCCGCGGCGCTATCCGGCTACCCGCATGGGAGTGATGGACGTGATTCGCCAGGCGTTCACCGAAGCGCGGGAATATCAGAAACGCTGGGCGGAGTACCGGCGGCGGGTCGCGGCGGGCGAGCAGAACCTGATTCCTCCGCGGCGCGACCTGAAACTGGAGCCGCTGGTGGAAATCCTGGAAGGGAAGCGGCTGGTCCACGCGCACAGCTATCGTGCCGATGAAATCCTGCAATTGATTCGGCTGGCCGAAGAGTTCGGCTTCAAAATCGCCACGTTTCAGCACGTGCTTGAAGGGTACAAAGTGGCGAAAGAAATTGCCGCGCACGGCGCTGGAGCTTCCACCTTTTCGGACTGGTGGGCGTACAAGGTGGAGGCCTACGATGCGATTCCGTACAACGCGGCGCTGATGACCCAACGGGGCGTGGTCGTTTCGATCAACTCGGATAGCGCGGAAGAAGCCCGCCACCTGAATCAGGAAGCCGCCAAGGCGATGAAGTGGGGCGGACTTTCCGAGACCGAGGCCCTGAAACTGGTCACGCTGAATCCAGCCAAACAACTGGGCATTGCGGACCGGGTGGGCTCCATCGAGGTGGGCAAGGATGCCGATTTGGTCCTCTACGACAAGCACCCGCTGAGCGTTTACGCCGTGGTGCAAAAGGTCCTGATCGACGGCCACGTTTATTTCGACCGCGCGCAGGACATCGCTCGCCGCGCCGAACTCGAAAAAGAAAAGAAGGAGCTCACCGAAAAACTGCAGCGCAGCGGCGAGCGCGAGCAGCCTTCGCGACCGGGCGGGCGCAGGCCGGGTGGTCCGCCGCGTACCGGTGAGGGCGTCCAGGAAGACGGGGAGGTGCGGCCATGAAAATCGCCCATCGCAGGCGAGCTTTGCTGGCGGGCATTTGCGCGCTGGGGCTGCTGGCTCCGCTGGCTTGGACCCAGTCGCGCCGCGTCTATGCCATCCGCAACGCCAAGATTTACACGCTGGCCGGACCCCCGATCGAAAACGGTACGGTGATCGTCCGAGACGGGAAGATTGCGGCTGTGGGACGGAACGTCGCGGTGCCCTCGGGCGCACAGGTGATCAATGCCAGCGGGCTGCAGGTCTACCCCGGGCTGTTCGATTCCGTCAGTTTACTGGGCCTGACCGAAATCGGGCAGGTGGCGGCTACGGTAGACACCACCGAGCTGGGCGACTACAAACCCCAACTGCTGGCTGCGGTGGCCATCCATCCTGCGAGCGAACACATTCCGGTGGCGCGTGCCAACGGCATCACCCACGCCATTTCGGCGCCACGCGGCGGTGTGATCAGTGGTCGGGCTTCGGCGATTCATCTCGATGGCTGGACGGTGGAGGAGATGCGGCTGGAGCCTGTAGTGGCCATGGTGCTGGAATGGCCCTCGCTGGCGACCGGTTCGTTTGATTTTGCCACGTTTACCATGCGGCGCCGGCCGTTCAGCGAAGTCCAGCGCGAGTACGAACAGAAGGTGGCCGAGTTGCGCGACTGGCTCGTGCGCGCGCGTCATTATCGCCAGGCGTTGCAACAGGGTTCCCCGGCGAAGTTCGAACGCGACCTGAAGCTGGAGGCCCTGGTGCCCGTCGTCGAGGGCGAGCTCCCCGTGCTCGTGCTGGCCAACAACGAGCGGGACATCCGCAATGCCATCCAGTTCTGTGAAGAAGAAAAACTGAAAATGATTCTGGGGAGCAGCGCAGAAGCCTGGAGGGTCAAGGACCTGCTGAAGGAGAAAAAGATTCCGGTCATTCTGCGCCCGACGCAGAGCCTACCGGTGCGGGAAGACGATCCCTATGACAAGCCGTATGCAGCGCCGGGCGAGTTGCATGCTGCCGGAGTCAAGATTGCGTTCGCTACGTTTAATTCTTCCGATTCCCGCACGCTGCCCTACGAGGCGGCCCAGGCGGTGCCGTTCGGGCTGCCGTGGGAGGAAGCGCTGAAAGCCATCACCATTTATCCGGCGCAGATGTTCGGTTTGGACGATCGCCTGGGCACGATCGAGATGGGCAAGATTGCCAATCTCGTCGTGACCGATGGCGACCCGCTCGAAATCACTACGCAGTTCCGCTACGTGTTCATTCAAGGGCAACCGGTGTCTACCGACAATCGCCACCGGCAGCTCTACGAAAAGTACCGCGCCCGGCCGTAGCTCGGCCAGGAAGCCGTCGCGCAGGCGCACGAGGCATCGCCCCCGAGGGGTGCGGTATGCGGGGATTGCTTTTCGCACCGGTTTGTCATCCAATAATCGAGGGTCCTTTCCCCGTCGGGCCGTTAGGTGGTGCGAAATGCGAGAAGCAGTGTTGGTCAGTTCGGTGCGCACCGCAGTGGGCAAAGCCTTCAAGGGCACGCTGCGTGCGACGCGGCCGGATGATCTTGCCGCGGTAGCCATCCGGGAAGCCGTCGCGCGCGTCCCGGGACTGGAGCCCAGAGAAATAGAAGACGTCATTCTGGGCTGTGCCATGCCGGAAGCCGAGCAAGGCATGAACGTGGCGCGGATTGCTTCGCTGCGCGCGGGATTGCCGGTCGAAGCTGCCGCCCTCACGGTCAACCGCTTCTGCGCCTCCGGGCTGCAGGCGATTGCGATGGCTGCGGAACGCATCCTGCTCGGGCACAGCGACGTGATCGTCGCCGGGGGCACCGAATCCATGAGCCTGATCCCGATGGGCGGACACAAAATCTCGCCGAATCCCTGGCTGATGGATCGCTACCCGGACGCCTATCTGGGCATGGGCCTGACGGCAGAGAATCTGGCACGCAAATACGGAATCACGCGGGAAGATGCGGATCAATTTTCCTATGCAAGTCACCAAAAAGCGCTGGCGGCCATCCGTGCTGGAAAGTTTCGCGACGAAATTGTGCCGGTCGAAGTGACATGGACCGAGGTGGACGGTGCCAACGGGCATCGTCCCCGGACACAGAAGATCCTCTTCGATACCG
Source organism: Acidobacteriota bacterium (assembly GCA_037442425.1). Lineage (GTDB taxonomy): Bacteria > Acidobacteriota > Terriglobia > Acidiferrales > UBA7541 > DSGC01. The sequence continues at coordinate 181,570 of JBBIQG010000005.1, read as the reverse complement.
ACGAGGGTCCCCGTGCCGATACGACGCTCGAAGCCCTGGCCAAACTGAAGCCCGCCTTTCACGCGCGGGGCACCATCACGGCGGGCAATGCTTCCCAGATGAGCGACGGCGCAGCCGCCGCGGTGGTGATGAGTGCCGAGCGTGCGCGTGCCCTCGGAGTCGAGCCGCTGGCGCGATTTGTCGCCTATGCGGTGGCCGGTTGTCCGCCCGAGGAGATGGGCATCGGACCGGTGTTCGCCATCCCCAAGGCGCTGAAGATGGCCGGGCTGAAGCTGGAGCAAATCGACGTCATCGAGCTGAACGAAGCATTTGCTGCGCAGGCTCTGGCGGTGATTCGGCTGGCCGGGCTGGACCCGGCGCGCGTGAATCCCAACGGCGGGGCGATCGCGCTAGGGCATCCGCTCGGCTGCACCGGGGCCAAGCTGACGGCGACCATTTTGCGTGAGCTGCAACGGCGCAACGGCCGCTACGGACTCGTAACGATGTGTGTGGGCGGCGGTATGGGTGCCGCCGGCATTTTCGAGCGTCTGGCCTGAGCGCGGGAACATTCCGGCCCCTTTCCGATTCGGTCCGATGGCGGTACCATAGTGGGTCCGCCGCAGTGGACACGCCCTGAATCATATGGAGTCGCATGCCTGGATCGGTCTGGTATTTTGCCTACGGAAGCAACCTGAACCGAGCGCAGATGAAATCGCGCGTGGGACAGATTCTGGAAGAACGTCCGGCGCGGTTGGAAAATTACGAGCTCGTGTTCAACAAGAAGGCGCGGGGCGGTTCGGCGACAGGCAACATCCGTCCCGCGCCGGGGAAGGCGGTCCACGGGGTGCTGTACCGCATCTCCGAACAGGCGCTGCGTGCACTCGATCGTTTCGAAGGCGTGCCGGAGCATTACCGCCGGATCGAAGTGACCACTGTGGACCACGAAGGCAACAAGATCGAAGCACAGACGTACATCGCCACGAAGGTAGAAAACGGCCTGCGCCCAGCTCCTCATTACCTGCAGACTGTCTTGCAGGGCGCGCAGGAGCACAACCTTCCTGAAGAGTACATCGAGTCCATCAAACAGGCGGCAGGCCTGGCCTAGCCAGCCAAGGAGGCAACCGTGGCCAGCCCAACAGCAACACGTTCCGTCGTCCGGGGCGGTAGTTTTCTGATCGAGACCCGCCGGCCAGAAGAAATCTTCACGCCAGCAGATCTGAGTGACGATCAAAAGTTGATCGGTCAGACGGCCGAGGAATTTGTCACCCAGGAAGTGCTACCCCATGTGCACGAGCTGGAGCAGCACAAAGAAGGCCTGATGCCGGCGCTGCTCAAGAAAGCCGGCGAGATTGGTTTGCTCGGCGGTGGCGTGCCCGAAGAATATGGCGGAGCGGGGCTCGACAAGATTGCTTCGACCTTATTGGCGGAAAAGCTTTCCATCTATGCTTCGTTTGCCGTGACGCACGGGGGGCACGCCGGCATCGGAACCCTACCGATCGTCTATTTCGGCACGGAAGAACAGAAACGGAAGTATCTGCCCAAACTGGCGACGGGCGAGCTGATCGGCTGCTACTGTTTGTCGGAGCCGCAGGCCGGCTCCGATGCGCTGGCCGCCCGCACCCGCGCCGAGCTGACTCCGGACGGAAAGCATTGGGTGCTGAACGGGCAGAAGATGTGGATCACCAACGGTGGCTTTGCCGATCTGTTCATTGTGTTCGCCAAGGTGGACGGCGAGAAGTTCAGTTGCTTCATCGTGGAGCGGGGCACGCCGGGATTTCAAATCGGCGCGGAAGAAAAAAAGATGGGCATCAAGGGCAGCTCGACGGTGCCCATCTTTTTTGAAAATTGCCGGATTCCGCGAGAAAACCTGCTGCACGCGGTGGGCCGAGGGCACATCGTCGCCTTCAACATCTTGAATGTGGGTCGGTTCAACCTGGGTGCCTATTGTCTGGGCGGAGCCAAGAATGTGCTGGCCGTTTCGGCCAAGTATGCGAAGGAGCGCGAAGCGTTCGGCGGGCCGATTGCCCGCTTCGGTCTGATTCAGCACAAACTGGCCGAGATGGCCATCCGCACGTTCGCGGTGGAGTCCATGATTTACCGCTCGGCAGGCATGATCGAAGACGCCATGGCCTCGACGAAAGCGGGCACCGACCGGACCCAGCACCTGATGCAGGTGCTCGAAGAGTACGCCATCGAAAGTTCCATCAGCAAGGTGTACGGCAGCGAGGTGCTCGACTACGTTGTGGACGAGGCCGTACAGATCTACGGCGGCTATGGCTACCACGAGGAGTATCCCGTCGCCCGCGCGTACCGCGACAGCCGCATCAACCGCATCTTCGAAGGCACCAACGAAATCAACCGGTTGCTCATCATCCAGATGCTGATGAAGCGGGCCATGAAAGGCACTCTGCCGCTGATCCCGGCCGCCATGCGGCTGGCGGACGAATTGCTGGCCGGGCCAGCACAGGAAGAAGGCCCGGAGGGCGAATTCGGCGCCGAGGAGCGCGCCGTGAGCAACAGCAAGAAGGCGTTCCTGCTGGCCGCCGGCGCCGCCGTGCAGCGCCACCGGGAAAAACTGGAAGAACATCAGGAGGTCATTGGGCAACTGGCCGACATGGTGATGGAAATCTACGCCATGGAAAGCTGCCTGCTGCGCACGCAGAAAACTGTCCACAGTCGGGGTCGCGCCGGCGCCGGGGCAATGGTGGATGCCACGCGAGCGTTCCTCTATGACGCGACCGACCGGCTGGAAAAGGCGGCACGAACGGCGCTGGCAGCGGTCAGCGAAGGCGACACGCTGCGCGTGCAGTTGAGTGCGCTGAAGCGTTTCACCCGGCGCGATCCGGTAGACACGATTTCCTTGCGGCGGAATGTGGCCGCGGCTGTGTTGGACGGCAACCGCTACCCGTTCGAGGGCCGTTGAGCACGGGTGCCTCTGCTCCGCTCTGGATTCGCGAACTCGCAAGACCCTATCTGCGTCCGTTTCGTCCGCTCCAACAGACCGGTCGGCTGTGTGGTTGGTGGTTTTTGTGCACTCCGGGGGGAAGAGGTGCGGCTCGCCGGCCCAGAGCGACTGCGGAAGGATTGCCCCCGCAGGCCGCAGGATTTTTTGTCGGTCATCTGCTCGACGCGACGGCGTGCCCGCCGCTGCACGGCCAACCACCGGAAGCCGTGGTCTTCGCGTTTGTTCACCCCGTGAGCGGAGAGCTGCACGACCGGTTGGTGGCGGCTCCTGATTCCCTGTTTCGGAAGACCTTCGACTACATTCGCTGGCTGACGCACCGCCCTCCGCGCTTCGAGCTGCATCCGCAGGCGCTGGCGGCGCTGGTGCGACACGAGTCTTTGCGGGACCGGCCCACGCGGATGCGCCAGCGTTCCTCCCGGAACTTTTTCATCGAGACGCTGGCTTGGCTGGTGCGCAGCGGACTGGTACGGCGCCTGTATGAGGAATGTGGAGGCCGCTCCGGCCGCCGACAGCGCACTCAGCGCCGCAGTTGAGCCATTCTGGCCGTGGTGGCCATACGCCCGTGTTCTGAGTGCTCTCGACCAGATGCGCACCTCGGGTGAAATCGGCGTGGCCGGCCAGCGGGGGAATGGGGTATCATACGACTTCCGATGCGCAAGGAGACCGAGGCCGTTTCTTCTGGAAATACTGCCGGCAAGCTGCTGGTCCGGGTGCGTCCGCGCGGATTCTGTGCCGGTGTGGTCCGTGCGGTGGATATCGTGGAGCTGACTCTGGAACTGTATGGTCCTCCGGTGTACGTGCACCACGAAATTGTCCACAACCGGTACGTGGTCGAGCAGTTGCGCAAGCGGGGTGCGATTTTTGTGGAAAGTGTAGAGGTCGTGCCGGAGGGCGCGGTGCTAGTGTTCAGCGCCCACGGGGTGCCACCGCAGGTGCGGGAGCAGGCGGCGGCGCGGCGGCTGCGGGTGATCGATGCTACCTGTCCGCTGGTCACCAAAGTGCACATGGAAGCGGTGCGTTTTGCCCGCGAAGGGCGCACGATTATCTTGATCGGCCACCGCGATCACCAGGAAATCATCGGCACTTCGGGCGAGGCGCCGGATCGCACCCTGGTGGTGGGTTCGGTAGAGGAAGTGGATGCCCTGCAGGTGCCCGACCCGGACCGGCTTGCCTTTCTGACGCAGACCACGCTGAGCATCTACGACACGCAGGAAATTGTGGCGCGGTTGCGCCAGCGTTTCCCGACCATCGTCGGCCCAGCTTCGGACGACATCTGCTATGCGACCCAGAACCGGCAGGAAGCCGTCGAGCAACTGGCCCAGCGGGTCGAGCTGGTTTTGGTCGTGGGCTCCGCGAACAGTTCCAACTCGAACCGGCTGGTCGAAGTGGCGGAACGCGCCGGCGTGCGCGCAAAGCTGATCGAAGACGCCAGCGCCATCGACCCGAACTGGCTCGAGGGCGTGCAGCGCGTCGGGCTGACGGCCGGTGCCTCTGCGCCCGAAATCCTGGTCGAGCAGGTGAGCGAAAAACTGGCCGGTTTGGGGTATACGGAACAGATCGATCTGCCGGTGATCCACGAAGACGTGCGGTTCAGCCTGCCGGCCGAATTGACGGTCCTCCGCTGAGGTACAGCAGAACCTGGTTGGGAACACTCCATACCCAAGGGGTACGATTTGGCGGTCAAAATTGTCCGTCAAGCGAACCAGATTGCCCTGATTGGGGCCGCGACCAGCGCGGGCGCCCATGCGCCCGGAACGGAACGTGCCCCGGCCGCGCTGCGTGAAGCCGGCCTAGTCGAGCGGCTGCGGACGATTGGATACGAAGTCAGCGATCTGGGAGACATCGCGCCACAACGGTTTCAATTGGATGAGGAGACTCCGCGCGCCCGCAACCTGGCCGCCGTGCTCGCGGCGTTGAACGAGCTCCGACCAAAAGTGGAGCAGGCGGTGCGCTCCGGCGCGCTCCCACTGATTCTGGGGGGTGACTGCACCATCGCGCTGGCGACTGCGGCGGGTCTGCGTCGGTATTTTCGCCAGCTCGCCTTGATCTACTTCGATCGCGATGCCGATCTGCATGTGCCGGCCACGACGCCTTCCGGACGGCTCCATGGCATGGCTGTCGCACATCTGATCGGGAAAGGCGCCGCGGAATTGGTGCGCTTCTGGGGCGAGCCGCCTCTGGTGCGTGAGCCAGAAATTGCACTGTTCGGTCTGGACCGCCTGGACCCGCCGGAGCAGGAGTTCCTGGAACATTCACCCATCTTGCGTTATTTCACCACGGAAATCAGCAACCAAGGCGCCGCCGCTGTAGCTGAAACGGTCTGTCAGCGACTGCAGACCGGCGGACGGGAACTACTGCTCCATTTCGATGTGGATGTGGTGGATGCAGACGAATTCGGCGCCTGCGATGTGCCCGCCCGCGGCGGGCTGCGATGGAACGAGGCGCGCCAGGCACTGGCAGTCTTCGTTCGGCAAAAGCAACTGGCCGCCATCGAAGTGACCGAATTCAATCCGGAGAAGGACCCCGACGGAAGCAAAGCCGCCGCCCTGGTGGAGCTGCTGGCAGATGTGTTGGCGGCGCGGCGGGTTGCCCTGCAAGAGGTTCCGGCCTCGGTTGCCGAGCCGGTCGAAGCTGCGCATGTCGAGAAAGAAAATCAGCAGGAAGCCCTGGCCAGCCCGGGCGAGCACCGCATCGGCGCAGACCGTGCGAGCACGGCAGAGTCTGGCTCCAGCGAATCCGCTCCGGAGCGATTGACCGAGGAGAGGGCAGTGGACACAGGCGAGCCGGGCGAGCAGGCCTGAACACGCCGTCCGGCGACCGCGCGAACAGAAATCCCTGAACCGCCTGAGCTACAGCTCCGACTTGACAAAATTCTTTTCTCCATCTACAGTGCACCCCGCATGACTCTGCGGACGCATCACCATCACCATCATCGCGGCCGGTGGCCGTGTCCGCGGGGGTGCATGCGCTGATTCGCACTAAGCCTGTTGCACAAACAACCCGCTGACGCGGCTGACGTCAGCGGGTTTTTTGTTTTCGGGGGAGCGATGGAACTGGATTTTTCGAAACTCGACGGGTTGGTTCCCGCTGTCGTGCAGGACTTCACCACGGGCGAAGTCCTGATGCTCGGATTCATGAACCAGGAAGCGCTGGCGGTGACGCTGGCTACTGGCGCGGTGACTTTCTACAGCCGGTCCCGAAAGAAGCTGTGGCGGAAGGGCGAGCAGAGCGGTCACTGGTTGCTTCTGCGTGAGCTGCGGGTGGATTGCGACGCCGACGCCGTGCTGGCCAGAGTCGAAGCGGTCGGCCCCGGGGTATGTCATCAGGGCTACCGGAGCTGTTTTTATCGTCGGCTGGAGCCGGATGGCGGGACCCGGCCGATTGCAGAACGCGTGTTCGATCCGGTGCAGGTGTACCGGCAGGAGGGAGAACGATGAGCGAGCTTCGCCTGGGCATACCCAAAGGCAGTTTGCAGGAGGCCACCCTGCAACTGTTCGCACGCGCCGGCTGGCGCATTTCGGTCCACGCACGCAGCTATTACCCTGCGATCGACGACCCGGAGATTTCCTGCCTGCTGGTTCGGGCCCAGGAAATGGCCCGTTATGTAGCGAGCGGCGCGCTCGATGCCGGCATCACCGGCCGCGATTGGGTGCTGGAGACGGGCGCAGAGGTCATCGAAGTCGCTGAACTGGTCTACGCGAAGCAGCGGCTGGCTCCGGTGCGCTGGGTACTGGCAGTGCCGGAGGATTCGCCGGTGCACTCGGTGCGCGACCTGGAAGGGAAGGTGATCGCCACCGAGATCGTCCGCCTGACCGAACAATATCTGGCGCGTCACGGCGTCACTGCCCGGGTGGAATTCTCTTGGGGCGCGACCGAAGTCAAGGTGCCGGAATTGGCCGACGCCATCGTCGAAGTGACCGAAACCGGCAGCTCGCTGCGCGCGCACCGTCTGCGCATCGTGGATACGGTTCTGGAATCGGTCACCACTCTGATCGCCAACCGCAACGCCTGGGCCGATGCCCGCAAACAGGAACAGATTCAAAACCTGGCGCTGCTCCTGCAGGGTGCCATCGCGGCGTACAACAAAGTGGGTCTGATGCTGAACGTGCGCCGCGCCGACCTGCCCGGTGTGCTCGCCGTGCTGCCGGCGCTGAAGAATCCAACTATCTCCACGCTGAGCGATCCCGACTGGGTAGCGGTGAATACCGTGGTGGATGAAACCACCGTGCGACAACTGATTCCGCGGCTGAAAGCGGCCCGCGCGCAGGGGATTGTCGAGTACCCCCTGAACAAGATTGTGCTGTAGACCGATGCGCATCCTGACGCTGACGCCCGACGTGGAAGCCAGACTGCTCGATCGCCGCCGGTCCGTTGACCCGCAGGCCGAGCGTGTGGCCGCACGGATTGTTGCGGATGTGCGTCGTCGCGGCGACCGTGCGCTGCTGGCTTGGACTCGACGGCTGGATCGGATCCGTGCGGAATCGGTGGCGGAGTTGCGCGTGCCTCCGCAGGAATTCCTCGCCGCTCGCCGTCAGGTCGAGCGCAGTTTGCTGCGTGCGGTGCAGACCGCAGTGCGGAACATTCGCCGGGTGGCCGAGCGGCAGTTGCCGCGTTCCTGGAGTGTGCGCGTCGCGCCCGGAGTGCACGTCGGCCAGCAGGTGCGCGCGCTGGAGTCCATCGGTTGCTACATCCCCGGGGGACGCGCCGCGCTGCTCTCCACGCTGTTGATGACAGTCGTCCCGGCACAGGTCGCCGGCGTACGGCGCATTGTCGTTGCCTGCCCGCAGCCTTCGCCGGCGCTGCTGGCCGCTGCCGACCTGCTCGGTGTACGCGAGCTGTTCCGCATCGGCGGGGCCCAGGCCATCGCCGCGCTGGCCTACGGAACCGAGTCGCTGGAGCGTGTCGAGAAAATCTTCGGCCCGGGCAATCGCTACGTCACGGCAGCCAAGCAACTGGTCCGTCGTGACTGCGCCACCGATCTGCCTGCCGGACCCACCGAGTTGGTGGTGCTCGCCAGCCGGGGACGTCCAGATTGGATCGCTGCCGATCTGATTGCCCAGGCCGAGCACGACCCCGATGCCCTGGTGTTTCTGGTGACTCCCTCGCGGCCGATGGCGCGCGCGGTGCGCGCCGCCGTAGCGCAGCAGTTGTGGAGCCTTCCGGAAACGAATCCCGCCCGGCGCTCGCTCGAAGAACGCAGTGCCATTCTGGTGGCGCGCACGCTGCCCTCTGCCGTCGAATTTGCCAGCCGGTTCGCACCGGAACATCTGAGCCTGCCCGCGGCCGAGCGGGAACTGCTGCGGGCCATCCGCGCCGCCGGCAGTGTGTTTCTGGGGCCGTGGAGTGCTCAGCCGCTGGGTGACTATGCGACCGGAAGCAATCATGTGCTGCCCACCGGTGGCTGGGCGCGGGTGCGCGGTGGACTGAACACCGGCGACTTCGTCACGACCATTGCAGTGCAGCACGTTTCGCGCGAAGGTTTTCGCCGACTCGCTCCGGTAGCGCTGGAGCTGGCCCGTGCGGAAAATCTGCCTGCGCATGCGCGCGCGGTGCGAATCCGGCAAGAACCCCGCGCCGGTGCTGCGCGAAGGAGGCAGCCGTGAGCGCACTGCCCCCGGTGCGGCGTTCGGTGCTGCGGATGCAGGCTTATCAGCCGCCGCTGGGCGACCGGCGCGGCGCGCTGCGCCTGGACTTCAACGAAAATACGGTGGGCTGTTCGCGCCAGGCGCTGGGCGCGCTGCGTCGGATGACCCGGGAAGAAATGTCCGTCTACCCGGAATACGAACGCACCCGGCAGCGGCTGGCGCGTTGGTTCGGCGTCGCTGCCGAACAGTTGCTGCTGACCGCAGGCACCGACGACGCGTTGCGGCTGGCGGTGGACGTTGTGGTCGAGCCGGGCAGCACAGTGGTGCTGGTCGAGCCGACCTTCGCCATGTACCGTTTCTACGCGGAGCGTGCGGGCGCACGATTCGTTGTGCTGCGCTACGGCGCGCAAATGCAGTTCCCCGAGCCCTCGGTGTTGCGCGCGCTCGAGCGCCGACCGCGACTGTTCGTTCTGGCCAATCCGAACAACCCGACCGGCACGCTGGTGCCGCCGGCGGTCCTGCGCCGCATTCTGCACGCCGCACCGCGAACCTGGGTGCTGGTGGACGAAGCGTACTTCGAGTTCAGCGGCGTAACGGTCCTGCCCTGGGTTCGGCGTTACCCGCATCTGCTCGTCACGCGCACGTTTTCCAAGGCGTTCGGTCTGGCCGGGCTGCGGGTGGGATGCTTGTTCACCCACCGCCGCGCCGCGGCACTGTTTCGTCGAGCACAGAGTCCGTATCCGGTCGCAGCCCCGGCGCTCGTGGCTGCTGAGCAGGCTGTGCGCGACCGGCGCTTTCTGCGCGAATACCTGCGGGCCGTGCAGACAGGCAAGCGAGTTCTGGTTGCGGGGCTGAAGCGCCTACGCATCCCGCAGTTCCCCAGTGCGGCCAATTTTGTACTGGTGGATTTTGGCCACCGTGCCGACGCCGTGCTGCGGGGGTTGCGCCGGCGGGGGATTTTGTTGCGCGACCGGCGCAACGATTTCGGTCGAGTCGGCTATGTGCGCATCACCGTGGGCACACCAGCGCAGATGCGACGGCTGGTGCGCGTGCTGGAGGCACTTTGGTGAAACCTCCTGAGCTGATTATTTTCGATGTGGATGGTGTGCTCGTGGATGTGCGCGAATCGTTCGACCGCACGATCCTGGCGGTGGTGCGCCAGTGCACCGGCCGCCGGGTGGCGCGCGGGGAAATTCAACGGTGGCGAAGTCGCTCGGGGTTCAACGATGACTGGGAGCTGAGCTATGCGTGGATTCGTCAGCTCGGCGGTCGTGTTCGGTTGGCCACGGTGAAACGCCTGTGCAACGCGTTCTACTGGGGGCGGAACGGGGACGGCTTCGTCTGCCGGGAACGCTGGCTGCTGCCACGCCCGGTGTTGCGCCGGCTCGCACGGCGCGCGGAGCTGGCCATCTTCACCGGACGCACTCGACGCGAGTTGCGCTACGCGCTGCAGCGCTTCGGCGTGGAAGAATTTTTCGCATGCACCATTACCCAAGACGATGTGCGCCGCAAGAAGCCAGACCCGGAAGGCCTGCGGCAGATTCTGCGTGACCGCCGGACCGATACCGCCGTCTATCTGGGCGATAACGTGGACGATGCGCTCGCGGCCCGGGCTGCGGGCGTGTCGTTTCTCGGCGTGCTGCCGCGCAACAGCCTGGCGCGGCGGCTGCGCGGAGCGAAGCTGCGCCGGCTGGGTGCGCGCGCGCTGCTGGGACACGTCGCGGAGCTGGAATCATGGCTCGACCGAGAATAGCTGCTGTCCGGCGCACGACGCGCGAAACCGACATCCGAGTCCGGTTGAATCTGGACGGGCGCGGTCGCGCACGTGTCCGCACCGGAATTCCGTTCTTCGACCACATGCTGGAGTTGGTGGCTCGTCATGGCGCGCTGGACCTGGAGATTTCGGCTGCCGGGGACCTGGATGTGGACCAGCACCACACGGTCGAAGACACCGGCATCGCCCTGGGCGATGCGGTGCGGCAGGCGCTCGGCACAAAGCGGGGCATCCTGCGCGCTGGCTACTTCCTGATGCCGATGGACGAGACACTGGCCGCCGCGGCGGTGGACTTCAGCGGGCGTCCTTTTTGTGTCTTTCACGCCCGTTTTCGAGCGCAGCGCGTCGGGCTATTGCAGACGGAGCTCGTCGAGGACTTCTTTCAGGGATTCGCGCAGGCAGCGCGGGCCAATCTGCATCTGCGGCTGCTGTACGGACGCTCGACGCACCATCAGGTCGAGGCGCTGTTCAAAGCCTTTGCGCGGGCCCTGCGGTTTGCCGCCACGCGCGACCCGCAACTGAAACGCATCCTGCCGAGCACGAAGGGGCTGCTGTGACGCTCGCACTGGTGGACTACGGCGCAGGCAATCTGGCTTCGGTGGAGCGCGCTCTGGCGCGTCTAGGTGCGGTCACGCGTCGCGTGGCCGGACCGGAACAACTGGAAGGGGCCCAGGGCATTGTGCTGCCCGGTGTGGGCCATTTTGCCACCCTGATGCGTGCCCTGGCTGCCACTGGTTTGCAGGAGGCGATCCAGCGTGCTGTAGCGAATGGAGTGCCTCTGCTGGGCATCTGCCTTGGATTGCAGACGCTCTACACGGGCAGCGAGGAAGCTCGGCAATGGCCGGGCCTAGGTGTGTTTCCCGGTACGGTGCGAGCGCTTCCTCGCACCGTCAAGCTGCCGCACATGGGCTGGAATCAGATTCAAATGGTGCGTCCCAGCCGGCTGCTGCGCGGGATCGATGAAACGACCTGGTTTTACTTCGCGCATTCCTACGCAGCGCTCGATGATGCTCCGCATGTCTGTGCCGTGTGCGAGCACGGCGCCCGGTTCGCGGCGGTCATCGAGCAGGCCCATGTGATGGCGGTGCAGTTCCATCCGGAAAAATCCGGCGCAGCCGGCCTGCAGGTGTTGCAGAACTTCTTGGAGGCGATTCGCTGATGTTGGCGCGGCGCATCATTCCCTGCCTGGATACGGACGGGGAACGAGTGGTCAAGGGCGTGCAGTTCGAGGCCTTGCGCGATGCTGGCGATCCCGCCGCGCTGGCTGCCCGATATGACCGCGAAGGCGCCGACGAAATCGTCGTGTTGGATATTGCCGCGGCACGCGATCGCCGGCCCACGTTTCTGGAAACCATACGTCGGGTGGCCGGCGAGCTCACCATTCCGTTGACGGCCGGCGGAGGAATTCGTTCGCTCGAAGACGGTCGCGCCGTGCTCGAAGCTGGTGCCGACAAGATCACGGTGAACACCGCCGCCGTGGAACGACCGGAGTTGATCACGGAGCTTGCGCAGGCCTTCGGTTCGCAGGCCGTAGTGGTTGCCGTGGACGCGAAGTGGACCGGACAGACCTGGGAGGTGTTCGTGCGTGGTGGACGCGAGTCGACCGGTCGAACGGCGGTCGCCTGGGCCGGCGAAGCCGTCGCGCGCGGCGCGGGCGAAATTCTTCTGACTTCGATCGACCGGGATGGGACCCGCAGCGGCTTCGACTGTGCGCTGACCGTTGCAGTGGCCCGCGCGGTTCCTGTGCCCGTCATCGCTTCGGGCGGCGCGGATCGTCCGGAACATTTTGCTGAAGTGTTTCGTCACGGGCTGGCCGACGCGGCATTGGCGGCTTCGATCTTCCACGATGGTCTCTGCGCGATTGCCGCGCTGAAGCGTTCCCTAGCCGCCCAGGGTATACCGGTGCGTCTGAGCGCATGAACACGACGATGATTGTGCCGTGCATTGACCTTCAGGGTGGACGCGCCGTGCAACTGGTGCGCGGGCGGCGGCTCGCGCTGGCGGTGGAGGACGTCTTTGGCCTGCTGGAGCGGTTCCGGCGCTATCGTTATCTGCATGTGATCGACCTGGATGCTGCGATCCACGGCGGGAGCAACGCTGCGCTGGTGCGCGCCCTGTGCCGTCGCGCGGTGCAGGAGTTCGGTCTGCGCGTGCGAGTGGGCGGCGGCATCCGCACCGTCGCGCGGGCCGAGCGCATCCTCGGCTGGGGCGCCGAGAAGGTGATCATCGGCACGGCCGCATTTCGCAACGGAAAGGTGAACACAGCCTTCCTGGAGCGATTGGTGCACCGGGTCGGCCGGCCGCGAGTGATGCTCGCGCTCGATGCTGAGCAGGGACAGATCGTCACGCGCGGCTGGCGGACGCGATTGCGTCTGCGGCCGGAGCAGGTGCTGGCGCAACTGGAGCCGTACAGCTCAGAGTTTCTGTGTACCTGTGTGGAACGTGAAGGCAGCCTGCGAGGGACCGACTTGCCCTGGTTTCGCGCGCTGCGACGGTTGACTCCGTTGCCCATTACCGCGGCCGGTGGCATCCGCAGTCGGGCGGAGGTGCGTGCCCTGGCACGGCTGGGTATCAAGTCGGCGGTGGGCATGGCACTCTACACCGGCAGACTGCGTTGAAATTCCACTCACCGAAGTTCCTGCCGACCAGCGATGCACGCGCTCGCCTTTGAAGAAATCGCACCGCACACCAGCCCGCCTGCATCGTTCTCCGCTGGACTATGAAAACGTCTCAGGCAAGGCACACAGCCCGTCCGGCCGACACCGCCCAAGATGCCAACGACTCGATGCGGAATACCCCGGAGAGATCTCGGATTGTGTTAATGTTGTTCTGCTCATGCCCGGGTGGCGGAACGGCAGACGCTGGGGACTTAAAATCCTCTGGGGATTTTACCCCGTGTGGGTTCAACTCCCACCCCGGGCACCAACATTCTCTTGGACTTACTGAACGAGGGCAGTTTCCTGTTTTCCGGGCTCGAAAAGTCCGGTGCCAGTTGTGATGTCAGTGGCTTCCGCACGATGGCTTCAACGGCGTCTTGGATCTGGGAAGGCATCAAATGGGCATAGCGGAGTGTCATCGGGATCGACGTGCCTAGAAAACCACAAGTATCCCCGCCGCATCCTGTTCTTTCACTGGCCCCGCTATCAGGCGGCCCGCTGGTCGCCTAGGTTACGCCAACCGGCCTACGGCTTATGGATAACCATGCCAGGCCGGAAGATGGGGACAATCATGCCAACTAGGCCGCCTAGCGCTGCTCCACCCACGGCTCCGATGAAAGCTCCCGCGCCTCGTGAACCGATGCCGCTGCACGCACCTGCTGCAGCTCCGACGGAAGCGGATCGTGGCCCAGCAGTGCGCTGGCCCTGAACGCGTTGAGAGCGGTGCTCACAAAAAGTGGCAGGCCCGCGGGTGCAACACGGGGTGCAACGCGAAGCGGTGGTGTCGTTCAGCGGGGACGCGAACTCAATCAGAACGAAAGAGAAAAACGCCAGTCCCAGCGGGCAGGTACACAGGCCTGCCCCGAGGGGCACACAGGACCATCGGCTGCGTTTTGATTAGGTCACCGACACGCGTTGGCGCTTGAGCAGGTCTTTCTTGCGGGAGACGGCGCGCGCCATCTGGTCAAGCGTTGTGGTTTCGAGGTAGGTAAGCACTCGGGTACGCAACTCCTTCCAGGAATCGTGCAGTGGGCAGGGAGCATCGTCGGCGCAGCGCTCCAGCCCCACGGCACATTCGAGGAAGTGGTCGAGACCGTCGACCGCAGCAACAACGTCGCGCAGTGTAATCAGCTCCGGCCTACGCGCCAGACGGAACCCGCCACCCGGCCCGCGCCGTGATTTGAGCAGCCCCTTGCGGGCCAGTTCCTGGAGGATCTTTCCCAGAACCGGCGCGGGAATGCTTTCCGCGCGGGCGATCTGTTGCGCGCGAGCAGCGTTTCCTTTCGGGGTGGAGGCCAGGAAGGCAAGAGCGCGAATAGCGTATTCACAGGGTTTCGAGTAGATCATAACAAGAATTTGGACTCCAGTTTCTTCCTTGCTGTCATTTGTGTCAAGCACAAATTTTTCATTCGATCGGATAAGCGGGAAATCTAGACCTCAGGGTTAGGCAAAAAAGATTTTACTTGACAGAGCACAATATTCAGGAATATACGACCTGTAATTCTTGTATTGGAGGATGCGTGTTATACGGTCACACGACCGAACTGGCGATTCGAGCGGCAATGTACTTGGGGCTTCAGCCGCCGGGCAAGCTGACCCCCGTGCACGAAATTGCCCGCCGAACGGGCCTGCCGGAGCCCTACCTGGCCAAGATCATCCGTCGCATGGCGGCTGCAGGTTTGGTACGCGCATTTCGCGGGCCGGGTGGCGGAGTCGAACTGGGTCGCCCACCCGATGCCATCACGCTGTGGTCGTTGGCCCGTGCGGTGGAAGGGCCGATTGCATCCACCGTCTGTGTTTTAGGCCTGCGCGGTTGCTCGGCTGACAACCCGTGCCCGTTGCACGAAAAGTGGGCGCCCCTGCGGGATGAAATGCAGCGCATATTGGAGGAGACCACGCTGCAGTCTCTGCTGCTGAAACTGCGCGACCAGGTCGAGCTGGGCGAAAAATCTTGGTTCCGGATTCGGGAAGAGCTTCAGGAAACGCCAGCAGAGTCGGAAAGCTGAGCCAAGGGAGGCAGGGAGGATGAGGCCGAAGAAAAAACTATGTTCCCGAAGCTTCCGATGCGCTCTCTCGCTCTGCGTGACCGCACTGGCCCTTTTCCTTCTGCCCTCGCTCGCCACCGCGCAGCAACCGGCTGATTTCTTCCGCCAGAACTGCATGAGCTGCCACACCATCGGCGGCGGACGATTAACCGGGCCGGACCTGAAAGACGTGACCCAGCGCAAAGAGCGCGCGTGGCTCGAACGGTTCATCGTCAACCCGAAGTCGGTGATCGATAGCGGCGACCCGTATGCGGCGCAGTTGCTTCAGGAAGCCAAGGGCGTGGTGATGCCGGTTGTGCCGGGCGTGACGCCAGACATTGCGAAGGCGCTTCTGGATCTGATCGAGGCGGAATCCAAGCTGCCGCGCTCGCAGTTCCTCGGATTGACGATCACCGACCGGCCCTTCACGGCGACCGATGTTGCGCTGGGGCGGCAGTTGTTTCTCGGGACGCGGCCATTCGCAAACGGAGGGCCTTCCTGCGTGGGGTGCCACAGCCTGGGGACGATTGGCGGGCTGGGAGGCGGGCGGCTGGGCCCCGACCTGACTCGCGTCTATGAGCGACTGGGTGGGCGCAAGAGCGTTGGCATGTGGCTGACTGCTCCAGCAACGCCCACGATGCAGGCGGTGTTTCGCCGGCATGCGCTCCAGCCGGAGGAGATCCTTGCGCTGCTCGCGGTGATTGAGGATTCCGCTCGCCAAGGCCGCGAAGCGAGCCTCGATACCGTGCTGCGATTCTTCCTGCTGGGTTTTGGAGGCATGGTGCTGGGGCTCGCCATTTTGGGCAGCGTGTGGCGCGGGCGGTTTGAAGCGGTGCGGCGGACGCTGGTGCACAACCGTAAACGAGGTGGGCGATGAAGCTCAGGGACGCAATCTCCTGGATCAAAGACGAGTGGGCACCGAACCTGCGCAGTTGGGAGGAGTTCTACCGGAACCGCTGGCAGCACGACAAAATCGTGCGCAGCACGCACGGGGTGAACTGCACGGGCGGCTGCACTTGGCAGATTTTTGTGAAAGACGGGATCGTCACCTGGGAGATGCAGGGGCTCGACTATCCCTCGCTTGAAGCGGGCTTGCCTCCCTATGAGCCGCGCGGCTGCCAACGAGGCATCTCCTACTCCTGGTACCTGTACAGCCCGCTAAGGGTGAAGTACCCGTATGCGCGCGGCGCGTTGCTCGACCTTTGGAAGCAGGCGCGTGCCACCTTCGACGATCCGGTCGAAGCTTGGAAATCGCTGGTCGAAAATCCGCAGGCGCGTGAACGCTGGCAGCGCGCCCGCGGCAAGGGCGGCTTCCGCCGCGCCGACTGGGATACGGTGCTCGAGCTGATTGCCGCCGCCTGTCTCTATACGGCAGAGAAGCACGGCCCGGACCGCATCGCGGGCTTCTCGCCCATCCCGGCGATGTCGATGATCAGCTACGCTAGCGGCGCGCGCTTCCTGCAATTACTCGGCGGCATCTCTCTTTCCTTCTACGACTGGTATTGCGACCTGCCTTCGGCCTCGCCCGAAACCTGGGGCGAGCAGACCGACGTGCACGAGTCGGCGGATTGGTACAACGCCAAGCTGCTGGCCGTGATGGGTTCCAACCTCAACATGACCCGCACGCCTGATTGCCATTTCGCCGCCGAGGCGCGGCACAACGGCACGAAGATGTGGGTTTTCTCGCCGGATTTCAGCCAAGTGTCGAAGTACGCCGATGAATGGGTGGCCATCAATGCCGGGCAGGACGGCGCGTGGTGGATGGCGACGAACCACGTCTTGCTGAAGGAATTCCACCACGAAAAGCAGACGCCCTATTTCATCGAGTACACGAAGAAATACACCGATGCGCCGCTGCTGGTTGAGTTGCATGCGACTGGAGACGCATATCGGCCCGGCCAGCTTCTTCGAGCAAACCGCCTGGCCGCTTACCAGGGCGTCGAGAACGGCGACTGGAAGTTCCTGATGTGGGATGTGGTCGTGGGCCGGCCAAAGATGCCGATGGGCAGCGTCGGCTTCCGCTGGGGCAAGGAAAAAGGCAAGTGGAACCTGCTGCTCGAGGACGGCGTGGACCGGTCGCCCATTGAGCCCGCGCTGACGTTCCTGAACGCGAGCGATGCCGTCGTCCAAGTGCAACTGGATGATTTTGCCGAAGGGCGGGTCTTGCGCCGGGGAGTGCCGGCGAAACGCCTCCAGACAGCCGACGGGAAGGAAGTGACCGTCGCAACAGTCTACGACCTGCTTATGGCGCAATACGGTGTCCCGCGCGGCCTGCCGGGCGATTACCCCGAGAGCTACGACGACGAGAACCTGCCGTTCACACCGGCCTGGTCGGAGAAATACACCGGCATGGGCCGCGAGATGGTGATCCGTTTTGCGCGCGAGTGGGGCACGACGGCCGAGCTGACCGGCGGAAAATGCATGGTGATCATCGGCGCGGGCATCAACCACTGGTACCACGCCAACCTGATGTACCGCGCCGCGATCCACGCGCTGATGTTCTGCGGCTGTGTGGGCGTCAATGGCGGCGGGCTGGCGCACTACGTCGGCCAGGAGAAGCTGGCGCCGATGGAATCGTGGTCGGCGATTGCCTTCGCGCGCGACTGGTTTCCGGCACCACGATTGCAAAATGCTCCGAGCTGGCACTACGTCCACAGCGACCAGTGGCGCTACGAGAAGGAGTTCACCCAGTACCACACCGTGCCGAGCACCACGAATGGCAACGCGCTGGCCTCCGGCCACACGATGGACATACAAGTGCGCGCCGTCCGGAATGGCTGGCTGCCGTTTTACCCTCAATTCAACAAGAACCCGCTGCGGGTGGTCGAAGAAGCCGAAGCGGCTGGCGCGACCACGCCGGAAGCGATCGTGGCCTATGTCATCGAGCAGCTCAAGCAGCGCAAGCTCCGCTTCGCCGTGGAAGACCCCGACGCGCCGGAGAACTGGCCGCGCGTGTGGATCATCTGGCGCGGGAATGCGTTGTTGGCCAGCGCCAAAGGCCACGAATATTTCCTGAAACACTATCTCGGCACGCACACCAACGCCATCGCCGAAGACCTGGCGCGCGATACCGTCCGCGAAGTCGAGTGGCGCGAGCCTGCCCCGCAAGGGAAGTTGGACCTGGTCGTGGATCTGAATTTCCGGATGGATACGTCGGCCCTCTACTCCGACCTCATCCTGCCGGCGGCCACCTGGTACGAGAAAGCCGACCTGAACTCGACCGACCTGCACAGCTTCATCCACCCGCTTTCTGCGGCCGTGCCGCCCTGCTGGGAGTCGAAGAGCGACTGGCAGATTTTCCGCGCGCTGGCGAAGAAACTCTCCGAGCTTGCGCCCAAGCACTTCCCAAAACCCGTGCGCGACCTCGTGACTTCTCCGCTGGCGCACGATACACCGGCGGAAATCGCTCAGCCTGCCATCCGCGATTGGCTCCGGGGGGAGGTCGAAGCCATCCCGGGCAAGACGATGCCCGCGCTCCGCGTGGTCGAACGCGACTATTGCAACCTCTACAACCAGTTCATCTCCTTCGGGCCGCTCGTCCGGCAGAACGGGCTCGGCGCGCACGGCACGAACTACGCCGTTGACGACATCTACGACGAGGCGGTGCGCACCCTGCCCACCGTCGAATGGAACGGGCACCGTTATCCCTCGCTACGCGACGACGAAGACGTCTGCAACCTGATCCTCCTTTTCGCCACGGTCACCAACGGCGAGCTGGCCTACCGCTCGTACCGCAATATGGAGGAAAAGGTTGGCCTGCCGCTCGCGCACTTGGCGGAGGGGTATCGCAGCGTCCGGATGAGCTATAAGCAATTGCAATCGCACCCGCAACGCTTTGTGAATAGCCCGATGTGGTCAGGGCTGGTGAGCAACGGCCGCGCCTATAGCCCCTTCACCTATAACGTCGAGTGCCTGGTGCCGTGGCGCACGCTCACCGGGCGCCAGCATTTCTACCTCGACCATCCGGGATACATCGAGTTCGGCGAGCACCTGCCGACCTACAAGCCGAAGCCGCTGCCCACGCAATACGCCGACCTGCGCGTGAGCCAGCAAGTGGGGCCGACGCAGATGCTGAACTACCTGACACCGCACGGGAAGTGGCACATCCATTCGACCTACGGCGATAACCACCGCATGACCACGCTTTCGCGTGGCGTCGAGCCGCTGTGGATCAACGACAAGGACGCCGCGGAAATCGGCGTCGAAGACAACGACTGGGTCGAAGTCCACAACGACCACGGCGTCGTGGTGACGCGCGCAGTGGTGAGTGCCCGCATCCCGCGCGGCATTTGCATCCAGTACCACTCGCCTGAGCGGACGCTTTCCGTGCCGCGCTCACCGCTGCGGAAACACCGCCGCGCCGGCGGGCACAACAGCCTGACGCGCACGCGGCTGAAGCCGAACCTGATGGTCGGCGGGTACGGCCAGTTCACCTATCACTTCAACTACTGGGGCCCGATTGGCTGCAACCGCGATACGCACGTCTTTGTCCGGAAGCTGCCGGAGCTGAGGTGGTAGTCGTGGCCGCTTTCCGATTTTCGGATTTCGAGTTTCGGAAGTAAGGGGAGCGCAATGATGAATGTCCGATCTCAGATCGCCATGGTCTTCCACCTGGACAAGTGCATCGGCTGTCACACCTGCTCGATTGCCTGCAAGAACATCTGGACCGACCGGCGCGGCACCGAGTACATGTGGTGGAACAACGTTGAGACAAAGCCTGGCACCGGCTTTCCCACCGACTGGGAGGATCAGGAAAAGTATCGCGGCGGCTGGGAGTTGCACAACGGCCACCTGCGGCTGCGCTCGACGAGCAAGCTCCGCACGATTTTCAACATCTACCACAACCCCAGCATGCCCACTATCGACGACTACTACGAGCCGTGGACTTACGACTACCGGCACCTGTTCAACGCGCCCGAAGGCACCGACCAGCCCACCGCCCGGCCCATCTCGATGATCACCGGCGAGTTGATCCAGATCGAAGCGGGGCCCAACTGGGACGACGACCTGGGCGGTTCGCCGGTCTACGCCGAAAACGACCCGAACCTTCAGGGGCTCACGCCCGACCAGCGCCAGCAACTCTTTGCCGTCGAGCGGCTGGTCTTCTTCTACTTTCCGCGCATCTGCAACCACTGCCTGAACCCGGCGTGCGTGGCGGCGTGTCCTTCGGGCGCGCTCTACAAGCGCGGCGAAGACGGCATCGTGCTGGTGGACCAAAATCGCTGCCGCGGCTGGCGGGCCTGCATCGCTGCCTGCCCCTACAAGAAGATGTTTTACAACTGGAGCACCGGCAAGTCGGAAAAGTGCCTGCTGTGCTATCCGCGGCTCGAGACGGGGCAGGCGCCGGCGTGCTTCCACTCCTGCGTGGGCCGCATCCGCTACCTGGGTGTGCTGCTCTATGATGCCGACCGGATCGAAGATGCCGCACGGAGACGCGACGACGAGCTGATTGAAGCGCACCGCGAGCTCGTGCTGGATCCGAACGACCCCGCCGTGGTTGCTGCGGCGCGCAAGAACGGCGTGCATGAGTCAGTCATCGAAGCCGCGCAACGCTCCCCGGTCTATAAGTTCGTGAAGCTCTGGAAGCTAGCCCTGCCGCCGCACATCGAGTACCGCACGATGCCCATGCTCTTCTACGTGCCGCCGTTGTCGCCTGTGATGGCAAACAAGACGAACGGCGCGATCGAACACGTCTCCGACGACCTGTTCCACGACATCGAGGAAGCACGCGTGCCGATGAAGTTCCTCGCAAACCTGTTCGGCGCCGGGCACGAAGCCCACGTCCGCTACGCCTTGCGCAAGCAGAAGGCCGTGCGGTGGTACCGCAGAGCGCTGACCGTCGGCGACGTGGAGATGAAGGTCGCCATGCGTATGCTGGCCGAAGCTGACTGCACGCCGGAGGAGGCGGAAGCCATCTACCGACTGACTTCGCTGTGCACCTTCGACGACCGTTTCGTGATTCCACCGATGCACCGAGAAGAGGCGATTCAGATGCTCGAAGACCCGCTCGAGTACAAACAGGGTGCGGGCTTCGGATTCCTTTCGCGGCCGCACCGGGGCATGTGATGGGGACAATGACAATCTTCGAGCGACTTGCGGCCCTGCTGGAGTACCCGCGCGAAGACTACGCGCTTCGCGTGAGCCAGTGTGCCGAAGCTCTGGCCCGGTCGGCGCCCGAAGTCGGCGCACCCCTTGCGGAATTCCGCCGCCGTATTGCCGGGCTTTCGACCGAAATGCTCCAGGAGCTCTACACGCGCACGTTTGATCTCGATCCGGTCAGCACGCTCGAAGTGGGCTGGCACCTGTTCGGCGAGCAGTACGAGCGGGGCGAGTTTCTGGTGAAGATGCGGCGGCTGCTGGCGCGCTTCGGCGTGCGCGAATCTACCGAATTGCCTGACCACTTGACCCACGCACTGGTCTTGCTCGGGCGCATGCCGGATGAGGAAGCCGCCGACTTCGCGCAGGCCTGCGTCTTTCCGGCGTTGGCCAGGATGCGGGCAGGATTCCAGGGGGACGACAACCCCTTTGCCAGCGTGCTCGAAGCCGTCGCGCAGCTGCTCAAGACCCGGTTCGGATGCGTGTTGGTGGAGGTTCCCCGGCCCGTGCCCGGGCTGCGCGTGTTGAATGAAGGAGGTGCCCGATGACCGACGCCACCAATCAACTGCTCTTTGTTGTGTTCCCGTACCTGGCGATGTTCATTTTTTTCCTCGGCACCATCATGCGCTACCGCAAGGCGCCGTTTTCCTACTCGAGCCTGTCGTCGCAGTTCCTTGAGAACCGGCAACACTTTTGGGGCCTGGTGCCGTTTCACTACGGCATTGTGGTCGTGCTCGCCGGGCACATCGTGGCCTTCCTGATGCCGCGACAGATCCTGGCGTGGAACAGCCGGCCGTTGCGGCTCTACATTCTGGAAGTTTCGGCATTGATTTTCGGATTGCTGACGCTGGTGGGATTGCTTGGAGCCATCCACCGACGGCTGACGGTGCGCAAGGTGCGCGAGGTCACCAGCACGCTCGACTCGATCGTCTTTGCCCTGCTGCTCGTGCAGATCGCGAGCGGCGTCTACGTGGCTGTGTTCCACCCGTGGGGCTCATCGTGGTTTGCCGCGGCAGCGACGCCGTATCTGTGGTCGCTGGTCAAGTTTCGGCCCGATACGAGCTACGTCGCGCTGATGCCCCTGGCCGTGAAACTGCACATCGTCGGGGCGTGGGTGATCATCGGGATTGCGCCGTTCACGCGCTTGGTCCACGTGTTGGTTGTGCCCAACCCGTATCTCTGGCGCGAGCCGCAGGTGGTTCGCTGGTATCGCCGGAAGGGCGTTCCGGCCGAGTACGAAGCTTGAACTGAAGGGGCAGCGCTTCAGTGCGCCCGGGTTTGTCCAGAACGGAGCCGAATGATGAGTGAAGTCAAAGGAACACCCAACCAGGCGTTATTCGGCGCCACGCTCGGATTCTTTGTCGGCTTTGCCGCCGTTGCGCTGTTCGGCCCGACCGCCATCCGATTCCAGCAAGCGATGGGGCTCGGCCCGATGGCCGTGGGCTTTCTGGTGGCTATTCCCGCGCTGACGGGCTCGCTGCTGCGCATTCCGTTCTCCGCGTGGGTGGATACGACCGGCGGGAGAAAGCCTTTCCTGGTCCTGCTTTCACTCTCTGTCGTGGGAATGATCGGCCTGTTACTGGTGGTTTATTTCTTCTATCCCGACCAGCTCACGCCGGGGATGTATCCGCTGCTGCTGTTGCTGGGCGCGCTCTGCGGCTGCGGCATCGCTACCTTTTCGGTGGGCATCAGCCAGGTTTCTTACTGGTTCCCGCAGAAAAAGCAGGGCCGCGCGCTGGCCTTGTTTGCAGGGATCGGGAACGTGGCGCCTGGCATCTTTTCGATCCTGCTGCCGCTGGCCCTCGCCGGGATTGGCTTGGCAGGCTCCTACCTGGTGTGGGTCGGTATTCTCGCGGCAGGTACGATTCTCTACGCGCTGTTCGGTCGCAACGCAGCTTATTTCCAGTTTCTCGACCAGGGCGTCGCACCGGACGAGGCGCGGCAAAAGGCGCGCGAGCACGGCCAGGAGCTCTTCCCCGCGGGCTCCCTGCTCGACAGTCTCCGGATTTCGGCCCGCGTGTGGCGCACGTGGGCGCTCGTCTGGATCTACTTCACCACGTTCGGCGGGTTCATTGCGCTGACAGCATGGCTGCCGACGTACTGGACGCAATTCTTCGGCGTGGGCGTGGTGGCGGCCGGCTTTCTCACGGCGCTGTACTCCATTCTCACCTCCTTGATTCGCGTTGTGGGTGGCGTGCTTTCCGACAAACTGGTCGAAGGCGGCGAAAACACAGCCATCCTCGCACTGTTCATCATGATGTCGGGTGGGCTGGTGATGACCACTGCGCGCGAGTTTGAGCTGGCGTTGCCCGGCGTCATCCTGCTGGCGTTCGGGATGGGCGTATGCAATGCGGCCGTGTTCAAACTGGTGCCCAAGGAAGTTCCCGAAGCGGTGGGCGGGGCAGCAGGCTGGATCGGCGGGCTGGGCGCGTTCGGCGGTTTCGTCATTCCGCCGGTGATGGCCTTTGCGGTGCGCGACTTGGGCAAGCCCGGTTACGCCATCGGATTCATCACGTTTGTTTTCCTCTCGCTGTTTTCGCTCTCGATGGCCTGGATTTTGAAGTACACGCACGAGCCCGCTCCCCAGACGGCCGCTCGTCCTGAGGTTGCCGAAGGCGGACGAGTGGCAGAACGCCACGCAACCGCCGACATCAACCAGGAGGCGCAACCAAATGCGGGTACCCGTGGCTAAGCCTGGATTCGCGATGAACCATCCTGCTCCCAGAGTCTCGCCGGGCCCGATGGCCACCTCTCCTGACGCGGTGCCCGCGTTGCTCGCGGTCGCGAAAATCCAGATCCGCGACCTGCACCCGGCGTATTTCGCCATGGTGAGGACCCCGGGAATTGTGGCCACTGCCTGCCATCTGACGGGCATGCCGCTCGTAGGGAAGGTTCTCGCCTGGTTCAACTACGCAGCCTACGCCGTGCTGGCAGCGATGCTGGCAGCGCGCATTGTTTTCTACTCGAGATTCTTCTACGACAACTTGATGGATCATCAATGCGGCGTGGGCTTTTTCACGGTTGTGGCGGGCACGGCAGTGCTCGGCAGCCAGAGCGTGATTCTTTTCGGATTGCACCGATGGGGGAAGGTTCTTTGGATCCGCTAAGGCGCACTACTGGATCAACATGGGCGCCATGGCCATCTCGGCGCTGGCCGGTGGCATGTTGCTGCAGTTTTTTCGCCGGCGTTTTCTTTATCCAGGAACTGGCGCCGTTCATCAAGGGGTTCACTCTACTGGGCTACGGCGACGCGGTGGTTTCCCATGCTGGTGATCCTGGCCATTTGGCGACATACCATCCAGAAGTTGCCGTTCATCTACGACCCGCTGTACTGGGGAATGGTCTTCCTGCTGGGGATGAATACGACCTGCACGTACCGGCTGGCGGAGGTCACCCAATTGAGTTTCCTGTATGAGATTCCACGGTACTTCGTCTTCATTGCGCTGGCCGTGTGGATGGTGACGTTTATCGGGTTCGCACGGCGATGCGGCTTCTGAATCGCAGAGAGCGGTTGGTGGAGAGTACGGTATGGGCAGCCGGATGCTGACGGTGGTGCTGCTGGTGGGGCTTTTCTTCAGCGTGCTGGCGCTGGTGCCGCAGATCACCGCGCTGCGCCTGCCGGGGAATCAGCAGGGCTACGAGCCGCCCCAACCCATCGCGTTCTCGCATCGGCTGCATGCGGGCGAGCTGGGCATTGCGTGTCTCTACTGTCATTCCGGAGCGGAGAAGAGCCGCCACGCGGGCATTCCGGCCGCAAGCACCTGCATGAACTGCCACCGGGAAGTGACCGCGCCGTTCGGCGCGGTCCGCGCCGAGGAAGCCGCGGCAAAGAAAGAAGGGCGCAAACCCGAGCGCATCGTCTCACCGGAACTTCAGAAGCTCTACGACGCGCTCGCGCTCAACGAAAAACTCCAGCGCGATCCGGAGAAAATGCCCGTGGCGATCGCCTGGAACAAAATCCACAACACGCCGGATTTTGTTTACTTCGATCACCGCCCGCATGTGGCCGCGGGCGTGAGCTGCCAGCAGTGCCATGGCCCGGTCGAGGCGATGGATCGCGTGCGCCAGGTCAGCTCGCTTTCGATGGGCTGGTGCGTCAACTGCCACCGCGATGCCAACCAGCGAGGCATCGCGGGTAACAAAGTGAAAGCTTCGACCGACTGCGCGAGTTGCCACTATTAACCCGCCGTAGCTTTGACCTGGGCGGGCTGAGAGACTTTATGGATTCGAGCGACACCAAGCGTTACTGGCAAAGCATGGAGGAACGAAACGGCGAATGGAGTGCCTCGCCGGATGAATTTCCTGAACCTCTCCCGGAGCCGGCCACGGCGATGAGCCGGCGAGGATTCCTTCAGACCGCGGGATTTACTCTGGCAACCGCGACGCTCACGGGTTGCGGGCGCACCCCGGTCGAGAAAGCCATCCCCTACCTGGTGCAGCCCGATGAAATCATCCCTGGGCGCTCGCTCTGGTACGCCTCTACGTGCGGCGCGTGCAGCGCTGGCTGCGGCGTGCTGGTGAAGAACCGCGACGGCCGCCCCATCAAACTGGAAGGGAACCCGGAGCACCCGGTTTCGCGCGGCGGCCTGTGCGCGGTGGGCCAAGCGTCGCTTCTCGAACTGTATGACTCCGAGCGGCTCAAGCAGCCGCTGGCGGCAGGCCAGCCGGCATCGTGGGACGAAGTCGACCAGGCCGTGCTCGCCAAACTCGACGCGATTCGCACGAGCGGAGGCGCGGTGCGATTCCTTACCGGAACAGTCACCAGCCCCACGCTCCAGGCCCTGCTCGCGGAATTCCTTGGCCAGTTCCGGGATGCCCACCATGTCGTCTACGACCCGCTTTCGGTTTCCGCGGTAGCCGATGCGCACCAGCAAACCCACGGCCTGCGCGTCGTGCCGCGCTATCGCTTCGACCGCGCCGAGGTCATCACCAGTCTCGACGCCGATTTCCTCGGTACATGGATTTCGCCGGTGGAATTCACCGCCGGTTACTGCGCCGGACGCAACCTGGAAGCCGACCCGCCGCAACTTTCTTTCCACATTCAGTTTGAATCGCGGATGTCGCTCACGGGCACCAAGGCCGACCGGCGCGTGCGCGTCGCGCCCGGCGAACTCGGTGTGCTCGCCACACACTTGGCTGCGCGCTTGGCAAAGCGCGCGGGCGTGCGCTTCGCCGCGGAGGGTTTGGACGCGATTCCGATTTCTCCGGAACTATTGGACGAAGTTGCGGATCGGTTGTGGCAGGCGCGCGGGCGCAGCTTGGTCGTTTGCGGCAGCCAGGATGTTCGATTGCAGGTGTTGATGAATTTCCTCAATCACCTGCTCGGCAATTACGGCAAGACGCTCGATATTGAATCGCCCTCGCTCCAACGGCAGGGCAACGATGGCGAACTCGAAAATCTGCTCCGCGAATTACGCGAGGGCCGCGTTGCAGCGCTGCTGGTCGCGGGGGTGAATCCACTTTACGACCTCCCGAGCAGCAGCGAACTCGCCGGGATTTTGCAGCGGGTCCCACTGGTGGTGAGCTTCGCCGAGCGCGTGGACGAAACGGCCAGCGTGGCCCACTTCGTCTGTCCGGACCATCACTTCCTCGAATCGTGGTCCGATGCTGAGGTTATCCCGGGAGTCGTCAGTCTGTTTCAGCCTGTAATCCATCCGCTGGGCCAGACGCGAGCGCTCGCGGAAACTCTGGCTGCCTGGATGCGTAAGCCTCAGCCGGTCTACGACCTTCTCCGCCAGAACTGGCGTATGCGCATCTTCCCTCGACAGCGGGGTGAAAATGAGTTCGACGCCTTCTGGGATCGGGCCGTGCACGACGGCTTTGCAATGGTCGAGCACAAACCGCTGCAAGCAAAACCGTTCCAGTTCGATGCGGTCCGTGCGATTCCTAGCGTAGAGAAGCCCCCATCCGGCGCGCTGGCTCTCGTGCTTTACCCGAAGGTTGGGATGCTCGACGGTCGCCATGGGCACAACGCCTGGCTGCAAGAACTGCCCGATCCTATTACCAAGGTAGCCTGGGACAACTACGCGTGCCTTTCGCCGGCGACGGCGGCACGGCTCGGCGTCCGCCAAGGCGATGTGGTGCGGATTGAAACGCTTTCGGCAGATGCGGCAACACCGGCGCTCGAACTGCCGGTCTATATCCAACCCGGCCAGCATGACGACGTTGTCGCCGTGCCGCTGGGTTACGGCCGGCAGGGAACCGAGCGGTTCGCCAAAGTGGGTCCCAGGTGGCTGTTTGCCAAGCCCAGTGTAGGCGAGAACGGCCGCGTGGGAGTAAGGGCCGCGCCGCTGCTCCGATGGACAGGCGGCTGCCTCTCGCCTGTGGGTCGCGAGGTGCGCATTGCCAAAACCGGCAAGCAACACGCCCTCGCTTGCACCCAGAGCCATCACAGCCTCTTGACACCGCAGAACATCCCCTGGATCGGTGGCAAAAAGCGCAGCATCGTGCAGGAAACCACCTGGCCCGCTTTTCTTCGATCTCGCTCCGGCGGAACCGCAAGCCACACCGAGCCGCCGCTGAAGGAAGACCTCTGGCCGCCTGACCACGTCTATCACGGTCATCGCTGGGCGATGGTGATCGACCTGAACGCGTGCACGGGCTGCTCGGCCTGCGTGGTTGCCTGCCAAGCGGAGAACAACATCCCGGTTGTCGGCCGCGACGAGGTGCGCCGTCAGCGAGAAATGCACTGGCTCCGCATCGACCGCTACTACGCGGGCGAGGACGATGTGGACGTCGTCCACCAGCCCATGCTCTGCCAGCACTGCGATTATGCCCCGTGCGAGACGGTCTGCCCGGTGCTTGCCACCCTCCACAGCGAGGAAGGACTGAACCAGCAAATTTACAACCGCTGCGTCGGCACGCGCTACTGCGCCAACAACTGTCCCTATAAGGTGCGCCGCTTCAACTGGTTCGATTACTCGCGTGAAGACCGCTTGCAGAATCTCGCGCTCAACCCCGATGTGTCGGTCCGCTCGCGCGGCGTGATGGAGAAATGCACTTTCTGCGTGCAGCGGATTCAGGAAGCGAAGATCGAAGCCCGTCGCCAGGGCAAGCAGCTTGCCGATGGCGATGTGCGGACTGCTTGCCAGCAGTCCTGTCCGGCGCAGGCCATTTTGTTCGGCGATTTGAACGACCCGAAGAGCAGCGTCGCGCAGGCGATGCGCAGCCCGCGACGTTACCGCGTGCTCGAAGAATTCAATTTCCGTCCGGCGGTGGGTTACCTGAAGCTGGTGCGTAACCGCGCTGAAGACTCCGGGGAGAAGCACGATGGCTGAGCGACCCTTTGTTCCGAGCGCAGCCGGGGCGGTGGTGTCGCGCCCGCCGTTGATCCGAGGCAACAAGACTGCCGGTGACGTCACGCGCGACATCACCCGGTTGCTCGAAAGCCGTCCCACGGCGCTGTGGTGGTTCGCTTTCCTGATGGCCTTTTCGATTTTCGCCCTCGGCGCGCTGGCCGTCGGGTACCAGACGGCGGTAGGCATCGGCACCTGGGGTTTGAACCGCACCGTCGGTTGGGCATTCGACATCACAAACTTCGTCTTCTGGATCGGCATTGGCCACGCGGGCACGCTGATTTCGGCGATTCTGTTTCTCCTGCGGCAGCGCTGGCGCACGTCGGTGAATCGTTCAGCCGAGGCGATGACGATTTTCGCTGTCATCTGCGCCGGCATTTTCCCGGTCATCCACATGGGCCGACCCTGGCTGGCGTATTGGCTCTTCCCCATCCCCAACACGCGCGGCCCGCTCTGGGTGAACTACAAATCGCCGCTCGTGTGGGACGCATTTGCCATCGGCACGTACTTCACGATTTCGCTGGTTTTCTGGTACGTGGGGCTGATGCCCGACTTGGCCACCGTGCGCGACCACGTGCGATCGGGGCTGTGCAAACGGCTGGCGGCATTCTTCAGCCTGGGCTGGAACGGCTCCTATCGCACCTGGCACCGCTACGAAGTCGTGTACTTGTTGCTGGCGGGCCTGGCGACGCCGTTGGTGGTTTCCGTGCACACCATTGTGAGCTGGGACTTCGCCACCTCAGTCATCCCTGGCTGGCATACGACGATCTTCCCGCCGTACTTTGTAGCGGGCGCGATCTTTTCCGGGTTGGCCATGGTGCTGACGCTCGTAATCATCGCGCGCAAGACGATGCATCTGGAGGACTACATCACCCAGCGCCACATCGAGCCGATGTGCAAGCTGGTGATTGCGACCAGCGGTATTGTGGCGATGGCTTACCTCACCGAGTTCTTCACCGCGCTCTACTCGGCAAACCCTTACGAGCAATTCGCCTTCCTGAATCGCGCGTTCGGGCCGATGGGCTGGGCCTACGCCATCATGATTCTGTGCAATGTCCTGGTGCCGCAGTTGCTTTGGAGCTCCAAGGTGCGGAGCAACCTGGCCGTGGTCTTTGTGATCTCGCTGCTCATCAACGTGGGGATGTGGTTCGAGCGCTTTATCATCATTGTGACGTCGCTGCACCGCGACTACCTGCCCTCCAACTGGACCAGTTACCGCCCGACGCCGATTGAAGTCGCGACGCTCGCCGGTAGTTTCGGCCTCTTCTTTACGCTGTTTTTGCTCTTCTGTCGCTTCCTGCCCGTGATCGCGATGGCCGAGGTGAAGGGTGTGCTGCGGGAAGGACACGCCACGCCGGTTGAATCCGCTGCTGTCCCGGTGCCCGAGAGGGTCGAGGAGCCCGCGCTGGTTTATCGGCAGGCGGATGCAGGAGCAGGCTCATGAGCCAGCGAATTCTCTTCGGCGTTTTTGCGAGCGAAGCGGACATCCTCGGCGTGGTTCGCGCGGCGCGGGAGGAAGATCTCAAGGTACTGGACGTCTATTCCCCCTATGCCGTTCACGGGCTCGACCAAGCGCTGGGCCTGAAGCCATCGCGGCTGCCGTGGGTGTGCTTCCTCGTTGCCCTCATCGGAGCAGTGGTGAAGTTGTGGTTTGAGTACTGGACGATGGTCGTGAGCTGGCCGGTCAACGTCGGCGGCAAGCCGTGGGATTCATTGCCGGCCTTTGTGCCGGTGACGTTTGAAGTGATGGTGCTGTCGTCCGGGTTGAGCACCGTGTTTGCGTTTCTCCTGATCTCCAGGCTGTGGCCGGGGCGCCGGGCTGACGTGCCGCACCCGAAAGTGACCGATGATCACTTCGTGATTGCGCTTGAGGAGTCCGGCGCGGCGTTTGACCCGGGTCGCGTCCAGCGGCTGTTTGAGCGCTTCCACGTGGTCGCGGTCGAGGAGCGGCTGGTGGAGGAAACCAGGCCTTCCGAGCGGAGTCGAAAGATGAGCGTGCGCACGCTGAATATCGCTCTCGTGGTCTTGCTGGTGGGCACGTTGGGACTCACATGGTGGCTGCGTCCCGATCCGACCCAGTTGAACCGGGAGTTCATGCCGGAGATGGTTCGGACGCCGCGATACAACGCCTTCGAGCCGAATCCCAATTTCCCTGACGGGAAGACGCTTCGATCGCCGGTGCCGGGCACGATTGCCCGGGGCATGCTGCCGATTCACTATCAGGCCACGCCGGAAGACGCGCTGCGCGCTGGGGAAGAACTCAAGGCACCGTTTGCTCTGAACGACGAGCGCGCGATTGAACGCGGTGCCGTCGTCTATGCCAACTTCTGCCAGGCCTGTCACGGGCCGACCGGCCGTGGCGACGGGCCGGTGGCGCTGCGAGGTTTTCCCGCGCCGCCTCCGCTGATGACGGACCGTGTGCTCAAGATGAAAGACGGCCAGTGGTTTCACATCGTCACCTACGGCCAGGGCAAGATGCCGGCGTATGCGGCACAGCTTTCGCCGGAGGACCGCTGGAACGTGATTGCTTACGGCCGCGCGCTCCAGCGGCGGTCAGCACCGCCTGCCGCCGGAGGCTCGCAATGAGCCCACACCAGGAATTCGAACTGTCTGTCGAAACCCCCGGATGCCTGCGCGTCTTGCTCGCCGTGGGCGCCTTGAGCGCGCTCCTTGGGCTCGTCCTAGCGCCGGCGCGCACCTGGCCCATGTTGCTCCTGGCCAGTTATGCGCTCATGGGTTTCGGACTTGCCGGCGTGGTGTTCATCGCCATTCAGTATGTCGCCGGAGGCCACTGGAGCGTCGCCATCCGGCGCATCCCGGAAGCGATGACCGCTGCGCTACCAGTTGGCGGAATCGGCCTGCTCGCCGTGGTGCTCCTGCGTCCTTCGTTGTATGCCTGGAGCAGCCATCTGCCCGAACCCGCCGAAGGCTGGCTGGGCTTCAAGCACGCCTGGTTGTCCTATCCCTTTTTCCTGGCGCGGACTCTTGTCTATCTCTTGGTCTGGACGGCGTTCGCGCGCGCGATTGTGCGCGCTTCGCGGCAGCAGGATTCCACCGGCGATCCCGCCTTGACCCATCGCAATGCGCGGCTCTCTGCGGCGTTTCTGGTTATTTTCGGACTGACGTTCTGGCTCGCGAGCTTTGACTGGGTGATGTCGCTCGAGCCGGAGTGGTACAGCACCATCTTCGGCATCTACAACTTCTCCGGGATGTTCCTCGGCGGCTTGGCCGCTATGGCGGTGCTTGTCGTCTGGCTAGAGAAGGCCGGCCCGCTCGCGGGCGTCGTCGGCCCGCAGCACCGGCTCGACCTGGGACGCCTGATTTTCGCCTTCAGTACCTTCTGGATGTACATCTGGTTTTCGCAATACATGTTGATCTGGTATGCAAACTTTCCTGAGGAGACTTCATATTTCATCGCGCGGCGCGGGCCCTACTGGACCACACTGTTCGTTTTAAATGTGTTTCTGAATTGGGTGATTCCGTTCTTCGTGTTGACGCCGCGGGCGAACAAGCAAAACCCACGAGTGCTGACCAGCGCTTCGGCGGTCATCTTGCTTGGCCGGGCGCTCGACCTTTTTTTGATGTTTATGCCCCCGTTTGCTGGTAACGAGTTCGCCTTCGGAATTTGGGAGGCGGGCATCCTGCTGGGCGCCTTTGCGCTTTTCCTGCACGTGTTCCTGCGCGCAGCTCGACAGGCGCCGACGGTACCGGTGGGCGATCCTTTTCTGTATGAAAGTTTTCAGGAACACGGGTAGAGTGGTGGTGCCACGGTCGCGCCCCACTGCGGAGTCTTCATGAGAGCAGCTGTTCTGCATCCCGGTGGGCAACTTCGGCTGGAAGAGGTGCCTGACCCGCGCCCGGCGCCGAGCGAAATCCTGGTGCGCGTGGCCGCTTGCGGCATCTGTCACACCGACCTGCACTACATCGACCACGGCGTGCCCACATTCAAATCGCCGGTGATTCTCGGCCACGAAGTCTCCGGGACGGTGGTCGAGTGTGGCAGCGGCGTGGCCGCGTTTCGCGAAGGCGATCGCGTGCTGCTGCCGGCGGTGTTCACCTGCGGAGTGTGCCGCGCCTGCCGCACCGGCCGCGAGAATATCTGCGAACGCATGCAAATGCTCGGCAACCACATCGACGGCGCCTACGCGCAATACGTCGTTGCTCCTGCAAAGGATTGTTTTCCGCTGCCGGCGGAAATCCCGCTGGCCGAGGCTTGCCTGATCGGCGACGCCATGTCCACTCCGTATCACGCCGTCAAACACCGTGGAAAGGTTCAGTTCGGTGAGAAAGTGGCCGTTTTCGGCTGCGGAGGCGTGGGGATCAACGCCGTCCAGTTTGCAGCGCTGGCTGGTGCGCACGTGATTGCCGTGGATTTGGACGACCGCAAACTCGAGCTGGCGCAGCAGCTCGGCGCGAGCGATACGCTGAATCCGCGCGGGGTCGAGCGCGTGGACAAGGAGTTGAAGAAGCGAACAGGCGGCGGGGTGGACGTGGCGTTCGAAGTGATCGGCAAACCAGAGACGCTGCGGCAGGCGTACGACTCGCTGCGGCCGGGCGGGCGGCTGTGCGTGGTCGGCTACTGCGCCGAGCCGGTCACACTCGCGTTTTCCAAAACGATGTTCTACGAGCTGACCATCGTTGGCAGCCTCGGCTGCCGCCCGGCGGACTATCCCGAGTTGATCGAGCTGGTTCGCGCCGGCCGCGTGAAGCTCGCGCCGCTGGTCACTGGTCGTTATTCGCTCGACGAGATTTTTGCCGGCCTCGATGCTCTCCGCCGCGGCGAGAGCCTGCGCGGCATCGTGCTGCCGAACGGGTAGCCTAGAGTGCGGGAGCTTGCTCCCGCCTTTTCGTAGTGGGGAGACTGTTTGCGGTAAGCGGAGCCAACCATGCGGATCTTTGAAAGCAAGTCCGTGGATTACCAGTATCTGCTCTATGCGCAGGCGAACGGAGTCGCGCGCATCACCATCAACCGCCCCGAAGTCTACAACTGCTACAACACACCCTGCCTGATCGAGCTCTGCCAGGCGTTCCGTCAGGCGGCGTTTGACGACCGCGTTGGCGTAATCGTGCTCACGGGCGCGGGCGACAAAGCGTTTTGCACCGGCGGCGATGTGAAAGAATACGCCGAGGTGTATACCGCCAAGCCGCGTAATTACTGGAAGTACATGACGTGCTTTCAGGATGTTCTCGATGCCATCCGCAATTCGGGCAAGCCGGTCATTGCGCGGATCAACGGCATGGTCGTGGGTGGGGGAAACGAGTTGAACCTGGCCTGCGACCTGGCCGTCGCCGCCGAGCATGCCGTCTTCCGGCAGGTGGGCACGCGCGTGGGTTCGGTTGCTGCAGGAGGCGCCACCCAATGGTTGCCCATCACCATCGGAGACCGTCGCGCCCGCGAGATGCTTTTCCTGTGCGAGGAAATTCCCGCGGCGAAGGCGCTGGAATGGGGCCTGGTGAATCAAGTGGTGCCAGCTGAGCAACTCGACGCCGCCGTCGAGGCGCTCTCTGCCAAATTGCTCGATAAATTTCCCGAGTGCCTCCGATACACGAAGCAGCAGGTGAATTTCTGGAAGGATTTCGTTTGGCATCTTTCCATCGGCCATGCCCGCGACTGGCTGACGCTGCATTTCACCGACGTGGAGCCGTACGAGGGCATGAAGGCGTTTGTCGAGAAGCGCCGGCCGGACTATCGCGGGCTGCGCCGGCGCGCGGCGGAAGGCGGCTCGAGCGAATACCTCTTCGGTCCGCCGCGCAGGGAGTGTTCAGCGTGCGGCGCGAAGGGTTTGCCCGCAGGCTTCGCCTACTGTGGCATCTGCGGCGCGAAGCTGACGGAGGCACCATGAGGTCCGACGCGACATATGTAGGGGCAGCATTGCAGCGCGCCCGCTGCCGGAGGTGCCGTGACGCCTGAAGTCGCCAAGCCGCAGCGTTTCTGGGAACAGTGCGACACTTGGGAGCAACTGGTGCAATGCTGCCGTGAGCTCACCCTCGACATTGGTTTCTCCGCTGTCCGCGACTGGAAGCGACGGACGGGTGGGTCAGCCATCGGCTGCTTCCCGGTCTATGTGCCCCAAGAGCTCATCGCGGCGGCCGGGTGTCTCCCGGTGAGCCTGTTCGGCGCGCGCGGCCAAGTGGAGATTGACCACGCCGATTCGCGCATCCAGTCGTTTGTCTGTTCCATCGCGCGCAGCACGCTCGAACTTGCTCTGACGGGAAATCTGGCCTGGATGGATGGCTTTGTCGTCCCATCCATTTGCGATGTGGCGCGGAACCTTTCCGGCGTGTGGCAGCGGAATTTTCCCGAGGCCTTTGTTTTTTATCTTCACCTGCCGCAGAACGTGGTCTCAGATCCCGCGCGCGACTACTACCGTGCTGAACTCAGCCGATTGCGCACGGTGCTCGAATGCCATACAGGCCGTCCGGTCTCGGATGCTGCCCTGATGGAATCCATCCGCGTCTACAACCGCAACCGGGAGCTACTGTCCGAGCTTTACCGGCAGCGCGCCGCGCAGCCGGAACAGTGGCCCCTTTCGCATGTGTATGTTCTGGCTGGTGCCGGGAACGTGCTGCCGCGATCCGAGCACAATGAATTGCTCGAAGCGGCCCTCCGGTTGGGCCGACAGCGCGCTGTCACCCGCCGCGATACGGTGCGCGTGGTTCTGCGCGGCGCGTTTTGCGAACAGCCGCCGCTGGAGCTTCTCGAGGCGCTCGAAGAGACTGGCTGCGCTGTGGTGGATGACGACCTGCAGATTGGCGCGCGCTTCTTTGCCGGCCCCATCGCCGAGCAGGGGGATCCACTCGAGGCGTTAGTGGAAGGCTACCTCCGCGGGACGGTCCTGACGCCGGTGAACAATCCGGGTTCACGCTCGCGCTCAGCCGACCTGCTTACCCGCTGCCGCGAGCGCGCGGTCCAAGGCGTGATCTTTGCCAGTCCGAAATTCTGCGAGCCGGCGCTCTACGACGCCGTATTGCTCAAACGCGCCTCCGAGCAAGCAGGCCTGCCCACGCTGGAGTTCGAGTACGAGGAAAAGATGACCGTCTTTGAATCGGTTCGCATGCAGGCGGAGACGTTCGTCGAGTCCATCTTGTTTTTCTCGTGAGGGAGAATCGTGGCTGCTTCCTATCGCTATCAGGGCATCGGACGCGACTTGCAGAAGGAGTTGCTCGGCCAGTGGTATCGCCGCCTGGAGAACGCCCCGCAAAACGGGACGCCGGTGGCGTACCTGTTCATCAGCGGGAATATCTGCGAGCTGCTTCGTACGTTCGGATTCGAGCTGGTATTTCCCGAAGTCAATGCGTTGCAGTGCGGCATCAAGAAGGTGGCCGGCAATTTCATCTTGAAGGCGGAGGACCTCGGCTACTCCTCCGACGTTTGCGGGTACGTGAAGAACGACATCGGTTTGGCAACCAGCGGCAATCGCGGCCCGTTTGGCACGATGCCCCGTCCGGATCTTCTGGTGTGCAACTACGCGGGTTGCAACACCTACATCAAGTGGTTTGAAGCGCTGGCCGAGCACTTCGGCGCGCGGCTGTTCCTGCTTGACGTGCCTTACCGGCGCACGGGAGAAATCGTGCGACAGGAGGATCTGGATTACGTCGTGGCGCAGCTCGTACAGCTCGCCGGTGTCTGCGCCGAGATCACCGGAAATCGGTTCGACCGAGACCGGCTCTCGAAGGCGCTCGAATACTCCCGGGCCGCCGAGGATCTCTGGGTGCGCATTCTGGCCTCCGCACGGAATCGTCCCTCGCCCTTCGACGCCTTCTTCGAAGCCGTGTTTTTCATGGCGCCGATTTACGTCCTCCGAGGCACGCCGGAGTGCGTCGAGTACTACCAGGCGGCCTGGAAAGAGATTGAAGAACGGATGGAGCATGGCATCGGACCGGTGAGCGAAGAGCGGTTCCGTGTGGTCATCGAAGGCCCCCCGCCCTGGCCGCATTTCCGCGCGTTCTGGGAGCTGTTCAAGCGCTGGGGCGTATGCTGCGTGGCGTCCACCTATTCGAAGGTCGGCGGCATCTGGGATTTCGGCCTGCGGCACGACCCGGCGCGCCCGCTCGAAAGCCTGGCCGAGTACGCCATCAACTGCTACACGAACTGGGATTGGACGCTGCGCCGGCGAATGATGGAGCGCTACGTTGCCGACTACAGCGCCGACGCGCTTGTCATCCACTCGGTGAAGAGTTGCCGTGCGTTTTCCGTCGGGCAGGCGGACGTGCGCGAGCATTTCACGAAAGCGCTCGACACCCCGACGCTGTTTTTGGAATCCGACCTGGCCGACCCGCGCTACTTCGCCGAAGCGCAGATGCGCAACCGCATCGATGCCTTTTTCGAAGCACTCGAACATCGGCGCAAAGGGTCGGTCGAAGCTTGACCGGTCGCCTAGGAGGTCGTGGGAATGCTGGTGGGCGGTGTGGACGTTGGTTCGACAACAACGAAAGCAGCTCTGCTCGACGAGAACAAGCGCGTTCGCGCCCTGGCGATCGTGGATACTGGCGCCAATGTGGTGCGCGCTGCCGAACGCGCCTTCCAGGAAGCGCTGAAGCTGGCGGGCGTGGAAGCGTGGGACGTTGCCTTCACCGTGGGCACCGGCTACGGCCGCTACCGCGTGCCCTTCGGCGACCTCCAGGTGACCGAAATCAGTTGCCACGCCAAGGGCGCGTGCTTCCTGTTTCCGAAGACGCGCACCATTCTCGACATGGGCGGGCAAGACACCAAGGCCATCCGCGTGAACGAGCTCGCCGAGGTCAAGGATTTCTGCATGAACGACAAATGCGCCGCTGGGACCGGACGTTTTCTGGCCGCAGCGGCTCAGGTGCTCGGCCTCGAACTGGAAGAACTGGGCCGTGTCGCGGCGGAATCCAGCCGCCCGCTGAAGATTACGAACGTGTGCACCGTCTTTGTCGAGCAGGAGATCATGATGCACCTGGCGCGAGGCTGCCGCGTAGAAGACGTAGTCGCCGGCGTCCACCTGGCCATTGCCGGACGTAGCGTGGCGCTTCTCCGGAGGGTCGGTCTCGAGGAGGAAATCACATTTACCGGCGGGGTCGCGCGCAATGCCGGGATGGTACGCGCACTCGAGGAAAGGCTTCAGCGACGCTTGAATGTTGCTCCGGAATCGCAACACATCGGCGCCATCGGCGCCGCGTTGTTTGCTTGGGAACGCGCTGCGCATGCCCAGGCGAAAAAGCTCTCCGGGGATTCCGCCAGACCTGGCGCCGGTGGGGGAGGAGCCTGACGTGGACCTAGTCCTGGGCGTGGACGTTGGAACGCGCATGACCCGAGCGGTTCTGTTAGACGACCGAGGCCAGATTCTCGCGCGCGCCAGCCGCGAGACGGGCGCGCGGCTCGAACTGGCTGCGGATAAGGTCCTGGAAGCGGCGGCTGCCTTGGCCGGTGTCCGCGCCCACGAGATCGGCTACGTTGCCAGCACGGGCTACGGTCGCTTCCGCGTACCTTTTCGCCAGATCCAGATCACTGAGATGACCTGCCACGCCGTCGGCGCGCGGCATCTTTTTCCCGGCACGCGCACCGTGCTCGACATGGGCGCGATGAACTCGCGTGCCATGCGCGTGGCGGAATCGG
This sequence comes from Acidobacteriota bacterium, assembly GCA_037442425.1. Classification (GTDB taxonomy): domain Bacteria; phylum Acidobacteriota; class Terriglobia; order Acidiferrales; family UBA7541; genus DSGC01. Next base: position 143,615 of record JBBIQG010000005.1, on the reverse strand, counting down.
GCCGCGTGTTGGCCTTTCGCATGAACGACCGGTGTGCTTCGGGCGCAGGACGCTTCATTGAGCGCGTCGCGCGCGCCTTGGAGATTGAGTTGGACCAGGTGGGCGAGATGTCGCTGCGCGCGCAGAACCCGCAACCCATCTCTAGCATCTGCGCGGTTCTGGCCGAAAGCGAGGTCATCAATCACGTCACCGCCGGCAAAGCGCCCGAAGACATCCTGTGTGGCACGCACCATTCGATTGCGGAGCGCGTGATTGCCCTAGTGCGCCAGGTGGGCGCGCAGCCGGAGATTACCCTGACCGGTGGCGTGGCAAAAAATGTCGGCCTGGTGCGGGCGCTTGAAGACCGTTTAGGCATTCGCCTCAACGTCAGTTCTGACTCCGAGTATGCAGGGGCACTAGGGGCGGCATTACTCGGACTCCAGCGATGGCAGCGCCTTCGCGAATCCTCGACGACTCGTCTGGACCGGCTGCGAGAAAGCGGCAACTGAGACTGCGGGCGGCTCGGGTTCTGCTGCCCTACAAGGGCGGCGCTAGACGGCGCTTACAGCCACGCAGCGGCTCGCCCATGTCCATTCGGGCGCGCGGCACGTCGCGGGTGGAACTGCGCGTCGTAACATCTGTCGCACAGTTTCGCGACGGACGCGTAAGTTTCGCTTTGAAATATCACCACCTAGCCCAAAGCAACCTGAGTTTCTCTGGCATCCGGGCAACACGCAAGTGCTAAAACCTATTGCAAAACCCTCCGCAAGACGATGATTGGGAAAAAAACTCGTCACGGAGCCAAGCCTGCGATGTCCCCAAGGAAGTGCTAACCGTAAAGTACTTCCGTGCGGAACTGTACCTCCTGCTGGACCGCGAAAAACGCACACGCGCCCTTTGCCTCCATAGTGAACACAGTTCTATGCAAGATTTGAGCATTTTGGACGCCGCACGCCTTCCCAAGCGCACTCCTGGATACTTGTACCTCCTCATTCGCAACGGTGCCGTACAAATTATCATGGGACGGGGGAGACCCGTATCTCGGGGACCGAGCTTCAGCGCCTCCAGCAAGTATTCGGTGCCCGTCAAAAGCTGCGACCCGAGAAACTCGAACTTATCAAGAAAGGGATGACCTACGAAGTCGCAAGACAGGCAGTCTACCGCAAGCACGGAGCCGCACCGAGCCTTACTCGGAGATAACGGCGTTCTTCCTTGGTGTCAGTTGTGGTGTCAGTTAGTTTTTCAGTGGGATGCTCGATGGTGCGCGAGGTTGCATGAAGGGTCTTGCGATCGAACCCTTTCAGATTCGATGAGAAAGATGTAAGATGTCGCAAGGCAATGCTCGGACGCGCACAGCGCAGAAGAGGCGGAAAACAGACTTAAAATCCTCTGGGGATTTTACCCCGTGTGGGTTCAACTCCCACCCCGGGCACCACTCGCGGACAGAGCAGGTGCGGCTTCTGCACAAGAGGGCGTGTACGGCAGCAGCGAGGTTGCTGTGCGATGACGACGCGCCGGTTTGCGGGATGAGGTGGACTGCCATGCGTCGAGCCACTTTCTGCTTTTGGTTTGCGTGGATCCTGTTCTCTCCGGTCGGAGCGGAACCCGTGGTGGCTCAGGTGGCCATCCAATCACCGGTCGGTGGTGTGATCATCCGAGGGCAGGTCTATGGTCCGGACGGTTTACCGTTTCGGAAGCAGATTCGTATGGAAGTTCGAGAGCAGAGCCCGCGCAGCCGGCCGGAGTACATCTACACCGACACGCTCGGGCGGTTCGAGTTTCAAGGGCGCAACCAGGTCATCCAGATCATCCGCGTGGAATCCGACGGCGAAAGTTATGCGGATACGGTGGTGGATTTTATTCCTTCGGGCATCAGTCCCTTTGTGCACGTCTATCTGCGCCGACTGGAGAAACCCGTCGCACCCAAACCGGAAGAGTCCATCACGAGTGCTGCGGCGTTGGCGCCCGTGCCGCGGGGCGCGCGGCGAGAGTTCGAGCGCGGCGTGGAGCTGGTGCAGAAGAACCGGCCGGCCGAGGCACGTGCGCGATTCGAAGCGGCGATCCAACTGTTTCCAGACTATGTGGAGGCGTACAACGAGCTGGCGGTGCTCCTGCTCCGGGAGGGCCAACTGGAAGCTGCGGAAGTACACCTGCGCCGGGCGCTGGAGATCGATCCGGCAGCAGCCAACGTGCTGCTGAACCTGGGCCTGTGTCTGGTGCGCAGGGGCCAGCCGAGCGAAGCAGTCCAGTTTCTCGACCGAGCTGTGCAACTGCAGCCCAGGAATGCGCCCGCGCAACTCCTCTACGGCGTGGCCCTGTTCCTGGAAGGTCGGGAGGAGCGAGCGGAGCCGGTATTGCTGCGTGCCTATGAGCTGGGCGGGAAACAGGTTTCGGAAGCGCAATTCCATCTCGCGCGCATCTATCTGAAGCGCAATGACGCGGCCCGCGCCGCCCGGGCGCTGGAAACCTATCTGCAGGATACCCCCAACGCCCCCAACGCAGCGCAACTGCAGGAAACGTTGCGGCAGCTTCAGCAGGCAGCGAAGAAACCACAGAGCGAGTCGCCGCAATTCTGACAGCGGCGAGCCAGAACATCTTCGCAACATGAAGTTCGACAGTGTGTCTTTCTGCTGCCTGAAGGGAAACCGGAGAACGGTCGGCCCTCGTTCCTCCGAGTGGGTCGCGTAGAATGGTGTGCTGTGCGGAGCGCAAGGCCTTCCGCAGCAGCACCGGGGAGCCTGATATGAGTCCACAAGAAAAGCGGCCGCCGCTGCTCGCCTATCACAATTACGAATTCATGGAGAGCTGGCCGGCTCGTCCGCTGCGCATTCTCGCCGAGTATCTGGACCCACTGGAGCGGTTGAAAGCCGAGCGAGTCGGCGACACGATCGTCATGTTCGGCTCCGCGCGGGTGCTTCCGCGCGAGCGGGCCGAAGCCAACCTGACCCGACTGAAGAAATCCCTTCGCGGAAAGCTCACGCCGGAGCAGCAGCGCAAATTGCGGGCTGCCCGGCACGCGCTGGAGATGTCCCAGTACTACGAAGACGCACGTGCGTTGGCACGACGGATTACGGAGTGGGCCCGGACCTTGGGAGACAATCCTCGCCGATTTGTGATCTGCTCGGGCGGGGGGCCCGGAATCATGGAGGCCGCCAACCGCGGGGCTTGCGAGGCGGGAGGAAAGTCGATCGGGCTGAGCATCGAAATTCCGCGAGAACAGCGTTCCAATCGCTACATCAGTCCGGAGTTGAATTTCCAGTTCCATTACTTTTTCATGCGCAAGCTGTGGTTTGCGCAACTGGCCAAGGCGCTGATTGTTTTTCCGGGCGGCTTCGGCACGATGGATGAGCTGTGGGAGATGCTAACGCTCTCCCAAACCGGCAAGATCGAAAGGCAGCATCTGATTCTCATTTATGGTCGGAAGTGGTGGCAACGCGTGATCAACTTCCGCGCGATGGTGGCGGCCGGAACCATCAGCGAACGCGATTACGCACTTCTGGAATTTGCCGACACCGTCGAGGAAGCGTTCGTCCGCGTCCGCCGTCACATGGAAAAGTACCACCCCCGTCCAGACCCGCCGTGGTGGGAGTAAGACCACCACTCCGGCGCGCAGCATCCGGTCGAGACAACCCGCAGCAGACCACCGCCATCCATCCTTGAGCGGGACGATACAGGTCGGCGCCACCGCGATTCACGTGGGCGTTCGCGTCGTCGGGAGGGGTAGATGCATTCCAAGACGGGTTGGCTAGGTGCTTTCGTTGGTGCTGCACTCGGCATGCTGCTGATGGGCGGAGTCGCGCAGGCCGATCCCTGGGAACACCGCAGCTGCCGTGCGCGCATTGAACGAGAAGAAGCCAAACTGCTGCGCGACATCCGTCGGCACGGTTTCGGCAGCCGACAGGTCGAGCAACGCCGTTGGAAGCTGGCGCGATTGCATCGGGAATGTGGTTTTGGGTCGAGCCGGGGTGGGCGCGGGATTGGCGGCGTGATTGGCTACCCTCCAGTCGGACGCCGCGGCCAACTGCACCGCGGCGCCGTGCGCACCGGTGGAGTGATTTTGCTGCCGAATGGCGGATTCGTGGTGTTGCCTCAAGCGGCTCACGGACGCGGTCGGCACATCCATGGCCACGGCTGCGGCCATCCGCGGAGCCGCTGGTAGTCCAGCCGAAGAAACTTGCCGGAGGCGCACGCTGCGGTGGGCGCTTTTTTTCGAATACAGCTTAGCCCGGCAGCGCGGGCGCTACTTCGGTCGAATCCGTAGCCGGCGAATCGAGCGGGCTGCGGCCCGCCCATTGGTCAGCCGGCGAGCTGGGTCAGTTTCGATCAGCACGGCGTTCATCTGCACGTCGCCGGATGCAACTTCAAAGCGGCGCGGCAGCCCATCGAGGAATCTGCCCAGGATGGCCGATTTTTCCATGCCGATGATGCCGTCGTGCGGGCCGGTCATGCCCACGTCGGTGATGTAGGCGGTACCACCCGGCAGAATCTGTTCGTCGGCGGTAGGGACGTGGGTGTGCGTGCCCACCACCGCGGTCACCCGGCCGTCCAGATACCAGCCCATGGCCTGTTTTTCGCTGGTGGCTTCGGCGTGCATGTCTACGAGGACGACGTGAATTTCTGCGGGGATGCGCGCCAGCTCGCTCTCCGCGGTCCGGAAGGGGCAGTCTATCGGTTGCATGAACGTGCGTCCTTGCAAGTTCAACAGCGCGAACCCTTCGCCGTTTCGAGCGGTGCCCACGAACAGCCCACCGCCTGGTGAGCCCGGTGGAAAGTTTGCCGGACGGAGCAGCCGGGGTTGGTGCGGAATGTAGTCGAGGATTTCCTTGCGGTCGTAGATGTGATTGCCGCCCGAAAGCACTGCGATGCCGCAGTCGAGCAGTTCCTCGACCAGCTTGGGAGTGATGCCAAAACCCGAGGCGGCGTTTTCGCAGTTGGCGAGCACTAGGTCGATGTCGTGCTGCTCCACCAGTTCGTCCAGCCGCTCGCGCAGAATCTGTCGGCCTGGAGAACCGACGATGTCACCGATGAACAGGATGCGCATGGAGTCCGCCATCTCAGAACGAAATTGGTTTTCGATCCGTTCGCTGCGGCCCGACAAGTTCCCGCCCGGATCCGCTCTCGGCCCTTTCCCGCCACGGGATGTGCGGTGGGCGGAGACAAAAGAAAACAGGAGCGATCCGCTTCGCCGTGTGGTGCTCGATTCTGAACCCCGCTACCAGGTGGGTGCCCTGCGCCTGCCTTTAGGCTTTCCTCGAACCGCGTTCTGCCGGAGCAGCCACGCTGCCGGGGACGTGCTCAACAGCAGGACGACGGGGGCTCCCGGAGGTCCAGTGTTGGTTCAACAAATCGTTACAGCCATCACGCACGTCGCAGACCAGCTCCCCTGCTATTCTCGCCTCGACCCTGCAGCGGGTCAACCGAGGGATTCCCCCAGGAAAGCCAGCCCTGGGCACCGTTCCAGTTTCGCTAAAAGAAGCGCACCGTATAGCTGAAACGAACGCCCCGACCCATTTCCGGCGCCAGGTCTTTGATGAACGACAGGTGATTGCGATAGAGCCTGTCGTTCAGGTTGAACGCGGTCAGCGAGAAGACGTGCAGCCGATGGGGTTGCGCGATGGTGTAGCTCGCTTCCAGGTTGAAGACGGTGTAACCCGGGGTGCGTGTTTCGGTGACGAAGATGTTGTCCTGCGCGGCGGCCAGCACCACCTCCGGGCGCAGGCTGAAGCCGCGATAGCGAGCCTCGACACCCAGCCGGCCCCGCAGCGGCGGGATGCGGGGCAGGGGTGTGTTCGCCGGAGTGACCGCGCCGGTGGTGCGCGAGGTGACCGCGCGGGTCAATTTGGCGTCGACAACATCCATGCCGCCCAGAAACCAGACATCCTGGAACAGTTCGACGTCGAGCTTGACTTCGCCGCCCAGAAAGCGCGACCGCGATTGCAGGAACTCCGCTTCGATCAATCCGTCTTCGATGTTGCCGGTCGGGGCGAGGAAAACGAAGTTGCGGATTCCATAGAAGAAAAAGTTGGCTTCGGCTTGGATGTGTCCATTGCGATGGCGCAGCGAGAGGTCCACGCCGTCGGCCTTTTCACTTTCCAGGTCGGGGTTGCCGATTTCAAAAGTGAGTGAGCCGATGTGCGGACCAAAGTTGTAGAGTTCTTCGAGGGCGGGCGCACGGAACGAATGCGTATAGTTGGCCACGAGTGCGCCGCCCGGCCACAGTCCCAGGTGGACCCCTGCTGCGCCGGAAAAGCCGTTGAAGCTGCGCTCCGGCAAAGCGCCCTCTGGCGAGTAACGGTTGTGTTCGAAGCGGCCACCGAACTGCAGGCGAAGGCGGTCGCTCAGCGTCACTTCCTCCAGCAGGAAGGCGGCGAAAGCGGTCTGGTCCACCGGCGGCGCCAGGGCTTCCGCACCGGTGGTGCGGTAATCCCGCACGAGACCCCAGATGCCGAACTGACCGGAGAGCTTGCCGGACTGTCGCTGATCGAATGCCACTCGGTAGATGATCTGTTCATTGTCGAAGGTGGTGCCGATCGATTCGATGCCATTGGCCGTTTCGATTTCCAGGTGGCGGTAATCCACGTAATCTAGGGCCACGCGGATGGCCTCGATCGGACGGTCGGGCAAGCGGTAGCCGGTACTGAAACGCGTGTTGTAGCGACGGACTTTGACGTCCACCAGTTCTTCGGGCAAGCCGCCGATAAAACCGCTTTCCGACGCGGCGGGCAGCCCTTCCGGGACAAGGGCGGTTCCTTCTTCCTCTTCGCTTTCGAATTCTGCGGCGAACGGGACTCCGTAGCGGGCGTCTTCGATGGTCTGGCTCACGGCGAAATAGCCGCGGTCCCCATAGTAGCCGGCCCCGAAGGTGCCGTTGGCGGTGCGAGTTCTGGAGTTGGGCACTTTGCCGATGGGCGTGTTGTAATCCCCGTTGTACTGGCCACTCGAGCTGCCCCAGAACATCCAATTGTGGTGTCCGTATTCGAAGCTGAGCCCGCCACCGTAGCTGTTGTTCGAGCCGCCCAGCCCCGTGAGCGAGCCCGTCATTCCCGGGTGCGGGTGCGTGTGGATTTCGTGATGGCGTGAGATGGCGTTGACCACACCACCAATCGCATTCGAGCCGTAGAGCAGGGTAGCTGGGCCTTTCACCACCTCGATGCGTTCCAGATTCAGCAGGTCGAACGATTCGCCATGGTCCGCGGACTGGGAGCTGAGCGAACCGGTGCGGATGCCGTCTTTCAACACCAGAACGCGGTCGCCATCGAAGCCACGCACAACCGGGCGGGAAGAACCCGGCCCGAAGCTGCGCTTGGCCACTCCGGGCAAGCCGTCAAGCATCTGGCCGAGGGAAGGCTGGGCGCGGGACGTCAATTCGATGGTGTCCAGCGTGCTGACGGCTTGGAAGGTTTCAAAACCAGTTTGCTCGCGCCCGCTGGCGGTGACGACCACCTGCTCCCGCACCGGCGACAGGCGCAGAGCAAAATCAGCCGTCGCGGTGCTTCCCGCCGTGATGGTGACGGTTTTGCGTGCGTCGGTGAGTGCGGCCATGTGCACGCTGACCTCGTAGGTGCCCGGAGGCAAATCGGAGAAGACGTACTCGCCGGCTTCGTTGGTCTCTGTGGTCAGTCCGAGCTGGACGATGCGCACCGTGGCGTGGTGCAACGGGCCGCCGGTGGCTTCCAGAGTCACCGTGCCGCGCAGGGTGCCCGTCTGCGCTACGGCTGCGGGAGACCAAGTACACAGCAGAACTGCCAGGAACAGAATCAACAAGAATGAATGCATGCTCCGCATCGAAGTCCTCCTTCTGTTTCGCCAGGAATGAAATGTCGAACAAAAGGGAACGGCTTCCGGGCAACCACTCAGGCTGCACGGAGGGTGGACGAACCGAAGAAGAACACCGGTGGTGCGCGAGAGCACTGGCAGAGGGACACTGCCTCGGCCGGAACGTTCGCCTCGGCTGCGGGTGAGTACCAGCAGAGGAAATCCGGCAGGATCAAACCATCCGCCGGCGCGGGAGCAGGTGCGAACAGATGAGCGGTGTGGCAGAGCAGGCAGAAGTCGGAAACGGAGTCGTGCCCATGAGCGCGGCTGGCCACCACGACCAGCAGCAGGAGCGCAACGAGCAGCCATCCCAGGGCACGGCGACGATTCATCTGCCTGCACCTCTACGAGGAAGGGTGATTATACCGTTCCTCACATTTGTCTTGTAAAGACGAATCGAGACGACGGGTGGTTGCATGTACTTGCCTCCCGGTGGAAAAGACAAAAACAGGGTCGCCATGGAGAAAGTGGCGACCCCCCAAGACGAGCTGCTGAATCCCTGAGTCAGTCACGGCTGCCCAGACGGAAGACCACTCCGAACGAGAGTCGGGCGTTGTGCTGGTTTTCCGTCCGACCGCTGAACCCTTCAAAACGGCTCAGCACGTAGTCGGCCTGGATCAGCCGGATGGCCACGCGATCGTGGACATTCACGTCCAGTCCGCCGCCCAGCGCCATGCCGAAGGCGGTCTGGCTTTCGGCCGTGCCGAACGCCTCCGCGTTGGCACGAATGGCCCCGAACAGAGCGCGCACGAACGGTGTGACGCGCTCGTGGCCTCGATAGCTGAGCTGGGGGCCAAACAGGAAGGAATGGAAGTTGGTGTCCACTTCAGCGGAGCCACCTCCCGGAATGCTGAGCGTGGGTGATCCATAGACACCGCTGAAGTCGGCAACGATACCGAACCAGTTGTTGGCGTTCACCTGCAAGGCGGCGTTCCAGCCGTTCTGATTGAATCCGTCCACCCCCTCGCCGGGGTTGATCCGGGCGTACTGGTAGCCGCCAAAGATTTCAACGGCAGGTGTGGTCTGAGCGGCCGCGGGCAGGGAAATCAGCAGCAGCAGAGCAGTGCACAGGTAGAGTCGCGTGCGCATCAGAGTTCCACCTCGTTCAGAATCAAGATCGGCTCGTCTCAGATTCGGGATGACTCTCCCGAGGGAAGTAAGGGCGCCTTCGCCCTTTCTTTGGTTGGGTTCACTAGATGAAGATGCGTCCGGTTGGTTGAGCGTTGCTTTCTTAGGTCGCTAGAAAGAGTCGGACGCGCCGCTCGCCTGCTGTGGGCAGATGAGCGGCGCACCTAGTGGAAACGGAAAGAACGGGCAGTTATTCGCGGGTGCCGAAGCGGAAAACAACACCCGCAGAGATGCGAGCGTTGTGCTGATTGGTGGCCGAACCGTCCGCGGCGCTGAAGCGGGTCAGCAGGTACTCCGCTTGCACGAAGCGGATCGCGATGTACTCACGAACCTTCACATCCAGCCCGCCCCCGACCGCAACACCAAAAGCCGTTTCGCTGCCACCGGTGACGAAGCCAGGTTGTCCGCCGGCTACGGCCCCGAGCAGGGGCAGGCCGCTACCGCGCACGGCTCCAATCAAGGTGTGCACGAAAGGAATGATGCGTTCGTTCTGTCGCGCCGTCAGACGTGGGCCGAACAGGAAGTAGTGGACGTCGCTTTCTACGTCTGTCGCCGATGAGCCTGAGACGCGCACCCGCGGCGTGCCGTACGCACCGCCGAAGTCCGCGACGAAACTGAGCCAGTTGTTGGCGTTCACCTGAAAAGCCGCAGCCCAACCGATCAGGTTCCCGCCGTCGGCCCCTTCCCCCGGGTTGATTCGGGAATAGTGGAACCCTCCGTATACCTCGAAGGCGGGCGTGGTTTGCGCCGCCACGGGCAGCGTGGCGAGCAGGAGGTACCCGCACAGAGATAGAAGCAAACGCATACGAATCGACCCCCTGTTGAGATCAGTCGTTCTTTCCTTGGGACCCTGTGTTTCGCTGAACGCGAAAGGTAAACAACCCAGCAACTTTCCGGCCCGTTCCAGTCTGCCGGCGAGCGAAATGCTAGCACAGAAGAGAAGATTTTCCCAGCGCCGTTCGGGAAGCGTTCTCCGTGGGTAAAGCGAGCTGCTGTGGGAGTGGGAGCAGGACGCGCGGGGTGGCAGAACCCGTTGCCACCCCGGCGGACCTGCTAGGCCCCGGCTTCGGGCTAGAAGCGCAGCACGATGCCGGTGGCGACGCGGGTGTTGTTCTGTGTAGCGCCGAACAGCTCCGTGCGCAGGTAGTCGACCTGCACGGCTCGCCAAGCAACGGGCCCGATGCCGATGTCCAGGCCGCCGCCGACAGCGACGCCGAGGGCAACATCAGAACTGGTAGAGCCGAAGACACCGGCGCTGCCCCGGGCCGCGCCAAACAGCACGTGCACGAACGGTTCCACCAAGCCCGCATCTACTTTCAGCCGCGGGCCGAACAGGGCTTGCAGGGTGTCTATACTCACGCCGCTGGGCGAGCCGTAGTGTCCGCTGACGTCGGCGACGATGCCAAACCAGCCGACCAGTTCTCGTTCTACGGCCACGTTCCAGCCGTTCAGGTTGACACTCGTTCCATTGCTCAATCGCAGGTAGGAATAGCCTGCGAACAGCTCTGTTTGCTGAGCTGCCGCCGGCAAGGCCGCTACGGCACACAGCCCGAGCAGAAGCACAAGTCTTCGCATGCAACACCTCATAGTGTGGAAATATGCGGGCGGCATCGAGGCACGGCCCGCGAGCCGGGCTTTTATTGTGATGGCAAATGGGCGCGGGGCGTTGGTGTGCGGGTTGTCCGGGACGCGAAAGATATAACAGAACCGCGGGCAGGGCCCATCAAAGCAGGGGTTCGCCGGTGTGGGGCGCCAGGCTGGTGCGTGTTTGGTCTCGCAGGCGGATGATTTCGCGCCAGTGTTCGCGCGGATCGTCGCTCGGTTCCGGGAAAATCGGCGGCAGGATGGTGACGGTAACGGCTCCGGGCCGGGGAAGGATCGTTTCGTCGCGAAGGATTGCGCGCACGCCGCGCAGCGCCACGGGAAGGATAGGCCTCCCGGTAGCCACCGCGGCTTTGAACGCACCCAGTTGAAACGGGCGTACGCCGTCATGCGGCGTGAAGGTACCTTCGGGAAAGACCAGCACGGAGTCGCCTGCTCGCAGCGAGCGTTCGACTTCTTCCGCCTGGCGCAAACGCTGCTGACGGTCGCTGCGGTCGAACGCAAAATCGCCCCGGCGACGCAGGAAGTCGCCGATCAACGGCATCGAAGCCACTTCGATCTTGGAGACAAAACGGAATTCCACGGGCAGAGCGGCCATCAGAACCAAAACATCGAAGTAGCTGGTGTGATTGGCCACCAGCACCGAGTTCGGATGTCGTTGCAGGTGTTCGAACCCGTGCAGGCGAATGGGAATCCCGACCAGACGAAAATACAGGCGGGAGAGGCGCGAAGTGAACAGCACCACGGCGCGGCGCGTCGGCAACAGTCGCATGACCGCCCAAGTGGGCAGCAGCCAGAGAACGAACATCAGCAGGGCATAGATGCCGTACAGGCGCACGAGCGCCTGCCGGGCAGCACGCAGGGTTGCGCGTGCAGCGCCACTCAGCGTCAGCCGGGCCACCTGCCACCAGACCGGCGGGCGGGCGGCCTTCAGCCGGCCGCTCAGGTAGAGCCGCTTGGTTTCGCTGCGACGGAGTTTTCCGCTGGAGGTTTTGGGAATGGTCTGGGGCGGCAACAGCTCGATGTGGTCCGGCGGCAGTCCCAGCACTTCGGCGACGTGATGGCTGATGCGGGCGGCCAGTTGCGCACGCTGGTGCAGGTGCTCGGGGCGAACCTCGGCGGCGATGACCAACCGCTCGGTGCCTGCGCGTTCGTCCGGGACGCCGAAGGCGACGACACAGCCTGGGCGCACGCCGGGTACTTCGCCGACCAGCTCTTCGATTTCCTGTGGCGTGATGTTTCGTCCAGCCTTGATGATCACGTCTTTGGCGCGGCCGGTGATGAAAATTTCTTCTCCAACGCGGTAGGCGCGGTCGCCTGAATCCAGCCAACCGCCTTCCCGACTCATTTCCAGCGTAGCCGAGAGGTTCCGGAAATACCCCTGCGTGGCGGAGGGCCCGCGGAACCAGAGCCGCCCTTCGATTCGTTCAGGGAGTTCCTGGCCGTGGTCATCCACGATGCGGACTTCGTGCTGCGGAATCGGGCGTCCGCAACTGACCCAGGTCAGCACGCGGGCAGTGCTGTTCGAAGCAGCGGGAACGGCGCGGCCGGTGCGCTGGAACGTGTCGCGCTCGATGCGGTCCAGCACCGGTTGGCGCCCGAGCGGGGGGATGGTGACCGCGAGAGTCGCTTCGGCTAGGCCGTAGACCGGCAGATGCATCTCATGTCGCCAGCCGTAGGGAGCGAAACGCTCGGTGAAGCGTCGCAGGGTTTCCGGGTGAACGGGTTCGGCGCCGTTCAATGCCGCACGCACGTGGCGGAGATCGAGCCCGGCCAGTTCGCGATCGTCCAGTTTGCGCGCGCAGAGCTCGAAGGCGAAGTTCGGCGCCGCAGTCAACGTGCCGCGGTGATGGTGCAGCGCCCACAGCCAGCGTGCGGGTCGAGTCAGGAAAGCCAGCGGCGACATCACCACCGTGGGAATGCCGGCATAGAGCGGCAGCAGCCAGGTGCCGATCAGTCCCATGTCGTGGTAGAGCGGCAACCAACTGACGCCGACATCGTCGGGTCGGAGACCTACCGCTTCACAGATGGCGCGGATGTTCGCCAGCAGGTTGGCGTGGGTGAGCATGACTCCTTTGGGATGGCCGGTCGAACCCGAGGTGTATTGCAGGAACGCCAGGTCTTCGCCGCGCACCGCGCGCACCGGTGTGACTGCGGTGGCGTCTGCCGTCCGAGCGGTGAGCTGGGTTGCGGTGAGCACCGCTTCGAGCGAGGGCACGCGCGGCTTCAGCAGGTGGGCCAAGCGGGCGGCACGAGCAAAGGTGATGAGCCAGCGAACTTCGGCGTTGCGCAGAATGGCCGCTTGCCGTGCGGCGTATTCTTCGATGCGGTCCGCGCGGAAGGGCGGATAAATGGGCACCGGAATTCCACCCGCCAGCATGGCGCCCAGGAAGCAGAAGAAAAAGTCGGCGCTGGTGGGTAGCATGAGCGCCACGCGGTCTCCTGCGCGCAACCTCCGCTGTTGCAAGGAAAGGGCAACAGCAGCAGCCTGCGAGAGCAATTCGCCATTCGGAATCACACGCGCGGCATGGCTGGAGGCTTCCGGGCCGCCCTCTTCGTACAGGTAAAGATGCGGTGCCGCAGCGGTGGCGGGCTGTGTGCCGCGGTGCCAAAGCACTTCGAGCAGGGTTTCCGCTTGCTCCGGGGGACGAAGAGTGCGAATGCCGCGTGCGGGGAGCACTGGCCATGGTAGCGCACGGGCTGGCGGGGCCAGTTCCGCAGCAGCTTCTGTGCCAGCCTGCTCTGCTGCAGTTTCCGCCGCTTCGGTACGACCATTCACCTGCGCCAACACCGTGGCCACGACATCTCCGACGGTTTCCGCATCCGCCAAGGTCCGTTCCGGCAGATGCGTCTGGAAAGCCTGGCCGAGCCGGAGCAGCAGTTCGACTCGCTCCAGGCTGCCCAGCCCGAGGTCGCGTTCCAGATGCAGTTCGGAGACGGGCGTACCCGGCTGCGCCAGCGTTTCGGCGGTCGGACTGCCCAGCTCTTCCAGCAGCGTGCGCAGTGTGGCGCGAACTTCGGCCTCGACGGCACCGGGCTCGAACCGGATTGCAGGAGTCGCCACCGTTCGTCCTCCCTTCGAGCGAATCGGCTGCGTGACGGAACTGCCTGGGTCTTCGAAAGGGTCGTGTGTGTCGTTCCGGACAAGTCTACATTGCCCGGGCCGATAGAAGCGTACCATGGTCGAAAAAAGCGGGAAAGAAAAACCGACCAGCGAGCTCAGGCAGGTGTTGCCCGGTGGCGGCTTACGGCAATCCTGTTATAGTGTCCGCGGCATCGGATATCTCACAGCACAGGGCGAGCGATGACCGACGCAAAGGCCGAGCGACTGTTCCTGATCGACGCGATGGGCTACATCTTTCGCGCCTACCACGCTCCGATGGAGCGGTTGCGCAGTCCTTCGGGAATGCCCACCAAGGTGCCCTACGTGTTCGCGAACATGCTGCGCCGGCTGTTGCGCGAACACGCTCCGGACTACATCGGTGTGGTGATGGACGTGGCAGCACCGACCTTCCGGGACCAGCTCTACGAGGCTTACAAGGCCCAGCGGCCGGAGATGCCCGAGGACCTGGCGCAGCAACTGCCGTATGTGCGGCGGTTGTGCGAGGCAATGCGGCTTCCGATTCTGGAATACGCCGGCTACGAGGCCGACGACGTCATCGGCACCTTTGCGCGGCAAGCAGCTCTGCAGGGACTGGAAGTGGTCATCGTCACCAGCGACAAGGATATGCTGCAACTGGTGCGCTCCGGCACCGCCAGCGGCGCGGGTACAGTACGCGTGCTGATTCCGACAAAAAATGACCTGCTCGTGGATGAACAGAAAGTGGAGGAACTGCTGGGTGTTCCGCCCGAGAAGGTCGCCGACGTGATAGCGCTGATGGGCGATGCGATCGACAACATCCCAGGGGCAAAGGGCATTGGCGAAAAGGGTGCGCGGGAACTGATCCGCCGCTTTGGTTCCGCCGAAGCGGCCCTGGAACATGCTGCGGAAGTCGAGAGCAAGCGGTATCGCCAGGCATTGGAGAACAGCCGAGAAACAGTGCTGCTGTCGAAACGGCTGGCGCAAATTGCCACCGACATCCCGGTGCGACTGGAACTCGAGAAGCTGCGTCGACAGCCGCCCGACCTGGAAGCGTTGCGTGCGCTCTATGCGGAGCTCGGGTTTACGTCGCTGCTGCGCGAGCTGGTGGTTCCTGCCGCGCCGAATGTTCCGGAGAGTCGATATCGGCAAATCCGTTCGGCCGTTGAGCTGGAGGCTTGTCTGACGGCAATCCCCCCGGGGCAGCAAGCGGCGCTCTGGCTCGCGCTCGACCTGCGCGAGGAAGAGGAAGGCGGGTTCGGCAGTCGTCTGGCTGCCGTGGAAATTGCCGTCGAGCCCGGGCGCGTGTTCACAGCCTGGCTGGACGAACAGAGCGCCCTGCGGGAAGCGTTGCGGCCGTGGTTGAACGATCCGGCCCGTCCGAAAGTGGTCCACGACCCGAAGCTGGCGGAGCTGCTGCTGGGGCCGGTCGAGGGCATCCGGCACGCCACGATGCTCTACTCCTACCTGCTCCGACCGACCACGGCCAAGCACAGCCTGAACGATGTGGTCCTGCGGCAGTTCAACACGGCCTTGAGCGGTGCGCCCGGCGAGCACGCGGACTATCTATTGCGGCTGGCCCCGCTGTTGCGTGCCGAAGTCGAAGCCCGCGGACTGTTGGCGGTTTACGAGAAGATCGATCTGCCGCTGGCACCAGTACTCGCCCGCATGGAGCGAGCCGGCGTGCGGGTCGATCCGGAGGTGCTGGGCCGGCTCGCTGTGCGCATGGAAGAAGAGCTGGTGCGGCTGGAACGAAAGGTCTTCGAGCTGGCCGGACAAGAATTCAACATCAATTCACCGCAGCAACTGGCGGAAATCCTCTACGACAAGCTGAACCTGCCCGCACCACGCCGCACGCGTACTCGGAGTCGCTCCACCGCCGCCGATGTGCTCGAGGAACTGGCCGCGAAGCATCCGCTGCCGCGCGCCGTTCTGGAGTACCGGGAAGTGGCGAAGCTGAAATCCACCTATGTGGACGCGCTGCCGCGGCTGATCCATCCGGAAACCGGCCGGCTGCACACACGGTTTTCCCAGACGGGCACCGCAACGGGCCGGCTCAGTTCGTCCAACCCCAACCTGCAGAACATTCCGGTGCGCACCGAACTGGGACGCGAGATCCGCGCCGCATTCGCTGCCGAGCCAGGCTGGTTGCTGCTTTCGGCGGATTATTCGCAGATCGAACTGCGGTTGCTGGCGCACGTTTCGCAAGATCCCGTACTGCTGGAAGCGTTCCGCAAAGGCGAGGACATCCACGCGCGAACCGCGGCCGAGGTGTTCGGCGTGCCTCCGGCCTTGCAGACCCCCGAGCATCGGCGCATTGCCAAGGTCATCAACTTCGGCATCCTCTACGGCGTTTCGGCTTTCGGCCTGGCCCAGCAACTGGGCATCGAACCCAGCGAAGCCAAGCAGTTCATCGCCGCATATTTCGAACGCTATCCGGGCGTGAAGCGGTGGCTGGATGCCCAACTGGACGAGGTGCGCCGCACGCAGTACACCCGCACCCTGTTCGGACGCCTCCGGCCGATTCCGGAAATCTTGGCACAGCAGAACGCGCTGCGCGGCTTTGCCGAGCGCACGGCACTGAACACGCCGCTCCAGGGTACCGCCGCCGACCTCATCAAGCTGGCCATGATCGACATTGACCGCCGGCTGCAACAGGAGCGGTTCCGCGCGCGCATGATTCTCCAGGTGCACGACGAGTTGTTGTTTGAAGTGCCCGAAACGGAGCTGGACCGGCTCCGAGCCATGGTTCGGCCTGCCATGGAGAACGTGGAAACCTTTTCCGGGCCGCTGGCCGTGCCCCTGGTGGTGGACCTGAAGGCTGGGCGGAACTGGCGCGACCTGGAATAAACTCAGAACGAAGGACACCGGCGGCCGGAAGGAGTACAATCGCAGCGCACGCCCGCCCAGCAACGTTCGTGGTTCCAGGAGCATTCAGGCGGCAAGGAGGCAACCATGAGAAACCCTTCGGTGATGCCCCTGATCGCGTTGGTTTTGCTCGCGGGGATTGCAGTGGCACAGGAAACGAAGCCTCAATCCCAGCAGCCCGCTCCGGAGCAGCCCCCGCCTGAGCCGGCCTTCGTCATTCCGCCCGAAGAAGCCAAACGCGAGAACCCGGTGAAGCCCGACGAGGTCTCCCTTGCGCAGGGCAAGCGACTCTATGAAACGCAGTGTGCACTCTGCCACGGAGCCGATGGCAGCGGGAAAACCGAGCTGGCCACCACCATGCAGCTCACCCTGCGCGATTACAGCGATCCCAAAGCCCTGAAAGATTTCACCGACGGGGAACTGTTCTACATCTTGCGGAAAGGCAAAGGGAAAATGCCCGGACAGGAAGGCCGGATGCGCGATCGGCAGATGTGGCACTTGATCAATTACATTCGCTCGCTGGCCAAGAAGACAAACAACAACTGATTCCCTCTGCAAAGCCCGGCGAGCGCAGCGATCCCCCGCAGCCGCACATTTGCCTGTTCAGGGGCCGTGTGGTAGGTTTTCGATCGGTGAATCCGAAACAGGAGAATCGGCTATGCAGCATGCGCCCGGCTTTTTGAAACTGGTGCAGGAAGCCAAGCAACGCATCAAGGAAACCACGGTGGACGAAGTGAAGCGCCGGCTCGACAGCGGCCACTCGTTCTATCTGGTGGATACGCGCGAAGAGAGCGAGTGGAAGCAAGGACATCTGCCGGGCGCCATCCACCTGTGCAAGGGCATCATCGAACGCGACATCGAAAAAACTATCCCGGACAAGAACGCGGAAATCGTCCTCTACTGTGGCGGCGGGTTTCGTTCCGCGCTGGCCGCAGAGAATCTGCAACGCATGGGCTACACGAACGTCGTGTCCATGGACGGCGGCTGGCGCGAGTGGAAGACCAAGAACTATCCTATCGAATCCCCGCGCTAGTCGCGGAACAATCTTCAGAACTCTGGCTGCATCTCCCTTCGCACTTCGAAATTCTCGCTCCCTGGCAGCGTGCTGGTTATCTTGCCTGACTGCGCACACAGGCATGGCTTTGCTGCAGCGTGTGTATCCGGCTCGGGCCAGTGCACCGGCCGGCTATGAACTGGTTGCCCTGGTGGAAACCACCCCAGCCCTGGGCCGGAAGGCAAAGATCAAAGATATGGAGGTCGTCACGAAGGACGGCACATTCAAACTGGACAACAAAGAAGATATGGAAATGGAACCCGGGGAAACGGTGGGCGCTGTTTTTCTGAGCCGCAACACCGACCGTCTGCTCGGAGAGATTCAGCAGATTCGTTTGCCCCTGAACAACGTGGCTCGCTGGGTGCGCATGCCGTCCAGCCAGGCGCCGGACGTAGCGCAGTGAGCCGGACGGAAGCCGAGGTGAGGACGGCTAGCGGAGCCATGCGGCTAATCCGCCGAACTCGCGCAACTTTCTGGCCGCTTCGCCGGCGATGACTTCTACGTGCACATTGTAGCGGCGCGCCAGTTCCGGCAGGACAGCCCGCAGGGGCACCAGCCGGCGTTCGCCGCCACATGCGGGGCAGATACGATCGGCGGAGCGGTCCACCCAGAAGCAGTTCTGGCACTGACGGAGTCGCCCGCCCAGTCCGCGCACCACCACGAGCTCGCGTGCCATACCCTCTTGGATGCGGCGAAGGGTTTCGTCGGGGCCGACGACGGCGCGTGTTCCGTTGGGATTGGCGAGCAGCCGTTCCACCATCTGCCGTTCGCGGTCCCGCTTCCACGCCTTGATTTCCTGTTCCAGACGCACGGCCAGGTCTGCCGGTGCGAGGTGGGACAGGTCGGCTCGGACCAGTAGGCAGCGCTCCTGGAAATGTCTGGGCAGTTCGTTCCAGACGGAGTCCACTGTGCCCTGCGGGCCGGCCACGACCACAGGGATCAGTTTTTCTTCGGTGGCCCACTGCTGGATCCGGTTGGCCGTTTCCTTGTAGAACTTTTCCACTGCGCCTCCACACGCTGCTCGAAGACATCTCGCTGGGAGCCGCGCGTTTTCTGTACCCCGGGATGCGCAGGCGGGACCAGATATTTCTTCCGCCATTCGGTCAGGTCGATCTGGAAGCGGAATTTTTCCTGTTCTTCGGCAAAGCCCATCCAGAATTTGTAGAAGCGCGCTCCGCTGCGATCCACAAGTGCAGCGCCGCACGGCTGGTGTTCATCGAGCAGCCAGAGCAGTTGGGTGAGCGACGGCCGTCCCCAGTGCAGCTCGTCTTCGACGTCGACTTGCAGAGGAATCACCTGCCAGCTCTCCGGTCCGGCAAAGACCACCAGGCCGCGCTCCCGCGGTGGCTGGTTGCGCAGCAGCTCTTCGACACGACGAGCCTGTTCCTGAAAGGGTTTTTGTTCGGCCTTGGGGATTCGATTGCGTAGCACCCGGGCGCGTGATTTCAGCCAGATCAGCACACCGGGCGGGTGCCCTTGATTCCGCGGGTTAGCCGGGTTGGTATCCAGGTAAGCGGTCAGGATCGGTTGGGGCAACTGCGGAAGGGAATGAAGGAGTTTGGCATCGAGCATGGAACCTCTCCTCGAACATCCGGTTGGCGATGCAAGAAACCGCTGGTTTTTGTCACGTGCAGCCATGTTCGCGCCGGGGACCGGAGTGATCGTCTGCGGTTCCGGTGGCGCGTTTGCGGCGGAGGCGTTCCCCCGGGTTTTGAAGTCAACAACCTATTCTACTGCTCTTGCCTGCGGCGTGCACGCCGATCCGGGGGAGACCGCCGATGTGGCCGTGGCCAGCCTGCGCAGAGATTCTTCATAGGGTGGGCGTGCGACGCCCCGTTCGGTCACAATCGCCGTGATCAGACGCGCCGGAGTGACATCGAACGCCGGATTGGCCACTGGCACATCCGGAGCGATGCGCACGCCGGCCAGATGAGTTACCTCTTCGGGCCTGCGCTGTTCGATCGGGATGCAGTCCCCGGAGGGGATCGTCAGGTCGAGCGTGGACAACGGAGCGGCGATATAGAACGGTACGCCATGTTCGTGTGCGAGCACGGCCATTTGGTAGGTGCCGATTTTGTTCGCGGTGTCGCCGTTGGCCGCCACGCGGTCGGCACCCGTGACGATGGCGCACACCTGAGCGGACCGCAGCATGTGTCCAACCATGTTGTCGGTGATCAGGGTCAGCGGAATGCCCTCCTGCTGAAGCTCCCAGGCGGTCAGGCGAGCACCCTGCAGGTACGGACGCGTCTCCGGCACGAGCACATGCAGTCGCCGACCTTCAGCGACCGCCATGCGGATGATGCCCAGCGCCGTGCCGATGCCGCCGGTGGCGAGCGCGCCGGCATTGCACTGCGTCATGACCTTGCCTTCCTGCGGCAGTAATTGAGCGCCGAAGCGCCCGATGGCCTCATCGATGGCCCGTTTTTCTGCGTGGATTTGCTGTGCTTCACGGATCAGCTCTTGCCGGATCCGTTCGAGCGGCGCGGATTCGGCCAGCAGCGCTTCGAAGCGTTGTTTCATGCGGTCCAGAGCCCAGAACAGGTCTACCGCTGTGGGTCGCGTGGCCGCCAGCGTGCGATGGATGACTTCGTATTCCGCGCGGAGCTCTTCCGGCGTCTGCGCCCGCGCATGGAGCACGCCGAGTGCGACACCCATCGCTGCGGCTACGCCGATCGCCGGAGCCCCGCGAATCACCATGTCCGCAATCGCGCGGGCTACATCGCGATAATCGGTGTACGTGTAGCGGACAACTTCGGTGGGCAGGCGACGCTGATCCAGCATCACCACACCTGCATCCGTCCACTCGATGGGCTGCACGACGCGCACGGGTCGAGTCTTCACTCGCTCTGCATTCTACCGCAATCCATCGGCCAGCGCCGTCACGCCACCGGCCGGCGCCACACGCGGCTTTCCCGCCAGAGGACGAAGCTACAGTGGAGCCGGAAGGTTGCGGAAGCCGTCCGTGGCAGCATAGAAATGAACAAACAGCATGCTGTTGTACCCCAGATGAGCAAAATAAGCAGGCGTTACACTGCCGGCCACGGCACGGAGCGTGGTGAACGCAAGGCCCACCAGCACCAGCAGGAGAATCTGCCACCATGCTCCCCACAGTTGCGCCGCATGAGTCAGCCCGAACAGCGTGCCGGTGAGCAGCACGCCTGCGCGGATGCCGAGCCCTCGGGCCAGCACCGGGTAGAGAAAACCGCGGAAAATGGTTTCTTCGACCAACGGAGCCAACCCGATAGCTAGGCCCATGGTGAGGAAAATGCTTTCGCGGGTGCGGAAGAACTGCTCGATGGGCGGCGGGGTCTCTGGCCGGTACAGCAGCGAGGCGAACTGCACCAGCATAGCCAGCACGGCGCCCCCGAACAGGCTGAGCAGGTAGATCGCCGGCCGGGGACCCTCGCCGAGCGGAACGCCGCGCCATCCGAGCGTGCGCCAGAACGCGTTCGCGCCGCCAGCCCGGATGCGGACAAACAGATACGCGAACAACAGCGCGAAAGTCATGGTTTGCTGCAGCGCCAGCACCAGTGTCCGCACGTTCGTCTGGCTGAAGAACTGCTGCGGATCGATGTTTCGCGCGCTCGCCACCAGGGCCAGTCCCGCGCCCACTGCGAGACTGCTGACCAGGATGGCCACAACGAAGACGGCCAGCAACCCCAGCAAATCCAGCCAGCCCCAGGGCACTCGGAGATCCTCGGGCAGATGGGCGTAGGGGTCCGGCGGCAGCACGTGCGGCCCGGAGGCTTCTCTCTCTGCAGGCGCCGGACTTGCTGAGGTGCTTTCGGGTTCCAACATATGTTTGCTCGGGCGGCTACGCTTTCATCTCCAGCAGGGCAGCGGCAAACAGCGGAAACAGAATTTCATGATGCCCGGTCAGCGCGTATCCGTGGGAGCCCCGGCCCGCTGTAGGTCGGCGCACTACGTTCGTCAACGGTCGGTAGTGCTGGATGAAATCGAAATTCGCCGTGGTGATCGGCTCCAGTCGTATGCCCAGGTTGCGCACAACCGAAACCGCTTTGAGGAACACTTCCGGCAGCAGGACCGCGGAGCCCCAGTTCAGGTAGACCCCGCCGGGGTGCATCTGTCGAACCAGTGCGCAGAACAGACGGAAGTCGTGGTGGCTGGCAGCGCCCAATGCGGCGCCGTCGGCGGCGCGGTGCATGTGTGGGATGTCGGTGCCGATGGCCAGATGCACGGTGACCGGAATCCGCGCGCGATAGGCAGCGACCAGCACACTTTTGTCCGCATGCCGGGCACCGAGCCGCGCATGAGACAACAATCGGCCGGCCGCCTCGCCCAGACCGATGCCACTGCGCGCAGCACCCACTGCCATTTCGTTCAGCCATAAGCCGGTTTCTTCCGCCATGCCGAACTGGCCACGGCCGAGCTCGGCGTCTACGTCTTCGCTCGTGCTGCCGACCAGGGCGATTTCGAAGTCGTGGATCAGGGCGGCTCCGGTCATCGCGATGCCGGAGACGAAACCGCGATGCAGCAGGTCGATCAGCAAAGGGGCCAGGCCGACTTTGATGACGTGCCCACCGATGCCCCACAGGATGGTCCGACGTCGTGCGCGCGCCCGTTGCACCGCGGCCACAAGGGCACGGAACTCTCGAGCCGCCAGAATGTACGGCCACGTGTCGAAGAACTTGCGGAGGGTGGTGTGACGTCGGGTGCGTGGCGTGGTCGGACTCAACGGCCGGGCGAAGTCGCGCACGCTGACTTTGCTCTTGCGCCGGGCCAGCGGGTAGGTGCGCACCGGGCCGAAGTCCAGCGGACGAATCCGGTAGATGCTGCTCATCGAAAGTCAGCACTTTACCCGAAGGCACTCGCAACGGGCAAGCCACAGCACCGGGCTCGAAAAATAATGAGCCCGCCCCGTCGGCGAAACCGACGGGACGGGCTGAGGTGTGTCCGCGGCGCGTGAAGGCTTACGCGGCAATCTCCTTCACTTTCGCAGCGCCCTTGATTTCAATCCGCCGCGGCAGAGCCGCCGAGCTGACCGGCGCCGAAATCTCCAACACGCCATTGCGGTATTCGGCGCTCAGCTTGTCGGCTTCGACACCCTCCGGCAGCGTCAGCGTCCGGGTAAAGCTGCCGTAAACAGTCTCCCGGTGCAGGTAATCCACATCCTTTTCCTCCCGGTGCAGCTTCCGCTCACCGGAAATGGTCAGCGCGTTGCCCTGCACATGGATGTTCACGTCGTTCGGGTCCACGCCCGGCAGCATCACACGGCAGATGAATCGCCGTGCTTCACGATCCACATAGGACTCGATCGCCGGCGAGAAGGCGAAGGTCCCTGCGGTCAGCGCCGGACGCTCGTTCGTCCACGGCCAGTTCAGGGTGCCGAAGATCCGATTGAAGAATTCATCAAAATCCCGACGGAAATCGAACAGATCGCTGAAGAAGGGATCACGCAACATCAAGCTGGTCATTGACACACCTCCTTTTCCGTAAGCGTTTTTGCTGCCCACAGAGAAGGGGCATGCTTGGCAGGGTGCTTTTCCAATGGTTGGCTCCCTGCCGAATTCAGCTTTTTTATACAAAATTCTTGGGCATTTGTCAAGCCTAATAAGCCTAAAAGTTCTAATAAATCATTCATATTAAAAGACTTACTTAATATAAAAAAATTTAGTTTGTTATACTAAGATAATTTTCGTTATAAAAGCTTATATTTTTATCTTCGAATTGACGGTTTCGAATTCTTTTCTCGAATCGAAGTCAGAGGCTGTTTGGTTCTACTGGCGAGATGAACCATTGCGCAAAATCCGAGCCAGCGCCTGGCCGGTGTAGGATCCTTTCACGCGAGCCACCTGTTCCGGTGTGCCTTGAGCGACGATGCGGCCACCGGCTTCGCCCCCTTCAGGTCCCAGGTCCACGATCCAGTCCGCTTGCTTGATAACGTCGAGGTGATGCTCGATCACGATGACGGTGTTGCCCAAGTCAACGAGCCGGTGCAGAACCGCCAGCAGCCGTTTCACGTCTTCGAAGTGCAGGCCCGTGGTGGGTTCGTCGAGGATATAGAGGGTGCGTCCGGTCTGGCGTTTGGAAAGCTCGCGGGCCAGTTTCATGCGCTGGGCTTCTCCTCCGGAGAGCGTGGTGGCGGGCTGGCCGAGCTGGATGTAGCCGAGACCGACTTCGACCAGGGTGGCGAGCTTTTGCTGGATTTGCGGGATCGTCTCCAGCAGCGCGAGAGCTTCGGTGACCGGCAACGCCAGCACATCGGCAATCGAATGTCCCTTGTAGCGCACAGCGAGGGTTTCGGCGTTGTAGCGGCGGCCACGACAAATTTCACAGGTGACGTAGACGTCGGGCAGGAAGCTCATTTCGATACGCCGCAAGCCATCGCCCTGACAAGCTTCACAGCGGCCGCCCTTGACGTTGAAGCTGAAGCGGCCGGGGCGGTAGCCACGTTCGCGGGATTCGGGCAAGCGGGCGAACAACTCCCGGATGGGTGTGAACACGCCGGTGTAGGTTGCCGGGTTCGACCGTGGAGTACGGCCGATGGGTGACTGGTCAATTTCGATGACTTTGTCCAGGTGCTCGGTGCCGAGCACGGCGCGGCAAGGGCCGGGTTGAGCGCGACCGCGATAGAGCTTCTGGACCAGGGTGCGATACAGAATATCTTCGACCAAGGTAGATTTGCCGGAGCCCGAAACACCGGTCACCACAATCAGCGTGCCCAGCGGGAAAGCGACATCGATGTTTTTCAGGTTGTTGGCGCGTGCACCGAGAACACGCAACAGGGCTCCGTTCCCCGGCCGACGCCGGTGTGGGACGGGAATTTCTGCAGTGCCGGCCAGGTAGTGTCCGGTGAGCGAATCGGGGTGGGCCGCGATCTCTGCTGGCGTACCCGCAGCGACTAGGTAGCCGCCGGCCGAGCCAGCGCCCGGGCCGAGGTCGATCACATAATCGGCGCGACGGATGGTTTCTTCGTCGTGCTCGACTACGAGCACGGTGTTGCCCAGGTCGCGCAGGCGCGCCAGCGTGCAGAGCAGGCGATCGTTGTCCCGAGCGTGCAGGCCGATCGAGGGTTCGTCGAGCACATAGAGCACCCCGCGCAGTTTCGATCCGATCTGCGTGGCCAACCGGATGCGCTGCGCTTCACCCCCGGACAGTGTGGCGGCGGAACGATCCAGGGTCAGATAGCCCAAGCCGACCGCGAGCAAAAAATCCAATCGTTCGGCAATGACCTCGAGCACGCGCCCAGCAATTTGCTGCTGGCGGGGGGTGAGCTGTCGACGGATCTCTTCCACGGCAGGGCGCGCCGCGCTGATCGGCAAAGCGACGAAGTCCGCAATGGAGTAGCCGCCCACCCGCACCGCCAGGCTTTCCGGGCGGAGCCGCTTGCCGTGGCACGCCGTACATTCGATGGGCGACATGTACTGCATCAGCCATTCTCGGTAGCTGTCGCTGGAGGCTTCTTCGAGGCTCCGTTCCAGGTAGCGGATCACCCCGGGGAAACGCAGTCCGGGCAGTGCGCGCCCACTGCCGTTTGCGGGGGGATTGCCATAGAGAATCAGGTTCTGCACGCGCCGGGGCAGTGAATCGAACGGCTGGTTCAGGTCGAAGCCGAAGGCGTGGGCGGCGAGCTGCAGTGTGCGCTGCAGGTTGGCCGAGCCGGAGCCGGGGCCGAGCGCTCCTTCGAACAGCGGCTTCGACCAGTCTACGATGATTTTTGCTGGATCGAAGTCGTACCGGGAGCCGAGGCCATGGCATTCGGGGCAGGCTCCGTAGGGAGAGTTGAAGCTGAATGAACGCGGCTCCAACTGCGGCACGCTGATGCCGCAGTCCGGGCAGGCCAGTTTGGCCGAGTAAAGGGTTTCCGGGCCGTCGATCACGGCCACGGTGACCAGGCCGTCGGTCAGTTTCAAAGCGGTTTCGATAGATTGCTCAAGCCGCTTTTCGATGCCTGGTCTGACGCGCAGACGGTCTACGACAATTTCGATGGTGTGATTCCGACGACGGTCGAGCCGAATGGGCTCGTCGAGGGGCAGCAGCTCGCCATCCACGCGGGCACGAGCGAAGCCGGCGCGGGCCATCCGTTCCAGCTCCCGGCGATATTCGCCTTTCCGGCCGCGGACGATCGGTGCCAGGATCATCACGCGTTCGTCGGGCTTCAGTTGCCGGATGGTTTGAACGATCTGTTCAGTGGTTTGTCGGGTGATCGGCTTGCGACAGTTCGGGCAGTGCGGGATGCCGGCTGAGCTGAACAGTACGCGGAGATAATCGTAAATCTCCGTGATGGTACCCACCGTAGAGCGCGGCGAACGCGAAGTGGTGCGCTGCTCGATGGAGATCGCAGGAGAAAGACCCTCGACGGAATCCACTTCCGGCCGCTCCATCTGGTCGAGGAACTGCCGCGCATAGGCGGAGAGGGTTTCCACATAGCGGCGCTGGCCTTCGGCATAGATGGTGTCAAAGGCCAACGAGGACTTTCCCGAGCCGGACAGACCGGTAATCACCGTCAGCGTGTTGCGTGGGATTTCCAGGTCGATGTTTTTCAGGTTGTGCTGACGCGCCCCGCGAACGACGATGCTCTGCAGGCCCATAGGCGGTTCTGAATGCAGCGATCCTCGGTAGCAGAGCCGGGCAACTGGCCCTCTGCTGGAAGCGGCGCCACACGGCGGCAGCGCCTACAGACAGGCACACTGCGCCCAGCCTAAACCACCAACATAGCAAGCCACAGGGACGGAATCAATGGGCCTGGAGTGCCTCCATGGGTCGGCGAGCCATTCCTTGCATGCGCCGGCGGCCTTGGAGATAATCCAGCCACGATGCGTGAATTTTGTGGGCAGTCGTTGAGCTGGCAGTTCACCGGCGGCGTGTGCGAGCTGGCGCTGCATCGCGAACCGGCAAACGAAATCGGCACGGCCCTGCTGGCCGAGCTGGAACAGTTTGCCGCTGCCCTGGATACGCTGCAGCACGATGTGCGCGCTGTGATTCTCTACAGCCGGCTTCGCAGCGGCTTCAGCGCCGGCGCGGACCTGCGCGAGCTCTATCAGCGCATGCAGGGATTGACGGTCGAACAGCGGGTCGCCGGGGTACGCCAGTTTCTCGAGCGCATCCACGCCGTGCTGAACCGTCTGGATGCCGCGCCCGCGACCACGATTGCAGCCGTGCACGGGGTCTGCTTCGGCGGCGGCCTGGAGCTGGCACTGGCCTGCGATGTGATTGTGGCCGACAAGATGGCGCGTTTCTGTTTCCCGGAGTTGCGCCTGGGCATCCTTCCCGGTTTCGGAGGCATCCCGCGGTTGAAGCGAGACGTCGGCAATGCTGTGGTGCGCGACCTGCTGCTCACCGGACGCAGTATCAACGCACAGCGTGCGCACGCCGTGGGGCTGGTCGCGCAACTGGCTGCCGAAGGCCAAGTGCTGGAAGTAGCTCGCGCCACCGCGCAGCAGGCAGCGAAATTCGATTCAGCCGCGCGGAAAAGAACCAAACAGTTCATCAAGCCGATTCCTCACGAAGAG
This sequence comes from Acidobacteriota bacterium, assembly GCA_037442425.1. Taxonomy (GTDB): domain Bacteria; phylum Acidobacteriota; class Terriglobia; order Acidiferrales; family UBA7541; genus DSGC01. The sequence goes on along the minus strand of JBBIQG010000005.1, from coordinate 116,617 downwards.
CTGCAGCGCGAAATCGCGATTTTCTGTGAACTGTTCGCCCGCCCCGCTGTCGAAGAAGGCCTGCGCAAGTTCGTGGAATCTTCCGCTACGCTGCCCTATCTGCCGTGAGCCGCGAACTCCGCCGGGCGCGTTTTTACCTGCCGGAACGGCTGGAAGATCATGGTGCACTCCTGTCTCCTCTGAGAAAGAAAGCTGCGGGGTACTGCTCTGCCGGCGTTCCTGTCGAATTTCCCCGGGTTCGATCTTTCTCCAACGGTGTTGCCAGGGCGGCATGAGGTCGTGTATGAACAGAGGGAGTTTTCCGAGAGGCAACCCTCGAAAGGGTTGCCGAGGAAGCTTGCAACCGGACGATGCGCACGGTAGAACAAACCCTGGAAGAAATTCTGAGCCTGGCGGCAGAACATTTTCGTGTGCCGCGCGCACAACTTTCTCCCGACGACGACTTTTTCAAAGTGCTCCGCCTGGACAGCCTGCAGGCGCTTGAGTTGCTCACACGCTTGGAACAGCACTTCGGCGTGGAGTTGCCCGACTACGAATTCCAGGGCGTGACCGATTTTCGCACCCTGGCCGATCGCATTCAGGCCCGACTGTAGTCATTTCGCCCCCTGAGGTTCCTGCCGACGCGCAACCTTTGTATACTCTCTGCGTTTGTGCCGTCTTTCGGGCAGGCGTTCAGTTTTGCCCATCGCGGTTGTGCGCATGCTGGATTTGAGGAAATACCCGTCGCTACAAGAGGCGCTGCGGGATGCGCTGGAGACGTTCGACGATCACGTCTGCCTGATCGAATCCGATCGTGGTCGTGAACGGCACCGGCTCACCTACGGGCAGTTTCGGGAACAGGCACAGCCACTGGCGCGGGCGTTGCAAGACGTTGGCTTGGGCGCCGAGGCTGACCCAAGCGCTCCAGCGAACCGCGCCGCGATCATCATGACGAATCAGTCGCGGTGGTTGCTGGCGGCTTATGCGATTCATTCCTCGGGCGGCGTGCTGGTGCCGCTCGACTACAAGCTGACCGGACGCGAGCAGCTCGCGCTGCTGGCGCACAGCCGGGCCCACTATCTGATCACCGAGTGGTTTTTCTGGCAGCAGATCACCCGAAGCGAGGGGTTCGCTGATTTCCGCCCACGGTGCGTGGTGGTGACCGATGCGCCGGCCGACGCGGAGCTGTGCGGCGCAGTGCGCTGGGAGGAGTTCATGGCACGCGGCGCTGGTCGGGAGCCGGTGTTCCGGCCGCGCCGGCGTTCGGACTGGGCTTGCATTGTGTATTCCTCCGGAACCGGTGGTCGACCCAAAGGCTGCGTGCTCACCCACGACAACTACCTGGAACAGTGCTGGTCGCTGACGCGTTGGTACCCGTTCTGGCCCGGCGTGCGCTACCTTTCGATTCTGCCGACCAACCATGCCATTGATTTCATGGTCGGGTACCTCGGTCCGTTCGTGTGTGGTGCTGCGGTGGTGCATCTGCGCACGTTGCGGCCTGAGTTTGTCCGCGAAGCGTTCGTGACCTACCGAATCACTTACGTCAGTTTGGTGCCTATGGTGCTGAAAAATCTGGAGCGAGGACTCCGACAGCGGCTGCAGGAGCTGCCGCCGCTGCAGCGACGGCTGTTTGCCGTACTGGTCGGTTTGAATCGTGCGCTCACACGCGGCCGCCCGCGACCGTGGCTCAGCCGACGGCTGCTTCCCTCCATCCACCGTGCCTTCGGCGGCGAGCTGCTGGCCATCATCGTAGGAGGTGCATTCAGCGATCCGCAGATGCTGCAATTTTTCTATGATCTGGGCATACCGGTGGCCAATGGCTATGGTCTGACCGAAGCCTGCACGGCGGTGACTGTGAACAACCTGAAGCCCTTCCGGGCGGATACAGTAGGGCAGCCGCTGCCCGGTGTGGAGGTGCGCATCGTCAATCCCGATGCCGACGGCATTGGCGAAGTGGCGGTGCGCGGACGAAATGTGATGTCGCACTATCTGGACGACCCGGAACTCACCGCGGAGACCATCCGCGACGGCTGGCTCTACACTGGTGATCTGGGGCGGCTGGACCCGGATGGACATCTGCGGCTGTTCGGTCGCAAGAAAAACATGATCGTCACCGCCGGCGGAAAAAACATCTACCCCGAAGATGTGGAGGCATTTTTCGAGGGATTGCCCGTGAAGGAGTTCTGCATTTTTGCCGCGAACTACATCTGGCCGTCACGCACGCTGGCGGACGAACAGCTCGTGCTCGTGGTGCGGCCGGAGCCGGAGCCAGCCAACCGCGAAGCGTTGCACAGCGAGCTGGCAGCGCGCAACCGCCGCCTGCTGGACTACAAGCGTGTCCACGGCTACCTGGTCTGGACGCACGATTTCCCGCGCACCGCTTCGATGAAAATCAAACGCGACGTCCTGGCCGCGGAAATTCGTGCGGCCGTGGGGCGTTCCGCCGTGGTGCCGTTATGAGCGCTGCAGCCGTGGGGCCCGCGGCCGGGCCGGTTTTCATGGGTGCGCGCAGCGAGCGCCTGTTGGCGATTGTCAATCCCGCTGCGGGCGGCGGACGGTGCGGCCGACAGGCGGCCGATGCGGTGGCGCAACTGCTGGCTGCTGGCGTGCCGCTCGACGTAGCCTATACCACGGCGCCTGGCCATGCCACCCAGCTCGCGCGGGAAGAGTTCGCGCAGGGCCGGCGACGCTTCCTGGCTGTGGGTGGAGACGGCACAGCGTTTGAAATCCTGAACGGCGTGTTTCCGGAGGCCTGTTCCAGCCGTGTTACGCTCGGGCTGCTCCCGCTGGGCACGGGCAACTCGTTCCTGCGCGATTTCCTTCCGGAGCGCGTGGATGCCACCCGGCACGTGCTGACCGCGATTGCTTCCGGACGAACCCGCCCGTGCGATGTCATTCGGGCGGTGTATGTTTCCGGCGTGCTTTACTACATCAATGTGCTGAGCCTGGGATTTGCGGCCGACGTCGCCGCACTGGTCAATCGCCGCTTCAAATCCTTCGGTCGTCCCGGTTATCTGCTGGGGGTCCTGGTGGGTCTACTGAGGCTGCGGCGGCGCGCGTTTCCGGTGCGAAGGGAGGGCGAAATAGAATTCGATCAGCGGCGTTGCTTGTTCCTTGCTTTCAGCAACAGCCGGTTCACCGGTGGGAACATGCTGATGGCACCGCTGGCTGATGCTGCCGATGGAAAGCTGGAGTACGTCCGCTGGGGACCCATCGGGCGACTCCGGCTGTTGTGGAACTTACCGCGGCTGTTCACCGGGACACACATCTACCACCCGCAGGCGGAACGGAGCCAGACCCAGCAGGTTGAATTTCGTCTGGAGGGGCCGGTGGACGTGACGGTGGACGGAGAATCGCTGCGCTTGCAACTGGAGCGCCTGGAAGTTCTCCCCCGCGCGCTGGACGTGTTGGTTTGATGAAGAGGCCGGAGGAGGCAGCCTGACCGATGACCGCAACACCCGCAGCGCGAACCCGGGCCGTGCCGCGAACCGACATTCGCGGCTGGAAGAAGGTGTGGTATGTGCTGCGAGCGCTGGTGTTGTGGGCGGTGAGTATCCTCCATTTCGGTGTGCTGGCATCGGCGCTGGTGCTGCTGGGGATTTTCGTCGATCCGCGGAAAAACGATCGTCCGCAGCGGTGGCTGTTTCGCAATGTCCTGCGATTGGCGGGGGTGAAGTTGGAGGTGCGTCGTGCCCCCGGCTTCGATCCGCAGCGCACCAGTCTGTTCGTGTGCAACCATGTGAATCTGTTCGACGCATTTGTGGTGTATTCGGCGATTCCGCAGTTTGTGCGCGGGCTGGAGCTGGAGTCTCATTTCAAGATTCCGGCGTACGGCTGGATGATGAAGCGATTCGGCAATATTCCAGTCCCGAAACAGCCGACCGCAGCAGATTTGAAGCGGATGTATCAGCGCGTGCGGCGTGCGCTGGACGACGGGATCAGCATCATTGTCTTTCCCGAAGGCGGACGCACGCTGGACGGCCGTGTGGGGCCGTTTCGCGAAGGAGCGTTTCGCATGGCCCAGCAATTCGGCTACCCGCTGGTGCCGATGAGCATCGTCGGTTCGTTCGAGTTCAACCGCAAGGGCGATTGGATTCTGTATCCTTCGAAAATCACTGTCTATTTGCACGACACGATCGAAACGCAGGATCTGCGGAAGGAAGAGATTCCGGCGCTCATCGAACGCGTTCATGCGATCATCTCGGCGCCCGTAGAGGCCCACATGGGGCTGCGCCGGCAACCAACCAGACAACGCTTCTGGTGGGAGCAGCCCGCGGCGACCCTGCCTCAGAATTGAATGCTTTCCAGTTCAGTCTGGCGCAATCGGTCCATCTCATTGCGACGCACGGTACCCCCCGGAGCGCGCCAGCCGGCGGCGCCTGTTTCGGACGACTGGAACCGAAAAAGTCGCGTGTGCCGCTCGGGCGAGGCGGCGAAACGAAAGTCGCTTCTTCTCTGCCCATTGGCGGATTCCAGAGAGCCTGTGGTGGTCAGCGGTTTCAGGAGCCCAGGGCCTTGCGGATCTCTCGTTCGTATTCGGGGAAGTAGCGAGCGATCACCCTGAGGTCGAATGTGCCGAGGATTTGTTCTTTCGGCTCGCGGGCCAGCAGGAATTCGAAGGAACGCCGCACCAGTTCTTCTTCGGAGACGCGGCCTGCGGTGAGTTTGTGGACGTCGTCGGGTGAGACACGCACGCGGTGCGTGGTGCGACTGCCAGCCTCTTCGACCGTAACGACGTACTCTCCGGGAGATTTCCTCTGAACGACAATTTTCATAGCCGCACGTTCCGACTCGGCGAGCTGCACAAGAATTCCGGGTTCGTCCTCGGAGCTACACAGAGGGTCGCGCAGTAGGCAGCACGCGTCCTGCTTTGGTTTCGCGCCAGGTGTAGTAGATGCGGTGGATGACCGTCACGGTGGAAAGCACCGCAATCACCCACAGCACCGGCGCCATACGATCGAAGAGTCCGCCCAGAATCAGCAGCACGAGCCGTTCGGGGCGTTCCATGAAGCCGACCTTGCACGACGGAATCAGCGATTCGGCGCGCGCACGCGTATAGCTGACCATCACGGAACCGGCCATGGCCACCGCGGCCAGAATCACGTAGAAGCCGCGGCCGATCCGCGTGTAGTGCACGACCAGACCGATGAACAGCGCCATGTCCGAGTAGCGGTCGAAGACGGAATCGTAGAAGGCGCCGAAGGCCGTCACGCGGCCCATCCGCCGGGCCACCTGGCCGTCGGCCATATCCAGAAATCCGGCGAGGAAGATGAACAGGGCGGCCAGTTGGAATTCGCTGCTGGCGAAGAAGGCCGCGGCGACGATGTTGCCTACCAGGCCGAGAAAGGTGAGCACGTTGGGATTGATGCCGGTGGCGCCGATGGCGTCCACAATTTTGTTCAGCAGCCAACGGCCGCCCTGGCCAATTTTCTGGGTCAGCATCGGCGCGGGAGACTCCCGGCTCCAACCGTCGTGCAGGGTTCGAGAGAATGATAAGCGAGAGCGAGCTGCGGCTCAAGTATCGGGTGGCCTGGATGGGCTCCAGGCCACCCGATGCAGGTCTGACGTCCAGAATGCTCCAGCCGCTTCACCGAGCGGTTCCATCCCGAACGATCGGGATGGAGTAATCCGGCCAGCAGCCGAGCGGTTCCGGGTCGGTTTCGAGGCCGTCGCCGAAGGGGCTGCGCTGCTGTTGTTGCGGTGGCTGCGCAGCAAACTTCGGATCCAGGATGCGGGCGATCTGGTCGCGAGCATCCTGCAGGTGCAGCCGGGTAGTTCGGTCGCTGGTTTTGGGGATCGCCGCAGTCAGGGCTCGATCGAGCGCGCGCAGCTCGCCACGGTAGAGCGCGCGGGCATCGTCGTTGACCGGCTGCCGCCCGTTCAGCTTTTCGTTGACCAGGTCGAGATAAGCCCGCTGCAGATTCCGGCGATAGGCGTCGATCTGTGGAGCGGGGGTATCCAGCTCGCTCCAGATCCCGCGGCGGACATCGGCCAGGAAGTCCGCGGGGCGATAGGCGGTCGGCCCATCCACCGCTTCCTGCTCGACCAGGCGTTGCAGCCGTGCGTTAGCGAGCAACGAAGTGAGCACACGCACCTGCGCGCGACCGATGCCCTCCAGCGCACCGGTCGGCGCGATGCGGCGCAGAATTTCCGGACGAATCAGGAACCGCGGAGTGGCAAAGGCAGCTTCGTTCAAGTAGCGCACGGCAGCCACCTGTCGCTCGCGGGGCACCGGGGTGAAGCGGATGCCGTCACCCTGGCCGGCGTGCTTCTGCTGGGAGTAAAAGCCGCCAACCAGCGCGGTGACGTGATTCAGCTCGAGCGCCCACTGCCCCAGCAGGCGTCCATAGAGGATTTCGAGCTCGTCGTAGGGTTCGCCCGGCTCCGTGGTCGCCGGCAGCAGCATATCCGCCACGCGCTGCAGGTTGGCCATGCCCAGGCGGGTAGCAGCAATAGCGTCGGCGTCGCCGACCGCTTCGGTCAACTCGCCCGGGTCCGAGCCGGCCGAGCCGGCCGTCGAGAAGCGCAGCCAGGGTTTCTCATCTTGCTGCCGCGCCCAGGCGTCCAGGATTTTCTTTTCGTCGTCCGGGGTGGCGGCTTCGGGGATAGGTTTGTAGCCCCACGTCACGGCGAAGATGTCGTACGGGCCGATTTCCGGCACCAGCAGCGCCGGGTCAATGCCATCTTCGGGCTGGACCAGGTAGTTGAACCGCGAGTAGTCCATCAACGTGGGGGTGTGGCCCATCGTACGCAGCCATTCCTTGTCCCGCAGCTTTTCGAACGGGTAGGTGGAGCTGGCCTTCATGTTGTGCGGGAACCCGAGCGTGTGGCCCACCTCGTGCGCCGTGACGTATTCGAGCAGCACGCCAATCAGTTCGTCCGGCATGGGGAGCTTTTGCGCGCGCTTGTCATTCGGGCCCGCCTGCACGAAGTACCAGTCGCGGACCAGCTTCTGCACGTTGTGATAGAACTGGATGTCTGCCTCGAGAATTTCCCCGGTGCGGGGGTCGTGGATGTGCGGCCCGGAGGCGTTTTCGATCGTCGAAGGCAGCCAGCGAATCACCGAATAGCGAGCGTCTTCGGGACTCCATTCGGGGTCTTCCTGCGGCGAAGGCGGATCTTTGGCCAGGATGGCATTCTTGAATCCCGCAGCTTCGAACGCCTTTTGCCATTTTTCGACGCCCCGCTTCAGATAGGGACGCCATTTCGGCGGGGTGGCCGGGTCAATGTAGAAGACAATCGGTTTGACAGGCTCGGAGAGTTCCGCGTTGGGGTCTTTTTTCTCCAGGCGCCAGCGGGTGATGTAGCGCCGCTCGACCACCCGGTGGCGGTCTTCGCGGCTGTAATCGAGCTGGCGCACGGAAAAGAAACCCACGCGCGGGTCGTAGAGCCGCGGCTTCATGGGCACCTGGGGCAGTTTCACCATGGAGTAATGCATCAGCACGGTGGCGCTGCCCGGTCGCATGCCCTGTCCTCCGAACGGAGAAGGGGGCTGCGGCGGCTGCGGTCCAGCGGGTTGTTGGTCAATCGGCGAGGTGTAGGTGTGGGTGGCCTCCACATTGATGTTTTCCGGGAAGCTGACTGCGCGTTCAATGAAGGAACGGTTGCGGTCGAACCCACGCGCACGGAGGCGGGCGCGTGCGCTGAGCTCGGCCACTTCGGTGGTGAACAGCGGGGTGACGTCAATCACCATCGAACCGTTCGGACCGAAGGCTTCTATGTCGAACGCCATGATGATCGTTTCGTTTTGTGCCGCATCCACGGCTTGACGAACGGGATGGTTCGGGTCGGCCACGCTCTCATAGACCACGCTGCGCAGCAGGATGCGGTTGCCGTTTCTCGTCCAGCGTACAATGCGATTGCCGAGCGCCTGACCACCGTAGCCCACGCCCGGAGTGGTTCGCTTGATCTGGTTCACCCAGAGAAATTCCCGTCCCAGTTCAGCGGGCGGGATTTCGAAGTAGAGCTTGTCTTTGATGCGGTGTACGGTGAAGACGCCCGGGTCGGAAACCGCATCTTTCGTGATGACCTGGTCGTAGGGTTTCGGCTCCTGGGAAGCCTCGCGCGCACCGGGACGCTGCAGCGGCCGGGGCGGCGCTGTTTCTCCCTGCGGCGGCTCCTGCGCCTTGGCTGTGGCAGGGGCTCCCAGCAGTGCCGCTCCCAACAACGACACGAGCAGCAAGTGGATCAGCCAGTTTTTCATCGCGACTCTCCTTTTTTAAACATGAACATGAAAAAGTTTCATTGCCGGGGTCGAGTGCACCACACCATGCGTGCGGTGCAGAACTTTACAACAAGGAACGGATGCGTGCACCCCGTTCGCCTAGCTAGACGTGAGCCAGATGGTTGTGGTTACCGGAGACTGCGGATGGCGAGAGTGGATGTGACGGTGTTTCCCGGCACGCGGACGACCATCGTCCGTCGCGCTACCATCCGCACTGCGCGCTCGCCGCGACTACACTTTTGGAACGCTGCTCAGCTCAGCAAGCCAGCGTTCCAGTCGGGCGTGCTGCTCGGGATGGATCTGCTCGAAATGCACTCCCATCCCCATGTTGGGTTGTGCGTAGGCCACCACACCTGTGGTTTCGAGTGTCTCTCCGTTGTGTCGGATGGAGACCTGCACACGCGTGCCACCGGGGAAGGGGTTCATCGTGTCCAGATAACAGCCCGATGCGCTGATGTCGTAGGTGCGACAGTGGAGTTGCGTCCCCGAAGCAAGATCCACCACACTGGCCTCCGCAATCAGCGAATACCGGGGAGCTCGCTGGACCGGACCGGACTGATTGGCAAGTTCCGGCATCGAGTACTCCGTGGTTTCTTACTGGTAGCCTAGAGCGAGCAACGGCGCGGCGCAAGGTTCTGTCTTGTACGTGTTCCTTGTGCAGCAACCAGCCGCCTGTGCTTGCGCCAGTTCGAGCGCCAATCGAAACCGTAAGTTCGCTGCCCGACGGAGTGCCTGCAACGATTTAGGCTGTGCGGCGACAAGGCTGGCAGGTACACTGTGGCTCCGCCATCATGCATGGTGGAGCCATTTCATGTCGGGAGGGTTCATGAAGCAGATCGTCACGACAGACCGCGGGCCGCGAGCGATCGGCCCCTATGCGCAAGCCGTTCGTGCGAACGGGCTGCTGTTCGTTTCTGGGCAGATTCCGCTCGATCCTGCTACCGGGCAGATGATCGAAGGCGACATTGCGCAGCAAACTCTGCGAGTGCTCGAAAACCTGAAAGGCATCGTGGAAGCCAGCGGCAGTTCGCTCGAGCGCGTGGTGAAGACGACCGTGTATCTGGCGGACATCGCCGATTTCGCAGCGATGAACGAAGTCTATGCTCGCTACTTTTCCGAAAATCCGCCGGCACGTGCCACCGTGGCTGTGAAGGACCTTCCTCGAGGTGCACGCGTAGAAATCGAACTGATCGCCCTGGCCTGATCCGGGCCTCGATCCTGCCGCGTAGCAGCACCGGGGCCTGAGGTGTCGGGAAACTTCACCGGCCTCGCCATTCAGGTCGTGTACCGGAAACGGCTCACGGGTTTCCCTGCACCGCGTGTTGGCGAAGCGTTTCCGGGAGGTCGTGCTGGCCGAGCCAAGTGCGGAAAAATCCGCCCAGGTCCTGGCGAGCTTCGGCTTCGAGCGCGGCGCGCAGATCGTTTGCATTCCAGGTTTGTCCGCGTCGTGCCTGCAGCATTTGCCGCAACGCCGCCAGCACTGCGGGACGACCCAGGCGTTCTTCGAGAGCTCGGGCAAACAGGTGTGCTTTGATGACCGCCGCCTCCCGTGCGGCGCCGGCGGAAGTCTGAGTCTGGTGTGCGCGCAGCAGGGCTTCGGGTGAACAGTCCGGCACGGCAGACTGCCTATGCTCGCGAACCAAGCACGAAAGATAAGCTGCCCAGCCATCGCCGAGCTCGTTTGTCGGCGTGGCCAGCCAGTGCAGCCACAGCTTGGCTAGCGTGTGTGCAATGGCGCCGTAGTGCTTCTGTGCCGCCACCGCAGGCTCCTCCCAATCCGGCACAAGCAACATTCCCCGGGCAAAAGAATCAGGACGCGGCACTGCACCGCGAAGCGGGACAGACGTGCCGAAGCTGGGCAGCTCAGCCACCCAGATCGGTGCAGCTCGCTTTTCGCGTGGGCCCAAAGTTTTCTCGAAATACTCTAGAATCTCGGCCACCTCTTTGGCCGACGTGGCAAGTTCTGCCGCCTCCCGCCGGCTCAGGGTCCAGAAGACGATCCGCTGACCGTGGATGCGGAAGTGCTGCTCGTGGTAGCTGCCGATGAGAACGAACGGGTCAAAATCGTCGCGGGTCACCTCGTAGCGGTGCTCGATCGCCTCGCCGTGCGACCGGCTTCCCTTCGGCTTTCCAGAGCTGAGTGCACGCCATCCAGCCGGAGCTCGGATGCGCAGGTGCACTTTTTCACCGCGGTCAGTGCCCCGGGCGAACACACGATCGGGCGGCATCAGTTCCGCAAACCAGTCTGCAAACTCCAGCAAGAAGGCTCGTGGCGGGTTCCCACCGAGGGCCTCAGTGGGAAGCGGAAGATCGTAGTCCAGGCCGAGGCGAATCCTTTCCCGTTGCGGCCAGGGTGGAGAAAATACGATGGCGAGCGCAGTGCGACGGCTTTGTTCGGTGGTCAGAGGAGTTTCAGGCTGCGGCCGGGCAATGCGTTCCTCGACCGTAACCGCCAGTTGGCCGGCCGGAGCCGCTGCCGCTGCAGGCAAGGAGAACGCCAGCGTGTCCAGCGGTGCATTGCCTGTGTTTTCCAGTTCGTACTGCACATGCACATGCACCGAGCCGGATTGTGCCGGGGCATAGAGCAGCATGACTTCCTGGCGGCGAATCTGATAGCCAGGACCCAACGGCACCGCACAGGCTATTTGCCAGAGCAGCAGCACAATGAGCGGAAGCAGTCGCACAGATACCGACAACATGCAGCGATTCTACCGAAAAGCCCGTCTGGACGGGGCAGGCAAAATTTTCCGCGCTGCAGGGCGGCCCAGGAGCACGAAACGTAACGGGAATCGGGGGAGGTTTGTTTCGGCGGCGTGCTGCTGGGTCGGTGGGATCGCTCTGTGTTGCCCTTGTTTCTGCGCGCAGCTAGAACCGGCGCAGAATTTCCGCTTCGCGGACGCCGCGGCGTCGCAGCCGAAGAATTTCTTCCGCGGCAGAATCCGGTACGCCGCGTTCGACCAAAGCAAGCAGGGCCTGGTCCGAGATGCCCGCATTGCGCATCGCTGCCAGCGCAGGCCCGGAGAGCACCGGAGCACCCTGTGCACGGCGTCGCGCCTGCGCAACGATGACGGCATCGGGGATGCCCGCCAGTCGCATCGCCTGCATTTCGCCTATCTCCAGCCCTAGGCGGTCCAGTCGGGCCAATTCCAGCACGGCGTCCTCGCCCATGCCGGCGCGAATCAGCGCCGCCACCGCATCTCCGCTGGCAAATTCCTGCTGACGGTTCCTTGCGATGCGCACCAGCTCGATGGCGGTGTGGTCTGAGACGCCGGCACGGCGCAGCTTGACCAGTTCGACCACTTCCGCGTTGCTCACATTGAGCTCGCGCAGTGTTTGCAGACTGCTGAAGGCCATGCCGGTTTCGTCCAGCGGACGTAGGTCGGTGCGTTCACCGCGGTTGCAGCCGGCCAGCAGTGCCAACAGCAGAGCCAGCGGAGCAGCGCGACGCGCGTTTTGCCCAGTGAACCTCATGCGTTTCTATTCTAGGCGTGCTTGCGGCCCGGCAAAACGGATTGTGGCCAGAAAATTAGCAGGGGAGAGTGGTGTGCTTGCGTGTCGAAAAAAAACGAAGAGCGAGCCGGTTGGCTCGCCCACCGTCATTTGGAATGAGACGCGGCTCAAGACGTCGGGGCCGCAGCTTCTTTCATCTGGCGGACTTCTTTCACTTTGTCCACCAGGGCTTCAGCCTTGGCGATGTACTGTTCGCGCTCCTGTTCCGAGGTGACCTGGTCTGCCTTCTGGCGGTAGAGCAGGTTCAGGTACGCCATCGCCTCGTCGTACTGCGGATTCAGCTCGATCGCCTTTTCCAGATGCCGGATGCCTTCGTCCACGATCGCGCCGTGTGAACGGGCAAACTGCTCTCGCAGGCTGACGGGCAGCGGGTCCACGTCTTTCACTTGCCGATTGGGATTGCGCCGATTGTATTCGGCGCGCAGCTCTTTGTTCTGGCGGTAAGCCAGCGTCCAGTCGATCACACCGACCCAGTAGTACGGTTCCGGATCATCCGGTTTGATCTGGATATGTTTCATATGGAACTGTTTGGAACGTTCCATCAAATCGGGCTTGAAGGGATTGCCGCCCATGTTGAACAGAATGGAGCCGATTCCGTCCAGGGCGCTCAGGTTGTTTGGATCCACTTCGAGCACCTTTTCGAACTCCCGAACGGCCTGCTCGCCCATGCGGATGTTCTCCTCCGAGGGGGCGCCGGGGATGTACTGGCTGGCGTACGCGGTAGCCAGATAGAGGCGTGCGTTCAACAGCTCGGGATCCAACTCGATGGCGCGCTGGAAATGCTCGATCGCTCGGTCGAATTTGGCACTTTTGTACTGCGCCACACCTTTGTTCAGTTCGTCGCGTGCTTTCAACTTGTTGCAGCCGGTGGCGACCAGCGCCAGCAACACGACGAAAATCAACAGTCCGCGAGGGGAATGTTTGCGTTGCATTCCTTCTCTCCTTGACCTGGCACCCGTCCGGGTGCGCTCTGGTGGGCTCGGTGGTATCGGCGTTCTGGGCGACTACCCGGGCCGGATCCGGCAACCCACCTCCGCATGCGGGCGGCGAGATTCTACCGCCGGGTGCCGTGTTTGCCAAAGTGAATCCGTGTGTGCGCGAAGCTATTGTCCGGCTTCGACCTTGGCTGTGATGAGACCGACCTTCTCGATTCCGGAGCTCCGCATGATGTCAATTGCGCGAGCCACTTCGGCGAAGATGACGTTTTCATCGCCCTTGACGAAGGCCACGCGCTCGGCGCGTTGAGCGAAAATCTGCTCCAGTCGTGGGCCGAGGTTTTCCCAGCTCGACGGCTCTTCGTTGATTTTCACTGAGCCATCAGCGCCGATCTGCACGACGATGGTCTTGGCCATCAGCTCTTCACTGGCCTGTGCCCCCGGAGGACTGGGTTGCGGCACCAGCGCCTCCAGTCCTTTCGGGGTCAGCGGCGTGATGACCATGAAGATAATCAGCAGCACCAGCAGCACATCGATCAGGGGCACGACGTTCATGTCCACCATCACGCCGCCCTTGCTTCCTCCGACTTGAATCCCCATGGCTAGCCTCCCTGGCTGTCAATCCCCGCCGGGGGTGGTTTCGGTCCGTTCCCGTCGCCCCTTGGGGATTTCTTCGGTGAGCAGACCGAGTTGGTCGACGCCAGCCGCGCGCACTTCGTCCACCACGCGAACCACTTCGCCGTATTTGGCCCGAGCGTCGCTGCGGATGTAGACGACTTTGTTCAGTTTGTTGGCCATCAGGTCACTGACCCGCGCGGTGATCTGATCCACCGGAAGAGGGTCGGTGCCCAGGTAGATGCGGTGATCGCGCGTGATGGCGATGACCACGGCGTCTTCGCGGTCTGCCTCCTGCATCTCTCGCGGGTTGCGCACCTGGGCCATATCCACCGAGACGCCTTTCTGCAGCATCGGCGTGACCACCATGAAGATGATCAGCAGCACGAGCATGATGTCGGCCATGGGAATCACGTTCGGCTGCGACATCACGCCCGGGGCTCGTGGTTTGTAGGCCATAATGACGTCCCTCCGCTGGCTTACTTGCGAGCTGCGCGCCGGGTGATGAAGTAGTTGATCAGTTCCATCGAGCTGTTGTCCATCTCCACGTCGAAGGCCTCAACCTTGTTCGTGAAGTAGTTATAGGCCCACACGGCGGGAATGGCGACCAGCAACCCGAGCGCGGTGGCCACCAGGGCTTCTGCGATACCGCCGGCGACCGCGGAAAGACCCGCAGCCTTCTGTTCGCTGATGCCTTTGAAGGCGTTGATGATGCCGACTACGGTGCCGAACAAACCCACGAACGGAGCGGTCGAGCCAATCGTGGCCAGCCCGGACAATCCCCGCTTCATGTCCGCATGGACGATGGCCACGGACCGTTCCAGGCCGCGACGGGCCGCTTCGATGACCTCTTCTTCAGGAACCTGCTGAGAAGCCGCCTGAAACTCGGTCAGTCCGGTGGCAACCACCTTGGCGATGTGGGACTTTTTATTCCGCTCGGCGATGGAGATGGCTTCGTCGAGCCGGCCTTCCTGCAGTGCCCCCTTCACCTGATGGATGAAGATGCGCGACTGTTTGCGCGCTGCACTGTACAACAGCGCGCGTTCAATCATGATGGCCACTGACCAGGCGGACAGGAAAAATAAGATCACCACCACGACCTTCGCGATCAGGCCCATCGAACCCCACATCTGACGTATGTCCCAACCGACGTACTGGCCCTCTTGCAGGATCCAGAACGCTAACAGCGAAAGATTCGCAAGCATGTTTTTCGTTCCTCCTCGACTTCGATCGTTTCAACTTTCCGGACCACGCCGCGCAGTCTACCCGCCCAAGGAAAAGACCACGTCGATCGTGGTGACAACTTCCACTGGCTCGCCGTTCAGCAGCGTGGGTTGATAACGCCACTGACGGACGGCGTCCAGTGCGGCCGGCACTAACAACTGCGGGCCAGAGATCACCTGCAACTCCTGAATCGTGCCGTCTTTGGCGATGATGGCCTGGAGGCGAACGATACCCTGCACCCGCGCCGACTTGGCCAGTGCCGGATAAACCGGTTTCGGCTGGTAGATGGCCTTGGCTTGCTGCACTTGGCCACCCACCCGGATCCGCTGCGGCGTTTCCTTCGGCGGTGGTGGTGGCGGCAAGTTCGAGCCGACCACGCCCCCGATGATTCCGCCGAGCACGCCACCCGCCTGGCCGCCGGGCACACCACCGGGCACACCTCCTGCCACGCCCACCACGCCCACATCCGGGGGCAGGGCTTCTTCCTTGATGATCTTCACTTCCTTGGGAATCGCAGTCGGTGCCATCATTTTGCCTGCCTGGATGATGCGCGCTGTGGGCCGAACGCGCTGCACCTGCGGCTGGGCAGCTGGGGGCGGAGGAGGCGGCGGTGGCGGGGGCGGGGCCACCAGGAAGGTGGTCAGCATCGTCTTCGGCAGCGCCTCGGTGTAGATCAGCGGAACAAGAATCAGAATCCCCACGAAGATGCTCTGCAAGGTGAAGGAGAGCAGGAAGGTCCACCCGGTCTTTCTCCGCTTCTTGACCGGAGTCGATTCGACCATTTCATCGAACATAACTGTTACCTCCTCCCGGCCGTTGCCAGGCGCCGGTCGGTGAAT
This sequence comes from Acidobacteriota bacterium, assembly GCA_037442425.1. Classification (GTDB taxonomy): domain Bacteria; phylum Acidobacteriota; class Terriglobia; order Acidiferrales; family UBA7541; genus DSGC01. The sequence goes on along the minus strand of JBBIQG010000005.1, from coordinate 101,291 downwards.
TCCGTTTTGCGGGGTCCTCCGGCCGCGGAGCCGGTCAGGGCGCCGCGGCCGCGCCAGTTGGCCCAGCCGACCACCATGGCCGCGGCGATGCCCACGCTGGAATAGGTTCCCACCAAAATGCCCACGACCAGAACGAACGAAAACCCGCGCAACACTTCCCCCCCGAACAAGAACAGCACGAGCACGACCAGAAAGGTCAGACCGCTGGTCAGCACGGTGCGCGACAACGTCTGGTTGATCGAACGATTCGCAATTTCGGCTAGCGGTTCGCGTCGCATCAGACGAAGATTTTCGCGCATGCGGTCGAAAATCACGATGGTGTCGTTCATCGAATAGCCGACCAACGTCAACAGGGCCGCGATGACCGTCAGCGAAAGTTCGTAGTCGAACAACGTAAAAAAGCCGAGCGTGATCAGCACGTCGTGGATGACCGCCGCAACCGCGGCTGCGCCATACACCCACTCGAAACGGAAGGCAATATACACCAGCATGCCGGCCAATGCATAGAGGGTGGCCAGCACGGCCTGCTGGCGCAACTGCTGACCCACTCGGGGGCCGACAATCTCCACGCTGCGCACGGCGAAGCGTCCCAAGTAGAACTGCTCGCGCAGGGCTGCCAGTGCGGCATCGTTGACGCCCTCGACCCGGCGCAGTTCCTCGAAGGAGGTCAGCAGGCCGCTGCGCTCACGGTCGCGGAAGGCCAGGACGGCTTCGGCCAGTTCGTTGTAACGCTCGCCGGCGGCCGGTCCCAGCGCGAGGGGGTCGCGGCGAGCCAGCGCCGCCGCTACGGCAGCGGGTGTCGCTGCATTGAAATCCTGCTTGTTGGGCTCGGGCCGGTCGAGGGCCCCGCGCAAGGCCGCCAGGATCGCCTCTTTTCCTGCTTCCAACGCCTCCACCTCGTCTTCGGCCTGCAGCTCGAGCTGGATGACCACCTCGTTGGTACCGGCGCCGGTCAAATCCCGGCTCTGCTGGATGATGCTGTTGCCCAGGCCGCGTTGCGCCAGTGCGGCGCGAATCTGATCCACGCCGGGCATTTCCGCAAAGCGAACATAGACCACCGTGCCGCCCCGGAAATCGATTCCGTAGCGCAATCCACCTTTGCTGTACCAGGCCCAGCCGCCGACCAGCAACAGCAGCGCAGAAATGGCGAGGAAATACTTCGTCTTCCCCAGCCAATCGATATTGACATTGCGCAAGATCTGCATGACACCCTTTTGTCTGTTAATTAGACACCAGCGCGTGCGACTCGGTTCCCATTCGCCCCTCGCCTGTGCTGGCGCCGTCCTTTCACAAGCCACGGATTCAGAACCACTTGTCTATCCACCCCAGCACCAGATATTAAATGCTCAAAGCTGCCTGCCGGCCGGCACGCTCGAGCTGCCAGAGGAAAATTGTGCGCGAAACGTAGATCGCCGTCATCAGGTTGGCCAGCAAACCAATCGTCAAGGTGATGGCAAAGCCGCGAATAGGCCCCGTGCCGAACAAGAACAGGAACAAGCAAGAAACAATAGTTGTGACGTGCGTGTCAATGATGGTCAGGAAGGCGCGGCTGAAGCCGGTATCTACTGCCGAAGCGGGTGCTTTGCCCAGATACAGCTCTTCGCGGATGCGCTCGAACACCAGCACATTCGAATCCACGGCCATACCGATGGTCAGAATCACTCCGGCGATGCCCGGCAGCGTAAGCACAGCACCAAAGTAGGCCAGCGCGGCCAGCAGCAACACCAGGTTCAGCAGCAGGCCCACCGAAGCGTTGATCCCGGCCCTTTTGTAGTAGAGCAGCATCAGGATCATGACCAGAATCAGGCTGAGCACCGAAGCAATAAAGCCCTGGCGGATGGAGTCGGCCCCGAGCGAGGGGCCCACAACACGTTCCTCGAGATAGCGGATGGAAGCAGGCAGCGCACCCGCGCGAAGCACCAGAGCGAGGTCTTGGGCTTCTTGCTGGCTGAATTCCTCGATCACCCCCTGGTCGTCGATGCGGCTGTTGATGACCGGGGCATTATAGGTGCGGCCTTCGAGCACGACGGCGAGCCGCTGGCCGACATTGGCTTCGGTAAACGGGCCGAAACGCGCCGCACCATCGCGCGAAAGCGTGAAATGGACAGCGTAGCGTCCCGGGCTGCGGGTCGAAGGGCCGACGGTGGCGGTGCGCAGGTCGCGGCCGGTGACGACCGGCGTGCGGTCGAGCAACCACCAAACTTCCGACAACTGCGGTTCGCCCGGGTTGACGCGTTCCGCACGACCGCGAACCAATTCCGTGCCCACCGGCAAAACGCCACCCATCTGCGCCAGCGCCTCGGCCTGCGTGCGGTATGGCCCGCCGCGCACCAGCCGCAGCTCCAACTGGCCGCCGGCCTGGATCACCGCCTTGGCGCGTGCGGGGTCGCCTTCGCCGGGGAGCTGAATCAGGATTTCGTTTTCGCCGCGACCGTGTTCGGCGATGGTGGGTTCGGTCAGGCCGAGCGCATCGACGCGGCGGCGAATCGTTTCGATGGATTGACGCATGGTGTCGCGGCGGATTTGTGCGGCGGCGGTGGCGCGCATCGTGAGCGTGTAGCTGTTGGCTTCGCCGGGAGCCGGGCCCAGGTCCCAGCTCGGGAAATTGTCGCTGACCAAGCTGCGAAGCGTTCCGGCCTGCTCGGCGGGCACGTTGCGAATCAGGATGTGAGTGCTGTCGAGCTTGCGCACTTCCTCGAAGGGGATGTTGTGGGCCGGGTCGCGGAGCAGGTCGGTGAGCCGGTCCACGGTGCGATCGCACTCCAAATGGACCGCTTCTTCGACCTGCACCTGCAGAACCATGTGGGTGCCACCGCGCAGGTCCAGTCCTAACTTGATGCGGGTTTCGAAATTTTCCCGGAGATCCTGCCAGGAGGTGGGCGGGAATTTCGGCAATCCGAACAGACCGAACAGCGAGAGCAGGGTCAGGGCCAGAATCAGGAACACTCGAGTTTTGACGGTGGTACTCATGGTCAGATGACGCGCTGAGAACCGCCAGGGGGAAGATTGCAGTGCAAGACGGGCATCGGCAGCAGCTCAGCTCTCCTTCGAGGGCGGGGGTTGCAGGGCGGCGATGGCGGAACGTGCCACGCGCACTCGCACCTGGTCTGCGATGCGGAGCTGCACCGATTGCTCGTCGAGCCCGACGATGGTGCCATACAGACCGCCACTGGTGATGACTTGATCGCCCGCTTTGAGCGAGGCCAGCATCTGCTGATGCCGTTTCTGCCGCCGCTGAGCCGGCAAGATCAGCAGGAAGTAGAACACCACCATGATCAGCAGGATCGGGAACAGCGCAGCCAGCGCACTACCGCCCTCGGCTTGTGCGAACAGCTCAGGAGCGGGAATCGTCATCCTCGTGCCAGCAACCATGATGCGTCCGTATCGTTGCTCGAGTGCGTCGGTCCAGCGCCTCCGGGCGGCTCACCGCGGCAGATCTTGCGCCTTCGGCAACCCTGCCTGCACCCCCACTCGGGCGCTCCGGAGGGCGACACATCGCGACAGCTACATCGTTTCAAACGGGTCTGTACGCAGCGAATCGGGGAGAACCCGCGGCAAAGTCCCGACGCCTCTCCAAACCCAGTAGGGTTGCGGATTTTACCAGAACTGTCAAGGCAAAACTGTCGAAGAGCCGCAGCCGCGCCGGCGCAGTTAGCTGGCCACGCCAGCCATGCGCTGGAACTCGTCGGTCAGGTTCGTCACCGTGCCTTCGGCAATCGCCTGGCGGATTCGGCGCATTGTCTCCAGGTAGAAATAAAGGTTGTGATACGTGTTCAGGGTGGCGGCGAGGATTTCGCCACAGACGTACAGGTGCCGGAGATAGGCGCGGGTGTAACGTTGGCAGACCATGCAGGCACAGGTTTCATCGGGCGGGCGCTGGTCGGTGGCGAATTCGGCATTTTTGATTTGCAGCCGCCCCTGCCGAGTGAACAGTTGTCCGTTGCGGGCGTTGCGGGAAGGCAACACACAATCCATCAGGTCCACACCGCGGATCACGTAGTCGAGCAGGTCTTCGGGCTTGCCGACCCCCATCAGATAGCGGGGCCGATCGGCTGGCAACTGTTCGGTGACGATGCCGGTCATCGCGCAGGTCAGCTCGTGGGGCTCACCGACAGCCAGTCCGCCGATCGCGTAGCCGGGAAAATCCATTTCGACCAGGGCGGCCGCATTTTCTCGGCGCAGGACGGCATCGGTTCCACCCTGCACGATGGCGAACAGCGCCTGGTGCTCGGTGTGGGCGATGCGCGTGAAATGCTGCTGTGCACGCCGCGCCCAGGCCAGTGTGCGTCGCGCCGCTTCGGCCACGCGGGCGGGGTCGGCCGGCAGCGCCACGCACTCATCGAGCACCATGGCGATGTCGGAGCCGAGCGCAATCTGAATCTCCACGGCCAGCTCTGGTGTCAGGAAATGTTCACGACCATCCAGGTGCGAGCGGAAGCGCACGCCTTCGTCGTGGACGGCGCGGAGATCGGCCAGGCTGAAGACCTGATAGCCACCCGAATCCGTCAGAATCGCGCGCGACCAGCCCATGAAGCGGTGCAGTCCGCCCATCTGGCGGACCCGCGCATGGCCAGGGCGGAGGAATAAATGGTAGGTGTTGGCAAGCAGGATTTCTGCGCCCAGCTCCTCGAGCATCTGCTGCGTCAGCCCTTTGACCGTGCCGGCTGTGCCTACGGGCATGAACGCAGGCGTTTCGACGGTGCCGTGCGCGGTGTGCAACCGGCCCAGGCGCGCGCCGCTCGGGTCGGTTTTCAACAATTCGAACCGAATCGCCACGGGCAAGAGTGTAGCAGGACTACTGCGCCTGTGGGACGGACTCAGCCGAAGACAGCCGCCAGACCCACCTTGCCCAGCACGTACACTCCCCAGGGCACCAGAGCAATGCCGAAGGCTTTGCCCGTCGTCAACTTCTTTGGCGCAGCGGCAGCGAAACCCACGGCAAGCAGAAACAGGGTCCAGAACGTGAACAGGTCCAGCGAGCCGGCCAGCGCGCGCAGAGCAGGCGATGTCCCCTCGGGCAAGAACGCGCCCACATGCGAAGCCAGCAGGTCCTGGATATCCACATCGGAGGGATCCTTCAGGTAAATCACCGCCAATCCACCCAACCCGGCCAACGCCCAGGGCATATAGGCATGCGCAGTGATGGCTAGCGCCGTCTTGTAGCGCAGCGCGGCGTTGCCGAGCACGTTCATCGCTAGCAGCATGACGCCCGCAACGACCGCGATCATCACAGCATAGGAAACGGTGCCGATTCCGTAGCCGACCCATTTACTGATGACGGCCTGTCGCTGCAGGATGGCACTGCGCTGCTCGGCGGGTACCTGCTCGAGCTGCTGTGCATAACGCGGATTTCGCTCCATCTGTCGCTGCAGATACCGCTCCCAACCCACACGCTCGGTAAAGCTATAGGTGACCGCCAGCGACAGCATCGTGTAGAGAAGAACCGGAGCAATCCAGGCAGGATGCCGTGCCAGCTCGGCAAAGGTTTCAGCCGGACTGAAAAGAACACCGAACATCCGCGCCAGCGTGCTGCGGCGAGGGCGTTCCGCCGGAGCGGGATTGGCCGGGATTGTTGCGTTGTGGGACACAGCCCCTCCTTGGCTCCCTTCGGTACTGCTGTAAAAACATACGCTGCGGCCATAAGAAAGTTTCACTGCGGCCAGTTCTTCCCTGCAGATTTCAGGTGCACGGTGACTGTGGCTGGCGCATAATCAGGGCGGCCGCACAGCGGCTTCGGCTATGCAGATCGGACGCGTGGTTGGCGACGTGGTGGCCACGCAGAAATCGCCCTCCCACCACGGCCGCAAAATTCTGCTCGTGCAACTGCTCAACCTGGATGGCAGCCCGCGTGGCGAGCCGATTCTGGCCCTGGATGCTGTGGACGCCGGTGTGGGCGACAGGGTCCTGGTTGTCCTGGAAGGGTTTTCCGCCATGACGGCGGTGGGCCGCCCCGACTCCCCGATCGATATGGCCGTGGTCGGCGTGATTGATGAGCTGCACGTGACCGACGACGTCACCTGACCGTTCCAACTCGCGCGGTACCGCCACTGCGGAAGGTGGCTGCATGCGGAATCGGATATGCTGCTTCGCTCAGGCGTTTGGTTCGCAGTAGCTTTCGTGCTGTTTGCGGGCAGCGGGAAAGGAGACCGAAATATGGCGCTGCACCTGACCAGCACCGCATTCGAGCCGAACGGTACCATTCCGAAAAAGTACACCTGCGACGGGCCGGACGTTTCGCCCCCGCTCGCCTGGAACGACCCGCCAGCCGGCACGCAGAGCTTTGCACTCATCGTGGACGACCCCGATGCACCGGCCGGCACTTGGGTCCACTGGGTGCTGTTCAACCTGCCGGCTTCGGCGCGAGCACTGCCGGAAAATGTTCCCAAGGTCGAACAGATCGCGGACGGTGCTCTGCAGGGTCGCAACGATTTCCGCCGCATCGGCTACGGAGGACCGTGTCCGCCCCGGGGGCCGGCGCACCGGTATTTCTTCAAGCTCTATGCGCTCGATACGCGCCTGGGGCTGCGCGCCGGTGCGAGCAAAGTCGACGTGGAACGGGCCATGGCGGGTCACATCTTGGCGCAGGGGGAACTGGTTGGCCGCTATGGTCGCTGAGCGAACACGCCGGCTCGCGGCGGCTTGCTTCCCGGGCAGCGCTGGGAAATAATCGGCGGCGATGATCGGGCAGTTGCGCGGCCGCCTGGTGGTGAAGCAACCGAATCAGGTGGTGGTGGATGTCGGCGGTGTGGGTTACCTGGTGCAGATTCCGCTTTCCACGTTTACCGGACTCGGCGAGCTGAACAGCGAAACCACGCTGCTCATCCACACCCACGTGCGCGAAGACCAGATCGCGCTCTACGGTTTCCTGACGACGCGGGAGAAGCAATTGTTCCGGCTGCTGCTGGAAGCTTCCGGGGTGGGCCCGGCACTCGCCGTGAAATTGCTGTCGGGGATGCCGCTCGACGAACTGGTGCCGGCCATCCGTCGCGGCGATGTAGCCCGGCTGGTGCAAATCCCGGGCGTGGGCAGAAAAACCGCCGAGCGCATCGTGGTCGAACTGCGGGACCGGCTGGCAGCCCTGGAAGCAGCCGAAGAAGAACCCCTGGCGGCGCGTACACCACTCGAGGCCGACGTGCTCAGCGCGCTGCTCAATCTGGGCTATGACCGCCGTGCCGCTGAACGCGCCACCGACGAAGCCGCACGCAACGGTGCCGGCCGCGACTTCGAAGAGTGGCTGCGGGCGGCGCTGCAGCACCTAAGCCGCAGCAGAAAGGCGGCAGCGGACGCACGGGGAGTCGGATAAGCAAGCAGCAACGGACGGTTCTGCAATGGCGCGCAAGCCGGTGCAGCGAATTCTCTCTGGACAGCCCATCGATCCCGCCGAGCGGGATGCGGAAGCCAGTGTTCGCCCGCGGCGCCTCGCCGATTTTGTCGGGCAGCGGCGGGTCAAGGAGAACCTAGCCATCGCCATCGAAGCGGCGCGCAGCCGGGGTGAAGCGCTCGACCACGTGCTCCTGTTCGGCCCGCCCGGGCTGGGCAAAACCACGCTGGCGACCATCCTGGCCAACGAGCTCGGTGTGGCCATCAAAACTTCTTCCGGCCCGCTGCTGGAGCGCAAGGGCGACCTGACCGCGCTGCTCACCGCGCTCGAGCCGCGCGAAGTTTTCTTCCTGGACGAAATCCACCGGCTGCTGCCCTCGATCGAGGAAATTCTGTATCCGGCCATGGAGGATTTTCGCATCGATCTGGTGATCGGGCAGGGGCCAGGCGCACGCATCCATCCTTACCGGCTGAACCGGTTCACCCTGGTGGGGGCCACGACGCGGGCAGGGCTGATTGCGGCGCCGCTGCGCTCGCGTTTCGGCATCGTGCACCGGCTCGACTTCTACACTCCTGAAGACCTGCAGCAGATCATCGAGCGTTCGGCAGCCATCCTGGGTATCGAGATGGACGACGAGGGCGCGGCGGAGATTGCACGGCGCAGCCGCGGTACGCCGCGGGTCGCCAACCGGTTGCTTCGTCGCGTGCGCGACTACGCAGAAGTTCGTCGCGATGGCCGCATCACGCGCCAGGTCGCACGCGAAGCGCTCGAAAAGCTCGGCGTGGACGAACACGGACTGGACGAGATGGACCGCAGCCTGTTGCTGACCATCATCCAGAAATACAACGGCGGGCCGGTCGGACTGAACACGCTGGCTGCTGCGCTGAGCGAAGAAGAAGACGCCATCGAAGAAATCTACGAGCCCTATTTGATGCAGCTCGGCCTGATTGACCGCACGCAGCGAGGCCGGATGGCCACGGCACTGGCCTACAACTATTTCGGACTGCAGGCGCCGCGCAGCGCGCAGACCGGCCTGTTCTAGCCTCACCGCGCGGAGTGCACCGCCCATGGGCCTGCGAAAAACCGTCTATCTCTCGTTGGGGTCCAATCTGGGTGACCGCCGCGCGCATCTGGCCCGTGCGCAGCAGGCGTTGCAGGCGGCTGGCATCCGAATTCTGCGACAGGCATCGCTCTATGCGACCGAGCCGGTAGGGCGGGCGACGCAACCGTGGTTTCTGAATACGGTCGTAGAAGCAGAAACGGAGCTGATGCCGAGGCAACTGCTCCGCGCAGTTCAGGACATCGAGCGGCGCCTGGGCCGCCGGCGCTTGGTGCGCAGCGGCCCCCGCGTAGTGGACATCGACATTCTATTCTACGGCACCAGCGTCGTGCGTTCGGCAGAGCTGCAAATCCCTCATCCGCGGCTGGCCGAACGACGGTTTGTGCTGGCGCCGCTGCGCGAACTGGCCCCCACGCTGCGGCACCCGATCCTGGGCCGCACCGTTGCCGAGTTGCTCGCCACGGTGCCGGATTACGCCCAGGTGCGCCGGTGGCGGGGCTGACCGTTGCAAAAAGCAGCGCAAGGTGCCCTTCTCGCAAACTTCGTGAAAACGGGTCGATTGTCGAAGAGATTTCCTTTCCCGGCGAGTCGGAGTTGTTTTGCCCGCGACTAGAACGGCTGCTCGTCGGCCGAGGGTCCGTAGATGGCGGGCACCGGCACATCGTTCAGCCGGAGATAGACGCCGAGCTGAGCTCGATGGTGAATCAGGTGATTCAGCACGAAGTTGCGCAGCACCGCTGCGCGCGGCATGGAAAAAATTTCCTGCCCGCCTCTCAGCAGCGTCCATTTCTGCTGGAGTTGCCCATCGCTGACGCCAGCGATGGCTGCACGTGCGGCGGCTACGTTTTTGTCGAAGATGTCGAGGATTTCTTGGCGCGAAGCAGGAAGTGGTGGCTGATAGTGAGGCGCACCCGGCGGAGCTATGTCGAAGGTGTCCTGGTTCAGAGTCACGGCGGCCCATCTTGGCAATTCGGCCAGATGGCCGGCGAGCCAACCCATCGTGCCGGATTTTTCGTGCGGTTTCCAGCCGAGCTTGTCTTCGGGAACACGTTCGAGCGTTTTGCGCGCCTTTTCCATTTCAAAATCGAATTCGGGCAACAGAGCGTCCTTGATGGTCATGTGGTGCCTCCTGTAGGGCTGCTATTGTACACGGGTCCTGTGAAATGCACCTGCGCGTTCGCCCGGGCCACTCAGCGCGTGCGGGTAATCTTCACCCAGTGCAGGAGCACTTCAGTCGGTGCCAGTGCTTCCAGGGCAATTTCTACGTGTCGGCCTTCGCGCACCTGACGCCAGCGATAGACTCCGGGTTCGACTTCCGTGCTCACCGTGCCTTGGAGGGGCTCGAGAAACTGCTGGGCGTCTTGGATGGCAACCTGCTCATGTGTCTGGGGTCGCGCCAGTGCTTCGACGGCGTAGCTGCGCACCAGCTTCGGCCAGTAGTGTTGGAAAAGCTCCGCGGAAGCGAACACGTCGGCCCAGGCGAGCTCGCCGCCGTAGGCCACTACGACGCCGACGATACGGTTTTTCCCCAGCCGTTCGGCGGCACGGGTGAAACGGCGCTCGACCTCTGCCACAAACGATTCCACGGACTGCCCGATGCGCGAACCTTTGTAGATCTGCGCATAGGATTCCGTGCGTGCTTCGCGGCCGATGACGGCATCCATGGTTTCGGCGGTGATTCTCCGCGAGGTCTCCGGGCCAGACGGGCTCGCAGCTGCATGCACCGTGGTGCCGCTGCGCACCGCCGACCAGACACCCTGCTGGTCCTGGGCGACGGCAGCCTGCTCGCGTACACTGGGATGCGCAATCAGGCCGGCACCGACAAAGGCGTCGCCGGCCGACCAGCGACCACGCTCCACACAGAAGACATCGAGGGGCAACGGCTCAGCGCCGGGCGGCACGATGCGGTCCTTGGCCACCACGCGATCCTGCTTGCCGCCGCTGACGATTTCTCCCGCCAACAGTAGCAGGGATCTGGTGCCGCGATTCGCCAGCACCAGTCGGTTCACTTCCGGGCCGGATTGTGCCGGCATCTCCGGCCGGAGCACTCGGGCGGCCAGTGGTTCTCGGCTGTCGCGCGAACGCCGCAGGATCGCGCCACCGAGCTCGGTCACGACGACCTCACCGGAAGCCAGCGCTTCATCCAACGTGACGAACTCTGCGGTCGTGGCGGAGCGTTCGGCCAGGACCGGAAATACGCTCAGATTTTCATATCGCACTGGGTCGGCCACCCGCCAGCCGGACGCCGAGGGCGGCGTCGGTGGCAGTGCGCTTCCGTGGGAGAAAGTCAGCACGAAGCCCAGCGCGACGAGTGCGGTCCAACTCTGCGATTTCATGGCAGCCCTCCTCAGTCTTAGAACGGAGAAAGCGTGATTTCTTGCAATTTTGGAAGCGGCCGGGAGCGCCTGCTTCCGATTGATTCCCGCCACCGGCTTGCGTATGCTTGCCTATATCCCTGCGAGGAAAGCGCGTGAAGCCCTTCCGAAGACTCCTCCGCGGCTTTTGTTTGGCAGGACTGCTCATCATCCTGCTGACTCCGCACCTGTGCGCCCAGAATAGCGGTGTCATCGAAGGCTTCGTGCGCGGGCCGGATTCCAAACCGCTGCCACACGTCGTCGTGGTGCTCAAAAACGCGGGCGGTGTGCAGGTGGACCGCACGCTCACCAATCTGGAAGGTCACTATCTGTTTTTCTTGGTACCACCCGGGCAATATGTCGTGAGCGTCGAGCCGAAGTCCCCGTATGTGGGGGATTCCCGATACGTGGAAATCATGACCGGCGAGCGAGACGCGCACCGCCGGCTGGATTTTCAGCTCGACCGGCTGAGCAGTCCGCAGCCAAACACGCCGCCCGAGCCGGTGTTCGTTCAGCGCGTGCCGCCGGAAGCCGAACAGGCTTACGAATTGGCGCTCGAACTTTTCAAGCAAGGCCGAGTCGAGCACGCGCGAGCGCAGCTCGAGCATGCTGTTCAACTCTTCCCTGATTATTTTCTGGCGTTGAACCGGCTCGGACTGGAGGCGTTGCGGGCTGGGGAGGTCGCCGCCAGCGAGCAGTGGTTCGGTCGGGCATTGCGTGCAAATCCGAATTCGGCTAGTGCGCACTTCGGCATGGGTTGGGTGCACTATCAGAAAGGAGAGTGGCAAGCGGCGGCCGCGCAGTTGCGCCGTTCTGCCGAATTGAATCCCGCCGTTCCGGAAACCCACTGGTATCTGGGAATGACTGCGCTGGAGCTTGCTTTGTGGAAGGAATCCGAAGCCGCCTTTCGCCGTTTCCTGGACCTACGGCCAGCCGAACAGCAGCCCGCCGTTTATCTGTATTTGGCCTCTGCGCTCGACCAGCAAAAGCGGCACGCGGAGGCTGCCCGAGCGTTACGCACGTACCTGAAACTGATTCCCCCTGAACAACGGACCGAAAAGCTGAAGCAACTGCTCGCCCGCATGGAAGCGAAGGGACAACAGTAAGTACCGTAAGCGCCTTGCTGGTCGCGCGCAGCGTGTGGCAGACTGCCTCGGCGGAGGTGACCATGCGTGCCGGGCAACGGCTTGGGGTTTGTGGACTTTGTCTGCTCCTATGGGTCATCCCGGATCGGGAATCATCCAAACCGGAGAGCAGTGCCCGCGCGGCTGCGCAGGTCGGGCCATCGCTGCACGTAAACGGCGTGCGGCTGCGGCAGACCCTGGAAAAACTGTCTGAGTTCGGCCGGCCCGCCGGGGGCACCTTCGCCGACGGAGTCACCCGGCTCGGCTTCAGCGAAGAAGACCTGGCCGCGCGGGAGTACGTGATGGGCTTGATGCGAGCGTCCGGCCTGGAGGTGCGCGTGGATCCGGCGGGGAACATCTTCGGCCGGCGCGCTGGAACCGAAGACCTGACGGTGCTTCTGTTCGGCTCGCACATTGATTCGGTACCCAACGGCGGCAACTTCGATGGCGACGTGGGTAGCCTGAGCGCGATCGAAGTCATCCGCGCCATGAATGAACACGGCGTGCGCACACGCCATCCGCTCGAGGTGGTCATCTGGACCAACGAAGAAGGGCACCACTTCGGCAAAGGACTGTTCGGGTCGAGCGCCGCGGCCGGCCTGCTTTCGCCGGACGTGCTCGAGCGGCGCGATGACCGGGGGCTGAGCATCGCCGATTGGCTCCGCCGCTACGGACAGGACCCGGCCCGATTCCTCGAAGCCAAGCTGCCGCCTGGCTACTTCGCCGCTTATCTGGAGCTGCATATCGAGCAGGGCGGCATCCTCGACCGCGAGAAGATTCCCATTGGCGTGGTAGAAGGAATCGTGGGCATCCACTGGTACACCTGCCATGCGCACGGCTTCGCCAATCACGCCGGTACCACGCCGATGGACCAGCGCCGCGACGCCCTGGCCGCCGCGGCCAAGGCCGTGCTCGCCGTACGCGAAGAAGTCCGCCGCGAGCCCGGCCGGCAGGTGGGCACAGTCGGTTACATGAAGGTCGAACCGGGCGCGCGCAATATCATTCCGGCCCGAGTCGAGTTTCCAGTCGAGCTGCGCGACCTGGACGCTGCAAAAATCGAGCGCATTTGGGAACGCATCCAGCAACGCTTTCAGCAGATCGAACGGGAGGAAGGTGTCCGGATTCAGTGCACGCCACTCAGCAGCGACCAGCCCGCACTCACCGACCCTGCCATCCGCCAGGCGATTCGCCAAGCCGCCGATTCGGCTGGCCTGAGTTTCCTAGACCTGCCCAGCGGGGCCGGCCACGATGCGCAACAGATGGCGCGACTCGGTCCCATCGGCATGATTTTCATCCCCAGCCGCGGTGGCATCAGCCATTCCCCGCAGGAGTTCAGCGACTGGGAAGACATCGCACGCGGTGCCGAAGTTCTCTACCGCACCATCTTGCTGCTCGACCGGAACCCACCCCCGCACTGAAAACGTCGCCAGCGCACCAGGTTTCTAATTCGAGGGGCAATCAGCAAATCCGCACGCACGGCAGAGGGTAACTGCAAGCCGTACCTTTTTGGCCTCTGGCAGGGGCAGTTTCGGGTAGCCCCCACCCCAGGTAGAGCTCTCCCGGACTGTGAAAAAATTTCCTGCTTCTATTGGCTCCTTGAAACGGGATAGTTTCGGAGATCGAGCCAATTATTTGCAAACAAAGGACTTATTGGACAGGTACGGTGCCGACCACATGGCATGCGAATTGTGGCTAACATTGGGTAAGCGGCGCGGAGCCCAGGTTAGAAATTGCAGGAGGCTCTGCAATCGCACGGGACCAGAGGTCAGGAGGAGGAGCAATGAGGCACATCCAACGGATTCTACCCGTGGTGCTGATGGCAGCAGCGTTGGTGCTGGCAGGCTGCTCGCTGGGCGCAGTGGAAACGGTTGCCGTTCCGCAGGGCACCACGCTGGAAGTGCGGTTGGTCAACCGGCTCAGTTCCGACGGCAACCGCGCTGGCGACACGTTTCTGGCCACTGTGGAGCGTCCCGTGGTGATCAACGGAAAGGTGGTGATTCCGGCTGGCGCCGAAGTCACAGGCAAGGTGACGCGAGCAGTGGAGTCTGGCAAGTTAAAGCAGCGGGCCGAGCTGTGGGTGACGCTCGAGCAGGTGGAGCTACGCGGCAAAACCTACGCCATCCGAACTTCGACCACCGGACACAAAGAGGGAAGTAAGGCCAAGCGCGACATCCTGTTCATCGGCGGCGGGGCTGGCGCCGGAGCCGCCATCGGCGGAGCTGCAGGCGGAGGCAGCGGAGCGCTGATCGGTGCCGCCATCGGCGCGGGTGCCGGCACGGTCGGCGCAATGATGACCGGCGAACGCGATATCGTCTTCCCGCCGGAAACTCTGCTCCGATTCCGTGTGCAGGAAGCCGTCCAACTGCCTGTGGCAGACGAAGCCAAAAAGCGCTAGCCGGCTCGTGGACCGTTTGGAGAACGGCCGCCCGGTGCACCGGCCCGGGCGGCCCTATCTTTTCTTTTTCGCATTCAACCCGCGCAGGACATCATGATTCGCCGAACTGGCTGCCCGGCTCGGGCTTGCGCCGTTTCTTTTTGCGCGCTTCGATTTCTTGTTCCTGGCGCTCCCATTCGGCGATTTCTTCTTCGGTCATGTAGTAGTCTTCGCGGGAGGCAAACATGCGGCCGGCCCCGACCGTCCGGGGAACAAGTTTTCGCGGAGCCTGCTCGGAAGGGCGGCGAAACTCTTGGCGGATGGGCTGCTCCAGCACACCGGCTTCGAGCAACAGATCGCTGACGCGTTCCAAGAAATCGTGCAGGTGGATGGGTTTGAGAACAAAAGGCAGTCCCATCTGCTCGAGAGCGGGTTGCGCAGTCGGGGCGGCTCCTTCCGGCACCAGAAACAACGTCCGCACCCGACGAGCCGCCGTGGTCGCCGGTGCTTCGGCCAGTTCGCGCAGAATCTGAAAGACCGGGCCGTCCAACCCCGTCAGCACCACGTTGGCCACGACGAGCGACCAGGTGGTTGCCGCCAGCAACTGCAACGCCTGTCGCGCCTCGGTGACCACTTCCACACGCCACCCCTCGGCGGAGAGCACATGCGCCAGCGCGGAGCGTGTGCCCGGGTCGTCGTCGAGAATCAGGATGCCCGCAACAGGTTCGTCTGCCATCGCCTCAGTTTTCGCGCAGGCCACACCAGCATACCTGAAGCCCCTGCGCACCGCCGGCCAAGGCTGCAGGGCTGTTTCCTGTGCGACATCCCACCGAGCCAGGGCCAAGAAGAACTTGACAGGGCGAAGAAAAAGCGAATATACTTACCCTACCTCTGCGGAGGCGGGCCATGCCCAACAACGCTGCACGCGCCGCTGTTGCTCACCGTACGCCCACGGTACGTCCGAAGTCGGTGCGCCACGCGAAGCTACTGCCTTCCTTATTTCCCTCCCCGGCCACACCCGAGCACCCACCTCGGGACACTGACACCAGTGGTGCTCCGCTGCCTCCGGAGCGCCAGAAGCTCGTGGGCCTGGCCCGCCTGGCCGCTTCCGCGCCCAAGGTGGAGGAAAAACGGGGAACGGAATATTTTCTTCTGCCGGTGCGCTCGGTTCTGAATGTGTGCCGCTCCGAGCGGGTGCCATTTGCCTGGACGGTGAATCCCTACCGAGGGTGCGAGTTCGGCTGTCGGTACTGCTATGCGCGCTACACGCACGAATACCTGGAACTGCCCCCGGAAGCGTTCGAACGACAGATCTTCGTCAAGCAGAATGCCGGCGAGTGCTTTGCTGCGGACTTGGCCCGGCAATTAGCCGTGCGCACGCAGCGGGGCGGCGTCGAGCACATCGCGATCGGCGCTGCGACCGATCCCTATCAGCCGGCCGAGCGCCGTTTCGGCAACACGCGCGCGATCCTGGAGCAGATTGCCGCCCGGCCCGGCCTGAGTGTTTCCGTGACCACGAAGTCGGATCAAATCGTGCGTGACTTGGACGTGCTGCAGCGGATTGCGGCGCATTCGGCGCTGACGATCAACATCAGCGTGACCACGCTGCGGCCGCGCCTGGCGCGGTGGCTCGAGCCGCGTGCGCCCCGGCCGGACCTACGTCTGGCGGCGGTGCGGCGGCTGCGCGAAGCCGGCCTCGCAGTCGGCGTGTTTGCCATGCCGGTGCTGCCCGGGTTGACCGATCGTGCGGCAGACCTGGACGCACTGGCCCGTGCGGCTCGGGAGGCAGATGCCTGCTGGTTCTGCGGGCAGGTTCTGTTTCTGATGCCCGCCTCGCGGAAAGTGTTCTTGCCATTTCTGGAAGCAAAATTCCCACGGCTCGCGCGCACCTACCGACGATGGTACAGCCGCAACGGCTACGCTCCGGAACAGTACCGAGAGCAGATCGCGCTTCGTTTCGCCGAGCTCCGTACAAAATACGGTCTCGCTGCCCGTCCGCAACCGATGCGTCCGCACGGCACCAATGTGGACTGGGAAACCATGCATCAGAAGGTAGCCCAGTTAGAACTCCTTCCGGATGGAAACGAATGCACCCGTGCTTGTTTGGCGTAAGTGTGTGGAATGCGTTCGGTTTTTCCGGCACAAGGCCAGCCGGCGAAAGCTCTTCTGCCAGGCGAAGGTCTGCTCGATGGCCCAGCGCCTCCCGTAACGACGCAGCGATCATCCTTGCTTGTCGCTCGCCGCGGCGGACGAGCAGAATTTTCCAGCTCGAACAGGATGATTCTGCATGATCCCTCGTCGCTGAACGAGTTCACGCGCAGGACAGGGCGCAGGAACCGGTCAGGGAGTTTGTCGGCGGTGCGGGCGCGTTCGAGATCATGAAGATCGCTGGCCACAGCAGTGTTACAATCAGCCAGCGATATGTGCATCCGAGCCCTGAGGCAATCGAGCGGGCCTTCGAACGACTGGAGAGCTTCAATGCACAGGCCGCGAAGAGGGCAGCCAAGCGGAAGCGTCAACGGCGGCAGGGGACCAGCATGGGCCAGGCAAAGCCAGTCCCCACAAAAGTCCCCACACCATCTTGGCTCCAATCCCGCATGGTGCAGTAAGTTTTTTGTTTCAAAGGCTGGGCCCGTAGCTCAGCGGTCAGAGCAGCGGACTCATAATCCGTTGGTCCCTGGTTCGAATCCAGGCGGGCCCACCAGCGGCTTTCGACAGCTCATCCCCATCCCAGGACGCACAGTCCGGACAAACAAGCGGGCGAAGCAGTAGGGAAGACACAGAGCTGATGTTTCGTTCCAGATGGAGCTGGGCTGCTGCCGTGCGGGCACCGGTGTGCGTTCGTCGTTCGGCCGGTAGGGTTGGGTCAGGCGTGAATGGACTCGGCACGGCAGAGAGACCGGTACAGCTCGACAACTTCTCGAGCTGTGCTGTCGGCCGAGAAGCGCTCGTGGACTCGAGCGGTTGCGGCGACCCGTAGCCTTTCGCAGAGTTCGGGATCGCGCAACAGTCGCAAGCAACCAGCCGCCAGCTCGTCAGGCTGAGCGGACAGCACCCAGAGCCCGCTGATTCCGTCCTCGACCACTTCGGCCATACCCCCGACCGGGCGCACGATCACCGGCACGCCGAGTGCCATCGCCTCCAGCAGCACCATCGGCAGACCCTCGTGATCCGAGCAGAGAACGAACACGTCCATGGCGCGGAGCACGTCGTAGATATCGGCGCGATGGCCGGTGAACAACACATGTTCACTCAGTCCCAGTTGGCGGGCCTGTTGGCGAAGCGGGTGCGCCTGGCTGCCTTCGCCCGCGATGAGGAAGCGGACACCGGGGTCCTGCGCGATCATTCTCCGCGCCGCTTCCAGGAACACGTCCAGTCGCTTGATCGGCTCCAGTCGGCCAGCGGTTCCCACTACGCGGCAATCGGCCGGTAGTCCGAGCCGCTGCCGGGCCTGCTGCGGAGTCAGTGTCGAGCCCACTCGTGCGGCATCGATTCCGTTCCGAATCACCACCACGCGCTCGTCTCCGAAACGCTGGGCGAGCTGTCGACGCAGGTCTTCGCTCACCGCAATGACGCGGTCTGTGCTGTAGCGCGCTGCCAAACTGTCCAGCCAGTGCACTGTTGCCTGTCGGAATCGTTTCCAGCCGTGCACGGGCTCCCGTGCGCCGTGCTGCGTTCGGAGCACCACCGGTATCCGGAGCCGGCTGGCCAGCAGGGCTGCCAGCAGATTTTCTTTGTAGCGGTGTGAGTGCAGCACCTGGACGTTGCGACCGCGAAGGAAATCCGCCGCGCGACGCAGGAGGCCGAAAAACGAGTGCTGACGTTCGGGAATCACGAGAACTTCCACACCGCACATTCGAGCTTCTTCGGCCAGGCGGCCTTCGTTCAGGAAAATCGCGAGGAGCTGGAAGTCTCCGCTCCGGGCCAGGGAACGCAACAGGGTGGCCACCTGCACCTCCGCGCCGGCCCACAGGTCGCCCGAGGCGATGTGGCAGACGGTCATCCGCGGGCAGCACGAGGCTTGCTCGCTCGCCTGTGCTGCCGGCGGTTCAAGTCCGACGGCTGGGTTGCCAACTGACAAATCGCTCTCCGGACAGAAAGTACATCCAGGCCATCACGGTGGCCGCGCTGCCCAGAAGGAAAAAGCCCGCCGGACGCAACAGCTTCAGCATGGGCCGGGATTTCAGCAACAAGGACAACAGCCCGCCACCGTACAAAGCCACCTGCGCGAGCAGCGCCAGCCGGTACAGGTCTGCGGCCTGGTGCAGCGCAATGCTGGAGAACAGCAGGCCGAGGGCAGCAAACGGGACCAGCCAGCGAAACAGTTTATGGCTGGCGAGCTGCACGGCAAAGAAGCCGTAGCGGAACGGATTCAACAGGTGTGCGTGGAGGAAAAGTACGTCCAGTCCATGGACGATCGTACGCACCTTACGGATCAGTTCATCGCGTTCGGAATGAACCAGTCCATAGCGGCCGCGACATTCCGGATCCACGACGGTGCGCAGCCCCTTTTCGACCGCGTGCAGGGGCAAGAAGAAGTCACTGGACATCGTGGGATGCCACTCGTTGCAGATCTCGCGGCGGGCTGCGAAAAACGAACCACTGACGCCGATCAGAGAACCCGCGCGGGCTTCCAGCCGCCGCAATGCCATCTCCAGGCGCACGTAGATGCGCTCGCCCGCCCACGGCACCTTCTCGCTGAGAACTTCATCTTCGCTGCTGACACAGCCGACGGTCGAATCGGCAAAGTTGGAAACGATCTTCTGCAATGCGGAGCGGTCCAGCTCCACCGAGCAGTCCGTGAATACGACGATTTCACCCTGCGAAGCCTGGAGCGCCAGCAACTGGGCAAAATGCTTTCCTTTTCGCTCCTTCGATTCGATGCAGATCACACCCTGGTTTTCATACCGCCGGGCCACGGCGAGAGTGTCGTCGCTCGAGCCATCCGAGACCACAACGATTTCACGTTTTTCTGCCGGATAGTCCAGCGCCAGCGTGTTTTCGATTTTGCGAGCGATGTTGGCGGCTTCGTTATGGACCGGGATGATTACCGTCACGCTCGACCACAGGGGGGCCCGGCGGTGGGACCTGCTTCGCCGTTGCGAGACCAGGACGAGCAGCAGGGGGTAGCCCACGAACGTGTAGGCCAGAAATGCTGCGCACAGCCAGAAGATCCATGTCCAAAACATGACTCTATCGCGACTCCAGAACCCGCGTGTAAAGCTCTTCGTACCCGTGGATCATGCGGTCCAGCGTGAACTCGCGGTACAGCTTCGCCCGGGCTGCTGCGCCCATGCGGCGACCCAGCTCGGGGTGGTCGAGCAGGCGTGCGATGCCGCCTGCCAGCTCGTCGGCATGGCCGGGCGCGACCAGAAATCCAGTGCGTCCATCCTCGACGGCTTCCTGCGGCCCCCCGGATCGTGTCACGACCATCGGCTTGCCGGCGGCCATCGCCTCCAGTGCGACCAGCGGAAAGCCTTCACTGGTGGAAGCCAGAACAAAAATGTCCAGTTCACTCAGGATCCGCGGCACATCCGCGCGAAATCCCAGGAAGAAGAACCGATCACGCAGCCCCAGCTCGTCTACCAGTTGAAATAGCGGTGCTCCGAGCCGTGGGTCTACATCGCCGACAGCCAGAAACCGGGCTTGCGGATAGCGCTGCGCCAGCCGATGTGCAGCCCGGATGAAATACTCGTGACCTTTGCTCTGGCGAATGTTCGCTACTGTTCCGATCAGGATTTCACCGTTCTGGCAATGTAGCTCCTGCCGAAGCTGGCCGTGAGACACCGGTGCAAAGCGGTCGGGGGCGATACCGTTGTAGATGCGGACCAGCTTTTCCGGCGGGAATCCGGCTTCTGCGAGTAGGTTTCGGACGTGATCACAGACCGTGACCACGGCAGCGGCGCGAGCGCGCACAGTCCCCAGCTTGACCGCCTGTCGCAGCTTGCGTGCATGCTGCAGTTCGATGGCACCATGGTAGGTCACGACTGTGGGCCGGCCGGTCCACCAGCCTGCCAGGCAACTGTAGAAATTCTGGTCGGGCAGGTGCGAATGAATCAGGTCTACGGCTTCGGCTCGCACCAGCCGCGCCAGTCCGCGGGGCACCTGCAGGTCGTACCACTTCTTGCCGCTGACGATGTGCGTGGGGACACCGGCAGCACAAAGCTGCTGGTACAACCAGTCCTGCTTGGGCACAACCGCAACCGAGCGGAACCGCGTCGGATCGAGCTGCGTAGCCAGTTGCAGCAGAACCGTTTCAGCTCCGCCGGGCCCGGCCGTTTCGATCGTGTGAAGGATCGTATACTTCATCCCGATGACCCTCCCGACGCGAGCATGTTTGGCTTCGAAACCAGTTCTGCCCGAGCTGGTCGGCGGAGCAGCTCGTGCAGGTAGAGCTTCAGCTCGAACCAGCCCGGAGCCGGGTCGTCCCAGCGCAGCACTTCACTGCGCGTGTTCGGTGCGCCGGGGCGGAGAAAGTTTCCGAGCGCACGCCAGCGGGAGGCCTCTGCCGGCGCCAGCCGGCGCACCTGTTCTTGGTGTCGGAAGACAGCGATCAGGTGATCGAGCTCGCCCAGTCGCCACCGGCTGCGCACCCACGGTCGATAGTGGAACTGCGGGGCCACAGGCTCGCCGGTGGCCAGCCGGTAGAGCAGGAGCGGGAAATCCATCCCGGCATCGATCGCCAGTTGCAGCGAACCCCAGAAGCGTGCATTGATCTCCATCAGCTTCAGCTTCCCGTCGCGGCGGTCCTGTTTGTATTCGACCATGGCTGGCCCGTTCCATCCGAGCGCCCGCAGCAGTGCAAACGATTGCTCCACCAAAGATTCGTCCAGCGGCAGACTTTCGCGCAGCACGCTCACCCCGCCCCAAGGCGGCTTCTCGCGGAGCCGGCGGTGGCAGAAAGCTGCCTTCAGTTCCTGATTCCAGACCAAGAGAAACACTCCGCGTCCTTCCCCTTCGATTTTTTCCTGCACCAACGGCGCTGGGCCCTGCGCGGCAAGCTCAGCGTAGACCTGCTGCAGCTCCGCTGCGGTGTGGGCATAGTGGACCGACCCGCTCACCCAGCCGTTGTTCTGCAGAGTCCGCGAGAACCGTGGTTTGATCACCACCGGAAAAGGCAGCCGGGCAGCAAACGATGCCAGCGATTCTCCCGGCTGGCGCGGGAAGGTGGCGGGCACAGCGAGGCCCAGCGATTCGGCTAGCTGCAGCACGGCTGCCTTGTCCTGCGCGCGCCGCAAGCAGGCTTCCTCGCCAACAGGCAAGCATACGGAGGCGGGGAGCTCGGTTCGCAGGGGTGCTGCCAACAGCGTGGTCACGTCGGTCATGGGCAGCAGGAGCCGATAATCACCGGTGTGCATTTCTTGCCGCAGGAACTGCTGGAACTGGCGCGGCCGCTCCCACGGCGAGGGATAGCCGACACTGCGCGCACAGTACCGAGAACTGCCCGCCAGGCTCTGCGCCGTGCTGTGGCCGACAACCACACGGATGCCCGCACGGCCGAGCGAGCGCACCACGGCGAGGGTTGCGCGCTGGTCACCATCGGTGACAAAAACCGCCATCGAGTTCCTACCTTCCCCAAGCGAGCCGGAACCGGGTGACGGCTGCCGAAAAGTTTCCGTCCCGGCCCACCACGCAGCCCTCATGGAGCAGGAAACGACGCACCGTCAACGGGTCGTCCTCGGCGCGATGCACACCGCTGCGCACTGTAAAGGCGCATGCAAAGCCAGCGTCTTTCACGTGTTGCCGCACCCGCGGGTCCCAGGCCCCGTTCGGGTAGGCGAAGGCGCGCACTGGCTGCCGGAGTTTTTCTTCAATCTGCTGCCGGGAATCAGACAGTTCGCGCACCACGGTGGCCTCGTCCTCATAGGTCAACAGCGGATGCGTGACCGTGTGCGAGCCGAAACGAATTCCGGCGTGCGCCATCTCTGCAGCTTCTTCCCAGCTCAACATCGCATCGCCGTCGGCTCCCTCGACCCTTTCGGTCAAAGACTGCAAAATTTCCTCGCGCCGCGCTGCGGGCAGGTGCTTCAGAAACTCGATCAAGGCTTCGGGTTCGCTGTGTGCCTTGTAACCTGCTTGCACAGCCCGCTGGAGGATTTGTTCCCGCAGAGCCGGGTTTTGCCAGGCGCGGAGAAGCTGTTCAGGCCAAAACGTCCGGTCGGTCCCGATGAAGCCGGTGGCCAGGAAAATCGTTGCCGGCAGACGATGCTGGAGCAGCAGCGGGAAGGCAGTGGTGTAGTTGTCGCGCCAGCCATCATCGAACGTGATCAGACAGGCTGGTCGTCCGTTGCTGGGCTCGTCATCGCCGCTCAGGAATTCGTCCAGGGAGATGACCCGAAAATTCTGGACGAGAAACTCCAGCAGGCGGGCAAACGTGGTCGCGCGCATCACCATGCCCGGCAGCGAGTGGGCCTGGCGTTGCTGTTCCGGGTTCAGGATGCGGTGCAGCCCCAGCACATAGACCACGTTCGGGCTTTGGCTGCGGATAGCCGGGGCAGCACGGCGCAGCATTCCGCTCGAGCCGTAGAGCAGTTCCGCCAAAGCCAAGCGGATCCGTTGGCGCCAGCTAGCGTGCATGGGCCACAGTTTCCTCGAAGACGCGTGCCAGCCGCTCCGCTTGGCGGTCCCAGCGGAACTGAGCAACAAATTCCGGACGCCGCGGGCGGGGCAACGCGTCATTTTTCCGATAGTTTTTCAGGACGGATTTCAGAATTTCTTTGATTCGGGCAGGATCCTCCGGGGGGAGCACCCAGCCGGCATCGGCACCTTCGATGAGTTCCTGGATTCCACCCGGGCTAGTCACCGCCAGAATCGGACGTCCCGTGCGCAGATAGTCGTAAGTTTTCCCGGCAATGGCCTGGCGGGAGTAATCCGGCCGTCCCCAGAGCAGCAACAGGAAGTCGCTGGCCCGCAGCATCTGCAGCACCTGCGTCCGGTCGCTGAGGTAAGGGTAGAATTCCGTGATTTCGTTCAGCACCGAGTTGCGGATGAACTCGACGATGCCGCTGTGTGGATAGCCGCCGATGTTCAACCGCAGACGGGCTTTCAGCTCCGGACACTCACCCAGCAGCTCAGCCAGCGCTTCGAAGAACTTGCCTTCATTGCCGTGGTACACGGTGCCGAAGTGGGACAGATGGATGAAGCCGTGTGGTAGAGCGTGTGCCGGGGTGGCATCCAGTGCGGCAAAATCTTCTTCCCAGAAGCCATTCCGGACAACTGCGAATTTTTCTGCGGGTAGGCCCTGCCGCTGGATCAATTCATCGGCGTGTCCTTGCATCATCACTACAACGCGGTCGGCACGGAGCATCACGTGGGTATAGAGCCAGGAGTCGGCCCGTGCGCGCAGCCGCTGCGGTTTGGGGTACCAGGGGTCCATGAATTCCGAAACCCAGGGCACCCCGAACAAATCCTTCAGCAGCAAGCCTACCACTGGTGCCGCGCGGGGGGGTGTGGTTGTGTAGACGAGGTCAAACGGCCGCTCCATGTGCAGGCGGACCGCCTGCAGCAGAGCGAACGGAATCCAGCCGGCCGTTTCGTCGGGGAAATACAGTGTGGAACGCACCAGCGCTGCCATCTGTCGCAACCAGCGGCCGATCAGCGAAGGCCCACGCCTGTTGCTGTTTGCCGGCAAAAACCCGGCACGGCGCAGCAAGGTTGCAGTTTGGTTGTCCAACTGCATCAAACGCAGATATGGTGTGCGAACGATACGTACATGAGGCGGCAGCTTTTCCAGTAGAGCCGGCTCGGATGCGTCGCGCTCCTCCCGTATGGTCAGCACAGTTGGTTCCCAGCCGTGGTCGGTGATGTAGCGCGTCATTGCCGTCATGCGGTGGACGGCGCTGGTTCGGCGTGGCGGATAATCGAAGGAGATGATCAGAACTCGTTTTTTCATCGTTCCAGCTCTTTCGTGGTCGACGGGGCTCCACCCGGGGGCAGCCCGATGGCGATGGGGTTGTTTCGCCGACCAGGCGCTGGGTCGGGTGGTCGCATCGACAGCATGCGGCTGCGGATGATTCCGTATCGCCTCTGGTGCTCGCATCCGTCAGAACTCCCGCAGAATCCGGATCATGGCTTCGCGGTCCCGCAGCGTCACCAGCGGGTGCGTCGGCAAGGTGATCAACCGACGCGCCAGCGATTCCGCAGCGGGACAATGGCACTGTGCAGCCGACCAATGCGTTGACGCTGCTGGAATGTCGCAAACTGCGCTGGGGTAGTATCCGCTCGCGCCCAATCCGGCAGCTTGCAAGCGCGCCAGGGCAGCTCGGCGAATCTCTTCAGTCGCTGCGAGCACCGGCATGCGGAGATATACCGGTTCGCTGCCCGGAAGCGGCTGTGGCAGTTGGAAACTCGAGCTGCCTTGCAGCGCAACACGCAGCGCCTGTGCGTTCGTTCGTCGAATTTGGTTCAACCGCTCCAGCTCTGGTTGCCTCTCGGCGAGCAGCGCTGCGGAGACGCTACACAGTCCCGTGCGAGGGAAGTTCGGGTTGTACTCCGTCACGCCGAGTTTCAGGAAGGGGAGCGAGTCCGGGAGCCAGTACAGCGCAGGGTGAAGCAACAGTGCGCCGGCAAGCATCTGAGCGGCCACGACGGCGGTGTGCAGCCACGAGGCCGGCGGCAACTGCACCAGCTCTGACTGGATGGCTTCGGCGATAGTTGTGTCTCGGGTCACGAGAATCCCGCCCTCGACCGCCGGCAGCGCCTTGCCCCGGCCCAGGCTGTAGAGGCCGACGTCTCCCATCGTGCCTGCCGGCTGTCCCTGAAGCGTGGCTCCCATGGCCTGAGCAGCATCGTCCACCACGAAGGCGCCCTTGGCAGCAGCTATCTGTCGGATGCGCGGAACATCGTTCACCCACCCCAGCAGGTTGCCTGCCACCACGCACAGCAGATTTTTCTCCGGCAAGGACTCCAGGTGGGCATAGTCGAAGTCGAGTGTTTCGGGCTGGATGTCGACCGGTTGCATCCGCAGGCCGGCACGAGCCACAGCCGCCGGCACCGAAAAGCAGGTGTACGCGGGTATGGCCACGACATTGCGCTCTGGCCGCAATCGGTGCAGCGCACGCAGCGCGACCCAGAGCGCTGTGCGTCCGGTGTTTACCGCGTAGACGTACGGCACTGCCAGCCGAGACTCCAGGGTCCGCAGGAGGCGTTCATGCGTTCCGTTGGCCGCCATGGCTTTGCTGAGAGCGGTCAGCAGAACCCGCCCGCCAAGCGGCACTCCCGCAGGTGGCAATCTCCTTAGCATCGTTCCATGCATTCAGCGTGTGGTCGGTACCAGAAACTCTTCCTCAGACGTCTCGTCCACGCGGGCTTTTTCGATTCGCGTAACCGGCTTGGGTTGAGCGGCAATGGTGTGCAGGCTGGTGCTCAGGCTCAGCAGAAGCCAGATGTGCGGGTAGTACAGAACCGAAACGAATGCCGCACTGGCCATAAATCCAATCATCCCGAGATCGAGTCCGAGGGCCAGACAGTAGAAGAAATTCTGCTTGCCTGCGGGGTCGGTAGCCAGAATGTGCTTTCGGGTCAGCGCGTTCTGTCGGAAGAATAAAACGAACAAAAGAATCAGGGGCACCAGTCCCACCAGTCCCAGTTCGGTCAGCGCTTCGATGTAGACGCTGTGGGAGACGAACGGTCCGGGATGAGGATCGTTTTCGTTGTAGTGTTCGAAGCGAACGATCGGGTAGTTGTGTGGGCCCACCCCGAAAATCGGGTAGTCCCGGAACATCTTCAACCCTTGCTTCCAGAGATAGATGCGGTGGCTGGCTGTACCGTCCTGTTCCCAGTTCATCCCGGATTCCACGCGGTCTTTACTGGCTTCGGGCAAGAAGTAGATCACTCCGATGATCACGATCACCAACATCATTAGTCCGGCACTTTTTTTGGGATTCCGAAAGAGTGCTGCTGCGCCAGAAGCCAGTGCACCCACCAGTGCTCCCCGGGAACCACAGACCAGAATCGCGGCCAGGAAGGTCAACGTAGAAGCGAACAAAAGCATGCGGATGAGTTTGCTGTTTCTGGCGAAGAGTAGATAGCCGGCTACCGGGAAGATGACGCACATGCCGACTCCGAAGTCGCTGGCATTGGCGAAGAAGCCGGTCGAGCCCGCCCCCACACCGAATTTGGCCAGCGCCCAGCCGGGCACACCGGCAGCCAGCAGCATGAGATAGCTGCGGACAACGAACTGGGCCATTTTCAGGTTCAGCAGGAGCAGGAGAAGCAGGAACACGCGCATCCGCCAGTCATTGGTCAGCACTCGGGTGATCAGAAAATAGATCACCAGCCAGCGCAGAATGTCGAAAAATCCGGTCCAAGCCCGGTCGCTGTGCACGGCCAGCAACGTGACAAACAAGACGGAGACCAGAAACAGCAGGAGCAGGCGGTCCATCGAGAGGGCGGTGGGAGGACGACGGGCAATTGCCCGCGGAGCCAGAATCCATCCGACGATGCCGAGCGCCACTGCAATCTTTCCGACCTGCAGTGGCGCAAGTGCGGGGTACATCGCGCTCAAACGGGTGTATTCCACCACCAGGTAGAACAGCAGGCCGAGGAACGCCAGGTCCCAGCGACGCTCTCGGGCCGGTCGCTCCCAGGTTGCCGGGACGGAATCCAGCATCGTTTCGAATTGAACAGCGCGACTCACTACCGACTCCCGCGGCCCAACACCACGGTCTTGATCGTTTGCAGCACGATGTACAGATCCAACGAGAGGGAAATGTTCTTGATGTAATAGAGGTCGTAGCGGAGTTTTTCTTTCGATTCTTCTATCGATGCACCGTAGTGGTAGTTGATCTGCGCCCAGCCGGTGATGCCTGGCCGAATGATATGCCGCAGATGGTAGTAGGGAATGTGCACGGCGAGTTTTTCGACAAACTCGGGCCGCTCCGGGCGCGGTCCGACGAACCCCATATCGCCCCGGAGCACATTCCACAATTGAGGGAGTTCGTCGAGCCGCATTTTGCGCAGGAATCGTCCCACGGGTGTGATCCGCGGGTCGTTGTCGCCGGCCCAGGTCGGTCCGACGTCGGCTTCGGCGTCCGCCCGCATCGTGCGGAATTTGTAGCAGTAGAACACGCGGCCGAACTGTCCGACGCGCCGCTGCCGGTAGAAGATGGGTCCGGGCGAGTTGAGCCGGATGGCCAGGGCGATCAGGGGAATCAGGGGAAGTACCAGGATCAACAGCACCAGTGAAATCAGAATCGAGACCAGCCGACGCGCCAGCAGAAACGTCGGATTCAAGCGGAAGCCCTCGGAAAAAATCAGCCAGCTGGGATACAGTTGGTCCACTTCGATTTTTCCGGAGACTTTCTCCAGCAATGCGGTGGCATCGTCAATTTTGACGCCCTGCAGTCGCAGCTCCAGCAATTCCCGCACGGGCATGATGCTGCGCCGATCTTCCAGCGCAACAATCACGCGGTCCACACGCGCATAGCGCGCGAGCTCGGTCAGCCGATGTCCCAGCGTCTCACGGTTCAGCGAGCCGTTTTGCAGAGCGCCGGCCCAGCCGATCACCTCCATACCTAGTTCGGGGCGCGTGCGCAGGGTTTCGACCAGACGCTGGGCACGCTCGCCGCTGCCGAGCACATAGACGCGTTCGCGCAGGAACGACTTCTGCAACAGCCACTCGAAAAACCGGCGCCAGGAGAGCAATCCTGCCGTCGCCAGAAGCAGTCCGATCGTGAACACGTTGTTTCCGATCAGGAACGCGGGAAACAGATAAGTGACCGCGGCCAGCAGCAGGGAAAGTCCGCCCAGCGCGAACAGCAGCCGGATGTACAGTTCGTTCCGGCCCCGCTGCAGATCGTACAGATCGAAGTAGTAGAAGCCGAGCAGGGCCATACCGCTCACCGCCAGCACCTTGGCCACACCGTTTTCATAGTTCAGGATGAGGTAGGCGTCGGACCCACAGCAGAGCACAATAGCCAGCAACAACGAGGCAGTCATGATCAGAGCCTCGGCACCGAACAGAACCAGTGTCCGAGCCGGATAGTAGACGCTGAACAGTCGAATCACGGTTGTCCTAAGTCCTTCCGTTTCCCGTTCTTGGGATACCGATCCTGGTAATAGGAGCCGTAGCTGGCTCCTGGGGGCACGCAGTTCAGCACGGCTCCCAGCAGTGGTTTATCGCGAAATTCCTGCCGCACCTTCTGAGCCAGGTCGAACGGCGTTTGCGCCGAGCGCACCACCAGCAACACACCATCGGCCAGTCCCGCCAGCAGCGCTGCATCGGAGACGGGGATCGCGGGCGGCGAATCGATGATGATCCAGTCGAACAGAGGCGCCATTTGCTGGAGCAATTCCCGCAAGCGTCCGTTGATGAGCAGTTCGTTCGGATTGGGAGCCGAGCGTCCCCCCGGGATGAAGAACAGATTGCCTTGCGGACTCCGCTGCACGATCGAGAACAGGTCAGCGTCGCCGCGCAAGTAATCGCTCAGACCGGGATGCAGATTCGTGCCCAGCGAAAGGTGAAGCCGCGACCAGCGCAGGTCGGCGTCCATCAGCAGGACACGCCGCTCATGCTGACGCACGAACACCTGCGCCAGATTGGCGGCCACGAAGCTTTTCCCCTCGGCGGGCAGCGCGCTGGTAATCAGCAGCGTTTTCAGCGGGTGTTTTTCCCGCACTTTGTAGAGTCGTGCACGCAAGGTGCGGAACTCCTCGGTGCCGGCGTGGTGGCTATGCGGCTGCAGGAACAACATCGTCTTCGGGTCCGGATGCCACTCCCTTTGCGGACAGCGCTCGAGCAGCGTCTCCAGGGTCAGGGGGGGCGGTTCGGTGGCCGCCGGAGCATCGGCCGCTGGTGTCGCCCGTTCAAAGGGGACCGCGGTAGCCTCAAAACGGGCGGCGACACCGGTCTCCGACTGTGCCTGCTGTGCCGCTCGCTCCATTTCAGCTCGTTTCAGGGCTTCGTGAATCCGGCTCATAGCTTCCTTTCCCGCGGAGTTGGCTGCGGTTCTTCTGGCGCACGCATCTGGTCCACCAGGGTGGCCAGCGCTTTCAGGGCTTCCATCAGGGTGAGGTTTTCGCCGTTCGATCGGTCGGGAACTTTTGGCGCCACCGGCTCGATCCGGTCCAGGTCGAATTCCCGCGCAACTTCGCTGATGGTTTCTGCGTCGACGGTTTCCTGGCCGTCGACGAACGCGCTGATCAGGGCGTGTTCGCACAGCAGATTGATTACCCGCGGGATGCCGCGCGAGTACCGATGGATCGCTTCCACGGCATCCGGCAGGAAGATGGTTCGGCCGTCGCTACCCGCGATCCGCAACCGTTCGTGGATGTATCCCCGGGATTCCTCGAGATTCAGGGGGTGCGTTTTCGCGCGCAGAGTGATGCGCTGGCGCAACTGGCGCAGTTGCGGTTGATTGAGTTTTTCTTCCAGCTCCGGCTGCCCTGCCAGGACAATCTGGAGCAGTTTTTCGGTGGCCGTCTCCAGATTGGTCAGCAAGCGGATCTCTTCCAAGACCTGGGGCGAAAGGTTCTGCGCTTCGTCGACGACCAGCACGGCGGTTTCGCCGGCCTTGTAGCGGTCGAGCAGCCACTGGTTCAGCTTGAGCAGCACCTGGCTTTTTTGCTTCGTGTCGCACGGGATACCGAAATCGGCCATCATGAAGTCGAAAAACTGCGAAACATTCAGCCGGGAATTGAACACGAACGCTGTGGCCACCCGCTCGCGGCGCAGCCAATCCAGGAGTTTGTTCAGCAGCGTGGTTTTTCCGGTGCCGACTTCACCGGTCAGCAGAATGAATCCCTTACGGCTCTGGATGCCGTAGGTGAGGCAGGCCAGGGCCTCCTGCGTGTGCCGCGTCAGGAACAGATAGCGCGGGTCCGGATTGACGTTGAACGGATTTTCTTGCAGACCGAAATGTTTTTTGTACATCAGTTCGCCCTCAGACCCGCGCTTGTTGCGCGTGCGATGGAGGCCGCACTCGCGCCACTTCCTTCTTCCAGAAGCGGGAAGACTTGCCGTTGGCCTCTTGTACCATGGGCAGCAGCGCCAGCGTGGGCAGCCCGAGCAGCGCCTGAATATCGCGTTCGTTGCGGATGGATTTGTCCCGCATCTCGAGCAACACGGCGATGCCTCCGCCCAGCACCAATCCGGCCAGCAATCCACCCAGCGCGAATTGCAAGCGGTTCGGGTAGGAAGGCCGTTCGGGTAGATTGGCCGGGTCCATGATCCGGAATTGCTCACCCTGTTGGTCGCGTTCGAGCGCTTGTCCCATCTCGGATTGCGCCTTTTTGGCCAGCAGTTCGTTGTAGAACCGCTGTGCGGTGTCGTAGTCGCGGGTCAATTCCTTGTATTGCTGCTCCACCATCGGACTGAGCTGTACCCGTGCCTGGAAGACCTTGATCTGCTCCTGGAGCCGTTCCTGCTCCCTGGTTTTTTCACGGATGGTCAGATCGAGTTGCCGGATTTGACTCCGCAACTGCTGAATTTGTGGCGGCTCGATCAAGCGGCTACTTTGTACTTCGTTTTCTGGGGGCGGATTGGCTTCCGCTTCGGCGATTCTTCGCTCCAGGTCTGCGATGGTTTGCTTCATGTGCGTCACGTCGGGATGGTTTTCCGTGTAGCGCGCTTGCAGATCGATCAACTGTTTTTTGCGCAGCTCCAGCTCGTCCTGCAGCGTGCGTGGATTCGTGCCGATCTGCGTGCTCTGCCAAGCTGCCAGTTGCTGTTGCAACTGGGTTTCCGCGAACGACTTTTCCTGCTGGGCGCGGTTGATCATCTGCGTCACAGCTTCGAGCTGAGTGTTCAGACCCATCAGCAGGTTCAGATTCGTCTGCTCCTGTCCGGGGAGTTGTCCGATGTAGCGCCGCTTGAATTCGGCGAGCCGAGCATCTTCGGCGTCCAGTTTGGCCTTGGCCTCGTCCAACTGCTTCTGCAAAAACGCTGTGGTTTGCTGGGCGCGGCTTTCACGCCACCTCAGGTTTTCCTCCATGAACATGGAGGTGATCTGCTGGCAGATCTGCTGTGCCAGATGTGCGTCGGACCACGTGAAGCTGATGTAGAACCCGGGCAGCCCCTGGCTCCCGCCCGCCCCAGGAAGCGTTTGCACGGGGGTGACTTTGATTGCCTGGCGCAGTCGGTTGATCAAATCCTCGAGCGGCACCTGCGCCTTTTGTTCTTCGCTGAAGAGCGGGTAACGGTCAATCAACGGCTGCAGCCGTGAACGGCTCAAGATCTGCTCCCGCATCGTACCCAGGCGCTGATTCAGCTCGTCGGTGATCACTGGAGGCACGAATCGGTCTGGCACCTTTTGCTGTTCCACCAGCACCAGCGTTTGCGAGGTGTACTGATCCTGGATCGTCAGCGAGTATCCGAACGATCCCGCGCACACCAGCACCGCAGGGATGACGATGACCCAGATGCGCCGCCAGGCAATCTCCAGATATTCTTCAATCGTCAATTCACGATGTCCGAGCATGGTTCCCCGACTTTTGGATTGCGGGATGTTTTTCTTTCCCGCATCTTCGATGTCCTATTCGATCTCGATCGGCCGGTAGCCGAACCGGAATCCGATACCAAACATGTGCCGCAGCATCACTCGTCCGCATTCAGTTCCCACACAAATGGGGAAGCTGGATTGCTGTCGCTGCACGTCGTAGCTGAAGAAAATATCCGTGTAGCGGCCCAGGGGCCGTCCGAAGCTCATGCCGCCCAGGACCGAGTGGAACCGTCGGCCGTCTGTTCCGAGCACAGCGAGTTCTGAATTCCGCGAATAGGCCAGTCGCGTGTTCCAGCCCCAATGCCGGGTGAGTTGCCGGTTCCAACCCAGCTCCACGTGGTGGGTCCGGGCGCCGGTGAAGACGCCCGAGCCGCCGTTCAAGAAGTGGTAGTACGAGAGATAGAGCGTGCTGCGCTGGAACTGATAGTTCAGCACGCTGCGCACCGACCAAGAGAGCCGCTCGTTGCGCAACCCGCCCGGCGCCGACTGGATCAGCAGGTCCGGGCCGCCGGAAACCACAAGAGCCATGCGGTCGCTGATCTGGTGCCCATAGCCCAGATGCAGATTGTGCGAGGTCACTACCAGATCCGAACCTATGAACCAGAACCGACCATACGTGTATCCAACGGCCAAGGTGTCCTGTGGGCCGATCAGATAGTTGTAGCCGGCCGAAAAATTGGCGCTGCGCCCATCCAGCAGGTCACCGTCCAGAAAATGCAGCACGCCGAACGCACCCGAAGCGGTGACCGAGCTGCGTCGCGTCAACTGCCGCAGCACCTGTCCGACCGCTGCGTTGCTGATCCGCCGGCTGTCCCCACTGAAGAAAGCCTGGCTGGGCAACAGGGATGTGTTCAGGATGGGGCCGCCTTCTCCCAATCCGTGGCCGATGCCGATATCCCTCGGATTCAGCAGTCCACCCGCGGGCAGACCGAAGGCCGATTCCGGCAGCAGGGAGAAGTAGTCGCTGAACAAAAACTGCCAGTTGCGTAAGGTGATCCGTTGCGTGAACCCGGCCTGGTGAAAGAACCGGTTCCGGTCCTGGGCATCGCTGCGGCGATTCGGGATCAGCCCGCCGCCCGAGTAGTGTGCGGTGAGCTGATAGTTTCGCCAGAGGCGATCCACGGTGATGCCGGCGTTGAACAAACTGTAGGAAAACAGATCCGCGTCTCCGACGGTCACACCGCGCCGGTTTGTGTCTACGGTCTGGCTCAGGTGCAAATAAGGAACAAAGTAGCTCCGTGTCTGCCCCATCCGCTGCAGGGTGACGGCTTCGACGCCTGTCAGCGGCGGTGGAGAGGCTTCCGTCTGCTGCCGCGCAGGCAGAGGATCTTCCTGATTGCGAGCCGCACTGGTGCTTTCCCGTGGCTCCACGGGCCCGTATGGCTCCACGCGATTGCTGACGCGCGTGTCGCGGGTTGGCTCTTTCTGCTGGGCCGTTGCCTGGGGGACGCAGAGCAGCAGTCCAAAGGTGATGCCTGCCACCAACAGTTTCCGTGTCATCTCTCCCCCTTTACGGGACGACAATCGTGTCGCCCGGTTTGAGTTCGATGTTCTGTTCGGTCCGCTTTCCCTTGAGCACATCCTTGTATTTGAACGGGTACCGCACCTGCTGGCCGCCTTCGTTTCGCAGGACGTAGATCTCGTTCAGATTCGCCCACTGCGAGAATCCGCCGGCGCCCGAAAGCGCCTGGAGCACAGTCATTCCGGGCAGCAGCGGATAAGCGCCCGGGCGGCCCACTTCACCCAGCACATAGAAGTGGCGGCTGTTGATCTCGGTGACGATCACCGTCACCTGGGGATCGGCGATGAATTTCTTCAGTCCGATGGTGATGCTCTCGGCCAGCTCCATCGGAGTCAGGCCGGCAGCCTGCACGTCGTTCAGCAACGGTAGGGAAATTTTCCCGTCCGGACGCACCGGGACGGTGCGCGTGATCTCTGGCTCCTTCCATACACTGATGGTCAGCACATCCTGCGGGCCAATTCGATAGTCAGCAGAAGGCCCTGGCACGGAGGCACGTGCTCCATTTCCGTTCCCCTGGGATTCTGTCCTGGTGCGATTGCTTGTCTGCTGTGCCAGAAGCGGTGCCCCGGTCAGCAGCAGCACAAGCAGCAGTGTTCTGATTCGCATAGTTCGCACTCCTTTTCTTCTTCCTTGCAGTTCCCTCAAGTGGCCGTGGATTCATCCAAGCCGATCTGTTTCAGCTTGTAGAGCAGCGCCTTGTAGCTAATTTGCAGTTCCTGAGCGGCCCGCTTGCGGTTCCAGCGTGTACGCGTCAGAACCTTCAGAATCAGTTCGCGTTCGGCTTGCCGGGAAGCGGCCCGCGCCGCTTCTTTCAGGGAGATGCTCTGGGCCCCACCGTTCTCGCTTCGCACAGCAGTGGTCTGCCAGTTCAGCTCCGCCAGTGCTGCGCGCTCATCGCCCAGCGCGACCATTTTCTTCACTGTGTTTTCCAGTTCTCGAATGTTTCCGGGCCAGGCATATTCCATGAGGGTGCGCAGGGTTCGCGACGTCAGCACCGGTTGCGGACGGCCAAACAGGTCCGCGTACTTTCTCAAAAAATGCTCCGTCAGCAACGGGATGTCTTTCTTGCAATGGCGTAGCGGCGGCAGTCGGAGGCAAACTCCGTTGATCCGATAGTACAGCTCTTCGCGGAAGCGACCGGCGCGCATCAACTCTTCCAGGTGGCGGCTGGTCGAGCAGATCAGGCGCGCCGCCGGCAACGACCTGTTTCCATTGCTTTCCGGCAGCACGTGCAACAGCTTCGGTTGTAAGGCAGGATCCAGTTCGGCCACCTCGTCCAGAAACAGCGTTCCACCAAAACCATGCCCGCCGTATTCCGGATCCCCTCGCAGCAGGCGATCGAGCGATTGCAGATCCGTCAGTGCCGCGCAGTTCACCTTGATGAAGGGCTGCTGGCTCCGCCGTGAACGCCGATGCAGCTCCAGCGAAATGACTTCCTTGCCCGTTCCACTTTCCCCTTGGAGCAAAACCGGAATGTCGGTGGGCGCAATGTCTTCGATGAACCGCTCCAGCGCCTGCATCGCCGGGCTGCTCCCACAAACAAACGACCTCACCTCCGCTCCGGCCAGCGGCTCCTCAACCACCATGGCTTCCGTTACCTTGAGTAGTTCCATCCCTGCCTCCGGGATATTCCGAACGGTCAGAGCAATCCTTTTTTGGGCAAACAAACAGCTAGCACGGCGGATGCCACCTGGATGGTTTTGCGGGGAAAGAGGCTGCTGTGCTTAACTCTTTTAATGAAAATGAGTTGAGGGTGGCTACTTCCGCCCAACTTCTATCGGTGAAAAACTACAGGTGCGAGCATGTTTCCACTAAGTGGCAACAATTTTCCCTCGCACTTCGTTCGCACTCGCCGGTGTCTTCGGCAAATTCCAGAGATAAGCTCTTTTTTATCTAAGAACTGCCACGGAACATCGAGCCGACTTGCCGGGGCTGCGCACTGGTCTGTCGAGCGGAAACGATTTTCTTAACTCTGGAAATAGTTTTCCACATAACCATCTATCGCTTTCCGGTTTTTTATTAACAGCAAAGGGTTTACAACTGTTCAGTCTTTCTTCGGATGGCAGAGAGATTGCACAAAGCGGCTATCCGTAAGAACTGTTCGCCGCTGATGAACACTGCGACCGAGCGCTGGATGGCTTCCGAGTCCGGTAGCCGACTTGATTTGCGTCGATGGATCTGGCCTGCTGCCTTACTGGCCTTGCCCGTAGGGTTTCTTTATTCTGGTGTGATTTCTTTGCTCGTCCGCGACTGGTGGTACGACCCTGACTTCTCGCACGGTTTTTTTGTGCCGTTGTTTGCCGGCTTCGTAATCTGGCAGCGACGCCACCGGCTCGCGCAGCTTCCTGTGCAACCTTCCTGGCTGGGATTGGTGGTCATTGCCGGTTCGCTTTGTATCCTGATTGTGGGTGTGCTGGGCGCCGAGCTGTTTCTGCAGCGGTCCTCCCTGGTGCTGCTGCTGATGGGACTGGTGATCCATTTTTTCGGCTGGAGCTGGTTCCGTGCGCTGCTGTTTCCGCTGGCCTGTCTTTTTCTGATGATTCCCATTCCCTCGATTATCTACAACCGGATCGCATTCCCGTTGCAGTTGCTGGCTTCGCAGGTGGCGGCCACGTTGCTGGCCGGTGCCCGGGTGCCCGTTCTGTTGGAAGGCAACGTCATCCAGTTGCCGTATATGATGCTGGAAGTAGTGGAGGCATGCAGCGGTCTTCGTTCCTTGGTCTCGCTCATCACCCTGGCCATCATTTACGGACATTTGCTTGAACCGAATCGGATCCGCCGTACTGTGCTTGTGCTCAGTGCCGTGCCTGTGGCGGTGCTGGCCAATTCTTTCCGCGTCGCCGGAACGGGCTTGCTGGGTCATTACTGGGAGCCGGAAAAGGCGCAGGGATTCTTTCACACCTTCTCTGGACTGGTGGTCTTTCTGATTTCTCTGTTTCTGTTGTTTGCACTGCACGGGGCTATGCGCATGCTCGCAGAGCAGTGGAAGAGAAGGAGCACTCGGTGAAGCCGATTCCCTGGATACGCTTCCTTGCTGTGTTGGTTCTGCTGATTGGCACGGCGGTCTTTCTCGAGGCGCGCAGCCGGCCGGAACAACTGCCGCCGCGGAAGCTGCTCAGAGAATTTCCTCATGTCCTCGATGAGTGGGTCGGTCGCGATCTTTCCATCGCCGAAGACGTCAAGCAGGTGCTCGGCGCCGATGATTACCTGGTACGGCTCTATCAACGCAATTCCGAAGAACAACCGGTGGATCTGTTCATCGTCTTTTTCAAAAGCCAGCGCACGGGAGCCACAATCCATTCCCCACAGAACTGTTTGCCCGGAGCCGGCTGGGCTCCTGTCGAGCAGGGTCGCCTGACGATCGAGTTGCCGGACCGCGCGCCGATCACGGTGAACCGTTACATCATCGCCAAGGGATTAGACCGCCAGTTCGTTCTCTACTGGTACCAGGCCCATGGGCGCGTGGTAGCCAGTGAATACTGGGCCAAGTTTTTCTTGGTCGCAGATGCTATCCGTTTCAATCGTACCGATGGTGCCTTGGTTCGCGTCATCAGTCCGGTGGGAAGAGGAGAGTCTGTCGAGCAGAGTGAGCAGCGCGCCGTCGAATTCGCCCGCCGAATCTACCCCGAGCTGCGCGAATTCATCCCCGAATAGTTCGTGTTCTGAGAGGTTTCCGTCATACCTTCCCAAAGGAGAGTTTTTATCACCTATGCCGGTAGGCTTCGCAAAGCTTGCAACTCTTTGCACATCAAAATGTTTCATCGCTTGGCTCTGGCTTTTGTAGTGCGTCCCCCTTTGTATCTCATGATTTTGCATAAGGTTAGTGACTTTTGCTGGGAAGTTTTTTTTGAATTTGGCACATAAGTTGCTCGAAAAACTTAATATTCAACTGTGTGGAGATCGATGTCCCTAAAAAAAGGGTGGGTGAGATAAACATGAGAAAATTATGGATGCGGTTGCTTTTCGTGGGGATGATGGGGCTTTTGTGTGTTCCGGCGTTGCGTGCTGACTCGGTCAGCGAATGGCAAACTGGCAGTGGGTCCACAGCCGGCGGTCAGCCGGTCAGTGCTTCTGCGGTGATAACGATAGGAGCGGGCGGTACTGTGACCGTCACGCTCACCAACAATTTGTCCAACCCCACGAGCCGCAGCCAAGCCGTGAGCGGGTTGATTATCATTTTCAGCGATGGGAGCACTTCCGGCACCATCATGAGCAGCAGCTCCAATTTGATCAACATCAATTCCAATGGAACGATCACCAATCTCGGATCCGGTTCAACAGGCTGGAAGACCGAGACTTCCAGTGGTGGTCTGTCCATCTGCACCATCTGTCCCAACACCGGGAATGCCTTCGCACCTCCTTCCAATCTGTTGATCGGTCCTCCAGACAGCGGAGGCACATACAGTGCAGCCAATGCTTCCATCACGGGAGTGTTTCCGGGGTCTCCGGACCCGTGGTTGCAAACGGCCGCTACATTCAACCTGAACATCCCAGGTCTTTCTCCGGGAGCTACGGTCTTCGGGGTCATTTTCTTGTTTGGCACTGACTCGGAGCAAGTTCCTGGCGTGCTCATCCCCGAGCCCGGCACGCTTGCTTTGGTAGGCAGCGGTTTGGTCGCTATTGGTCGGCAGTGGCGTCGGCGTCGCAAGACAATATGAAAACGGGTTTTTGGGATCAGCGGGTGAGTCTGGTTGCTGGGGACAAAAGGGAAAATCTTTTCCACTTCCGGGTATGTAGTTTCCCTAGCTGTGTTTCGCTGTAACTGTTTCGATCCCCATCGTTGCCTCACTGATTTAGCGGAAAAGCTTTTGCTATAGTGGCATAGGAAAAGGGTGGCGGATGGTTCGCCTCCCTTTTTTCGTGGCGAGGGAATTGCAACATTTGCAACGAAGCATTTTTATATCAGCCGGGGCTATCTGTCCGGGCTAAGAGATGCGAAATTCAGGAAAGGGTGGATTTTCCGATGCGTGCACCTCGCTGGTTAGTTCTGGCGGTTCTGGTGGGTTTGACAGCGGGATTGCTTGCGGGTTGCTCTCGCGATCCCAACGTCCGCAAGCAAAAATATTTCGAGAGCGGCACGCGCTATTTCGAAGCCGGCAAATACCGGGAAGCGGCCATTCAATATCTCAACGCGGTCCAAGTGGACCCAGCTTTTGCCGAAGCCCACTACCAGTTGGCGCAGTGTTACATGCGGTTGGGTGCCTGGACAGCGGCCTATCAGGAGCTTCTGCGCACCGTCGACCTGGCTCCGGAGAATTTGAAGGCCCAGATCGAACTGGGCAATCTGCTGCTCGCCGCACGCGAATTCCAGTCAGCTCAGGAGCGGGCCGAGCTGGTTTTGCAACGTGACCCCAACAACGTGGATGCGCACATTCTGTTGGCCAACTCCTACGCTGCGCTGCAGAATCTGCCCGCCTCGCTGGAGCAGATGCAGAAAGCGATCCAGCTCGATCCCGACCGCGCACGAAGCTACTTGAATCTGGCCTTTTTGCAGGCCAGTGCTAGGGAAGTTGCGGCTGCCGAAGCCAGCTTTCTGCGTGCCATCGAGCTGGACCCCCAATCGGTGCCCGCGCGGCTGGCGCTGGGCAATTTCTACCAGCAGCAGCAGAAGTGGGATCGTGCCGAAGAACAGTTCTCTCGGGCTGCGGAGCTCGAACCGAGCAATCACCTTCCGGTGGCAGCGCTGGCTCGGCTCTACCTGGGGAGGAATCAGCGTGAACGTGCCGAACAGGTTCTGCGGGAGGCCAAGCCGCGCTTTTCGAACAATCCGGAAGGGTATCGTTTGCTCGGTGATTTCCTTTTTGCCGTAGGAGAACTGGATCGCGCCCTGGAGGAATTTCTCGTCCTCTACGATGAGCACCCGCGCGACCTGACCGTCAAAAAGAACCTGATCCAGTTGCTGATTCTCCGGAACCGTCTGGAGGAAGCGACCCGGCTGAACGATGAGATCCTCAAAGAAAACTCGCGCGATCTGGAAGCTCTGATCTACCGCGGACAAATTTTGAATCGCCGCGGAATGTACGATGACGCGATTCAGGTGCTCCAGTCGGCAGTGAAATCGGACGCCAACAACGCCATTGCCCGTTACCACCTGGGTGTAGCATTCAGTCAGCTCGGCAACCTGGCCCGTGCCGAAAGCGAATGGCGCGAGGCGGTGCGGGTGAATCCGCGCATGAGTGGAGCGCTGCAGGCACTGGCTGCCGTTGGCCTGCGCCGGAACGACATCGAACTGGTAGCTTCCAGCGCCGAAGGACTGATTGCGGCGGAACCGTACTCACCCAACGGCTACGTGCTGCGCGCCATGGCTCGGATTGCCCGCAGGGATTTTGCGGCCGCAGAAGCTGACCTGAATACTGCGCTGCGCCTGGCGCCGGATTCTGCGGTTGTCTATACCCGTCTGGCGGGGATGCGTCTGCTCCAGCGGCGATTTGCCGACGCGGAAAAGCTTTACGAAACCGCGCTCTTGAAAGACCCCGCCCATGCAGAAGCCCTGCGTGGCCTGGTGGCCGTTTTTGTGCAACAGAAGCGTCCGGACCGCGCCCTGCAGCGCGTCGAGCGCCAGATTGCTCAGGTGCCGGACAGCAGCCCGCATCGGCTGCTCTATGGCCGACTGCTCGCCGCCGAGGGACAGAACGACCGCGCACGCGAGCAGTTGCAGCGCGCCATCGAGCTCGACAAAAACAATGTGGAGGCCTTCCTCACGCTCGGCGCGCTGCTCGCTTCACAGGGCTCGGTCGCCGACGCCGTGACCACCTACGAACGAGCCATCCAGGAAAATCCTCGCGATGTGCGCGGCTACATTTTGCTTGCTGCGCTGGAAGACGAAGCCCGTGGGAACTGGCAGCGCGCGCAGCAGCTCTACGAAAAGGCGCTGCAGGTGGAGCCGGACTATCCGGTCGCAGCCAACAATCTGGCCTATCTGCTGCTGCAGCGTGGCGGCAACGTCGACGTGGCCCTTTCGCTGGCTCAGACCGCCCGCAGCAAACTCCCGGAACTGCCCAATGTGGCCGACACGCTGGCGCTGGCCTACTACCGCAAAGGAGCCTACGGTCTGGCGATCGACCTGCTCAAAGAAGCTCTGGAAAAGGCCCCGGACAATCCGACCTACCACCTGCACATCGGATTGGCTTATCAGAAGTCGAATCAGCCGGAGAAGGCGCGCCGGCATTTGGAGCGCGCTCTGGCACTGGCACCACAGCATCCGGAGTCTTCCGAGGCCCGCCAAGCGCTGGCGCAGCTCGGGGGAAGCTCGGACTGAATCGATGCACGACCGCAGCGTCTACGGCGTCACGCCCCCCGCCCCTTGCGAGCCGGCAATACCTCGCCGGGCCGAGCCGCCGGGCTGTGGGCGGCCGAATGCGCTCAGTGTGGACGTCGAAGACTATTTCCATGTCGAAGCCTTCGCCGATCGAGTCCGATACGAAGACTGGCCCAGCTTTCCCAGTCGTGTGGTGCGGAACACGGAGCGGTTGCTCGAACTGTTCGCACGGCACGGTGCCCGGGGGACGTTCTTCATCCTCGGCTGGATCGCTGAACGCGAACCTGCTCTGCTGCGCCAGATCGCTGCTGCCGGACACGAGATCGCCTGCCACAGCTACCGCCACGCAGCACTCTGGCGGCTCACACCGGAAGAATTCCGCGCCGATACGCGTCGCGCGGTGCGGCGCATCGAAGATGCGGTCGGTGTCCCGGTGGTTGGCTATCGTGCTCCCACCTTCTCCGTCGTGCCCCGCACGCTCTGGGCGCTCGAAATTCTGGCCGAAGAAAGTTTCCTCTACGATTCCAGCGTCTTTCCCGTGGTGCACGATCTTTACGGAATTCCTGAAGCACCCCGCTTTCCATTTCGCTGGGAACTTGCAGCCGGCCGAAGCCTGTACGAGATTCCGCCAATGACGGTACGGTTGGCCGGTCGCAACCTGGCCGTTGCCGGCGGTGGGTACCTGCGGCTGTATCCGATGTGGTTCACTCGCTGGGCGGTTCGTCGCGTGCAGCAAAGCGAGCGTCGCCCGGTGCTCATCTATCTCCATCCCTGGGAGGTGGACCCGGCGCAACCACGATTGTCGGGTCGTTGGAAGTCGCGACTGCGCCACTACCGCAATCTGGAACAGATGGAAGCCCGCCTCGACGAGCTACTGCGCACAGGCTGGTTTGTGCCGTTCCGCGAATTTTTGGAGTGGGAACGTCAGCACGGCCACGTGGCCGCGGTTTCTCCAGCTCGCTTCGACGGCTCGCCGCATGGAAATTGAGGGGATTCTTTACACCGACGCACGGACGGTCAGGTATGCGCGCCGACTGGGTCGAAGAAACAGTTCAGTTTGGAAACAGATGGAGGACGGCTTCAGTCTGC
Source organism: Acidobacteriota bacterium (assembly GCA_037442425.1). Classification (GTDB taxonomy): domain Bacteria; phylum Acidobacteriota; class Terriglobia; order Acidiferrales; family UBA7541; genus DSGC01. The sequence goes on along the minus strand of JBBIQG010000005.1, from coordinate 59,751 downwards.
TGACTGTTCTGCCGCCAGTTCTCCGACGGAAAACGAGTGGGACCGTGCTCGTTTTGCCGGCAGGCCGGCTTGGCGGATCTTGTAGAGCAGAGCCCGGTAGCTGATATTCAGCGCCCGCGCGGCACGCTTGCGATTCCAACTGTTCGCTTCGAGCACTTGCAGAATGACCTTCCGTTCCAGTTCGAGCACGGCCTGCCGGGTCAGCTTCTTCAGGGAGACGGAGCCGTCTGCCGGGATGTGCGGGTTCAGGTAGGTTGTTTCCTGCACGCGGGCCACCAGTTCTTCGGCCATGGCATCTTCCGAGCCTAGGATCACGTATCGCTTCATCAGGTTTTCGAGTTCACGGATATTGCCGGGCCAGGAATACCGCTGAAGTTGCCGCATCAATGGCTGCGAAAGAGGTTGGACCGCCCGGTTGTATTTTCCGCCGTACACCTGCAGGAAGTAGTTCACCAGGTCCGGTATGTCGACGAGGCGCTCGCGCAACGGTGGCAGCTCGATATTCACCACGTTGATGCGGTAGAACAGGTCTTGCCGGAAATTCCCGGCCTCGATTTCGTCTTCGAGTTGACGATTGGTGGCGCACACCACCCGCACTTCTACCTTTTTGTCCTCCTGAGCTCCGATGCGGCAGAACTGTCCGTCCTGGAGCAATTGCAGGAGTTTGGCCTGCAGGGCCGGTTCGAGCTCGCCGACTTCGTCGAGGAACAGCGTGCCGCGATGAGCCATCTCCACCCGTCCGGGCTTGGTGCCATAGGCGCCGGTGAAGGCGCCCTTTTCGTAGCCGAACAGCTCGCTTTCTAGCAGGGTGCCGGGGATCGCCGGGCAGTTCACCTTCACGAAAGGGCCACTTGACCACGGCGACTGCCGGTGCAGCAGCTTGGCCACCATTTCCTTTCCCGTGCCACTTTCACCGCGAATGAGCACCGGAACGTTGGCCGTGGCGACCTTTTCGACCCTCTGGCGCACCGCTCGCATCGCTTCCGAGCGGCCGTAGATGATGTGCTCGGGCGGGATGTCGTTTGTCGGAACCGACAGCGAGGGCCTGAGCTGGGCAGTAGCAGACATGTGTCTGTTCAATCCACACTGTTCCATGCACACTGCGCGCCAAAAACGAGTCAAATGGCCGTCCTGTGGAAGTTTTCAGAAAAATCCGCAGAAACACTTGTATTTCTATGTAAAAAAAGCGTTTAGTGATGATTCCCATTCCACCCCCGCCGCTTGCTTGCCTAGCCGAGTCCAGGTGCAACAGTTAGGTTCAGGAAGGAAAAACTTTTCATAGCGAGGAAGTTTATTTCCTTGGCTGGATGGAGGTCGTTTTGTCCGAAAAGAGGTTTCTTGTTTCCGTATCGTCCAGAGTCTGTTTTTGACGAACTGGCCCGATGAATTTTTGAACCAGGCAAGGCTCGCGCCGGAGACCCGGCCGGGGTATACTTGCCGGTGTCCTCCCCGTCCATGCAACGCAAAGTTCTCGCCAGTTGGTGTCTATACGACTTTGCGAATTCCTTCTACGCAGTGTTGCCCGCGGTGCTCTGGACCGTGTACTACCGCACGGTGATTGTCGGCAACGAGCAGGGACTGGGCGACCAGTGGTGGGGTCGCGCGATTTCCTCGGCGATGCTGATTGTGGCTGCGACGTCGCCGATGATGGGAGCAGTTGCAGACTACGCTGGTGTGCGCAAGCGGCTGCTGCTCGCCTACACGCTGATGTCTGTCGGGGCTGTGAGTTTATATGCCACGGTCGAGCCGGGCATGGCGCTGTGGGGTTTAGTGGTCACGGTGGTTTCCTACGTTGGATTTGAGGGGGCCCAGGTTTTCTATAACTCCTATCTGCCCGAGCTAGTTCCGCGGGAATACCAGGGCCGGGTTTCGGGATGGGGCTTTGCCACCGGCTATGCCGGTTCGTTGATCGCGTTGGTCGTGGCTCTTCCGCTGGCCGAGCGCGGCCATTTCGATTTGACTTGGCTTCTGATTGCCGGTGCTTTCCTCCTGTTCTCTTTCCCTGCCTTTTTATGGCTCCCTGGGGATCGTCCTGCCCCGCTCGGTGTCGGACGCGCCGCCAGTGCCGGGGTGCGCGAATCCTGGCGTACTTTCGGCGACATTCTGCGCATGCGCGAAACGCGACGTTTCCTGCTGGCGTACTTTTTCTACGAAGACGGTGTGAACACGGTCATCGTTTCTGCCGCCGCCTTTGCCAGCACCACCTTGCGGTTCCAGACTTCCGAACTGATCCTGTTGTTCGCCATCGTGCAGATCTCGGCGCTGGCGGGGGCCTATCTGTGGGCTCGGCCGACCGACCGGCTCGGCCCGCGCCGCGTTGTCCTGCTGCTGCTCATGCAGTGGATTGCGGTCGTCGCTGCCTCCTATTTTGTCACTTCCAAAGAGCAGTTCTTCGTCATTGCGGTGTTCGCGGGCAGCGGTCTGGGTGCGATCCAGGCGGCCTCGCGGGCGTTCATGGCGGGTCTGATCCCGCCCGGCCGCGAGGGCGATTTCTTCGGTTTCTATCATTTGTGCGGGAAGTCGGCAGCGGTGCTGGGGCCGCTGTTGTTCGGAGAGATCTCCGCCGCCACTTCGGGCAATCAGCGCCTGGCGATTCTTTCGGTGCTGGTGCTGTTCGTGACGGGGGGATTGTTGTTGAGCCGCGTGCGCGCTGGCGGGCCGACGGTGGAGCCGTCTCGCGTCCTCCCGTCTCCTGCTTCGTGAGGTGCTGGCAAGGGCGTCAACGCTGGGGATAGATCAGGGCTTCCAGCATATCGGCCCGTGCCTTGTGGTCCGAAGCGATCACCCGCAGCAGGTCTTGCACCGAGATCATTCCCCGGTAGCCGGCCTTCTTGTCCACAACGAGCAGATGGTAGATGCCGTGTTTCTCCATCAGGCGCAGGCATTCGTCCAGCGAAGCGTCGGGCGGCACGATGATCAGATTCGTGCTCATGATTTCGGAAACCCGCATCCACGCGGGGCACTTGTTCTCGGCGGCCACCTTGTCCGAAATATCGCTTTGCGAGACGACACCGACCAGGTTGCCCTTCTGGTCTCGCACCCCGACTGCGCGCACGGCCCGTTCCCGCAGATAGCGAGCGGCTTCGTGCACGGTCATATCGTCGGGGATGGAGTAGACTTCTTTGCGCGATTCAATCAGGTCCGCGACTTTCATGGGGACCTCCTGTCCGAACCGGCAGAGATCGCTGCCGAAATAGTATGCCGACAGTGCCCGCTGCGCAACCAGAATCCTTCGCTGCTGGGTTGTCTCCGTGGGTGCAGCCTTCTAGAATCGCCCGGGGTATCCGCGCATTTCGGAGGGGGATTCTGGAAGCTGCTGCCCAGAGATTTCGCTGGATTCACCGGGCACCACAGGGCATTTCAGCTCTTTCACCGTCCGCACCCAGGCTTGGCGTGTTGAGCGGCACCTTCAACCCACCGACCCGCGGTCACCTGGCCATTGGCACGGCAGCCCTGGAACAGCTCGCATTGCACGAAGTGCTCTTCGTGCTGCCCGAGCAACCACCGCACCGCCAGGTGCCCGAAGCCTCGCTGGAGCAGCGTGCGGAGATGCTGCGTGCCGCCGTGGCGGCCGAGTCGCGGTTCTCTGCAGCGGTGACGCAGGGTGGTTTGCTGCTCGACATTCACGAAGCTATCCGGACCCACTATCCCGCAGAGACAAGATTTTTCTTCCTGGTCGGTCGCGACGCTGCCGAACGGATTTTGCTTCATTGGCCCTACGCAGACCCGGCACGTGCGCTGGCGGAAATGTTTGCACGCTTTGAGCTGGGTGTGGCGGACCGTCGAGGCCCTTTCCGTTTGCCCCCGCATGCGCCCGCGGCTGCCTACGCTTCGCGGATTCACCGGCTGCGGATTCCTGCCGTGCTGGAAGAGCTTTCCGCCAGCCAAGTGCGCGAGCGAATCCAACGCGGCGAATCCGTCGCGGACCTGTTGCCGGACGAAGTCGCGGCCTTCATCCGTAGCCATGGCCTCTATCGCAGCTCCTGACGCCTCTCTCCAGCAACGATGTTAGACTGTTCGGGATGACCGGCGCACCTGCTCCACGGCTGCGATTCCGAAGTCGCCACTGGCTGCGAGACAGCTTGCTCGTTCTGTTCGTTCTCGCCAGTCTGCTCGCTGGTTGGCACTGGCTTTCCCCAGCTTCCAGCCCCATCCACTACCTGTTCACGACCGAGGCGCTGCCCGCCATTCCTCACGAGCCTCGGCCGGCGACGCTCGATCCTGCTCTGATCCCGCCGCCGTGGAAGGAAGGTTACCGAATCGCCCGCGAACGTCCGGCGGTGCTGGAGCGACTGGCCTGCTACTGTGGCTGCTATTGGAGCCAGGGCCACCAGAATGCACTCGATTGCTTTCGCGATCGCCATGCCGAAGGCTGTCCGCTTTGCCTGCGCATTGCACAGCGTGCTGAACAGCTCGATCGCGCCGGGTATTCTCTAGAAGAAATCAAGCGGCTCACTGATCGCGAATTTTCTTCGTCGCGCTGAACCGAGGTCAGTGGCGCCTGGTGTTCCGGCACGATACGGGCCAGCGGGTGCAGCCGTTGGGTCCGGACGGATTAGGGCTGAATGCAGAAAAATCGGGAGACGACGCGAAGTCGACTGGACGAATCTTTGCTTTAGAGGGTTGGCCCGCGAAGTTTCGTCCGTACTGGAGAATCCGCGCGCGGCTAGGCCAATCCGGCTTCAGCGCGGATAATGTCGTATTTTTCGATGACCGCGGCGATGCCGACCGGCATCTCGCCGTTCTGTCGCCGCTCGACACGTACGACGCGGCCGTGAGCGCGAATATAAACTTCCGGGCCGCGGGTGATTTCAGCCGGTAGAGTCAGCGTGAAATCAAGCTCCATGCCCGGCGCCAATTCTCGGTGCATGGTGAAGTAGACGCCGCGCGTAGAAATATCTCGCGTGCGCCCGCTGCTGGGCTCCGTTTCCGGTTCAGCAGCCGTGCGAATGACGACGGGAAGAGAAAGCTCATACCGACGAGCCATACGGCGCTCTGCCATAAAATAGGGCTGCCCCTTTCGAAAATTCAGATTGCGCCTTGCTCGTATCAGTTGAAACGAGCAATCACAATGCCAAAGCTGTGCTTTTCCTCTGCCAGAAGGATCGGCCTGTGAATTTGTTGCCCTGCATTCCAGCCTAGTTTCCCCGAACCCCTAAACCCAAGTAAACCCTGTTTTTACAAACAGTAAACCACTCCGGTACCGCACAGGTGGAAAGAATTTACCTCAGCGTTCCGCCCTTACTTCCGACACGGAATGCCTGGGGGCTGCACTTGCACCGGGTCGTGAGATTTCCACACGGGCAGACGAGGCATTCCCGTGCGATGAATGTGCAACAGATTGCAGCCCAGAGCTTCTATCCGGTTCGCGGCATAGGAGTCGTTGGGCTCGAACGAGGTCCCCGCCCACCATCCAGTTTGAACTGGCGCATCTTGTAGAGCAAGGCCTTGTAGCTGATGCCCAGCAGGCGCGCTGCTTCTTTGCGGCTCCAGTTGGTTTTTTCCAGTGCGTCGGCGATGGCTTCCATTTCCGCCTCGTCCTTCAAGCTGCGCACCAGTTCTTTCAAACTCTGCTCGCGAGGTTGGGTTGATTCCTCCCGCGGTGAAGTTCGCTGGCGGGTTGCGGCCATTTCCAGCAGTTCGCGGAAGCTCGATTCGTCGTCTTCCAGAATCACATAACGCTTGACGAAATTTTCCAGCTCACGCAGGTTGCCTGGCCAGGGGTAGCGCATGGCGGCTTCCAACAGGTGGTCAGAGGGTTGGCGCGGGTGTTTGTTGTATTTGTCTGCGTACTTTTCCAGGAAGTGCTGGAACAGTATGGGGATTTCGCGCGTCCGCTCGCGCAAAGGCGGCACGTGGATGGAGAACACGTTCAGGCGGTAGTAAAGGTCTTCGCGGAACCGGCCGCACCGGATGGCCTCCCGCACGTTCACATTGGTGGCTGCCAGCACCCGCACGTCGGAGTGCACCAGGTGTCGACCGCCCAGCCGCGAGAACTGGTTGTCCTGGAGCACGTGCAGCAGCTTCGCCTGCAGATGCGTGGGCATCTCGGCGATTTCATCCAGGAAAATCGTTCCCTTGTTCGCCAGTTCGAATTTTCCCGGCTTGGCTCGAACGGCACCCGTAAAGGCGCCCTGTTCATAGCCGAACAGCTCCGATTCGAGCAGCTCGCCAGGCAGAGCCGCACAGTTCACCTTCACGAAGGGCTGGTGGGCACGGGGCGAGCGCAGATGAATCATCCGCGCCACGACTTCTTTGCCCACACCGCTCTCGCCGGAGATGAACACCGGCACGTCCACCGGCGCAATCTGGAGAATTTGCTGCCGGATTTTCACCATCTGCGGGCTGGCCGCCAGGAAGCAGAGGTCTTCGGTCAGCCGCTCGCAGTATTCTCGCAGGGCCTGGTTTTCGGCGCGCAGTTGTCGTTTCTGGCGGCACTTCAGCATGGCCGCATCGAGCTCGGACTTCTCGAACGGTTTCGTCAGGTAGTCGTGGGCGCCCAGGCGGATCGCTTCGACGACCGTGCCCACCTCGTTGGAGCAAGAGAGCATGATCACGTTCAGGGTGGGGTCGATCTGCATCATCTTGCGCAGGGTCTCCAGGCCGTCCATCTCCTCCATCAACACATCGAGGATGATGAAATCCGGGCGTTCACCAGCGCCGATGCGTTCGAGAGCCTCTTTGCCGTTGGCGACGGTTTCTACTTGGTATCCGTCCACTTCCAGCAGCGTTTGCAGGTACTTGCGGATGCTCGGTTCGTCGTCCACGACCAGGATGCGTTCTTTCTCAGTCATCGCTTTGCCTGCCTCCTGAAGGGCTGCGCGTCAGTCGAGATCGGTGGGCAGCAGAAATGTGAACGTGGCGCCGCGGCCGACCTCGCTGTCCACCCAGATCTTGCCGCGGTGGGCCTGAACCAGGCGCTTGGCGATGGCCAGCCCCAGGCCCATCCCAGAGGAAGAGCGGTCCACGCGCACGAAGTCCTCAAAAATTTCCTGATGGAATTCCGAGGCGATCCCCGTACCACTGTCCGTCACAGAAACCTTCACGCTGTTGAACTGCGTTGCTTGAGCACGCCGTCGTTCCACGGCCGGCACAAGATGTGTGCTACGTCGCTCCCAGAAGTGCGGTTCGGCCGTGATCTGCACCCGGCCGCCCGCCGGTGTGTGCTTGAGCGCATTGTCCAGCAGATTCACGATGACCTGCTGCACCTTTTGATAGTCGAATTTGAACGGAGGGAGTTCGGGGGCCAGATTCGTTTCCAGTCGCACCTGCTTGCGCAGAGCGGCATCGTGCCAGCGCGAAGCGATCTCTTCGATGCAGTCCCGCAGGTCATTCCGGCGAATGTGCAACACGAGCTTGCCGCTCTCCAGCGCTGAGTAGTTCAGGAACATGGAGACCAAGCGCACCAGTCGCTCGCAGCTTTCTTTGGATTCCTGCAGGATGTCGCGCTGTTTTTCGTTCAGTTTGCCGAGCGAGCCGGACAACAGCAGGTCGTAATAGCCTTTCATGACCGCCAGCGGAGTTTTCAGCTCATGTGCTGCCGAAGCCAGAAACACGGTTTTTTGCCGGTTCACTTCCTGCAACCGCAGGTAGGCGGCCAGCAGATTCCGGTAGGTAATCTCTCGTTCTTGCAGCAGCTCCTGCATGGTCTGCTGCAAGTTGCTCTCCGCAGGCACCACAGCGGACGGTTCGATGTAAACGACCAGCCAGTCCGGCTCTGGCAACCAGCGGATCCGCATCCGCACCGGCTCACCGTGGCATTCGACCGGGAGACAGACTTCCTGCTCGCCGCTTTCCAGCGGGACAAACACGCTGCGGGCATCCAGCCGCAACAGCTCGGCAAACAGGTTCGGGCGCTCCGGCCCGCTCGGCTTGAGACCATGCTCTTCCAGACATTGCTGGGCGCGAAGATTCGCGAACAAGATGCGACCGCTTCGCTCCGCTACCAGCAGTGGCCGGTCCAAACCGTCCAGCAGCGAAGAGATCAGCGAAAGGGCGAGCACGCCCCCGTTTTGCTGCTCAAGCGTGATGGCTTTACCCAAACAGCCCCTCCCCGGACACCCCGCGAATTTTTCAACTTGTGTTTCGCCTTGATGAGGAGTTCCTTATGGTTGATAAGCTGACTTGCTTACAGCGGGAAGCGGGAAAGAATACTCGCAGACGGGCACATTCGTGTCAATGGGAAATGCGTTCTATTTTGCACAATTTGAGAAAAGAAGTTGTTCAAAGGAATCCGATTATCCTGTGGAAATAGTTTTCCACTTGTGGAAAACAGAATTAAATGCTTGAAAGTAAAAGGAATAGTTCAATGTAGACTCCTCTGTTGTGATTTGTACTCTAATTGCTTCAAGAAGCGAAGACTAGAACTAGAGTACCAAAGCGATGACTGAGTTTCGTCAGAAGTTCGGGACGGATCTATCAAACTTTTCTTTGTCCGAGCGGCGGCGCTCGCCGAGGCTCCGGTTGCAGGTTCCGGTTTTTCTTCGCGGCGTGGATGCCAAAGGGGAAGAGTTCCTGGACCTGACCAAGACATTGAATATAAGTGCCGTTGGGGCTTTTCTGGCCACCACGCGGCTGTTTCACATTGACGAATTGCTCTTGCTCACGGTGCCCGCGCCGGCCACACCGGCCAGCCGAATCCTGCCGCCGCCCGCTGCTCCGATTCCCGCGAGGGTCCGGCGCCTGCAAATGGCTGAGGAAGTACGTTTGCTGGGGGTGGAGTTTCTTAAGCCGCTCGAATGACGGTCTTGCTTGTGATGAGTTTTGGAGTTTTCGTGCCCCAGCACGGGCCGAGGATGCAGCGAAAATGCCTTTTTGTCCCACCCGGTTCCATTTTTCAGCAAGACTTTTTTCTTGAAGACACTTTTCTTCGGTTTGCAGTTTTCCGTACACCGGCAGAAACTTTTCGTGATGGTATGCTGTTTGCTTGGAAAGTTCTAGAGAGGAAGTGTGTGCGCGGGATGTTGCGCACCAAGGAAAGGACACCTGAGAAACATCTGCGCACCCAGCCCTGATGAACGCCGAGGACACTTTTCTGGAATTGCTTGTCGACACGCTGGAGGGGCTGGAACGTCCAGCGCGGGCCCAGTTTTTGCAGCGCTTTTTCCGCACCGTCGCCCACGTCGAGCTGACCGAGGAGCTGGCGCTGCACTACTGGGAGCAGGTGCTCGAACGCCGCAAGGAGCTCTCCGAAAGCCAGGGCAAGCCGGTTTCGCTGAAAACGGCGCTGGTTTCCGTGATGGCTTCTGCCGACCTGTTGCGCCTGCCCATTCTGATGGAGTATGCAGAGCTGAAGCAGTTGCGGATCAATGCGGCCACCGATGCGCTCACCGGCCTCTACAATCGCCGGCTCTTCGACGAACAGTTCACGCGCGAGCTGAACCGCGCGCAACGCCATGCTTATTCGCTGGCCCTGATTATCCTCGATCTCCACATGTTCAAAGAGGTGAACGATCGCCACGGGCACGTTCAGGGCGACCGCGTGCTCGAAGCGGCCGCGCGAACCTTGTGGCGTTCGATTCGTGCGTCCGACTATGCCTTTCGCATCGGCGGCGATGAATTTGCTCTGCTGCTGCCCCAGGCCGATGCCGACGACGCTCACAAGCTGGCTCAGCGCGTCCGCACGAATTACGAAGCAGCGGTACTCCCGATGAAGCTCGACCTGCTGCCGGCCATGGACTACGGCATCGCGGTCTACCCGGAGGACGGCGAGACCAAGGAAGCGCTGATGCGGGTTGCGGACGAGCGCCTCTACCAGATGAAAGGGCAGCCCTTGCAGAAGCCGGCCGCCCGCCGCGAAGCAGCGGTGGAACGTCCCACTGCTTCCCCGCGCCCGGAACCTGTGGCCAAACCGGCCGCGGGAGTCGAACGTCGCCGGTGGGAGCGGGTCTCGCTGTCCGGCACTCGTGCCTACGCCGTGCTGGGTGAAGAAGGTGGCCCGACAGCTCGCGTCGTAGACCTCAGCTATGGCGGCGTGGCCTTGCAGATGGACAACCCCGAACAGACCCCCAATCTTTTCCGAGCGGTGCTTCACGTACCCATTCTGCCGCCGGTGAAGGTCAACCTGCGCAAAGCGTACGTTCGAGCTGGGCCCGACGGCCCGCGCGTGGGCTGCGCTTTTGTTTCCTGACGGTGGCGGCGCCATCCTCGCTTTGCAACCCGGCATGTTCCTGCTAGCCTAGCGGTCGGCTCATGTCTGGTTTCGCTCGCGTTCTCGTCACCGGCGGCGCCGGTTTCATCGGCTCGCACTTTTGCGAAGCGCTGCTGCGCCGCGGCGTCCACCTCACCATCGTAGACCGCTTGGACGATTTCTACGCCCCCGCCTGGAAACAGGCCAATCTCGAAGACCTGCGCGCAATTGCGCCGTTTGCATTCTTTCCGGCCGATATTTGCGACTTCGCTGCGCTCGAGCGCGCGTTCGCAGCCGCGTGTCCCGACGCGGTCGTGCATCTGGCTGCGCGTGCCGGCGTGCGACCTTCGGTCGAGCAACCGCTGCTGTTCGAACGCATCAACGTGACCGGCACGCTGCATGTTCTGGAGCTCTGCCGCCGATTCGGTGTTCGCAAGCTGATTTTCGGCTCTTCCAGCTCGGTCTACGGGGCTTCGGCGCGGGCACCGTTCCGCGAAAGTCAGGCGGATCTCCGTCCGGTTTCGCCCTATGCAGTGACGAAGCTGGCCGGCGAGGCGTACTGCTACACCTACGCACACCTATTTCGCCTGCCGGTGATCTGCCTGCGCCTGTTCACGGTCTACGGCCCGCGCCAGCGGCCCGACCTGGCCATCCATAAGTTCGTCGCTTTGCTCGAAGCCGGCCAGCCTTTGCCGATCTTCGGCGACGGCTCCAGCGGGCGCGACTACACCTATGTGGACGATGTTGTCGCCGGCATGCTCGCCGCCCTGGAGCTCGATCCGACTGCAACGCCGTCGGGGGCGCCGTTCGAGGTCTTCAACTTGGGCAACTCTCATCCCGTGACGCTGCGCGATCTCGTCGCGGTGCTCGAGCGTGTCACTGGACGCACGGCCCGGTGCGAGTACCGGCCTGCCCAGTCCGGCGATGTTCCGCTCACCTGGGCCGACATCCGCAAAGCCGAGCGGTGGCTCGGCTATCGGCCAGCAACTCCGCTCGAAGAGGGCCTGCGCCGGTTCGTGGCCTGGTATCGCTCGGCCGATCCCCAGCGCCGCGCATGAGCGGAGCAGACCTGGTGTAGAGATTTCGCTGGACAACCAGATTCGAATCATAGATAATTTTCTATATGAAAGCTGCGGGGAAGCGCCCGGTGTCCGACAAGAAAGCGGGATTGCAACTGAAAGCCGTGGCTGACCCCACGCGCCGACGGATTCTGGAGCTGCTGAAGCGCCGGGGTTGTTGCACGCTGAACACGGTGCGGGCCTCCGACCCGGGCATGTGCGTTTGTGACCTGGAAGCGGAACTCGGGTTCACCCAGCCGACCGTCACCTACCATCTGCAACTGCTGCGCGAGGCGGGGCTGATCACGACCCGCCGGGTTGGCCGGTGGCTCTATTGCCGACGCAACGAAGAAGCCCTCGACCGACTGGGCCAGTGGCTGAAGGACCTGTGAATATTTTTTCGATGTATAGATAGACGAACATCAATCTGTGAAAGGAGCAAAAACAGAAGCCATGAGCCAGACCCTTGCGAACAAAGAAGCCATTCACACCGCGGTGACCAACATTTATGGCGCGGTGGCCAGAAGTCGCAACCTCACCCAGCCAGAGACCGCCTGCTGTGGTCCACAGGAGCTACCTATCGCCGATTACTCTCCCGAGGAAATCGCTTCCGTGCCGCCAGGCGCTTATCTCGGCGAAGGGAGCGGCAATCCGGTTCGTTTTGCTGACCTCGTGCCGGGGGAAATTGTGGTGGACCTGGGTGCGGGCGCCGGCATGGATTCGTTTCTTGCTGCGAACCGAGTCGGGCCGACCGGCCACGTCTACGGCTTCGACCTGACGCCGGAGATGGTCCGTCGCGCCCGGAGAATTGCCGCCACGGCCGGGCTCCGCCAGGTCAGTTTCGAGCAGGCCGATATCGAGCGGCTTCCACTCGCTGATGCTGTGGCGGATGTGGCCATCAGCAATTGCGTCATCAATCTGACGCCGGACAAACGAGCCGTGTATCGTGAAATTTTCCGAGTCCTGCGGCCGGGCGGAAGGCTGTCGGTGGCCGACATCGTGCTGCGCGGCACGCCGGAGGCGGTAGCGGCGTTTCGCGCTTCTGCGACCGCGGAGAACTGGTGTGCCTGCGTCTCCGGGGCGCTGCGCGAGGAAGACTATCTGGCGACGATCCGCGAAGCCGGGTTCACCGATGTCAAAATTGTGGCCGAGCGCCCCGGACAGTTTCAGCCGGGTGGCGACGTGCGCAGTGTCGCCGTTACGATCACCGCGCGCAAACCGGTCTAGCCACGGCGAGCTCGCTCCTCCGTATGGAGACCACCGGAGGAGCTCGCGCGGTGGCCGGGGTTCGCTTCGCTCAGTCGTACTTTTCGTAGTGAATCTGTTTGCGGTCGAGTCCGAATTCGTTCTTCAGGATGGCGCGGACGTCGTCCACCATCGCCTTCAGTCCGCAGATGTACGCGGTGAAGTCGCGCATGCCGCCGAACCGCAGTCGAAGTTGCTCCTGCACGTAGCCTCTCGCGCCGTTCCAGTCAGCCGGCGGCCGGCTGAGGGTGGGCACGAAGTGAAAATTCCGATGTTGGACGGCGAGCTGTTCGAACTCGGTGCGGTAGAGGATCGTCTCCGGGTGCCGCGCCCCGAAGATCAACCAGGCCTGTGTGCTTTCGGGCAGGCCGCGTCCGAGCAGGTCCTGCAGCATGCCGCGGATCGGGGCGATGCCGGTGCCGGTGGCCAGAAAGACCAGGCGCTCCGGCAGCGGCTGCTGCACCACAAAAAAACCGTGTGGCCCGCTGAATTCTATTTCCGCTCCGGGCGCCAAGTCGCACAGATAGTTGGAAAAAACACCGCCGCGGACACGGTTCAAGCAGAGGTCGAACCGCCGCCCGTCGTCCGGTGCCGAGGCGATGGAGTACGCCCGCGTCAGCTCCTGACCGCTGTGCCGCAGCAGCATGGAGATGAACTGTCCGGCGAGAAAATCGAACCTTCCGCCGGAGGTGACTTCCCATTCCAGGTGCATCGTTTCCGGCGCCAGTTCGCGGCTCTGGCGCAGCACGGCGCGGTATCGTTTCGGTGCGGGAAAGTTCGGACGCATGGCTTGCAGGCTCGCGCCTGCAGCTTCATTCTACCTGATTCGCACGCTGGAGTTGAACGGTCGGACTGGGCGGGGAACTGCTCGGTGCACGGAAAAAAGATCGGGCCCGGATGGGCGGAGTCCGTGTCGGGGATGGACTTTGCCCGGAGGTGCATCCCGGGCCCGAATTACCGCTCCGGCCTGTGAGCCGGAGGAGTCGGATCAAGAGAGTGTATGAGGTAGCTCTAATTTAGCACAAACTGCGGCCAGTGCCAACTCGGGTTTTGCCGCACTATGGCCGCCACTTCGAAAAGACGTAGTCGGTAGCTTTCTGCGCGGCGTGGCACTGGAAGCACTCGGTGGCGGCATCTTTGACGGCGCGCTGGGTCGGGTCGCCACCGGCAAACGCTTCGAACCCCCAGCCGCCTGTCGCTGCGTACTTTCGCGAGTCTTTCACCATGACGGCCAGCACCTTGCGGCCGCCCTCCACATAGGCGCCGCTCTCCAGCCGCGCTTCCAGCAGATCGAACACAAAAATGCTTCCATCCGGATATTGTGGATTTGCCTGATGCAGGGCCTGCACACCGCGCTCGTTTACGTACACATGGTGGATGCCGCCGAAGGCATCGAACAGCGGATGTGCTTTGTCGTGGATGACCATGGACTTGACGTGCGTCCAGTTCCGGTAACCCGCCGGGAACTGGATAGCGCTTCCCGCCGGCGCCTGTGCGAACGCTAGCACCGCCACGGAAGCAGCGACCGCCACAGCGGCTGCTACCAGCCAAACGGTTCGTTCTTTCTGCATTGCTGTCCTCCTGAAATCACTGCTGTGAATTTACTGACTCATCGTTACTTGTCAAGTACTGAGCCCGTTATACGCAAATCGGTTACACGCAAGCCTGCGCAGCGCAAAGTAGTAAACGAGCGCCGTCCCCATCATCTGACGAAAGATTACTGCCCCGCTAGACGTAGCTAGAGTGGGAACCCGGAGCCCGTATGCCCATGATTTTCCGACGCCTTCCAATTCTGCTGATGGTATGGCTGACTGCTTTGCTTGCGGTGGTGGGCAGGAGCGCAGGACAGTCTCCTGTGACGAGCCAGCCGAAAAGCTGGGCACTCACCGACGTCATTGTCATCGACGGCACTGGTGCTCCTCCGCGTCCGCACCGCACCGTACTGGTGTCAGAGGGCCGCATCGTGGCCATTCACGATGCCCGTGCGTGGAGTCCTCCCGAACAGACGCGCGTCATCGAAGGTCGGGGCCGGTATCTGATTCCGGGTCTGTGGGACATGCACGTCCATCTCAGTATGGGTGAACCTTCCCTGCTTCCTGTTTTCCTTGCCCACGGGGTGACTGCGGTGCGTGACCTCGGGGGCGACTTCCCTGCCGTGCGTGCCTGGCAGCAGGAAATCGCCACCGGTACGCGCATCGGCCCGCGTATCTACACGGCAGGCCGAATCCTGGAGAGCCCGCGCTTCCTGGAGATCCTCGCGCGACTAGCCAACGTGCTGGAGCCTCCTTTTCGCGATCAGCTCCACGCGATTCGCGCCGAACGCATCTCGGTCGGTGACACCGAGCAGGCCGAGCAAGCCGTGCGCGAGCTGGCTCGGCAGGGTGTTGCCTGCATCAAGTTTCGGATGAACACCACGGCGGAAATTTTTTATGCCATTGTCGCCGCTGCGAACCGCGTCCGCCTGCCCGTGACCGGACATACCCCGCAGGGCATTTCTCTTCACGAAGCAGCCGCCGCCGGACAGAAAAGCTTCGAGCACGTTTTCATGAGTCCGGAGGAAGCCGCACTGCCACTGGCGGAAGTGGATCGCTTTGCCGAGGTGTCGAAGCGAGCTCAGGGCTACCTGGTGCCCACGCTGGTCACCTTCCACGCCACCCGTCTGCTGGCTCCGGAGCTTATGGACCAGCGCCTGAAGGCACCGAGCCAGACAAACGAAGCGTGCAGTCGTGCTGTCCCCGCGCGCCTCGCCGACGCTTGGCGGCTGCAGCGCCTGCTCGACCAGTTCGAACAGCCGCAGGACTGGGTCGCTGTCTACCAGGGTGCCGTGGAGCGGCTACGCCGCCTGCATCGAGCCGGCGTCCGGTTCCTGGCCGGAACCGATTTCGGGGCTCGCTTCATTTGTCCCGGCTCCAGCCTGCACGAAGAACTCGAGCGCTTGGTGGCCGAGATTGGCTTGACTCCCGGCGAGGCCTTGCAGGCCGCCACTCGAAATGCGGCGCAGTTCTTCGGAGAAGAGCACTGCTCGGGAACCATCGAGGTCGGCAAGCGGGCCGATCTGGTGCTGCTCGAGGCCAACCCGCTGGACGATATCCGCCATACGCGTCGCATCGCGGCAGTGATCGCGGCCGGCGTCTACTACGACCGCAGCTCACTGGAGCGTCTGCTGACCCGCTCCCACCATTAATTTTCGTCCACTGCGGGCCTTGGAGAGATTTGCCGCACTTCCGTGCCGGTCTGAGCGGTCGAGCGGCGGGGCGGGAAATGTTTTTGGATCAGTTCGGATGCGGCGGGTTGGAGGGATGTGCAGACCAGTCTTCGGGAGGAAATTCCATGCACCAGAAGTGCGGCGAAGGACTCAAAAACTCCACGCCCACGCGCTGCCCCTTCGGGCCGGCATCTCCCAGGTAGACCACGCGGCATTCCTGTTCTTCCTCGGTTGCGGGGTTGTGCAGTGTGAGCAGAGTGCCCAGCTCGACGGTTTCGTTCAGGTAGAGCAGCGCGCCATGAGCGCTGACCACGATCGTTTCGCATCGTTCGCGGAATCGCTGGCCGTGCCGGTTTTTGCCGGACGCGCGGATCGGGATGCGGATGAACACGCGCGAGCTGCGTCGCGGCGCGGAAAAATGCGTCTGCACCTCACCCATACCGTACTCATCTTTGCCCGCCGGTCCGGCAGCGTCAACCGTCGTTGCGTAACAGCAACGGGGGCGACCACCTGCGGCCGGGAGGTCGATTCGTCTTGCTACCCCTCGACTTCGCGATACAATGGAGAGCTTTCCGCCGGCTGGGCATCCGGGTGGAAGGCCTGTTGCCCGGAAGGAGTTTCGCATGGAGCTTGCCGAATACATTGACAGCAAACGTCAAGAGCATCTGAATGAACTGCTCGAATTTCTCAGCATTCCCAGTGTGAGCACGAAATCGGAACACAAGGCCGACATTCAGCGCGCAGCCGAATGGGTGGCGAATGCGCTTCGTCGGGCCGGATTCGAGAAAGTGGAAATCGTGTCCACCGAAGGCCACCCGGTGGTGTTTGCCGAGTGGACCGGTGCGCCCGGAAAACCTACCGTGCTGCTCTATGGCCACTACGACGTGCAACCGGCCGAACCGCTCGAGCAGTGGACTTCGCCGCCGTTCCAGGGCACGGTGCGCAACGGCAACCTTTACGGTCGGGGCACGGCCGACGACAAAGGCCAGGTGCACATCCACCTGAAAGCGCTGGAAGCCCTGATGCGGCACGAAGGTCGGCTGCCGGTGAATGTGAAAGTGATGATCGAAGGCGAAGAAGAAACCGGCAGCACGAACTTGTGGAACTTCGTGGAAAAATTCCGCGACCGTCTGAAGGCAGATGCCCTGGTCGTTTCCGACACGTCCATGCTGGCCAAGGGCGTTCCGTCCGTCACCTATGGTCTGCGCGGGTTGAACTACTACCAGATCGAAATTACTGGCCCTGCGCAAGACCTGCACTCGGGCGTTTTCGGGGGGCCCGCGCCCAACCCCTTGCGCATTCTGTGCGAGCTGTTCGCCCAACTGCACGACCGGAACAATCGCGTCGCCATTCCCGGTTTTTACCGGGACGTCGCTCCGCTTTCCAAAAAAGAGCGCAAGGCGCTGAACGCGCTGCCCTGGAGCAAAAAAGAGTTCCTGAAGACGGTGGGAGCGAAAGGGCCGGGGTACGTGCCGGAGAAAGGTTACTCGATTATCGAGCAGCTCTGGTGCCGTCCCACGCTCGAGCTGAACGGCATCTGGGGCGGGTACACCGGTGAAGGGGCGAAGACGGTCATCCCTTCGAAAGCCTGGGCCAAGTTTTCCACGCGGCTGGTGCCGAATCAGGACCCGGAGAGAATTGCCAAGCTAGTGGAAAGGCACATTCGGAAGCTACTGCCGAAAACCGTCACTTGCGAATTCAAAGTGCTCAGCATGGGCAAGCCGTGGGTGGCGCCGTTCGATCATCCGTTCTTCCAGGCGGCGCAACGCGCACTCGAACGCGGTTTCGGGAAAAAGGCCGTGTTCATCCGCGAAGGCGGCTCGATTCCCTTTGTCACGCAGATGTACGACACGTTCCGCGTGCCCTGCATCCTGATCGGCTTCGGTCTGCCCGACGAAAATGCCCATGCTCCCGACGAACACCTGAATCTGGAAAACTATTTTGGTGGCATCAAATCCATCGCTTTTTTCTATCAAGAGCTGGGCAAGCTAGGGGCCAACGGGAGCAAGAGAAAATAGGCGGCTGGGCCGTAACCGTCGCCGCGGGACGCCTCCATGCGCATCCTGATGGTGAGTCAGGTGTACGATCCATTCCACCATCTGGGCGGACCCGCCTTCAAAGTCCGCGCGCTGGCCGAACACCTGGCACGCCGGGGCCAGAACGTAGCTGTGCTGACCACCTCTCTCGGACCGCAGCAGCCGCCGGGACGCGTCTGGCAGGGTTCCGTAGAAGCCATCTATCTGAAGCCGTGGCTCCGCTACCGCGTCACGACCTGGAACGCCGGGCTGGTTTCCTTCTGTCGGCGGGAATTGCGTGGCTTCGACCTGGTGCACATCTTCGGCCTCTATGACCTGCTCGGGCCAATCGTGGCTCGCTTCTGCCGCCGCTGGCGGATTCCTTATCTGGTCGAACCGCTGGGCATGACCCGTCCGATCGACCGCAGCTTCCGGCTCAAGCGGCTCTGGCACGGGCTGATCGGAGACGACTACCTGCACCAGGCGCGCGCGCTGGTGGCCACTTCCGAGCAGGAATACGAGGAGCTGCTGGCCGACGGTTTCCCCGCCGAACAGGTTGTTCTCCGCTACAACGGGGTGGACCTGCGCCAGTTCCGCGAGCTGCCTCCGCGCGGTGCGTTCCGTCGCAGGCACGGCATCGCACCGGAGGAGCCGCTGCTGCTTTTCCTCGGCCGCCTGATTCCACGCAAAGGCGCCGATCTGGCCATCGAAGCTTTCGCCCGCGCGCTGCCGACCTCTGGATGCCTGGTGATTGCCGGGTCGGAGGGCGAAGTTGGCTATTTGCCTGTACTGAAGCGGGCGAGCGAACAGTTCGGCTGTTCTGAGCGCGTTCTTTTTCCAGGGGCGTTGTACGGCCGCGAAAAACTGGAAGCGCTGGTAGATGCGGATGTTTTCCTGCTGCCCTCGCGGTACGAGAATTTTGCGAACACGGCTGCCGAGGCGGTGGCCTGCGGCACGCCGGTGATTGTCACCGAGCATTGCGGCATCGGCCGGCTGGTCGAGAACCGCGTGGGGTTGGTGGTGCCGTGCGAGGTGACGGCATTGACCGAGGCCATCCGACAACTGCTGACCGATGCTGCGCTACGGGAACGCTTCCGTTCTGCATGCCATGACCTCGTCACAGCGCTTAGCTGGGATAAACTAGCTCAGGTCACCGAACAGCAGTACCAAATGGTACTAACAAACCAGCATGCTGACTGCTGATCCGCGTACTTTCTACGACAAATACCCGTTCGATTGGACTGAACGGTATCGTCCAGATGAGTTGGCAACGATCATCTCTCCAGTGCTGCTGCGATTGCTTGATCGCCTCCCGCCCGACGCCTTTGTTCTTGATGTAGGCTGTGGGCCTGGTCGGGTGATGACATATTTAGCATATCGGCAGATTCGTGCGGTGGGTGTGGACCGGAGCCTGGTCTCGGTTCGACTACTGCGGCAGCGCTGCCAACTTCCCGGCATTGTGGCCGACAACTTGGCGCTACCTCTGGCCGATGGCTGCGTGGACCTGGTCATTTCCGATGGCGTGCTGCACCACATCGAAAGCCCCGAGCAGGCATTCTCTGAATTGTGCCGGGTCCTGCGTTCTGGGGGTGTCCTGTTTCTCGCCGTGTACCGGCCCGGTGGCCACTACGAATGGCTGTACTGTTTTCCGGGAGGCTTATTTCGCCGTGCGGTGCGGTACCGGACGTCTCGGGCCGTAGTGCACGCAACTGCTTTACCCCTCTACTACCTGGTACACTGGCTGCGTTCACCCGGCAGGCGTTCTTGGCGGGGCGTACGCAACCTGTTCTACGACTACTTCATCACGCCACGTGTTCATTTCCTCCATCACGACACAATTCAGAAGTGGTGTCACAACTGTGGGGTTCGGATCGTCGAATTTCACCCTCGGCTCAGTGGAAACGTGCAGATCTTTGTTTTAGAAAAATCATGACCGCAATCGTCAAGCAACCTCACAGGAACACCGTTGTGCGTCCCGCCTTAATGGTTGGGCACCGTCCGCGGACACCGCACTGTAGGAGCAAGGAATGTGTGGCATCTGCGGAGTGATTGGTTCGGCTCCAACCCAAAGTGCGGAAGCGGCGGTCCGCAGGATGCTGGCCGCGCTGGTTCACCGCGGTCCGGATGACGAAGGGCTCCTGGTGGATCCGCCCGTGGCCCTCGGCATGCGCCGGCTGAGCATTATTGACCTTTCCGGCGGACGTCAGCCCATCTTCAACGAAGATGGCACCGTGTGTGTTGTGCTGAATGGAGAAATCTACAACTACCAATATCTGCGCACCGTGCTGGAATCGCTGGGGCACCGCTTCCGCACCCATTCCGACACGGAAACCGTCGTTCACGCCTTCGAGCAATGGGGCCCGGACTGCGTTCGGCACCTGCGCGGAATGTTTGCTTTCGCTGTGGTCGAGTGGGCGCGCGGCACCAGCCGACGGCCGCTCCGGGTTTTCTTGGCGCGCGACCGTCTGGGCATCAAGCCGCTTTATTACACTTTGGCCGACGGCCACCTGCTCTTTGCTTCCGAAGTGCGCGCTCTGCTTGCCAGCGGCTGGACGGGCAGGAATCTGAATCCGGCAGCGCTCGAAAGCTACTTGTTGTTCGGCTCGGTCAGCGAACCGGAAACCCTGCTCGAGGGCATCTACTCGCTTTCCCCGGGCGAGACGGCGACCATCGCCTTGCACCCGGAACGACCGGTCCGTTTGCAGACCGAGCGTTATTGGTCGGCCAACGAAGTTGCACCGCCGGTGTCTTCGCCATCCCGCCGCACGCACGCGCTCGGGGGCGCGCACGAAACGGTTCGCGAGGTACTCGAGCACTCGATTCGGCTGCATCTGCTGGCCGATGTGCCCGTTGGCATTTTTCTGAGCAGCGGCATGGATTCGACTGCGGTCGCGGCCCTCGCGGCACGCCTGCACCCGGGCATCCATACCTTCACCGTGGTATTTCCCGAAGCCGACTACAGCGAATCGGCACTGGCCCAGCAGACTGCTCGCTCTCTACAAACGACACACCGGGAGCTGCCGCTGAGCGGGGAGGAGATGCTCGTTCGCATCGAAGCCGCCGTGGCCGCGCTCGACCAGCCCAGCATGGATGGCATCAACACGTACTTTGTTTCCTGGGCGGTGCGGCAGGCGGGATTGAAAGTGGCATTGTCGGGGCTAGGAGGCGACGAGGTTTTTGGTGGTTATCGTACGTTTCACTATGCGTCCTGGCTGGAGCGCATGTGCCGCCTGTCTGGCCGACTGCCCGGTGCGCTGCGTGCCGCGCTGGTTCCGCTGCTGCGTCGTGCTGCCGACAGTCCCGATGCGCAGCGCAAGCTGCTTGCCGCCTGGCAGAATCCAAGAGCGCTGCCGCACCCGTTCTACTTCACCCGACTGCTGTTTGCTCCCGAACAGGTTCGAGCGCTGCTCCGAGATGCTGGCACCTCAGACAAAGTCTGGCGCCGCTGGCTCGGCCATGCCGCGGAAGAAAGCGCCGGCTGGGATGGGTTCAGCCGCACGAGCTGGCTGGAATTGCGTTCCTACCTGGTGAACACTCTGCTGCGCGACACCGATGCGATGAGCATGGCGCACTCGCTCGAAGTTCGTGTGCCCCTGCTCGACCATGTGCTCGTGGAGACGGTCGGCCGGCTGCCCGTCGCCGTGAAAAGGCGTCCCGGCCACCCGAAGGCCCTGTTGGTGGAAGCCCTGGGAGCCCTTCTGCCTGCGGAAGTGGTTCGCCAGCCCAAGCGCACTTTCACGTTGCCTTGGGAACATTGGCTTCGTGGACCATTGCAAGAAAATGTCGCTGCTCAGCTTCGGCAATTGACACCGACACTGAAAGCAGCTCTAAATGAAAGGGCCGTGCAGCAGGTGTGGGAAGATTTTCTGGCGCGGCGCACCAGTTGGTCGCGTCCCTGGAGCCTCTTCGTTTTGAACGCCTGGGTGCAGCGATATATCGAGACCAGCGGGCCGACGTGCACAGACCGCCTCGGCTGACTTATGTACATCCTCGGCATCAACGCCTTCCACGGAAACGCTTCTGCGGCACTGGTCGCGGATGGCCAGTTAGTGGCCGCGGTCGAAGAGGAACGCTTCAATCGCGTCAAATATGCTGCAGGCTTTCCGTTACAGGCCATCCGCTACTGTCTGGCTGAAGCGGGCATCAAGCTGCAGGAAGTGGACCATGTGGCCATCCCGCGCGACCCGTGGGCGCGGCTGGGTCGCAAACTTTTCTATGCCGTCCGCATGCCGCAGTTCGCCCGTGAACGAGCCCGAGTACTGGCCCGCTTCTCTCGCATTGAAGATCTGCTGGCGCAGTCGTTCGGTGTGCCGCGGGAAACGCTCGGGGTGCGTTTCCATCGTGTAGAACACCACCGTGCACACCTGGCCAGTGCGTTCTTCGTTTCTCCGTTCGACCAGGCTGCCGTGCTTTCTGCCGATGGCCTGGGCGATTTTGCCAGCACGATGTGGGCGACCGGCCGCGGTCACCAATTGATTGTGCATGGCGCAGTCGCCTTTCCCCACTCGCTCGGCCTCTACTACACGGCCATCACGCAGTATCTGGGCTTTTTGAAATTCGGGGACGAATACAAGGTCATGGGCTTGGCCGCTTACGGCGAGCCGACCTACCGGGAGGAATTCCAGCGCATCCTGCGTGTCCCCGATGGGATGCAGTTCCGGCTCGGTTTGGAATATTTTCGCCACCATCGCGAAGGTGCCGAAATGAGCTGGGCCGAAGCGGACAAAACTCCCGAGCTCGGCCGGTTGTTTTCCGCGCGACTCGTCGAGCGTCTGGGCCCGGCTCGTGACCCCGCGGAGCCGCTCGCGCAGAAGCATCGCGATATCGCCGCCACGCTCCAGGCACGACTGGAAGATGCTTATTTTCATCTCCTGAACACACTCCATGCGCGCACCGGGCTGAAAACGCTTTGCCTGGCTGGTGGCGTGGCCTTCAACTGTGTGGCCAACGGCAAAATTTTCGAGCGCACACCCTTCGAACAGGTCTACGTGCAGCCGGCGGCGGGCGATGCTGGCCTGGCCGTGGGCGCTGCCTTCCATGTCTATCACCAGGTACTCGGCCAGCCCCGTCGCTTCGTCATGGACCACGCCTATTGGGGACCGGGATTCTCTCCCGAGCAAATCCGCCGTGCGCTCGACGCCAGCCCGGTTGCCCGCGGCGGTTTCCAAGTCGCCGAGCTGCCACCCGAACAGCTCGTTCGGGAAACCGCGCGCCGGATTGCGGCGGGCAAAATCGTTGGATGGTTTCAGGGACGCGCGGAATGGGGCCCGCGCGCGCTCGGCAATCGCAGCATCGTCGCTGACCCGCGCCGACCGGAAATGAAACAGATTCTGAACGAGCGCGTCAAGCACCGTGAAAGCTTCCGTCCGTTCGCACCGTCCATCTTGGAAGAGGCCGTAGGCGACTACTTTACCTGCACCCACCCTTCGCCCTTTATGACCCTGGCCTATCCGGTTCGTCCGGAGCGACGCGGGGTCATCCCGGCTCCCACCCATGTGGATGGCACCGGCCGTCTGCAAAC
The DNA here is from genome assembly GCA_037442425.1 of Acidobacteriota bacterium. Classification (GTDB taxonomy): domain Bacteria; phylum Acidobacteriota; class Terriglobia; order Acidiferrales; family UBA7541; genus DSGC01. The sequence goes on along the minus strand of JBBIQG010000005.1, from coordinate 36,578 downwards.
CGTCCGGCGGGACACCAATCCGCTCTACTGGCAACTGATCAAGGAATTCGAGATCTGCACCGGAGTGCCTGTTGTGTTGAACACGTCCTTCAATGACAATGAACCGATCGTTACGCGCCCGGAAGAAGCCGTGGACTGTTTTCTGCGCACGAAGATGGACGTACTCGTCCTCGGGCCCTACTTGATCGAAAAACCGGAGCTGGCCACTCCGCCACTCTAGCCGATGCACATCCTGCTGCTGAACCAGTACTATCCACCCGACACTGCCGCCACCGCCAAAATGGCCGCCACGATCGCCGAGACGCTGGCCGCACGACACCGTGTGACCGTGCTCGCTGCCCGTCCCTCTTACGACCCCACCGAGTTTCATCCCTACTACCTGCTGCGGCGCGAGCAGCACGGCAATCTGACCATCGAGCGTGTGGGTGCCACCGCCTATCCGCGTTTTCGTATGCGCGGCCGCGTGGCCAACTACCTCAGCTACCTGGCGCTGGCAGTTCCCCGTGCGTTGGTCCTCCGTGCCGATCTGATCTTGGCCATGACCGACCCGCCCATAGCTGGCTTGGCTGGGGCGCTGATCGCGTGGTTACAGCGCCGCCCGTTTCTCTACAACATCCGGGATTTGTACCCCGACATGGCTATCGGAGGGGACATCCTCCGGCCGGGTTGGTTCACGCGCGTCTGGGAATGGCTCCACCGCCACGCCTTGCGCCGAGCTGACCGCGTGATTGTCTTGGGCGAAGACATGCGCGAGCGCATCCTGGCCAAAGGCGTTGCCGTCGAGCGTGTCTGCATTGTGCGCGACGGTGCCGCCATCCCGGAAACACTCCCTTCCCCCAACCATCCCGTCACTCAGCAAGTCCGCTGCGGGTTTCCATTCGTGTTGCTCCATGCTGGAAATCTGGGTTTCTATGGTGCGTGGGATACCCTGCTCGCGGCGGCACGGAAGTTGCAGGTTGTCGCGCCGGGACACATCGGATTGGTGTTCGTCGGCGATGGTGCAGTGCGAAAACGGCTGGAGGCAACTCTGGCCGAGGAAGCTTCGCCGGTGCGCTGGCTGCCCTTCCGTCCGGCCAGCGAAGTGCCTTATGTGTTGGCTGCCGGCGACCTGCACATCGTCACGGTGCGTCGTGGCTTGCAGGGTGTGGTGGTGCCCAGCAAGCTCTATCCCATTTTGGCCGCGGGGCGACCGGTTCTGGCGGTGGCTCCGGAGGAATCCGATGTGGCCCGCATCGTCCGTCGCACCGGCTGTGGCCTCGTCGCTGACCCGGACGACCCGGACGCAGTGGTCCGTGCCGTGCTTACTGTTTACCAGGATAGAACTCGACTGGCCGAGATGGGACAGCGCGCACGGGAAGCCGCGCTGGAATATGATAGAGTGAAGCAGCTCGAGCGATTTATGGAACTCATCGAATCCCTCACAGCGAGCCCCTGAGGAGGAAGGTTGGCCGTTCAGCATGCGGAAAGTTTTTGGGCAGGCAAGAAAGTGCTGGTCACCGGTGGCGCGTCCTTCATTGGTTCGCACTTGGTGGACCGGCTTGTCGAACGCGGCGCACGCGTTCGCGTGGTGGACGATCTGACCAGCGGGCGGCTGGAAAACCTCGCCGCACACTTGAACAACGGAGAGGTGGAGTTCCGCCAAGCCGACCTGCGCGAACCTGGCGTCGCGCGCCAAGCCATGGAAGGTGTTCACGTCGTCTTCCACCTGGCTGCCGACCACGGCGGCCGCGGGTATGTGGATTTGCACCAGGCGGGCCCGGCCTCGAATCTCTTTCTGGATGGACTGATCTTCTGGGAAGCGCTGCGTGCTCGCGTGGACAAGGTCGTGTTCGCTTCTTCGGGCTGCGTCTATCCGAACTATCTGCAGTCCGACCCGAACCAGGAACTGTATCTGACCGAAGACGTCGTCCGGCCCCCGCACGATGCCGACAACATGTACGGCTGGGCCAAGCTGATGGGTGAACTGACTCTACGGGCCTACGCCAAGGAGCACGGCCTGAAGGCTGCCTCCTGCCGTTATTTCACCGTGTATGGTCCGCGGGGCGTGGAAAATCACGCTGTGATCGCCATGATCGCCCGAGCCTTCATCCGCCAGAATCCCTTCGAAGTTTGGGGCGACGGCAACCAGGTGCGCAACTGGACCTATATCGACGACATTGTATCGGGCACCCTGCTCGCGGCCGAAAAGATCGACGATGGCACCGCGGTCAATCTCGGTACCATGGAGCGCGTGCGCGTGCTCGATGCCGTGCAGATGATTCTGGAATACACCGGGCATCGCGCCGAAATCAAGCTCCGGCCCGACATGCCCACCGGGCCGCTGAATCGCGTGGCGGACAATTCCCTGGCCCGGCGCCTGCTCGGCTGGCAGCCGCAGGTGCCGTTTCGCGAAGGCGTCCGCCGCACCATCGACTGGTACTTTTCGACCAAAAAGCCCGAGGAGGTCCGCGCCATTCTCCATCGCATGCTGACCGAACGATAAACGGACCACATCGGGAGGCGCCTTGGCCGATCTGATCACCTTCAGCATCGCACTGATTGCCTCGTTCGGCTTGACCGTGCCCATCCGCCACCTGGCCCTGCGCATCGGAATGGTCGACCTGCCCAACCCACGCAAAGTGCACCGCACACCCATTCCCTTGCTCGGGGGGCTGGCCATCTACGCGGGCTTCGTGCTGGCGATTCTGTTCTCGACCAGCAGCCAAGTGCGCAGCCAGATGGTAGGCATCCTGGCCGGTGCCACCCTGCTCGCGGTCACCGGATTCCTGGATGACCGCGGCTGGCTGCACCATCAGGTCAAACTCTTCGTCGGCATGCCGCTGGCGGCTCTGCTGCTGCTGGCCTCTGGCATTCGCGCTGGTGTGGTGTCGTACTGGCTGCACAATCCCGCCGGTCAGCTGCTCGACGCGGCACTGACCATCTTCTGGGTGGTCGGCATTACCGCCGCGTTCAGCATTCTGGACCACATGGATGGTCTGTGCGCGGGCATCGCCGCCATCGCCGCTGCCTTCTTCGCTCTGCTGGCTATCCAGAGCGGTCAGTTTCTGGTGAGCACCCTGGCGGCCGCGGTGCTCGGCGCTGCGCTCGGCTTCCTGCGGTGGAATTTCCGCCCAGCCAAAATCTTCATGGGAGATGGCGGAGCGCTTTTCCTCGGCTTCCTGATGGCTGCGCTGGGTTTGAAACTGCGAGTCACCACCGCGACTCCGCTGGCCAGTTGGCTCGTCCCGGTTTTGATTCTGGGCGTTCCCATCTTCGACACAACATTAATCACTATCTCTCGCGCGCGACGCGGTCTGCTTCCGTTCGCCTCGCCGGGGAAAGATCACACTGCACACCGACTCGCCAACCTCGGACTCGGACATCGCGGAGCCGTGCTGACACTTTACGGTGCCGGACTCGCCTTCGGACTGTGCGCCTGGCTGCTCGTTCGACTGCCCGAAACAGCCGTGCTGAGCCTGGCCGGTGCAGTCGCCCTCGCCATGCTGCTGGCGATTGCTGCACTGGAACGCGCTCCCTATGAGCGACAACAGAAATCTGTTCGGGTTTCGTGACCTTCGGACCTTTTCCTCAGCCATTCCCTTTTGACACAGTTTTCCCATTCAGAAACGCTTTCCCGAATCTGGCTGCTCCGTTATACTGCTCCGCCACAGTGTTGGCCTGTCTGGGGCAGCGGAGGAGATGCAGCGATGCCTGAGCAGGCTGCGCTGTTTTCTGCTTCCAGTGAGGGGGCGCGGGTGCATCGCGCCGGTTCTGTGGGCGGCGAGTAGCTGCGCAAACTTTGGGCAAGGGCGACTTCCACATTCAGAAGCAGATGGCTGCTGAAAACGCTTCCCGCTCTGTGCACATTGTAGGAGGTTCTGCGGCTGGTTTTTACGCCGCTTATCTACTGGCCCGGGCCGGTGTGTCGGTCACGGTGCTCGAGCAGGCCGAGCGGCTGGAGCCGATTCCGCGCACGCTGATTGTCACCAGCCGCATGCGCGACCTGCTGGACACGACTTTGCGGGATACTTCTGCCATCCTCAACGAGATTCGACGCTTCGAGCTGTACGCGGACGGCCGCGTGGCCGAGGTGTCTCTGAGCCGCCCTGACTTGATCGTGGAGCGCTCGCGCCTGATTCGTAGCCTGGCGGAACAGGCACAGCGCGCCGGTGCGCGGGTTGCACTCGGCCGGCGTTTCTTGGCGCTGGAGCCGGACGGTCGCAGCCTGCTGCTGCACACCCAGAACAACGGCCACGTCGAGAAAGAACGGACGCGAATCGTTGTGGGTGCGGATGGTGCCTTCAGCCGCGTCGCGGAGACTGCAGGCTGGTCGCGTCCGCAAACTGTCCCGCTGATTCAGGCGGTCGTTCGCCTGCCGCGGGATCTTTCGCCCGACACCGTTCGCGTTTGGTTCGTGCCGGAAGACACTCCCTATTTCTACTGGCTGATTCCCGAATCAGATTCCCATGGAGTCCTGGGCCTGATTGGTCCGGAGGGAAAATACCGTGGGCAGCAGACGCGGAATTGTCTCGAGCAGTTCCTGCAGCGACGTCGCCTGCAACCACTCAGCTACCAGGCGGCACGAATTCCAGTTTACACCGGCTGGGTGCCGGTGCGGCGCCGGCTGGGCGAAGCCGATGTGTACCTAGTCGGCGATGCCGCGGCACAGGTGAAGGTGACGACCGTCGGTGGGTTGGTGACCGGTTTCCGTGGTGCGGCCGGTGTTGCCGAAGCCATTCTGAATGGAGGTCGGAGCCGCCAGTTGCGTGCCCTGCGTCGCGAGCTGGACCTGCACCTGTTGATTCGCCGGGCGCTGCACCGTTTCACGCAGAACGATTACGCTCGCCTGCTCGACGCGCTGAACGGGACTACACGCGCTGCGCTCGGCCAGTATACCCGCGACGAAGCAGGCAAGTTGCTCTGGAGCCTTTGCCGTCGCCAGCCTCGGCTGCTGCTTTGGGGTCTGCGGGCTTTGCTGGCCAACGGTTCGTTTCCGCAGCGCCAGGGCACCTGAGTCATACGCACGGCCCCTGATCTGTGCCTGCTGCACACTACCGGTCGTGAAACCGAGGGCGTGTACACGCTCGGCATCTCCGCACTGACGCACGATACGGCCGCGGCCTTGCTCGGCCCGACCGGAGAAGTTATCGCTGCTTTCGAAGAAAGCAAGCTGCTTCGCCAGCGGGAGAGCACCGGCATCCCGCGCCACGCCATTCATTTCTGTCTGCAGCAGGCCGGCATCGGTTGGCAGGAGCTCGCCGGCATCGCAGTGGCCTGGCAGCCCCTGCGCGCCTGGATGCGGCAGGCGTGGTTCCGCTGCAAGACCCTGCCGCTGGCCCCGCTGGCCAGCAGCTACTACCAGGCGCGTCTGCTCGGCGAGCTGGGCCGGGAGTTGAACAATTTCCGCATCCTCCGCCTGCTGGCGGGCGGCGAGCGCGGGCATGTGGCTGCTTTCGATCACCACCTCGCTCATGCAGCCAGTGCCTTCTTCGCCTCGCCTTTCGACCGCGCCACCATCCTGACCCTGGACGAACAAGGCGATGGCCTTGTGGGCATGATCGCGCTGGGGGAAGCCACGCGGGTCCGCCCTTTGCGCCGCATCGCGTTTCCCCATTCACCGGCGTGGGTCTACACCATGGTGACCGACCTGCTCGGTTTTGCCCGACGCCGCGACGAGCACAAAACTCAGTGGCTCGCCCTGCAGGGTGAGCCACTCTACCAAGATGTGTTCCTGCAAATGCTCGGCACTCGTCACCGGCAGGCTCCGCGGTTGAACCGAAGGTATTTCCGGCGTGGCTTTACGCAGCGCATGGCTCTCTCGCCAGCAGCGCTCGCTGCGCTCGAGCTGGACCCGAAGGCGCCCCGTCCGCGCGATGCGACCCATCGCAGCCGGATTGCTGCCAGTCTCCAACATGCCTGCAGTGAACTTGTTCTCGTTCTGGCGGAGGCGGCGTGCCGGCAGACGGGCATCCGGAAGCTCTGTCTGGCTGGAGGGCTTTTTCTGAACTCGCTTCTGGTCGCTGACCTGCAAGAACGATTCGGCGCGGAGCTGGTTTTTGTGCAGCCGGCCGCAGGCAACGAAGGTACGGCGCTCGGCGCTGCCTGGCTTCACTTTCACTCGTCGGGCAACCGTTCTCGCGCGCCGGCACCGGCCAGCCTGGCCCTAGGCCCGGAGTTCACTCACGAAGCAGCCAAGCGTGTTCTAGACAACTGCAAGGCCCACTATCGCTGGCTCGGCACCGAAGCCGAAAAGCTGGAAGAAACGATTCGCCTATTGCAGGCCGGCAAAATTGTCGCCTGGTGTCAGGGACGCGCCGAATTCGGACCCCGTGCGTTGGGCCATCGGAGTCTGCTGGCCTCGCCCTGGGCGCCGTACGTAAGAGAGAACTTGAACGAATACATCAAACACCGCGAGGGCTTTCGTCCGTTTGCTCTTTCGGTGACGGCCGAAGCTGTGGACCGATATTTCGCTTCTCCGGGTCCGAATCCATGGTTGACCACACTGGCCCGCGTCCGCCCACCCTTCCGCGAGCTGCTCCAGGCTTTCTGCCTGCCCGGCGATCGCGTGCGGTTGCACGTGGTCGAGCGTGCGGTGAACCCGCTGTTTCACCAGCTGCTGCGACAATTCGGTGAACAGGCTCCAGCTCCGTTGCTGGTGAATACATCGTTCAACTTGTTCGGCGAGCCGCTGGTGGTCACCCCGCGAGACGCAGTGCGCAGCTTTTTCTGCTCCGGTGTGGATGCCCTGGTGCTCGGCAACTTTCTGCTCACCAAAGAATGAGTCTTTCCAGCGACGGCCGGGGCGGACCCGGTGCTCCCCTGGCTGCCGGTAGAATTCCCTCTGGTCATTTCTGCCTTGCCTGCGCCAAAATGTCCTGTTTCCGAGTCCGTACCGACACGCTTCGAATACGAAGGAGCAGGACGTGCGCATTGCGATCATTGGTTCTGGCTATGTGGGACTGGTCACCGGCGGTTGTCTGGCCGAAGTGGGTCACGAGGTGATCTGTGCCGATAACGACGAAGAAAAATTGAAAATTCTTGCGGCGGGCCGGCTGCCGATCTACGAGCCGCATCTGGACAAGATCGTTGCTGAGAACCGCCGTGCTGGCCGGCTCTCCTTCACCGGCGACGTTTCCGCAGCCGTCCGGTTCGGCGAGGCGATTTTTATTTCCGTGGGCACGCCTCCGCTGGAAACCGGCGATGCCGACCTTTCGGCGATTGACCGTGTGGCGCGGGTGATTGCGGAATCGGCCCGGTCCCCCAAGCTGGTCATCGAGAAAAGCACCGTACCGGTGCAGACGGGCCAGCAGTTGAAACGTGCCCTGGCCGTCTATGGGCGCGCTACTGGCATCCCTTTCCGTGTCGCCTCGAATCCCGAATTTCTGCGCGAGGGCACGGCGGTGCTCGATTTTCTCCATCCCGATCGCATCGTCGTCGGGGTGGAAGACGAGCAGACCGAACAGCAACTCCGGGAAATTTACCAGCCGATTCTGGACCAGAGATTCAACTGTCCGGTGCACACCCCGCAGTGTCCCCCGGCAGCGGCCCCGCCCTTCGTGGTCACCACGATCAACAGTTCGGAGCTGATCAAGCACGCATCGAATTCTTTCCTGGCCCTGAAAATTTCGTATGCGAACGCCCTGGCGGATCTCTGCGACCGGCTCGGCGCCAACATCGACGAAGTCACCCGCGCGATGGGTTACGACCCGCGCATCGGGCCGCACTTCCTGCGTGCCGGTTTGGGTTTCGGAGGATTCTGCCTGCCGAAAGACATCCAGGCTTTTATTCGGTTGGCCGAACGTGCCGGCATGGATTTCCGTTTGCTGAAGGAAGTGGAAAACATCAACAAGCAGCGCTTGGAACGTTTTCTGGAGATGGTTCGCCATGCCCTTTGGGTGCTGGTCGAAAAGCAGATCGGCATCCTCGGTTTGGCCTTCAAGCCGAACACCGACGACATCCGCTTCGCCCCGGCCATCGAAATCATCCGCCGACTGCGCGCCGAAGGCGCGCGCATCCGCGCCTACGATCCTCAGGCGATGGAACGGACTCGTGCCGTCTTCCCGGATCTGCAGTTCGGGGCGGACGCCTACGAAGTGGCCTGCGATGCCGATGCCTTGTTGATTGTGACGGACTGGCAGGAGTTCCGCACGCTCGACTGGAATCGCATCCGGGAGCGGATGGCGCGACCGCTGGTGATCGACGGTCGGAACCTGCTCGACCCTGCAACGATGCGCAACCTGGGCTTCGAATACTATTCGATGGGCCGTCCCTCCTGAAGCCCGCGGGATCGTGGCCGCCGGGTTATCGGCGAGACTGTTCGAACTGCATGCGGAAGTGCTCGAGCGTCCGACGTAGGCCTTCCTCGAGGTTCACCTGGGGTTCCCACTTCAGCAGCGTCCGGGCTTTGGTGATGTCCGGGCAGCGACGTTTGGGATCGTCCTGGGGCAGCGGCTTGAACACGATCGGCACGTTCGAGCCGGTGAGTGTGCGAACGCGCTCGGCAAATTCCAGGATGGTGATCTCCTGTGGATTGCCCAGGTTCACGGGCTCATGTTCATCGGCCTGCATCAGCCGCCAGATACCCTCGATCAGATCCGAGACGTAGCAGAAGCTGCGCGTCTGCCGTCCGTCGCCGTAGACCGTGATGGGCTGGCCGGTCAACGCCTGATGCACAAAGTTGGGTAGTGCACGGCCGTCGTTCAGCCGCATGCGCGGGCCGTAGGTGTTGAAGATGCGTACGATCCGAGTGTCCACTCCGTGGGCGCGGTGGTAGGCCATGGTCATCGCTTCGGCAAAGCGCTTGGCCTCGTCGTACACTCCGCGCGGACCGATCGGGTTCACGTGCCCCCAGTAGCTTTCCGGCTGCGGGGTCACTTCCGGATCCCCGTAGCACTCCGACGTGGATGCGAGCAGGTACTTCGCCTTTTTGGCCAGCGCCAACCCCAGGGTATTGTGCGTGCCCAGCGCGCCGACCTTCAGTGTTTGAATCGGCAGCTTCAGGTAATCCACCGGACTGGCGGGCGAGGCGAAGTGTAAGACGTAGTCCACGGGCCCGGGCACGTCAATGTAATGCGTCACATCCTGTCGGCGAAACTGAAAGCGGGGGTGGTCGAGCAAGTGCGCGATGTTCGAGTCCACACCCGTGATCAGATTGTCCAGACAGAGAACCTCCCAGCCCTCTGCGATCATGCGGTCGCACAGGTGTGATCCGAGAAATCCAGCTCCGCCGGTGATGACCGCCCGCAACTTGCCTCCTATGCCTTGCAATCGAGATGACACCGACTGCCCACACGCCGGCTGGCTGCACTATACGGCAAAATCCTGCCCGTCTGCTACAGCAGCTGTTTCAGCAGTGGAAACAAGCAACCCCGCAGGCTGCCTTCGACTCGAAGAACGCATCTAGGTTAGGGACAAGCCCGGCCCCACACAGCGGAAAGGAAGAAATCTCGATGCGGGAATCTACATTTTTGTTTGCAGGCACTCTGCTGGCTCTGTTGTTTGCTTGGGCCCCTGCCGTCGAGGCACAGTCGGTTCTGTTCGACGGCACTTCACTCGAACAGCGCCGTGCGGCTGCATTGCTCGTTCCGGCCGACGTTACGGGCGACGACTATGCGCTGTTTGCACGCCTCGAGTACGGCCTGACTGGCTATTTCAACTTCTTCGGTCAGTTGGGGGGCCGGTTCGACGGTGGCGGCACCCTGCTGCCCGGACTAGGCTGGAGCGCTACGCTCTACGAGCAGTCCGAGCGGCTACCGCTGAACGTCGGGCTGTTCAATTCGTTCCTGTTCCCCATCGAAGACGGGCGGGGTCCGGATGCCTTCGTCACCATCGCACCGGTGCTCAGCCATCGTTTCGGTCCGGCTGACGACGTACACACGACGGTCTACGGCGGAGCCACGTCTACCTTTATCGTAGGTCCCGGCGGCACCGATGTGAACGCGCTGTTCGGCGTCAAGGTGGCTGGCATCGGCGGGGAGCAAAGCCGCTGGGATTTCGTGGCAGAAGTGCAGGCGGGTGAATCCTCGCGTTTTGCGCTCGGCTTTCGCTATCGGTTCTGAGCGGCGCCAACCTACCCAATGCAAGCGCGCAGCAGGGAGTTCTCCGCCCTAGCTGTTCACCAGCAAAGAAATGCTTCAGAAGCTGGGCGCACCGGTGGCTGCAGGACGGACTTCGGCAGGCCGGCGGACACCGAATCGCAGCAACTCCAGCCACGGCTGCGCCAGCGACATCAGTCCCGTGTAGAGGTAGCCACCCACAAATAACAACAGGAAAGGCACTGTGGCGTAATTTTCGTTCTGCACGGCGTAGACGACCGTAGCTGCAAAATACAGTCCCAACCCGATTTCTGCGAACGGGAGCCAGCCGGCCCGGTTCCGGTAGGCCTTCCTCCACCATGTATCCTGCGCGCTTTCGATGCGATACTTCGGCGTCCGTGCAAATTCCGTTTGCCGCCCCAGAAGGGCCTCCAGCACCGCAATCGAGTTCCGCACGGCCAGGCCGATGCCCAGCGCCATTACGAAGGGCAGATAGAGAAAGGTTCGCTTCCAGGTTCGAGGATAGAGGGTGCGCTGGGCCACCAGATAGAAACTGGAAATCGAGCAGGTCGAAGCCAGAAACAGCGGCAGATCGATCACCAACATCTGAAACCAGCCCTGGTAGAACCGCACGATCATCGCCGGCAACAGCATCGTGGAGAGCAGAATCATCAGCGGGTAGCTGATGTTCGCGGTCAGGTGGTAGCAGGCTTCGACCTTCACGTACCATGGCTGCTTCGAACGCAGCAATCGGGGCAGAATCTTCTTCGCGGTCTGGATCAGCCCTTTGGCCCAGCGTGCCTGTTGTGTTTTGAAGGCGTTGATCTCCACGGGCAGTTCGGAAGGACATTCGATCTCCGGCAGGTAGAGAAATTTCCAGCCGCGAAGTTGCGCCCGGTAGGAAAGGTCGGTGTCTTCCGTTAGGGTGTCGTGCTCCCAGCCTCCTGCTTCCTCGATCGCCGCGCGGCGCCACACGCCAGCCGTTCCGTTGAAATTGAAAAACGTGCCCCGGCGCGAGCGCGCCCCGTGCTCGATCACGAAGTGTCCGTCCAGCAGAATGGCCTGCACCTCGGTGAGCGTGGAGTAGTTTCGGTTCAGGTAGGTCCAACGCGCCTGCACCATGCCCACCTGCGGGTCGGCAAAATAGGGAATCGTTCGCCGCAGAAAATCCGCAGGGGGAATGAAATCGGCGTCGAAGATGACGATGAATTCCCCCTTGGCCTGGCGCAAACCGTTCGCCAGCGCGCCGGCCTTGTATCCGGAGCGATCGGTGCGGTGCAGGTAGGAAATCGCATAACCGAGTGCCTGGTAGCGCTCCACGCAGGCGCGGGCAATTTGCTGGGTGGCATCGGTCGAATCGTCCAGAACCTGGATTTCCAGCAACTCCCGCGGGTAATCGAAGCGCGCCACGGCGTCCACCAACCGTTCCACCACATAGCGCTCGTTGAAGATGGGAAGCTGTATGGTAACCTTGGGCCAGCGAGAGATGGGCGGCGGAGGACCGGGCACCTGGTCCCGGTATTTGAAGAAATAGTAGACGAGCCAGTAGCGATGGATTCCGTACAAGGCCAGTACACTCAGCACCAGAAAGTACGGAATCATCACCGCCAGGTCGAACGCGTTCAACTGATACAGCCCGATGAACGGATTCCTTGCCGGATCGAAATTCCGCTCCCAGTATTCCCGGATCGGGTTTTGCAACCACCACAGCGCGAACAAAAGACTGCTGTTCATCTTTCAGTTCCATCTGCGGCCACGGCCGCTTGGCAATGCTGACTCGCCTGTGTTCCCACTTCGTGCGGCAAACGAAAATCGCCGCGTGCGGTGCAATTGTCCTCGGACTTCTCTTCGTCACGCTGCTGGGTCTGCGTGACCTGAAGACCTACGTCGTAGAAGCCATCGCCATCGGGTTGGCTGCTGGCCTCGCCTATTTCATTGTACTCTATTTGCTCGAGCGGGCGCCGGAATGCCCGAGCACGCTCTGGTGGATTCTGGTCGGTGCGATTGGGTTCCGGCTGCTGCTGCTGCCTCTGCCGCCGTCGCTTTCCGACGACCTGCATCGTTACCGCTGGGAAGGACACCTCCAGCAGCTCGGAGCCAATCCGTACCTCACCCGTCCTAGCGACCCTGCTTTTGCCTTGCTCGCGGAAAAATTTCGTGCCCGCGGCGAATTCATTCCCGGCGCGGACATCCCTGCCATCTACCCGCCACTCGCCGAGCAGGTCTTCCGCCTCGCCGCCGAAGCGGCCCGTGCCGCTCCCGGTGCGGCCCTGATTTGGTTCAAGCTGCCCGCACTCGCCGGCGATCTGCTTCTTCTCATCCTACTGACGTGGTGGATCCGCAGTACAGGTGGCCGCAGCGTTCAACTCGCCATCTACGCCTGGAATCCTTTGGTTGTGGTGGAATTCGCCGCCAGCGGCCACTTCGATGCGCTCGCCGTTGCTGCGGTGCTCGCCGCTATCTTCGTACTCAGCCGGGGCCGCCAGACGTTGTCGGCTGTGCTGTTCGTTGCCGGCGTGCTGCTGAAATGGTTTCCGGCAACGTTGCTCCCGCTCTGGCTGCGGCGCCTCGGCTGGCCCCGTTCCCGACGTGCCTGGCAGGCGATGGCCGCTGCAGCCCTGCTGGGCATGCTTTGCGCATGGCCCTACCGCGCGGCCTGGCCCGAGGTGCTGGACGTGTTGGCCTATTTCGAGTCGCGCTGGCACCACAACAACGCGAGCCTCTACGCGCTGCTCACCTGGTTGGCCGACCCTGCCGCACTGCAGGACCCGCAGGTGGCCATCCCGCCGGGTGCCGCGTTTCACGACTTGGCGGCTGGGCTGGGTATCGGCGTGGTTGCCGGGATTGCGATGTGGGCTGCAGCGCGCAAGCTCGACGTACTGCACGCCGCCTATCTACTCTTTGGCGCTACGTTGCTGTTCGCGCCGAATGCTTTCCCCTGGTATTTCACCTGGATGGTGCCGCTGCTGGTGTTCTTCCCGCATCCAGCATGGCTGTTGCTAACGGTGCTGCAGTTTCTTTCCTACCACGTATTGATCGACTATCAGGCCTTTGGCGTCTGGCGTTTCCAGCCGCAGATGCTCTGGTTGGTCTACGGTCCCTTCTACGCTTGGCTCGTAGCAGCGGGGCTGCGCTCGCATCGCAAACCGCGCACCGCTTTGCCGGACTATCGATTTTGAAAAATGAAAAAGGAAGCCAGCAGAATGAAGCCAAAGCCCACCAACACGTTCCAGCGCAGGCCTTCCCGCAGATAAAACATCGAAAACAGGGAGAACACCACCAGGGTGATGATTTCCTGAATGGCTTTCAGTTGCGCTGCACTGAACTGTCCGTGCCCGATGCGATTGGCCGGCACCTGAAAGCAGTATTCCACGAAGGCAATCATCCAGCTCATCAGGATGACCCGCCCGAGCGGCGCATCTTTGTATTTCAGATGCCCGTACCAGGCGAAGGTCATAAATAGGTTGGAGATGGTCAGCAACACAATCGTTTTCATCGCAACCAACGCCACCCCTTCCGTCTGAAAGAATACAAACGAAGAAGCATGTGCGCGTGACTGGTTGCCGTCAAGCAGCAGACACGAATTCAACACCCTGATGCTGGGTGCCAACACGGGCTACACCCGCTGTGGTTCTGGAAGAAACCGGTCAGACGTTCAGCGTTAGGGTAACCAGCGGCGTGTTCCTTGCGTTTGTTGCCGTGGGTTCGATCGGCGGCAGCTGAGAGCGGTCCACCGGGCGGTACAGCGTGTCGCGCTCGACGGGCTCGCGTCCAGCGGCGCGAATCAGTCGTTCGAGCTCGGCGCGCGGGGTAAACTGCGCTGTAGTCGCTCCGGCATCGTGATAGATTTTTTCTTCGATCACGGTGCCGTCGATGTCGTTGGCGCCGAACCGGAGTGCAATCTGGGCCACGCGCGGGGTGAGCATGATCCAGTACGCCTTGATGTGCTCGAAATTGTCGAGCAGCAGCCGGGAGACGGCGATGTTCTTCAGGTCGTCAAAGCCGGAGGGTCCGGGCAGATGGCTGAGCGCGGTGTTCGCCGGATGAAAGGCCAGTGGGATGAAGGCGACGAACCCTTTCGTTTCGTCCTGCAGGGCACGCAACTGGAGCAGATGGTCCACGCGCTCCTCTTCGGTTTCGATGTGGCCATAGAGCATCGTCGCGTTGGAACGCAGTCCGAGCTGATGCGCCGTCCGGGCAATTTCTAGCCACATCATTCCGGAGGTTTTGTGATCGCAGATGACCTTCCGCACCCGCGGATGAAAAATTTCCGCGCCGCCCCCGGGCAGCGAATCCACGCCGGCTTCTTTCAGGGCCAGGAGCACATCGCGGATGGATTTCTTCGTGAGCCGCGCCAGATAGTGCACCTCCACCATGGTGAACGCTTTCAGGTGCACATGAGGGAAGCGCTGCTTCAGCCCGCGGATCAGGTTCAGGTAGTAGTCGAAGGGCAGATCCGGGTGCAGACCCCCAACGATGTGGAATTCCGTGGCGCCTTCGCGCACACCCTGCGCCGCTCGTTCCCAGACCTCCTCGAGCGCATAGGTGTACGCCCCGGGCGCATCCGGGTCGCGGCCGAACGCGCAGAGCCGGCAGTGCGCCACACAGACGTTGGTCGGATTGATGTGGCGATTGATGTTGTAGTAGCAGACGTTGCCGTGCCGCTTCTCCCGCACATAGTTCGCCAGCCAGCCCACTGCGAGCAGGTCATGGGTACGGTAGAGCGCGACGCCATCGTCAAAAGAAAGTCGCTCGCCGGCCAACACCTTGGCAGCAATCGGCTTCAATCGCGCGTCTTGGATTTGCAGTTCTCCCATCGTACAAGACCGAGTCGCGTGGCGACAGTGCATCACTGTCGTCTGTCGCAACCTTGCTGCTGATTCTCCCCTCAAGACACGCTCAGCCAGAGGGCAGCGCTCCAGGAGAGGAGAAACAACACGCTAATATAGCCATTTACGGTGAAAAACGCAGCATTGATCTTGCTCAGGTCGTGCGGCTTCACCAACGCGTGCTCATAGGCCAGCAGCGCTGCCACCGCAGCGATGCCCGCCCAGGCCGGCCAGGGCAGCCGGAAGCTCCACGCCAGCCACCCAAGCAATAGAACCATCACAGCGTGCATGGTCCGAGCAATCCCGAGCGCCCGCACAATTCCGTACCGTTTCGGAATCGAGTAGAGTCCCGCCTGAATATCGAACTCCAGGTCCTGGCACGCATAGAGCACGTCAAAGCCGGCCACCCAGAGAGTCACTGCAGCGCTCAGAATCAGCATGCGCCCATCGAGCCCGCCGGCAATCGCAATCCACGCTGCCGCGGGCGACATCCCCAGGCAGAAGCCCAGCACCAGGTGCGACCAGGTGGTGAATCGCTTCGTGTAGGAATAGAAAAACAGCACTGCCAGCACCAGCGGCGAAAGTCGCAACGCCAACGGATTCAACTGCCAGGCAGCCAGCACGAGCAGCGCGGCACTCACCAACGTGAACAGCCAGGCAAAGCCCACGGAGAGCTCGCCCGTGACCAGGGGCCGGTTCTGCGTGCGTGGATTGCGTCGGTCGTATTCGAGATCGGCGATGCGGTTCATCGTCATCGCCGCTGAACGCGCGCCGACCATAGCCACCACAATCCAGCCGAGCTGTCGCCCCGTGGGCCACAGGCCGGGTGTTCCATCGAATCGCGCCGCCAGCAACGCTCCGACCAGAGCAAAGGGGAGCGCGAAGACGGAGTGCTCGAATTTGATCATCTCGAGCGTGGTGCGAATGCGTCGTGCGATGCCCATCGTGCCGATCGCTATCGGTCTTTTTCACCGCGCCAGCGGTATTGTTCTTCTTGTGGCAGTCCGAGCAGAGTCAGGACCCGGCACACGAATTGCGTAACCAGGTCATCGATGGTTTTCGGTCCGTAGTAGAACGCCGGCATGGCCGGCATGATGACCGCACCGGCCGCCTGAGCGCGGAGCATATTTTCCAGGTGCAAGCGATTCAGCGGCGTTTCGCGCACGCAGAGCACCAGGGTGCGCCGTTCCTTCAGACAGACGTCAGCAGCGCGCGCCAGCAGGTCGTCACCGAGCCCGCAGGCAATCGAGGCCAGGGTTCCGGCCGAACAGGGAATCACGACCATCCCGTCCACCGGATAGCTGCCTGAGGCAATCGCCGCTCCGATATCTTTGTTGGGAAGATACTCGAATTTTTCCGCGTGCGTGCCGGTCAGCAATTTCGGCAGCATACGCGGGTCCTGTGCCACGATCCCCAGCTCCGAAGCAATCAGACGCAGGCCGGGCTCGCTGACGACCAAAAACACTTTCCGCACCCGCGCGTCGCGGTCCAACCGTTGCAGCAATGCTTGCGCATAGATGGCCCCGGATGCGCCGCTCACTCCAACCGTAACGATTTTCCCTGCCTCATGCACACGAACCTCGCACGGACTGCGAAATGGCCAGTCTAGGCACCGCCGTTTCGCCAAGTCAAGCAGCCGTATTCGAGGCAGTGGAAAGGTCCATCGTTCTCCCTTCCGAGGTCGTCGTATTTGAGCGAGTCGAGGCGAAAGAACTTGCCGCCGGAGTCTCGCCAACCAGGAGGCGAGTGCGGCTGTCTGGGACTCTCCGGTCCGCCCGTATCCGTGCAACCATCGAAGCGGGCTGCGCCAGACATGGGCGACGCAGCAGCGTCTCCAACTTGTACTCGTTCCATTCCGCTGTATCCAAAGCGCCGCGCTTTACTGGGGAGTGTCTCCCTCATTCTGAACGAGCACAGAAGGCCGCGAACGGGGAAATGTTCCTGTGGAGTTACCCCCAGTTTCTTGACCGGCGGAACGACGCTGGCTATATTCGCGGCGAGGGATAACAAAGCGCGAGAGGGGATTCCTGCGTTCAGCGATCTCCCAACCATTCTGCTGCATTCCGCCACAACGCACTCTGGGAGTGAAGTGCACTTTTCTGCTCAGTGGCGGCTGGTCGGCAGACAGCGGCAGAGATAGACACGGGGTGGTGGTTTGTCCGTGATGTGGACATTGGACGGTGTGGTTGCGCTGGCGCTGTTCCTGATTGCCGGCCTGCTGGCAGGTTTTTTTGTGCACATGTACGAGGAAAAGCGCCAACGCTACACCTTGTTCTGGGCGGTGGGCTGGGGCGCGCTGGCTCTGCACTATCTGGTACCGACTCTAGCTGTGTGGACAGGCTGGGGTGACTGGTCTGGGCCCGTGAGTGCCTGGCTGCACGCCGTCGCAGTGCTTCTGTTTCTCGTCGCGGCACAGAGCTATATCCAGCGTCAGCCGCAGGTTCGATGGGCAGTGCTCGGCGCGGTGGTGTTTGCGGTCTGGGCCACCGCGCACAAGCTCGGCCACGTGCGGATGCCTGCAGAGTTCGGGATTGCCTTTCTGCTGTTCGGCGTTGGTTGGATATTCTGGCGGGAAGGTCGGAGCCAGCAAACGCTGGCCGACAAATTGCTCGCAGCTGGCTTTCTGGCTTGGGGATTGCTGGTGCTGGCAGGAGTGTTCCACACACCGCTGCTGGAATGGGTTGGGCGCGCGCCGAACGAGTTCTCGTTGCAACGGTTGGAATTGGCCACGGCAGTTCCGCAGATGATGGTGGCCGTGCTGATGGTCATGGCCATGTACGAGGAGGAGAAACGGCGAATCGAGCGGAACATGCTGGCGCTTTCCGGCCTGAATCTGGCTACGTCCAGTTTCGTGGGCAGCGAGATTCAGCGGATGCTGGCGCAGGCGCTGGAACGGATGCTGACGGTGGTGCGCATTCCCTCCGGAGCACTGTTTTTGCACTATGGAGACCCGACCGGTCCGACGACGGTGGTTGCCGCGGGGATGAGTGCGCAGTTCTGCCAGCAGGTGCAGGAAGAACACCTGGACGACCATCTGGTGGAGTTGGTGGCCCGGCTGGGCGGGATCGTGGTGTTCCGGGATCTAGCACGCGACACCTCGTGGACGACTCTGGAACGTGAGGAGGTGTTCCGGCAGTTTCGGACACTGATGATTGCCGAAGGGTTGCACACGGTCGTGGGAATCAGCCTGCAGGCCAAGGAACGGATATTCGGATCGCTGCTGTTCTGCACACCGGACAGCCGACGGTTCACGCCGGCGGAGCTGCGTCTGCTGCTGGCGCTGGGACACCAGGTCGGCATGGCGGTAGAGAACAGCTACCTGATTCAGCAGACGGCACGCCGCAGCGAAGAGCTCCACATCCTGAACGAGATCGGGCGGGTACTCAATTCGACGCTGAAGACGGATGCGGTGTTCGAAAAGATCGTCTCCGAGATGCGGCGGCTGTTCGACACGAGCAATTGCTACATTGCGTTCTATGATGCACGCCGGGATGAAATTCGGTTCGAGCTGGAAGTGGTGGACGGGGTGCGCTTGCCCAAGCGTTCACGGCCGGCCGGCAACCACCTGACCGAATACATCCTCCGCACCGGCCAGCCGGTGCTGGTGCGAGAGAATTTCGTGGAGGAAGTGCGCAAGCTGGGTGTCGAACCGTTGCAGCAGACGGGCTGTTTCTGCGGTGTGCCCTTGCTGCTCTATGACCGGGCCATTGGCGTGATGGGTGTGCACAGCGCGCAGGAGCGGACCTTCGATGAAGGGCATCTGGAGGTGATGCGGATTCTCGCCAGCCAAGCCAGTATTGCCATCGAAAATGCGCGGCTGTTCGGACAGGAACAGGCCCGTACGCGGCAACTGACCCTGTTGAACAACGTTTCGCGGCACGCCATCACCACGCTGCACGCCGATGAGATGCTGAAGAAGATTGTCGAGGAAGCAGAGGAAGGTCTGAGTTATGACCACATCGGCATCGGCGTGCTGGATTATCCAAACAAAGAAGTGGTGATTCTGGCCGAAGCGGGCAGACGGCGGGAAGCGCTCCACCGGCGGGTTCCGCTCGGCGAGGGCCTGGTCGGGCAGGTCGCCCGCAGCGGTCAGATGCTGATTGTGCGCGACACGGCAGCCGCCGGAGATGACGCCGGGCGACTGCTTCTTGCGGGGTCTGCTGCCGCAGCGGCTCTGCCGATTCTGTACGCGGAACAACTGCTGGGCGTTTTCTACGTGGAGCACTCCTCCCCATGCGATTTCTCCGACGAGGAGATTCTCTTGTTGCGCACACTGGCGGACCTGGTCGCTGGCGCCCTGCACAATGCGCTGACGTTCCAGAGGGCCCAGGAGCAGGCCATTACGGATGGTTTGACTGGCGTGAAAACACATCGGTTCTTCATGGAAGCACTTTCGGCAGAGTGGAAGCGTTCGACGCGGGCCGGACGACCCTTTTCTCTGGTGCTGATGGACTTGGACCGCTTCAAGTTCGTGAATGATTTCTACGGACACCTGGAAGGCGACCAGGTACTGCAGCGAGTGGGACACATCTTGGAGCAGAATTGCCGTCGTTCTGATGTCGTTTCGCGGTACGGCGGCGACGAGTTCGTCATTCTGATGCCGGAGACGAACATCGAGCAAGCACGCCAACTGGCCAGCAAATTGCGCGCCTGGATTGCCGCCGATCCGCTGCTGCGCGAGAAAAACATCACGGCCAGCTTCGGCATCGCCAGTTTTCCGATCCATGGTTCCACGCCGCAGGAGCTGATCCAGGTGGCGGATGCTTCCATGTACCTTTCCAAACACCAGGGCGGAAACACGGTTTCCACCGCGGATCGCTACGATCCGGATGAAGCCAAGAAATGGAAGCGCGATGTGCTGGAAGCTTATCTCGGCGTGACGTTGAAGCGGTTGTTCTCTACGGGCCCGGAGGCATTCGAAGAAATCTACCGACGACTGGAGCAGTTCATGCAATCGCTGACCGAGCAGGGAGGAGCAGTAGCCGAAGGTGGCGAGGCGGAGCCGCGCCTTCACCCTGCCGTCATCGAGACCATCACCTCGCTGGCTTCGGCGGTTGACGCCAAGGACCACTACACTCAGGGGCACTCGCAGAAGGTGGCGCGCTATGCAGCGCTGATCGCCCAGGAGTTCGGGCTGAGTGCCGCCGAAGTGGAGGAAGTGCGCCTGGCAGCTTTGCTCCACGATGTCGGTAAGGTGGGCATCCCGGAGCCGATCCTGAACAAAGCGGGTCCACTCGATGCCGAGGAGTGGGAGTTGATGAAAAGTCACGCGAGACTGGGGGCGCGAATTCTGGAGCCGCTACGCACGCTCGACCGCATCCAGGACATGGTGGCCCATCACCACGAGTTTTATGATGGTTCGGGCTATCCGGACGGACTGGCGGGCGAGCAGATTCCACTGGGGGCGCGCATCATCGCGATTGCCGATGCCTACGATACCATTGTCTCCGACCGAACCTACAAGAAGGCGCGCACGGAGGAAGACGCGCTGGCCGAGCTGGAGCGGTGTGCCGGCACGCAGTTCGATCCCAAGTTGGTGCACGTGTTTGTCTCCGTCTTGCGCGACCGTGCCCAGCGAGGCGCGCGGCTGGGTGAAGAGCCGTTGACCGCGCCCCAGCCAGCCGATCCTCCCCATTCTCACGCGGGCTGGAAGCAGTAGGCCGACGCGAAACATTCACAGCATTTCAACAAGCAGCAGAGTTCGGCGGGCGCTGGAGCCCATGATTTCTCACACCGTAGGAGGCAGCTATGAACGCAGCGAGGGTGAAATGGCTGGAACAGGAACGGTTCATCGGCACCAGCCTTTCGGGCCACACCGTGCCCTTTGATTCCGACCGCGAGCAGAACACAGCGCCCGGCCCAATGGAGATGCTCCTGCTGGCACTCGGCGCGTGCACCGCGACCGATGTGGTGACGATTCTGAAGAAAAAACGACAGCCGCTCGAAGCACTCGAGGTGGAAGTTTCGGGAAAGCGAAGGGAGGAGCCGCCGCGCGTCTGGACCGAGATTGCCGTAGTGTACCGGTTGCGTGGCCCACTGGATGAAAAGGCCGTGCAGGATGCCGTGGCCCTGAGCCAGACGAAATACTGTTCGGTTTCTGCCATGCTGTCCAAGACGGCGCAGCTCACCACGCGGGTGGAAATCGAGCGAGGGGGAACGCCCGCACGGTAGCGGACACCGCGAGTCAGGACACGCGTGTCGGCTCGCCCGCAGCTTCTTTCACAACCGGCAAGCGCTGCATTTGCCAGGCATCGAACCCGCCGACCACATTCAGCACGTTTGGAAAACCGGCGCGGCGCAGCAGGCTGGTGGCAATCGAGCTTCGGTAGCCACTTTTGCAGTGCACGGCCACCGGCCGGTTGCGATCCAATTCCGGGATCGGGTTCGGGTCGTACGGTGGAGTGTGCAGGAGCGATTTCAATCCGATCAGGGATTTGTGGAGGGCGGACGGAATGTGTCCGGCGTTCCACTCTGCGGGGCGGCGAACGTCGAGGAGCTGGAGTTCGCAGGGTTGCTCGAGCAATGCGGCATGCAGGTCGTGGACGCTGATCTGGGGTACTTCCCCCAGTGGCAAGCCGGCTTGCTGCCAGCTCAGGATGCCGTCCCGGAGGTAACCCACCACATTTTCGATGCCCACCCGAGCCAGACGCATGCGCGATTCGGTGAGCCGTTCCGGGTCTTCGGCCACGAGCAGGAGGGGTTGTTCGAGGCCGAGCAGCGTGCCGGCCCAGGAAGCGTACTGGCCCGAGAGCGGGATGTTTACCGAGCCGGGCACGTGGCCGGCACCAAAGTCGGCCGGGTTGCGCGTGTCAAGGACAATGACGCCGCCCTGTTGGCGGGCCAACACTTCTTCGGGCTCGAGGGGTTGCAGTGGCGGTAAGTCGCCGAGGGCCAGGACGCCGTGGCGGTTCAGCTCGGCATCCTGCAGGAAATAATCGGGCCGTTCGACCAGCTCGGAGGTCAGCATGCGGATGAATTCTTCGCGGGACATGGGTTGCAGGGCATAGTTGAACCGACGCTGCTGACCGATGGTGGAACGCCGTTCCGCGCTGATGTTCCGTCCACACAGCGAACCGGCACCATGAGCGGGATAGACCTCCACGGAGTCGGGCAAGGTGAGCAGTTTTTGGTGAAGACTGTCATAGAGCATGCCGGCCAGCTCCTGGGGCGTGTGCGTGGGCGAAAGGTCCGGTCGGCCCACATCGCCGATGAACAGGGTGTCACCGGTCAGCACCGCCCAGGGTTCCGGCGAGCGCTCCAGGTCGGTGACCAGCACGCACAGGCTTTCCAGAGTGTGCCCGGGGGTTTCCAGGAATCGAAGAATGCAATGGCCAAACCGCAACTCGTCCCCGTCCCGGACGGGACGGTGGGGGAATTGGGCGCCGGCTCGGGCACCTATCACGATTTCGGCGCCGGTGCGTTCGGCCAGCTCGCGGTGGCCCGAAACAAAGTCGGCATGGAGGTGCGTTTCGATGATGTAGGCGATGCGCAGACCTTGCCGGCGGGCTTCGTCAAGGTAGATATCCACATCGCGCTGCGGGTCCACCACCGCAGCAATACCTTCTGAACCGAGCAAATAGGAAGCATGGGCGAGACAGCTTAAGTAGAACTGCTGGAAGTACATGCTGCACCTCGAAACAGGCCCGGTTTTTCTCGAGACAAGCGAGCTAGGCCATCATACCATGGCTGGCCGGGCGGTGCGGGACACCTCGACAGGACAACCGCACCCGCTATGGACAAGTTGGGCTTCTCGGCAAAGATTTTTTATTGCTCGGGATACTGGCTAGAAGGTATATATTTCTTTCTCCATGTTAGCCTTTTTTCGAGCTTGGGTGTCCGGTGGCGGTGTTTTCTGGCTGTTGGCATCGGCTGCGATGGGGCAGGTTGGCGACTCGCAGAAAGATCCGCCCGTGCTGGAAATTCCTCGTGTAGCGGTTGCCCCACGGGTGGACGATTACGTCAACAATGGTGCCAAACCGAATGGCGCAGTCGTTCACGACTTCCGCCAACGAGAGCCGGGCGACGGCGTGCCCGTCAGTCAGGAAACGACTGCGTATCTTTCCTATGACGAAGAGAATCTTTACGTCCTTTTCGTCTGCCGGGAGGAACCGGGCAGGCTCCGGGCACGCCTTTCGCGCCGGGATGACATCTTTGGAGACGATCGGGTGGGAGTGTTTCTAGATACATTTTTGGACCGGCAACGCGCCTATGTGTTTGTCACCAACGCCATGGGAGTGCAACTGGACGGGATCACCACCGAGGGGCAGGGCACCGACTACAGCTTCGATACGCTCTGGAATTCGGAAGGCAGACTCACTGCTGATGGGTACGTCGCTTTGATCGCCATTCCCTTCAAGAGCCTTCGTTTTCCAAACCAGAGCAAACAGGTGTGGGGAATCAGTCTGGGGCGGCTGCTGCCGCGCAACAGCGAGGCTTCCTACTGGCCTTATGTGACGCGACGCAAGGAAGGTTTTGTACCGCAATTTGCCACACTCATCGGTTTGGAGAACATCTCGCCAGGGCGGAACCTGCAGTTTATCCCCTACGGGATTTTTACTCGGGCGCGCTTTCTGGACCCGCTCCCGCCCGACGGTCCTGCATTTCGTACTGAGAATGATGCCCGCGTCGGGTTGGACGCGAAGATCGTGCTGCGCGATGCGCTCACGATCGATGTGGCCGTCAATCCGGATTTCAGTCAGGTGGAATCCGATGAGCCGCAGGTGACCATCAACCAGCGCTTCGAGGTTTTCTTTCCGGAGAAGCGGCCGTTTTTCATCGAAAACGCTGGGTTTTTTGAGACGCGACAAAACCTGTTCTTCAGCCGTCGCATTGCCGACCCTCAGTTCGGAGCACGGCTGACCGGCAAGGTGGGGCGTTGGGCGCTCGGCGTGCTGGCCATGGACGACCGCGCCCCCGGCCGGCTGTTGCCTGAAACCGATCCAAACCACGGAGACCGCGCGGCCATCGCCGTGGCACGGGTGCGCCGTGAAGTCGGACGGGAATCTGCCGTGGGCGCTTTCTTCTCGAGCCGCGATTTTGGTTCCAGCTTCAACCGCATCTACTCGCTGGATGGTCGGCTGAAGTTTTCGCCCACCTGGATTCTGAGCTGGCAGGCCACCCGCAGCGATGACCGCACTCTGGCCGGGGTGCGACGAACGGGCGGAGCGTGGCTGGCGGAACTCACTCGTCTGGGACGCCACCTGCGTTATCTGACGCGGTATACGGATCGTTCACCCGATTGGCGAGTGCCGCTGGGATTCGTGCCGCGCGTGGACATCCGGGTGCTGGAGAACTTCCTGGATTACCGCTGGCGTCCGGAAGGGCGCGCCGTGCAAAGTTTCGGGCCGGGTGCCTACATGGTGGTGAACTGGGATCGACAGGGACGCGTGCAGGACTGGATTGCCCGGTTGAATTTCGAAGTCGGACTCACCGGAAACACCTTCGTGAATTTCGAGCGCGAAGAGGCGTTCGAGCTGTTCCAAGGCATCGGATTTCGGAAACACACCAGCCGGCTGTCGCTGTTCAGTGAATGGCTTGCCTGGCTGGAGGTGGATGCGAATCTGGCGCGGGGCCGGAGGGTGAATTTCTTTCCTGCGGCTGGATTGCAACCGTTTCTGGCCGACGACACCAGCGCGACACTGACGCTGGTATTTCGCCCGGCACCGCGGCTGCGGGTAGACCAGCGGTATGTGCTGTCACGACTGGTGACGCGACGCGGTTCGACACCGGCCGGCTTTGCCGACGGGGTCGGCATTTTCAACAACCATCTGCTGCGGACGAAGGTGAATTACCAGTTCACGCGCGAGCTTTCGGCGCGGGTGATTCTGGACTACAACGCCGTGTTGCCCAATGAAGCCCTGGTGGCCCTGAGCCGCCGCAAGCGGTTTGTTGCCGATGTGCTGTTCACCTATCTGCTGCATCCCGGCACGGCTATCTACGTAGGCTATACCGACATCTATGACAATCTGACGCTCGAACCGGGTCCTCCGCCCGTGCTACGGTTGACCGATTCCCCGACAACTTCCACAGGGCGGCAGTTCTTCGTCAAACTGAGCTACCTGTTTCGCTATTAGAGCGAGCCGCGCCGGCGCGGTACGGTGCGGGCGGTCGGTGGTGCCTTGTCAGTGTGCGCGGGATTGCATAGAATCGCGCTTCTTTGTGGTGTTTCTCGGAACGGATATGAGAAAACGGATTCGCGCGAAGATCACTGGCGTGGCCTGTTATGTTCCGCCGCGCGTGGTGACGAACAAGGATTTCGAAAAAATCGTAGACACCACCGATGAGTGGATTCGCACGCGGACCGGCATCGTCGAACGACACTTTGTCGATCCCGGAGTGGCCACCTCCCATCTGGCCACCGAAGCGGCGCGCCGGCTGCTCGAGGAACGGCAGGTGGACCCCAAGGAAATCGAGATGATCATCGTGGCCACCGTGACGCCGGACATGATGTTTCCGGCCACCGCCTGCCTGGTTCAGGATCGGCTGGGTGCGACGCAAGCCTGGGGATTCGATCTTTCTGGCGCCTGCTCGGGATTCGTATATGCGCTGACGGTAGGAGCGCAGATGGTGGGCGCGGGCGCGCATCGCAAAGTGCTGGTGATCGGCAGCGACGTCATGTCGTCCATCATCAATTTCAAGGATCGTGCGACCTGCGTGTTGTTCGGCGATGCCGCCGGCGCCGTGCTGGTCGAGCCGGCAGAATCCGACGAAGAGGGCATTCTCGACTTCCAGCACGACGTGGACGGCTCGGGCGGACCGTTTCTGTATATGCCGGCTGGCGGCTCTCTGCATCCTCCTTCGCATGAAACGGTGGAGAAAGCTATGCACTACGTCCACCAGGAGGGACAGCAGGTGTTCAAGTACGCCGTCCGGCGCATGGCAGAGATTGCCTGCCATTTGCTGGAGCGCAATGGCTTCTCGAGCCAGGATCTGAAGCTGGTCGTGCCGCACCAGGCCAATCTGCGCATTATACGGGCCGTGCAAGAGCGGCTGGGCATTGCAGATTCGAAGGTCGTGGTGAATATCGACCGCTACGGGAACACAACCGCCGCAACGATCCCTCTCGGACTGGAAGAAGCGGTGCGCGACGGACGCCTGCGCAAAGGAGACCTGGTACTGCTGGTCGCGGTAGGCGCCGGCTACACGACTGGCGGCATCCTGATGCGCTGGGCGTATTGAGCGGCAAAGGGTAGTTGGATGGATGCGGTCTGCTGTGTTTCGTCTATGGCAGCAGAGCGAGTCCGCAAATCAGGCTGGACGAGAACTTTCTACCGGGCTTTTTCGATTTGTTAGTTTTGGCTAGAAAAGAGAAGGGCGGAGGGCAGGAAACACTCGGTCAGTAGGATTGAATTTTCGCGGCCGAGGCCAGGTTCTCCGTCAGGCGCTGGTCGAGCAGTACCGCCGCGTAACGCGTGCACGCCTGCATTTCCCGCTGCGTCCAGCCGGCCAGACGGTCGAGTCCAAGGGCGTGGGCCAGCCGACTTTCCACCAAGTTGGCCAGGGCACGGATCGAGCGATAATATGCGCGGACCACGGTCAGGTTGCTGCGGCGTTCCCCCAACTGTGGACAGAGCCGGTACATGCTGATGACGACGTCGAAATCTTTCGGCCCCAGTTCGAGCTTGGCCAGGCCTGCTTCCAGCGCTCGTCGAGACAGCTCGCGTGCAGCTGTTTCCAGCAGCAGAGCCCGCCAGTACGAGAGGGCAAACTGCGCAAGGGCTGCGACCGAAAGAACGAGGATAAGCGACGCTGCCATCGGCCCCAATCCTTTACTTCGTTCCGATTCTGGCGCGGGGGCTTTCCAGGGACAATAGTCCGCAAGTACTGTTTTCAATTTGTATCCAAGTGATACAGGGACAGACAGTTACTTGATTTTGCAGCGCTTGCTCTGGTGTGCTGAACAGCATATGCTTCGGCCTGTTTTGCGGCCTGCGGGCTTCGAGGGTTGGGAGAGGTCTGTGATGAAGAACTATTCTGTTTTGCGCTTCTGGGTGAGCCGACGGCTCTGGCTGTGTGGGCTGGCCGTACTGTTGCACGCAGGTGTTGCGGTCGGACACGACACCTGGCTGGTGCCGGAGAAATTCCGTCTGGAATCGGGGGAGCGGGTGCGCGTTCGTTTCGTGACCAGCGAATCGTTTCCAGAAGGGGAAAGCGCAGTGGTGCCCGCACGGATTGCCCAGTTTTTCGTGCGTACCGCGAGAGGCCAAGAAGCAATTACCGGCTACCGCGTAGAGGGCGTGGACCTGGTGGCCGAGGTGGCTGCGTCTTCGTTGCCAGCCGTGCTGGTAGCCGAAACTTTGCCGCGAGACTTCGTTCTAGAACCGCAGGTGTTCAACGAGTATCTGCGCGAAGAGGAGCTAGAGGCGGTCATGGCTGCACGTGCCCGGCGAGGCGAAACCAATCGTCCTGGGCGCGAGCGGTATCGAAAAATCGCCAAAGCTCTGCTCTGCGGAGTCGGCGGCGCAGCGAACTCGTCGGGTTCCGGTCAACCTCTCAGCGTGATGCCGCAGGGGTTGTGGTTGGAAATCGTGCCCACGAGAGACCTGTGCGGTGTCCGAGCGGGAGAGGCGGTACGCTTTCAGGTGCTGTTCGAAGGCCAGCCACTAGGCGGCGTTCGTCTGGCGGCCGGATATGCAGGTGTGACCGGGCACCGCTATCCCGTCTGGCTGGTGACGGATGCTCGAGGGATGGCCACGGTCAGATTGGATCGTCCCGGGGCCTGGTTTGTGCGCACATTGCACATGATCGCGGCCAGAGATGCAGGGGAGTCCGAATGGGAATCTGCGTTCAGCACCTACACGTTCGAGGTGCAACCGGCCGGTGAAAACATGGTGGAAAACGAGGAAAGAGAAGATCCGGCCGAGGCCGCGCGTGCATTGCTCGAGATGCAGGCCGAGGCCTGGAACCGGGGCGACCTGGACGGTTTTATGACCGGCTACTGGAATTCGCCCGAGTTGACCTTCGCCGGTGCGCAGGGTATCACGCGAGGCTGGGCGACAGTGCACGAGCGGTTTGCGCGCAGCTATCCGGATCGTCGGGCGATGGGCCGGCTGACGTTTTCCGATCTGGAGATCACCGTTCTCGATCCCGGCGCGGTGCTGGTGCTCGGCCGGTGGCAATTGGAACGCGAAGCCGACAGACCCGGCGGTGTGTTCACACTTGTGGTGCGGAAGCTGGCCGAGGGATGGCGCATCGTGCACGATCACACCAGCACGGTGCGGTGAATGCGGCCGTGCGAGCGGCTAATGCGGAGCGGCTTTCTTCTGGGCAATCCAACGGCGTACCTGTGCTTCCAGCACATCGAGCGGCACCGCGCCGCTGCCGAGGACGACGTCGTGGAATTCACGCACGTCGAAGCGCTCGCCCAACTCGCGGGCTGCCAGCGCGCGCAGTTCCTTGATCTTTAATTCGCCGATTTTGTAGGCCAGCGCCTGGCCGGGCCAGGCGATGTAGCGGTCGATTTCGTTGACGATATCGTGCTCGGCTTTGCCGGCGTTGGCCTTGAAGAAATCGATGGCCTGCTGGCGCGTCCAGCCCAGGTAATGCATGCCGGTGTCCACCACCAGGCGAACGGCACGCCACATCTCGTAGGTCAACTGACCGAATTTGGAGTAAGGGTCGCGATAGAACCCCAGCTCTTCCCCGAGGCTTTCGCTGTACAGCGCCCAACCTTCGACAAAAGCGGTGTAGCCACCATAGCGGCGAAATGCAGGCAACTCGCCGAGCTCCATCGCCAGGGCGATTTGCAGGTGATGCCCGGGCACGGCCTCGTGGATCGAAAGGGCTTCCATTTCGTATTTCGGGCGGACCTCCGGGCGGTACAGATTGACAAAGTAGGTGCCAGCGCGGGAACCATCGGCGGCCGGGGGACGGTAGTACGCGGTCGTGGTGGCCGGTGCGATGTGGTCGGGGATGGGCTCAACTCCGTAGGGGACGCGCGGCAGCCGCCGGAACAGCTTCACCAGCATGGGATCGATTTGCTTGGCCAAAGCCCGGTAGGCGACCAGCAGTTCTTCCGGTGTGCGGTAGTAGAACCGCGGGTCGGTGCGCAGGAACGTGAGGAAATTCTCAAAGCTGCCCTGAAAACCTGTCCGACGGATCACCTGCTCCATCTCGGCGCGGATGCGACGCACTTCGCGCTGACCGATTTCGTGGATTTGCTCTGGTGTCAGGTTGGTCGTGGTGTAGCGACGGGCGAAGAAGGAGTACATTTCCCTGCCGCGTGGGAATTGCCAGATGCCCACGCGTTCCGGGCCGGCGGGCAGGTACTCTTGCAGGAAGAACTGCTGGAACTGGCGAAAGGCGGGCACGACGGAATCGCGAATCGCCGCCTTGGCGGCCGCGACGAGCCGGTCTTGCTCGTGCAGTGGGACACTTCCAGGAAAGTTGCGAAACGGCGCAAAGAACAGACTGTCTTCGGGACGGTCTACGATGTGCGCAGCGATCTGTTCTGGGATGCGCTCCAGGATGATCCGGGGATGCACCATGCCCGCACGGATGCCTTCGCGCAGCAGCGCGATGGTCTGATTCAAGTACACCGGGAAGGACCGCAAGCGTGCGATCCAATCTTCGAAATCCTTGACGGTAGTAAAGCGAATCTGGTCGGCCACCTCGTGGGCAGTCTGGATTCCGCCGCGCTGGTTCAACGGGAGCAGATACCAGCGGAACGGGTGTTCTTCGACTTCTTGTTCATACCCTTTACGGAAGAGGGTGTAGTTCAACTGATCGGCTTCCGAAAGCGCGTCGAACGGGATGGCCGCCAGTTCTCGAAGGACCTGCTGGCGATGTTGGTGCCGACGTTCGATGGCTTCCAGGCTGACGTCCGGCCAGCGATCGTTGTAGCGCCGGTCGCCGAGCGAAGAAGCGCGCAGCGGGTTTTCACGGAGCGAATACTCCCATTCCCGCTCGAACAGCTCGTGCAGTCGGCGGGCTGCCGGGTTGCGCTCGTCGGTCTGTGCAACCGGCCGGGGAAAATCCTCCGGCAGGGCTGCTAGCGCAGCGAGGATCAGGGCAGCGAGGAACCCAGTGGTTTTCATTGGACTCCCAGCTATCGTTTCGAGTTGGGATTCGTTCCGCCGCTGGATTATAACGTGGAGTCGAGCCATTCGTTCTATCACCCACCGCTTTTTTGCAGGGAAGGGTTCATGCCGTGTAACCCAGAGAAAGCAGGTCGCGGCCGTGTGAGTTAGAATGCGGAAGAAGCCGTGTTTCGCAAAGCGCCAAACTGGTGGAAGCTGACACAGGGGAGCCGGGGTGCTTTCGGTCGTTTCCTGTTCGCTGTTCTGCTGTTTTGTGCCATTGCGGGTGGGGCGGCTGCGGGGCTGCTGTTCGTCTATCAGAGTGACCTGCCACAGATTCACGAGCTGGAGGCCTATCGGCCTGACGTCGTCACCGAGTTGTACAGCGACGACGGACGTGTGATCGGCAGCTTTGCCCTGCAGCGTCGCATTTTGCTGCAGTACGACCAGATTCCCCAGATGCTGAAGGATGCCATTTTGGTGATCGAAGATCAGCATTTCGAGCGGCACTGGGGCGTGGATGTTCCGCGCGTGTTCCAGGCGGCGTGGCGAAATCTGACGCAACTCCGCAAAGCGGAAGGAGCCAGCACGTTGACCATGCAACTGGCTGGACTGCTCTTTCTGGATCGCACGGACAAGAGTTTCCGGCGCAAGTTGCAGGAAACTCTGCTCGCGATCCAGATCGAACGGCACTACAGCAAAGAACAAATCCTGACGATGTATTGCAACCAGATCTATCTGGGCCACGGGAATTATGGCTTCGAAGCGGCGGCACAGTTTTACTTTGGCAAATCCGTCAGTCAGCTCGCCCTGCATGAAGCTGCGCTGCTGGCCGCGGTCATTCGGGGGCCGCGGTACTCACCGCTGCTGCACCCGGAACGTGCCCTGGCCCGGCGAAACCTGGTGCTCCGGCGGATGGCCGAAGAGGGCAAAATCACACCGGAAACGGCCCGCATGGCGTCTCAGAAACCGCTCGACCTGCAGGTGCAGTCCGCGCGGGACGAACTGGCTCCCTATTTTGTCGAAGAGGTGCGGCAGTATCTGGAACGGAAGTACGGCACCGAGGCCGTGCATGAACGCGGACTGCGTGTCTACACGACCTTGAATGTGGAAATGCAGCGGGCCGCCAACCGCGCGCTGCGGGACGGTCTGCACGCCTATGAACGCCGGCGTGGCTGGCGTGGAGGGTTGGTGAACATCCTGGAGGAGAAGCTGGGCACGCTCGACCAGTACCGGCACGAGGACTGGCGCAGGCCGCTCCGCGTCGGCGACTACGTCACCGCCCTGGTGATGGAAGTCGGGCCGCGTTCCGCTTCTCTGCGCATCGGCCCTTACCGCGCGCAACTGACTGCAGATGGAGTGGCTTGGACCGGCCGGCGCAGCCCAAGGCAACTGCTGAAGGTGGGTGACCTGGCCACGGTGCGCATAGTTGCCTTGGAAGGACAACAGGCTCAGGTGGAGCTGGAGCAGAAGCCACGGGTGCAAGGCGCGCTGGTGGCGATTGAAAACACTACCGGCGCCGTCAAGGCAATGGTGGGCGGGTACAGCTTCGAGGAGTCGAAGTTCAACCGCGCCACCCAGGCCCTGCGGCAGGCGGGCAGCTCGTTCAAGCCGTACGTGTATGTGACCGCGCTCGAGCAGGGTTACACGCCATTCGATACCATCGTCGATGAGCCGTTCACCACTATCGTTGGCGACACGACCTATTCGCCCCAGAACTACGATGAGCGCTACGAAGGACGCATCACTTTGCGGCGCGCTTTGGCCGGCTCGCGGAACGTGCCGGCCGTGAAGCTCGCGGCGCAGGTGGGATTGGAGAATGTCGTTCGCACAGCGCGGAGATTCGGAATTTCCACGCCATTGCCGGCTTACCTTTCCCTGGCGCTCGGTGCAGCCGAGATGACTCTGCTGGAGCACACCTCTGCATTCACCGCATTTCCCAACGACGGCGTTCGACTGGACCCCTACCTGATTCAACGCGTGACCACCTACGACGGCGTACTGCTTGAAGAAGCTCGGCCGGCAGCACATGATGTGATTCAACCGGAAACGGCACGCACGATGGTGGCCATGTTGCGCGATGTGGTGGAGCTGGGCACCGCCCGCCGCGCCCGTGAACTCGGCCGGCCAGTGGCGGGCAAGACCGGCACGACCAACAAGTACACGGATGCCTGGTTTCTGGGATTCACGCCTTCGCTGACGGCAGGAGTGTGGGTGGGATACGACGATCCCGCCATTTCGCTCGGGCGTGGCGAAACCGGTGCGCGTGCGGCTCTGCCCATCTGGCTGCAGTTCATGAAAGACGTCTGTGCCGGCAAACCGGTCGAGGAATTTCCTAATTTTGTCTCGTTGAGCACCTTAGCTCTCACGCATCCCGTACAGGTGGATACCCCTGACCTTGCTCCTGCCGACGCGGAAACGCCTGCACCTCGACCGGGACAAGCCCCCGCAGGGTCGCCGCCACCGTAAGCGGTCAGCCACGTGGAGCAGGGGGTTGCCTGTTGGCGGCAAGCTTTCGAAAAGCTTTCTCGGTGTTTGTGTACCCGCGAGCAGGCTGGACTTTCAGGATTGTGCCGGCTTGCTTCGGAAATGGTCCCATCCAGCCGGTTGCAGTGGCTGTACTGAGCCGTTTTCGCCCACGAGCAGAAGCTGTGGCGGTTCGGTGATTTCCCCGATGCAGGTCAGAGGGACACCGTCGAATCGCGCGGGCAGCTTGTGAACCCGTTTGCTCGGAACCGTGAAGAGCAACTCGTAGTCTTCCGCACCGTGCAGGGCCAGTTGCAGCGGGTCGAAACCTCGCCGGCGGAGTTCGCCCGGGACTTTCACCGCGGGCAGGCGCGCCGCGAAAATGCGTGCACCGGTACCGCTGGCGCGGCAGAGATGGTCGAGGTCAGTGGAAAGGCCGTCGGAAGTATCCAGCATCGCAGAAGCCAGGCGGTGCTTTGCCAGCCAGCTTCCCAGTTTCAACCGCGGCACCGGAAAAAGGTGCGGTCTTAGGATGGTTTTCCAGCGCCGCGACCGAGAGAATCCGCGGAGGATGAGTTGCAGACCCAGTTCAGCGGCTCCCGCCACACCGCTCAGGTAGATACGGTCGCCCGGGCGTGCGCCGCTGCGTTTGACCGCGTGTCCGTTGACGATTTCTCCGATGGCCGTGATCGACACGAACACGGCAGTGCTGCGGAATGTGTCTCCGCCGGCCAGGACGAGGTCGTAGGCGCGAGCCGCGCGCGCCAAGCCGCGAAGGAAAGTGTCTAGCCATGCGCCGGTGCGATCGGCGGGCAGGCCCAGGGTGAGCAGGAACACGCGCGGGGTGGCCCCCATCGCGGCCAGATCGCTCACCGCGCGCGCGAGCGCTTTGTAGCCGACGGCTTCGGCAGGATGTACGTTGCCGAGGAAGTGAACGTCTTCGACGAAGGCGTCGCAGGTGAGCACCCACTGTTTTCCCCGCGGCGGACGAAGCAGCGCAGCATCGTCGCCGATGGTGAGCGGGAGCGCAGGCGAGGTGTGCGAGGGCACCGCTCGCGCAATGCGGGCGATGATGTCCAGTTCGGCGGACATGCGAAACCACCGTGAAGATTCTGATGGGGCATTATAGGGAGCGCCCGGCAGTGCGTCCATCGGCGAAAGCCTGGCTGGGCGGACAGGGGCTGTTCGGTGGGACGACGCCCGCATCGGAAAGCAGATTTTGTGTTGACTTGCCCAGCAGAGACTCCGTACACTTTCCCTGGCCTTGACGCCAAGCATCGTACCGGAAAGACTCAGCAAGACATTCCCGCTCACAGAGAGGTGAGCGTTCACCAGCCCGCGTAACGAAGACCAGCGATTTTTGGACACAGGGATGCGTTGGAAATCTTATACGCTGATGATTGCGTCCAGCGAGCGGGGAACTGTGCGTAAGATTCTGGTTCCCCACTACGCGTTGTATCTGCTGGCGGCGGTGTTGATGACGGGTGTGGTCACGCTGGCCGTGGCGGCGGCGACCTACTCGCGCATGCTGTGGAGGGCGGCGAGCTACAACGCCCTCAAACAGCAGCAGGCCGAGCTGGAAGAAAAATACCGGCGACTGCAAGCGATGGTGCGCGACAGCAATCAGCGCCTGTCGTCGTTGCAATCGCTCGCCACCGAAGTGGCCATGACCTACGGCGTGGCTCGGTTCCATCCGACACCGTTCGGGCTCACCCGCGCCGCCCTGAGTGCGGAAGAATCCTACCAACAGTCCGTCGAGCAGTTCGATTTTTTGGTGCGGAATGCTGCGGCGGTGCGGTTGGCGGCTCATAACCTGCGATTGATTCCCGGGATCGGTTTTTCCGATGCAACGTTTGTCCCTTCCCTCTGGCCGGTGATGGGACATATTTCGGGCGGGTTTGGCGAGCGGCTCGACCCGTTCACTGGTGAAGGCGAATTTCACACGGGGATCGACATCGCCGCCGGGTACGGCACGCCGGTGCGCGCCACAGCCGACGGTTATGTGGCGGTGGCGGAAGTGCGTGCAGGATACGGTCGGCTGGTTGTCATCGAGCACGGGTTCGGGTTGACGACCTGGTACGGCCACCTTTCCTCGATCATCGTCCATGCGGGCACACGCGTGCGGCGGGGGGAAGTGATCGGCTACGTGGGGGTCAGTGGCCGCACCACGGCACCTCATGTGCACTACGAGGTCCGCTCCTTTGGCGCGCCGATCAATCCCTGGCGGTATCTGCGCACCAGCACCGCCGATTGAGTTCCACTGCAGCCAGTTTCGATTCGGGTGCGAAAGGTTGCTCTGCGCGCCGGTGGGTGCGGGTCAACGAGCCGAGGGATGCCCGGCCAGCCAGGCGAGGTCGAGCACAGCATGCAGGCGCACCGTTGTCTCGTGTGTGGTGATGCGCGCCTCGAGCAGCATCTGACGAATCTTTTCGGCATCCTGGTGGGTGAGCCCGCGCGGCGGGTTGGGAGCGGCAAGCGCAACGACCACCAGGCCACGCAGGCCATCGAGCAGTTCTGCCAGAGCGGCGGCTTCCGGCGCGGTGTTGCAGATGACGTCCGCGAACAGGGAGACTTGGTGCGGCTCCAGCACCAGAGCCAACGCATACCAGCGAACACTTTCCTGTAGCTTCTGCCA
The DNA here is from genome assembly GCA_037442425.1 of Acidobacteriota bacterium. GTDB lineage: Bacteria > Acidobacteriota > Terriglobia > Acidiferrales > UBA7541 > DSGC01. The sequence continues at coordinate 1,618 of JBBIQG010000005.1, read as the reverse complement.
GGCGGAGGAATCCATGCCCGCAGCGGCCAGCGCCGAGCGAGGAGGAACTTTCCCCAGCAGAAACACGGCCGAGCCTGCCAGCCGGCGAATTTGGTCGAACATTTCCGGTTCCGCTTTCCGCAGCGGTTCGCGGCGGAGCCATTTTTCTAGCTGCTCGCCGCGAGTCAGTGCCACGCGTTTCGCGTTCAGAAATGCAAAGGTGATATTTTCCGGAACGTGCTGCGATGAGGTGTCTGGGGTGGGTGCAGCGGAAGTCGGAACCAGAAAAATTTCCCAAGGTTCAGCCCGAACTGCGCGGCCCGACTGCAGCGCATGACGGCGAATACGGCTCCGGTCCAAACGACCTTCGGCGAGTACCAGGGGCGCGGTTTCGGCGGCGTCAGGGCCGGCTGAAAGGCTTTCGGCATCGCGGACAAGGAGCACATAGTCGAGGTCGCGCGTGTAGTCGAATCCGGTGCTGCGCACGAAATCGAGGTATTCTGGGTCGGTTCGATAGGCCGAAGGATTGGCGGGGTCGGTGGAAAGCGAGAGCAGCCGCTGCAGGAGTCCGGATCTCCGCAACTGTTCGACGTTGAGAAAAATCACCTGGTCCGCGCCGGCAGGAATGGTTTCGAGAATCGGGGGCAGTCCGTTGGGAGACGATTCAGGCCAGAAGAACAGAACTACGACGATCGCCACGCTTAGCAGGATGAGCAAGATGATGTGTTTGCGAACCATGGTGTGGAGCAGTATAGGTGGGCGCTGTCAAGGCCGCAAATCGGTTCGATTCCCGAGGCCCAGGAACTGGATGGACGAAAAGCGAAGCTTGTGCTTGCAAAGGAATCGATCGGTGTGGTACCTTAAAAAGGTTTCAGCGGTGCTGGCGTAGCTCAGTGGTAGAGCATCTGATTTGTAATCAGAGGGTCGGGGGTTCAAATCCCTCCGCCAGCTGAGTCTTAGAGGGTGCGTGTTGGAAATTGGGGATTGAGGCGGACGGGTTTCCAGTTGCTCTGAGCATATCGAAGGGCGCAGAATAGAGAGGGCTGGTGTGCGTGTGCACGAGCCCTTTTCTGTGTTGGACTCCCCGTACAGGACGGGTGGCCGAGTGGCTAAAGGCAGCAGACTGTAAATCTGCCGCTCCTTGCGGGCTACGGAGGTTCGAATCCTCCCCCGTCCACCAGGTTCTGCCAGCAAGCACCTCAGACCCGCGGGGAGCGGGATGGGCGTGCAGAACGCAGAGAAGAAGCATGACGGTTGTGTGGGACGAGACACCGAAGGGAGATAGCTGTTCCAGCGGGCCTGGGTAGCTCAGGCGGCAGAGCGCGTCCTTGGTAAGGACGAGGTCACCGGTTCGAATCCGGTCCCAGGCTCCAGAAGCTCGTGAGTGGAGGGCGGGGGTAACTCAGCGGAAGAGTCTCGGCCTTCCAAGCCGATGGTCGCGGGTTCGAATCCCGTCCCCCGCTCCAGAATTCGGGCAGTTGCCCGCAGATGTTCATCAGCGAGGTTGCACACATGGCCAAGGAGAAATTCGAGCGGAGCAAGCCGCACGTGAACGTGGGGACGATCGGGCACATTGACCACGGCAAGACGACGTTGACGGCGGCGATTACGAAGGTGTTGGCGAAGCAGAATCCGAAGG
>JBBIQG010000004.1:0-270897 GCA_037442425.1 Acidobacteriota bacterium | reverse complement strand
GACATCGAACGTCTTCACCAGTGCGGCCAGGGCGCCCACCTCGCGGAAAATGTCCAAATCGTTCAGAACCAGTGCCCCTTCGATCAGCACATCGAAAACGCGGCAGCCCACGGAAAAACAGCCGCTGTAGATTTCCGCAAAATACAGGTTCACCCGATAGTTGCCGTTCGTCACCGGCAGAGAGTAGACCAGCTCCGGTGCGGCTGCTGGATCCCATCGCTCGCTCTGGAACAGCGGATCGTCGTTGGTGCCCGCGATCGGGTTCGTCACCGAGGCCGTGTTGCCGGTGTTGAAGCGCTGGTCGGCACTCCACACCCGCCCCTGCGTGTCCGTGTACGACGCCCCACCCGCGTTGATGCGATAGACGGCTGCACCGATTTCACTGGGGGGTGCAGTCACGCGAATCGTTACCGTTGCTGTGGCTGTTGCGCCGCCATTGTCGGTCACCGTCAGCCGCGCCGTGTAATCTCCGGCTGCAGTGTAGGTGTGCGAGGGATTCGGCAGCGTGGATGTAGTGCCATCTCCAAAATCCCAACTGTAACTGGCAATCGTGCCGTCCGGGTCCGAACTGCCCGCAGAGGAAAAATTCACCGTCAAAGGTACGGTGCCGCTGGTGGGTGAAGCACCCGCCACCGCCGTCGGTGGGAAGTTCGTACCTGGAGGAACGAGCTGAATTTCAATGTCTTTGCGCACGTGAAGTGAGGTATCGAAAAGAACATACCTCTGACCATCAAGGACCTTGATTTCAAAGGGCACACCGACCCCGTTGATCCGGACAGCAAGCACAATATCGCTTGGATTCAGCGTGGCTCGCAAGGTAACCGGGTCGTCGAAGGGAATCGGCAGAAATGTATAAATCAGGCTGCGAGGAACGAATGGAGGAACAAGATGGAAGGCGGAGAATCGAATGCGATTCTCCGTACGGCTATAGTTCATGAATTCTGTGTTGTTGCGAATCTGGATGTATTTGACGACTTCGCCCACGGGAGCCAAATAAAGCTCGTCTTTCTTCGAACCCATGTAACTGATGCCATCGCAACTACCGTGGGAGACGATGTTTGCCCACTTCCCCTGTTGAATGGCGCTGTCAATGGCACCCTGTATGAAGGAATTGAATGAGCGAAGGTTGAGAAAGTCCTGCGGAGTTTCGTCCTCCAGTCCCTGGACCCAGGAAAGGTTGCAGGTGGAATCAAAGAAACCGCGCGAAGCGATGTGGTAATTCGCTGCTGCGGTTTTCCGGATGATGTCACAGCATCCACAGGTCCAGGCCATGGTCACTACGGGACGACCTGAGACCTGTTGGATGGCATGGAGATTGGGCTCGAACTCATTTACGCGCCAGAATTCCACATCGGCATTGGTGAACGAACAGTTGTTCGTATCCGGAAAGTTGCAGACCTGTGGGCAGGGATGGGTGACGGTATGACCACCCAATTCATGGCCTGCATTGGCATAATCAGTCCAGAAACTGCTGAAGCTATTTCCCGTCAGATAATACGTCCCGCGGAAGCCCGCCGCTTCGAGCTCGGCACGGCAGCTAGAAACCGCGTCGTCAATGGAGAAACTGGCTGCACCTTTCTTGCAACCCTTCCAAGGGCAGACGCTCACATCGGTGACAGCTTCTCCTGTTTTGACGGCAATGTACAGTGTGGTGGTGTCAGTGGCGCCATCGTCATCTGCGATAGTCAAGGTCACAGTGTACAGGCCCGGGGTAGAGTACATATGCGAGGGATTCGGCAGCGTGGATGTAGTGCCATCTCCAAAATCCCAACTGTAACTGGCAATCGTGCCGTCCGGGTCCGAACTGCCCGCAGAGGAAAAATTCACCGTCAAAGGTACGGTGCCGCTGGTGGGTGAAGCACCCGCCACCGCCGTCGGAGGCTGATTCGTCGTGGTGTCCAACGCCAGCACTTCGATGGCACCGATCTTGGGATTTTCCACTACGTGCCGAAACTCAATGTTCAGCACCCCGTCGCTCACTGCGACATCGAACGTCTTCACCAGTGCGGCCAGGGCGCCCACCTCGCGGAAAATGTCCAAATCGTTCAGAACCAGGGCCCCCTCGATCAGCACATCGAAAACGCGGCAGCCCACGGAAAAACAGCCGCTGTAGATTTCCGCAAAATACAGGTTCACCCGATAGTTGCCGTTCGTCACCGGCAGAGAGTAGACCAGCTCCGGTGCGGCTGCTGGATCCCATCGCTCGCTCTGGAACAGCGGATCGTCGTTGGTGCCCGCGATCGGATTGGTCACCGAGGCCGTGTTGCCGGTGTTGAAGCGCTGGTCGGCACTCCACACCCGCCCCTGCGTGTCCGTGTAGGATGGCCCACCCGCGTTGATGCGATAGACGGCTTCGACAAGCGGCAGATTGACTCGTTTGGTATCGGTGAGGCCCGAGCTATCTCGTGCAGTGAGGATAATTTCGTAGCTATACGTGCCCGGTCCGTGGGATTCTGCAGTAAAGCTGCCACTGAAACCGGTGAGATTGAGCACTGGATGGACATGATCGTTGTGGTGCAACAGCACCTGCCAACTCAGAGCGGAAGAAGGCAAAGCACCCTCGTCAGGATCGGTGGCCGAGCCGGAGAAGGTGATGGAGGTACCGGGAAACACAACGGTGTTGTCGGCGGGAGCAGTGATCGATGCTGTGGGTGGCAGGCTGCCGACGGTGACGGCAAGGAACGCTCGGCTCACCACGCCCTCGCTGTCGGTCACCGTGAGCACAACTGGGAACTGACGCACGGTGCTGCTGGTGTAGATGTGGGTCGGGTTGGGTTCCGTCGAGGTGGTTCCATCCCCGAAGTCCCAGTGGTAGCTGAGGGTGCCTCCGCCAGGGTTCAGGGTACCGGCGCTGGAGAAATTGACCGTGAGTGGCGAGTAGCCATATTGCGGTGTAGCCGTTGCCCTGGCCACAGGACCGTTGAAGCGGATCCTCCGCACCTCCCCCGAAAGAATGTCCACGTAGTAGAGCAGTCCATCAGGCCCAAGTTCTAGATGCACGATGCCGCCAACGCCGGTGGCAAATTCGGCCACGCTGACCAGATTCCCTGCTGCGTCGAGCACGATGCGGCGAATCCACTGATTGGTGTAGTCAGCAATAAACAGATTGCGCTGATAGAGGCTGGGGTAGGCAGTGGCCGTGTAAACGGGGCCAACGACAATTGTAGCGCCTTCTGCGTGCGAATAGGTGTAGAACGGGTTGGTGACGGAAGAAGCGGGTAGATTCCGGCACTGGGCGAATGCCGATTGATATTGGGGTTGCTGGCTATTTCCCTCGTAACAGGGCCAACCGAAGTTCACCCCGCTGCCCGTGTTCACTTCTTCCCAGCTATTCCAACCCACATCGCCGTAGTACGCCCGGCCGGTGGCCAGATCTACAAAGAACCGATACGGATTGCGCAGCCCATAGGCGTACACTTTGGAGCGGATGGAGTTTGTGCCGTCATAGAACGGGTTGTCGGATGGTGCGGTACCATCCGGTCGGATGCGCAGAATTTTTCCGGCATAGCTGTTCAGATCCTGCGCACGCAAGGCCAGCGAATCCACGACATTGAAGTCCGCACCGTCCCCATTGCTGAGGAGAAGGGTGCCGTCGGCCAAGAAGCGGATCATCCCCACGGTGTGGGAGATGGCATCGGCCGGAATGCAGTCGGACCCGGCTGGGTGACTGCTACAAGGGGGCGTGGTAATTGAACCGAGCAGGACCACCTCGCTGGAGGGAAGCGCCACGTCAGGATTGGCCGGATCAGCCGTCACTCGAATCAACTGAGCCGTTTTCGCACCGTTGTTTGGCGTGCTGCCGTCTTCGTAGGTGTAGAAGAGATAGGCGTACCCGTTGGTGGCGAAATTGGGGTCCAATGCGAAACCCAAAAGACCGCGGTCATGGAAATTGTTGACCTTAGTGCTGATATCAATAAACGGTTGACCGAGTAGAGCACCGTTCTTGTAGATACGGACGATGCCGTTCTTCTGCCAAATGAACATGCGTCCATCCGGCGCGAAGGTAACCCCGACGGGAGTGAAAGCCGGCAGAGTAACTACGGTTTCTGCTCCAAAGCGGGCGTCGGTAAATGTCTGGCCATGTGCCGGAGAGGAAAGCAAGCCTACTTCCAGCAGAAAAAACACCGCAAAGAACAACCAACGCAATTGGCGGCAATGTCTGTCCCTACCGAAGTACACCTCTAAAGACATGCTTCCCCCTCTTCTATGTCCGAATGCCTGCCCGGGAAAACAGAAAACTGATCCGAGACTCTAGGGACAAAGATATCCCCAGCTTGCAAAACGCCAGTCACTGTCTAGCAAACAAGGAACCAAAAAAAGCGGAGAAGAAACGCTTAACTCTTCTATTTTCACAATATTGGTTCGAGGATGAGAAAGGGGGGCTCTTCGAAATGCAAAAACCTTCACTTTTTGTAAAAGCATTGCACATTTCAGACTTTGGACGAGAATGCAGAGAGTTTCAGCATTGTGAGCTGCAGGTCGGGGAATCCACTGGAGGACAACTATCGCTGTGGAAAATTCCTGTGAAACCGCATGAGGAAAACCAGCAAACCTATCGGATCGGAACTGCCGGTGTCGTTTCACTGACAGAGCGCCAGGGAGTTCCAGCAGGTAGCCTCCCACTAGGAATCAGCAACCTTCCATGACCGTCGATCTGAACAAAGCGCTTGCCTTCACGCCTGTTCATTCGGTCGGCCGCTCTTTTCCCGGAACATGAGGAGGAGTACAAAGTGTGATGGTGTGGACGCTAAGGACAGTCAAGCGCAGAATGCCTGTGGAAACAGATGCTTATGAATTGTAGTTCAGCGTCAGGGTTGCAGTGGTGCGCGCTCTGGAAAGGCCGGTCCGACCATGCCCTGGTCGGATGTCCTAGCCACGACCCAGGGCACTATCGTGGCGGAGCGGGCCACGGTCGGGCACACTGCCTCACGCTCGATGCCTGGTGCACCTCGGAAAGTCTTACAGCGGAAGACCGAAGGTGATCGGACACTTCACTGTTTGTAGCCGATCTTTCGCAGGAATTCTTTGCGTTCGATGACTTCTGTTTCGGTTTCCACGCCCTTTGGGGCGCTGCCATCCACGACACCCAGTACACCGCGCCCCTGGGCGGTGCAAGCGACAATGACTTCGACAGGATTGGCCGTGGCGCAGTGAATCGTGCACACCTCGAAGCAATCCTTGATCCGTCCCAGTACGTTGATGGGAAAGGCCTGCCGGATCAGCACAACAAAGGTGTGGCCGGCACCGATGGCCTGCGCGTTTTTGATTGCGGCCTGGCGGAGCTCATCGTCGTTGGCTTCCACGCGCACCAGGCAGGGTCCGGAGGCTTCATTGAAGGCAATCGCGAAGCGAATGCCCGGCACGCTGTTCACGAGCGCTTCGTAGAGGTCTTCGACCGTCTTGATAAAGTGCGCCTGCCCGAGAATCAGATTGGCCCCATCGGGGATTTGCATGCGGACGGTTTCCAGTTCCATGGGCTGTTCCCTCATTGAAGAAATCGGCTCGAAATCCCCGCCCTAGACCTCCGGCGGACCTTCCTTTCTCGAGCTATTATTCGCGCACGGGGCTGGACAGGCAACTCCGGTCGAGCGACGGCCAAATGCTAGAATGGCGGTGGAGGGGCGGGCTACAGAATGCTGGTCAGGACCATTCAGCATGCGAAACGGCTCATCAAGATTGTTTTCGGATTCACATTGCTGCTTGTTGGAGTGGTGATGTGGTTTACACCGGGACCGGGATGGGCAGCCATTGCAGGCGGATTGGCCTTGCTGGCGGCGGAGTTCGTTTGGGCCCGACGCCTGCTGAACCGTATCAAGAGAGGCGCGGGCCGCGTGCGCGACGCCGTGTGGACGTCGGGCACTGCCAAAGGAGAAAATCCTCCGCCTGCCTCGGGCCCCTCCTGAAACGCCAAGAAACCGACCGAACCAGACCACTCGAGACCATGCTCGAGAAAACGCCCCCTGCGCTGCCAAGCTTTTCCAGAAATTCGCCGGCTTCCGAATCGGCGGACACGCAGACGCGCAGCATCGTTCGAACAAAAACGACGAACCGAGAATCATGCTGAGCCGAGAGGCGCGGAGGTACTCCATGAAAAGATGGCAGGGTCGCTGGGCCGTCGTCACGGGGGCGAGCGCGGGAATTGGCTGGGAGCTGGCCCGACTGTTGGCGGCAGGCGGCGTGCATCTGGTGCTGGTGGCGCGGCGCGCAGAACGTCTGCAGGCGTTGGCCGCACAGTTGCGGGAGCAACACCGCATTCAGGCCGAAGTGTTCCCCGCAGACCTGAGCGACGTTTCGGCACGCGACGGGCTGTTCACCTTCACACGTGAGCGAGGCATTGCGGTCGAGCTGCTCATCAACAATGCCGGCTTCGGGGCTTACGGCGAGTTCTGGCGGATTCCGCTGGCACGGCAACTGGAGATGATTCAAGTGAACATCGCAGCCGTGGTGCATCTGACGCACCTGTTTTTGCCGCAAATGATCGAACGGTGCCGGGGAGACATTCTGGTGGTAGCTTCGGTAGCGGCTTTTCAGGCGGTACCCTACATCAGCACTTATGCGGCGACGAAAGCGTTCGACCTGCTGTTTGCCGAAGGACTGGCGGAGGAAGTGCGCCGCTACGGCATCCGCGTCTGTGCGCTCTGCCCGGGCTCGACGCACACCGAATTCCGCGAGGTGGCGGGACAGCCTGAGCGAACGTTTCGCGTGGCAGAAGAAGCGAGCAAAGTTGCGCGTGTGGGGTTGGAGGCGCTGGCGGCAGGTCGGACATGCGTGATCTCCGGCGCCCACAATCGGCTGACCACTTTTGCCGAACGCTTCGTTCCCCGCCGGCTGATCACGCGGATGGCCGCGCGGCTGTTTGCGCCGACACAACACTGAGCCCTCTGGCCATCCGGCGGTTGTCCATCCTGCAGACGGCGGCCCTATTCCTCTTCGCCTTTCTGCTGAGCCAGCCGTTCGATCACCGACAGGTCTTCGAGCGTGGTGGTGTCGCCAGAGACAGCGCCCTTCTGGGCCAGTTCGCGCAGCAGCCGGCGCATGATTTTGCCGCTGCGGGTTTTCGGCAACCCCTGGGCGAAACGGATTTCTGCGGGACGGGCGATGGCGCCGATCATTTCGGCAACGTGATCGCTGAGCTTCTTTCGCAGGTCGCTGTCCGGGTCGATGCCCGCACGGAGCGTGACGAAGGCTACAATGGCTTCCCCTTTGATTTCATCCGGGCGTGCGACGACGGCGGATTCAGCCACAGCAGGATGACTGACCAGTGCACTTTCGATCTCCATCGTGGAGAGACGGTGGCCGGCAACTTTGATCACGTCGTCTACGCGACCGAGCACCCAGAAGTAGCCGTCTTCGTCCCGCTGGGCGGCATCGCCGGTGAAGTAGGCGCCTGGGATGCGTCCCCAGTAATCGCGGCGGTAGCGTTCGTCATCGCCAAAGATGGTGCGGAGCATCGAGGGCCAAGGGCGCCGAAGAATCAGATAACCGGTTTCGCCGGGACGGGTGGGTTTACCCTCCATGGTCACGACGTCGGCCACAATGCCGGGAAGCGGCAAGGTGGCCGAGCCGGGTTTGGCCGGCGTGGCCCCGGGCAGCGGCGAAATCAGAATCGAGCCGGTTTCGGTCTGCCACCAGGTGTCCACCACCGGGCAGCGTCCTTTGCCCACCACGCGGTGGTACCATTTCCATGCTTCCGGATTGATCGGCTCGCCCACGGTGCCCAGCAGGCGCAGGCTGGACAGATTGTGTTTGCTCACCCACTCGTCGCCCCAAGCCATGAACGAACGGATACCGGTGGCCGAGCCGTAGTAGATGGTCACTTTATAGCGTTCGATGATTTCCCAGGTGCGGTTGCGCTGTGGGTGGTCGGGAGCGCCTTCGTACATGACCACTGTGGCGGCATTCGACATCGGACCGTACACCACGTAGCTGTGGCCGGTGACCCAGCCGATGTCGGCCGCGCACCAGTAGATATCGTTCTCGCGGAGGTCGAACACCAGACGCGTGCTCCAGGTGCACTGCACCAGATAGCCACCGGAGGTGTGCAGCACTCCTTTCGGTTTGCCGGTGGTGCCGCTGGTGTAAAGGATGAACAGCGGTTGTTCGGCGTCCATCGGCTCGGCTGGACAGTGCGGCGAAGCCTGCGAAAGCAGCTCGTGCCACCACAGGTCGCGGCCCGGCTGCCAGGGGACCGGCTTGCCGGTGCGACGCAGGACAACACACTTTTCTACGGTCGGACAATTGGCCAATGCGGCGTCTGCGGCCTCTTTGAGCGCAATCACTTTACCGCGGCGGTAGCCACCATCCGCGGTGACCAACAGCCTGGCGCCGGCATCGGCGATGCGGTCGGCGAGCGCGGGCGCGCTGAATCCGCCAAAGACCACCGAATGCACCGCGCCGATGCGTGCACAGGCCAGCATGGCCACAGGCAATTCCGGAACCAGGGGCATGTAGATGGCAACCTTGTCGCCACGGCCGATGCCGAGCGATTTCAGCACGTTCGCAAAACGGCAGACCTGCTCGTGCAGCTCTCGATAGGTGAGCCGGCGCCGGCTGCCGTCTTCCCCTTCCCAGTAGAGCGCCACCTTCTCGCCTTTGTCGGCCAGGTGTCGGTCCAGGCAGTTGTGGGCGACATTCAGCTTGCCGTCGGAAAACCAGCGGGCAAACGGAGGGTTCCACTCCAGCACCCGCGTGGGAGACACGGCCCAGTCGAGCAACCAAGCCTGCTCCGCCCAATAGCTTTCTAGGTCGTCCACAGCGCGCTGATAGAGTCTGCGGTATTCATCGAGCGATTTCACGCGCGCCTGCCGACTGAATTCCTCCGGCGGAGGAATCGGACGCTCGGTCAAAACCTTGGGGTCGAATTCCGCCATGCTGCCTCCACACGATGCGGCCCGTGGCCAACATCCGGTTTTCTGAGCAGGTCATCACCCGCAGCCGTCCGCAAAAATCTATCCCGACCTAAGAAAACATCCAGCCAACTGGGGGTGATGCTCGCATTGTCAGGCTCCCGGCTGTCTGAGTCAATCCGGTTCTACGGGTCACCCGGGGATTCCACCTGCTAAAATGTAGCTATGTCAGTCGACCTGCAGGCACTGCACGAACAACTACGCCGCGAGGGTTTCGCTCACACCTATGTGTGGCAGGATGGCCCGCACGCCTACTACCCCGAACACACGCACCCGACCGAAACGGCTCACATCATTCTCGAAGGGGAGATGACCTTGACGCAGGGTGGGCAGACGCGCACCTACCGTGCCGGCGACCGCGTGGATGTGCCTGCCGGTGCGGTGCATTCGGCACGTATGGGCCCGCAAGGGTGCCGCTACCTGATCGGAGAACGCTGAGATAACAACGAACTTCGCGGTGCTCGAACACTTCCCTACCCTCGCTCAGCTCCAGTCAACCCTCGGACAGAGCGCGTTCGAGCAGTTCCACCACGTGCAACACTTCGACGGGGCGACCTGAGGGGCCGCGGGCGTCTGCTGCGAACCAAGCCACTCCGGCCCGAAGCTGGAGCATACAGCCCGGATTCGCCGTCAGCACCGCATCGGCACCGGTCTTGCGCACGCACTCCATCTTTTCGCGCAGGATGGCCAGGGCAGCTTCGGTCTGCGTCAAGTTGTAGATTCCCGCCGAACCACAGCAGGAATCGGCCAAATGCATCTCGACCAGTTCGACCCCGGGCACCGCGCGAATCAACTGTCGCGGAGCCTTGCCGATGCGCTGACCGTGCAACAGATGACAGGCATCCTGGTAAGTGACCCGCAACCGGACTTCACGCAGCGGCGCCGAAATACTGAGCTCGGCCAGAAATTCCGTGACATCGCGAACCCGGGCAGCGAAGGCTTCTGCCCGGACACGTTCCGCCGGCGGGAACAGATGCGCATACTCCTTCAGAGTAGATCCGCAGCCAGCAGCGTTGGTGACTATGGCATCGAAGTCGCCTGTGGCAAACGCATCCAGATTTGCGGTGGCCAGCTCACGGGCTACGTCGCGCACGCCAGCGTGAACAGCCAGCGCACCGCAGCAGCGCTGGCTGGCCGGTACGACGACCTCGCAGCCGTTGGCCTGGAGCACGCGGATGGTCGCGCGGTTCAGCTGGGCAAAGAACACCTGCGCCACACAACCGGCGAAAAATGCGACCCGCGCCCGCCGCCGACCACCCCGGGGCGGAAACGTGTGGCCCAGTTCGGTCAAGAAGAATTCATCGTCCACCGGCGGCAGCAGGCGTTCCCGTTCGGCCAGGCCAAATATCCGCAGCAGTCCGCTCGCCCGGACAAGCTGCTGCAGGCCAGAACGTTGGTAGAAGCGCACCAGGCGTGCTACCCGCGCAATGCGCTGCGGATGAGGCAACAGGGCGCGGAAGAACAGCCCCCGCCAGGCACGCTCGAGCAACGGACGGCGATAGTGTTTCTCGATGCGGGCGCGGGCTGCTTCGACCAGCCGGCCGTACTCGACGCCGGCAGGACAAGCTGTTTCGCAGGCGCGGCAATCCAGGCAGCGGTCGATGTGCTGCACGAAGCGTTCGCCGAGCAGTAGTTGCCCCTGATCCACCAGCAGCATTTGTCGGATGCGTCCGCGCGGCGAATCCGCCTCCCGACCCCAGAGGCGATAGGTTGGGCAGTGATTCAGGCAGAGACCGCAGTGAATGCAACGCGCGTAGTCCTCCCACTGCGGCCCTTCGCTGCCCGAGCAGCGTCCCTGTGCGCCGGGAGGTTCGGCAACTGGCACTAGAGGCCTCCGATGTGGCGGCCAGGACTGAGCACGTGGTCGGGGTCGAAGACCTGTTTGAGCCGGCGCATCAACTCGAGGTCGTTCCGCCGGGCGGTAGAGCCCCAGACATGGACCACGCGCTTCAACTCTGCCGGACAAGCTTCCACCACTGCGCTGCCGTGTTCCGCACCGGTTTGCAGCAGTTCCTCTGCGGCCGCAGCCAACCGGGCAAGAGTCTCCTCGCCGGCTTCCTCCGGCAGCAGCAGAACATAAAGAATTCCCACACCGCGAAGCAGCAGCGCGCAGGGTAAACGGTGCCGTCCCGCGAGGTGTTCGGCGCGCGCGGCGAGCGTGCCCAGTTCACTGGGAAGAGTGTTGCATTTCACGAGGGTCGGGGCGGGCGAAACTTCGCGTGCCAGCGAAGGAAATTCGCGCAGGCGAGTCCAGAGCGGGTTCATCGACTCTGCGTCCAGGCGGGCCAATGCTGTCATGCTCGCACTGCGCGCCATGCGTTCGATGTCGCGCGCGTGGCGTTCCACGACCGTTGCATCTCCGCCCACCAGCACCAACATGGCCCAGTGCCCGGGCGGCACCAGCGCTGCGTTCGGGGTGAGCAGCCGCACCAGCGCGGGGGAGGCCAGTTCGAGTGCCGTCGGAGTGAGCGACGACTGCGCCAGCGCGCGGCGCAGGGCCAGCGCGCCGTTCAGTGCGGCGAAGCTGATCACAAACAGCGCCCGGGCGGGTGGCCGCGGGAAGGTTCGAAAATTCGCTACGGTGAAAATGGCCAGTGTGCCCAGCGAACCAATCAGCAGACGATGGAAATCATAGCCGGTGACGTTTTTCACCACCCGACCGCCACTTTTCGCCCGACGGCCTTCGCCGGTGACGAATTCAGCGCCGAGCAGAAAATCGCGCGGGGCGCCGTAGAGTTGCCGCTGCGGCCCGGAGCTGCCACTGGCGAGCATGCCTCCGATGGTCATCGCGTCGAAAAATGGCATTTCGAGCGGGAGCATCTGCCCGTGTCGAGCGAGCACGGCGTCGAGCGCAGCGACTCGCATGCCGGCTTCCACGCCCAGGGTCAGATCGTCCGGGTCGTAGGCGACGATCCGATCCAGCCGCGAGCAGTCCACCGCGACGTCGTAGCGCGACGGCGGCATGCCGAGACCGAGCTTGGTGCCGCTGCCGACGGGAACGAGCGCCAGCTTTTCGGCGCGGGCCAAGCGCACGACCTCGGCAATTTCCTCGGCGGAGCCCGGCAGTACCGCTGCGTGTGGCAACCGGCCATCCATGGCATAGCGCGACAGCACCTGCGGATCCGTCTGGAAATGTTCCGCGCCGACCAGATTGGCCAGACGCGTCAGCGCAGCGGTTCCCGGTGAGCTCATGCAGACTGGGGCGAGCGAAGCGGCAAAGGCTGAACGCGGATTTCTCCACAACCTTTGCCCAACGGCAAAATCTTGCCCGGGTTCAGCAACCCGAGCGGATCGAACGCGTCGCGTACACGGCGCATCAGCTCGAGGTCGTCTTCGGTGAACATACGCGGCATCAGTTCGCTTTTTTCCATGCCCACGCCATGCTCACCGGTCAGCGCACCACCCACCGACAGACAATGCTCCATGATGGCCGTGGAGGCAGCCACGGCGCGCGCAAACTGATCCGGGTCGCGAGAATCGAACAGAATGATCGGATGCAAATTGCCGTCGCCGGCATGGAAAACGTTGCCAATCTGAAATCCGTAGGTGGCACCAATCTGTTCGATGCGGCGCAGGGTTTCGGGCAGCTTCGTGCGAGGGATGACGCCGTCCTGGGTGTAGTAGCTCGGCGAGAGCCGGCCGACGGCGCCAAACGCATTTTTGCGGCCGGCCCAGAGACGCTGGCGCTCGGTTTCCTCGCGGGCCAGGCGCACTTCGCGGGCGTGGCAGCGGGTGCAGATGTCGAACACCTGGGCGGCTTGCGCTTCGACAGCTTCCGCCAACCCTTCGAGCTCAATCAAGAGGACGGCGGCAGCATCCAATGGAAAGCCGGCGTGGATGAAATCTTCGACGGCGCGCAGGGTCCAGCCGTCGAGCATCTCGCACGCTGCGGGGGTGATGGCGCGGGCGGTGATTTCGACCACGGTAGCGGTGGCATCGTCGACGCGGTCGAAAACGGCCAGCAGGGTCTTGACGGCTTCCGGCGCACGCAGCAGGCGCACGGTGATTTCCGTGACCAGGGCCAGGGTGCCCTCGGAGCCGACGAGCAATCCTGTGAGGTCGTAGCCGAGGAGATCGGGTGCGCGGCTGCCCACGCGCACTACCGAGCCATCCATCAGCACCAGCTCCAGGCCGAGCACGTGGTTCGTGGTGACGCCGTAGGCCAACGTGTGCGGTCCGCCGGCGTTTTCTGCCACGTTGCCGCCGATGGTGCAAGCCTTCTGACTGGAGGGATCGGGAGCAAAGTACAACCCAGCGTGTTCCACGGCCTTCGTCAAATCCAAATTGACGACGCCCGGCTGAACCACGGCGCGCTGGTTTTCCAGGTCGATTTCCACGATGCGGTTCATGCGCGAAAAGACGACTACGATGCCGCCTTCGCGCGCCAGTGCCCCGCCGGAGAGTCCGGTCCCGGCGCCGCGGCCGACGATCGGAACGCGATCGCGGCGGGCAATCTGCACGATGCCCACAACCTGCTCGGTGGTCTGCGGGAAGACCACACAGTCCGGCCGGGCAACCTCCACCGATCCATCGTACTCGTAGAGCAACAGGTCTTCTGGCTCATGGAGGACGTTTTCCGGGCCGAGCAAGCGTTGGAGATCGCGCAGGGTGCGGCGTTCCAGTCGACGGGAAACTGCCTTCGTGGAGTGCACTGGGCTGCCCTCTGACCGACTATAGTCGGCGCGCGCGGTGGCGTCAATCGGCGGCGGGCGGAGCGGGGCGCCGGCTACGACTGGATTTTTTGACGCGTCTGTGTTACTCAGCCAGTTCCGCTGCCCGCGAGGCGACTATGTCAAAACCGAAGGTCTTTGCCACACATGCCTTGTTCCCCGGCCCGCGCAACCTGCTCGAGCAGCAGTGCACGGTGGAATACTGGGAAGGCGAGCTGCGCCCACCGCGCGCGGAGGTGCTGCAGCGCGTGGCCGACAAAGACGCGCTGATCTGTTTGCTCACCGAACGAATCGACGACGAACTGCTGGCTGCCGCGCCCCGGCTGCGGATCGTGGCCAATGTAGCGGTCGGCTACGACAACATTGACGTAGCCGCGTGCACGCGCCGCCGCGTGGCTGCCACGAACACGCCGGGCGTACTGGATGAAACGACGGCCGATTTTGCCTGGACGCTGCTGCTGGCCGTAGCGCGCCGGCTGCTGGAGGGCGACGCGCTGGCCCGTTCCGGCCAATGGAAAGGTTGGAACCTGGATCAGCTCTGCGGTGCCGACGTCTGGGGCAAGACGTTGGGTTTGGTCGGATTCGGCCGGATCGGGCGCGCGGTCGCGCGGCGCGCGCAGGGCTTCGGCATGCGGGTGCTTTACTACGACGCGATACGCGCGCCGGAGGAGATCGAACGAACGCTTGGCGCGACCTGCGTTGCGCTGGAGACGCTGCTGGCCGAAGCCGATTTCGTTTCGTTGCATGTTCCTCTGCTCCCGGAGACACGGCATCTGATCTCCACAGCACAGTTCGCCCGGATGAAACCTACTGCGTTTCTCATCAACACGTCGCGCGGGCCGGTTGTCGACGAGGCCGCATTGATTGAGGCGTTGACACAGCGAAAAATTGCCGGAGCCGCGCTCGATGTCTACGAGCATGAGCCAGAAATTCCACCGGCGCTGCGCCAGATGCGCAACGTCGTTCTGGCACCACACATCGCCAGCGCTTCGCTCGAAACGCGTACGCGCATGGCACAGATGGCCGTCGAGAATGTCCTAGCTTTGTTTCGCGGGGAAAAACCGCCCAACCTGTTGAACCCGGAGGCGCTGGCCTCCTGAAGCAAGCATGGAAGAGGTCGAACCATGCCGCCGGTGCTGCACCACCAGCCGAAGCTGACTCTGGAAGGCGCGCTGGCCGTGCTGAACGCAGCGCGGCAGCGTGCGCAACAGATGGGCGTGCCGATGATCATCGCCGTGGTGGATGACGGCGGCCATCTGCTGGCGTTTGCGCGCGAGGACGGCGCGAAGCTCTCTTCGATCCCGATTGCCATTGCCAAAGCCGAATGCGCCGCGCTGCGCCGTCAACCTACCGGTCCGCCGATGAAGGGCAGCGAACCGGATTTGCTGCTTGCGCTTTCGCTGGCGATCGGCAGCCGTGCCCACCAAACACCGATCCGCGGCGGCATTCCGCTGCTGGTGGACGGGGTCTGCGTGGGCGCAATCGGGGTCAGCAACGGGAGCGAGGAACAGGACACCGAGGTGGCCCGCGCCGGCGCAGCGGCACTGGAACGGATCTGATTCTTCCCTGTCTCCTATGGCCGCACTGAAACAACTCGCGCGAGAGATTTTTCACAGCACGTTGGCCGCGATCGACATTCGCGCTACGCTGGAGCGCAAGCTCGCCCGCGCCGGTTCACGGATCACGGTCGGGGACGACACCGTGGACCTGACCGGGTTTTCGCGCATTGTCGCCATCGCGTTCGGCAAGGCCGCCTTTGCGATGGCCGAGGGACTGCACCAGGTGCTGGCCCCGGATTTCCTGCCCCGTGGCATTCTCGTGACGCCAACGCCTCCCCCACGCGAGCTCGCCGGTTTCCGCACTTTCGTCGGCGGCCACCCGGTACCCACGGCCGCGAGCGTCGCAGCGGCCGAAGCTATCCTGGAACTGCTCCGCGGCTGCGACGCACGCACCGTGATTTTTTTTCTGCTTTCCGGAGGTGGCTCGGCACTGGTGGAAAAGCCGTTGTACGAGGAGATCTCGCTCGCGGACCTGCAAAAGCTGAACCAGCTCCTGGTCACCTGCGGTGCACCGATCGACGACATCAACGCCGTGCGCAAACACCTCTCGGCGGTCAAAGGGGGCCGGCTGGCCGCGGCTGCACCGCAAGCGCTGAAGCTGACCCTGGGCATCAGCGACGTGCCGGTGGGGCGGGAATCGGCGCTGGCCTCGGGGCCGACTCTGCCCGACCCGACCACGGTAGAGGATGCCTGCCGCGTGGTGCACGACTACGCGCTGCTCGAAAAGCTGCCTGCTTCGCTCCGCCGACGCTTCGCACAGCGCCAGCTTGAGGAAACTCCGAAGCCAGGCGACGCAGCCTTTGCCCGCGCGCGGTTCGCTCTGCTGCTCGGTCTGGACGACCTGTTCCATCCGGCCCACCGCGCCGCCGAAGCCCGCGGGTTCATCACCCACTGCGACAATTCGACCGACGACTGGCCGCTGGAAACAGCTGCCACGACGCTGCTCGACCGGCTGGACGAAATGCAACGACAGCATCCGGGGAAACGGGTCGCGTTGATTGCAGATGGAGAAATCACCTGCAAGGTTACCGGCGATGGCCGCGGCGGCCGCAACTCCGCCCTGGTGCTCTATTGCGTGGAGAAAATCGCCGGCCGGGCCGTTGCGGTGCTCAGCGCAGGCACCGATGGAGTGGATGGGAACAGTCCCGCGGCCGGTGCCGTGGCCGATGGCGATACCCTGGATGCAGCACGCAAAGCGGGACTCGACCCGCAGGATTTCTTCCGCCGCAGCGATGCCTATACCTTCTTTCACAAGCTGGGCGACACGATTGACACCGGTCCGACCGGCAACAACCTGCGCGACCTGCGCATCCTGCTGGCCGCACCGGAACTCGAACCCGGCCGGCTGTGAACTGCATCTCAGAACAGGCTGCGCACCCAACCCCCATCCACGGCGATGGTGGTTCCGTTGATGTAGCCGGCACGCTCCGAACAGAGAAACGCCACCAGTGCGGCGAATTCTTCCGGCTGCGCCAATCGGCCCAGGGGCACCTGTGCTTTCCAGCGCTCGAACACCTGCTCACGGCTGGTACCGAGCTGGCCCGCCATACGGTCGGCGAGCTCATAGAGTCGTTCGGTGAGCGTGTAGCCCGGGCAGACGTTGTTCACCGTGATGTTGTAAGGGCCAAATTCGTTGGCCAAGGTACGGGCCAGGCCCGTGACCGCAGCACGGATCGAATTCGACAGCAGCAGACCATCGATGGGCTGCTTGACCGACATCGAGGTGATCGTAATCAGCCGACCCCAACGCTGGCGTTGCATGCGGGGCAGGACTTCGCGGGCGAAATAGACCGTGCTCATCAGGGTCAGCTCGACTGCGCGGCGCCATTCTTCGATGGAGATGTCCAGAAAGGTTTTTGCGGGCGGGCCGCCGGCATTGGTCACGCAGATATCCACGCGGCCGAAGCGCTGCTCGACCGCAGCAACGAACTGCTGCACGCGGGTATAGTCGGTGACGTCCAACGCCTGAGCCAACACATCGCTGCCGGTGGTCTGGCTGATTTCTTCCGCCGCCTTCTGCAGCCTGTCTTCATTGCGCGCACAGATCGCCACCCGTGCACCTTCCCGCGCCAGCTCGAAGGCCACTGCCCGGCCCAGCCCCTGGCTGGCTGCTGCGACGATGGCCACTTTGTCGTTCAAACCGAGATCCATCGGTCCCCTCACTGCATCGTACCGTCTGTCCGGTTGCGTTCAGGTCTGCACCGGTTGGGCGCGCAGATAGGCGTCGTTTTTCCCAATCCAATCTTCGCGCCGTGGAGAGAAAACATCCAAGTCCCAGGTGTCCTCGAGCGCTTCGGCGGCGTGCGGCACGTTGGAAGGGATGAAGATCAACTCACCGGCGCGCACGACGACCTCGCGATCATCGAAGACGAATTTCAGGGCACCGGAAAGGATCAACGAGAACTGCTCGCTGTCGTGTGCATGGCGCGGCACTTGGCAGCCACGGGCGAGAAAGATGCGGGCCACGGTGGCATGCATGCCGCTGAGCATCTGACGGGTGAGCAGCGGGCTCAAGCGCTCGGTCTCGATCTGTTCCCACGAGGTATGCGTGATTTCCATCGTCCCTCCTGGATTCCCGCAGGCGCCACGGACGGCGTCCTGCCGCCAACCGAAATTCCATTGCAACCCAGCAGCCCTGGCTATCGTCAATCGAAACGGTCTTCGCGTCAACCGCCCAGGCGGATTGCCGGCGGCGAGGAGGCGCATTATGATGCCCGCGGAGGGTCGGGAGCCAGAGGGATGGCAGCGCAGCCGAACTTGAGCACACGGTTTCGAATCGGATATGTAGTAGTGGGTCTGCTCTTGATGGCCTGGGGGTTCTTCTGGACACAGAAGGGCTGGTGGCATTATCTGGCGCCAGTGCTGGGCGGCATTGTGCTGGTGGAAGGCCTGATCGGCTACTGCGTGTTGTGCGCCGCCTTCGGCATCGGTATCCGACGAAGCTGACATGGACTGGCGCGACTGGATAGCGGCGGTTGTCCTGTTTATTGAGTTCCCCGTACCAGTGTTCTGGTTGATCTTTCACACCCTAGCGGCGACCCTCCGCCCGCGCGTGCGTACGACGTATCTGGTCGCAGGCCTGACCGCCTGGCTCGCCGGTGGCGCGCTGATTTTCGGCCTTCGTGAGTATCTGTTTGCCAGCGCCACCGCACCTGTCTGGGCGACGGCGCTCGGATTGTTGCTGATCGCCTCGGACGTCTACCTGTTCTGGCGCGCCGAGCGCGAGTTGGGTACGCAGCGCATGGTCGGGCGCGCGGAACTGGCGGGCGCCCGGCAACTGGCCTCGAGCGGTATCTACACCCGGCTGCGACACCCACGCTACCTGGGCATGCTTCTGGCCGTTGCAGGCACCTGTCTGTTGGCTGGGACGCTGTTGCTGTGGGTGCTGGCGTTGGCCTGGCTCGGGCTGGTGCTGGTGATGCTGCGCGTCGAGGAATGGGAGTTGCGGCGGCGGATAGGGCCCGCCTACGACGAGTATCGCCGCCGCGTGCCGGCCATGCTCCCCTTTCGCGGGCCGGCCCGCGATTGACTTCGCTTCGAGTTGCTCCGATCTCCGCAAGATTTGATATGCTTTCGCTAACACACCTGCAGCTCCCGTCGAGCTGCAGGACTCCGATACGGAGGCAGGAGATGCGTGGTGCTCGGATGGTGCTGGTGGCGCTGCTGGGTCTGGCCGGTGTCGGCCATGCGCAGATCGGCAAGCAGGTGATCATCCGCGCGGGTACGGAAGAAGACGCGCGGCTGCAGCAGATCCAGAAAGCAACGGAGTCGGCCGAGAAAATCCGTCTGCTTGAAGAGTTCCTGGCGGAATTTGGGGACACCGATGCAGCCCTGATTGCTTACGAAATGCTCGTCAGCGAATACATGGCCGCGAACAATCCGGAGAAAACCTATACCTACGGAGAGAAAGCTCTGGAACTGGATCCGGACAACTTCGCCATCGCACTGAATCTGTTTCGCACCGCCGAACAGCACCGGGATTTGGAGCGCATGTTCGGTTACGGAAAGAGGATCGCGGATATCGTGGCCCGCTATCGGGCGCGACCGGCACCGGAAGGCACTCCAGAGGACGTCTGGCAGGAGCGGAAACAGGAGACGCTGGACGGGGTAGCCAGCAGCGTCAACTATGTGGAGCTGACGCTTTTCAACACCGCCTATCGCACCCAGGCACCCGCCGAAAAAGCTGCTCTGCTCGAGCGGTTCATTGCCGCATTCCCCGATTCTTCCTACAGTGCCAGCGCACAGGCTCTGGTGGCCGCCACGTATCAGCAGACGCAACAGTACGACAAGATGCTGCAGTTCGCGCAGGGCACCCTGGCCCGCGACCCAAACAACATCCAGATGCTGTTGCTGCTGTCTGACTACTGGAGCGAACGCGGCGAGGAGCTGGCTCGCGCACAGGAGTACGCCCAGCGGGCCTTGCAAGCGCTGGAAACGGCGCAGCGCCCTGCACACATCCCTGAAGAACAATGGCAACAACAGAGCGCGCTGCAAAAAGGCCTGGCGCATTCCGCCCTGGGCATGGTGCACGCACACCAGAAGCGATATGCTCAGGCAGCGGAAGAATTCCGCCAAGCCAACTCGCTGCTGAAGGCAGACAACTTCAGCTACGCACGCAACCTCTACCGGCTCGGGTTTACACTGGCGAATCTGCGGCGCGTGCGAGAAGCGCGGGCAGTGCTGACCGAGGCCATGGCCATCGAGAGCCCTTACAAACCACTCGCACAGAAAGAACTGGACCGGCTCGGCGGCCCCATCCCACGCGAGTAGTCCGCAGCGAAAAGCAAAGCCACCGAGACCCGGCCTGCTCTACACAGCAAATCAAAATCCCAGACAGGGATTGCGGCGAAGCCGGGCGACTGGCGGAGAGGGTGGGATTCGAACCCACGGTTGGGTTGCCCCAACACACGCTTTCCAAGCGTGCTCCTTAAGCCACTCGGACACCTCTCCGCTTCTGCAGAAGGGTAGCAAAGGGGCACGGCAGCGGCAAACTCCGAAACGAAATGCTGGCTCGGCAGTCGGCTAGCTTCGAACTTCCACAGCGGGGCTGCTGTGCGGGACTAAAGCACAGTTCACCAGCAACCATTGCCCGATCGTCAGAACGACACCGACTTGATCGGTGGTTCCGTGTGGCTCGCCAAAACGCAACAGGATGAACTGCACCGGCAACAACAAAGCGGCCAGCAGCAGCAAGACACGGTTGGTTCGCTGCCACTCCGGTGCCACGCGCGGCGGTGCCGCACGCCGGTCGCGAACCACCCAATATACGGCCAACAGCGCAAAGCCACCGAAAAAGACGGGACCCATCCAGGCGATGGAAATGTCTATGCCGAGAGTATCGCCGCGGAAACGCATCGGTTCGCGGGCAGTCCACGAGGCGTAGACGACCAACCCAGCCAACGACAGATGCCACAACAACAACAGCCAGTGGAACGGTGGCCGGGCACCGCGCCAACCCAGCGAAAGCATTAGCAGGCCGTAGCCAGCAAGAATCACCAGCAACCAGTACGTACCGCCCACGCCGCGGCCACCGACGCCCGGCGCAAAAGTCCACTGATAGCTCGCACCATCCATCAGGCCACGCACCAGCGGCAGCCAGACAGCCAGCAGAGTGAAGCCGGTCCAAATCAGGAGCCAGCGCAACAGACAGTCGGGTTTCCAACCGGTCACAGCAGAAATCTCATCCTGTATGCGTTATTAGTTTTTGCGCCAGAATGGGCCTAGCGAGGTGTGGGACCTAGGTCCCACACCTCGGTCAGCAGACCACACGCCCTTGCTGCCACGAAGGCGCCGTGCGGAGCCGAATTCGAAACTATTTCTTCAGGCTATCCCATTTCTCGTTTTCGCCTGGGGGTTCGACGCGCCCGCCCAGATACTTGGCCAGAAACGCCTCGGCAGCGGCGTAGAACTTCAGCCGGTTTTCCGGGCGCGCGAAGCCGTGGCCTTCGTCGGGGAAGACCAAATATTCGACCGGCAGATTGTTCTTGCGCATAGCCTCGACGATCTGGTCGCTTTCTTTCTGCGGCACGCGCGGGTCGTTGGCCCCTTGAGCAATCAGCAGCGGTGCTTTGATCTGGCCGGCTTTGAACAATGGCGAGCGCGATTCGAGGAACTCCTTCTCGGTTTCCTCGTGCCCGACCCGCCGACGGAACAGAGCGCGCAACGGCTCCCAGTACGGTGGGATGGACTTGAGCAGAGTGACCAGGTTGGACGGCCCGACGATGTCCACGCCGCAGGTGAACTCTTCCGGAGTGAAAGCCAGTCCCACCAGCGTCGCGTAACCGCCATAGCTGCCGCCGTAGATGCAGATTTTGTTCGGGTCAGCGTAGCCCTGCTCGATGGCCCAGCGTTTGCCGTCGAGCAGGTCCGTGTGCATCTTGCCGGCCCATTCGCGGTCGCCGGCATTCAGGTAGGCTTTGCCGTAGCCAGTCGAGCCGCGGAAGTTGATCTGCAGCACGGCGTAGCCCCGGTTGGCCAGCCACTGCACTTCGTTGTTCAAACCCCAGACATCACGCGCCCAGGGGCCCCCGTGGACATTCAGCACCATCGGCAGGTTTTTTGGCTCCTTGTCCACGGGCAGGGTCAGGTAGCCGTGGATGGTCATGCCGTCCCGCGCCTTGAACGAGATGGGCTGCATCTTCGCGAGCTTGTATTTTTCCAGCGCCGGACGGTTCGTAAACAACAGCGTGGCGCGTTTCGTGCTGCGGTCGTAGAGGTAGTAGGTGACCGGAGCGTTGTCGAGGGCATAGGCCACAACCCAGGTTTTGTCTTCCAGGTCGCGACTGGCGATGGAGAAATCGCCATCGCGCACCCGGCGCAGCACGTCGAAGTCGGCCTTCACGGCCGGGTCGAGCACCTGCCATTCGGTGCGCGCGCGGACGAAAGCGACGGCTTCGAGCCGGTCGGTTTTAGGATTGATCATGACGCCGCCGAGGTCGTACTGTGGATCTTCGGCAATCACCCGAGTGGCACCGGTGGCCAGGTTCACCTCGAGCAGCCGCACAGCGTTGGCCCCGACGCTCGAGCCGATCCAAACGCTCTGGTTATCCGGGGTAAACGCATAGATGCCGCCGAAGGATTCTTCCGGCCCCCAGCGTTGAAATTCCCGCCATTCGGCGCCAGGTTTTTCGCGGATGCGAATCACGGTGCCGCCGTCGGGCGAAAACGCTTGCGCGGCACGCACCTGAAGATTGTGGTCCACGCTCCAGCCGACCACATCGCCCGGATTCCGGGTGTCGAGCTCGACGGCGCCGTTGTTCAGGTTGATGCGATAGACGTCGTGCCGGCGGCGGTCTTCCAGGTTCAAGCCGACGAGAAACGTATCCGGGAATTTCGGGTCGGCGCCAATCGGCTGCGCCTGCACGCCTTCGAACGGAGTCAGGTCGCGCGTATTCTTCGTGTTCAAATTGGTCTGATAGAAGTGCCAGTTTTCGTCGCCGTCGCGATCCTGGATGTAGAGGATGTGTTCGCTGTCAAACTGCCAGCCGAAAAAACGAATGCCGCGTTTTTTGTCGGAAGTGACCACGCGGTCGTCGTCCTTGCCGACGGTGCGCACCCAGACGTTCAGTACACCGTCGTGCGGGGCCAGATAGGCAAGCTTCTTGCCATCGGGAGAAATCTGCGGGCTGGCTTTTTCCGGATTGCCGAACAGGATTTCGCGCGGGATCAAATCGGGCGGCAGGTCTTTCTTCGGCTGCGCCGCAGCAGCGCGTTCCAACCGGAATGGAAAACTCATGCCTGCCTGCAGGAAATTGCCGCTGATCCGGTTGCCTTCGAGCGTGCCGTCAAACACCGCCACTCCGCCCGGGCCGGTATCGAATTCAAATCGGATCGTCGGCGGCGTAAAGCGGATATTCTGGAGCGGCAGGCCGCTGGCCCCTTGCTGGGGAATATCCAGGGAGCCGGACCAACCTTCGCCGGCAGGTTTCAGTTCGACGCGAATCTTCAGCTCCAGATTCGGCAACTGGATCGCACCATCCCAGCGCCCCTCCGGACTCTGTTGTGCGGCCAGTGCGGATGTGCTCAGCAGAACAGCACAGAAGGCCACCAGCAACCCGGCGGCGAAACTTTTTCTTTTAGCGAACATAGTTCCTCCCACTTTCTCGCTCGCAGAGAGCATGAGCTTACCACTACTCGATACGACCGGTGCAGCGAGCATGTTTCAACAGTGGCAGCAAACTGGCCGTGTCCAAGGCCGGTGCGGGCGACAGAGCCGCGCGGCTCTGCTACACTGTTCGAGAACGGCTCCGGGGTGGTGCAATTGGCAGCACATCAGACTTTGGATCTGAGAATCCTGGTTCGAGTCCAGGCCCCGGAGCCAATGGCACCCGCCAAGAATTGTCGAGCACCGCGAACGGCGCAACCTCATTCCACCCAGTCGGCCAGAAAGATGTTCGTGTCGGTCGGCCGCGCCTGATTTCGATTCGAAGCCCACACGAGTCGGCGTCCGTCGGAGGAAAACATCGGGAAGCTGTCGAACAGCTCGTGATAGGTGACGCGCTCCAATCCGCTGCCGTCGGCCTGAATCAGGTAGAGGTCGAAATTGCGGCTGCGGGGCGCGTGCAGGTTGGAGGCAAAAATGATGCGCCGACCGTCCGGGTGCCAGAACGGGGCGAAGTTGGCGGCACCGTTGCGGGTCACCTGGCGTTTGTTCGAGCCGTCCGCATCCATGACAAAAATCTCGAATCGAGTGGGGCGCAGTAGACCGGTTTCGAGCAGGGCCTTGTAGTCAGCGATTTCAGCAGCGTCCCGTGGATGGTGGGCGCGGTAGACGATTCGGGTGCCATCGGGCGAGAAGAAGGCGCCGCCGTCATAGCCGAGCTCGTGGGTCAGGCGGCGTACATTGGTGCCATCGGCGTCCATCGCGTAGATGTCGATATCGCCGTCCCGCGCAGACGTGAACACGATGGTACGACCGTCAGGAGACACGGTGGCTTCGGCATCGTAGCCGGGCGTAGTCGTGAGCCGTCGCAGGCCAGAGCCATCCCGGCGCGCAACGTAGATGTCGTATTCCGGGTTCAGACGCCAGACGTAACCCCGGCTGTAGTCCGGACGGGGCGGGCACTCGGGGCCGGCGGCGTGCGTGGAGCTGTACAGGATGTGTTCGCCGTCGGGGAAGAAGTACGCACAGGTGGTCTTGCCTTGCCCGGTGGAGACCATGCGGCGATGGCGCCCTTCGAGATCCATGATGTAGATCTGATCGCAGCGGCCTTCGCCCTCGTGCCCCTGAAAAATCAGCCAGCGATTGTCATGGGAAAAATAGGCCTCTGCATTTTCTCCGGCAAAGGTGAGTTGCCGGATGTTGCGCAGGCGGACTTCGGCTGGGTGTCGCAGCGCGTCTACAGCCGAACCGTCCGCCGTGCCCGGGCCACCGCTGGAACCCACGAGCAGTGTCGTCAGAGCCAGCCAGAATAGCTTCCGCATCCTCACTCGCACCTCAGCCGACAGCCCATTCTATCCGAGGATGGTGCTCCCGTTGCAAACAGCCAGGGGCGCTCCGCAGTACGGCGTCGGCCGCGGCGTGTGGCTACTGCACTTGGGCCCGGCCGACCCCGACTTTGTCCGGGCTGTTTGCACGCAGGATGCGCGGTGCTTGTATAGCAACCACTTCTGCCAGCCTGCCTCGGGGATAGTGGATGTCATCCCCGACGGGTCGGGATGCATGGAAGCCGGTCATCCCGTTCTGTTTGTCGCTCCATTCGCTTGCCACGGCAAGGCGCGGGGGCACGAGTGCAGCTCCGTACGCCTCACGCACGAGTGCCCTGCGGCTGCGGACACGGAACTTTTTGAGCAACGCCGAGATGTGAAATTTCACTGTCCGTTCGGAGAGATGCAGCCGCGCAGCAATCTCCTTGTTCGTAAGCTCGTCGGCCACTGCTGCCAACACCTGCTGTTCGCGGCGTGTCAGAGGCACCAGAGCAGCTGGCAGCGCTGCCCGCAGCAACTCTGCCGCCAATCCCCGGAGGCGATTCTGCACGCACGGAGCCGAAAGTTCGTACAGTTCATAGTCCTGTGGGTTTTCGCCGCGGGCGTGGCAGAGCAGGGCCAACACACTCGCCGCACGCAACAGTGCTGCTGAGTCGCAACCGTTGCCTGCGAGCCGACAACGCACCAGGCCACTGGGTCGATGCAGCAGAATCCACTGAGTCCCACGATTCAACGAACGAAATTTGCGAGCGCGGAGGGATTTGGAAAGCGCCGTCGTTTTCCTCAAGGGTCTTCCTTTCTTACGGCATGGAGTTTCCCACTGTTCCGCCGAATCGGCAGACACCTACGAAGACTCTTCTGGTTTTCGTGAACCGGGCTGGTGGTTCAGGCAAATTGCCCGGCCGGGGGCGCCGAGGCCTACTGCCTATCCCCGCGACGCAGGCAGTGCGGGCACTGCAAACTACAGGATCCATCTTACTGGCGATGCCGATGATGTCAAGCTGAACCCGCACAGGCTGCCCCATGCGGGCACACCTACTCTGCCCGAACAGCCTGCAGTTGCTGGAACGAACAGGAAGCGACGTCCGGGGGTGACGAACGGCGGGCAAATCCTCTACAGTGGAAGCGGCCGCAGGCAACTGGCCTCTGGCTCAGCATGTGGACTGTGCACACATCCTGGCTTCGGTGGCTGCTCGTCGTGTTGCTCGCCAGCCTGCTGCACTCCCCGACGGCAGACGAAGCCCCCTGGCAGAGCTGTGGGGAAGGCATCACCTATCGACTCAGCGACGCGACGCCGCAGCAGGGCGCCGTGGTACTGCTCGAGCTGCGCGGGGCCGCCTCGCACAGTCGGGCCGAAGGGCGCTGGGGGGAACAGCCGCTCCACTTCTGGCCAGCAGGCGACTCGTTGCATCGCGCACTGGTCGGTGTCGACCTGGCCCGCCGTCCAGGCGCGAGTCCGTTGCTGCTCACTGCGACGCATGACGACGGCACCTCGCAAACCTGCACCGTGCCCCTGCAGGTACGCAGCGGTGACTTCCCCATCGAGCGACTGCGTGTTGCGCCGCGATTCGTGAATCCTCCGCCGGAGGTGCTGCCTCGCATCGCGGAAGAAGCAGAGCGGCTGCGCAAGCTGTTTGTCGCGGTCACCCCACAGCGCCTCTGGCGTGGTCGCTTCCTGCCGCCTATCGAAGGCCTGCCTCCCGCGGGAAACTTCGGCCGGAGGCGAGTGCTGAACGAACAGCCGCGGGCACCCCATACCGGGGAAGATTTTCCGGCACCGACGGGCACGCCGGTGCGCGCTGCGCAACGCGGGCGCGTCGTACTGGCCGAAGAACTGTACTTCGCCGGCAAGACCGTCCTGCTGGACCATGGCCTGGGGCTGTACACGATGTACGCCCACCTGCACAGCATCACCACACAACCAGGAGTCATGGTGGAAGCAGGCACGGTGATCGGTACGGTGGGCGCGACCGGACGTGTCACCGGCCCACACCTGCACTGGGCGGCACGGCTGAACGACGCCCGGGTGAATCCGCAAGACTTGCTGGCCTTGCCGGCGCTGGCGGAATAATCGCGCGGTCGCGGCCACTCCGCTCAGTTGCGCAGATACAGTCGGGCCCCCGGCCCGAGGGGCAATTCAAGAGCCATCCAGAGACCCAGCAGCAAGGTCCAGCAGAACAAAAATACCACCGTGTAGGGAAGCATGGTGGCGATGACGGTGCCGATGCCGGCCTTTTTTTCGTAGCGCTCGAAGAACGCTACGATCAGCGCAAAATAGGACATCATCGGCGAGATGATGTTGGTCGAGCTGTCGCCGATGCGGTAGGCCGCCTGAGTCAGCTCGGGCGTATAACCGAGCAGCATGAACATGGGCACGAACACGGGCGCCATGATGGCCCATTTGGCAGAGGCGCTGCCCATGAAAAGGTTCACAAACGCAGAGAAGAAAACGAAGGCCACCATCAACGGAATGGCCCCCAGTCCGGAAGCCTTCAGCAACTCAGCCCCCTCCACCGCCAGAATCAGTCCGAGATTGGACCAGTGGAAATAGGCCACAAACTGCGCGGCAAAAAACACTAAGACCATATAGCTGCCCAGTGTGGACATCGTCTTGCCCATGCCCTGCATGACGTCGGTATCGTTGCGATAGGTGCGGGCGCCGATGCCGTAGGCCACCCCGAGCAACATGCCGCCGAGAAAAATGAACGCCACAATCCCGTTCAGAAATGGCGAGCGGAGCAAATCCCCGGTCTGCGCATCCCGCAGGAAGCCATCGGCGGGTACCGTTCCCCACAGGAGCAAGATGGCGAACAGCAGCCCGGCGAGAAACGCAAACCGCAGGCCGCGTTTTTCCTCGGCCGTCAGCGTGCCGATGGACTCGCGCATTTCTTCGCCGCGGTACGGACCCAGCCGCGGAATCACGACGCGCTCGGTCACCCAAGTGCCCGCGGCGGCAATCAGAAACGTAGAAGCGGCCATGAAATAGTAGTTGCACGCCGGATTGACGGTGTAGCTGCCCTCGACGATGCGCGCCGCTTCCTCAGAGAGACCGGCCAACAGCGGGTCTACCGTACCGAGCAGCAGATTCGCACTGTAGCCTCCCGAAACACCGGCAAATGCGGCCGCCAGACCGGCAATGGGATGGCGTCCGGCGCTGAGGAAAATCATCCCGCCCAGCGGCACCAGCAGCACGTAGCCGATTTCGCTAGCCATGTTCGACATCACACCCGCCAAGACCACCACGAAGGTGAGCATTTGTCGGGAGGCCGTCAGCACAAGCAGTCGCAGTGCAGCAGAGATGAAACCACTGGATTCCATCACCCCGATGCCGAGCATCGCCACCAGCACGGTGCCCAGCGGGGCGAATCCGGTGTAGTTCGCCACCATCTGGGTCAGGATGCGGTGCAGGCCGGAGAGGCTGAGCAGATTGACCGGCTCGATCACCGCTCCGGTACCGGGATGCACGGCCTGCAAGCCCACCGCCGCCGCAGCCCAGGAAAGTACCAAAACGGTCAACGCAAACAGAGCAAACAGAGTGGCCGGGTGCGGCAGTGCGTTGCCCACCCGCTCGATCGTGCCGAGGAAAAGCGACAGTCCATTGCGAACCAAAAGATTGCGACGCTTCATGACTTCTCCGGTGCCTGTACTGTCTTCTCTCAGCGAAGAGCGAAAGCATGCATCAGAACAGAGCGAAACACCAGAGAATGCTGCTGCCGAGCGTCCCTGCCCGATGTCCGGTTCGCACGCATCTCGAGCCGGTACCGAGGGCTTGCCCGAGCCGCGCCAACACACTAGTCTGTCCGGGTATGGATACGAGTCTGACGCCTCAAATGCTCGCCCTGGGCATGGTCTGGTACATCGCCTTTCTTTTCTCCACCACCTGCCATGAAGGGGCGCACGCGCTGGCCGCGAAGCTCGGCGGCGATCCCACCGCGGCGCTGGCCGGGCAGGTCACGTTGAATCCGATCCCGCATGTCCGCCGGGAACCTATCGGTATGGTCGCGGCACCGGTGATTTCGTTTCTGTGGGGCGGCTGGATGATCGGCTGGGCCAGTGCGCCTTTCGATCCGCTGTGGCAGCAACGCTACCCGCGCCGCGCTGCGCTGATGGCTCTGGCCGGACCGCTGGCAAATTTCACACTGATGCTGCTGGCGGCTGCGGGTATCCGCGCCGGACTGGCCGCCGGCGTATTGCGTGCCCCTGACGCAGTGAGTTTCACGCAGATCACCGAAGCAGTCGAGCCCGGAGTGTTCGAGTTTCTGGGCACGCTGCTGAGCGTGATGTTTGCGTTGAATCTACTGCTCGGCACCTTCAACCTGCTGCCCGTCCCGCCGCTGGATGGTCACAGCGTCATCACGCTGTTGCTGCCCGAACGCGCCGCGCTGCGCGTGCTGGAATTCGCACAGAACTCCTCTTTCGCTCTGGTCGGTTTGATTGTCGCCTGGCAACTGTTCGGAAAAATTTTTTCTCCGATATTCCTGCTTGCACTGGCATATCTGTATCCGGATGTCAGCTACGGGCCCGGCTAGCCCGTGCAGCCGAGCTGGTTCAGAACAGCACAACTGTTTTGAAACGCTGCGAAGCGAGCGACTCTGCGAACAGAATCTTGCGCTTAAGTGATTGCCAGCGAAGGCTCAACCGGGCTGCAGTCTTTGGCATCCCATCTGCAGTTCAAAGCTGTGGAGGTCACCGTCGATGTCGGAGCGCTCGCCCGCCACGGCAAGCTACCGCGTGGAAGTTTCCGGCTGGGACACCCAGGACGTGTTTTTTGTCGAGAAAACCACGCTCGAATGGGATGAGTCTGGGGGAAAGCGTGTGCTGCTACGCAGTCCGGTGGCAACTGGCGCGGTGGTGTTCGTGCGCTTGATGGATCCCAGCGGCCGTCAAGCCATCCCGGTCGCCTACCACGTGCTCGGGGTAGGCCGCTCCGACGGTCACGGAGCCTACGAAATTCAGATTTCACCAGTCCGCCAAAATCGTGACGACCAACCACCGGCAGACACGATGATCACAAGCACCACTGGCGACGAAGACTGAAGCTCGTACCCATCCTCCGCACCGCGCGTCAAAAAAGCTGCGCCCACGACAATCCCAACAGTAATGCAACAAAGTATGGACGGTTCTAATCTGGCAATCTGTTCCACTTCGGGACCGCAGTCGAGGAGTGTCGACTGGCCTTGACAGGCCCGATCCTGATTCGGTTTGAAACAGAGCGTTTTCGTGGGTGCTAACTCCTTGGGACGTTTGGCGATGGACGCCACGAAATACACCTGTCGTGCGTGTATGGCTGGGCCGACCTGTGCCTGTGCACGGCTGGGCGTTGGCAGTTTCCGTGCTGGGCGGACGGGGGATGAGCACAGTGGAAGCGGTCGAACGAACGACGTCGGCACTGCGTCGAAACATGCCCATCTGCGTGGTGGACGACGACGCCAGCACGTTGGATGTGCTGCTAGCGCATCTGGCCGCGATGGGTTTTCCGGCCTTCGGAACCACCAAACCCGAGGAAGCCTTGGAGCAGGTTCGCGCCGGCCGTTGCCGGGTCGTGATTGTAGACATCAAGATGCCTGGCATGGACGGGTTGGCATTCCTGGAGAAAGTGCTGCAGCACGATCCGGGTGTGTATGTGATTCTGATTACGGGCTATTACTCGATCGATGCGGCGATCGAAGCCATCCGCCGCGGCGCCTACGACTATCTGTGCAAGCCGCTGGATCGCGTGCGGCTGGAGCGATCGCTGAGCGAGTTAGCCGAGCTGTTCGGCCAACGGCGACAAATCCGCGAACTGGAAGAAAAGCTGCTTTCCAAGTGGGAGTTCCACGGCATCATCGGTAAAAGTCCAGTGATGCTGGAAATGTTCGACATGATTCAGAAGGTGGCGCGGCATTTTTCCAATGTACTGATTACGGGCCCGACGGGGTCGGGCAAGGAGTTGGTGGCGAAGGCGCTGCACGAGCTGAGTCCGGTGGCGCAGAATCGGTTCGTCGTCTGCAACTGTTCGGCGCTGGTGGACACGCTGCTGGAAAGCCAGTTGTTCGGCTACGTTCGCGGCGCCTTCACGGGTGCGACCGACACCCGTCCAGGATTGTTCGAATACGCGAACGGGGGCACGGTATTTCTGGACGAAATCGGCGAAACTTCGATTTCCACGCAGGCGAAGCTGCTGCGGGTGCTGCAGAATCGGGAGATTCAGCGCGTGGGCTCGCCGGAAGTGCGCAAGGTCGAGGTGCGGTTGATTGCCGCCACGAACCGCGACCTTCGCGCCGAAGTGCTCGCCGGCCGATTCCGTGAAGATCTCTACTACCGGCTCAGTGCCATCCAGATTCGCGTGCCCGGACTCAGCGAGCGGCTCGACGACATTCCTCTGTTGGTGCAGCATCTGTTGAAAAAGTACAACCAGGCCTACGGGAAAAACATCCAAGGACTGACCCGCCGTGCCCAGGCCCTGCTGCTGCAGCATTCCTGGCCCGGCAACGTGCGCGAGCTGGAAAATGTGATTTCCAGCGCAGCCATCACCACCGCCAGCGACTTCATCGATGTCCACGATCTGCCGGAGCATCTGCAGCGCCCCCGCCAGCGCGCAGCCGGCATCGACGATGCGTGGCGTCCCCTGTCTCTGGAAGAAGTGCGCCGGCTGCATATCCAGCGCGTGCTGGAGATGTGCGGGGGCAATCGCGTGCGCGCCTCGGAAATTCTCGGCATCGGACGCACCAGCCTCTACCGGTTCCTGAAACGCGAAGCACGAAGGAAAGGCCAGTCGGCCGCCTGAGTTCACCGCCCGCAGCGTGTCCTGCTGACTCGCCGCTGCTCTCCCCAACCTGATGTGCCGTCGCCGCGCACTGTTCCACAGTGGGCCAGCCGCACTCGCACCGATCGGTGCTAACTTCTGCCCTTGCAGCAAAAGACGCTTCGCCTTCTGGCATACGAATTGCCAGTGATTATCCAGACCGTGAAACGATAAAGATCACTGAGATCATGACCACCGCATCGTACTGGAAATATCTGAACAGCCTGATTGGCGAAGACCGCCGCAAGGAAAAACGTGTCCTGCTGGTCTATCCCATCGAGGTGCACGGTTTTGATCGACACGGGAATTTCTTCAGCGAGCGCACCACGACTTCGAACATCAGCGCGGGTGGATGTCGTTTCCGCTTGCAGGCCGAGGTCGAACCAGGCACCGTTGTCGCCATCCGCGTAGTCCAGACGCGGGTCGGTGCGCGTGCCCGCCCTGAGCCTGTCGAGGTCAGCCGTGCGCTGCTCTATCAGATTGTCTGGACAGAACCACAGGAAACCGGCTGGGAAGCCGGGGCCTTCAAGTTGCAGGAAGGCGATCTCTGGCAAGTGGTGTTCCCTGAACGGGTCGCGAAGCCTACCGAAACCGAGTGATTCACCAATCAGAAACGGGACAAATCAGCGGGTTTTGCAGTTCCTCCGATTCTGAGTTTCACACGCAAATTTGAGATGGGCCGGCAGAGCAACTATCGTACCGCTGCTTGCTGCCGACTCACAGAGAAGGGGCGATGCATTCGGAGGAGTTCTACGTTTTGACGAAGACCCTGCTGGGCAGCTTGCTGTTCTGTCCGATGCGAGCTACGACCCAGAACGGCGAATCTTCAATGCCATGATGGACGCACGTCCACTGGCCATCGTGCAGTGTGCAACGACCGACGACGTGGTGGCCAGCGTGCGCCTGGCTCGCGAGCAGAACCTTCCGTGAATTTACTCGGAGGCGGTCACAAGGTGACTGGGTACGAGGCACATGGACGCCATCGGTAACGAACGTTTCATCCACTGAGTCCAGAATGCCTTAAAACTTCGCAGCCCTTCACCAACCAGAACGTTTACGCCAACTACCTGGATACTGACGATACCGGCGACCGTGTCCGCGCGGCGTTTGGAGCTAACTACGACCGTTTGGTGCAACTCAAGACCGAATGCGAATCGAAAAATTTTTTCGCTTCAATCAAAATCTTCATCCGGGCACAAAGCTGCCTAGACGCAACAGACCGCCGCGCACCTGCAGCAAGCAGGACGAGCAGCGAGCTGCAGTGCCCGCCGCAGCCGATGGGGATGAGCTTTACCGGTCTCCGGAAGTATAGGGCGCGTTCCGTGCGATCGTGTTGGGCAGCGTGATCGTCTCATCCAGGCGCACCAGCATACCCGTCTGCGCCGGCAGTTCGACTTCACGGCCTTTCTTGACCATGATGTATGCGGTGCCGCCGATCAGGCCGATCGTCATCCCGCGCACCACTTTCGAGAAGATCGCGCCGACGCCGGTGCCGCCGGCGGTGGCCAGTGCGACCCGGGTGACATCGCCTCGGATGTCGGGCTTCGACTCGACCAGGATGCCCTCTTCGATATCCAGATCGCGACGCTTGCGATTCGGCTGCTGGTCCCGCTCGTCGAACAGTGCCAGCAGACTCATCTTCGCCGGGATCATCCGGCCGTCCAACTCGATGGAATGGAAATAGAGGTTCATGGCCGCCTGGCCGCGAAACATCGCGAAGCGCTTGGGCCGGATGATGTTGCCCACCTGGCCGTGCACGCGGGCGCCGGCAGGCAGCAACAACTGTCCGCCCAGATAGACCGGTTCGGCCAACACGGCGAGGAACGGGTCGCCTTCGCGGGCTACGCTCGTGCTCAATCCGTTCAACAGCACCAGCCGCAATTGCATGCCCTGTAACAGTTGCTGGTTGGACTGAGCGGCCAGAGGAGCCACCACGGAAAACAACAGACACACTGCGGCGCTCAACGCAAAGGGCTTTCTCATCGCTTCCTCCTTCTCGGCCCGTCCAGGGAGACGGGCGGCCCCGTTCGTGGGGCAAATCCGCTGGCGCCGCGGATGGTGCCTGCAGCGGCGGGGAACCGCGGCAGGCGAGAGCGCGGAGGAGCGCATCCCGCCCGGCTAGAATAAATCAGTCGCGGCCAGCGTGCACAGAATTCCCTCGAGGGTGTGCGTAACCGGCAAGGGCTCGACGGCGGCTGCAGAGAACGCTCGAGTTCCCGCCCGCAGTGGCGATGTGCTAGACTGCCAGCGCAGGCGCACATCCGCCGTTTCGGGATCGGCGACTGCCGACGCGTGGAACTTCGGGCTTCGTGCGACGAAGTCCCGCGAACCCCGCCAGGCCCGGAAGGGAGCAACGGTAGCGGGATCGCTTCGGGCGCCGCGGAGAACCCGAAGTTCCTCCCGTCGTCTGCGCAGGCTCGGAATTCGCGATGAGCTACCAGGTGCTGGCACGGAAGTGGCGTCCACAGAGCTTCCGGGAAGTGGTCGGTCAGGCCCACGTCACGGAAACCCTCACCAATGCCATTCGCAGCGGTCGCGTGGCGCACGCCTATATCTTTTCGGGGGTGCGCGGCGTGGGCAAAACCACGACAGCGCGAATCCTGGCCAAGGCACTCAACTGCGTTCAGGGCCCGACACCGGAGCCGTGCAATGTCTGCGATGCCTGCCGCGAAATCACGGCCGGTAGCTCGCTCGATGTGCTGGAAATCGACGCAGCTTCCAACCGCGGCATCGACCAGATTCGCGAGCTGCGCGAAATGGTGCGTTACGCACCCGCGCGCGGCCGCTCCAAAATCGTCATTCTCGACGAAGCCCATCAGCTCACCGACGAAGCCTCGAATGCACTGCTGAAGACCCTCGAAGAGCCGCCTCCGGGCGTGGTCTTCATTCTGGCCACGACACAGCCGGAAGACCTGGCGGATACGATCCGTTCGCGCGCCCAGCATTTCCATTTTCGGTCGCTCGCGTTCGCGGAAATCGACGCGGAACTGGCGCGGATCGCAGAGCAGGAATCCCTGCAGCTCGAACCGGCTGCGCGTGCCGTCCTCGCCCGCGCGGCACAGGGCAGCTTGCGAGACGCGCTTTCGCTGCTTGAACAGGCCGTGGCCTACTGCGGCAAGGACATCCGCGACCGGCAGGTGCGCGAACTGCTCGGCGTGGTAAGCGAAGAAGTGTTGCATGAGCTGGTCGAAGCCGTTGCCACACAATCCGCCCAGCGGGCGCTCGCGCTGGTGCATCGGCTGATTCGCGAAGGCCAGAATCTGCAGCATTTCTGCCGGGAAGCGATTCGGCACATCCGCAACCTGCTGGTCGCGCGCGTGGCCGGTGCCGACTCCGAACTGATTGCGGCACCGGCGGAGGAGCGCCCGGCACTGGCGGCTGCCGCATCGAAATTCTCCGAAGAGGATCTGACGCGGCTGTTTCAGATTCTGCTGATGACCGACGACGATCTGCGGCGCAAACCGGATCCGCAGTTGCATCTCGAACTCGGCCTGCTGCGCATGGTGAATGCAGCGCGACTAGCTCCACTGGAAGAGCTGCTGGCGGAGCTGGGTGCCGGGACGCGACCAGCGGAAGTGCCGCGCGCAAGTGCTGGAGCAGCCAATTCGGCTACGACGTCCCGACCGGCACCGCGTGCAGCGGCGCCCGGTTTTTATTCCGCAGCCGCTGCTCCGGCACGCGAAGCAACGACGGTCGCGCCGCCGACACCGGAGAGACCGCGCGAGGAACCACCGCGGAGCCCGGCGACGACACCGGTAGCTACCCTGCCACCGAGCCTGGTGACGCGCGCGGCGGGAGTACTGTCCGGTCTGGAAGAAGCTCAAGTAGCAGCGATCAAAGCGGCGATGCAGCAGCAGCGGTTTCTGGCTTCGCTGGTCGAGCACGTTTCGCGCTGGGAGCTGGAGGGCAGCGAGATGCGGCTCTATTTTCCGACCGAACGACGTGCGCTAGCGGAAATGCTGCAGGCGCGGGACGCGTTGGAACGATTGCGCACGATCACCAGCAGCGTGCTCGGACAACCCCTGCGCGTCTGTGTTAGACTGGATGCGGCGTCGGCGGCCCGCTCCGGCAGGGAGAACAGCCTGACGACGGTTCAACTGCGGGCCCGCTTCGAGCAGGACCCCATCGTGCAGGCCATGCTCGAGCGATTCGGTGGACGCATTGCGGAAGTTCGGCCCGGGCCACCGGACCCGTCGCGCGGCAAAGATGAGGAATAGGCCATGGAAGTCAGAGCACTGCAGCAGCTCCTCACCAGTTTCCGGCAAATCCAGGAAAACATGCAGCGGCAGATCGAATCGCTGCGGGTGGAAGCCTCGGCAGGCGGCGGCATGGTCACCGTGCGCATGAACGGGCAGAAGCAGGTGCTCGAGGTGCGCATCGAACCGGAAGTCTTTGCCGAAAAAGACGTCGAAATGCTGCAAGACCTGGTGCGCGCCGCCGTGAACGAGGCGAGCCGACGCGTGGACGAAGAACTGTCCAATCAGATGCGCTCGCTGGCCGGTGGCCTGCCCGGGTTGGGCGGGATGAGAATCCCAGGACTGTTCTGAGCTGCGCGCCGGCCGGAGCCACCTTCCCGCGCGACAGCGGACCTTTTTCCACAATGCCAGACTTCGCTGCACCCATCGCGCGCCTGATTGACGAACTCAAGCGCCTGCCCGGCATCGGGCAAAAGACGGCGCAGCGGCTCGCCTTCCATCTGCTCCGCGCCGACCGCGAACAGGCTCTGGCGCTGGCGGAAGCCATCCGCGACGCGAAGGAACACCTGCGCCCGTGCTCGGTCTGCGGCAACATCACCGACGCGGACCCCTGCCTGTACTGCGCCAGCCCGGCACGGAACCGGAAACAGATCTGCGTGGTCGAGGAAGCCCACAATATCTTGCCGATCGAAAAAACGCGACAGTACAACGGCCTCTACCATGTGCTCGGCGGAGCGCTTTCCCCGCTCCAGGGCACCGGCCCCGAGCAGCTTTCCATCAAGCCGCTCATCGAACGGCTGAAAAGTGGCGAGGTCGAAGAGATCATCATTGCCACCAATCCGACGGCGGAGGGAGAAGCCACCGCCGTCTATCTGTCAAAACTGATCAAGCCACTCGGCATCCGGGTGACGCGCATTGGTGTGGGCATCCCGGTCGGCGCAGAGCTGGAATACGCCGACGAGGTCACCCTGCTGAAGGCCATCGAGGGCCGCCGCGAGCTTTGAGCCGGCTGCCCGCGACAACCCCTTGCATCCACCGCGAGAACAGGATATAGACACTGCGAGCTGGGTCGGATTCCACGGCACTGCAGGTTCCCGGCTCGATTCCGTCCCCGATCGAGTACAGGATTTGCAGTCGCAGAGGGGGACTGGCATGGTCGAGCATGCTGCTTCGCTCGAATCCAGTCAACAAAAACGCCGCAGCACCCGCATCGTCCAAGCCGTGCCGTTGACAGTGATCGGCACCGATGCGCTCGGGCAGCCGTTCAAAGAACGCACCTCGACCCTGGTCATCAACAGTCACGGCTGTCGCTACCAGTCGAAACATTATGTGCTGAAGAACCGCTGGGTCACGTTCGAAATTCCCAGTCCGCATGCGGGGGAAGAGCCTCGCCGCGTGCGAGCTCGCGTGATTTTCATCCAGCGCCCACGGACGGTGCGCGAGCTGTTTCAAATCGGCGCCGAACTGGAAGTGCCCGGCAACGTCTGGGGCATCGCCTTCCCGCCGCTGGACTGGTTCGCGTACAAAGAGCCGGAAGCCGCAGCAGAAATCCCCGCACCCAGTGGAGAGCCGGAACCGCGTCCGATAGCTGGGGAGGAGAAAGTCCGGGCGATGGCCCCGCTGAGCGGTGAAGAAGCTTCGGCCGCACTTTCCCGGCAGATGGCGCGGCTGATGGCGGAAGCACGCACCGAAATTGCCCACGTCACGCGCGAGGCCGCCGCCAGCGCCGTGCCTGCCGAGGCCAAACGAGTGATGAATCAACTGGCCGAGCAGCTGCAGGCCGCTGCGGGACGCGCAGTGGACGACGTGGCTTCCCCGCGGCTGGCGCAGGCCACCGAACAAGCGCTCGAGCAAATTGCACGTGCGGCAGAGGAACACCAGGAGAAACTCCGTGGGCAATTCTGTGGACAGCTCGAAGAACATGCCGCACACGTCCTCGAGCAAGTGCGAACGCAGTTGGACACGCTGACTCGCGAAACTGCCGCCGCGCTCCGCCAGCAGGTGGAGGAAGGACAAAGTCAGTTCCGAGCGGAAATCAACCAGGCGGCCGAACGACTGCAGACCTGGCAAGCTGCGGCCGAGCAGGCCAGTGCGGCCATGAATCAGCACAGCGAGCAATTGCGCGCTGCCGTGGAGTCAGCGCTCGAGCAGGCGCAGGCCGAATGGCAGACGCGCGTCAGCGAACTCAGCCGCCAAGCCGTTCAACGACTGGCGGAGCTCGAGCAGTCCGCACAAAAATTCGATGAAACCATCCGGGCCGCCACCCGCACGGCCGCCGAGCACTGGCGTCGGGAACTGGAGGCCGGTGCCCAAGCTGCGCAACGCGGCTGGGAGGAACAGGTGGAAGCCTCGCTGGCAGCGGCTGCGGAGCGTCTGGCGGCGCGGGTTCATCAACTCGTGCAGCATTCCACGAGCGAGGCCGAACGCGAGCTCGCGGCGCGCATCCAGGCGGCACGCTCAGCACTGGACGCTGCTGCTGAATCAGCGACTCTGCAGATCGAAACTGCGCAAACCGCACTGCAGGCGGCTCTTTCAAACGCGCAATCCTGGCTCGCGAAGATCGAAGGCCGCGCCAGCGAACTGGAGCACCGCGCCAACGAGCTGGCCGCGGAAGGCGAACGGATGGCTGGAGAGCTCGACCGCCGCTTCGCCGCGATTCTGGAAGCGCAACAACTCCGCCTGGAAGAAAAGGTCGAAGCTCTGCTCGCTGCGGCCGCAGAGCGGATTCGGCCGGCCTTCGACGCCGCCGGGCAGCATTCCGTGGCGCAGTTCGTCAGCGAAATCGAGCGCCAAATTGCCTCGCGCCTGAGCAGCGTTCAGCAGGCACTGGCCCAGTTGGAATCAGCGCAGAAACTGGCTGAATCCCTCTGGCAGGAACAGCAACACCGGCTGCAGGAAGCGGCTGAGCAGGCGACTGCAGCCGCACTCGCACGGCTGCGTGAACAAATCGAAGGGGTGCAGCGCGAAACCGAAGAAAAACTCCGCGCCGCAATCGACACGACGCTGGGCACCCTGGACGGGAAAATCAACGAAGTGTCTCACCAAGCCTTCGAGTCGCTGTTCAAAACGGCCGAATGGTACCAACGGAAGGCCCAGACCGGTATGCAGACATCGCTCGAGCGCAGCCTCGAGCAACTGACCACCACGCTGCGGGACCAAGCGGCAGAAACTTCTCGCATGTTCGCTGCCGAGCTCGATCGCTACAGCCGCAACTACACCGAACACAGCCGTGCGCAAACAGAAGAAATCGTGCGGGAAATTCTGGAAAAATCTCGTGGCGAACTGGCGGCGTTGACCGAGGAAACCACGGCAGCATTCGCTGAACGCGTCCGACAACTGCTGGAAGAACACTCTGCGCGCCTGGGCGAAGCCACGGGTGCAGCGCTCGACAGCACAGCAGAAGAGCTAGCCCGGCGCACCACGCAGGCGCGCACGGAACTGGAAGTTCATGCGGCAGAAGTTTCCGCCCACTGGGAGCAGCAACTGGCCATCGGCATCGAGCAGGCGGTCGCCGAAGCGCGACGGCGCATCGAGGCCGGGTTGCCGGAAACCCTGGAAACTTTGCGCACCGAACGGGAAGCCCAGGAGCAAACTCTGCAGAGCACCATGGAGCACACCGCAGCCGCGGCACTCGAGCAGTTCCGGCAGCGACTGGAAAATGTTTCGAATTCATGGATGCTGGCTTCTGCCACCACTCTCTCACAGCGCACGCAGGCCGCATTGGACGAGATGGCCCAGCGCGCGGAAAAGCGCCTGCGCGAGGTCACCAGTACCGCTGTCGTCGAGATGGCTGAACTGCTCCGCCGTCGGCTGCTGAGCATTCCCGACGACCTGGCGGCAGCAGCGTCAAACTCCGAGTAGGCCCGCTGCGTTTCTGCGCTCCGCCGTACACCGGTATAGGCCCGCACCGCTCACAAAAAGGAACGGGAATCCATCCAGACGATTTGGGCTGCACCGCTCGGGCCGGTATAATGCCGGTGTGGCGAACCTCGCGTATCTGAGCGTCTGGTGCAAGGAATGGTCTGCCGACCAGCAGCTCGAGCTGCTGGTCAAGTTTTTGGCGACCGTGCCCCACGCCACCGAACGGCCTGGCTTTACTCGACTGGTGGTGCGTGCGATGGGACCGGGCGAGGCCCCGTTGGCCGAATATGACCTACGCGCCCGTCCCGCGGATGCGGTGCGCATCGGCGAATTAGCCGCCGAACAGATGCACACCGATTCAGCCTTCGAGGTGGAAGCACACTGGGACCTCTGGGTACGGCAGGCCGGACAGTGGGTGCTCGCGCCACAACGACTGGAAATCTTCTGTTACGGTGAAGGCTACGACGAGGGCTTCTTCGCCGAAGCCGGCCATTTCCAGGTGAACCTGGGCTTTGAACATCTGTTCACCGGCCATGCGGGACTGTTGGGGATGGGCGCGCGCCCGTTGGCGCGACCGGCCCATCCGGCCGAGGAGGAGTTCCTGCGTACCATGACGCAGCCGGGCAATCTGCGCACCTACCATGAAAAAACGCGCGAAAATATCCGGCACGTCTATCGCTGGATGATGGGCCTCGAGCGTGCATTGCCCGTCGCGCGGATTCGGCTCTGGTCCGAGGGAGAGGAAAATCTTGAAGCACGGCTGGAGGAAATTCTGGCAGTGCGCTAGCCTCCTGCTGAGTGCCGCGGCGCTGCTCGCAGCACAGACGGCCAGTCGGCGCACGCACGAGCTGACGCTGGCCGGTCTGCGGCCGGGGAAAAGCACGCTAACCGACACGGTGCACGTCCTCCCGCAACCGCCTGAATCAACCGAAGGAGGCATTCTCCGCTTCACACTCTGTTCGGGGATGTCTTTGAAAATCGAAAGCGATGAACGGGACGTCATTCAGACGATCACCTTGAGCCGTCGGAACACGGCACCCGCGTGCACAGAAAAGCGACCCGAGGAACATTGGCGCACTGGTCGCGGCCTGAAATTGGGAGATTCGTGTACCAAGGCGATCGCGCTCTACGGCCAGCCCACTTCTTCGGGGCCTTCCTTGCACGACGGGCGCGAGCTGAAGTTTTTGTTCTATGCATTCGACTGGGCTGGACCTGAGGTTCCTCAGGTGCTGGAAGTGCTCTGCGAACCGGGGACACCAGGGCGCGTGGTACAGATCACCCTGGCGTTTCCGACCCTGTAGCTGAGGTCACGATGCGACGGAGCGTCCTAGTCAGTCTGGTGGTGCTGCTGAGCTGGCAGCTTCATGCCTGCAGCCGCGCACCGGAAAACACCCCAGTGACGGAGCAGCCGCCGGCGTCGACGAAGCCTGCGGTACCGCCGGAACTGCAGGCTGCCGCTGAAGCGGTGCTGGGTGGCGAAACCGAGATCCTGCTCCACGGTGACCTGTCCGGTAATGGCAAACCACAGGCACTGGCCATCAACCGGCTCCACAGGCGACCGGAGGTCGCTCTGCCGGGCACATTGATTACCCGCGCGGCCATTCTGGAATTCGATGGCGGCACCTGGCGAGAAATCTTTCGCTGCGATCAACACCTGCGCAACCCCAAGGGTTATCTGGGCGGCAC
The DNA here is from genome assembly GCA_037442425.1 of Acidobacteriota bacterium. Classification (GTDB taxonomy): domain Bacteria; phylum Acidobacteriota; class Terriglobia; order Acidiferrales; family UBA7541; genus DSGC01. The sequence continues at coordinate 229,809 of JBBIQG010000004.1, read as the reverse complement.
GCCGGTGGCGCCTGTGCACGGCTGGCGACTGCAGTACGAACAAAACCCGGAGAAAGGCTTGGCCTTGTATTTCACTCCTCTGACGGTTCCCCCGGGTGGCTACGTGCAGACGATTGGCGTGCGCTGGAATCCGAAAGTGGGACGCTATCAGGCTCTCGATCGCAGCTTCGAAGTGTTTCAGGGCGAAAATCCCACACTGGAAGAGGTTCGCTGACCCGATCCTGCAATGAGTACGGCAGCAGAAGCCATCCCCGCAGAAACGATCCCAGAACGCCCACAGCGGCTTTCCTCGCTGCGTGAACTTCGCGCGCTGCTTCCCTATTTGGCCCGCTACAAGCCGCAACTGGCGCTCGGCTTCTGCTTCCTGCTGATTCACAACCTGGTCGGGGCGCTGTGGCCGCTGGCCGTGGGTGCCATCGTCGATGCCATCGCCGGTGGTCGTGCGTACCTGGAGAAACTGACCTTTCTGCCGGCCGGGCTGTATGGGCTGCTGCTGGAGTTCTATCGTCCGCTCAGTCGCGACACGATCGCTTTTTATGGCACGGTCCTGCTTGCGCTGATTCTGATCAAAGGTTTCTTCTCCTACTGGACCCGCTGGATTCTGATCGGCATCTCGCGCGACATCGAATACGACCTGCGAAACGACGTGCTGGACCGTCTGTTGCGACTGGAGCCTGCCTTCTACATCCGGAACCGCACCGGAGAGTTGATGTCGCGCGCGACCAACGACCTGAACGCCGTGCGCATGGTGCTCGGCCCGGGGATCATGTACACCGGCAACACACTGGTTGTGCTGGCGGCCGCCGTCGCTCTGATGCTGACGCTGTCTCCGTTGCTCACGCTGCTGGTCATGCTGCCGGTGCCCCTGGTGGCATTTTCGGTCCGCTATTTTGGCGAGCGAATCCATCAGCGGTTCGAGAAGGTTCAGGCGCTGCTCGCGGCCATCTCGGCGCGCGTGCAGGAAAACCTGGCCGGAGTGCGCGTGCTCCGCGCCTACAACCAGGAAGAACCGGAAACCCACGCGTTCGAAACCCAGAACCGGGATTTCATCGCTCGCAATCTGGAGTTGATCCGCACCTGGAGCGTGTTCTATCCGGCACTGGAAGCGCTGATCGGGCTGACGTTCCTGATTGTGCTCTGGCAGGGCGGGCGGCTGGTTCTGAGTGGTGCGATTTCGCTCGGCGCGCTGATCGCCTTCTACACGTACATGGGCCAGCTCGTCTGGCCGATGATTGCGCTCGGCTGGGTGACGAACATCTTCCAGCGCGGCGCGGCTTCGATGGGCCGGTTGAACTACATCCTGCAAGCGCGGCCCGTCATCGACGATACCACTGCGCGCCCTGGGCGAGCCGAAGAGATTCGCGGCGAGATCGAATTCCGCAGCCTGACCTTCACCTATCCCGGCAGTGAGAATGGTCGTCCGGTTCTGCGCGACATCTGCTTGCGGATTCCCGCCGGGTCCACGATTGCGCTGGTCGGCCCCACCGGCAGCGGCAAGAGTACCCTGGCGGCGCTGGTGGCACGCTTGTGGGAAGCCCCCTACGGTTGTGTGCTGCTCGACGGGCGTCCGCTGCCGGAATGGCCCCTGGCTGAACTGCGCCGCGCGATCGGATTCGTACCGCAGGAAGCTTTCCTGTTCAGCGACACCCTGCGGGAAAACATTGCTCTGGGTGTCGAGAATCCTCCGCCCGGGGCCGTCGAGCAGGCGGCGGAGTTGGCCGGCCTGAGCGCCGATGTCGCCGATTTCCCCAGGGGGCTGGACACGATCGTGGGCGAACGCGGCATTACCCTCTCGGGGGGACAGAAGCAACGCGCCACGATCGCCCGTGCCCTGTTGCGCAATCCGAAAATTCTGATCCTCGACGACGCGCTTTCCAGTGTAGACACGGAAACGGAAGAACGCATTCTGCAGAACCTGACCGGCGTGATGCGGCAGCGCACCACGATTCTGATCTCCCACCGTTGTTCGACCGTCCGGCAGGCAGACCGGATCGTGGTGCTGCGCGACGGCAGCATCGTAGAGCAGGGCACCCACGACGAACTGATTGCTCTGGGTGGTTATTACGCGGAGCTGTATCAGAAGCAGTTGCTGGAAGAAGAGCTGGAACGCGCATGAGCATCCACCACGAAGAAGAAGTGCTGGGCAAGACCTACGACGCGCGACTGGCGCGGCGACTGGCGGGTTATCTGCGACCGTACTGGGGCCGGGTCGTGCTGGCAGTGGTGCTGAGTCTGGCAGCCGGAGCGCTGGCGGTGGTGGTGCCCTATCTGCTGAAAGTGGCTGTGGACAGCTACCTATTGCCCGGCATGCGCGGCGAACTCGGCTACGCGGAGGCCTACGCCGGCCTGCAGCGGATCGTGCTGCTGTTCTTCGCCGCGCTGGCCGCTGGCTTCGCCTTTCAGTACACACAGATTTTGCTGATGCAACTGGTCGGCCAGCAGGCCATGTTCGACCTGCGGATGCAGCTCTTCCGCCACCTGCAACGCTTGCCGATGCGCTTTTTCGATCGCAATCCGGTGGGCCGTCTGGTGACGCGGGTGACCACCGATGTCGACACGCTGAACGAGCTGTTCGCCTCCGGTGTGGTGGCCATGGTGGGCGATGTCTTCCGCGTCGTGTTCATCGTGGCCGCGATGGTCTGGATGGATTGGCGGCTGACGCTGGCCGCGCTGGGCATCCTGCCCCTGCTGGTGCTGGCCACCCTGCTGTTCCGCCGCAGCTTCCGCGACGCGAACCGGCGCATCCGCGTAGCCATCGCGCGCATCAATGCGTTCCTGAACGAGCACATCACCGGCATGAGCGTCGTGCAACTGTTCAACCGCGAACGAAAGACACGCGAACAGTTTGCCCGCATCAACCGTCAGCACCTGGAAGCTTTCAAAGACGCGATCCGCGCGCACGCCATCTTCTATCCCACGGTGGAAATCGTCGGCGTGCTGGCCATCGTGCTGCTGCTTTGGTTCGGCGGCGTGCGCGTGCTCGAAACGACGCAGGCCATGCTGACCGGTGGCGCGCTGCCCACAGCCCCCCTGGCGGCCGGCGAGCTGGTGGCGTTCATCACCTGGGTGGGCATGTTTTTCCGGCCGATTCAGGACCTCGGCGAAAAATACGCGATTCTGCAGGCCGCGATGGCCAGCAGCGAACGCATTTTCCGGCTGCTGGATGAGCCCGCCGACCTGCCCGCACCGGTGCGTCGCCGGACGCTGCCCGACCCGCGCGGCGAGATCGAGTTTCGCAACGTCTGGTTCCGCTACACTGCGCCACCGAACGGCCACACCGAGGACCCGGAAGCGGACGGCTGGGTGCTCCGCGACATCAGTTTCCGCGCCGAGCCGGGACAGACGCTGGCGCTGGTCGGCCACACCGGTGCGGGCAAGACGACGATCACTTCCCTGCTGCTGCGCTTCTACGAAATTCAGCGCGGCGCGATTCTACTGGACGGAGTGGACATCCGGGAACTCGACCCCGGCGAGCTGCGCCGTCATTTCGGCGTCGTGCTACAGGATCCGTTCCTGTTCACCGGCACGCTGGAGAGCAATGTGCGGTTGGGCAGCTCGATCAGTCGAGAACAAGTACAGCAGGCACTGGAGGAAGTTCGGCTCGGCGCCCTGCTGCGCGCACTCCCCGAAGGGTTGCAGGCGCCGGTAACGGAGCGCGGGGCCACGTTTTCGGTTGGGCAGCGCCAGTTGATCAGCTTTGCCCGCGCACTGGCGCACAATCCTCGGTTCCTGATCCTGGACGAAGCCACATCGAGTGTGGACACACAGACCGAATTGCTGATTCGGGAAGCGCTCGACCGGCTGCTGGCCGGCCGCACGGCCATCGTCATCGCCCACCGGCTGAGCACAATCCAGCGTGCGGACCGCATTCTGGTCTTGCACAAGGGCCGACTGCGCGAACAAGGCACACACCAGCAGTTGCTGGCGCAGCGCGGCATCTACTACCGGCTCTACCAGCTCCAGTACAAAGACCAGGAACTGCGCTTGCCGCTCGCCGCCACTGACGCATCCGCCGGTGCCTCCCTGCCAGCCGACGATTGATCCTCGGCCGGCAGACGGCGGCTCTGTTATGATGCCCGCGAGCACCGAGCAGCATGAACCCACCCACCATTCTGCTTTCGGCCGGTGACACCTCGGGGGAGATGTACGCTGCGCGCCTGGCGGCCGCGCTACACAGGCGCACGGGAGCCGTCCTGTTCGGCATGGGCGGCACTCAGATGCGCCAAGCCGGCGTCGAGCTGGTAGCCGATTACAACCGGATCCACGTCGTGGGCATCATCGAGGTGCTGAGCCGCCTGCCGACGGTGTGGCACACCTGGCGAACCCTGACGGAAGAAGCCCGCCGGCGCCAACCGCAGCTCGCCATCCTGGTGGACTCGCCCGGATTCCATTTCGGCTTAGCACGCCGGTTGAAAAAGCAAGGCATCCGCAATGTCTACTTCATCGGCCCGCAGGTGTGGGCCTGGCGGCCCGGGCGGGTGAAGTGGATTCGGGAGCGGTTCGAGCGAGTCCTCTGCATTTTTCCGTTCGAGGAGGCATTCTACCGTCGTCACGGCGTGCGTGCCGATTATATAGGCCATCCGCTGGTGGACATCGTGCGTCCCCTCCGCTCGCGGTCCGAATTCCTGGCGGCGTACGGCCTAACGGATGACCCGCTGATTGCGCTGCTCCCGGGCAGTCGCTGCAGCGAAGTCCGACGGCACCTGCCGCGCATGCTCGCGGCGCTGCGGCTGATCCACGAACGCAAACCCTGCCAGGCCGTGCTGGCGGCCGCACCCAATCTGCCGGAGAACCTGTTTGCAGCCGTAGCGAGTGCAGGCGTACCCATCCGGGTCGTTTCCGGAGCCACCTACGATGCGCTGGCCGCGGCCGAGCTCGCCATTGTCTCCAGCGGTACCACAACCATCGAGGCTGCGCTGCTGGGTACGCCCATGATCATTGTCTACCGACTCTCGCCGCTCACCGCCCTGCTGGCACGGCGACTGGTGCGCACACCCTTCTTCGGCATGGTGAACCTGATTGCCGGCCGGCGGCTGGTGCCCGAATTCTTCCAGCAAGAGTTCGCGCCGGAAGCCATCGCTCGGGAAGCGCTCCGGCTCCTGGAAACACCTGCGGAACGGGAAGAAATCCGCCGTGGGCTGGCCGAGGTCCGCGAACAACTAGGACCAGGCGGTGCCATCGAGCGCGCTGCAGAAATCATCGTGGGTTTGTTGCCGGGGTAGGCCGTGGAAGAGCAAACCTCGCAGGCAAACTCCGAGGCCAAAATGGTATCCTAGCAGGGTTAGGTACCAGGCACGGAAACATCATGAAGGGCAGACTCATCGTGGCGCGGAGCATCGGTCTGTTGCTTGTCCTGTGGCTGACGGTTTCGGCCGCGCCCCAGCAGTCAGTTCCGCCCTCGCCGGCAGCCCCAGCGGGCGGCCGCCAAACATTTCGAGCCACACACTACGATGTGGAGGTGCGGCTCGAGCCCACCGCGCAGGCGCTGGTTGGCCGTGCCAGGGTCGAGCTGCTGGCCGAAGAGCCTTCCCGTTTCGTGGAAGCCGAACTGAATCCGAACCTGACCATCCAGCGAGTGACCGGGAGCGCCAACCAGGCGCTGAGCTTCGACCGCGACGCGGAACGCCCTCAGCGCGTCCGCGTGCTGCTTCCCGAGCCTGCGTTGGCCGCACAGCGGATTGCACTGACATTCGAGTATGCCGGACCGGTAGCCGCCGCTGACTTTCGCACGCCACATGCACCACCGCTGGCCTTGATCAGCTCCGATGCGACTTACCTCCTGCCCGAATCGCGCTGGTTCCCGATGACGCACTTTCCCGGGAACCGCTACACCGCCAAATTTCGCATCCATGTGCCAGCAGGGATGGCAGTAGTCACCACGGGCCAGGCGCAGCCTCCAGAAGTCGCAACCGGCGGGCAGGTGGTGTACAGCTTCCGGAACGAGAAGCCCGCCAACGCCGGTGCCATCGTCGTCGGCACGCTCCAGCGCACGCTGGTCACGGCCGAAGGATTGACGATTTCCGTCTATACGCAGCCGTCGGACGTCGCCACCGCAGAAGCCTGGGGGCAGGCCGTTGCCGAGCTGGTGAACTTTTTCAGCGGCGAATTCGGCCCGCTACCGGAGCCGCACTTGTCCGTCGCTCAGTTTTCCGCGCACGCGATTGCGGGCTATGCGGCGCCCGGGTTGATTCTGGTGGGCCAGCGCCGCTGGGGCAGCGAGCCGGACCGGCAACTGCTGGCCGAACAGGTGGCGCGGCAGTGGTGGGGCGTGCAGGTGCTGCCTGCCACGGCGGATGACGTCTGGATCTCCGATGGGCTGGCACGCTACAGCGGAGCGCTCTACCTGCAACAGACCCAGGGTGATGGGGCTTTCAACGAAGCGATCGACGTGTTCGCCGTGGGCGCGCTGATGTACGAAGATGCCGCGCCTATTGCCCAGGCCGGTCGGCTGGCGCCGTTTTCTTCCGAATACCGCTCGGTGGTGGCGAACAAGGGCGCCATGGTTTTTCACATGCTGCGCAGCCAACTGGGCGAAGAACCGTTCCGCATGCTGCTTCGCAACTTTTACGCGCAGTATGCCGGCCGGACGGCTACCCTCGAGGATTTTCGTCGAATGGCCGCGCAGATTGCCGAACAGCACGCGCCCACCGGCGAGTCCGCCAATCTGACGCCCTTCTTCACGCAGTGGCTGAATTCGACCGGCGTGCCGGAATTCAACCTGGAATACGTAGTCTTCCGCACCCAGCGCGGATTCAAGATTGTGGGCAAGGTCAGGCAGGACCTGGAGACCTTCCGCATGCAGGTGGGCATGAAGGTGGAAACGGAAGGGAACCCGGAATGGAAAACGATCGAGGTGCGCGGCCGCGAATCGGACTTCACGGTGGAAACCTTCGGGCGGCCGAAACCGGGCGGCATCACGCTCGACCCGAACAATCAGCTATTGAAGTCCAGCCCGCAACTGCGCGTGCGCGCCGCCATTGCCCGGGGAGAAGCGTTGGCCGAGATCGGCCAGTTCTACGATGCGATCCAGGAATACGAACGGGCCATCACGATCAACAAAAATTCTTCCCTGGCCCATTTCCGCATGGGTGAGGCCATGTTCTTCCAGAAAAACTACCAGGCTGCGGCCAACGCGTTCCGGAACGCACTGGACGGGAACCTGGAACCCAAATGGGTCGAGGTCTGGGCCCACATCTATCTCGGGAAGATTTTCGATCTGACTGGCCAGCGGGAACGCGCCATCAATGAATATTCGCGCGCGCTCGAGCTGAATGACAATACCGGTGGCGCACAGCAGGAAGCGCAGAAATACATCCAGCAGCCCTACAAAGAAGAAAGCCAGCCCGCGGGCTCCGCACAACAGCAAAACTAAGTCAGGCAGAAGCAACTTCGGCCACAGCCGTGTCCGCACAACACGCCGCAACTAGAACGGAGCCAGTCCGGTGAGTGCGGGCCGAGCGATGCCTTTGTGCTGAATCAGCACGCGGAACGTTTCGCCCATCCCTTCCGGAAAGATCAGGGTTTTCAGTTGCAGTCGTGCGCGGAGCTGATCCAGTTCCGTCTGGCCGGGTTCGTAGAGGTCGGCGAAGCCATGGGCCCGGCCGAGCGCCAGTAGAAAGCGCGCCTGGGAAACAAATCCAGTCGTTTCCAATCCGGCGCGTCGGCCGCACTGCTCCAAGGCAGTGAAGTTGACGTGAGCGGTCAGATCCTGCTCGCCGGGCGCAGCGTAGAAATCTTCGGTGGCGCGATGCCGGCGATAAGCGAGTAGCGTGCCGCGCAGGTGGCGCTCGTCGTAGAGCTCGGCGGCCGGATGACCATAGTCGATCGTGAGCACGAAGCCGCGGCCGAGCCGGCGGCCGGTGTCTTCGATCCAGCGGCACGCGGCGAGATTCGCCTCGGCCTGCTGCCCCTCCCGCAGGACAATGTTCTGCATCGCAAAATACTCGCGCAGCGCCGGCGTGGAGAGAGGCCCGGTCTGTTCGATGAATCGCGTGCCGTCCCAGCCGACGTAGATTTCCCGCAACTCGCCGCGCTCGACGACCAAACGGTGCACCGGCATCGCATCGAACAGCTCGTTGGCCAAGATGCAGCCGAAGGGAATCTGCTCCGGCAGCGTGTCCGCCAGCGCAGCACGACCGGTGGCCAGGTGACTCCCAAGTCGTTGGGTCGCCATTCGTCGTCGCGCGGCCGCAATCTCGACCGCCAAGTAATACAGCGCAGCATAGAAGTCCGGTAGCGTGTGCGCGGCGAAATCGAGCAGGTCTGCTGCGAGCCGGCCCGTGCCCGCGCCGGCTTCGACAACCAGAAAACGCTCCGGCCGCCCGCAGCACTCCCACATCTCGGCCAGCTGGCGGGCGATCAACCGGGCAAAAATCGGGTGTACGTCCGGGCTGGTGAAGTAATCGGCAGCGGGTCGCGACTGCGGCTTGGTGTAGTAGCCGTGTTCGGGGTGATAGAGGCACGCCTCCATGTACTCCGCGAAGGGAATCGGTCCCCGTTCGCTGATGCGCGCAGCGAGCCGTTCGGCGAGCGGCGTGGCAAACCGTGCGTGAGCTCCGGCGGCCATCAATCCTTCCGTTGCGGTGTGCGGATGAACATCTCGATGATGTAGTCGTGCAGACAGTCGTAGAGCTGGCGCTGAAAATTCCAGGGAAACTGCGCCTGTTCGATTTCGCGCGAGCGGAGCCGGAACGCGTAGTCGTGCACATCGGTGCCGGGCAAGCGAAAGCGGATGTGCACGGTGACGCCTTCCTCGGCCGGCTCGGCGGCAAAGGTGAACAGCGGATGTTCGTAGCGCGCCAGTTCCTGGCGAACCCGTTCAAGCAGTGTGTTCACGAGCATCCCGGAGCAAGCCGATTTCGCCCAGCCACTCGCGCAGGCGAGCTTCGAGAGCATCGCACGTATGGGAAAAGGCCCGGCGCACAGCCTCGTCACCGCCCGGTACGCGTGCCGGATCAGGAAAGGGCCAGTGGAACCGCTGCCGCCGTGCCGCCAGGTTGGGGCAGGCGCGATCGGCTTCGTCACACAACGTGATGACGTAGTCGAACGGGCCGGCCACCTGATCGATGGTTTTCGAGTAAAGTCCCGCAACGTCAACTCCGCGTTCGCGCAGAACCTCCAAGGCGAACGGATTGACCCGGGTGGCGACGGTGCCGGCACTGGCCACTTCCACGTCTTCCCGCACCAGGGAGCGAGCCAGGGCTTCGGCCATCTGGCTCCGTGCCGAATTGAAGCTGCAAACGAACAGGATCCGCGTCATGGTGTGCCTGCCGTGCTTCGGAAGCCGGTCTGTTGTATTCCGGCCCAGACTTGCTGGAACGTTTCCAGCGCCTCGCGATCGAACAGCACGAAATAAACTCGTTCGAGCGACGTGCCGCCTTTCAGGTGCTCGACCACTTCGTGCAACATGATCTCGGCGCAATCGCGCATGGGAAAGCCGGCGATGCCAGTACCCACCGCCGGGAACGCAATGCTTTTCAAGCCGCGCTGCGCGGCCAGGCGAAGCGAATGGGCAGTAGCGCTGCGCAAGGTATCCGCCGAAGTGCGTCCGCCAAGCTCCATACTGGCCGCGTGGATCACATAGCGGGCTTTCAGCTTGCCCGCGCCGGTGATTGCTGCTGTGCCGAGCGGGATCGAGCCAATCTGATCGCATTCGCGCTGGATTTCTTCGCCGCCTTTGCGGCGGATCGCCCCGGCCACGCCGCCACCCAGTTTCAGGTCGTTGTTGGCGGCATTGACGATGGCATCCACCTCCATTTCGGTCAGGTCGCCCTGCAGCAGAATGATTTTCTCTGCCAGAGCTCGCTCCGTCTCGCGCATCTCACCCATCCTAGTTGCCCGATGAAGACTATCCGCTTTCGGTCTTGCGGGCAGTCTCGGCGTTGGTTTCCCGATAGTCATAGACGCCGCGGCCTGCCTTGCGACCCAGCCGCCCGGCCTTCACGTACTGCACCAGCAGCGGCGAAGGCCGGAAACGCTCGCCGAGGGTTTTGTGCAGGTACTCGAGGATGCTCAGGCGCACGTCGAGTCCCACCAGGTCGACCAGTTCGAACGGCCCCATCGGATGATTCAGGCCCAGCTTGCAGGCTGTGTCAATATCCCGCGCCGAGGCGATGCCTTCTTCGAGCATGCGGAAGGCCTCGTTGCCGATGAGCGCGTTGATTCGGCTGGTGATGAATCCGGGCGATTCGCGCACAATCACCACTTCCTTGCCCATGCGCCGACCCACCTCGACACAAGCGGCGATGGTCGCATCGGAGGTTTCCAGTGCACGGACAATTTCGAGCAGACGCATCTTGGGCACCGGATTGAAGAAATGCATACCCACGCAGTGCTCGGGGCGGCAGGTCACCGCGGCCATTTCGGTGATGGACAGCGACGACGTGTTGCTGGCAAAGATGGCACCCGGTGGGGCGAACTTGTCGAGCAGGGTGAAAATTTCGATTTTCAATTCCATGTCTTCGGGCACGGCTTCGATCACGAGGTCGGCGGTGCGACAGGCGTCTTCTACGGCGCGAGCGGTGGTGATGCGGGCGAGCGCCTGCTGTTTCTGTTCGGCCGTGAGCTTGCCCCGCGCCACGGCTTCCTCGAGCGACTGGGCAATCCAGTGCCGCGCCTGCTCGAGCACAGACGCAGCCACATCCTCCAGAATGGTCTGGTAGCCGCCCACAGCCGCCGCACAGGCAATGCCACGACCCATCGTGCCTGCTCCGATTACAGCAATCGTTTGGATTTCTGCCATGGTCTTCTGCCCTCGCACGCTGCAAAGTGGCCGGCGGGGGAACCGACGGTTGCTCCGGGGCCGCGACTACATCGGAAACAGCCGCGCAGCGTTCTCATAAAGAATCTTCCGCTGTGCGGGCGGTGAAATCGGCAGCACCAGGAACTGGTCAATGTTACCACGTACGTCGGGCACACCAGGGCCGGGCCAGTCGGTTCCGAACAACACTTTGTCCGCAATTTCTTCGAGGCGCGGAAAATAATCCAGCAGTTTTTTCGGAGGGATGCCGCTGATGTCCATGTACATGTTCTTGTGGCGCCGAACCAGGAAGAAGGCTTCTTCCATCCACAGCGGCCGGCCGCCATGGGCGAGAATCACCACTAGGTCGGGGAAGTCTACCCCCACATCGTCCGCCAGAATCGGCTGCGCGTGCAGGTTGCGCGCGCCCGGGAAAATCGATGTGCCGGTATGGATCATGACCGGCATCCGGTGGGCTTGCGCGCGTTCATAGACGGCGGCCAGCGGTCCCAGGCCGTTGCGGTACGCGTTCGGCGCGAATCCCTGGTGCGAGGGATGAATTTTCAGCGCGCGAATGCCGATTCCGGCCAACCGATCGACTTCAGCGGCTGCATCGGTGACGTACATCGGGTGTACGGAGCCGAAGGCGAGCAGCCGTCGGGGGTCGGCCTGGCAATAGGCGGCAATCCAATCGTTCACCTCGGCGGTGAAGCCCATCACGTCCGGACTGACGTAGTTGATCAGGCCGGCGCGCTCCACACCGATGCGATCGAGAAATTTCAGAAATGCTGTGGGCTGCTGCGAGAACGTTTCCAGGATGGCAAAATCGGCACGGCCGCGGCGCATCAGTTCCAGCGCTTCCGCGCGAAACATGTGCAGGGGCTGAATGTGAATATGGATGTCAATCACCGGTATCGCGTTCATGTTCGACCTTGTCCCTGTGGTCCCAGCACGCTTGCAGCGCGCGGCGGGTGAAGACGCGCAGCATTTCGCGGCGATACTCCGGGGTGGATACCGAGGTCGTGAGCGGCTTGCCGGTGCGGATCACCGCGCGCGCAACTTCTTCGATCAATTCGGGCGAAGCTTTTTGGCCGACCAGCAACGCTTCCGCCTGCGGCACCAGCAGTGGAGCCGGATTCACCGCCGCGATGGCCACACGCGCGGCATGGCAGATGCCCTCGTCATCCACCTCCATCGCCACGGCAACGCCCGCCAGAGGATAATCGATCGAATTTCGGATGCGCAGCTTGCGATAGGTGCCGCGGCGGCCGGCGGCACGCGCAGGAATGTGCACGGCAGTGAGCAGTTCATCGTGGCCGAGCGCAAGGCGATCCATGCCGTCGTTTTTGTAGAGTTCGCGCAGCGGCCGGCGGGTTATGCCACGCGGGCCAGTAATTTCCACTTCCGCATCGAGCGTAAGCAGGGCCGGCGCCGAATCCCCGGACCAGACCGCCCAGCAGAATTTTCCGCCCGGGGCGACATGACAGATCGTGCGCGGGTGCGCCGCGTGCGGGTTCGGCATCGGCAATTTCAAGCAGCCGCCCAAGGCACGTCGCCAGAATTCGGACTGGTTGTACCAGAGGCAGCGCGTTTCCAGGCACAAGTTGCCCCCGATCGTGCCCATGTTGCGTTGCAGCGGCCCGGCAACCGCAGCCACCGCTTCCGCCAATACGGGAAACTGTTCGCGCACGAGCGGTGCGCGTTCCAGTTCCGCCAGGGTCGTCAGCGCGCCGATGCGCAGGCCCTGCCCGGGCGACCACTCGATCCCGCGCAGCGCGGCGATGCCCTTGATGTCCACGACCAGCCGCGGCGCGTAGAGCTTCATCTGCAGGTTGGGAATCAGATCGGTGCCGCCCGCGACAATTTTGGCCTGGCCGGGCGCGGCATCCCGCAACAACCGGAGCGCTTCGGCGACCGTCTGCGGACGCAACAGAGAAAATGCCGGAAGGGTCATCGCTCGCCTCTCGGAGGTACGCCGGAATCCTCTGCTCGACGGGCAGCAGGGCGTCGCTTTTCCTGCAATGCGGCGAGAATTTTCTCCGGCGTGATCGGCAACGAGTGGATGCGCACACCGACGGCATCGTACACGGCACTGGCGATAGCCGGCAGCGTCGCGGCCAGCGATCCTTCACCAGCTTCCTTGGCGCCAAACGGGCCTTCCGGGTCGCGGGATTCCACAATGATGGATTCGATCAGCGGCGTTTCCAGCGTAGTGGGGATGCGGTATTCGAGCAAGGAAGGATTCATCAGGCGACCGTTGCGCCAGATCATCTCTTCCTGCACCGCCTGGCCGAAGCCCATATAAACGGAGCCCTCCACCTGGCCTTCGACGGTGAGTGGATTCAATGCCCGTCCGCAGTCGTGCGCAACAACGATGCGATGTACGGTGAGTTGGCCGGTTTCCGGGTCTACGCTGACTTCGGCGGTTTGTGCGCTGTAGCTGTAGGCCGGCGAGGGGCCCACACCGGCACCTTTGAACGTGCCCCCTCGCGCCTCTTCGGGTGGGGCGTAGGTGCCTTTGGCGACCAGTGCGCCCTGGGATTCCAGTGCTGCGGCAACTGCCTCCTCAAAACGGAGGGACCGCTCGCGGTCGTGGCGGGAGAAGATGCGTTCGTCGAGCGCCTCCAGGACTTCCGGCGCGCAGTCGAGCTTTTTCGCCGCAGCGTCAAAAAGCTGCGCGCGCAGATTCCGTGCGGCTTCCAAGCACGCGTTGCCGGCCATGAAAGTCACACGACTGGAATAGCTGCCCAGGTCGACCGGGGTGAGCTCCGTATCGGCGGCCACCAAGCGGATCCGCTCCGGCCGAACGCCCAGGACTTCGGCGACGATTTGTATTTGCACGGTGTCCGAACCCTGGCCAATTTCACTGGCACCGGTGTAGACCGTGACGCCGGCATCGCGGTCCACCTTGATGTGCACGGTCGTGTGCGGCATGTTCGAGCGGATGATCGGGTTGGCTGCGCCGCTGACGTAATGGCTGCAGGCCATGCCGATGCCCCGCCCGAACGGCAGCTTGCCCCGCTTCGCAGACCATCCGGAGCGCTCGACCACGCGCTCGATGCACTCCGGCAAACCGTAGCTGGTGACGCGCAACTGGTTGGCTGTGATGCATGGCGCGCGGAGCAGATTCCGCCGGCGCAGTTCGACCGGGTCGAGTCCGGCCTTTTCGGCCAGCACGTCGAGCATGCACTCGAAGGCAAAGCGCATATTCACCGTACCGTGACCGCGCATGGCACCGCAGGCGGGCTTGTTGGTGAGCACGCGGTAGCCATCGTAGCGCGCGGCAGGGATGTCGTAGATGGCGTGGAGTAGGTTGCCGGAATAGAGCACCGTCACCGGCCCGTAGCCGCAGTAGGCGCCGCCATCCTGCACCATGCGAGCTTCCACAGCCGTGATTCGGCCTTCGCGGGTGATCCCGACCTTCAGGTCCATGTAACTGCTGGGCCGGCCGCGGTGGGCATAGAACACTTCTTCGCGCGTATAGGTGATTTTCACGGGTCGCCGAGCCTTCTTGGCCAGCACCGCCGCCGCGACTTCCAGTGGAATGACTTCGCTTTTGCCGCCGAATCCGCCGCCGACGAGCGGTTTGACCACGCGGATGTGGCTCATCGGCATTTCACAAACATTGGAGAGCGTTCGCTGCAGGTAATAAGGCACCTGCGTCGAGCTGTAGACGGTAAGCCGCTCGTCCGGCTCCCAGACAGCGAGGGTGGCGTGCGGCTCCATCGCCGCGTGGGTGACCTCGCCGGCGTAGAAGCGTTCGGCGTGGATGATTTCGGCTTCGGCAAAACCCCGCTCGACATCGCCGAAAACATGGTGATATTCCTTTTCGATGTTGCGCGGTTTGTTGCTGTGAATCCAATGCTCGGGATTTTCCACCTGCATCGCCTCGAGCGGATCGAAGACAGCGGGCAGCGGTTCATATTCGACGTCGATCAAGGCCAGAGCCTGTTCGGCAACGTCCAGGCTAGTAGCAGCGACAGCAGCGACGTTGTCTCCGATGTAGCGGACCTTATCGGTCTGAAACACGCGTTCATCGTGCCCGATCGGCAGAATGCCGTATGGATTGGGTGCATCCCGACCGGTGGCGACAGCCTTTACACCCGGTAGCGCTTCGGCCCGGGTCGTATCGATGCGTCGGATGCGCGCGTGCGGATAAGGGGAGTGCAGAATCTTGCCCATCAGCATGCCGGGCACAACCAGGTCGTCGGCATATTTGCCCAGGCCGGTGACTTTGGCACGGGCATCCGTCATGGGCAGCGGCTTCCCAATTACGGAAAACTCAGCCATGGCTTATTGGCTCCCCTGGGCGGCAGGCTGCCTGGCACCGGCAGCCCGGGGCACCTGCTTCCAGCGCTCGAGGGCCAGCCGCACCGACTCGTAGATCTGCATGTAACCGGTGCAACGGCACAGATTGGACGAGAGGGCTTCGCGAATCTCTTCGAGTGTCGGTTCAGGATTGCGGTCGAGCAGCGCTTTGGTGGAAATCAGAAATCCGGGCGTACAGTAGCCGCACTGGGCTCCACCGGAAACCGCAAAACCTTCCTGCACCGGATGCAGTTCACCGGGCGGAGCCAAACCCTCCACTGTGGTGATCTCAGCTCCGGCATAGCTGGCCGCTAGAGCCACACAGGAAAGCATCGGCGTGCCGTCGATCAACACAGCACAGCAACCGCAACTGGAATCATCGCAACCGCGCTTGGAACCGGTCAGGCCCAGATCTTCACGGAGCACGTCGAGGAGCAGTTTGTTCGGCGGCACCGCCACCTGGTAGATTTCGCCGTTGACGCACAGCTTCAGCAGGATTTTTTCCATCGGTGTCTCGTTCTGTTTTCGCTGCAACGAACCGGACTTCGCTGCGTGCGGCATTCACGATTGTGTAGCTAGTCAGCCAGTTTGCTGAGTGCCCCCTCGTCATAGCCGAGCACAATCTGTCGGCCGCGAAGGACGATCGGTCGCCGGATCAGATTGGGCTCTTGCGCCATCAGCCGAAGCGCCTCGGCCCGCGAGGGTGGATTCTGTTTCATTTTGCGCTTCCGATAGAGCTCGTTCTTCGGGTTGAGGAACAGCCGGTAATCGCGGTCCCCGATCAAGTCATCCAGCTCGGCCACGGTGAGCGGCTCTCGGGTCAGGTCGCGCAGTTCCAGCTCGACCCCTTTCCGTTGCAAGAGACCTCTTGCCTTGCGACAACTGGTTCAGGTTGGCTTGTGAAAGAATTTCAGCTTGGCCATCTTTGCTTGTCTCCTACGGCCATGGTCGCGTCCTTCCCGCTAGTAGCGGGGCATCGCAGGGTCGATTTCCACGGCCCAGCGTTCGATGCCGCCGGCCAGCGAGCGTACGCCCTCGATTCCCTGTCCCCGGAGCCAGGCCGCCACGTTCAACGAGCGAATTCCGTGGTGGCAGTAGACCACCACTTCGTCGGCCGCAGCAAACAGTTCCAGATGACGTGCGATTTCGCCCATCGGCACCAGTCGTGCTCCGGGCAGACGGCAGATGGCATACTCGTGCGGCTCGCGACAATCCACCAGCAGCAGTGGCTCACCGCGGTCGAGTTTGGTCTTCACTTCCCGTGGCTCAATCTGCAGGTCGTCCAATGCACCCTCACTGACCCGGGCACCCACAGACCCAATCCTTCAGTAGCCGAAATTCGCCGGTGCGGAAAATGCCGGTTGCCGGACCGCCAGCGGTGCCAGCCGTTGTGCGCCGAGCTGCTCCAGATACTCGCGCCGGTCGTGGACATCGTACACCCAACGCCGCAGCCAGAGCTCGTAACCTTCCCGTGTGCGGCTCTGCTCGTGGTATTCGGTAAAGAACCGATGATCGCGGCCGTAATAGCCTTGCACCGGGGAGGGATGCGCACCCCAGGGTTCGTGCACCACGGCACCAACGAGCAGACCGGGAATCAGCGTGCGATTCGGGTCCGAGGCGATCACGTCCGGCGCAACAATCTCTTCAGCCACGACGATCACCTGCCGCGCCGCACGCGCGCCGTCTACGGCCACACCGAAGTTGCCCCACAGGTGTGCGTTGCCGAATTCGTCGGCGCGCTGCACGTGAAGAATGGCCACGTCGGGCCGGAGCGCGCGCACGGCGACCAGTTTTTCTTCATTCACCGGCGACGGAAATTCCCGCAGATTCCCGTTGCGGGCCAGCAGCTCCGAGCCGAGCGTCGCATAGGTGGGCAGGAACGGAACGCCGAGCGCACCGGCATGCAAGGCCAGTGCCAGCGTGAAGTTGGAATAATCTACCATTTGCACGGGCTGTGGAATGTTCTGCTCCACGGCCCGACGCAGGCAGTAGCCCACTCCTGCCGAAACGTTGCCCACCCAGGCGGCCAGCACGCGCGAAACCACACCGGCACCAATCAACTGGTCGAACAGAATGTCCGAGATCGGTCCGATCAGCGTCAGATCGCGTCGGCCCTGGCGAATGATCTCATGCCCGGCAGCGAACGGGATCATCTGCTCCATCTGCGCCCCGAGCAGCACGGTCTGGCCATCCCGCACATGGCGGCCGATTGCTTCGCGCATGCTGATCAGCTTGGACGCTGCAGCCATGATTTCGTTCAGCTCCGGCTCTGCCAGACGGGCGTGCGCTTTTCGAGAAACGCGCGAATGCCTTCCTGGGCGTCCGGGGTTTTCATCAGTTCCTGGAGATAGAACTCTTCGATGCGGTGCAGATCGGCTTCGAAGTTGGCGTCGACGCGGCGGCGCAGTTCACGGCGAGTCATGCGGAGCACGGTGGCACTCATCCGCTCCAACTCGCCCAGCAGCTCGGCCACGGCCGCGTCCAACCCGTCATCGGGTACCACGCGCGTGACCAAGCCCAGTCTGCTGGCCTCTGTGGCGGAAATCGTCCGCCCGGTCAGGATCAGCTCCAATGCCGCCCGCGGCCCGCACAGCGCCGGATAGGTGAGCATCGCCACTGGCGGGAAGCAACCCAATCGGATTTCTGGTTGGCCGAACTGGGCCGACTCTGCCGCAATCACAAAGTCGCAGAAGGTGGCCAGCTCCGCGCCTCCACCCAAGCAATGCCCGCGGACGACAGCAATCGAGAGACAATCAGCGCGCCAGATCTGCCGCAGCACACCGTGGAACGCACTGAGCATCTCTTCGACACGATCGGGGAGGTGGTCGCGAATCTCCACGCCGGCGGAGAACGCACGATCGCCGGCGCCGCGAAAGACAACAAAATCACACAGTGCGGTCAGCTCGTGCAGGGCTTTGCCCAGAGCGTGCAGCATGGGGATGTCCATCACGTTCAGCGGCGGTCGCTCCAGCGTCAGCCAGCCCGTTCGGCCGGTGATTTCGGTGCGGACTGTGCCCGGGACACTCATACGACACCGGTCCAGAAGCCACTGGGGTCCAGTTCGCGCAGCACAGCGAGTTCGGAGGCGGTGGGCGGCGGGGTTTGCTTCAACTGCTCGGCCACTCGCAAGGTCCAACCCGTGTTGGCCAGCACGTCTTCGACTTGCACACCCGGATGGACCGAATCCAGGAACGCTTCGCCGTCGGCGCCGAAACGGAGCACGCCCAGTGTGGTAATCACTGCGGCGGGGCCGGTGTCCGCCGGCAGCCCCTGCGCACGCCGCCAGTCGTTTCCCGTACCGTAGCCGGGCGAAGTCAGGTAGCTGACCCGTTCGACCAGACGGTTTTTTTCGTGCTTCAGCAACACGACGGTGCGTCGTGCCAGGCAAGCGATGTCGCAAGCACCGCCCGACCCAGGCAGGCGGATGTTCTGCTGGCCGCGCCGCGCCCAGGTCGAGTTCAGATTGCCGAAGCGATCCACCTCGGCAGCACCGAGAAAACCCAGGTCCACGCGGCCCTGCTGCAGCAGGCCCATCACATCGAGCATCGCCCCGCACCAAGTGGCGCCGTGCAGATTCGGCGGGTCCGCCATCGTATAGAGCAGTTCCGCCGCCGGCGTTTCGCGGAGGACGCCGTTTTCAAACAGACCCACGGCCCGCGGGGCATGCGTGCGCTTGGCCAGCAGGAAAGCCAGCAGGGGCAGTCGCATGCCCACAAAGACCAGTTCGCCATCGCGCACTTCGCGCGCGGCGGCGGCCACCATCAGCTCGCCGAGCGAATAACCGCGGGCCGGCTGTGGCGCGGCTTCCGTATGCGCCGGCGCAGACATGGCTCAGTTCACCTGCGGAATCTGTTTGGGTGCGATCCACTTTGGCTCGTTCGCTTGAATGTCGTTCACCAAACGGACGTCTTCCGGCGATGGCAACACCTCTTGGAGGTGCTGTTCGTATTCGTCCGGGCTGAGCAGCTCGCCGGTGACCGAGTACGGTTTGCCCGCAAACTCACCGATGCGGCGGTGGAACTTCAGGTCGGGCACATACAGCTTCGGCTGGCCCGCGGGGATGTTTTTGTTCAACTGCTCGATCAGTTGCTTGCACTCGAGATGATAGAGGTAGCGATTGTGTTCGTTCAGGTGGCCGAGATCGGCTTCCTGTTGTGCTTTCGGTTCATCGAACCGGCCTTTCAGGCCCCAGACGTAGAACCAGTGTGCCGAGCTGGAATGGTCCACACCGAACAGGTCATAGCTGACCGGCACCCACTTGTTGATGTATTTCTGCACGATGGGAATCGGCACCACGCCCGCCTTGATGACGCGTTTCAGGCCATCCTGGCCGGTGCCCAAGTGAAAAGATTCCTCGCGCAGCATCGGGATCATGGACTGCGCCAGCGGCGCGAAGGCCGAATAGCTGAGCATCGTGAGCTGGAATTTGCCATCGCGATCTACGAAATCGGTATAGGTGAAAAAGTCCAGCCAGTTGTCCACCGGCTGGTTGAAAGCGCCGAGCAGCCGTTTCTGTTCGAACGCGCGCCGCTCTAGCATCTTCTGCGCTTCGATGCGCCCTCCATGACCGAAATGATGGATGAGCAGATGGCACATCTGCCAGCCATGGCGCATCTCTTCGGTGACCACGCGACACAGCGATTGACGATCGTGCTCGCTCGGCGCTGTCTGGAACAAGTAGCGCTGTTGTTCGACCGACGCGAATTCCGTGTCACCCTGATAGATGATCAAGTTCTGCAAGGCATCCCGGATGCGCTGATCGGGGATCTGGATCACCTTCTCCCACTTCGGTCGGCCGCGGAAGGCGCCGAACTCGATTTCGTTCGAACGCGTGGGTCCGAACTTGGCTTCGAACTTGTAATGGACGATTTCCGGGTAATCCACGCCCACGTCTTTGATCCATTCGTGGAACAGCGTCACCCAATCATCGAACGTGCTGATTCGTGCAGCAGGCATTGCGTATGTTCCTCCTCTACTTTTTGAATCCTGCTTGCCCAACCCGCAGCAGACGACCCGCAGAATTACCTACCGGCGTTACTGACCGCGAAAGATCGGCTTGCGTTTCTCGAAAAATGCCGTCATCCCTTCGGCCGCGTCGGCCGAGCGAAAGCATTCGACCTGCCGGGCGATTTCCACGTCCAGGGCACGGCGCAGCGCATCCAGTGCATCGCCGAAGAGCAACTGCTTGATGCCGCGCACGGCCAACGGCGGTGCGGCGGCCAGCCGCTCGGCCAGCGCGTGAACTTCTTCGTCCAGCCGGGCTGCAGGCACGACCCGATTCACAATGCCGATGCGCGCGGCCTCTGCGGCCGAAATCATCTCACCGGTATAAAACAGTTCCGCGGCCCGCGCCGGCCCGACCAGCCGCGGCAACAGGAAAGTGCCGCCGAAGTCCGGAAACAATCCGACACGCGCGAAGTTTTCGCCAAAACTGGCCTCCTCCGAAGCGATGCGCAGGTCGCAGGCCAACGCGAGATTCATTCCCGCGCCGGCAGCAGGGCCATTCACCGCCGCCAGCACCGGCTTGGGCATCGCACAGATTTCCAAGACCGCCGCGTGGCCGGCTTCCAACAACCGGCGCAGCTCCCCCGGAGCATTGCGCTGGCGCACTTCCGCGAGCAGCTTCAGGTCGCCGCCCGAGCAGAAGGCGCGGCCGGCACCGGTCAGAACCACGCAGCGCACCGTCGCATCCTGAGCCGCGCGCTGCAGTGCCACCCGGAGCGCTTCCGCCAGTTCGACATTGATTGCGTTCAGCCGCTCTGGACGGTTCAACGTCAGAACGGCGATTGCGCCCTCGCGGCGCTCGAGCACCGCCGGTGCCACGGTGGCTTGAGTGAGTCCGCTCATACTTCACCCGCCCAGCCGGCGCAGCAGCGCGGCAAGTTGCCGGAAGTACTTCAGCTTCTGCCGCGCACCCAATCCGGTGTTTCGCCCGCTGGTCGAAGGCAGCACGAAGACGCGGGCTCCGTAGAGCATGTCTGGTTGCAAGCCGTACTTGCATTTCTTGCCGGCGAAACGCTCATATGCCAGCTTGCCGTGGAAAGCCACCACTTTGGGCTGTACTTCCGACAATTTCTGAGCCAGCAGCACGCGCCCTTCGGCAAATTCTTCGCGCGCCAGGTCGTCCACGCCTCGGGTCGGGCGCTTGACCAGGTCGGTCAGCCCGATGCCGAACTCGATCACACGGCGATCGTCCCGGTACTCCAGCGGTTCGGGGACCAGACCGGATTCATAGAGCAGCGGCCAGAAGGCATTGTTCCGTCCGGCGTAGTAATGTCCGACGCGGGCCGACCGCTCTCCCGGATTGCAACCGACAATCACCAGCTTCATCCCTCGCCGAAGATAATCCGGCAGCGTACGCATCCCCAGCCCTCTGCCGTGGCACGGTGGCCCCGTGCGGACTCGCCGACCTCAGTCCTTCAGATGGACCCAGACCGACTTCACCTGCGTGTAGTGCTCGAGCGCATGTGCGCCGAGTTCACGGCCATAGCCGCTCATCTTGTAACCGCCGAACGGTGCCGCCGGGTCATAGTTGTTGTAAGTGTTGATCCACACCGTGCCCGCCTTGAGTTGCCGCGCGACGCGATGTGCTTTGGCAATATCCCGCGTCCAGACGGCCGCAGCCAACCCGTAAGGGTTGTCGTTCGCCTGGCGGACCACATCTTCCAGGGTCTCGAACTCCAGCGCCGCCAGCACCGGACCGAAAATCTCTTCGCGCGCGATGGTCATTTCGTTGCGCACGCTGTCGAAGACCGTCGGCTGCACGAAATAGCCTTTGCCATTTCCGAAAGCAGCGCGAGTGCCACCGGCCACCAACCGAGCTCCCTCCGCTTGACCTTTTTCGATGTAAGCGAGCACCTTCTGCATCTGCTCTTCGCTGACCAGGGCGCCGAGCCGGGTTTTGGGGTCCAGGGGGTCCCCCGGCTGCAATTTGCGGGCCCGGTCAGCGAGGCGTTCGATGAACTCGTCTTTGATTTTTTTCTCTACAAAAACGCGCGAGCCGGCTGCGCAGACTTCGCCTTTACCGTAGAAGATGCCGATGGTGGCGCCCTTGACCGCAGCGTCCAGGTCGGCATCGGCAAAGACGATGTTCGGGGATTTGCCACCGAGCTCCAGGGTGACGCGTTTCAGAGTATCGGCCGAGTTGCGCACAATTTCCTGGCCGGTGGCGGTCGAACCGGTGAAGGCAATCTTGTCCACACCCGGGTGCCGAACCAGGGCGCGGCCGAGTTCGCGGGTCGAACCGGTGAGCACGTTCAGCACACCGTCCGGCACGCCCGCCTGCTGAGCCAGTTCCGCCAACCGCAGGGCAGTGAGGGGAGTCCATGGGGCCGGCTTAAGCACGACGGTATTGCCGCAGGCCAGCGCGGGCGCCACCTTCCACGAAGCGAGCAGCAACGGGAAGTTCCAAGGCACGATGGCAGCCACCACGCCGACCGGTTCGCGCAGGGTGTAATTCAGGAAGGGCCCGCGGACCGGAATGGTCTCGCCATGGATTTTCGTAGCCCAGCCGGCGTAATAGCGGAAGACCTCGGCGGCCATGGGCATATCCACATAACGAGACTCGAAGATAGGTTTACCGTTGTCGAGCGTTTCCAGCGTGCCCAGCTCGTCGCTGTGCTGATCGATCAGGTCTCCGATGCGCCAGAGAATTTTCGCGCGATCGGCCGCACTCATCTCCGCCCAAGGGCCGGATTCGAACGCCTGACGGGCGGCCTGCACGGCCAGGTCGGCGTCGCGTTCGCTGGCATCGGCGACGTGCGTGATCGGCTCTGCGGTGGCCGGGTTGATGGTCGCGTAGGTCTTGCCGTCGGCCGCGTCCAGCCATTGGCCGCCGATGAACAGTTTGCCCGGCTTGACCTGCACCTGCGGGGCTGTCGCCATGGTTCGCTCCGCTTACTTGCCCTGGAACTGCGGCTGCCGCTTCTCGACGTAGGCGTTCAGGCCTTCCTTGGCGTCTTCGCTGGTGAACAGCAGTTGTTGCAGTTCGCGTTCCAAGCCGAGTGCTTCCTGGAAGGAGATTTCCGAACCCGTCACGACGGCGCGCTTGATGCGGCCCACGGCCCGTGCTGCTTTATTGGGTGGACAGAACTGCCGGGCGTAGGCCATCACATCGTCCCAGAAGGTGTCACGGTCGTAGATGTCATGGATCAGGCCGAACTCGAGCGCTTCTTCGAAGCTGAAGGTGCGGCCGGTAGCCATCAGCTCGAGCGCGCGGGCGCGGCCAATCACGCGGGTCAGCCGCTGTGTGCCGCCCGTGCCGGGCAGCACGCCCAAGTTCACTTCCGGCAAGCCGATCTTGCCGCCTTCTTTGCGCGCCAGACGGATGTCGCAGGCCAGCGCAATCTCCAAGCCTCCGCCGACCGTGTGCCCGTTCAGTGCCGCAATCACCAGCTTGGGCGTCTGCTCGAGCCGGCACAGCGTTTCATTGGCGTGCAGGCAGAAGTAGTATTTAAATTGCGGATCGGCCTTGGCCAGCATGGCGATGTTGGCTCCGGCGGAGAAAAACTTTTCGCCAGCGCCACGCAGCACCAGTACGTAGACGCTTTCATCCATCCGGGCGCGGAGGATGGCTGCGTCGAGTTGCTGCATCATTTCGTAGGTGTAGGTGTTGGCCGGCGGGTCGTTCATTTCCAGGATGGCCACACCCTCTTCCACCCGGTAACTGACCAGTTCCTTTTGCTCGATGGCTTGGGTCGTCGCCATAGAATGCCTCCGGTTCAGATTCGATATGCCTGCCATGTAAACTGCTGACGTTCAACCGGCCAGTCGGTCTGCCGCCTGCGCGTTGCCGCGGCTGGATTCACGCCAGCCGATGCGGTGGCCGTGGCCATTGCACACTCCAACCAGAAAAATCCCGGTCATGATTTCGGCCAGTCGGTCGGCGCTGGGGTCCACCCGGGGGTTGTACCAGGTGTAGATCCAGTTCATCATGCCGAACAGACTGAGCACTGCGATGCGCGGCTGAATGCCGCGAATCCCTTCGCTCCGACGCAGCTCTTCGAAGATTTCCCGTGCCAACGAGTAGTAGCGGCGCTTGATTTCCGCCACATCGCGGCGGAGCGGTTCTGTCAGGGCTTTTTCCTCGTGCGTGAGGACCTTCATCTCGACGGGATGGCTGAGGAAATACTCCAGGTGATTCTGCACGAACACGCGGAGCTGTTCGACCGGCTCCGCCACACCGGCCAGGCGCTGCTCGAGCCGCTCCAGGATGCTGCGGAAGGCAAAAATTTGGATCAGATAGAGCAGTTTCTGTTTGCTTTCGCAGTAGTAGTACAGCCCAGCCAATGGGACGCCGCTCGAACGGCTGATGTCGCGCATGGAGGCGCCGGCGTACCCTTTTTCGGAGAAAACGCGCGCGGCGTGCCGCAGGATGTGGTCGAGCTTTTCAGCACTGGCCTGCCGCTCCGGCGATGAGTGGCCCGACGTGCGGGCCTGTGGGGCACTGGGACGCCGGAACCGGGCACTGCCTACAAAAAGCTCCATAGGCGATTGGCCCTTGGGCCGATTTCGACTTTGCGGTCGCGCCATGCGTTCGGAGAAGAGCGCCCAAAACCTTACTGAGTCGAACGTTCGTTCCAACGATACCCGCAATTCCCTGCCCTGTCAAGCATTTCGCCTGCCGGCAACCGATACATTGTCCCGCTGTGGCGGGCGGTACTGGCCTGACGGAACGCTGGTGCTTCTGTGATATGCTGGGGTACGCAAGCGGTGACTCGGGCGCAGTTTCGCACCGACGTTGCATATGAACAGCCCAAAACCGATTCCAGAACGCACTCCAGTGGGTGGCACCGATGAGCACGTGTTCGTCGAGCGAGCCCGTCTAGGGGACCTGGCGGCATTCGAAGAGCTGGTCAATCGGTACGAACGAAAAATCTTCCGCCTGGCCCTGAACATCACCGGCAACCGAGAAGATGCCGAAGATGTTCTACAAGAAGCCTTTCTGAAGGCTTACACAAATCTGGATCGCTTCCAGGGCGATTCTCGCTTCTACACCTGGCTGGTTCGCATCGCGGTGAACGAAGGTTTGATGAAACTGCGCAAGCGCCGTCCCAACGTGGTTTCGTTCGACCAGGAGCTGGAAGCCGAAGACGATCTGTTGCCGCGTCAGGTAGAAGACTGGGGACCGAATCCGGAACAGCGTTTTGCGCAGATCGAGTTGCAGCGCATTCTGGACGAAGCGATCGCAGGCCTGGAACCCGACTACCGCATCGTCTTCGTGCTGCGGGACATCGAGCAACTCTCCTCGGAAGAAACCGCGCAAGCACTGGACATCTCGGTGCCGGCGGTGAAATCACGTTTGCTGCGTGCGCGCCTGAAACTGCGCGAACGCCTGAATCCTTATTTCCGTCCCGGTGAATCGCCGCTGCCCGCCCGGCCGGAACGGTAGGAGTCACACTATGGATTGCCGAACAGTGATTCGTGAACTTTCCGAATATCTGGATGGCGAACTCGACCGCACCTTGTTCGAAGAAGTCGAACGTCATCTGGCTCACTGTCAGGATTGCCGTCTGGTGGTGAACACGACGAAGAAAACCATCGAGTTCTACTGCAACTCCGCGCTGCTACCGCTGCCCGAAGATGTCCGCGACCGGCTCCATACCGCTCTGGCCACACGCCTGAAACGCCAGTCCACCTGATTCGCCGCTCTGCTGTCGCTGGCCTATACGCACGAAGGCGAACATGCCCGCGCTCGGGAAATGCTCCAGCGTCTGCACCGGTGATTCCCGCGCAACTATTTTTTCGAGATAGAAATCACCGCTACGTTCGTGCGCGAGGGCGACGCAGACGCGGCGATTGCCATGTATCAGCGCATCAAGCAGAAGATGCGCGCAGGCGTTTCAGGATACGGCTGCGTAGATGCTGGCCGATTGTGCTTCCAGATCGCGGCCCTGCAAAGCCGGCCAGACACGGCTGCCCGGTACTACGAAGAAGCGACAGGCACCAACGGCGCTGACTCGTCCCTTGCCGCCGAAGCGTACCTGCGCGCCGCAGCCTGCGATGTACGAAGCGAAGCGGGACTTGCCCCTGCCGGCAGCTCGCCAGTACGCTGAAATGCAGCTGCGGCGAATGGCTCGGCGCGAACCGGGACCACCGCTGGCGGGCAGGCCACCTCGGCCGCGCTGAAAGATCTCAGCCACAGTGTTCGAACAGCGGCAGTCGCGTGCCGAGCCCGCGCTCCTGCGCCAGCTCGACGACGCGCGCGGCAACCGCCACATCCTCAATGGCCAAACCGTTCGATTTGAACAGCGTCACCTGCCGCGCATCGGTCCGACCCGGCAACCGTCCGGCGACGATGTCCGCGAGTTCCCGCACGACCATCCACTCGCTGGCCTCCGGGCCTCCCAACACAGCGATCAGGTCGCCAGATTCCAGCATAGCTTGCTCGCGCGAATCCACGGCGATGATACCGGCACGCCGCACGGCTTCTTCATCGAGCTCGCGCTTCTGAGGAAAATTCGCGCCGATGGCATTGATGTGTGTGCCCGGTGCCAGCCAGCGACCCAGCAACACGGGCGTGGAGGAATTCGTAGCGGTGACGACAATCTCGGCCTCGCGCACCGCTTCTTCGGCCGAGCCCGCCGGGTAGACAGGCAGTTGCAGCCGCTCGGTCATTTCGCGAGCGAACTGCGCACGTCGCTCCGGATTGCGGCTGAAGGCGCGCACGCTGGTGAGCTTGCGCACGGTGGCGAGGGCTTCGAGCTGCGTCCGCGCCTGCAGGCCCGTGCCGATGATGCCTGCCGTGGTCGCATCGGCGCGAGCCATATACTTCGTGGCGATACCGCTGGCGGCGCCGGTGCGCATCTGGCCCAGGTAATCGGCTTCGAGCAGCGCTACGAGCTCACCCGTGCGGGTCCGGTACAGCGGAACCAGAAAGCGCACACTGCCACGCGCACTCGTGTAGATTTTCAGACCCGTGTAGCCTGTTTCTGTGTCGGCTGCCGCCATATAGTGCAGGAAAACCTTCTCGGGCAGGGCAAAACGGCGGCGGGGATGCAGCAGCGCTTTTCCATCCGCCAAATGGCGGAAGGCCTGCTCGACGGCGTCGAGCGCCACGGGCATGGTCAACACCGCGCGAACGTCAGCTTCACTGAGCAACAGGGCCATGTTCTCTGCCAGGAGAATAAGGTGGCGTTCTACTTCAACCGCACCACGAACGTCCGACCCAGAGGTTCGACTTCCAGCTTGTCTTCGCGCGCCAGCCAGCCCAACGCCATGTAGACAATCGGTTCCGGCGCATCCACCTGCCTTTTCAAGGTCGAAACACGAAGCTCTCCTTCCTCGTTGAGGGTGTGCCAGATGCGCCCTGCCGTCTCGCCAATACGTTGAATCACCATCGCGATTCCTCAAAAGAAATGCTGTAGACCAAATGTTTTCACAGGTGAGGTGGGTTTGCAATCCAGGAGGCTGCACGAACCCGGAATCGCAACACACGGTGGCCGGGCGGGTCGAGCACAAACAGGTCGCCCTTGCGGCCCACGGCGACATCTGCCGGCGACTCCATCTCTGCACCGACACGCGCGCGAAGGTCTTCGGTATGGACGTGTTGTCCGTCGAGCGTCCAGACTTGCAGGCGACGGTTGCCACTGTCGGCCACGAGCAGAAAATTTTCGCCGAGCGATGCGATGCCGGTGATATCGTCCATCTGTTCAGGTGCAGTTCCTGGCTGGCCCCAGGCTGCGACGAATTCGCCATCCCGGGTGAACTTCTGGATGCGGCGGTTGTGCGTGTCAGCGACGTAGACGTAGCCATCCGGGCCAATCGCCAAATCCACAGGAAAGTGAAACGCGCCCGGCGCGTTGCCGTCGTGGCCCCAGCGTTTCTCGAAGCGGCCGCGGGCGTCGAATTTCTGAACTCGATGTCCGTCAAATTCCAACACGTAGATATTTCCTTCGCGATCCACCGCCACGCTGACTGGTCCCAGGAAGTGGCTGCCTTGCGGGCCGGAAATTTCTGCCAGCAGACTGCCCTCGGGCGAAAACACAAAAATCCGCTCGGCGGAATAATCGGCCACATAGATTTTCCCGCCCGCGACGGCGACGGCGGTGGGCCGCTCGAACCGCTCATAGGTGAAGGCGTGTAGCAGGCGCCCTTGCGGGTCGAACCTGTGGATGTAACGGTTACCCGCGTCGGCGATGTAGAGGGTGCCTGCGGGGTCTGTCGCAATGCTCAGCGGAAGGCTCAGCTGACCGGGTCCTTCCTCGGCCTGACCCCACTGAGCGAGGAACTCCAACGGGGCAGTCGGCTCCACCGGCGTTTCCCTGCCACGCGAGCATCCAACGGTCAGAAGAAGCACGAGCAGCGGCAGCAGCAGCCTCATGAGCAATCATTCCTCGATGGTTTCCACAGCGGCGATTTCCAGTTCCAGCGGGGGACCATCGGCAGCGAGCAAGCCGACCACGCGCACGAGACGGCCGACGTGCGTGCCCAGCAGCGCCGCTGCGCCACCAGTGCGCACAGCCAACCACTGGTCCGTCTTCGGCAACCGCAACCGGTAACCCGCTCTCGTCTGTTCCACGCGCGCCAGCACCGTGAGCTGAAATCCGCGGACTGTATAGCCCGCTTTGCGAATCGCGCTGCGGAAACGTTCCGGCGCAAACACTACGCCGGGCTTCAGCTCTACGACTACCGTTTTGTCCTGTAAATTCACCCGAGCAGCAGCGACGCCATCCTGACGTCGTACGGTCTTTTCGACCGCAAACGCTCAAAACGGTCAGGTCATGCCATTGACGCCGATGCGCACCTGCTCGATTTGTGCAGCGGCCGAACTGGCGAGCAACAAGAACACCGCAGCCACCCAGGAAACCCGTAGAAGCCGAAGCTCCATGTCGAAAGACCTCCACTTCAATAGATGACTCGTGTCCCGAACAGGACGTTCCAGCCCTGCCCGAGCTGCCGGCCTTTCAATTGCTGCGTGACGGGAAACTGAAACGACGCTTCGACCAGCCAGCGCTGCTTGATGATGGCCGAAATCCCCGGCGCCCAAAAAACAGAAGCTCCACCGCTGGAAGCGACGGGGACGCCGCCGTTGCGGTCGCGCCCGGCATGGACGAACAGAAAATCCACCTCGGCTGACAGATGGACCGGTTTCAGTTCGGTGAACCGCCACGGATAAAGCTGCTTCGTGACGCCCCAGTCGAGCAGCAGTGTGTCTCCGAATTCATACCCCTTCGCGGCTGTATTGGCCGTGTAGCGAAAGTCGGCGAACAGGCTGTAGCCGCGCCCACTGTCGGCGTGGCTGACCGAACCCTGGAAGAAAACATCGGTCGAGCCGGTACCAATCTGCGCCGGGATGGGCAGGCGATTGCCCTGCGCATCGCCCGCACCGGTGGGGCCGGTGGGAAGTTTGATCCCAACCAAGAAGGCGGCATCGGAACGGCGCTCGGGTGCCAATCGTTTCCAGAAGCGGTATTTCCCTCTCACGACCATATCGCCCAATCCGGTCAGCGTTCGAGTGCCGGGTTGCACTATGTTCTCCAGGCGCTTCACCACCAGCGGCGCGACGACGGTCACATTGAAGTCCGGTGCCGGAGCCAGGTTGAAAGCAAACGGCTGCGCATAAACGAACACCCGCAGTTCCTGCAGGTTCGGCTGTTCGCTGCCTTCGTCCAGCAGGCGGTCGACGATGAGGAACTGTGAAAAGGTGCGGATGGCGCGGCCTTGGAAAAATTCCGTCATGCCTCCTTCGCCGCGAATCGGCGGTGCCTGCGCCATCGCTGTCGCGCTTATCGCGAGAACGAGCAACACCAACGGACAGGAAGTGCCGAAAACCTTCCGCATGGACCGCAAAGCAAGCAAAACGGTCTGCCCTTCAACCCGGTGTAAACCCAAACCCGCAATCAGCGAAATCATTGCGCTGTGAAGAGCCAAATGGAGTATCCCCCAGCAGCCACAAAGGCTCTCGTCCCCGGCCGCCGCCACAACAGCCGCTCAGCACACAGGAGAACTCGGGTGTCTTTGTCTCCTTTGCAAAAGGCGCTCACCCGTTGGCGGCAAAGAAGACGCGAATCTATTGAGAGAACTTGAAGATGGTATCCATCAGCTCGTCATAGATGTTCGGGTCGGAGCGACGGATGGCTTCCGTGGCACAATTCTCCAAATAATTGCGCAACACGATGCGGCTCACCTGGCGCAGCGCGTTCTGTGCGGCAGACAGTTGCGTCAACACTTCGAGGCACGGGCGCTGCTGTTCGAGCATCTCCTGTACGCCGCGGAGCTGGCCTTCAGCCGCCTTGAGCCGCCGAATGCAGTTCTGTTTGCGCTCCTCGGTGTAGATGGGCAGAGCTTCGCTGTGCGTGGACATCGGTTTCCCTTTCCGCCGGACAGCAGGCAGACAACGTTTTCGGCGGCCTGGCCGGCGCTCCTGGATGCTATTTCTTGACGACTTCGCAGCAGCACTTCTCGACGGTCTTCTTCGCCAGAGGACAGTACAGCTTGCCCTCGCGCTGCTCGCAACAGCACTTCTCCATCTTCTTGTCTGCGAGCGTGCACCGCAACTTTGCTTCCTGAGCGAATTGCGGTGTCGCACTGAGCAAACCTGCCAGCAAAACGAAAACGAGCAGCTTTGAAGCAATACGACACATGGCATCCTCCGGGCTTCCCACATACCCCAACCCGGTGGGGGTATGAAATGTTATGGGTCTTCCGGTTTTTAGTCAAGCACTTCTTTCGCAGGAAAATAGAGAAACCTATCCGCCCCGAAAAGAGCACACGGCCGAAGACCCTGGGGAGGTCGATGATGCTATTGTCCACGACTCAGCGGCGCGCCAGAAGTCCTCATCGGGCGGTCACCACAGCAAACTTCCGACCGTTTCGTTCAGCGCATGGATTCCATCTTCCCTGCTCGCAGGCAGACGTGGATCCGAATTGGCCCCGCGCACCGGATTTGTGCGCAGGGGTCCGTCGTGTTGGGCAGGTTTCGGTGCGGGTGGGCTTCGCCGTCTGCTGCTGGCACAGGAAAATTTGCAGGGGAATTCGTTGTCTGGCGCAGGCCAATCACTGCATGCCCGCACGGAGTCGCAATTACGGATTCGACTGTGGGGCAGGCTGCGAGGCAGGTACCTCCTGCGGCGTGGGTTGTGGAGCTTCGGGCATGATCAGCCAAGCCAACAAATAGACGATGACGCCCGGAAAGATGCCGGTGAAAACCACCACCAGCACCCAGATCAGGCGGACGAGCGTCGAATCCACCTCGAAGTACTCGCCCAGACCACCGCAAATGCCGGCCAGTTTTTTGTCGGTGGCCGAACGCATCAGGCGCCGGGCGCTTCGGGCCGTCCCCGCGGCGTGCTGTCGCGCTCCGCAGAAGTAGCAGAAATTGGAGTGATCGGCAATTTCCCGCTGGCAGTGTCCGCAAATCATGATTCCCCCTCGAGCGACGGCTGTTTCTATCTTACGATACGCAGCCCGCAGCAAAAAGTTCCGTTGACGCGCGGCGGCGAAGCGCAGGGCACTTTACCGGCGGCGGAGCACCAAGGTGTCGGCCAACAGGTCGTGCAGCGCCTGTTTTTTCTCCGTCAGGCCCGCCAGCACCAAGGCGAGCAATCCGAGCAGAACCAACAAAGCAATCAAAGCATACTGCATCGGCTGGAGGGCATAAGGTGAAAGCCAGATGAAGCTGGTTAGAAACTGGAGTGCGAAAAATTTTCCCAGATGCCGTCCGGTGGCCCGCCAGAACGAAATGCGGCGTCCGGTCAGATCCGTGACCACCAGTCCGATCAGCAGCTTGCCGAGCGTAGCCTGCCGCGAAGAACTTTCCATCAGCGCAAAATAGAGCCAGACAAGAACGGCCTGAACGATTTCCAGCGGTAGCGCAATGGCCTGGATCTGCTGTTCCAGAAAGGCTGGGTCTGGCTGCAGCGTCTGGCCGGTGCTCAGTGTCCGCACCAGAAGAAGCAACACCGCCAAGAAAACGGCCACCACGAACAACAGGATGCCGTCGACGAAGTACGCAGCGAAACGGCGCCAGAAGCCGGCGTAGCGCATCGCGGCAACGCTAGGCTGTGGGGTCACAGCCGGCGCAACCATATCCCCGCCGGTGTACTCGTCTGCGGAGCTGCGCGGGGCGAGCACCGAAGGGTCTACGCGGACTTCGGGCGGAGAGGATGGCTGGGCAGCCGGCGTGACAGACTCCAGGGGCTGCGCAGGGAGCCGCCGACCACACGAGGCACAGGAGGCGAGTGTCCCGGAAAGTTCTGCGCCGCAAAAAGGACAGAAAGCGGGCATCGCAACCGTCCCAGCGCGTGCATCCTAGCAGAGTGCTGCAGCGCAGAGCAAGCGATCGGTGACTGCGCTGCCGGACGGGCACGCCACGCAGACTAGAACGCTACCAGGTCTTGAACCGCTCGGAAGATGTCTTCGCTCTGCGGCAGGATGACATCCTCCAGTTTGGGCTGGTAAGCGCAGAAGGTATCTTCCGCAGCCACGCGGCGGACTGGCGCATCGAGATCTTCGAACAACTCATCGGCGATGCGCGCAGCAATTTCCGCGCCGTAACCCCACGAGAGCGAATCTTCATAGGCGACGAGCACGCGGTTGGTCTTGCGCACGCTCGCGGCGATGGCTTCCCAGTCATAGGGATTGAGCGTGCGCAGATCCAGGATTTCTACCGAGATGCCCTGCCGTTCCAGGTCGGCGGCCGCCACTTCCGCACGATGCACCACCGCGCCGTAGGTGATAATAGTGGCATCGGTGCCCGCCCGCACCAGACGCGCGCGGCCGAAGGGAATGGTGAAGTCTGTCCCCGGATACGGCGCGCGGTTGTAGGGCTGGCGGTACAGATGCTTGTGTTCGAGGAACAGCACGGGGTCGTCGCAGCGGATGGCCGTGCGCAGCAGCCCGCACAGGTCGAGTGCCGTCGAAGGCATGACCACGCGCAATCCCGGACAGTGGGTGAAGATCACCTCACCACACTGACTGTGGTAGATCGCTCCGCCGGTCAGGTAACCACCGATCGCCACGCGGACAACCGCCGGGGCCTTGAACTTTCCCGACGAGCGCCACCGGATCAGCGCCAGTTCGTTCCGCAGTTGCATCATCGCGGGCCAGATGTAGTCGAAGAACTGAATCTCCACCACCGGTTTCAGACCGCGGGTGGCCATGCCGATGGCGCGGCCGACAATGTTCGCTTCGGCCAGTGGAGAATTGAAGACCCGCGCCGAACCATAGCGCCGCTGCAGGCCGGCCGTGGCTTTGAACACTCCGCCTTTCCCCTTGACTTGTTCGAGATATTCCTCGCGGCTGCAGTCGGCCACATCTTCGCCGAAGATCACGATGCGTTCGTCCCGCGCCATTTCGTCGAGCAGCGTGCGAGCGACCATCTCGACCATGGTCAGCGGCGATCCGTCAGGAGCCGGTTCAGCTTCGAAATCCTTCGCGGTGGGATCCACATCCGGTGAATAAACCCAGAGCCGGACCGAATCTTCCGCAGGCAACTCCGCAGCCAGTGCGCGGTCGGTGGCCTGGCGGATTTCCTCGTCCACTTCGGCTTCCAGCGCTTCCAGAGCTTTTTCATCCAGGATGTTTTCCCGCACCAGGAACAGGGCGAACTTCGGCAGGGGATCGCGGCGGGCTTCCGCTTCGCGTTCCGCATCGGGTTTATAGAGTTTTTCGTCGTCCGAAAGCGAATGGGAATAGGGTCGGATCACATGGGCGTGGACCAGCGCCGGCCCGCGGCGCGCGCGGCAGTACTCGACAGCGCGCTTGCAGGCGACATAGCTTTCCAGTGGTTCGGTTCCATCGCACTCTTCAATGAGCAGATCCGGGAAATTACGCAGCAAACGGGAGACATTGCCGCCGGCCGTTTGTACCTCGACGGGAACGCTGATGGCATAGCCGTTGTCTTCGACCATGAACAGCACCGGCAGCTTGCGGATGCAGGCGGTGTTCAATGCTTCCCAGAATTCCCCCTCGCTGGTGGTACCGTCGCCGCCGGAAACATAGACAATCTCATCGGGATGATGCCGCACCGCATGGCCGAGCGGGGCCTGCCGGGCCTGTTCGAGGGCCTTGGGGAATTTTTCATAGTAGAGCGTGGCTTCCGCGGCGCCGACAGCTTGCAACCACTGCGTGCCGGTCGGCGAAGACTGGCTGACGATGTTCAGGTCTTGATGGCCCCAGTGCGAGGGCATCTGGCGTCCGCCGGAGTTGGGATCGTCTTTCGCACCGACGGCTTCGAGCAGCATTTCATATGGCGTCATTCCCAGCGCCAGGCACAATGCGCGATCCCGGTAGTAGGGGTAGAACCAGTCATAGGCGGGCCGCAGGTTCAGTGCCGCCGCCACCAGTACCGCTTCGTGGCCGGCCCCGCTGATCTGAAAATAGATTTTGTTCTGCCGCTTCAACTGGATTTCCCGGTCGTCCAGCCGTCGGGAAAGATACATCGTGCGGTAGATGCGGATCAGCGTGTCTCGATCCAGGCCGTGGTACTTGGTGGCATCGAACCGGGTCGTCCTGACACGATTCTGTACAGGCATGCAACGCTCCTCGTTGGATTTTGCGCGTCGTCCTGCAGAAGCATTATAGACCAGCCTTCGGATCAACACGGAACCCGAATCTGCAAATGCGTCGTTCCCCGAACTCACCAGCACCTGCACACAAAAAACAGGGGCCGGCTGCGGCCCCTGTCCCACTGGTAGGGAAATTCTGGTGGAGAATTAGCGCGGTGGCCGACCGGCCCCGGGCGGCCGACCGGCCCCGGCCGGAGGACCCGCCGGCACGCCGGACGGCGGACCCGCTGGACCACCACCCACGGTTGGCGGCACACCGGACGGCCGACCTGCCGCAACCCCAGCAGCCGGCGTGGCCGCTATTGCCTGGGTGGCCGCTTGGTGGCCACGCTGGGAGTTGGCAATGGCCCGTTCGAGCGCCGGGCGTGCCTGCTCGGGCACATGACCCAGCAGGCGTTCGAGCACGCTCAAGTGACGTTGCGTGTTGGTTCGTACGCGCTCCAGCACCGTTTCCGCGTCGCCCGGCTCGAGCCCGTCCCGCTCGAGCGCATCGTTGATGCGTCCCATGTTCGCTGCATAGCGCTCGATGCTTTCTCGCTCGGTGGTGGCATCGCCGCGCCGGCGGGAACGCTCCGCCAACCGCACCAGGAATTCATTGCGGCGCATGGTTTCGCGCGCTGTACGGTCATCGAGCCGGCCCTGCCATTCCACCGAACCGCGGGAAAGGATGGCCTGGGTGGCCGTCAGATGGCCGCGACGTGAAACCTCCAAGGCATGCTCGATGGCTGGGCGTGCTTCGGCGGGCACCTTGTCGAGCACGCGCGTCAGCACAGGGATGTGTTTCAGCGTGGCTTCGTCTACACGATCGGCTACATCCAGCACATCCGATTCGCGCACGGCACGCTGGGCCAGGGCATGCTCCACGCGCTCCAGATTTTGCGCATACGCACGGGCGTGTGCCGTCACCTCCGCCAGGTTGTTTTTCTGCTGAGCCGCTTCGAGTTTCTTCAGCGCCTTCTCGCTGGCGCGCAGGTGGTTGTTCGCCTGGCCTTTGTCCAGCCTACCTGTGTCCGCCACGGCGGACAGCCCAGCGAAAGTCAAGGCCAGCAAAAACATCGAGGCCGCCGAAACGATTCGCCTTTGCATTGGGTGACCTCCTGTCTATATCGGTCTGCAGGGCTCTGGGTGCTTCACCACGGTTGGATGAGCATTTTCCCAAGGAAGTTATCCGGCTCGAGTAGTACTCTCGTACCAGAGCGCGAAACGATTACCCAGCCTGCTCACCCTAGGGCAACGCATCGAACCGTGCGGCTGTGCTTTCCCATGCGGTGTCGCCCGCGCGCACAATCTCGAGTTTTGCCGTCCGAAAAGGTGCTTCCGTTGGCAATCGCTCGAGCCAGCGTTGGTGGGAAAGCCGTTCGTGTTCAGAAAAATCCAGCCGCACGAGCAGCCGAATCTGTTGCGGTCCGTCCTGGGCCGCCGAGGAACGCTCGAACTTCCAGCGCATTTTCTCGCCGAGCCGGAACGCCTGCCGCCACGCATCAATGCGGTGCCGCGCCTGCTGGGCGGTCTGCTCGTCCGCGCCGAAATCAAAGATGAGATAGGATTGCGGCATCCCAGATGCATTAAGCCGCCCGCGGCTGGGAAAGTCAAGCACGCTGTGTTGAGCGGAACGCTTGCAGCGTGCGAAGAACTCGGACCAATTGTCCGAATTGCAAAGTCAATGCAACAGAAAATTTCTTCACTTCTTGACTGGAAGGCAACGGCGGTGCTATAGAAGGGTTTCGCTAGATGCAACTTAGTTGCAACTAGATCAGCTCAAAATGGGCTTTCGCCGCAGCCACGGCGAAAGCCCGAACGCAGTTCCATCGAGGTGCCTATGCCACGATACAACCGCGTCTGCCCTTTGATAACAAATTTCCCTTTTTGCCGCAACCTCTTCCTCGTCTTCGCCTCCCTGTTGCTGTGCCTGCCCGCCACCGCCGACAACCCGCGTCAACTTGCCGGCCGCGTGCGCGACCCGCACGGACTGCCCATCCCGGGGGCCGAAGTGCGTCTGCTGGATGCCAACCGCCAAGTGTTGTTGCGCCAAACGCGGACCGAACCGGAGGGCCGCTTCGCGTTCACGAATCTCGACGCGGAGTCGTATCAGCTCGTCATCGTCGCTCCAGGATTCCGTCGCTATCAACAGTCGGTCCTGGTCGCATCGGTGGTGGCGTCGCTGGAAATCGTGCTGGAGCTCGCCGGACTGCACGAAGGGGTACAGGTCACCGCCGAACGCAACGAAACGGAAACTTTCTCGGCACCGCTGCCCGCGGCCATCGTCGCGGATCATCTGCTGGCGCGGCAACTTCCCGTCAATCTAGCGCAGGCACTCGAAGAAATTCCAGGAGTACAGTGGCGCAACGCAGGAGCTTTTCGTTCGCGTCCGGTGATTCGCGGTCTCGACAGCAACCGCATTCTGGTCCTGGTAGATGGGGAGCGGCTGAACAACGGTCGCACTTCGACCGAGGATGCGGGCATCGAAACTTCGCTGGTGGACCTGGGACAGATCAAGCAGGTCGAAGTCGTGCGCGGGCCGGGCTCGGTGCTGTACGGCAGCGACGCGTTTGGTGGCGTGGTCAACATTCTGACCCGCGCGGCACGTCCAACCGATCAACTGCAGTTCGGTATGCGCGCGCGCGGCGATTTCATTCCGAATGCCGACGGGCGCCGGGGACTTCTGGAACTCTGGGCCAGCAGTCGCCATTGGTCGGCACGAGCGCAGGGTGGCATCGGAGACTTCGAAAACTACCGATCTCCGACGGGAACCGTGTTCGGCAGCGGCGTGCGGGAGAACAGCGGGCTGGCAGAGTTGCGCTGGTTCCCACGTCCGCTCCAATCGCTCCATTTCAAATTTCTCTATCGGGGCGGCTACGATTTTGGACTGCCGACGCTGGAGCCGAATCCATCCTTCCTGGCTTTGTTTCCGTTCAGCAAGTTGCGCAAGTGGAGCTGGGGCTATGCCGGCAGCTTCGCGAGCGGAGCGCTTTCCTCGCTGCAAGCGAGATTTTATTCTCAGGAGCAGACCCGAGATTTCTTCAACCAGGTTCGCGCAGGTCCTTCGCTGATCCAGAGCGAAACCATCACCGACGTATCGACCTTCGGATACGACATTCAGCTCAGCAGCATTCCGAATTCCCGCGTCGCTCTGACCTACGGTTCGAGCTTTTTCCACGACCGCAACCGGGATTCCCGCGAACAGATTCTGAATCCTGGCCGTGCTGGCGAACGGCTCCTGACCGCAGCACCGAGTGTGCCTGATTCGACATTTTCCGGGCTGGGATTTTTCCTGCACGTGCTGGTGGAAGCAGCTCCGCGGCTGCGTTTTTCGGGCGGTGTGCGCGCGGACCGATTTCGGCTGGAGGCAGAGCCGACGCAGAATTTCAGCGCGGATGCATTCGCCACGATCCGCGACCGCACCGACCATGCGCTCAGTGGCAACGTCGGTGCCACGGTCCAACTCCGTGAAGGCTGGGTGTTCACAGGCAACCTTGCCCGCGCGTTTCGCGAACCCAATCTGTTCGAGCGTTTTTTCTTCGGACGCGGCTCCGTGGGTGGATTTGTGGTTCCGAATCCGGATCTGAAGCCAGAAACCTCCGTGCAGCTCGACCTGGGCACACGCATCCAGCGAGGGCCGGTGCGGCTGTCGTTCAATTATTTCCTGAACAACCTGACCGACCTGATCTCCCGCGCCCCGACGACCTTCAACGGACAGAGCATGATTGCCGGCCAACCGGTGAGCCAGAACGTCAATTTGGAAAAAGCGCGGATTCAAGGGCTCGAATCCAGCGCCGAGTTCTTCCTGCGCGGGCTGGGGGCCCAGTGGAATCCGTTCTTTTCGCTGGCCTGGCAGCGGGGCACCAACCGCACGGACGGCGAGCCGCTGCCGTTGATCGCACCGTTCACCGGACAAGGTGGTCTGCGGTGGCAACCACTGCGACTGCGACTGTGGAGCGAGTTGCGCGTGCGCCTGGTCACTTCCAGCCACCGCGTCCCCGCGGGACAGCCCCCGATCGCCGCGTTCACCGTGTTTGGCTGGCGCGCCGGCTACGAGCTGCTGCGCGAGGAATCGCTCGCGTCGTTCTTGCTTCCGCCCGGATTCCGCTCTGTCCGGTTTCACTTCGCGGTCGAAAACCTGGGCAACCGGCTTTACACGAATTTGTTCGAGACCGTACCGGAGCCCGGTCGCAATTTCCGTTTCGGCGTCCTTTTCGAGCTGGGCACGGAGGCCCGTTAGGGGGAAAGCCCATGGACCGACCTGGTTCCACGAGAGAACTCGCGCGGGCCGGATTCCATTTGTTCCGCTGCCGCGCTGGCTGTTTTCATCTCAGTTGTTCGAATCAGGTGACCTTCCACCTGAGCCACGCGCAGTTGCGGGCGCTGCACGAAGCGCTCGAGCGGCTCCTGCGTACCCGCGAAGGTGAGCGGCGTCGGCCAAGTGCGGCTGCGCAAGAAATGTCGCGCGATCCCAGCTTCTGGTTGCGCCCTTCAGAGAGCGTGGCCCTGCGCCTGCAACGCGACGAGGCCGTTGCCCTCTGCGAACTCCTCCGCAGCGGCTTCGCAGTGCTGGAAGAAGTCCCGGAACCCGAGTGGCACAGTCGTTACATCATGTAACTCAGGAGATGAACATGTATCGGAAATTTTTGCTGGCGGTTTTGCTTTGGTTTGGCTCCAACTGCACCGCGGCGGACGGTGCACAGGACGCGTTGCTGATCGTGGCTCATGGTGCGCGGCAGCCGGAGTGGAATCAACGCATCTTTCGACTGGCGGAACAGGTGCAGTGGCCCGGGCCGGTAGGCGTCGCCTTTCTGATGGAAGCAGGGCCGGAGCACCGCCTGGACACGGTGGCGGCACGTTTGGATGCTGCTGGAATCGAACGAATCATCGTGTTGCCTTTGCTGGTGTCTTCCCACAGCGGGCATTACGAGGAACTGCGCTACTACGTGGGGCAGCGCGCCAAGCCTCCGCATCATGCACATTATCAGCCGCTGCGGACCCGCGCCATGTTGGTGCTGGCCCCGGCAATGGACGACCACCCCATCCTCACGCGCATCCTGGCCGATCAGGTGCGCGCGGTTTCCACGAATCCAGCCGGCGAAACGCTCGTGCTGGTGGCTCATGGGCCCAACGAAGATGAGGAAAACCGCATCTGGCTCGAACACCTGGGACGACACGCCGAGCGGCTCCAGCAGCAGTTCCGCTTCCGCCGCATTGAAGTCACCACGCTGCGCGACGATGCGCCAGCGCCGATCCGCGATGCAGCGACCGAGCAGCTCCGCGAGATCGTCCGCCGCGCTGCCGAGGATTCTCGTGTGCTCGTCGTACCGGTGCTCATCTCCGTCGGCCACATCCAAAAGCAAATCCAGGAACGATTGAAAGGGCTTGTCTTCACCATGAGTGAAACGGGGCTGGCTGAACATCCATTGGCAGCGGAATGGATCCAGGAGCAGGCTTCGGCTTTGCAAAGTGCAGCTGCCGCCCGCACGCGGTGATCGCAGCAGCGCGGCGGGCGGCGCAGAGCCCGTGCTTGACAACGAGCGCACGCTCAAGTAAAAGATTCACTCTTTCGTAAATCTTGGCGCAATGCTTTCTCGGTCAGAATCCAAGAGGCGCCTTCAAGCATCCCATCGTTGCAGGATGAGGCGGAACAAAATCGCGCTTCTTTGGTTGACGATCTGGGCCTCGGGAACCGTGGCGGCGTCACTCGGCCCTACCCTGCACGGCCTGGGCCACGACTGCGCGTGCCGTGAGTGGATCTGTTTCTGTCCACACGACAAAACCACCAGTCATCCGCCTACGCATCCGCAGCACGCTGGGGAAGCATCCGGGCCTTCCTGCCACAAAAGCAAATCTGCCGAGGAGCAGCCCTGTAAACTTTCCTCGTGTGGCAAGCAGCAAAGCGATGAGGGACTGTTGAACGCGCTGCCTGCCGTTCTCGCGGGCCTGCAAACGCTTCCCGCACCGAATCGGGTGAACACGTTGTCGGCACGGGCCGAACCCCATCTGTTTGCTACGGATCTGGAAAAGGATTCTCCTCCCCCGCGGCTGCACTTCTTCTGAACCCCAATCTGCCCACATGCAGCTCGAAGCATTCGTGCTGCAGTGTCTACGACGAACGCAAACCTACTGTTGCGGAATCAGAGGAGGATTCTATGCAGCCGCGCATTTCTGTTTTCTCTGGATTGGGTCTGTGGTTTGGACTGTTGTGTTTCTGTGTTTCTTGGTATCCGGCCATGGCCAGCGTGCCGGACGAACCTGCGAAGCTGAGCGGCACCGTGCGCGACCCGGCCGGTGCCGTGGTGCCCAAAGCTTCCGTGGTCGTCACGTCCACACGCACCGGTCAAACATTCCGAATCAGCTCCGACAGCCAGGGACGCTACGAGCTCGTCGGGCTGCCGCCAGGTCCGTACCGCGTTCGGGCGACGGCTCCGGGATTCGGCGAACGAACCGAAACGGTGCTGCTTCGAGCCGGCCAATCGGCCCAGCTCGAACTGAGCCTGCCGATGTCGCCCATGGTACAGGTGGTCACCGTGAGCGAAATCCCGAGCGAAGTCACAGCCGAATTCCACAAGGTGCCGGGGGGCATCGCTCTGGTCGGCCGAGTAGAGCTGGACCAGTCGCGCGCGGCCACACTGCAAGACGCGCTGGCGTTCACCCCAGGCGTGCTGGTGCGATCGCGCTTCGGCGCCGATGAAAGCCAGATTTCCATCCGCGGCTCCGGTCTGCGGAACAATTTTCATCTGCGCGGCGTCAACCTTCTGGTCAATGGCCTGCCCTACCAGGATGCCGACGGATTTGGCGATTTCGAATCACTGGAGCTGATGGCCACCGAACGAGTGGAGGTCTGGAAGGGGGCGAACGCGCTGCGCTACGGGGGCAACACGATGGGCGGAGCGATCAACTTTGTCACTCGGACCGGTGAAACAGCACCTCCGCTCGAGTTGCGTGTCGTGGGCGGTGCCTTCGGCTTCTACAAAGCGCAACTGGCCACCGGCGGCGTGACCGGGCCGTTCAGCTACTATGCCAGCTATACGGCGAGCGAAATGGACGGCTACCGCGAGCACAGCCAGCAGGGCCGGCACCGTCTGTTCGCCAACATCGGCTGGCGCGTCAGTGCCAAAACCCATCTGGGTGTGGACATTCTCTACGCCAACGTGGCCGAAAAGCTGCCCGGGGCGCTGACCCTCAGCGACTTCCTGAGCAACCCGCGCCAAGCCCAGGCCAGCAACGTGACCGGTGATTGGGGACGTTTCTACAACTACGTTCGTATCGGCGCACGCGTCCGGCACGAGTTCAACCGCGCGCACACGTTGTCATTCAATGTTCATGGCCAGTACCGCAGCCTGGACCACCCGATATTCCAGGTGCTCGACCAGGACAGCCGCAACTTCGGCGGCGAAATCCAATATGCCTTTCAGGGCACCTTGGGCGGACGGCGCAACCGGCTTGTCGTCGGATTTGCGCCGCAGCACGGCACTACTGGCGAGCGCCGCTTCGTCAATCTGGGCGCCGGGCAGCCCCTGGGCCAGCGCGGTTCGCTCACCACCCTGTTCGGCACTGAGGCCACGAACTACGGCCTCTATTTTGAAAATCAGTTGGACCTGACCTCGGCAGTCACGTTCATCGCTGGCGGCCGTGCCGACTGGGCTCGGCGTGAGTTCGACGACCGGTTTCCCTCCGATGGAGACCGTTCCGACCGGCGCACGTTTTCCGCATTTTCGCCGAAGCTGGGCTTGGTTTGGCGCATAGCGGAAGATGTGCAACTGTTCGGCAACGTCAGCCGCAGCTACGAGCCGCCGCTGCTTCTCGAGCTGACCAGCTTCGGCGCACCGGGCTTTCTCCCGCTTGAAGCGCAAGACACGTGGCAGTACGAGGTCGGCACGCGAGGGCTTCTGGGCAATCGGCTCGAATGGGACCTCGCGTTTTTCGACGCCGAGATCGACAACGAAATCATCAATCAGAACGTGCGGCCATTCCCCGGTGCACCCTTTACCATTCCCAGTTTCCGCAACGCACCCCGAACCCGTCACCTGGGCATCGAGCTGGGCACCGGCGCATTGCTGGGCGAGGGTCTGGCCTCGGCAGGCGACCGACTCACCTGGCGGCTGGGGTACACCTGGTCGCGGTTCCGGTTCGTGGACGACCCGAGCTTCGGCGACAATGCTCTGCCCGGCGCGCCGCGTCATCTGTTGCGCAGCGAACTGCGCTACACGCACCCGCGCGGCTTCTGGGTGGCGCCGAATCTGGACTGGTCGCCGGCACGCTACTTCGTCGACAGCGCCAACACTGCCGTCAACACGAGCTATGCGGTACTGAACCTGAAAGCCGGCTACGACTGGGCAGCGGGCAGAAACGTGCTCGCCAGCTTCTACTTCGAAGCAGCGAACCTCACCGACCGCAACTACTCCGGCTCGGTGCAGGTGGACAACGACCTGGGCCGTTTCTTCGAGCCAGCCAACGGCCGATCGGTGTACGCCGGCGTAAGCTGGCGCTTCGGGAGGTAGTCATGTCCCTGCGCAGTGTTCCACAGCTCGCGGGTCTTGGCCTGCTCGCAGCGCTCTGTGCGACGGGCGCCTGCCGTAACTCTACGCTGGCGCCCGCCGTGCAGTTCGAGCCGCAGCCAAGCATCCTGCCCGCCGGTCAGACGGCCGGTTCGGTGCGCTGGCCGAAGGTGAGTGTCACTGCCTCGGGCGCACTCTATCTGCTTTCACTCGAGCCGACCCCGACGGGCGAACGGCTGGCGCTGCGCATCTCGCACAACCACGGCGATTCGTTCGGCCCGCCCGTGTGGGTCAGTCCCGCCGGTGCGCCCATCAGCGCGCATGGCGAAAACAGTCCCGTTCTTGCGCTGACGCCCACGGAAATCTACGTGCTCTGGGAGCA
This sequence comes from Acidobacteriota bacterium, assembly GCA_037442425.1. Taxonomy (GTDB): domain Bacteria; phylum Acidobacteriota; class Terriglobia; order Acidiferrales; family UBA7541; genus DSGC01. Next base: position 186,390 of record JBBIQG010000004.1, on the reverse strand, counting down.
GCGACGCGAAGACGGCTACACCGACATCCTGGTCGCACGCTCGGTGGATTTCGGCCGCAGCTTCGAGCCACCCGTTTCCGTGGTGCGCAAAGCTCGCCCGTCGTTCCACGGCTTTGCCCACCTCGCAGTGGCCCCGAATGGCGATGTGTACGTTGCCTGGCTGGATGCCCGCGACCCGCCCGAGCAACCGGGCACCTTTTCCGTTTACCTGGCGCGCTCGACCGACCGCGGCGCCTCGTTCGGAGAAAATGTTCGAGTGGCGGGTTCTGCTTGTCCGTGCTGCCGGGTCGCTCTGCTGGCCGAAGCCGGCGGTCGATTGTGGATTGCCTGGCGCAAAGTGTTCGTGGGCGACGTGCGCGATATCGTAGTTTCCACGTCCAGCGACGGGGGCCGCACCTTCGCTCCGCCGGTGCGCGTCGCTGCTGACAACTGGCGCATCGCCGGCTGCCCTCATTCCGGCCCGACTATCGCTGTGCAGGATCAGCGTCTGTTCGTTGCCTGGATGACCGAAGCGCGGGGACGCAGCGTGGTGCAGGTGGCCCGGTCGGATGATTCCGGACAAACCTTCCAGCCCGCACTGCGCGTCTCCGACGACATTTTCGACGCCAACCATCCGACGCTTTCACGATCTCCGGACGGACACCTGCTACTGAGCTTCGAGGGTCGGCCACCCAGCGGGGCACAATGGTCACCGGTGCGTCCCTATGTGGTCCGACTGCTTCCTTCCGGACAACCAGCCGAACCGGTTTCCGTTCCGGCCGGGGAACGCTCGGTGACTTACCCTTCGATCGCCGCGGGAACGTCCGGGCGCCTGTTCGTGGCCTGGACAGAACCAGGTCATCCGGAGTCCCGTGCCCGGCTCGCACGCGGCCGACTACCAGATTGAGCCGCAGTCCACGCACGCCCCAAGACGCCGGCAAAGAGTGCGGTGCCGCGAACAACCCGTCCAGTTGACCGTTGCCTTCGCTGGCCAACCATGCTAGTTTGAGCGAACAAAAAGCGAAGGAGGAGCTATGTCGGAATCCCTCGCGGTGCGCAGTGCTGCGATGCCTGCTGGGCCCGGCCGCAGCGGAGCGCTCTATGAAGCGCTGCAAGCCCTGGCGGACCACGCCGAACGATTGTCTCGGACCCAGCCGGACGGCGAAGCTGTGCTGACGGCAGTGCGGCATCTGCCGGCGCAGTCGGCGCGCTCTGCGCCGATGCCGGCGTGGGTACGGCCGGAACTCGCCGCCGCCTACCGCGCCAAAGGCATCGAGCAGCTCTATAGTCATCAGGCGGCGGCCATCGAGCAGGTGCGTGCCGGGCGCCATGTGGTTGTCGTCACCCCCACGGCTTCGGGCAAGACCATCTGCTACAACCTGCCGATACTGAATGCCGTGCTGGAGAATCCCGATGTGCGTGCGCTGTACCTGTTCCCGACCAAGGCGCTGGCGCAAGATCAACTGGCGGAGCTCGAGGATTTGAGTCGGCGGCTCGAGCACGCCTTCGGCGTGTACACCTACGACGGCGACACGCCCGCCGACGCGCGCCGCGCCATCCGAGAAAAAAGTCACCTGGTGCTGACCAACCCGGACATGCTCCACACGGGCATCTTGCCGCACCACACCCGCTGGACACGCCTGTTCGAAAATCTGCGCTTCGTTGTGCTCGACGAACTGCACATCTATCGCGGCGTGTTCGGCAGCCATCTGTGCAACGTGCTGCGGCGGCTGCGGCGGATCGCGCGGTTTTATGGCTCGGAGCCGCAATTCATTTGTTCCTCGGCGACCATCGCCAATCCGGGCGAGCTGGCCGCGCGGCTCTTGGAAGCTCCCGTCGAAGTGATCGAAGAAAACGGCGCACCCAGCGCCGAAAAATTCTTCCTCTTCTACAACCCGCCGATGGTGAACCGTCGTCTGGGCATCCGGCGCAGCTACATCCAGGAATCGGCCCGCGTGGCACGGGAATTCCTTCGTCGCGACCTGCAAACGATACTGTTCGCGAACAGTCGGCTGCACACCGAGTTGCTGCTCACCTACCTGCAGCAGGCGCATCCCGCACTCCCCGGTGCTCCCGAGCCGGTGCGCGGATACCGGGGTGGCTATCTGCCCGGCGAGCGCCGCGAAATCGAACGCGGCCTGCGCGAAGGGCGCGTGCGCGGAGTCGTCACCACCAATGCCCTGGAGCTGGGGATCGACATTGGCTCGCTCGACGTCGCGGTGCTGGCGGGTTATCCGGGCACGATCGCTTCCACCTGGCAGCGCGCCGGACGCGCCGGACGTCGCCAAGGCGCTTCCTGTGTCGTTCTGGTGGCCTCGTCAGCCCCGCTCGACCAATTCATCATCCGCAACCCGGACTATTTCTTCGGCCGTTCGCCCGAGCGCGCCTACATCCAACCCAACAATCTAGAAATCCTGCTGAACCACCTGAAATGTGCCGCGTTCGAGCTGCCGCTCTCTCCGCAGGAAACTTTCGGCCGCGCCGACCTGACCGAACTCTGTACGCGGTTGGCGGAAGCCGGCTTTCTCCATTTTTCCGGTGGCCACTGGCACTGGACCCAGGAAGCCTATCCGGCCGATGCGATCAGTTTGCGCGCGGTGACTTCGGACAACTTCGTCATCGTGGACATCACCGGGGAACCGGAAGTGATCGGCGAGGTGGATTTCCCCAGCGCGTTCACGACCGTGCATCCGAAGGCGATCTACCTGCATGGTGCCGAGCAGTATCATGTCGAGCGGCTCGACGTTGCCGAACGGAAGGCCTTCGTCCGCCGCGTGGACGCCGACTACTACACCGATGCCATCCGCTATACCGAAGTCCGCGTGCTCGATCCCGCTGCGGAGGCTCGCCTCAGCCGGCCGGCACGCACGGGCAATGCAGCACCGCCGGCTACGCTGCCGGCACTGCGTGCCTGGGGCGACGTGATGGTGCGTTCGCAGGTCGTCGGCTTCAAAAAAATAAAATTTTTCACCCACGAAACTGTGGGGGCAGGCAAGTTGGAACTGCCCGAAAACGAAATGCACACGACCGCCTTCTGGTTCACGCTCGAGCGTCCACTGCTGACGGCGCTTCCCTTTGCTGTCTCCGCGCGCCAGGCGGGACTCTACGGCCTTCTCTACGCCCTCGAATCCGTGGCCACGTTGTTGCTGATGTGCGACCGGCGCGACCTCGCTACCGCCATCGGCGAGCGTCCACCCGCACCCGGCAACTACGAAAGCGCACAGGCCACATCGGCCCGTGCGGCGGCACCTCGCCTGCCTGTACAGACAGTCAGCGATGCTGTGCCAGCGCCGCTCGAAGAGTGCCCTGTGGTGCAGGAATTCTTCGAGCCGAACCTGTACCTCTACGACGCGTATCCCGGCGGCATCGGCTTCAGCGAGCCGCTCTATCACCACTGGGAAGAGCTCCTACGCCAGACGCGCCAGTTGATTGCCGCGTGCCCGTGCACGTTCGGCTGTCCTTCCTGCATCGGCCCAGTCGGCGAAGACCAGCCGCAAGCGCGACCGGCCGCACTGGCAATTCTCGACCGGCTGCTCGACTGAGCATGCCGCAGAGGCAAACGCTTCCGATGCATCGCTACGACGACAGGTTTTCCCGGTTGGCAGCGCTCAAACCCGCGCCCCGCGCTGGTCCCTCGCCTGCAGCGCCTGCTGAACCATCGACTCCGACAGCGACACACGGTGAACCGCTCCAACAGCTACTCGGGGCCGAAATCGTGCGCAACCGCTTCGGCACCTGCCTGCGGATTCGCTGTTGGTTTCCTGTTTCCGAGTTGCCGGTCGTTGTCCCGCGCGCTCTTCGCGTGGTCGCACCGGATGCACCGGAATCTGCCGCGTGCCCGAACGACTGGCTGTTTCTGGACACAGAGACCACCGGCCTGACCGGTGGCACGGGCACCTATGCATTTCTGGTGGGCGTGGCCTGGTGGGACGGCCCCGGACTGGCTGTCGAACAGTACCTGATGCGCGACTTCACCGAAGAGCATGCGCTGCTGGCCGCGCTGGCTCAGCAGCTCGAACGTCGTCCGGTGCTGGTCAGCTTCAATGGCAAATCGTTCGACTGGCCTTTACTGGAGACGCGCTTTCGTCTGACCCGTGTGCTGGCGCCGCCATCGCTGCGCGCGCATCTCGATCTGCTGCATCCGGCACGCCAGCTCTGGTCGCACCACGCAGGCGGGCTGGCCTCGGTGCGGTTGGTCGAACTGGAACGCCACGTCCTCGGTTTTGAAACCCTCGGCTACGACCGTCGCGATGATTTTCCTTCCGCGCTGATTCCGCAGGCCTACTTCGACTATCTGCGTGGTGGGCCGGTGGCGCCGCTGGCCGCGATTGCCCGCCACAACCAACGCGACCTACGCGGGCTGGCGGCCCTGGCCGCCAGGATTTTTGTTCTCGCGGCAGCGCCGGAAACTGCGGTACGCGATCCGCGAGAATGGTTCGGATTGTCGCGTCTGTTCCACCGCCGCCGGGAGCACAGCCGTGCCCGTCAGCTCTACGAACGCGCCCTGGCGGCCGGGCTGCCTCGCGTGCTGGAACGTGCGGCCCAGCACGAACTCGCCCGGTTGGCCAAACGCGAACGCGACTATGCTCGCGCCCGCGAACTCTGGCAGCAACTGCTCGCCGCCGGCGGACACATCGTCCCCGACTTGCCGCCGTGTTCGCCGGAAATCCACCGTAGCACCGACAACGCAGCCGACTCCGTCGAAGCCCCGGCCCGTCCGAGTGCGCTGGCCGATCCGTGGACACTGGATGCTTACGAACAGCTCGCCATCGATTACGAGCACCGGGCACGCGACCCGCTGCAGGCCGCCGCGCTCACACGCGCTGCCCTGCAGGCTCTGCGCATCGCTTTGCGTTCAGGCACGATCGAGCCTTCTCGTTTCCGCAAATACAAGGCCCGGCTCGAACATCGCCTGGCTCGCCTGGAGGTGAAATCCCGCAGACCGGCTGTACTGCTGCCACCGTGATCAACGGCTGCATCAACGTCCCGCCAGCGGCGCGCTTTTCTGCTCCGGTTCAAGCAAGATCCGAACTTTGCGAAGGCAAAGGAGAACGTCATGGCCACAGCGGAAATCCATTTCCTGCGCGAGCAACTGCTCGACCGAAGGCACCGGTTACAAACAGCCCTGCAGACTACGCCGGACCATTCCTCTCTCACCGAGTTGCTTGCGGAAGTGGATGGTGCGCTGGCTCGCATGGACCAGGGCAGCTACGGACGATGCGAAATCTGCCAGGAGCCGATCGAACGGGAGCGTCTGCTCAGTGATCTCCTGCTCCGCTATTGCTTGGATCACCTGACCCCTTCCGAGCGGCAGGCACTGGAACGCGACCTGGAGTTGGCCGCCCAGATCCAAAGTCAGTTGCTCCCGCCGCGAGAATCGCCCCTGAACGGTTGGGAGATCGCTCACAACTATCAACCGATGGGCTTGGTCAGTGGCGACTATTGCGACCTGATAGCGGATCCCCGGCAACCCGACAGGATGTTTTTCGTGTTGGGAGATGTGGCCGGTAAGGGAGTGGCTTCGTCCATATTGATGACCCACCTGCACGCCATCTTCCGCAGCCTGGTCGGTTTTCACCTTTCGCTCGAAGAAATGGTGGCCATGGCCAACCGCATCTTCTGCGAAAGCGCCCTGGCCGGCCAGTACGCCACACTGGTTTGCGGCCGTGCCACTCGTTCCGGCGAAATCGAACTGCACAATGCCGGCCACTGGCCCGCGCTGGTCGTGCACCGCAGTCAGGTCGAACGGGTGGATTCCACCAATGTCCCGCTCGGGATGTTCCCCAGCGGCCAGTTTGTGGTCCGGAGAATTCAATTGCAAGCCGGGGAAAGCCTGTTCTTGTACAGCGACGGACTGGTGGAGACGCGGAATCCTGCGGGAGAAGAATTTGGGTTGGAGCGGCTGATGGACGCGCTCGCAAGCCGGGCCGGGGCCTCAGCCGGAAACCTGCTGGACGACTGTCTGCGCGTGCTCGCGGATTTTCGCCAAGATGCCCGCCGCCCCGACGATCTGACCCTGCTTGTGCTGCGCCACGCAGAATAGTTCGGAATCGCCAACGAGTTCAGCAGCCCGTCGGCATCGCTTCGCAGCGGAACCGGGCGGCCGCGGGCAGCGGGAGCTTGCGCCCCTCCAGATGCGACATTTCTCCAGGTACCGCCGGCCATCCGAAAGCGTTGACGATGCGACCGAAGGTCGTCCGGTCTGCGCCTTCCACGATCAAGCATTCGCTTGCGATGCAATAGAGAAATACACTGCCCTCTTCGACCGCGTCGAAAGATAGAAAGTTCGTGCTGCGCAATTCGTTCTTGCGTGTGGCATACCGGCGTTGCAACAGCTCGGCGTACTGGCGGAAGAATTCTTTCGCTCCTTCTCCGGACAACCGGACACGAAACACCAGCAGGGTCTGGCGCATGGAGGTATGCTCGGCAATCGCGTAGCGGTCTCCGTCCCAGGCGGGCGCCAGTTGACGGGCCGTCGGTTCTCCCAGGTGCTGCTTGAGCAGGCTCAGCAGGCCGAACTCACCGAGCACATTTTCGTCCAGTACCTCCCATCCTTCGGGCAACTGCTCGGCCAGGTTCGGCAGAGCGACCGGCTCGGGCACGTAGCCGTCAAAATATCGTTCCGGGTGGAGAATTTGCTGGGAAGATTTCGGCGGATGGACAAACACTCGAGAAAATTCGCTCCATCCCGCCGTACGCAGCACGGCCTGCGAGAAAATCAGGCCCTGGCGGTAGGGAAAAATCAGCGCATCGGCGATAAAGGGCGGTGCACTCGCCAGCAGGGGAAAGTTCTGATCGCTCAGATTGAGCTGATCGAGAAATGGGGAGAGATCCGGCAACGTCTGCAGGGAAACTCCCATCTCGCGAAAAGCGAAGTCCAACATCGCGGCCATGGCTGAACCTTCCAGGACGGCTGCGCGCGCTAGTTGCGCGTCATCGTTCGGCTTCGCCGCTTCCACCCAGGACTCCAGTTGGAAATGCTGATCCTGCAGCGCATGGGTCAACTCATGCACGACGACCGAGTCCACATCTCCCGCCGGAACCCAATCCGCCACAATGAACTCATGGGCCTTCGGGTCATAGATTCCGATCACCTGCTCGGTCAACAGATCCAGCAGAAACTGTTCCAGCGGGAAGCCTTTCGGAATCAAACCCCACTTTTCGAGTAAACGAGTGTCGGCATAGCGTTTGGCCGGTTCTTTGTCTTCCTGAAATTCTTTCACCAGATAGGCGCGGATTTCTTCCCGCGAGCGGATGCTTTTCTGGAGCGGTCGCTTCACCTCCAGCGCAATCAACTGGCTGACCTCGGCCAGGAGGCGGTCGGCCTGTGCCAGAACATCCTGCGCAGAAACCGCCGCGGCAGGCGCGGGAGCAGCGGACTCAGGGGTGGGCTGCTGGGCTATCCCACTGCCCAACAGCGACAGAACGAAACCAACAGCGAGAAATTTCCTTAGCGTTCGGTTCATTGAGGTATCTCCAGGATGAGCCCGTTGTGCATACCCAGATTGGACGCACTCAACCGACCGGTGGTTTGACCGCACGTGCGAACCAGACCATGCCGCCCAGCCGACGCTCTTGCTGCACCTCGAACAGGCCTGCCGCGAAGAACAGGCTTCGCAGCGTGGCTTCGGAGAATCGCTGTCCGATGCGTTCCGCCGCCAACGCCCAAAGCATCAGCTTGCGCGTATCGCGTGCACTCAGTCGTTCGGCGGAAGACCAGGCGCGCATCGCACGCATCTGCATTGCGTCGGAAGGATCGAGGGAGGCGACCGTGCCTCCGGCGCGTGTCACGCGCGCCATCTCGCGCAACAGACCTTCCGGCTGCGGTACCAGATACACGACGGCTGTAGCCAGGCTCAAGTCGAAGTTGCCATCGGGGAACGGCAGCCGCTCCGCCGCGGTACGCACGAACAGAACCGGTGTCCGGTCCGCTGCAGCCAGTCGACGCGCAATCCGCAGCAGGCGGCGGCTGCGGTCGGTGGCGGTCACGTGGCAGCCCCGCTGCACCAGCAGACGAGCCAGATGACCGGGACCACAGCCCACGTCGAGCACCCCGGCGCCCGCCGACGGCGCCAGCCAATCAACAAATTCACGACGTAATTCCGCCTCCGGGCCGCTGGCCAGCTTTCGTGCATACCAGCCTGCGCCCAGCTCAAAGAAGATCGACTTCAACCTGTCGTTGTGAAAAAAATTCACGCAGTTTCCAGTTGGCCGGTCAGCGGATGCGCTCGACCGAGAGCGTACCGAGCAATTGCAGCAATGCCCCCAGCATGTCCGTGACCGTGATGATTCCGGTCAGACGCTCGCCTTCCACCACCGGCAAACAGCCGAATTTTTTCTCTTGCAGGATGGCCGCTGCGACCCGCACCGGCGTCTCTGGAGTTACGCTGACGGGATCTCGCGTCATCACCTTTTCCAGGGGCGTGTCTTCGAAAATCGCGTTGTATTCGTCCGGAGAAATTTTCATCAACAAGGAGGGCGAAAACCGGAGCATGTCCCGCTCGGTGAAGATACCCACCAATCGCTCGCCCTCCACGACCGGCAGGTGACGAATCCCGTTGCGACGCAGCAGTAGAACGGCGTCCAGCAGGCTCGAATCCACCGAGATGCTCAGCACCGGCGTGGTCATGAAATCACGGACCCGATATTCCCCGGCCATCCCCACTCCTGTGCATGCTGAGAGCCATGAACGCAGGCCGTAACTATGTTTGCAACTCCCCTGACAAAGGTCAAGCAATCACCACACACCCTGTGTGCAAAAAACACTTTCGGGCCCAGCTTCCGTTTGCCCGGCAGGATGAAATGTGCGGTGAGGTATCTTTCGGTGTGTGTTGCGGCCAAACCGTTTTCACGGCCCACCGGGCGCCGCAGGCCGACTCGGTTCCCCCAGAAGCCCCGGGAATCGTTTAGTTCCGTATTCGTAACAGATTAGTAATCTGCTACACTATGGGCACTGCTACCCGAGGGGACGAGGTACCATGAATCCCGGAGCGCAGCTCCGCCGGGTGCGCGAGCGTCTGGGTTTGACTTTCCGCGACGTCGAACGGGCCAGCTACGAGCTGGCCAGTCAGCGGGGACAAACGGAATTCGTGGTGCGCATCAGCCGGCTGGCGGACATCGAAAACCGCGGCGTCGTTCCCAGCTTGCACAAGCTGTACAGTCTGTGCGCCATCTATCATCTCGATCCGCGGCAGGTGTGCCGCTGGTACAACGTTCCGCTCGACGACTACTTCCACGACGGTACCCAGGTGACTGCCCCGCGCACGCATCTGGCGGCACCGCCGAAGCTCCTGAAGCTGCCTTTGCGGTTCGCCCCGACGTTCGATCCGAACCGCACAGCTCTGCTCAGCCGTCTGGTCGAACGTTGGGGCCAGTTGGAGGCCACACTGTTCAATGGCCATCCGCACTACATCTACGGCTACATTGGGCTGTCCGATCGCTGGATGGAACCGCTGATCCGTCCTGGTGGTCTCGTGCTGGTGGATACGCGGCTGCGCCAGGTGCACAACTCCGGCTGGCGGAACGAATACGAGCGCCCGATCTACTTCGTGGAACTGCGCAAAGAATACCGCTGCGGTTGGTGCCGCAAAGAAGAGGGTCGGTTGATTCTGGAATCCCACCCGCTTTCACCTTGTACGCCGCAGGTATGGAAGTCACCCGAAGAAGCTGAAGTAGTCGGTCAGGTCGTGGGCATCGCTATGCGGTTGGCGGCCCCGTAGTCTGCTCAGCCGTGAGCACACGAAGTAGCACGCGCAGGTTCGAAACGAACAGCTCACGCAGGTAATCGGGCATCCCGTCGGGAACCGCCGCGCAGAATGGTTCCTGCGCTTGCCACCATTTCGCAACCTCCTCGAAGTCGTCCGCCACGCTTGCCAGATAACGGCGCAATTCGCACTCAAGCTGTTCGAGTGGCATCTCCAAGATGCGCAAGAAAAGCTGCTCATGGCAGAACGCCAGTGCTTGCTGCACGGCCTCGTCTCCGTACTGTGTGGCCAGGCTTGTGTGCCGGTAACGACCACTGCTCAGGTCGCGCAAAGAAGCCACATACAGCAACCGGGCTAGATCGCTGGAGAGAACAGCTAGCGTTTGTTCGACGAAATCTTCAATCAGCCGCTGGGTTTGCCGGAAACGATCGAGCGATTCCATGATTTTTTACGTTCCGAATTCTGAACATTTGTGCACATTTTCTCCTCGGGTGACCCCTCCGCTGCAAATTGCCGAGCGAGGAGGTCACCATGCGCAAACGCAGCCTGTGCATCCTGTTCGTGTGCCTCGCGATGCTACTCCCGGCGCTGCTGGTGGTCAATACAGGTTCTGTCGAGGAGACCACCTTGACCGATGGCGTGCGGCCAACTCCGCCAGCCCCGCCCAAAGGCGGTGGTACCGAGTTGGCCGACGGCGTACGGCCTACGCCACCGGCGCCACCGCGCATTGCCTGAGCCATCCCGGCAGGCCACTCGGACTGCATCGGCACGCCTCTGCCCCGTTGCCCGGAAAAAGGGCCGGGGTGTGCTTCCTCTCCTTCTGTTGTACAGATGGTTAAGTAATGCTAGGATTTTCCGATGTCGATGGAGATACGTCCGCTCGACTACGGATTCTGGGCTGCCGGTACGGTTCTGGAGCTGCTTTGTTTGATCTGGATCTGGCGCCGCAGTTTGCACCGGCAACTTCCTTGGTTCACCGTCTATCTTGGGCTGGTGCTGACCGCAGACCTGGCGGCGTGGTGGCTTTGGCATCGAGCTGGTTACACCGACCCGCTGGTTTTTTACATCCACTGGAGCTTCGAAGCGCTTCTACTGGTTGCACGGGCACTGGTGATTGCAGAGATTTGTCGGGACACCTTAGCCGCCTACGCCGGCATCTGGAATCTTTCCCGACTGTTTCTGCTGGCGACGGCCATCGCACTCGTTCTGATCGCAGTGGGGAATGCCTGGGGCAGCCGCGACGCATTGCCAGCGTTCATCTACGCTGCGCAACATGGATTGGAGATAGCCGCAGTGGGGATCATTCTGGTGCTGCTGGCCGTCTGCCACTACTACCGCGTGCCCGTTCGTCGGGTCACGCTCTGGATTGCCTATGGCATTGGCTTCTATGCCAGCGTGCAGATTGCCCTGCTCGCTGCCCTGCAAGTCTGGGGCAATGAAGCCATCCCTGCTTTCAGCTCGATCCGCGCAGCCAGCTATCTGTTTGCGCTGGGCGCCTGGCTGACTGCAGCGGTTCGCGCCCGCACAGAACACGTCCCCGGGCCCGTGCTGCTACCCTCCGGCATCTATGAACAGACGGCTCCGCAGGTGAACGAGCAACTGCAGAAGTTGAATGCACGCCTTCTGGAGATTCTGCGCGGATGAGCGAAGTGTTCCTCTATGGTCTGCTCGCCGCCGCGCTGCTCGCGTTGCTGACGGGATTGCTGCGCACGCTGGTAGTACCCACAGATACCGCACCCGTCCCACCCGAACAATTGCTGCCACGCCATCCGCAGTATTTTCCTGCGCTGCGCCAGGCCCTGCAGTCAGCAGATGCGGAATTTCTCCGTGACCGGTTGCCCCGAGAAGAGTTCTTTCGCTGGCGTGCGGAGCGCCGCCGTATCCTGCAGAGATTTCTGGCCGGACTCGACCAGGACTGTCGGCACCTGACACAAATGGCCCGCACGGTAGCACGACTTTCTCCGCAAGTGAGCCGGCGTTATGAACTTCAACTGTTGCAGTTGCAGGTTTCCTTTCGGCTGCTCTATGGGCTGGCCTGGCTTCGGGTCAGTCTGAATGTCGCCGCGTTGCGCCATGTTTCCGAATTGACCTATCGCGTGGGGCGTCTGGCCGCGCAGGTGGAAGCTGCCATGGTTGCGCTGGAATCCAGCAGCCGGCTGCACCTCGATCCGCACCTCAACGAGTGATCGCGCTCGGCTGTTGCGCCGGCTGGGTCAGTACCTGCCGCACCAGTCCGAGGAACTCTTCCATCTTGAATGGCTTCTGAATAAAGAAACAGCGAGTTCGCTCCAGGAAGGCGCGCACGTCCGGTGTACCGGCATCGGAAACGGTGAAGATCAGTCTCGACAGCAGCTCGGGCCGTTCCCGCTCGATCCAGGCATAGATTTCGCGACCGGTGACCTCTCCCGGCATTTTCAGGTCGGTTACCACTACATCCACCGATTCGCGTGCCAATAGATCCAGCGCATCGCGGCCGGAGCGCACGGCATGCACAGCAGTGAAATGGCCGCGCAGGATTTCCTGCTCGAGGTCCAGTACCGCTTCTTCATCGTCCACGAGCAAGATGGTTCCTGCCGTTACCTGGTGCTGCGGCTGTTCGGGCAGCTTCGCTTTCTTTTCTCCAGCCGACAGAACAGGGAGTGAAACGGTGAAGGTAGCTCCACGGGGTGGCGAGTTCCACGCGCGAATTTCGCCACCGTGTTCCTTGACGATGCCGTAACAGATGCTCAGCCCCAGGCCCGTGCCCTTGCCCACCGCCTTGGTCGTGTAGAACGGATCGAAGATGCGCAGCGGATCGGTCACCCCGGGACCACTATCGGTGATTTCGACCACGAGCATACCGTTTTCGGCGCGCGTCTCGACCCAGATTTCTCCCTGCTGTGCCCGCTCCAGAATTGCGTCGACGGCGTTGTTCAAGATGTTCAGGAACACCTGCTGGAGCTGATGCGCGTCACCGGAGGTGAGCGGGAGATCGGGGTCCAGGTTGCGGTGCACGCGAATGTTGTTCAGTTTCAGATCGTACTCACGCAGCATCAGCGTGTCTTCCAGGATCTGGTTGATTTTCACCGGGAGTCGTTCCGGCTTGTGCTGACGGGCAAAGCTGAGCAGGTTCTGCACGATGCGATGCGTGCGCTGCGCTTGCCGGTAGAGCTTTTCTACGTACTGGCTGCCTCGTTCGGTCACCTCCTGGCTGCCGGCCAGCAACTGGCTGTAGCCCAGGATGGCCGTGAGCGGGTTGTTCAGTTCGTGCGCCACGCCCGAGATGAGCTGTCCGACGGCAGCCATTTTTTCGCTTTGCAACAGTTGCTCCTGGGCGCGCCGCAGGTCTTCGTAGGCGCGTCGCGTTTCTTCGTACAGCAGCGAACGCTCGACTGTACTGGCAACCTGGCTACCCACTGCGCTGAGCAAGTTCAACTCGGCAGCAGAAAATTCTCGCGTCGAACGACTGGAGACCACCAGCCCCCCCAGGATGCGATCTTTCGACCACAGCACAATCAGATAGGAAACCTGGATCCCTTCTTTTTGCTGGAGGTCGCGGAACACTTCCGGTAGGGGCAGATTCATTGCGGGCACCACAGTGGCGCGGGTACGCCGCAGATGCCGGATAAATTGTGCACTCACCGGCGTGGGCGGAAACTTCGTTGCATACTCGGAGCGGAATCCCACGGCCGCATGGCGCTGGACGACCAGGTTTTTTTCATCGAGCAGATAGATGGCACCGAGATCCACACCGAACAGCTCGACGAGTTGCGAGAGCGTTCGGGAAAGCAGCTCGTCCAGGCAGAGGGACTGGCTCAAGGTCATGGCGATGGAATTCAGCACCATTAGCTCGCGGTTGCGCCGGCGGATTTCTTGCTCGGCTCGCTTGCGTGCCGTGATGTCCAGCACGAAACCCTGGTAGGCCACCACGTGGCCCTGCGCGTCCCGGGTGGCGATGCTCGATTCGCTGACGTCGATGATTTCCCCGTCGCGCCGACGAAGCTGATACTCATAGTTGCTCACTGAGCCGTGTTCAAAGAGCAGTTGCTTCAACCGTTCCCGATCGGCCGGGCGCACATAGAGCGTCGAGGCAATGTCAGTGTTCATCAACTCGTCTCGATCCTCATAGCCGAGGATGCGCATGAACGCGTCGTTGAAATCTACGAAGCGGCCTTCCGGTGTCGAGATGAAGACGCCTTCGCGGACGTTTTCAAACAGGCTGCGGTACATCTGCTCGGCGCGGTACAATGCCGTCACGTCTCTCAGCACGTGAATGGTGCCCACCGGTTGACCGGTGCCATCCCGAACCTCGGCGTTGGATACGAGCAGGTAGCCACCAAAGAAGGGGTCCAGCGTGTCCCCCTTGCCCGCGGCGTGCTCACAATAGGGACACATTCGCCAGAACCGTTCGCCGCGGCGCAAGATGCTGGTCAAGGGCTGTCCGGCCAGCGTACCGGGGTCCACCCCGAGGCGTTCGCCGACGGCGCGGTTGACACGCAGTACGCGATAAGCATTGTCGTGCACCAGAATCGGGTCGGTGATGGAATCGAACGTGTTTGCCCATTGCTGTTGAGCCTCAGCGACATGCTGGAACAGCCAGACATTCTGCACGGTCAGCCCGAGCAGGTTGGCCACGTTGACGAGGAAACTCAGTTCATCGTCGCGAAACACTCGGGGCGTATGGCAACCAATCCCCAGCAAGCCGATCGTGCGGTCCTGACCTGGCAGGCGAACTAGCGCCAGCACGCAGAGTCGTTCTGCAGCCATCCACTGGCGCACTTCCCGGTCCGGAGTCTCTGGCCGAGCAATAATCGGCAGGGGGCTTTCCAGGACGCGCCGGGCCCAAGGTTCCGAGGCGCGCACGCGGCGCCGTTGCTCGAGAAAATCCGGGCTGCAGCCCGTGGCTGCCCGCAGCACCAGTTCGGGTTCTTTGTCTCCTCCTTCGAGCAATCGCACCTGGCCGTGCGTGGCGTTCAGGCTCGCAACCAGATGCTGGAGAACTTCGTTCAGCACTTTTTCGACTTGCAGTGTCTGCATGCCAGCCGTGGTGATCAGTGTGAGCTGGCGGAGCTTGGCATTCAGGTCTTCCGCGCGCGCACGCGTGTCTTCCAGCACCACCACCACCATGGCTACACCGATGGCGACTTCAAACAATCCGTCGAGTGCCAACCGTACCGGATACAACGGATGGCTAATCCAGAGCGATTGATCGATCCAGTGCAGTCCGCGAAGCAAAAAGGCCGCGCTCAGAAGAGCTGGACCGAAACTGCTCTGGGACCTTACATGTCGCCAAAGAATCCAGCCGATGGTTAAAAACAAGCTGCTTTGCACCGCGGTTCGAATCCATGGGAGTGCGCCCTCGGGCTGCTGCCAGAACGAGGGCAGAGCAACCAGCAGTCCGCCCACCAGCGCGAGGCTTCCCAGGGTGCGCAAACGAAGGGAATGGCCGGTGTATTCCCACACGGCAGCCAGGAACAACAGGGAGGCCAAGAAAAGCAGTCCTGCGGTGGCCAGATGTTCCACTCCGGAGTGGTATACGCAACAGAGCGAACGACCTGCGCCAAATCCGGCATACAGCACCCACCCGACCACCCACAACCGGAAAAATCGTTCGGGGAAATTACGGTACAGCAACAGATACAGAATCAGGAGAATCAGGATGGCCGAGGCTTCCAGGATGACAATTCCCAGGTTGCCTTGGTCCAGCATCAGGACAGCCTCCGAAACTTGCGAATCTGCCTTTTCCCGCGCTGTTCAGGCGGGCCCAAAACCCGGAAGAATTGCTTTCAAGGCACGCTAGCATGCGGTTTTCTGATTGGGCAAGACAACTCCGGTGGGGATGTGCTTTCTTTTATAATGACTTTGTCGGAGGCGTACCTTGAGTGCCGACCCAGCGGCGAAAATCTTGGTCGTCGACGATGAAGAAGCCATTCGCGAGGTCGTCGCGACGCTGCTCGAGGCTCGAGGGTATCAGTGCACGGTAGTTTCTAATGGGCGGCTGGCCCTGGAAAGATTCTTAGGCGATTCGCACGACCTGGTGATCAGCGACATCGTCATGCCCGAGATGGACGGCCTGAAGCTGCTCGAACGCGTTCGTGAAAAAACACAGGACGTGCCGGTCATCATGGTCACCGCGCTGCACGATATTTCCACTGCACTCGATGCAGTCCGGCGCGGCGCCTACGACTACATCCTGAAGCCTTTCGAAAAGGAACAGCTTTATCTGAGCGTCCAGCGCGCGCTCGAACACCGCCGGCTGGTGCTCGAAAACCGTCAGTACCAGCGCGATTTGGAACGACTCATCGAAGAACGCACCCAGCAGCTTCGCGAGGCGCTCCGCGAGCTGGAAAATTCCTATGACTACACCCTGGAAGCACTGGGCAGCGCGCTCGATCTAAAGGATGCTGAGACCGAAGGACACTGCCAGCGCGTCACTGCCTTCACGATTTCCATCGCCAAAGCCATGGGTGTGGACGAAAACCAACTTCGGCACATCGCTCGTGGCGCCTTCCTGCACGACATCGGCAAGATGGGTATTCCCGACAGCATCCTGCGCAAGCCCGGCCCGCTCACCGAAGAAGAGCGCGCCGTTATGCGTCAGCACTGCGAAATCGGCTATCAGATGCTGCAACGCATCCCGTTTTTGAAAGAAGCCGCGCAGATCGTACTCGCACACCAGGAGCGCTACGATGGGAAAGGGTATCCGCGCGGTTTGAAAGGGGAAGAAATTCCGCTGGGCGCACGAATTTTCGCAGTCGCCGATACGCTCGATGCCATGATCAGCGACCGTCCCTACCGCAAAGCGCTGCCGCTCGACGTCGCCAAGGAAGAGATCCGCACACACGCCGGCACGCAGTTCGATCCCAAGGTTGTCGAGGTGTTCCTCTCCATGCCGGATGCACACTGGCAGGAGCTACGCGAGAAAGTCACAAATCCCTTTCGCCTCTCCGACCTGAAAGACTTCTGAATCTAGCTCCGCACGATATGCCGTGCGCTTCTCGCCGGACACCGACCCGGCTCTGAATCATCACGGAACGTGCTGCAAAGAAAAAAACTCCGGGCTCTGGAGCGAACTCCAGAGCCCGGAGAAAACGCGGACGAACGCTTCGGTCAGCGGCCCCAGCGCAGGTGGAGCGACATCTGAATGATCCGCGCTCCCACTGCGACATCGGTGATCTGGCCGAAGGTTGTGCTGTTGATGTTTTCATCGCCGGCGAAGAAGACCGGGTGGTTCAAAAAGTTGAAGAACTCCGCCCGGTAATCCAGCGACAGTCGTTCGGTGATCGGAGTCTCTTTCAAGACGCTGGCATTCCAGCCGAACAACACCGGTCCGTTGAACGCCAGCCGACCCAGGTTGCCGATCGTACCCGGTTCCGGGTTGCAGAAGAGTTGACCCGGGAACTGGGGCGTGCAGCCGATGGCATCGTCACCGGTTCCGCGGCCACTCGGGGCGATGGCGCTGGGGTTGATCTGGAAGACGCCGTTCGGGGTCTTGAACACTCCGATCAAGTTCCGAATTTCTTCCTCGCTGACCAAGCTGAACGCCGTGTTCTTTCCGTCCGAACGGGCTGCGCGGTTCAGCGTGCCGCGGTTGGACAGGATAGACCACGGGTTCCCGCTCTGCAGCGTGAAGATCGAGCCGACGCTCCAGCCCGAAACCACCCGGTTCAGGATGCTGTTTTCCGGTGCCCAGCGGCGACCGCGGCCGAACGGCAGCTCGTAGACGAAGTTGGCCTTGAACGCATGGGTCAGGTCGAACGGCGCACGGGATTTTTCCAGTTGTGGACGCGCGATGTCCAAGAACGGATCGAATCGCGTCTGGCCGGTCCCGCTGGTATCAGACAGAGCCTTGCTCCAGGTGTAGTTGGCCTGGAAGCCCAGTCCCTGCCGGAAACGCCGACGGATTTCGACCACCCCGGCGTGATAGGTGGAGTTGGAGATGGAAGCTAGCTCGTCCGCCACGCTGGCCAGCGGGTTGGGCACAAATTGGACAGTCCCGGACAGATTGTTGAAGTGATAGACCGCTGCTAACTCTGCCGGCTGCCCTTGCTGAATCAGGGCCCGCACGGTGGAGTTGTTCAGCAGGCCACCACCCGCAATTTGCGGGAAGACCGTCAACGGTTCGCAACCCGGGAAGTTGCAGTGGGGATCGAACGTACCGGTGACGCTCAGGTTCCGGAAGCCATTCCGGCGCGCGCGCAGGAAGTCTTCGAAGAACCCGTTTTCGAAGATGATCACTTGGTTGTAGTCAATGCCGCGGTACAGTTTGGTGCCCTTGTTGCCCAGGTAGCGTACATCCAGGATCATGTTCCAGGGCAGCTCCCGCTGAATGCTCAGGCTCCACTGCTGCACGTACGGCGTGGCCAGGTTGGGATTCACCGTAAACAGCGTGCTCGGCAGGTTGCTGATGGCGAAGTTGTCCTGCGCAGTGCGCGGCACCTGGAACGTTGGCGAGGTGATTGTCGGCAGACCCTGGCTGATGCGGATGGCCAAGTTGGCCAGCGTCCGCGTTGCCTGCAAACCGGCGTTGGCGGAGGTCGCGTTGTCCGGAGCACGGATGGCTTCATCGTTGACGAAGTGCACGCTGTAGCCCATCCGCAACGCAGTGCGACCGTCGCCGAACAGGTCGATCGCCAGACCAAAATTGGGGCCGAAGTTGTTCAGGTCCCGTTCGTACGGCGGCCGACCCGTGTCGCCGCCAGCGAAATCCAGAGTGGCGTTCGACAACAGGGTTTCCCGGACCGTGGAGCCGACTGGAATAATCGGGATCAATAGCAGGCCGTCCCGCTCGTCGAAGCGTCCGATGTACTCCCAGCGGACGCCGTAGTTGAACGTGACCCGCCGATGCATGCGCCACTGATCGCCGAAATACCAGGCATAGGTGTTCAGGCTGAAATGCCGGCGGTTCTCCGCTCCCGGGACGAACCCCGAAGTCCGGCTGGTGATGTTGAACGTCTGGCTCGCGCTGCTGATAAAGCCCGCCAGCGTGGCCAGCAGAGCATTCGCACGCGTGAGGTCCGCAGAAGAGATCCCGCCCGGAAAGTCCGAAGCCCGCAGACCATTCGGGTTCGCTGCGCTGATTCCAATGTTGTAGGTCGGCACCGTACCGGCAAAGTTGAACGGTTCGGTGCGAATCTGCTGAGTGAAGAACCCGAAGGTGAAGTAATGGCTTCCATAGGTCAGGCTTGCGTTGTCTTGCAAAGTGTAGGTGTCGGTGAAGCGCCCCTGATCCCGGAACGTCACGATCGGGTTCGTGAACAGGTACCCTTGTATCAGGAAATCCGGACGCGTGCCCTCATCCACCTTGAAGGTCGCCGGAGCCAGGTTGAATCCACCGCGGACTTCGTTCGTGAAGTTCGAAGCGGGCGCCCAGCGCCAGGTAGCCGAGAGCAGCTTTTTGTTGTCGTCATTGAACACAATCGGCGCCCGGCTGAAGGTGCCGTCCAGGTCGTTGCGGTCCACCACATCCCGGTTCCAAGCCCAGGTGCCGTAGATGGCGTGCTTGGTGCTGGGGATGTAGTCCACCCGGAAGCCATAGTTGTCCCGGGTCCGGTTGGCCCGTTTATTGAAAAGAAAGCCGGCGGTGTTGAACAGTTGCGAGGCATTGCTATCGCCGGTGAGGAAGTTGTTGATGTCGGTCGGCACCATGGACAGGATGTTGGCAATGAACGGGTCGATGCCGAGGTTGATTTGGCGCGCCGCCAGCGCTGCGAAAATATCCTGCTGCAGCACCTGGCCGGGGGTGATGCCCGGTGGGCAGGAGGGTATACAGGTCGCCCGGTAAGTGAAAATCCCCTGACGCGCGGGCTCCGTCAGCACCACGTGGTTCTGCGCACCCTGCTGCCGCTGGCGGAAGAATTCATAGTAGCCGTAAATCAGCAGCTTGTTGGACAGGAGGGGTCCCCCACCGTTCACACCGCCCTGGTTGAAGATCAGATTTGGCTTCTCGATACCGGTGGCATTGTTGAACCACGAGTTCGCCGCCAGAGCATTGTTGCGATGGAACCAGAAACCTTCGAACTGCCAATTGCTGCCGCCGCTGGGCGTCACCATGCTGACCTGCGAGGCGCCAAAGCCCTGTGCGACGGACTGATTGCTGGTGGTCACGGTGAATTCAGCCACCTGACTCAGCAAGGGCAGGTTGGGCAGGAAGTTCAGCGAGTTGGCACGAATGAAGTTGTCCTGGACGTTGACACCGTCCATGGTCACATTGCTCAGCGAGGGTCTCTGACCGGCAATCACCGTCACCGTTCGAGCATTCTGGTTCACTGTGGCTTGCAGGCCCAGGAGAACCAACGGGTTGCGATTGCCGAGCGGAAGAATCTTTATTTGTTGGGGTTCCACGACATCGGTCACCTGAGCATCCGAGGTGCGGACCCCGACGGCCCCGGCTTCGACCGTCACCGTCTCGGTGACATCGCCCAACTCGAGCCGCACAGGAGGAAGTGTGTACTCGGTGCCTGTGTCGAGTTTGATGTCGCTGAATTCATAGACCTTAAAACCCGCAAACGTGATGCGAATCCGATAGACGCCCGCGGGGAGGCTGCCAAATCGGAAAGCACCGGTTTCGCTGGTCGTCGTCTTGTACTCGGCAGTGGTGCCTTGCCGGACCAGAGTGACCTCGGCCTGGTGAATTGCTAGACCGTTGGGGTCCAACACGGTCCCGACAATCGCGCCCGTCGGCACCTGAGCCAACGTGGCCAAGCTGACCAGCAGGAACGTAAGAATGGAAAACATGAACCGCTTTCTCATCATCCCTCCCGGTGGTTGGGAATTTCGAGGGCCTCGACACTCGACGAGCCGGTTGGAGCGAATCGAACCTAACGCACGATAGAGAGAGGTCTACTCCGCCTCTCCCCGGCACACCGTAAGGCCGACCCCCTAATGTTTACTCTTAAGCACCTTAATTGCCATAGTTTTTAAAAATTTTAGATATGTAACTCGTTTTATTTCAAAATGTTAATGTACATATCTTCTTGCACTTACCAATTCTTTGCAATGAGAATACAAAAGATTGTAGCGGAACCATCTTGTTTATGTGATTTTTCATAGACGCTGAATCCCCAGCACAGAAATGCACCTTTCATCCTGGACAACTTGCAAACTGCCTGCACCTCGCCTATAAAACCAAGGGGATGGGTGTTCAGCACACTACGATCTCTGCTGGAGGCAGCGATGGCCCTGGTGGTGATAAAAACTTCGACGGCGATAGGCTATTGCGAGTGCATCTGCGGCTGTTACGAACTGGCGAGTCTCCGTGACGAAGATTCCGGAAAAGGCTTCTGCCAGCGCTGTGCCAAAGAGCACTTGGAGTGGAATCGAGGCCTCGGCCTGCCGCGCATCCCACCAGCAAAACGCGAATCCACGGACCACTTACCGGTCGTCCCAGCGCAGATCCCAGCGCCCGCAGACCCGCCGGGGCGCCTGCGTTGAGTCAGCACCGCCGTCACCAGAGGCTTTGCACTCACTAGGCACGCAGTTTTTTCGATGCACTCGAATTTTCGCAGACTTGCATGGAGAACGACTTCGCAGCGTTCCTCACCGGGGTACTGATTCGTTCCGCCGGCAACTTTTGCAGCCATCTGGTTGCTAGTTTCCCCGAGTTTCGCGGTAAAGCTTTCGCAAAACCTTTGCAGTCTGTGCGACCTCCCGAGTGCTCATCCGGGGATGCACTTCCAGGAACACCAGGTGCTGCGCGAACCACGCAACGGATTGCGAGTGTTGTGCTGTCTCGAAAAGCTGGTACGCTGGCCAGCACAGCCGCAGCGTGACGCCAGCCGCTGCGGCCCGTTCGCGCCAGTACCTCGCGTCGGGGACACACAAAAGCAAGAAGGCTGCGGAATCCTCACCAACCTTCAGCTCCATCGGAGGCCAGAGGAGATCGGCGGCTTCGGCAAGCTCCGATCGAAGCTGCGCCAGGAGCGCATGCCGCCTTCGGGACACTGCGTCCAAACGCAGCAGCAAAGCCCGTGCGCGCCGTGCCGTGAAGCTGCTCATAACGACATCGCACCGCCCGGCATCGAAAAAATTTTCTGACTCGGGAAACCATCGCCGCTCGAGCCATCGTCCCAAGTTCTCCGCGAATCGCGCATAGCGTGGTCGATTCCCCAACCAGTCCAGCCGGCGCAGGACACCGTAGGAAAAGCAAAGACGGTCGTCGCGGTGCAATCGGGCCACCGAACTTTGCAACTGGGGCAGAAGCTCGGCTGAGCCTGTGGCGACAAACCCACCTCCATAGCACCAGTCGCTTTTCGTCAGCGAAAAAACTGCGGCATCGGCAAATCTCCCTGCGGGCAGCCGGTCGCGGCGAGCGCCCAGCGCCATCGCGCAGTCTTCGATCATGGGCACACCGCGCTGCCGACATAGGGCCGCCAGCGTCGCCACATCGGGCTGCACGCGACCAAAGTAGTGCACAACCACAGCGGCCCGCACGGCCCCATCGAGGGCCGCGCGAAATGCGTCTACGTCCACGGTCAGGTCGCGCCGAATCGGGAAAAACGTCGGTGTGGCGCCAGCCTGACGCACCGCTGCGAGCACCTGGGAACAGATAAAATCGGGAACCAGTACCCTTTCGCCGCACAGGTCGGGCGCCACGGCACGCAGCGCCACCGCCAGCGCCGTGCGACCAAACCCCACCGCCACCGTGCCGGCAAATCCGAAACGACGGGCAAACTCAGCTTCCAGTCGCACGATGGTGTCTGCTGCCCTGTTGTGTTTTCTCCGCAATCGGTGGTTTCGCTCCCTACCCGGCCGCAGTATAATGCGCAACCGTCGAGAAAGAACCACCGAGGAGAATCCAGATGCGCCCGATGAGATGTGTCCGATGGAGTTTGGCGCTGACCGCACTGCTGGCCAGCGCGGCCCTGACCCAGCAGCCACAGCCAGCGATCCAACGCACGCACTTAAAGGTGGGCGACGTCGCGCCGGATTTCACCCTGATCGACACCAAGCGCCAGCCGGTTACCTTGAGCAGTTTTCGCGGCAAGAAAAATGTTGTGCTGGCGTTCTACGTACTGGCGTTCACCGGCGGTTGAACGCGCGAAATGAAGGCATACCAGGCTGGTATCGCCGAAGGGAAACTGGACCCGAACGAAACGCAGGTGCTCGGCATCAGCGTGGACAGCTTCGCCGCGAATGCCAAATTCGCAGAAGAAAATGGCCTGACCTTCCCGTTGCTGAGCGATTTCAAGCGTGAGGTCAGCAAACTCTACGGCGTCTTGAACGAAGAGTATCAGTTTGCGATGAGGACTACGTTCGTGATCGACAAGAATGGAATCATCCAATACATCGAAGAGGGCAATTCCGCCGTAGACCCGAGCGGCGCCATTGCTATCTGCACGCGGCTGAAGCAAGAACCCCGATAGGCTGACACCGGGCGCAACCTTGCGGGCGTATCATAGGATGCACCGCCCGAGCGCAACATGACCGAGCTGCCTCGATCTCCTGTTCCCCTGCTCGACCTACGTGCGCAGTATGCTGCTCTCCGGGATGAAATTCAACTTGCACTCGATGAAGTGCTCGAAACGCAGCAGTTCATTCTCGGCCCGCAGCTCGCTGCGCTGGAACAACAAATCGCTTGCCGCTGTGGTGTACGGTTCGGCGTCGGAGTCGCTTCGGGCACCGATGCGCTCGTGCTCACGCTGCGCGCGCTGGGCATCGGCCTGGGTCACGAGGTCATTGTGCCGGCGTTCAGTTTTATCGCCACGGCATCGGCAGTGATTCTGGCCGGAGCGCGGCCGGTATTTGCCGATATCGAGCCGCTCTACTTCACCCTGGACCCTGCTTCGGTCGAAGCCCATGTCACGCCGAAGACGCGCGCGATCATCGCCGTGCATCTCTACGGCCACCCGGCACCGATCGAGATGCTGCGAGAGATCGCCCGGCACCACCACCTGTTCCTGATCGAAGACAACGCGCAGTCGCTCGGTGCGACTTGGCGGGGGCGACCGACCGGGTCGTTTGGCATCGCGGGGTGTTTGAGCTTCTATCCCACGAAAAACCTCGGCGCGTACGGTGACGGCGGCATGGTCGTGACCGATTCGGAAGAGCTGGCCCACCGCCTTCGCACTCTGCGCAATCACGGACAGACGGACAAGTACGTGAGCGCGGAACTCGGCTGGAACAGCCGGCTCGACGAATTGCAGGCTGCCGTGCTGCGCGTGAAACTGCGTCATCTGGACGGCTGGACGCTGCGCCGTCAGGCCGTCGCTGCGCGGTACACCGAGCTGCTGGCACCTCTCGAGCCAGTCCGCGTACCGCGGATTGCGCCGCTGGCCACGCACGTCTTCCATCAATACACAATTCGCGTGGCCAACCGCGACGCCATCGCCGAGCGCCTGGCCGAACAGGGCATCGGCACGGCGGTGCACTATCCGGTGCCCTTGCACCTGCAACCAGCCTTTGCCCATTTGGAAGGCCGCCGTGGCGATTGTCCGGTGGCCGAGCGCGCCGCCGAAGAAGTGCTCTCGCTGCCGATGTATCCTGAGCTGACCGAAGCGCAGATCGCCTGCGTTGCTTCTGCCGTAGCCAATGCCGTGGCCGCCGTCCGCGGATAACTCTGGGCCATCGCTGAAGAGTGCATGGGCTGGTGGACGCTGAGTACAACCCGCTGCTCGGAATTTACAACGCGGACGGTGAGGAGTCGCAGGTGCTCGTGACCCTGGATTATTATGCTGAGGGGTCCCCCAAAGCTTACGAACTATCGGAATTCACACTCGCGGGGAACAGCTCGGGAGTCACAAACCAGTGTGGTGGGAGTTGTTGTGGCGGTGGAGAAGGAAGAAGACGCCGCCGAACAGCAGCAGAGTCGGGGCAAGCAGAATCAGGATGCCGGTGTTCAGTGCTTTGCGACCGGCCTCGCCGGCAGCGGCGGCGTTTCGCACACACATCGAGCAGCCCTGTGCCAGTGCTTCCGGGGCCAGCACCGTAGCCAGCACCGCCGCCATCAGAATGATTCCCACTCCGAGTCGTTTCATCACCAGCAGCACCGAATAAATTGAACTGCACTCTCCGCATCCGCAAGCGCTCTCCGAACCAGTCTTGGCAAGCGCTCTGCGGTGCCCCACATCCGGAGCGACGGCAACGCACCGCGTTCCCGGTAACCGACTAGCGTGCTCCCAGTTCCAGAATCCGGAAGCTGTCCGGGAAGATCAAGGTCATCAGCCCGATGCAGATCAGCAGCGCTGGCACCAAGGCCAGCACCAGGCTGAACTTTTCGAACTTCAGGTGCATGAAATAGGCCATGATCAAGCCGGCCTTGATCACCGAAATTCCGATCAGCAGCAACAAGGTGGTGATGACCGCCAGATGGATGTAGGCCAGATAGACTTCAACCAGGGTCAGCGCGACCAGCCAGCCCCAGACGATGGCGAACTGCCGGGTGGTGCCGGCAAATTCATGCGTTTCGTGCGAGGAATGTCCGCTCATCCGCTACCTCCCCAGCAGCATCCCGACGGCACCCGCTGCGGGTTCATACCGCACCGACATCAGGTACACCATCGGGAAGATGAACATCCAGACCAGGTCCACGAAGTGCCAGTACAGTCCGCTGACCTCGACGTCCTCGGCGCTCCATTTCCCGCGACCGAAACCGAAGGCGATGATACCCAGATAAATCACGCCCACGGCGACGTGAGTCATGTGCAGACCGGTCAGTCCGAAGAACGTGGCGCCGAACAGTGGTGCGCCCCACGGGTTCGAAAACGGCCGCACACCTTCGGCAATCAGATGCATCCACTCGTACAGGTGCAACCCGATGAAGCCCAATCCGCCCAGCATCGTGAACCCGATCCAGCGCGCCGCAGCGCCACGGTTGCCCTTGTGAGCTTGGGCGACGGCCATGACCATCGTGAAACTGCTGAACAGCAGCACGACCGTCATCAGCGTGGAAAACACCACCGCCGGATAGATGGGGAACGGCTTCGGCCAGTCCGGGTTGGCGACGCGCGAATAGGTGTAGGCCATCAGCAGCGCGGAAAAGGTCAGCGCGTCCGAAATAATGAACAACCACATGCCCAACTTTTTCGATCCGATGGCAAACGGCGACCGACCGCCCGCCCACGGCGATTCGAGCGCCACTTCTCTGACCTGTTCACTCACGGTTCACCGCCCAAAAGTTAACAGTAAGAGCAGGCCGACCCACAGCACGCCCAGAAAATGCCAGTACCCTGCCGTCAGGTCGGCGGAAAGATTGCCGGTACTCTGTTGATGCGCCGCACCCCGCGCGGCCACGTAGCCGAGCGCCGCCAGGCCGCCCAGCACGTGCACGCCGTGGGCTGCGGTGAAGACGTAGAAAAAGCTGCTCGCCGGATTCGTAGCCAGGAAGATGCCCTGCGCTGCCAGTTGCCGCCAGGCAGCGACCTGCCCGGCGAGAAACGCGATTCCGAGCAGCGAGCCGGTGCTCCACCAGGCTCCGAAGCCCGCGGCGGGCTGCGCACGCAGCAGGCGTCGGGCCCGCTCGACCACCAGGCTGCTCGCCAACAACACGACGGTGTTCACCCACAACAACCCAGGCAGCTCGAACGAACGCCAGTCGTCGCCCAGTCCTTTGCGCACCACGAACGCGCTGGCTAGCGCGATGAAGAACATGAAAATCGCAGCCAGCCCGAGCACCAACCCAGTGAAGTAGGCGCTGCGGGGCGTCGGAGGTTTCGCGCGACGGGGTGCGCCATCGCCATCGCCGCCGTCGCGGCGGTCTGGTCCGCGGCCGCCCGTGCCGACGGCAGCTCGATCCAGTTCTTCTACAACGGTCGTAGGCACGCCTCAATCTCCCGTCGCAGGGGCAGTTCGCGGCGGCGCGTCCTGCGGGATGAAGTCTTCCGGCGCGCCGGGCACGCTGTATTCATACGGGCCGTGGTACACGACCGGCTGACGCCCGCCAAAATTATCGTGAGGGGGTGGCGAAGGAATAGTCCATTCCAGAGAAGTGGAACGCCAGGGATTGATGGCTTCGGCCTTGCGTCCCCACTTCAGGCTCCACAGGAAATTGAACAGAAAGATCAACTGCGCCGCGCCGGTCACCAGCGCCGCAACGGTGATGAACTGCTGCGGGCCCTGCATCGCGCTCAGAAATTGCACCGCAGTGCCCTCGGCATATCGCCGCGGCTGACCGAAGAAGCCCATCAGATGCATGGGCACGAAAATCAGATAGACCCCGGCAAAGGTGATCCAGAAATGCAGTTTGCCCAAGCCCTCGTTCAGGAACCGGCCGAACATCTTCGGGAACCAGTAGTAGGTGGCACCGAAGATGCCGAAAATCGCCGCGACCCCCATGATCAAATGGAAGTGCGCGACGACAAAATAGGTATCGTGCAGGGGCTGATCCACCGGCGGCTGCGCCAGGAACAGCCCGGAAAGCCCGCCCGTCACGAACAGCGAAACAAAGCCAATGGCGAACAGCATCGCCGTCGTGAAACGGATCTGCCCGCCCCACAGCGTGCCGATCCAGTTGAAGGTTTTGATCGCCGAGGGCACGCCGATCGACATGGTGAGCACCGAAAAGGCCATCGCCGAATACGGACTCATCCCGCTGGCAAACATGTGGTGGCCCCAGACGCAGAAGCCCAGGAAACCGATGGCCCCCATGGCATAGACCATCGCGCGATAGCCAAAGATCGGTTTGCGCGAAAACGTGGACAGCAGATGCGAGGCCATGCCCATGCTCGGCAGGATGGCGATGTACACCTCCGGGTGCCCGAAGAACCAGAACAGGTGCTGCCACAGCAGCGGCGAGCCGCCCTGATGGGGCACGGGCTTGTCGGTGAACACCAGTCCGCCGGGAACAAAGAAGCTCGTGCCGGCGACACGGTCCAGCAGCAGCAGAAGCCCCGCCGCCAGCAGCACGCCGAACGCCAGCAGCGCGAGGATGGCGGTGATGAACCAGGCCCACACGGTCAACGGCATGCGCATCAGCGAAAGCCCGCGTGCGCGCAGGTCGATCGTCGTGGCGATGAAGTTCAATGCACCCATCAGCGAGGCTGCGCAGAAAATGGCGATGCTGACGATCCACAACGTCTGGCCCAGGCCCAGTCCTGGCCCCGCAATTTCGCCCACGGCGCTCAACGGTGCATAGCCTGTCCAACCGCTGATCGGCGCTCCGCCGGCAACAAAGAACGCGGCGACCATGACGAGGAACGAAACGAACGTCGTCCAGAACGACAGCATGTTGATGACCGGAAAGGCCATGTCGGCCGCGCCGATCTGAATAGGCAGAAAATAGTTGCCGAACCCGCTCTGGGGGGCCGTGGTGAGCACGAAAAACACCATGATGGTGCCGTGCATGGTGACCAGCGCCAGATACTGCTCCGGCAGCATCGGGCCGTCCCCGAACCAGGGCACGGGATCGTTGGGCCAGGCCAGCTTCCACCGCATCAACAACGAGAGCACCAGCCCGACAAACACGGCCACCAAGGCCAGCAGATAGTACTGAATGCCGATGACTTTGTGATCGGTGCTGAAGATGTATTTGCGCAGAAACCCCTGTGGTGGGGCATGCACGTGAGCCGCCACATGCGAGGGTGTGCTCATGGGTGTCTCTCCTGCTTCACGGGTTGGACTGGAGCAACGCCAGTTCGTCCCGCAACCACTGCTCGTACTCGGCTGCGGTTTTCACCGAGAACGGTGCGCGCATCCGCTGGTGCCCCATGCCGCACAGCTCGGTGCAAACCAGCTCAAAATCGCCGGTGCGCTCGGCTACGAACCGCAGCGGAATTTCCAGACCGGGTACCGCATCCTGTTTCAACCGGAGCTCGCGCACGAAGAAGCTGTGAATCACGTCCTTTGAGCGCAGCCGTAGCTCGATGGGCCGGTTCACCGGGATGTTCAGGATGGGTACGATGATGTCGTCGGCAGCCGCCGGATCGCTGCGGTCAATCCCGAACGGGTTCCCGGCACCGGAGTTGATCAGCTCGGTGCGCGTGCGGCCGAATTTCCCGTCCGGGCCCGGGTAGCGGAAGTTCCAAGCGAACTGCTCCCCGAGCACTTCGATGACCACTGCGTCCGGCTCCGGCTCGGCAAGATGGATCTTCGCCCAGGTGAACTGGGCCAGCACGCCCAGGCCAATGAACGCCAGCGCCGTGGCCAGCGTCCAGAGAACCTCCAGCGTGTTGTTGCCGTGCGAGTAGTGCGCGCGCTCCCCGCGATTCCGGTAGCGCCACACGACCCAGGCCAGTCCCAGTTGCGAAAGCACAAAAACGATGCCGGTCAGCCAAAGCGTACGCCGGGTTTGGGCATCGATTTCATGTCCGATGGGGGTGATGGTCTCTGGAAACCACCAGGTTTTGGAAACGAACAGGTAAACCGTGACCAGAGTGAAGACAATGAGGAAGAACGCCAAAATGAAAGCAGTTGTTGTCGAACCCGCACAACGGTTTTTCGTCGGCATCTCCTCCGCTCCGGGGATATGCAAAACGCCGGTGACCCAGACCGGCCTTCTGAACACAGCTTCCAGTTGTAGATGACAAGCGGAGCATCATACCTACGCTGCTGCACCGATGCAAGACCGTTTCATGAAACGGAACGAGCTGCCTCTAGAGGCCCTGCCGCTCTCCGTGCGGCCGAAAGCCAGCTTCCCCGCCCACCCACACAACCATGGCCGGATTCAGAGAAAGAAACTCAGACAGGGTTGGTGCGGAAGGTGGGATTCGAATTCACCGCCGACCGCAATTGCAAGCACTCAGCGGAAGCATAGGGTAGCGCGAAGCCAGCGAAAGGAACCGGTGGGAACGCTTATTGCTCCCTTAAAGCTCTCTCGATTCGGTTTGTGAGGTTGTAGCTCACAGACTGCGAACAAACGTCGGCTCCAGACCAAATCTCAGCGGCACGGATGGCAAGCCGACGAAACGAGAGATTGAGCCGGCGATCCTCTATGAGTGCTTGGCACACAGTGCTGAAGCGGTCAAGGTTGCGAGGCTGACCGCTTCGGGCCCGTTCCTCGGCTGCCGCCATGCCCTTGAGAGATGGTGGGTGGGATTTTTCTGGGCCAGTCGCAACGTTCATGACTAGCATTCCGGTGCGATCGACGAAGGCCCGCCCCTGCAAACAGCGACCTACCGTGCGCGCTTGGAGGTGCGCGGCTTGGACTTGGTGCGTTTCCTCTTGGCTGAGAGCTCTGTCCTCACATCCGCGGCGATTTTCGCGGCGTTCACCTTGTACCGCGAGGCGGTCTGCGCCAAACGACGCCGCTTCAGACCAGCGTCGCTTGGCGCACGTGGGTTACAACACGCGAAAAGTTGCCCAGTACATGAACTGAGGGTTCCCATTGGAGCGATTGCGTGAACTCGCGGCCGAAGGTGCGATTAGCGCGCTCGACCACCGGCATTTCTCCTTCATAGGATACATCCCCATCGCGCAGCCACTGCTCTCCGGGACAGGACCCGAAGTCGCACAGAAGCTTCGTGCGGACGACGTCGATCTGGTGCTGCTTGCACCTGCTTGACCGGTCTGCCAGCATCCGTGGGACTGCTTCAAGGAGTCTTCGACGAAACCGGCCTGTCAACGATTCTCTTGACCCTGGTGAAGGAAATCACGGAACAGGTGAAGCCGTCGCGAGCCTTGTTCGTGGAACACTCTTTGGGTTCACTCTCGGGAATCCGGGGCAACGTAACCTTCAACGGCGGATTTTACTCGACTGCCTGCACGCCGCCGAAACAATGAACACGCCTGGCGAGATCGCCGATCTCCCCTATCAGTGGACACACGACTACCTTCGGGAGCTGCAGTTGCAGAAGAAGGCGCAGTGAGGGGAGCCCAGCGACCGCAAAGGTCAGCAAGCGCTTTCAACGAAATTGCGGAGCGGTATCCGCAAGCGACGCTGCTGGAAGCCATCGAGCCAGTCCCGCGGTTAGTTGGGGATACACATTTTCTCGGGCGTAGCGCAGGTCATTTTCGTCGTCAATTTCGGCCCAGGGGAGACCGTCCGTCTTCGTGAACATGACCGGCTGACCCGCGGCGATCAGGCGCTCGACGGCCGCATTAAAAAAAACATTCACCCGCCCTTCTCGAAGGATCTCCTCCATCGCAGAAAAGAACGATCCCCAAATCCTACGTGAGAACGTGGTGATTCCAAGATAGGTGCCACTCGCTTCGGATCGAGGGATCTGCTTGCTCATCGCTAGAACGTTTTGCCCCCGGATGATTACTTTCATCGTCTCGTCGCGCCATTCCTCGTCCACAATCATGGAGACATCGGCGCCGGTACGCACCGCCGGAAGCAGGATCTCCGGGTGGAACAGCACGTCGGCGTTCAAGCAGATGAACGAACTGCCGCGAACCCAGTCGCGTGCAAGCCACAGCGAATAGATGTTGTTCGTTGTGGCGAACTTCGGATTCGAAATGAACCGGATGGCGTCGTGTTTCTCGGGATGCCGCCGCGCGACGTGCTCGACGATGTGCTCTTGCCCATACCCGGTCACGATGGCAAGACTCTCGATCCCCGCGTCGAACAGGCTTTCGATCTGGAAATCCAAGATCGTGTGATCGCCGAATCTCAGCAGACACTTGGGCAATCCGTTCGTAATCGAACGGATTCGCGAAGACAAACCGGCTGCCAGAATCACAGCCTTCATTGAGCCGCCTCTCGAACCGGTCCGGGGCGGAAGAGACGGTTGAAGTGGAGCGTCAGGATCCAGACCAGGTTTGCGCTGAGCGCAACCAGCAAGAATAGGATCTTAAGCCCCCCAAAGAGCGTGAAGATCAGCACATAGTGGCAAAAGGCCGGTTTCCGCACCAAGAAATCGAGCTGCCGGCCCAGGCGCGACAGCAGGCTTCCCCTGTCCGCCTCCAGCGTTCGATGCAGTCGTGTGCGGTATTCGTGGGGCCGTTCGGGGTCCGTAGCGAGCCTTCGCTGCTGTCCGACCGCGTAGAACGAGGCCAGCGCGCCGAAAAGCGTCAAAACGCCCGTCCACAGCCAGAATGAGCCGCTCTGCCGGTAAAGCCCAACGGTCATCCCCATGAACAAGAAGAAGTAGCTCGCGTAGTCCGCGAAGGTTTCCAGCCAGGTACCGAAGGCTGACTCGCGGAAGGTAATGCGGGCGAGCATCCCGTCCATTTCGTCGAAGAGAACGGCGATAAAGTACAGTGCGGCACCGAGGACGTACGCGCTCCATTTACCCTGGGCAAACGCAAGAGCGGATAAAAGAGCCACCAAGAGCCCTGCGAACGTCACTTGATTCGGGCTCACGGCGGTTTTCGACAGCCAGCGCACTGCCGGCCAGCAAAGCCGCCGGTTCAGCCGGGAGTAGATCCCGTCAGAATCTTTTCCGGACCGGCGCACCAATGCGCGCTCCACTTCACGCAAAGTCTTCAGGCAATGCACCTCAATGCTGGGAGGACGTGGGGTTTGAATGCGGTCCAGCCGGGAGTCATTCAGACAACGTCGAAGCACTCCGCCAGTTTCCGAGACGTCCTCTGGGGAGCTTGTGTCCGTCACTAATTCCTTGCTGACGCAGAAGACGGTCGCCTCTGTGCTGGGACACGATTCTGATTTGCACCGCTCCCGGTTCGATGCGGCCGGCCAAACGAAACGCGCTCCGTGCTTCGAGCGCGCCCCTGCCTCAATCAACTGGCTCAGCAGGTTTTTGTCTGGAATGCTGTTCCAGGGGAGC
Organism: Acidobacteriota bacterium; assembly: GCA_037442425.1. Lineage (GTDB taxonomy): Bacteria > Acidobacteriota > Terriglobia > Acidiferrales > UBA7541 > DSGC01. Next base: position 154,127 of record JBBIQG010000004.1, on the reverse strand, counting down.
CAAACGAATTTGGAGTCGAGGTGCGCGGCAATCTGTCGCCAAGCAAGCGAATTGGCCGGGTCAAAGGCAGTTTCTAAAATCAGGGTCCGGAGAGGGAGTGAAGAGAGTAATGCTGAATCCAGACAGGTCCGAAGGCAGGATTCCTGCAGGTTCTTAGGCCTCAGCAAGAGCACGGAGGTGCAGCCGCTCTGCCGTGCGGCGACAAGCACCCGCGTCAGCAGTGGAATCCCACACACTTTGCGGCAGAGGGATTGTTCGTTTCCCCCGATAACTTTGACTTCATCCGGCCCCGGCAACGCGAGTACAGCTTGCATCCATAAGTCCTTTTTGATCATTTGATGGAACGAACTCCGCAAAGGATTCAGCGAAATACAGAGCTCTAGCTTCCGTCAGGGATGGACGGAGCGTGTTCCGTCCGTTGGCAGGATTGCAGGAGGTGGTGGCAGGGCAAGTCTCACGCGCAGCGGAAAATGGTCAGAAATGGCAAGTTCGAGGATGCGGGCGTCAGAGAAGCGCAAGTTCCGGGCAAGAATCCAATCGACCCTCCGGCGCGAGCCGGTCTTCGTTCGCAAAGGACCCTTTTCGCCCTCCAGTACATCCCGGAAACCGGCTGCCCGCAGGTAATCCACTACGGGCGAGCTGGCTTCTTCTTGGGTATTCAAGTCGCCGGCAATGATCACAGGGACATCGGCCGGATAGTGGGTGCGCAGGTCTTCCAGAATTTCTTGAATTTGCTCCGCCCTTTCTGCATCGCTTGCCTTGCTTTCCAAGTGCGTGTTGTAGAGCACCAAGGTTTGTCCGCTCAGCAGGATTTCCACAACCAAGGCCATGCGTCCGCCCTTCCGCGGCTGGATCCAAGCCCAGCGTGGAAGCCATGAGTGCCGCCAGTTGTACGGCTGGTGGCGGAAGCGCATGATTCGGGTTCGCGTGATCGGGAACCTACTCAAGACTGCCTGGCCGTGGAAGGCGGGCGATTCGGGGCGTCCTTGCGCAAGCTCTTCGAATTCGACTCCAAAGACGTAGTTCATCCGCAGCTCGCGGGCAAAATCCTCGGCAACATTGCGGCGGCCTGCCCGGCGCGTATGTAGGTCCACTTCCTGCAGAAGACAGAAATCCGCTTTGAGCGGCCCCCGAAAGGCCTGGAGAATCTCTGATTGCCGGATCCCACGCTCGATGTTCCAACTGACCAGCCAGAGTTCCGAACGATCGTGTTCCTGGCGCGCACCGTCGGCGAACGATCCGCTCCAAATCCGGTCCAGATGTCCCGCCGCGGTCGGCTCTGTCTCCGGAAGGGCAGCATAGAGTGCGGAGGCCGGCAGACTCATCATGACCAACAGCTTCCCAACTCTGGCGGGATCCGGCAAGGGTGCATCAAGAGGGTTCGGTGCGCAATCGGACCTCTAGTTCCGTTTGAGTCGAACCGACGCTTTGGCTTTGTGTCAACAAGAACCCCAGACCGACCACACTCCAGAAGAGTGCACGCAGGCGACGCGCCAGCGCAAGCATTATCCCAGCGGTGGGGGCAAGACCAAGTAACGCGAAGATCCCGGCCGAACTACCCTCATCGGCCCCCACCCGCGTCGGCACAAAGAAGAAAAACGCCTTGGCCAGTTTCGTAAACGTCTCGATCACCAAGATGCCGGAAAGACTGGATTGGATTCCCATCGAGACAAGCACTACGTAAATCTCCAGCAGCGCGAGCCCCTGCGCGGCAAAGCTGAGCAGGAACATCAGGGAGAACGCGGCCGGTCGTTCAAAGCTCAGCCGGTGCATGCGTTCCTCTATGAGGCTCAGCTTCTCGCCCAACTGTAGGGAGGAGAGCCTGGGAACCCGACTCACGAGCTTCCAGGCACCGGTCAGGAATCGCACACGGTTCTTGAGGGCATACAAGAAGCTTACCGCCAGTCCCAGCAGAAACAGGATCATTGCGTCGCCAGCGAAGCGAGTGCCGCTTCCGGGCACACTGCGCAGCAACAGAGCCAGGCCGGCCACGCTCACTATCGAAGCCGCGATTGCATTCACAGTCGATTCCAGCAACGTGGAGGCAAGCCCGGGTAGAAAACGGACTCCCCGCAACATCGAGGCCTTCACCGGCTCCCCCAGGAACGGGCCGGCAAACGAAAGGTAGTTCATAGCCTCGCCGGCGACACGATAGCCGAACAGGTTACGCCAGGACTGTCGTTCCTCGGGGAAAAATGCGGCGGACCAGGCAAGGGCGCTCAGCACGTATTTGAATCCACTGAGAACCAGGATAAGAGCCAGGAACCAACCCAGTCGGCGGAATCCATCAGACAGGGCGTTCCAACCCGTCTGACGCAGAAGGTAGACAAGGAACCCCAGCCCAAGAAGAAACAAGATTTGCTTGAATCGGCTGCTCATCAACCTTCGACTGTACAAGCGGAGTTTCTGATTTCCCCAAAGGGGAACGCGAAAAGTCTGGAACCTCCTGCCGTGCTCCCTAATCCCGGCCGCTTCCGCCGGCACGCGCAGATTCCACCGCTGGCGCCTACGGCTGCACTTGGGCGATTTCGGTCAGTTCGTATTCTTTGTACTCAATCGTCAAAAGGGACCGTCCCAAGATGCGCAATTGTGTAAATGTTTCATTGCGCGCCGGAAGCCAGAAATCGCCCACCTTCTCGTAGCTGTGCTGGAAGAGATTCCGCTTCGTCCACCACGACGGGTTTTTCGCCGGCTCCCCTTCGATCCGGGCGACTGCGAAGTCTTCCGCGTCCACCCAGATGCGTCCACGGAACAGATACTTGCTCTTCGTCTTTGGGCTCACTTCCAACACGTAGAACGATCGTTGCGGAGTGCGCTCGTAAGCTACAAGCCGAAACTCGTAGTTGTCGGGGTGGATCGCGGTGCGGCGCAAGTTTTCGGTGTTCGTCGCTTCCTGCTCCGCCTCAATCAGGCGCCTCAGCACGCGGTTGCGTAGCAAGCCCGAGCCGTCCTCTGAGAGAACTGTGAATTCTTTCCGGTCGGGTGCGTGATAGACCATCTTCACAACCAGATCGGCGCGCTTGTCTCCCATCCCGTGGTATTCGACGTGATAGACGCGGATCGAAGTGTAGCTGCGAAGAGTTTCGGCCCGCTGCCGGTTCCTCTCCACCAGTTTTTCGACAACCTGTTCGGTCGGCGGCAGCGCGTCGGGCGCCGGTTCCTGCGCGAGCGAGCGGCCTGCCGGGGCAATCAACAGAAGCACGCCTACTGCGACGCGCTTCAGGCCCCCCCGGATCGTTCGAACCTTTTTTGTGCTCATGTCAGGCACTGCGAGGGAATCAGCATGTCTTGCTGCCCTTCATCCGGCCGTGCGTTCCTGTTGCTTCAAATCATTAGATACACGCCGACCCGCGCGGATTCAGAGCGACCACGTTCCTTGAATCCCCAACTCCCGAACAGCCATCTGATGGAATGAAACGATGCTCTTGCGAGCAGGAAGGAAATCTTTGCACGCGCAACAGATGGCCTTCGATTACGCCGCTGGAGAGTTCTCCAGGCGGGCATTTCATTCTCGGCGTTTCGATGTGTTTCCCAGGCTCGTGCCCACTTTGGTCGCGTGGAAGGCAACCTTCGAGTCGACCTGGCTCTGAGGGAAGCAAAGTGACACATGAGACTTGATCAGTTTTTCGGTGGCAGACTAGCCCTGCTGTGGGCTGCACTCCTGTTTGGATCGGGCGTCGCGGTCGCGCAGGGCACCGGGATCATCCGCGGCAGCGTAACGACGCGAAGCTCCGACGGCACTTCTGTCTTTCTGCCCGGAGCGCAGATTTCTCTGCAATGCGAGAAGGCTGCCGACAACGAGAGACACACCATAACCGACGCGACCGGCCGTTTTTCTCTCTCGGGTTTGGCCGCTGACCGTTGCACGATTATTGTTTCCGCTCCGGGCTTTCACACGGAGACAGTGACCGTGGAGGTGAAGGAGAACACTCCTGTAGAGCAGACCTTCGAGCTCAGCCTGGCCGGCGTTGAGGAAAGAATTATCGTGTCGGGAGCCGCGCAGCCCATCGACGTCACAGAAACGTCGGCCAAAGAAGAAATCACTGACAGCACACTGAAGCACGCGCCCCTAGCCAATGAGCAGTTCACCGATACGATTCCGCTGCTGCCGGGCGTTGTGCGTGGCCCGGACGGGCTGCTGAATATCAAGGGGGCACGCGCAAGCCAGTCCGGCCTGCTTGTCAATAGCTCCAACGTGACTGACCCGGTCACCGGGGAGTACGGTTTCAATCTGCCGATTGATGTCGTCCAGAATGTCCAAGTTCTTTCCAATCCTTACGACGCGGAATACGGGAAATTCACGGGCGCCGTCACGTCGGTCCAAACGCGCACAGGCGGGGACAGCTTCAAGCTCACGGTGCAGAACTTTTTCCCCCGCTTCCGCAAGCGCGCGGGGGACATTCGCGGCATTGAAGCCATCACGCCGCGCCTCACTCTGAGCGGGCCGATCCGCAAGAATAAGGCCTACTTCGTGCAATCCTTCGAATATCGTTTCGTCCGCACCCGCGTTCCGGGTCTCCGACACCTGGATAAAGCGCTGCGCAGTGATACGACCCTGGAAAGTTTCGATTCCCATACCCAGGTGGACATGAACCTGACGGCCGCCGATCACCTTTCGGTTTCTTTTTCGCTGTTCCCGCAGAAATTTGGTTTCGTGAACCTCAACACGTTCAACCCGCAGGAGGTGACGCCGAATTTCCGGCAGCGCGGATTCTTGCTGGGGATGGTTGAGCGCAAGGTGTTCTCCAACCAATCGCTCCTGGAATCCTTTTTCAGCATCAAGGACTTGGATGTGGACGTTCTCCCCGCCTCGTCGTTCTTATCTCCGATGATTCTCCGGCCCGAAGAAAACGCCGGCACTTTCTTCAACCGGCAAAATCGCGAAAGCCGCCGCTATGACTGGCTGGAGATCTATCACTTCCGGCCCCTCCAGGCTCGCGGCCAGCACCTGGCGCGGATCGGCGTGAACGTTTCCCACAGCAGCTTTGAGGGAATCCATGCGAGCAATTCCGTTCGCGTGGAACGCAGCGATGAGACGCTGTCGGAACTGATCGAATTCCTGGGACCGACGGCGATCTCGCGTTCCATCACGGAAACCACGGTGTTCGTCCAGGACAAATGGACTCCTCATCCACGCCTGACTCTCGACTTCGGTGTACGGTTCGACCGGGACACCCTGGGTGACAACAACAACTTTGCGCCGCGTTTCGGCTTTTCCATTGCCCTGACTTCGGACAACCGCACGCTGCTGCGCGGAGGGGTCGGGAGATTCTTCGACAAGATTCCGCTGAACGCAGGAGCCTTCGAGCAACTGCAATTTCGGCGAGTCACTCGGTTCGCGGCCGATGGACTCACTCCCCTGGGCTCGCCCATAGAGTTCCGGCACGTTCTCCTGGGCAGTCATCTGGACAATCCTCGAAGCGTGGCCTGGAACGTGGAGTTGGACCGCGAGGTTGCTCATAATTTGGTTGTGCGCCTAAGCTACCAGCAGCGCCAAAGCTATCGGGACCTAGTTTTGGACCCTGTCGAATTCCCTCAATCTGCCCTGGTGCTCAGCAACACGGGACGCTCGCTATACCGGGAATACCAGATCACGGCGCGCTACCAGTTTGGGGAGAAAAATCAGCTTGTTGTCTCTTACGTTCGTTCCCGGGCTACAGGCGACCTGAACGACTTCAACCTGTTCTTCGGCAATTTCGAGAATCCCATAGTCCGTCCCAATGAACGTTCTTTGCAGCCGTTCGACGCCCCTAATCGTTTCCTCACGTGGGCGGATATCACTCTTCCGCACGATATCGTCGTGTCCCCAGTGCTGGAAGTCCGCGATGGTTTTCCGTTTTCTCTAGTGGATGCGAACCGCGATTTTGTCGGGCCGCGCAACAGAGCGGGACGGTTTCCTACCTTTGCCAGCCTGGATCTGCAAGTCACCAAAGGCTTCAAGATCCCCCTTCCCTGGGAAAAGGTCCAGGCTCGCGCGGGAGTTCGGATCTTCAATCTCCTGGATCACTTCAACCCGCGCGATATCCAGAACAACATCGACAGCACGCCTGTGGCATTCCGCACCGAATGCAGCCGATTTGGGCAATTCTGCAACAGCGTAGGGCGAGTCATCCGCGGGAAGTTCGTCATTCAGTTCTGATTGGCTGCCCTTGCAGGATGGAAACGGCTCGTCATTTCGGCGTGAGCCAGAAACGCGCCAATATGCGGGAAGCGCGCTGAGTGGCCGGTGAGAAGGTTAATCCAGGTGGAGCAAAAGCCAAACACCTGCGCTCAGCGCCAGGAGAATGAAGGCTACTCACGCCCGCGAAATACAAAGGCAGCCGCGCAGCCACGCCGCCGTGTACACGCTTTGATCGAAGCTCACATCCACGTTGGCGGGCCAGAGACGCTGGCGGAACTCGTCGAGGGTAACCAGTTCCCCCGGACGTTCCCGGAATATGCGGAGCACTTCCAGCAGTTGCCCGCGAACTTCAACGCGGATTCCATTTCTCTGCAATTCGCCGAACTGCTGGTCTAACTCGAATTCGCCGAAGCGGACCAGTTCATCCGAGAGCCGTACCGAACAATGTGCATTGTAACCGGCTGCCTAGGCTTGCGTATCAGCGAAGTGCTCGCTCTGCAATGGGGCGACTTCGACTGGGCAAATCAGCAAGTCGGAGTACAGGGGTCATGGGTAGAGGGCCGGGCAAATTCGACGAAGACCGACGATTCAGAAGCGTGGATGCCGGTCGGCTCCTTTTTTGCCGAAGTCATTTTGGAGCATCGAAGGGAAACAACTTCGGAGAGCCAATGGGTGTTCGGCAGCCCCAGAACCGGCAAGCCGTACAAACAGTTGGACAGCGGCGCGCCGTCACCTGATTCCCGCCGGAGAGAAAGCCGGCGTTAGGTGGATTGGGTGGCATGCTTTCCGGCACAGTTGTTCCACGCTGTTAAATGAGCTCGGCATAGATGCAAAGGGTCAACAGTCGCTACGCGGATATTCGCACCACTAGGAACGTGTACACGCGGGCTGTTTCTGGTCGCTGCGACAAGCAAGCAGCAGGGTGGTCAGCGTTCTGCTCCCGAAGGAAAGGGCAGCTTAGGATTTGCTCCCTTATGCTCCCTCAAGAAATCATAAATTGTTGGGCGCAAGGCAAGTTGTTGGTGCGGAAGGTGGGATTCGAACCCACACGCCTTGCGGCGCCACCCCCTCAAGATGGTGCGTCTGCCAGTTCCGCCACTTCCGCACTGGGGCTAGAAAAAATTTTAAACGCCGAGCCAACGTCGAGCAAGCCTAGCTCACGGTTGGTGCGGCGTCGGGTTCTGTGCTGGTGGTGACTGCGGTTGCGGCTGCGACGGCGGAGACTGCGGCTGCGGCGCCGATGGCTCGGCCGGTGCCGGCTGCTGCGCCGCCGGGGTTTCCTCAAACAGCGAGGACTCGCTGCCCGCTGGGCGGCGCGGTCCGGCGCTTTCCTGCAGAACCAACGAGATCGAGGTCAGCATGAACATTACGGCGCACCAGGTGGTAGCCTTGGAGAGGAACGTCGCAGCACCGCGCGGCCCGAACGCAGTTTGGCTTCCCGCACCGCCGAATGCGCCGGCCAGGTCAGCCGCCTTGCCGCTCTGCAACAGCACGACCAGAATCAGCGTCAGGCTGATCAGCACGTGCAGGGTCACCAGCACAAATCGCACCTGCCAGCCCAGTAGCACCAGCAGCAAACCCACCGCGAACGCAATGGCCCATTTCATCGAGGATGGCATACGGTCTTCCTCAGAAATTCACGATCGCAGCAAACGATTCTGCATCCAGGCTCGCCCCGCCCACCAGCACGCCGTCGATTTCCGGCTGCGCCATCAACCCGCCGATGTTTTCCGGCTTCACGCTGCCTCCATAGAGGATACGGAGTGCACTGGCCGCCGCACGGCCGAATTTTTTAGCGGCCTGCTCACGCAGGAACCGATGGGCTTCAGCGGCCAGTTCCGGTGTGGCGGTGCGCCCGGTGCCGATGGCCCAAACAGGCTCGTACGCCAGGATGATACGGGAGAATTCCTCTGCCGTCAAAGCAGCCAACCCGAGCCGGAACTGCCGCTCGAGCACGGCTTCGGTCTGCCCGGTTTCCCGCTGGGGCAGCGTCTCGCCAAGGCAGACGATCGGCAACAGCCCAGCGGCCAGCGCCGCGCGCGTTTTGCGTAGGACCCACTCGTCGGTTTCGCCGAAGTACTGGCGACGCTCGGAATGCCCGACGATCACGTAGCGGCAGCCCGCCTCCACCAGCATGCCGGCAGAAACTTCGCCGGTAAACGCACCCTGGCTTTCCCAGTGCACATCCTGGGCGCCGATGGCGATGGCGGTGCCGCGCGAGCTTTCGACCGCCGCAGCCAGAGAAGTGAAGGGCGGCGCGATGACGATTTCGCAGTGTTGCACACCGGCGACCAGAGGTCGAAACCGATCAAAAAATGCGCGGGTTTCGGCCTGCGTCTTGTGCATCTTCCAGTTGCCCGCGATCACTGCGCGCCGCATCGGTGGATGCTCCAGCCGCCCGGGTCCGTTATCGGTTCGAGAGCGCTTCGACACCCGGCAGCTTCCGCCCAGCGAGAAATTCCAGCGAAGCGCCGCCGCCCGTCGAGATGTGCGAGATTTCAGAGGCAACCCCGGCCTGCTGCACTGCCGCCACAGAATCGCCGCCGCCGACAATCGAAGTCGCTCCGGCGCGGGTCGCTTCGGCGACCGCGCGGGCCAGCGCCAGGGTGCCCCGGGCGAACGGTCCGAGCTCGAACACACCCATCGGCCCATTCCAAACAATGGTGCGTGCACCGTGCAACGCGGCAGTGAACTGCTCCAGGGTAGCCGGGCCGATATCCAGTCCCATCCACGAATTCGGGTCTTCGCCCACCGCCGCGATGCGCGTTTCGGTGTCGGCACGCAGCTCCCGGCCGAGCACATGGTCCACCGGCAACAACAGCCGAAAGTTCTGCTCAGCCGCGCGCGCAAGCAGCGCTTGCGCCAACTCCAACTTGTCGTCCTCGACCAGGGAACGGCCGACTGGATGTCCCTGCGCTTTCAAGAATGTGTAGGCCATGGCCCCGCCGATCAGCATGGTATCGGCCAGGCCCATCAGGTGTTCGATCACTTCGATCTTGTCGGACACTTTTGCGCCACCCAGGATCGCCACGTAGGGCCGTTCCGGCTGGTGGACCGCTTTGCTCAGATAGGTCAGCTCTTTTTCCATCAGCAGGCCGGCGGCAGCCTTTTCCACGTAGCGGGTGATGCCGACCACGGAGGCGTGCGCGCGGTGCGCAGAACCAAATGCATCGCACACGTACAGCCCATCGCACAGGGCTGCCAGCTGCAGGGCAAAGCCGGGATCGTTGGCCTCTTCTTCCGGATGGAAACGCACATTTTCCAGCAACAGTACCCCGCCCGGGCCGAGCATACGGCTTTTCGCTTCTGCCTGTGGGCCAATGCAGTCTTCGCTGAATTCCACGGGCCGGCCCAGCAGTCCTGCCAGGTGATTGCCCACCGGGCCGAGGCTGAATTTGGGATCCATCTTTCCCTTCGGACGGCCCAGATGGGAAGCCAGGATCAAGCGTGCACCACGGTCGAGCGCGAACTGCAGCGTGGGCAGGGTTTCGCGGATGCGCGTGTCGTCGCTGACGCGACCGTGTTCGATCGGCACGTTGAAATCCACGCGCACGAACACGCGCTTGCCATCCAGTTCCAGGTCGCGAATCGAGAGCTTGTTCATTCTGCTATCCCGCGCAATGTCGTTTTTCGTGGGCCGTGCGGGCGCTGTGTTGCGGCGGCCGACTACAGCCGCGCCGCCAGAAATTTGACCAGATCGCGGCATCGGCAAGAATAGGCCCATTCGTTGTCGTACCAAGCGAGCACCTTGACGCAGTGGCCGCCCACGACGCGGGTGTACGGGCCATCCACAATGGCCGAATGTTCATTGCCGCGGAAGTCGCAGGAGACCAGCTCCTCGTCGGTATAAGCGAGGATACCTCGCAGCGCTCCATCGGCGGCCCGCCGGAATGCTGCGTTCACCGACTCCACCGTTGCCGGTTTTTCTGTCGTGACGGTCAGATCCACGACACTGACATTGGGCGTCGGCACCCGCAGAGCGTAGCCATCCAGCTTCCCCTTCAGTTCCGGAATCACCAGGTGCAATGCCTTGGCCGCACCGGTCGTGGTCGGGATCATGGATAGGGCCGCGGCACGCGCGCGGCGCAAATCTTTGTGAGGCAGGTCGAGCAGCCGCTGGTCGTTCGTGTAGGAGTGCACGGTGGTCATTGTGCCGTGCGCGATGCCGAATGTTTCATGCAACACCTTGGCCACCGGCGCCAGACAGTTGGTGGTGCACGACGCGTTCGAGATGACATGATGGTTGCGGCTGTCGTAGCTCTGCTCGTTCACACCCAGCACGATGGTGTGATCCGGGTCCGTGGCCGGTGCGGTGATGATCACCTTCTTGACCGGTCCGCGCAGATGCCGCCGCGCCTCCGACCCCTTCGTGAACAGCCCGGTCGCTTCCAGCACAATTTCGGCACCGACCGAAGCCCAGTCGATCTCTCCGGGGTCTTTCGTCCGAAAGACGCGGAAACGGTTGCCGTCGACAGCAATCGTATCGTCGGTGTGGGTCACCTGGTTCGGCAAATTGCCCAGAATCGAATCGTACTTGAGCAGATGCGCCAAGGTCTTGGCGTCGGTGATGTCGTTCACCGCAACGAACTGAATCTCCCGGTCGCCCAGCGCAGCCCGGTAGATATTCCGGCCAATGCGGCCGAATCCGTTGATTCCCACTTTGATCGGCATGGCTCCTCCGAAAACGGTTCCTGATGAAACTTCAGGACTGCAGCACTCCACCACGGCGCAGCGTAGAAACAGGGATGCTACCGGCCTCGCCGGAAAAATGCAATCACCGGCCCCGGTGAAGATGAGTTAGCGGGGAAATTGTCGGACTTCGACGACCTTGTCGCCGACAAATGTGACAAAAATGGTTTCACCGGGTGGCTGACCGTAGATCCAGTCTTCGGTCTCCACTCCGTCGGTCGGACGCCGCTCGCGCACCTTGCGTGTTGGCTTGCCCAGCGCGGCCAGCACCATATCCCGGTCCATACCCACCACCGCGCGTCTCTCCCGGATGGCCACCTGAAACTCCTCGGGCAGGGTCTCCACCCAGAGCACTGCCGCGGACTGTCGCGTGGTGAACTCGAGGAATTCACCGAGCAGAGCCTTCAGTTCCTCTGCGGTCATATCCGGCAACGGCCGGCCAAAATCGAGGATGAGCGTGGCTCCCACACCCTGGAAGCCGACCGCCTGATTCTGCGTGGTGGTCGAAACCCGGGGCAGCCCGCCGACACTGACTTGCAACCGGTCTCGCCAGCTCCGCCGCTGCCGACCACCCCCGTTGATGTCAATCACAATTTCCTTGTCCTTGAACTCGATCTGCGTGATCTGCACCATGTCCCCGGGATGGCCGGCGGCACCGTGGTTAGCGGCCAGTTGCTGGAGCTGCCGCTCATCCACCGGAGTATCCACCTTCCAGCGGAAACCTTTTTTCCCGCTGGGCAGGACGCGTTTGGCGCGGGCAAATTCTCCGGAAACATAGCGCACAATTTCCAAGCGGGAGACGGGCTGCAATCGTTCCGCACGCTGGGTCTCTCCATCCTGTTTCTCTTTTATCTGCGGGCCGATTTCCGGGAGCACCGGCAGATTCAAGTTGGCGGGCAACCGCTCGGGCGGGTGCGCCGGCCCACGCCAGGAGTTCACGTAGTTGCCCTCCCCCATCGTGAGCAGCGCTGTGGCGGCAACCAGTGTGAATAGACGGAACATGGCGCCCCACTTTCCTGCCTATTGTAAAACGTCCTGTCTGTCAGGGGAAGGGTAAATCGTGCGCGTCCGCGCCAGCCACACGGTTGCGGCCACGGCGGCAGCGGTCAGCACCACGCTGCCTTCCGGGCCGTAGTCGCCCCCGCCGAGCCACACGGGCCCAGACACTTCGGCAACCAGCAGGCGGGCCGGCATCTGGATTCCGCTCACGGGGAAACCCAGCACGGGTCCCATCACCCAGTTCCAGGCAAAGTGAATCCCGATGGGGAACCACAGTGCCCGGGTCTTCAGATAGGCCACTGCCAGCAGAACTCCAGCCAAGACCGTGTTGGCAGTGGACAGCGGAGTCGCAGCCGGATTCGGGATGTGTACCGCGCCGAACAGTGCCGCCAGAAGTGCGACGGCCCACAAAGCTCCCACCGATTCGACCAAACGCTGGAACAGGTAGCCACGAAAGATGATTTCCTCCCAAGCAGCCGCTAGCAATAGCATCACTCCGAGCGCAAAAAATTCTGCGAAGGCGAATCCGTCCGGCGCGACATGCAACCGCACGACACCGCTGACTGCAACCGCCCCGACCACCGCTGCAATCAGTGCCGCGCCCAAAGAAAAGCCCAGCAGCCATTCGCGCCACCAACTTCGGTAGAAAGAAATTCCCAGCGTGTGGAAGTTCCGTTGGTCGAACACTTCGAGCATCCACCAGGCGGCCGCCAGAGCCACGAAGATCATCAACGCATAGAGCGGAATGCCGAATTGGGGCGGCAGCAGCACTCCGGCTGCAGCCGACGAGTCCAACTTCGGGGCCACCAGGTCGAGTACCAAAGCAACGGCCGCCTGGGCCACCAGGGTCAGTGCTCCGCACAGCAGCACGTAGAGAACCGCACGCCAGATCGCCCGCAGGCGCCCATCGGCCGCGCGAAAGACCCTGCCCTGCATGAAGCGCATTGCTTCTCCGTCCTTTTTTCTGAGAGCCTCGTGGAACCACTACCGCAGCCGCACGCCCTGCCGGTCAATCCGCACCGGCAGGACTGTACCGCCAGCCTGCGTCACCGCGGATTCAACGCGGGCGCGAGCTTCCGGTTCGATCAGCAGGACCAGGCAGCCACCGCCGCCGGCCCCACAGACCTTGCCGGCCAGTGCGCCCTGCCGGCGCGCAGCAGCCAAGATGCGTTCCATGGCCGGGGTGGCAATCGTGGGCAGATTGCGCCGTCGGAACTCCCACTCCAGGCGCATCAGCCGAGCCACTTCCTGCCAGTCATGTCGTTCCAATGCCGGTTTCATCGCGCGGGCCACCTGTGCGATCTGTTCCAGGTTGCGCCAGACGCGCCGGTTCCCTTCGATGTGCGTACGCGTCACTTCCCAGTTATTGATCCCCGAACGCCGCGGTCTGCCCGTGTAGCAGAGCACCAACCGCCGTTCGAGCGCACGGACATCGGTACGCAGCCGCTCGCGCTGCTCGCCACCGGTCCCCAGATGAATCGCGGCGATACCGCCGAACGCTGCCGGGTAGTGGTCCTGTGTGCCGGTCGGCACGCCGAGGACCTTGCATTCGATGTCGCGGCTGATGTGAACCCACTCGACACGGTTGCCGCCAGCACCGGTGAACCGATCCAGTGCCGCGCACAGCGCCACCGCCAGCGCGCTGGAGCCGCCGAGGCCCGCCCCGGCAGGCGCCTGCGAATCGGTGGTCAACGTGAAGCTGCCGCGGGGCTGAAAATGCTTGACCAGCTCAGCCAGCAGCGGGAGACGATAACGGCGCTGCGCCTGCAAGGCCGCCAGGCTGACAAAATGTTCGCTTCGGGTGGTGTCGCGGGAGTGCAGCCGAATGCCACGGCCTCCCGTGATTATCACGCAGCGAGCATACAGACCGATCGCCACGTTCAGCGTGAGAGCACCTTCGTGAAACAGATAGAGCGGCCAGATGTCCAGGGTTCCGCCGGCCAGATCAATTCGCGTCGGGGCAATGGTTTCGATGCGCACGCTGTTCATTCGGCGCCCAGCCTGCGGCATCATACGCGAACCGGCGCGCCCAGGAAAAGCCAGCTCGAAGAGTTGCGCAAGACCGTGGAAGGGGCAGCCCGATCAATCCTGCGAGCCAGCAGCATGCGCCTTGCGCGGGTTCTGCGCGGGAGCCTGGTGTGGGGCCTCGGCTTGCACGCGCGCCAGATGGGGTTCGAAACAGCGTCGGCAGCGTGCCTCGTACTTGTCTGCGGCGCCGACGACAATCAGTTCGTCCGAGGCCACCAGCCGCTGCGTGTGGACAGCCGGGTTGCCGCACCGCACACAGATGGCCAGCAGCTTGGTGATTTCTTCGGCGATGGCCAGCAGGCGTGGCATCGGCTCGAAGGGCCGGCCGAGGTAGTCCGTGTCGAGCCCGGCGACGATGACTCGCTTGCCCCAATCGGCCAGTTTCCGGGCGACGTCGGGCAGTTCGGCACCCAGGAATTGGGCTTCGTCAATGCCCACGACTTCTGTGCGCGGCTCGACGCGCTCGAGCACTTCGGCGGCAGTGCGGACCAGTTCCGAACGGATTCCAAGACCGGAATGCGAGACGATTTCGTTCTCGGCATAGCGGTTGTCGATCAGCGGCTTGAAGATTTGCACTCGCTGCTGAGCAATTTCGGCGCGGCGCAGCCGCCGGATCAATTCCTCGCTTTTGCCGGAAAACATCGGGCCGGTGATCACCTCGATCCAGCCCATGTTTCCTTTGACGATGTCCACGGCCTCGCCTCCGCAAAACTAGCCTAGCACAAAAACCGCCGGACAGGCGTTCGCTACGCCGGCAGATCAACCGGTCGCCGCCTCGGAGTCGCCGCCGTACGCAGCCGGGTTATAGAACGGGGCGAAGGCGTTGATGACGGCGATGCGGAATGCGTCCTGGCGGGTGATCAAATTTGCGGTGAGCACGCCCCAAGCTCCCTGCGCGTCGCGGACACCCTGCTGATGGGCGAAGGCATCGATCGCGTCGGCCAGCTCAGCGCCCTCGTCCACCACGCGCACGGCCAGCGCCTCGGGCAGCAGGATGGCTCCCGATTGGCCGTAGGCGCAGCGGCCAGAGGTATCCAGCACGCAGGCCCAGCTTTCCAGGAATACCAGCCGCCTTCCCTGCTCCTCGACCACGTCGAGTCCGCCTTCCAAGCCGACAAAATAGCGCCAGGAAGTTTCCGGGCGTTCCCGAGCGAGCTGTGCGACGACTTCAGCGCGCCGCTGTGCTCCGGCCAGCAGTTCGTTGCGGCGGAGGGGTGTGTGGCGCACTCCACTTTCGACTTCCACGCCGACGACGTCGAACTGCGCGTCGGGATCGAGCAGGGGACCAAAGACCGTCAACGCCTCCCAGACTGCGTTCAGCTTCGGCCGGCGCGTCGAACCGACCGCGACAATGATTTTCCCCATGCGTGCCCTGTCCTGTTGCGATGCTGGAGCCATGCGCTGCGGGTGCGGCCGGTTCTCCGGCGCTATTCTTTCCACAACACCGTTTGCCGTTCGCGTCCGTAGCGTGCCAGCAAAAATTTCTTCAGTTCCTCGAGCGAGCCGAAGACCTGATCGGCGCAGGCGAGCATCCAGCCACTGATCTGCTCGATCGGCGTCTCGCTGACCAAGTAGACCGGGATGC
The DNA here is from genome assembly GCA_037442425.1 of Acidobacteriota bacterium. Lineage (GTDB taxonomy): Bacteria > Acidobacteriota > Terriglobia > Acidiferrales > UBA7541 > DSGC01. Next base: position 138,705 of record JBBIQG010000004.1, on the reverse strand, counting down.
CTTTGCGGTAGGCGACGGTCAGCTCCGCCGGCGTACCCCCGCTCGGTGTGTTGTTCTCGCCCAGGTAGCAAACCACATAGTCGGCACGGTTCTCGATCTGGTCGAGATCGTATTGAATGATTTTGCGCACGGTGCGACGGAAGCGGTCCAGATCGGTTTGCTTCCAACCGCGGAAGTGCGTCATTTCCTCTTCCGTAAGGTTCTTCCGCTGATCTTCGGCGGGGTCGTAGACGCGGTGACCGAGCTCCTCGCGCAGGAACGGCACGAGCTTGCGGCGCCACAGCCGACCACCATCGGAAGCGAATTCGATCGGGCCGCAGAGATAGGCCAGCATCGCCTTCCTCGTGTCGGCACTCTAGCACGGCCGCACAAAGCGCGCCAAGACGGAGATCGCTGCACAGCGCGCCGCAAATGGCAAAGCTCTAGAAGAACTTTTCTCCAAAGAAATTGGGCCTATGCCCGGGGCGAAGAAAAAGCTCTTTCGAAGCCGCCCCGAGCGGAGTTGCTCGGTCCGCCAGAACGATGCCCTGCATTCGAGAGGACCAGGTGAGTGCCGACGTTACTCTACAGATGCAAAAGAAGGGAGCAGAGGGAAGCTGGAGCGGCCGAGGGGACTCGAACCCCCGCCTACAGCTTGGCAAGCTGTCGTACTACCCCTATACTACGGCCGCTCACAACGTACAAAGCGTTTATACCACGCTCGCCAAACGACGGCAAGGCACACCCCGACCTTCTGCCTGTTCTCGTATGGCAGTGTTCCCTTTCGGGAATCAATTGACCTGGCGTACGCGAGTGGCTCGGACCACCGGCGACTTCTTCTGTCGCTCGGCGAATCGCATGGCCTTGGCTCGGTCAATATAGACGCGGGCAAACTTCTCACCGTCCTGGTAGTAAACGGTCACTTGCCAGTGCCGGTGCTTGCGCCGTTTATCTTTGCCCAGAACACTTTTGCGTCTTGCAGGCTTTCTTTTTCTCTTCTTGGTTTCCGTTTTCATCCCTTTTCACACTGGGGACGGGTCAATATCGCAGCCCTGGAACTGTTTTACAAGTATGTATCCAGTAAAGAGTGAAGACTTTGTATTTAACGGAGCAGTTTCTCCCGAAGCGCAACTCGCATTCCTGGACGCACCAAGCGAGCTCTGCATTCTATCGCTGCCTTTCTGCTCCTGCAGGTCGCGCGCCTACTGAATTTGCTTTCACTGAGGCCATACCTTTTCAATCGCACTGCGTCTAAGCAAGTGTCTGACTGGATGCGATGCGTCTGGCGACCGGTTCTGTGCCTCGGCAGGGAACAGGGTCGCTGGACGAGGAGGAACTTCCGCACGCCAGGCAACGTATCGTAAGCATAGGGATGCTGCGAGGACTGGGGGAAGGATGGTACTCCGCCTGAAGCAAGACGTAACCGTGGAGAACATACGACATCACTCCGCCGAAGATGTAGCAGTCGTGCGCGATCTGCTCATCGCGGGCGCTGTTGTTCGCCCGGATCCCCGCCGTGCCCATTTCTACGAGCTGGAAGAGGGCCACCGCGTTTTCTACATCCACATTTCGCCGGTAACTGGCCACGTCCTGCTTCTGGCCAGTTGGTCCACAGATCCGGGGGCGCAACAAACCGCTACCCACGCTTGAACTCGACCGGCCCGGCCGACGTCAGAGCGGCGGGCTCGCCGATCCGCGCACCTTGTCGGTGACTTCGAACAGACGGTACGGATGCCGATCCTCCTCATGCGCGAAGATGCGATCGGGCAGCAGCGGCAGATTCGTTCCGAAGTACGCATTGAACACGACCCGGAACGAATTGACCGGCGTGATGGAAGGATAGAGCGGTACGGACTCCACCCCGGGCAGCAGGTACGCGTTCAGGATGCCTGTTTTCTCTCGCAGTTCTTCGTCGGTTGCCGTACGCCAGCGAAAGCGTATCCCTTCGCGGCGAAATCGTTCTGGAGCGGGGCCCTCATCGGCTTGCAACAGAATCACCGGTGGTGTGGTCGAATGGGCCAGCAGGCGCTCGATCAGCCAGCGAAGCTTTTCGTTCGTGGCAAGCAACTGGTTCCGGTAATTTTCCTCTTCGCTTCGTTGCCACATTCGGTCTTCCGGCAGAAACGAACCGTCGCGGTCGAAGACAAACGGTTCGTGCGGCAAGATGAAGTGAGCGAATACAAACGTCGGCTCGGGGCGGCGCGCAATTTCTGCGATGCGTTCGAATTTGTAGTTTTCCCGCAGCCACTGCTGCCGACGTAGATCGAGCCACTCGATTCCCAGCTCTTGGCCGAGTGGTTTCAACATCGTGAAATCCACCAGCAGGCGCAGATTGGGCATGGGCAGCGCCGCGTTCCAGTTTACGTTTTCATCGGCAAGGCGGTTTCGCCGTGTCGGCCACCACCAAGAGCCGGCATGAATGAATGTGTACCCCTGTTGCTGCAGGAAGCGACCGACGACGTGTTCTTCGAGCAATTTGTAGAGTGGGCTCCAGTCCTCGTTGTCCGGCCCCAATGCGGCAGCGAGCGAGTCGAGGTAAGTCATGTTCAGTGACGCCGGTAGGGAAAACGCAGTGCGGAGATAGTTGGAGTGACTCTCCGGAGCTACATAGAAGCCCTTCTGACGCAAAAAGTCGTACAAGGCGTTGTTGTCGTGTCCGTAGTGTGTGGCTAGAACGCTCGGGCTGCCATAGCGGTCGAAGATCAGATAGTAGATGTCCGGCAGCGGACTGGGGCGTTGGGTGGCCTGGGGATTGGGCCGCTCGCCTAACGCACCAGCCACTGCGTTCGATGTGCCGATGTGCGACACATGAAACATCCCGAGCTTGCCCACCGGATAAAGCAGCGCGCCGGCCGTCACCACATTCAACAGTAGTGTGACTCTCTCCAGCGGGCTGTACAGATGCAGGATTCGCCAGAGCACGCCGCCAAACAGCAGCAACGTCGCGGGGATCAGTACGCGATGCGAGCCCACCAATGGCCAGCTCTCCAACCATCCATGCAATTTCGGATAGAAAAACAGCAACAACAGGAACAGGAAACCAGACAGCCCTGCTTGGCGTGCGTTGCGGCAGACAATCCAGAACAAAACCAGCGTAGCGGCCGGAATGGCCAACCCAAGTGCAACCACCATGCCGAGTTCTGATAGGTGCGTTAGCCCAGGCCACACCGCGTAATCGGAAAGCACGCCGGTCAGAAAAACCAGCCAGATGTAGTACGGAAAACGTTTCACCGACGGGCCTCCTGTTCCAACGGTCGTAGAATCTGCACCCGCTGCTTATCGAAACTGGGATTCTCGCGCAACGGACTTCGAAGGGGCCTGCTCTAAGGGCAGTGTAGCGTTGTGTGTTGGAGGGTGATCCCAAACCTGCTGGGTGATCTCTATAAATGACAACGGGCGCATTTCGTTTTCGAACATGAAGACGCGATCCGGCAACAGGCCGAGGTTGGTGCCGAAGTACTGGTCGAAAAGGACGCGAAACGTGTTCACCGGTGTAATCTGTTGGTAAAAGCGCTGGTAGGCGCGGTCTGGGAGATAAACGGCGTACAGGATTCCGCTCTTTTGCCGCAATTCCGGAACAGTGGCCTGCCGCCAGTCGCTCTTCGAACCGGTCAGGAGATATGCAGCCGGATAAGGGCCCTCGTCGGACTGCAGCACAATCACCGGCGGTATTTTGGACTCTGTGAGTATCCGGTCTACCAACTGCTCGATCAACCGATTCAATCCCAGCACCTGAGTCCGATAGTTTTCCTCCCAAGAGTGATGCATGGCCTCAGCAGAATCCAACGGTGTTCCGTCGGCCCGCAACACAAACGGCCAGTGTGGCGCCAAAAAATGTGCGAAAACAAATTTCGGCCCCGGCTGGCCGACCAGTTTGTGGAGTTCGTGGAAGGCGTGGTCAATCCGTCGCCAATGGAGGTAATTGAACCCGAGCTCAGGAAATAAAACAGTTTCTACAAACGGGGCCAGCATGGTTTGCTGTAACAGATCATAGAAGGACGCAGGGAATCGCCACGGTTCGATGTTTCGTGCTGCATCTCTCCCCACACGTGTCGGCCACCACCAGGAGCCCAGATGGATGTAGGTGTAACCCTGTTGTCGCAAGAACTTGACGAGCCGATTTTCAACGATGCGATCAAAGATCGGTTGCCAGTCCTGTCGGTCCCGCCCGAAGGTTCGCTCCAGGTCATCTAAATAAGCCATATTCAACGAGGAAGCCAGTGAAATCCCTGTATTCGGATAATTCGCTTGGCTGGCATCGGCCACATAGAAGCCTCGCGACAATAGAAAATCGTAGAATGGCTGGTTGTCCAGTCCATGGACACGGGCCAGCGTATCCCGTGAAGCATAACGATCAAAAATGACGTAGTAGATGTCTGGGAGTGGCTCTGGTTTGCGCGTAGCCTGGGGAATTTCCAAGGGCGGCAGCGGCGGTGCCAGCAGCCGCGAGACATTCTGCTTGGACAGTTGCCAGATCGGCACACTCAAGGCACCCAGCGCGACGACGTTCAGAATGATGGTCACTGGGCGCAGACGCCAGTGCAGCCGCCGCAACAGCAAAGCGAGTACAACCAGCAGAACAACCTCTACTCCCAACAGATACCGGTACCGCCCGATTTCCACACCGCCAATTGACCAGCCTCTAAAAAAAGTAATCACGCCTCGAAACGTAAAGAAGAGGAGCAAGAATGCCGAACACCACAACGCGGCTTTGTGCTGGTCGCGAAACACCAGGAGTGACGCGGCCAAGATCGCTGCTCCTCCCAACAGAAATGGCAACGTCCCAGCGGTCGTCTCGCTCAGCGGTGCGTACCAAGCGGAGGCACCAAACATGGACAAAACCGGAAAAATAGCGAACAGCACCGGGTGCCAGGCAATGAAACGTTTCATGTTTCCGCCCGCTGCATGCAGTAGAGAATTCTCTGGCTTTCGCGGATGGGCACGGCCTGCTCGATTCGAAACCAGCGGCTGAAGGCGCGCTCGAATTCCACACGGGTGTAGTGGGCAAAAATATCTTCTCGGGCAGCCAGCAGCCGCTGAACTTGAGAATCTTCCTTGGGAACGAACTCGATGATCAGGGCACGGCCCAGCCGCGCAAAATATTCGGCGATACTGCTCAGCGGCACGTTGTTGCCGATGGCCAGGTGGTGCACCAGCGCCAGCGCGAGCAAGGCGTCGGCCGGGCCGCGTTCCGCCAGCGACATCCGTTCACGCTCGGCCCAGCCCATCGCCCCGCTCGGATTCGTCAGATCGGCGACGAGCGGCAGCAATTGCGTATCGCCGCTGGCGGCTGCTTGTCGATAGTTCTTCTCCACCGCTGCCGGGTCCATATCGAACGCTACCGTGTAGATGCCGCGTTCACTGGCCAACCGGCTGAACACCCCGACGTTGGCCCCCAAGTCCCAGACTAGCCTCGGTCGCAGCCGCTGTAGAAATTCGCTTACCAGTTGCCGTTTGTGTTCGAAAGCTTCCGAGGAATAATTCGTTTCCTGGTAGTAATCGCTCCACACGGTGCCGCCCGGCTCCCAGCGAAGCGCGGCGACAGTGCGTTCCAGGCTGCTCAAAATTCCGAGCATGGCATGGCGGCTCATCTGCCGGCCGGCGTGCGCCTTGGGATTGGCGCCCAAGCGCTGCTGCACGCGGGCATGGAGATGCACATGGGCCGCCAGCCGCGGCTGCAGCCGAGTTTTCCAGGGCAGCAGCCGGCTGGCAAGGTCGAGCGGCATGCCATCCACGAACACGCGCAGCAACTGGCTCAGCCGGACTTCGCGGTGCGCCATCAGCGCTAGTGGGGCCAGAAAATGCTGGCAGAATTGCCGGTAGGCCACCCAAGGTTCCCCTTCGCGGTAGGTGGCGAAGGAAAGTGTGTCGATCCAGACGGGACGCCCGCCGCGGAATTGCACGTTGTATGCACTGGCATCTTTCAGCCCCATGCCATGCTCGAGGGCCAAGCGGTGAATCTGCAGCGTCAGCAGCGCGGCATCCCGCAACTGCCCGAAGCACCATTCATACGGATAGGAGACAAAGGGAACCCGTTCCGGCCGGATCACCTTCCAGGCCTGTTCAGGCTCAGCCGGTTCGACCGCCACTTCCTCGTGCGGTACCAGCCAGCCCCGCTCCACCAGCCGGCGGTAGAGGCCGGAGTCCATCAACCGCTCGTAGTCCGCTTGATAGCACCGGTTGATCTGCCGATAGAGGATTCCGCTGCGTTCATAGAGAAACCCGCTGGGGTCCCGGAACGAACCCGCAATGGTTTCCGCTGCCAGCATCGGGGTGTTTCAGGGTTGTTTCGGCTTTTGCGGATCGCCCCGGCGAAAGAATGCCTTCAGCTTCTGCCAGTACATCTTCACCGCCACGATCGCCCCCAGCAACGAGCCGATCAGAATCTGAAAAAACATACTGGCAGAACCCGGGTCGACATATCCGAACGCCGAAACTGGAACCATCCACAAAAGCGCCACAACCCACAGGAAAGCGAAAAAAAGACGAGTGTTTCGTTCTCTCTTCATCCATATGCCCCGCAACGTTGGGATTATAAAAGCGGGAAGCCAGGAAACTCAAAAAGAGTTCCAGAAGGTAAACGAGCTAGGGGCTCGATATCAGCTCATGGGCCTGAAGATTGAGTTGCTGGAAGAAGGTTTCCGAAAACTGGAAGACGGCCGTGTTCGTTCCGGCTCGCGCATAGACCTTGCCGTTTTGCACTGCTGAGACCACGATACGGAGCGTGCTGCCATCGGCACTGCTGAGGGAGATTTCCACTGCGGGCTTTTCCAGTTGCCGTGCGATAGGGGCCGACGGGACATCCAGCACGGCATCCGCGCGAGTGAATTCCAGCGTGCTCAGGATTCGGCTGACCTGCGCTGGTTGATCCTTTTTCTCGGCCGGCTCGCGCACGAGCCACTTTTCCCCGTCGGTCGTTTCTGCCACCAGGGTCAGGTACTGGTTGCGGAGCTCGATGCGGCGCAGTTGTGCGCGGTCGAAGTGGGCGATGCGCTTCGATCGCAGGTCGGCCAGCGAACGATCCAGTTCGCGCACGAGTTCCTCGCCGATCGTGAAAACCATGCTGCGCGCGATGTCGCGGGCGTAGTAGTGCGTGGACTGCGGAGTCCCGCCGCTGCTGCGTTCGGTGCGACGTCCTACCTGCAGGGTTCGTTCTTCTCCCTTTTCGGTGCGGATGCGCAGCTCGTACTGCGGCCGATCCAGCCCGTAGCGCGCTGGCTGCTCGACCGATTCGGCCGCGATAGCCACCAGGCGCGCAAAGGACACCGCGTCGAGCAGGTCGCGTACGGCGTTTTCGTCGGCCTGCAGCTCGCGCGGTGCCGTCAGAAACCAGCCGTCACCCCGGCGTTCCAGCCGGAACTGGGTCCGAGGTGTGCGCAGCTCGACTCCGTTCACTTCCCAGGAGTTGAAGGTCAGTACGGAACGATCGCGGAACTCCTCGAGCGGTTTATCGGCCGAGGAAAGCACGGCGCTCGGCAGCAGCGCCACCCGGTTCTGCTGATCCACCAGGGCGTACACACTCAGGCCGGAGAAGTCGCGGGCACCGAGCTGCAACGTGTGCTCCGCGCCGGAGGTCAAACGCAGCCGCAGCGTCACCGCCGGCGGATCCAGACCGAACTGCTTCCGCCGCTCGGCGTCTGCTTCCAGCCACCGCTGGACGCGCGCACCGGCTGCGCTGCTGGCCAGTCCCGAAGCGACGGGCTGATCGGCGCGGGTTTCGACCGGAGCGGTGATCACCCAGACGCCGTCGCGCTTCTCCAGGTGGACGGTGGTTCCCGCGCGTTCCAGCACGATGCCCGTCACATCGTCCGCAGCGAAAGAGAACGCAGCGACAGATTCGTCTTTCGCTGCGTCGCGCCCGCGGCCGTGCGGCAGCTCGTAGAAATAGACGTAGGCCACCAGCACGAGCGCGATTCCCAACACCAGCAGAGTGGTCTTTTTCATCGTTTAATCGGCCGCGGGGTTGCGGCGCATGAAATTCTGCGATTCGAAGGCCGCAGCAGCCGAAACTCGCCTAGCGGCGTTTCCACCAGACGTAAGCACCGGCGATCAGGCTCGCTGCCGGCAACAGCACCACCGTAAACCAGAACAGCATGGTTTGCTGAGCAGCCGTCAAATTCACTCGGCGATTCTTCGGGTTTTTGGGACGCACGGTGATCATCTCTTCCGATTCAGCGAGCCAGGCGACCGTGTTGAAGAACAAATCGGCGTTGGCCGCCTGGCGGATGTCCGCATTGCTGGCGAAATCGGAATCGCCGATCACCACCACCCGAGCGGCTTTGCCTTCGCCGGTTTTCTTCTCTGCGGCCACCCCGATCGAAACGGGTCCTTTGAGATCCTTCCCCTCGTTGAACTCCACGGTACCGCCTCGACGGCTGATGTCTTTTTCTGCCCAGCTCTGCGGCGAAGTTTTCAGTATCTCGACCGCCTGGATCTCGGAGCGACTGTTCGTGCCCAGCCGCACGCTGCGCGCTTCGGGGAACATCGTCTGCGCTGCGACTTTTTCTGTAATTCGATGGACTCCGTATTCACCCACCAGCGGCACCACTGGGCCTGTGCCTGCCAACTGCGAAAAAACATTGCGCTCGATGATCAGGTCGTCGCCCACCTGAATGTTCCAGGCAGCGAGGAGTTTGTCGAGCCCGTGCGAGACAAACGGGTCAATCAGAAACAACAGCTTGCCGCCCCCGTTGACGTACTGTTCGAGCAGGTCGGCTTCCTGTGGAAAAAATGCCGTCTGTGGGCCAGCCACCACGACCACGGTACATTCAGCCGGCACGGCCTTTTCGACGGCCAGGTTGAACGCACGCACCTGGTAGCGCTCAGCGCGCAGCGTCTGTTCGACGAGCCGGTAGCCGGAGGCATCGCTGCGCTCGAGCGACTTTTCGCCATGCCCCTCGGTAAAACAGATGGTCCGCACGGCCTCTCGTGTCACGCGCAGAATGGCATTTGTCAATCCCTGTTCGGTGAATTCTTCCAGCCGCTCGGTGCGCTCGCCGGCAACGACGATGACTTCACCGGCTCGCCGAATCTCGTACTGGCGGGCCAGTTCGGGCTGTTCCTGCGGGTCGATTCGTTCGTAGCGAAGTTGCCGGCTCAGCAACCGATACTCGGGAAGCAGTCGTTCGAGCTGCGGGTTCGCGTCCTTGGAAAATTCCAGGATGCGGACTTCCTGTTGCAGGTTGCGGAGGATCTGCTGGGTTTGGTCGGAAAGCGTGTAGAGCTTCTGTTCGGTCAGATCGAAACGTTTGTGGTAACGATAGCCGAGGAGATTCAGTACGGCCAGAATGGCCAGCACTGCCACCGCCAGCACCAGCGTATTGGCGCCCAAGCGGGTCGAACGCCGGCGGAAATACGCTGCCAACTCGCGATAGTTCCCTACCACCGCCACCAGGAGCAACACGCCGCCTACGCCCAGCAGCACCTGGGTGATCCGACGCAGCGTATCCTCGATTTGCCAGCGGATCAGCCCGGCCAGCAGCAGCGCTGCGCCCAACCAGCCCATCGTTTTCAGCCATTCCTGTCGATTGATTCGCATCGCGATCTGACTCCGATCGAATCGTGAGGCGCTGCGGCTCAGGCCCGCCGCCAGCGCATCGAATCCAGCGAGCGCAACGTCAGAAACAGCCCGAGCGCAATCCAGCTGCCGAAGAACACCAGACTCGTGGTGTCCACCACGCCGCGGGCGAAATCCTCGTAATGTCGCAGCACAGAAAGATACTGAAACAGCTCACCGGCGGTGGTGCCTGCGCCGGGCCCGGCAATATCGATGATCCAGAGCACCAGCGCCACACAAAATGTGACGACCGCGGCAATCAACTGACTCTCCGTGAGCGACGAGATGAAATTTCCCAGGGCCAGAAACGCTCCCCCCAGCAACAACAGGCCCAGGTATCCACTCAGCAGGATTCCCAGGGGCGGCCGCGGCTCGCTCTTCCAGAACAACACGCCGTGGTAAGCCAAGGTGGGCAACAGCAAGATCAGGAACAGGCTGAACGAAGCCAGGTACTTGCCCAGCACAATTTGCCAGTCGGTCACCGGAGAAGTCATCAGCAACTCGATCGTGCCGCGGCGCCGCTCTTCGGCATAGACGCCCATCGTGGCCATCGGCAGCAGAAACAACGCCACCTGTCCCAGCACACCGAACAGGCTGTTGATCGTCATACTGGGGACATCCACTTCCGGCGGGGCACCGAACTGCATGGCCTGCATGCTCGCGGCCAGCGAGCGTTCCATGTAGAACGTCAGGATGGTGTAGTAGAACAGTCCGCCAATCAGCAGAAACATCCCCAGCACCACGTAGGCCACCGGGGAGACCAGATAATGCCCCATTTCCTTGCGGTAGATGGCAACGACGCCCCTCAGAAACCCCCTCATGCCTGTGCCTCCTGCGTCGTTCCCTCCGACTCTTCCGTTGTCAGGCGCAGGAAGATTTCCTCTAGCGTCAGACTGACGGCACGCAGTTCATATAGCTCCCAGCCGCGGCCGACCACAGCGGCGGCAATCCGGCTGCGCAGGTCGCTGCCCGGTTCCGTTTCCACTGCGACGCGCATCCGGCCGCCATCGGGCAGCGCTTCGATAGAGACCTGACGCACACCAGGAATCTGGCGAAGCGTCTGTTCCAATCCGTTGCGGTCGCCGCGCAGCTCGAGCCGCACCAGGTGACCGCCGCGAAGCTGTGCGGTCAGGTTGGCCGGCGTATCGACGGCAGCGATGCGTCCTTTGTTGATGATGATGACCCGGTCGCAGGTCATGCTGACCTCGGGCAGAATGTGCGTGGACAGGATCACCGTGTGGTTGCCCCGAAGTTTTTTGATCAGGTGGCGCACCTCGATGATTTGCTTGGGGTCGAGTCCCACGGTGGGCTCGTCCAAGATGACCACTTCCGGGTCGTGCACGAGCGCCTGGGCCAAACCGACGCGCTGGCGGTAGCCGCGGGAGAGCCGTTTGATCAGCTCATGCCGGTATTCGCCCAGGTGCGTCATCGCGATGGCCGCGTCCACGCGGCTGCGCCGCTCGGCGGCGGGCACGCCTTTGATCCGCGCCACAAAATCCAGATAGCCGGTGACAGTCATGTCCGGATAGAGGGGCGGCTGCTCGGGCAGGTAGCCGATGCGCCGGCGCGCTTCGAGCGACTGTTCGGCGACGTCGAAGCCAGCCACACGCACTGTGCCCGCGGTGGCCGGCAAGTATCCGGTCAGGATCCGCATCGTGGTCGTCTTGCCGGCTCCGTTGGGGCCCAAAAACCCCAGAATTTCGCCGCGCTCGACGCGGAAGGAGATGTCTTCGACCGCCACGGTGTCGCCGTAGCGCTTGGTCAGATGCTCGACTTCGATCACGTTCCGCCTCAGCCGGAGCCGCAAACTGCCCGGCAAATGCATTCTTTTACCTCAGCTCGAGCCGACCGGCAAGCCAGACACACGACTACGAACAGGTTTTGCCAGAAGAGCGGCTCTTCGTTAGACTGGACACGCTCGGTCAAACGACCCATGCGACGCATTGGACCATGACGACCCGCTCACAACCCCTGCGTGAGACCCGTGCTGTGCGCCACGACGTCACCCGGCTGTCCGATGACGATCTTTACCTGTTCAACGAGGGCAGCCATCTGCGCCTGTATGACAAACTGGGCGCACACCCGATGGTGGTCGACGGCGAGCTGGGCACCTACTTCGGCGTCTGGGCGCCCAATGCCCAGCAGGTGAGCGTGATCGGCGACTTCAACCGCTGGGACAAGACCAGCCATCCGCTCTCTCCCCGCGGGCAGTCAGGCATCTGGGAAGGTTTCATTGCCGGGCTCGGTCCGGGCACCCTCTACAAGTACCACATTGTTTCCCGCTATCACGGCTACCGCGTGGACAAAGCGGACCCGTTCGGGTTCCGGCACGAAGTGCCGCCGCATACCGCTTCCATCGTCTGGCCGTTGGACTACAACTGGGGCGACCAGGAGTGGATGCAGCGGCGCCACCGGCACAATGCCCATGACCGGCCCATCTCGATCTACGAAGTCCATCTCGGATCCTGGATGCGGTTTCCGGAAGAAGGAGATCGCTGGCTCACCTACCGTGAACTGGCTCCGCGGCTGGCGGAGTACGTGACGCGGATGGGCTATACCCACGTCGAATTGCTGCCCGTGATGGAGCATCCCTTCTACGGTTCCTGGGGCTATCAGATCACCGGCTACTATGCACCTACCGCTCGCTACGGAACACCGCAAGATTTCATGTACCTGATCGACTGTCTGCACCAGCACGGTATCGGCGTGATCCTGGATTGGGTGCCTTCTCATTTTCCGGCCGATGAACACGGGCTGGCGTTTTTCGATGGCACGCACTTGTATGAACACGCCGACCCGCGCAAGGGCTACCACCCGGACTGGAACAGCTACATCTTCAATTACGGCCGCCACGAGGTCCGCAGTTTCCTACTCTCGAGCGCTCTGTTCTGGCTCGACCGCTACCACGCCGACGGTCTGCGGGTCGACGCGGTCGCTTCCATGCTCTATTTGGACTACTCGCGGCGGCCGGGCGAATGGATTCCGAACGCTTACGGGGGGAACGAAAATCTGGAGGCTATTGCCTTCCTGCGCCGGTTCAACGAAGAAGTCTATCGTGCCCATCCAGATGTGCAGACCTACGCCGAAGAATCTACCGCCTGGCCGATGGTTTCCCGACCCACCTACATTGGCGGGCTCGGCTTCGGCATGAAGTGGGACATGGGCTGGATGCACGACACGCTGCGCTATATGTCGCTCGACCCGATCTACCGCAAATATCATCACAACGACCTGACATTCCGGTTGCTCTATGCCTTCCATGAAAACTTCGTGCTGCCGCTTTCCCACGACGAAGTGGTGCACGGCAAAGGCTCGCTGCTGGGGAAAATGCCGGGCGACGACTGGCAGCGCTTCGCCAACCTGCGCGCGTTGTTCGGCTACATGTTCGCCCAGCCCGGCAAAAAGCTGCTTTTCCAGGGTGCCGACCTCGCTCAGGTTGCCGAGTGGAATCACGAACACTCGGTCGAATGGCACCTGCTTGATCTGCCTGCGCACGCGGGCATTCAACGTCTGGTGGCCGATCTGAACCGACTCTACCGCGAGCAACCGGCGCTGCACGAACTCGATCATCATCCCGAAGGTTTCCAATGGGTAGACTGCAGTGATGCCGATCACTCCATCGTGGCGCTGCTCCGCAAAGCGCGCTCGTGTCCCGATGTGATGCTTGCCGTGGCCAACCTCACGCCGGTGCCCCGCACCGACTATCGCTTCGGCGTGCCCCGGCTGGGCTGGTGGCGAGAGCTGCTGAACACCGACGCGCGCGAATACGGCGGCAGCGGATGGGGCAATCTGGGCGGTGTGCAGGCCGAACCGACTCCCTGGCACGGCCTGCCGTACTCGGTCCGGGTGACCTTGCCACCGCTGTCGGTCGTTTTCTTCAAGGCCGAATGAGTCGATTCACGAACGATTTCTCGGCGGCCACCCTGGGGGCCATCCCGCTCGACAACCGCCGGTGCCGTTTCCGGGTCTGGGCTTCCCGGGCTGCGGGAGTGGAAGTCCATCTGCCCGCCACCGCACTGCAGCCGGAACGAACCATTCCTCTTCATCCGGCCCCCGGGGAAGACGGCGAGCGCGGATATTTCGAAGCTGTCGTCGAAAACTGTTCTCACGGGACGCGCTACGTTTACCGTCTCGATGGCCACCGCGAACGCCCCGATCCGGCATCGCGCTGGCAGCCGGAAGGTGTGCACAACCCCTCCGCGGTTTTCGACTGGCGCAGATTCGCTTGGACGGATTCCGACTGGAAAGGTCTGGCGCTTGACGACTACATTCTCTACGAAATCCACGTCGGGTGTTTTACGCCACAGGGAACGTTCGACGCCGTCATCCCGCATCTGGATGAGCTGAAAGCGCTCGGCATCACGGCCATCGAGCTGATGCCGGTGGCCCAGTTCCCCGGCGCACGCAACTGGGGCTATGACGGCGTGCATCCATTCGCCGCGCAGAATACCTACGGCGGTCCCGAAGGTTTCCAGCGACTGGTGGACGCCTGCCACGCACGTGGGCTCGCCGTGGTGCTCGACGTCGTGTTCAACCACCTCGGCCCGGAAGGAAATTACTTGACCGAGTTCGCGCACTATTTCACGGACCGCTACCGGACTCCGTGGGGCCCGGCCGTGAATTTCGACGGCGCCCAGAGCGACGAGGTTCGCCGGTTCTTCATCGAGAGCGCGCTCTGGTGGGTGCGCGACATGCACGTGGACGCTCTGCGGTTGGATGCGGTCCACGCCATCGTGGACAACTCGGCCTATCCCTTTCTCGAAGAGCTCGGCGAAGCCGTCCACGCCGAAGCCGAGCGGCTCGGCCGGCCCATCTATCTCCTGCCGGAAAGCGATGCGAATGATTCCCGGTTGGTCCGGGAACGTGCGCGAGGTGGCTACGGGCTCGACGCGGTGTGGAACGACGATTTCCACCACGCCCTTCATGCCTTGCTGACCGGCGAACACACCGGATACTACGCTGATTTCGGTCAGCTCAGCCAGCTTGCGCAATCCTTCTGCGACGGCTTCATCTACGCGGGCCAGTATTCCCGCTACCGCAGACGCCGTCACGGCCGGCCCGCACGAGACATCCCCGCTCAGCGTTTTCTCGTGTTTTCGCAGAATCATGACCAGGTCGGCAACCGTGCCCGAGGAGACCGCCTGACCACGCTGCTGGCGGCCATCGTGGGCGAGCCGGCCGGCTTCGAATCGTTGAAAGTGGCCGCCGCTGCGGTGCTGCTTTCTCCCTTTCTGCCCCTGCTGTTCATGGGCGAAGAGTACGGCGAGACGGCACCGTTTCAATATTTCACCAGTCACAGCGATCCCCAGCTCGTAGAGAATGTTCGGCGCGGACGTCGCGAAGAGTTCGCCGCGTTCGGCTGGACCGAGGAACTCCCAGACCCACAGGATGAACAAACGTTTCTGCGCTCGAAGCTGAACCACGAACTGCGAACCCAGCGCCGACACCGCGCCCTGCGCGACTACTATGCCGAGCTGATTCGCCTGCGCCGACAGTTGCCTGCACTGCGCCGGCTGAGCAAAGACGAAACCGAAACGATCTGTCTAGAAAAAGAACGTCTCTTGCTGCTGCTCCGGGGCCGCCCCGCAGCAGGTTCAGGACAGGTCGCTGTACTGTTTCATTTTGGTTTGCAGCCGACAAAGATCGTCGTGCCACTGCCCGTTGGTTCGTGGCACAAGCGTCTGGATTCCACAGATGCGCGCTGGGGTGGGAGTGGCAGCTCACTGCCGGATGCGTTACACTGCACCGGTCGGTTCACGCACGATTTTGCCGCGCGTTCGGTCGTTCTCCTGGAACGCACAGGCTGAGCCCACAAGCCGATGGAGAGATATATCTGCATTCATGGCCATTTCTATCAGCCCCCACGCGAGAATCCGTGGCTGGAGGCCATCGAGCAGCAGGATTCCGCTTATCCCTACCACGATTGGAATGAACGGATCACCGCCGAATGTTATGCCCCGAACGCAGCTTCGCGGATCCTGGACCCCGAGGGCCGCATTGTCCGCATCGTGAACAACTACGCGCGCATCAGCTTCAACTTCGGTCCCACACTGCTCGCCTGGCTGGAACAGCACGCCCAGGAAACCTATCGCGCCATTCTCGAAGCCGACCGCGAGAGCCGCGAGCGGTTCGGCGGCCACGGTTCCGCTCTGGCCCAGGCCTACAACCACCTCATCATGCCGCTGGCCAACTATCGAGATAAGCGCACGCAGATTCGCTGGGGCATTCATGACTTTGTGCACCGCTTCGGTCGAATGCCGGAGGGCATGTGGTTGCCGGAAACCGCCGTGGACCTTGAAACCCTCGAGCTGCTCGCGGAACTGGGTATCCGCTTCACGGTGCTCGAACCCGGCCAGGCCCGTCGGGTGCGCCCGATCGGCGGACGCAACTGGCGGGACGTCAGCGGCGGAAGAATCGACCCGACCACCGCCTATCGCCTGCGACTGAAATCCGGCAACTCGATCTGCTTGTTCTTCTACGACGGGCCGATCGCGCGCGCGGTGGCGTTCGAGGGTTTGCTCGCGCGGGGAGAAAATTTCGCCCATCGCCTGGCCAGCGCCTTTAACGACTCCCGCCCCTGGGCGCAACTGGTGCACATCGCTACCGATGGAGAAACCTACGGTCATCATCACCTGTACGGAGATATGGCCCTGGCCTATGCGCTGCAGTACATCGAAGAGCACCAGCTAGCCCGGCTGATCAACTACGGCCAGTACCTCGAGCTGCACCCACCCACCCAGGAAGTGGAAATTTTCGAAAACACGTCCTGGAGCTGCGCGCACGGCGTGGAGCGCTGGCGCAGCGACTGCGGGTGCAACACGGGTGGCCATCCGGGCTGGAATCAGGCTTGGCGCGCCCCGCTGCGCGAAGCCTTCGATTGGCTCCGCGACACCCTGGCCCCGCAGTACGAAGAAAAAGCCCGCACGCTGCTGCGCGACCCTTGGGAAGCCCGTGACGCTTACATCGCTGTCGTGCTCGACCGCCGCCGCGAGAACGTGGAAGCCTTCTTGGCCCAGCAGGCCGTCCGTCCCTTGAATCTGGAAGAAAAAATCACCGCACTGAAACTGCTCGAGCTGCAGCGACATGCGATGCTGATGTACACCTCGTGCGGCTGGTTTTTCGACGAGCTTTCGGGGATCGAAACCGTGCAGGTCATCCAGTACGCTGCACGGGCGCTGCAACTCGCCAGCGAGCTGTTCGGCGACCATCTGGAAGCAGCGTTCCTCGACCGGCTGGAAAAGGCCAGAAGCAACATCCCCGAACACAAAGACGGCCGTGCGATCTATAACCAGCTCGTCCGGCCCGCGCTGGTGGATTTGTCCAAGGTGGGCGTTCATTACGCGGTCAGCTCCCTGTTCGAAGACTTCGACCGGGAGACGCGCACGTACTGCTACCGTGTGGAACGCGAAGACTACCGCTTGCTCACTGCGGGCAAGTCTCGTCTGGCGCTCGGCCGTGCGCGCGTCAACTCCGAAATCACTTGGGAATCGAAAACGCTCAGTTTCGGTGTGCTCCATCTGGGCGATCACAACCTGAGCGGCGGCGTGCGCGAGTTCCGCGGGCCGGAAGCCTACGAACAGCTCGTGCAGCGCGTTACCGAAACCTTCCAGCGCGGCGACTTCCCCGAAGTGATCCGCCTGGTGAGCGAAAGCTTCGACCCGGGCATGTACACGCTGAAGCTGCTGTTCCGCGACGAGCAGCGGCGCATCCTACGCAAGATACTCGATTCCGCACTCACCGAGGCGGAGCTGGCCTATCGCCAGTTGTATCAGCATCATGCGGCCTTGATGAATTTCGTCACCGCACTCGGCCTGCCGCTACCGAAACGCCTGCAGGTGGCTGCCGAAATCATCCTGAATTCCGACCTGCGCCGCGTGCTGGAGGCGGAAGACCTCTCCTTGGAGCGCGCCAACGCCCTGCTGGACGAAGCCTGGCGTGCCGGCGTGCAACTCGACGGGCCCACGCTCGAATTCGCCTTGCGACGCACGATCGAGCGGCTGGCTCGCCAATTTCATGCCGAGCCTCACGCACTCGAACGCCTGGCACGACTGGAAGCGGCCGTGGGCCTGGCCCGCTCACTGCCTTTCAGCGTCAATCTCTGGACCGCTCAGAATCTGTTCTGGGAGGTCCTCCAGAGCGTCTTCCCCACGATGCAGCAACGCGCCCGCACCGGGGATGCGGAGAGCGTCCGCTGGCTCGAACTGTTCCGCAGACTGGGCGACAACCTACTGGTTCGCGTGCCGGGATAAGCCACATGCGGGTTCCTGCGGCCACATACCGAATTCAGTTTCATCTCGGATTTCGATTCCCGGACGCGCGCGACCTGGTTCCCTATCTGGACGCACTGGGCATCACCGACCTGTACGCCTCGCCGCGTTTCAAGGCACGCAAGGGCAGTTCGCACGGCTACGACGTCGCTGACCCCTGGCGCATCAATTCCGAGCTAGGCACAGCGGAGGAATTCGAGGAGCTGGCGCAGCGCCTGCGACACTATCAGATGGGTCTGCTGCTGGATATTGTTCCCAACCATATGGCCGCCAGCAGCGAGAATCCCTGGTGGCTCGACGTGCTCGAAAACGGTCGCGCCTCCGCCTATGCCCACTACTTCGACATCGACTGGAACCCACCCACCAGCAAAGCCGCCTTCCTGCAGGAAAACCGCGTGCTGCTGCCCGTGCTCGGCGACGTCTACGGCAAAGTGCTCGAAAACCAGGAACTTGCGCTGAAGTTCGACGATGCCGGTTTCTGGGTCTGCTACTACGAGCAGAAATGGCCGCTGGACCCGAAAACCTATGGGCTGATTCTGGAGCACTGGCTGGCAGCCCTCCGACAGGTGCAGGGTGATGGCGCTGGCTGCTTCGAGCTGGCAGAGCTGCTCGAAGGCGTCGAACGCCTGCCGCCGCGCACCGCCACCGACCTTGACCACATCGAAGAACGGCGGCGCAACAGCCGCGAAATCAAGCGGCGCCTTTGGCAGCTTTTTCAGGGCGACGCGGAGGCCCGCCGCACACTGGAACAAACCTTGCTGGTTTTCAACGGCACCCGCGGCGCCCCCACCAGCTTCGACCTACTGGACCGCTTGCTTTCCGAGCAAGCCTACCGCGTGGCTTACTGGAAGACCGCTGCCGAAGAGATCAACTACCGTCGCTTTTTCGACATCAATGAGCTGGTGGGCTTGCGCGTCGAAGACCCCGAAGTGTTCGAAGCGCGCCACCGGCGGATTATTCAGGATGCGCAGGAAGGAAGCATCACCGGCGTGCGCGTAGATCACATCGATGGCATGCTCGACCCCGCCGGCTACCTGTACCGTCTGCAAACGTACTTGTCCGGAACGGAAACGCAGCCAGGCAGCGCTCCCGGACGACCCGGGTTTTACGTGGTCGTGGAGAAAATTCTCGGAAGCGACGAGACGCTGCCTGCCGACTGGCCCATCTGCGGCACCACCGGCTACGATTTCCTGAATGCGCTGAACGCGATGTACCTGGAAGCTGACGGTGTGGCGGCCATGGAAGAAATCTACACCCGATTCACCCGGTCGGCGGTACCATTTCTGGAAATCGTCCACGCCAAAAAACACCTGGTGATGAATGAACTGTTCGCTGGAGAGGTCAACGCCCTGGGTCACCATCTGGGGCGGCTGGCGGCACTGGATCGCGAAGCACGCGATCTGCCGCTCAGCGAACTGACCGCCGCGCTAGTCGAAGTCACCGCCTGGCTGCCCGTCTACCGCACCTACATCCGCAGTTTTGAAGTCAGCGAGCGCGACCGACAGTACATCGAACGTGCACTGGAGCTGGCTCGTGCGCACACCACCGAAGAGTACATCAGCACTGCCTCCCTGGATTTTCTCCGCCGTGTGCTGCGGGTGGACCCGCCCGCCTATGCGGCCGCACACCGGAGCGACTGGCTGGCGTTTGTGCTCCGCTGGCAGCAGTTCACTGGTCCGGTGATGGCTAAAGGGCTGGAAGACACGGCCTTCTACGTTCACAACAGCTTGGTTTCGCTGAACGAAGTCGGTGGCGATCCGCAGCGGCACGAACCGGTCTACGGCGTCGAAGCGTTCCACAAATTCATCCGGTCGCGCGCTGCGCAATGGCCCTATACGATGAACACCACCTCGACTCACGATACCAAGCGTAGCGAAGACGTCCGCGCCCGTATCAACGTGCTGGCCGAACGCCCGAAAGAATGGGCTGTCCACCTGCGCCGCTGGAGCCGCTGGAACAAATCCCATCGCCGACCGGTGAACGGCAGACTGGTGCCTACCCCAAGCGAAGAGGTGATGCTCTATCAGAATCTGCTCGGTGCCTGGCCGCTCGACGAAAATGAAGTCCCCTCGTTCCGCGAACGCTTCCGCGGCTTCGTACAGAAAGCTGCGCGGGAAGCGAAACTCTACACAAGCTGGCACCGGATCGACAGCGAACACGAAGCTGCGCTGGAAGCTTTTGTCGACGCCATCCTGACTCCTGCGGAAGAAAACCCATTCTTGACGGACTTTCTCCGCCTGCAGAAAAAGTTGGCGTTTTATGGCGCCTTCCATTCCCTGGGACAACTCGTGCTGAAAATTGCCGTGCCCGGTGTGCCGGACTTCTATCAAGGCACGGAGGTGTGGGATTTCAGTCTGGTGGACCCGGACAACCGTCGTCCGGTGAATTTCGCGCAGCGCGTCCAGTGGCTCGACGAGCTGAAGCGCCGCGAGAAGGAAGACCCCACCGCGCTGATTGCTGAATTGGTCGCGCACTGGCCCGATGGGCGCATCAAGCTATTCACAACCTGGCGCGGGCTGAACTTCCGCCGCGAACACCGCGAGCTGTTCCTCGAAGGCGAATACCTTCCCCTCGCCGGTACCGGCAAGGCGGCCCGTCACATCTGTGCCTTTGCACGCTGCTTTCAGAAACAGTGGGCTCTGGCCGTGGCGCCGCGACAACTCAGCCATTTGACCGCACCGGAACAGCCCCCGCTGGGCTACTCCGTCTGGGGCCGCAGCCTGCTGGTGTTGCCCGAGGGCGCGCCGCGGCACTGGCGCAACGTGTTCACCGGTGAACGGCTCACGGCGGCTACGCGACACCGCAAACGGACGCTGCGGCTGAGCCATATCTTCATGTCGTTCCCTGTCGCCCTGCTCGCGTCCGATGAATAACCGTGGCACCGGAATGGGCACAGATTCCCAGCAAACCAAGTCGCCGCGCGCACTGCTGCCCGATGCCGAATCCGTGTAGAAGATCACGGTGAGCGGTTCACTCAGCAGGGTCATTGTCCGTGCAGCATCCAGCAACGTGGGAGAAAAAAACGAAACTATCCGCAGCGTTCCGGGTTAAATTGGTTGCTAGGGTGACATCAGCGATGAATTTCTGCAAAGGTTTTCCGAGGATACGACTGCACCGATCCGCCTTGTCTCTGGGCTTGGGGTTCGCGCTTGTCCTCTTCGTCGCAACGGCACCGGCGAATCAGAACGTCCTGCCGTACAAGCCGGAGGCAGGGCCGTATCGTGTCGAATTCGTTCGCTACGACTGGCACGATGCGCGGCGCGATCGCGACGTGCCGGTGAAAATCTATTTCCCGGCTTCCGGCGAAGGACCGTTTCCGGTGATCGTGTTTTCTCACGGACTGGGTGGCACGCGGGAGAGCTATGAGTATCTGGGCCGGCACTGGGCCAGCCATGGCTATGTGTCCGTGCATCTCCAACACCTCGGCAGCGACGACGCCGTCTGGCGGGACAGCCCCAATCCGATGGAATCCTTGCGCCAGGCGGTACGCGATCCTGCCGCAGCCATCCATCGTCCGCTCGACGTGAGCTTTGCCATCGACCAGATCCAACGACTGCAAGCAGAAGATTCACCGCTGCGCGGCCGGCTCGACCTCGCACGCATCGGCGCCGC
Source organism: Acidobacteriota bacterium (assembly GCA_037442425.1). GTDB lineage: Bacteria > Acidobacteriota > Terriglobia > Acidiferrales > UBA7541 > DSGC01. Next base: position 117,291 of record JBBIQG010000004.1, on the reverse strand, counting down.
CGGACATTCGTTCGGCGCCTTTACTACGCTGGCGGTCGCCGGAATGGTGTTCATGTTGCCCGGGGGCGAACGCACGATGCGTGACCCACGCATCCAGGCCGCCATCCCCATGAGTGCGCCGGTGCCGGAGCGCCGGGAGCATCTCGACCGGATCTACGGCGCCATCGCCATCCCCTGCCTGCACATGACCGGCACACTCGACTACAGCCCGATTACTCCGCAGACCAGCGCAGCGGACCGTCAACTGCCCTTCGAACACTCCCGCGGACCAGACAAATATTTGCTCGTCTTCGAAGGCGGCGACCACATGGTGTTTTCCGGTGTCCGTCGTCGTCAGGCCGCACGCGCCAACGTGGAACTGGACCCCGTTTTCCACAGTTTCATCCGGCAAGCCACTACGGCGTTCTGGGACGCGTACCTCCGCAACGACAGGGCAGCGCGTCAATGGCTTGCCGATGGCGGCTTGGAAGCCGTGCTCGGAAGTCACGGCGTGCTGAAGAAGAAATAGCACGCGCACCGGTCTGCTCGACACCGCGTGCCTGACCCGACTCGCCCCACTGATGGCTCTGCGCCTTGGAGAAAGCGGCACCTCTGCACAACGTGGGCAACTGCAAGCTCTGCTCCAGAACAGCAGACCCACCGTTTCAACCAGCACAACCGAAGGAGAACGACCGAAATATTCAGGCTGCCTTCGGCTGAACCAGACCGCAGCAGCCCGTTGCTCGTTTTGACCGCTGCACAACGCGTCGCTATAATGCGCAGCAGATGCTCGTGGGCCGCTAGCTCAATCGGTAGAGCAGCTGACTCTTAATCAGCGGGTTCCAGGTTCGAGTCCTGGGCGGCTCACCAATTCCCGCACAAAGCTCTCTGAGCACTACCTAGGATTCAGCGACGCGACGAGTTGCAAAAACCGCTTTTCGGCGTTTGGGTCGAGCTTGCCCAGGAATGCTTTTTGAACGACTCCGTGCGAATCCACCATGAATACCGCGGGCGTAAACCTTACCTCGGCAAAGCCGGTTGCACCTGCCCCACGCTGTCCACATCGACCATGTTCCGCCGCAGATATTCCCGCAGTACGTCCGGGGTTCTGTGCCGACTGCCACCAAGGAAAACTGTTCGCCGAATTTCCGACGTAGCCCGGCCAATTCTTGATACAGCGGTATGCTCCATAGTGACCGAACTGGTAGAAAATGGCAGATGGCACCCGGGCAACGAACAGAGTGCCCGCGGCTTTGTGACCAGCGCTGGCATACACCGACTGCCCCACTCTTCCTGGACAGAGGGTAGCCGAGCTTGGTGGCAAAAGACCATCCTTGCTTTGTTCCCATGGGCAAGGACGGCGGAGCGAACCTGGCGGACGCAAAAGCAACGTGTCGGCGCGAGACCTGAATGGGCTTTCGCGGCGCGCTCCACTAAGGTTCGAGTTGTGGGCCGTAGGTGAGCAGAAAAGTCATGATGTCGGCCGCTTCCAGCATATCCCGGGCGGTGAAGCGAATCGAATGCGAGTCGATGCGTTCGATGCCGGGCAGGTAGGCAGCGACTTCGGCCATCAGGTAGTGTTTGAAACTGATTTCGACCGAGACCGGAGACTGGATGCGAAAGGGTTCGAACTCACCGCGGCGTGCCAGTCCTGCGCGCACTTTCTCGGCGATGAGCGAATAGGCGGCTTCCGGCGTGAGGGTATTAGCGGAATGAAAGCCGAGGTTTTGCTTCACCACCGCGGCTTCGATGGCACCGACCCGGCGACGAATTTCCTCCACGGCGGCGTCGTCACCGCTGACCATGACGACGGGCACGCCGAAGTGTCCGGCGATGGCGGCATTCCAAGAGCCTTCGCTCATCTCGACGCCGTTGACGGCCACACGCGTCAGTCGCGCGCTGGAAAACGTGTGCGCGCGAACGCCCTTCGGATTGCTCGCCGAGGCGTGATAGCCGATGAACAGGACTGCGTCGAACGATTCATCGATGCCGGCCATCATGCTCAGCCGACGCGGCCAGGAGCGAATCACGCGTACATCGGGCGGGAAGAGTTCGATGAGCAGGTTTTCTCCGTTGCCGTGGGAATCGCTGACCAGAATTTCTGTCGCGCCAGCCGCTTTGGCCGCCTGGATGGCGGCCAGGGCTTCGCGAGTCATGAACTCGCGATAGCGGGCATATTCGAAGCCGCTCGGGCCGAGCTGGTCACCGGTCACGGTGCCGACGGTGCCTTCCATATCCACGGAGATGTAAACCTTCAGTTTGCGCTGCGGTGCTTCCGCGGCAGCACTCCACGACGGAGCCGCGAGCAGCGCCAAGACGACAAGGAAACGGAGCCGCATGGACCTCACCTCCCGCAAAGTTTCTCTGTCTGCGTGCCTGCGCATCTTCTCATACATCCTGGCCGGGTTGAACGGGCTACCGCGACGGTTGATTTTCTGCTGCACTGCGTTCAGGATGAGCCGGGTGCTGACGATGCAGAAACGACGCTGGGTGCGAATCCTGCTCGCTGGAGTGATCGCTGGCGGCGCCGGGCTGTGGAGCATGCCGGCGCCGACTCCTGATTCCTGGGTGATTCAAGGGGCGCTGGTGGCCGATGGCACCGGGGGTCCGCTCCGACCCGCCAACGTGCGCATCGCCGGAGATTCCATTGTCGAGGTCGGAAATTTCGACCCGAAAGAAGACGAAGAGACCGTCCGTGCCGAGGGATGGGTGCTGGCTCCGGGATTCATGGACATCCACAACCACTCGACCGAGGGCCTGCTGGTGGAGCCCTTGGCGGCCAGCCAGATTTCTCAGGGAATCACAACGCTGGTCGTTGGAGCCGACGGCAGCTCACCCTGGCCGGTGCAGGACTACCGGAACCGGTTGCAGCGGTCGCCGACGGCCGTCAACGTGATGGTTCTGGTCGGGCACGCTACGGTTCGCGAGCTCGTGATGGGACAAGACTACCGACGGGCGGCGCGGCCGGAAGAGATTGCGCGCATGGAGCAGCTCGTCGAGCAGGCGATGCAGGAAGGGGCTGCGGGACTTTCCAGCGGGCTGGAATACGAAGTGGGCAGCTACGCCACGACCGAAGAGCTGATCGCGCTGGCTCGTGTGGTGGCGCATCACGACGGGTTCTACATGACCCACATCCGCGACGAAGCCGATCGCGCCTTCGAAGCGCTGGCCGAAGCGCTGGCGATCGGCCAGGCAGCGCAGGTGCCGGTGCAGATTTCTCACATCAAGCTGGGTACGGTCGGAGTGTGGGGCCAGGCGGCGCGAGCGGTAGATCTGGTCGAACAGGCCCGGCAGCGCGGTGTGGACGTCACGGCGGATAGCTACCCGTACGACGCCTGGTCTTCTACCATCACCGTGCTGGTGCCGAACCGGCAACACGACCACGCACCCAGCGTAGCCAAAGGACTGGCCGATGTCGGTGGGGCACAGAATGTGATGATCGTGCGCATGGCCAAGCGTCCCGAATATGAATTTCGCACCCTAGCCGAAATTGCCGATGCGCGCGGGATTTCACCCGTCGAGCTCTACATGGAGATTGTTCGCGAAGGGGGCGCCAGCGTGGTATGCCGTTCCATGACGGAGGAAGACATTCGCACCTTCTACCAACAGCCGTGGGTCATGGTGGCCTCCGATGGGGGCATCGGCCTGCGACATCCGCGCAGTGCGGGCAGCTTCCCGAGGGTGCTGGGCCGGTACGTGCGGGAGCGAGGCTGGCTGAGCCTGGAAGAAGCGGTTCGCAAGATGACCTCGTTGCCGGCCGCACGGCTGAAACTGGCTGATCGCGGTCTAATTCGGGTTGGGGGAAAAGCCGATCTGGTGCTGTTCGATCCCGAGACGATCCAGGATCGTTCGACCTTCTACGATCCGCTCCGGCTCTCCGAAGGGGTCCAGCGCGTCTGGGTCAACGGGGTGGAGGTCTGGCGTGCTGAACGCGGTGCGGCAGGAGCCCCCACCGGCGCACGGCCGGGCCGCGTGCTGACGCCTCTCCGCTCACCACACCCCAGCTAGCGCGGTGCAAATTTCTCCGACCAGCGAACTCGCGCGGTCATCTGCATGACCACAAACAGGGTGAGAATGGAGAGGATGGTGACCGTCAAACCCGTATACCCTTCGAAGAAAAAGGCAGTGGAGAACAGCACCAGATAGACGAATTGGGTGAGTCCCGCTTCCCGCCAAGCAAAGCGTGCCCCCACGACCCGCCACAGATAGCTCACTACCAGGAAAAGAGAAACGGCAGCGCTGATGGCAAAGGCAAACTGCAAGGCGATGTGATCCACCAGATAGGCGAGCAGCAGATGGAACGCAAAGAACGCAGCGGCCAGGAAAAAGTAGTTCATCGGGTGCAGATCAATTTGACGGAGCGTGGTGAAGATGAACATCAGAAAGAAAAAGAAGAAGAGCGAAACGGGCGCAAAGAAGCTGATCCGGCCCGCCAGCGGTCCGGGCTGCAGCATTCGAGGCATAGCCACGCCGAGATCGTAGCCGGTCATCAGGTTGGTGTATGTCCAGAGCAGTTCCCATCCCGAGTCGGTCTCGTGCTTTTCGGTCGCCGCCAGAGTGTCCTGCGGAAAATCATAATCTTTGAAATTCGTCGTCAGGCGCAGCTCGAAGTCGCGCACCCGGGCCACGCCATCGCCGAAGTCATAGCGCCACGAATCCAAGCCCTGCGAGCGATAGCGCACCTGCCACTGCAGAGGCTGGTGCGCCCCCACAGGGATTTCCACGGTGACCGTGTCGCCGCTCTGGCGAAACTCCACGGGCCGGCCGTCGGCGAGCACCACGAGATCGTCGTAGATGGCCTGTGCCGCTGGAAGCTTCCATTCCACCAGCACGCGCAGCTCGCGGTCGGTTGGATTTCGAAAGGTGTAGTCGCCCTGGAAGTCGACCCGATAGGTACTGTACCAAAGCAGTCCTTTTTTCCGCGGCTCGAACTTCAGCGCGACTCGGGCGCGTGTCCGCTCCAGGGGAATGGGCAAGGCCGGGGGCGTAGTCGCCTCGGTCGCCGACCCACTGCCCGGACGAACGGCTCCAACCGGCACAGCAACGGTGCGCGCGTCGCGAGCCACGGGAGCTCGCTGGATGTGTGCCGCGCCCCAGATAGACTCCACCTGGCCACGAAGGTTTTCCTCTGCAGAAAAGGTGCGATGGAAGATGGTTGCGCCCAGCACACCCCAGGCAGCTGCGGTGCAGACATAGATGAACACGATGGCCACGATGCGTTTGATCATGGTGTCAGGTCTCCTGGGCGAACCAGCCGCTGCACCCGGCAGGAACACGGCGGGCACAATCGGCCCATTCCGATGGATGTTCAGTGACCGGAGCGGCGAGCGCCTTCGCGAGCGAGGTTGGCGGGGCGAGCGTCACTGGTTCAGCTCTCCGAAGCGACGGGGCGCATCGCCGGCCGCCCGCGGGCGGGTGCGTGTCGAAGCTGAGCAGTATCGGGCAGCATCTCCGCGAGCGTTTCGAGGTAAGACTCCAGCGCTGCGCGGCCCCGCGCCGTCAGCCTGTAGGTCGTTTTGGGCTTGCGTGCGACGAAGCGCTTTGCGCAGGCGACATAGCCGGCTTCCTCCAGTTTGCGCGCCTGCACGCTCAGATTCCCGTCCGTGGTTTCCAGCAGGTTGCGCAGTTCGGTGAAGGTCAGCGATTCGTTCACCGCCAGGGCACAGAGGATGCCGAGCCGCAATCGCTCGTGAATCAGTGGGTCGAGATCGCCGGGAGCCGGCCGCGGCCGCTCGGCAGAGACCCCCTTGCGGTACCTAGCCATTGTGCCTCCATGCGATGTAGGCTCCGAAGGCTATGTGCAGCCAGCCAAAGCCCAACGCCAGCAGGGCCAATCCGGCCGAATCGTCCAGCAAGACGGCCGCAGCAGCCAGAGCCAGAAAACTCGCGCCCATCCAACGGAGCGGGGCCACAGAAACCACTCCCGCCGAGCCGAGCGCCACGCCATAACACCCCAACCAGACCTCCGGCAGCATGCCTGGCGTGCCACCATCCAGCACAGCAAAAGTGAGTAGCCCACCCAGCATCATGGCCGTGCCGTAGCCCCAGGCAGCGCGACGCAGCACTGGCGTCCAGAACTGCTGGCCGAGGCGGCGGGCTTTGCGCGCCATGCTCCAGGTGCCGGTCATCGCCGAGCTGAGCAGCAAAGCTCCCCACACCGCCAGTGCCGCCCGGGGATGTGTGGCATCCCAGGGTGCCCCGGTCCACAGGCGGTTGGCTACTACAGCCAGCAAGGCCAGCAGTCCGATGGCGACGAAGCCGCGGCCGGGAATCGTGGTCAGATGTCCGGCCGCTTCCAGCGTGCGCCGGATGTAGGCCAGTTCGTCCTGGGCTCGGTGGAACAGTGGGCGCTCGGTCATGTCGTCGGCACGGCTGGGCGAAACCACCGCCGGCAGGATGGCAGTTGCCGTGAAAAATGTCAAGTACTTTTCTTTATAAAGTACAGACTGCTCCATGGCAAGGTTTTCCTTCTGCCCTGCCCCGTACCGCGTTTGCGCAGCCACACCGGGCGAATCGGCGGTTCAGAACAACCATCTGTCCACCGTGCACCGTCTCGCGCGAGGTGACCAGGAGCGACTGGCCGCGTGCGGCGATTTTGGCCATAATGGCCACTCGGACTGCCGCGCAGCCGTCCAGACGATTGCACGCACAAATACGGAGGGAGACCATGGCCGAGACACTGGCAGAATTTCAGAAATTCCGCGCCGAGATGAACGAAGAAATTCAGAACTCGAACCATCTCGGCATGAAACGTTTCTTCGCGCTCGACCACCAGGCCTATGAGCCGGGGGCGTTGGACACCAAGACGAAGGAATTGCTGGGTTTGGTGGCCTCCACTGTGCTCCGCTGCGACGACTGTATCACCTACCATCTGGTGCGCTGCGCTGAGGAGGGTTGGAGCCGCCAGCAGTTGATCGATGCGCTGAACGTGGCGCTGATCGTGGGTGGCTCGATTACCATTCCGCACGTGCGCCGGGCCTTTGCGCGGATGCGCGAGATCGAAACCCTGAAGGCCTAGCCATGTGTTCCGCAGCCTCGACGGGAAGCCGTTAGCCCCGCAGACAAAGCTGCGGGCAGCGGGGTTTTCCCGGCGGGATGTTTCCGTGTTAGACTGCGACCCATGCGTTGCCCTCGCGTTTTCTTGTGGATTCTGGTTGTCTTGATCGCTCCGGCGGCGCGGACGCAGACGGTTGATCCGGTGTCGGCGTTCGAGCAGGGATTGCGTGCCGCACTCGCCGCGAAGAATCAGGCGGAGCTGCTCCGCCTGATCCCCATCCTGGACCTCACGTCGACCCACGCGATTCTGCAGACACCCGCCGAGCGCGTGCAGATTACGTTGCACGCACTCGGCCCCCTCGAGTCGGGTCGGCTCGTCTTCGTGCGGTTGGAGGACAACGTCGGTGGCCACTCGATCGAACTGTTTCAGTCGCTCGGCGAGCTCCGTCTGCGAGCCGGGCAAGGGGTACTGGCCCGCAGCCTCTCCATCCATGAAGCGGCGACGTCGTTCCGCATCGCCACGCACTATTCCATCCTGGAGATGGAGGCCAATTCAGGCGCCACGGCAATCCTCGACCATCTGGAAATCGCCGTGACGCGACCGACACGCTGGATTTTCTTTTTCCTGAATCCGGACCGGGTGGTGAGTTCGGTGGCCATCGAAGCGGGCAGCGCCGAGGTATTTCGCGCCGGAAATTTTGTCGCGGTGGAGCGCGAGCAAGACTGGCGTCAGGGTGAACGGATCCGCCTGACGGTGCGTTCGCAGCAGCGCGGTACCGGAACGAAATCCTGAAGTCGGTCGCGCCACTTCGGAGCGTAGACCCGACGCGCTTCCACCCGCAGGAACACGCCCATGCACAACGCCCACACTCATTCCCGGGCGCACGCAACCGGCATGAAGGGTGTGCTGCAGTGGTCCATGGTAGCCACGGCCGGCCTGGTGGCTGCCGAGCTCATCGGCGGTATTCTGGGTCGTTCGATTGCGCTGATCAGCGATGCAGTGCACAACTTGACCGATGTGCCCACGCTGATGGTTTCCTGGGCGGCGCTGCGACTGGCCGAGCGACCGCCCACCGCGGAGAAGACCTACGGGTATCACCGCGCCGGGATCCTGGCGGCGTTCACGAATGCCATCCTGCTCGTACTGGTCGCGCTCTACATTCTCTACGAGTCGTATGTGCGGCTGCGTACGCCGGTCGCTGTGCATACCGGTGTGATGCTCTGGCTGGCCGTCGTCGGCCTAGCGGTCAACGGAGGCATCACGCTGGCGCTGGTGCGCGGGCGCGGTGATCTGAATCTTCGCAGCGTGCTGATCCACAATTTGGGCGACGCACTTTCCAATGTAGCCATTCTGGCGGGCGCACTGGCGATTCGCTGGACCGGCGCAGCCTGGGTGGACCCGCTGCTCGGCATCGGCATCGGTGTGCTGGTGCTCTGGTCGAGCTTCGGCATTCTGCGCGAGAGCAGCCACATTCTGCTCGAAGGCACCCCGCGCGAGGTTTCTATCGAAGCCATTGCGCGCACGATCCTGAGCGTCGAAGGAGTGCGCGAAGTGCATGACATTCACGTCTGGACACTGGGCACAGAGCTGCATGCACTTTCCTGCCACGTGCGCATTCCCGACATGCATATGGAAGAGAGCGAACGCATCCTGAGCCGTATCGCAACGCTTCTCGCCGAGAAATTCCGGATCACGCACACGACGATTCAGTTCGAGCGCGCCGGACTGCCGCGCGAAGCCACCCTCTATCTGCCGGATACGGAAACGACTCGGGCGCAGTGATTCACGGCGTGGCGCCGGATTCGGCCCGGACACGAGCCCGCAACTGCAGCGAGGTGCCGCGCTCCTCGTTCATCTGTTCGCTGGCTTCCAGATCCAGCTCGGCCAGTCGGAGCGAACGACGGATGCCCTCCGGCGTGATGTACACGATGCGGTCCCCGCGGATGCTGAACGCCACGGCCTGGACCAGCGTGCCATCGCGGCGGAGGAAAACAATCTGGTCCAGCTCGGGAACCGGCGGAGGCGGCAAAAACGGTGCAGCCGCTTCTAGCGATGCTGGAGCGGCGACGGGTTCGACGACCGATTGTTCCCTCGGCGGCTCGCCGACGAGCTGTTGTACGACCACGACCGGTGGCACGACGACGCTCGGCGTCAGCGGGAAGAAGACGGGCAAGACCGGCAGGGCGGGCGTTTCGCGGCGGATCTCGCGTGCCAGGGCCAACCGCTGCTGCGTGACTGGGTCCACCAACGCCCGCACTTCGAGATCGCGAGTGACCGCAGCGAGGTGAGAATAGTCAAAGCCCAGCCCGGGCACTGGAAAGTCTCCCAGGAGCAAACTGCGGACACTGCCGCCGCTGCCGACCACGGAAACCGCAGGAAGCACGACTGTGGCGCTGGATTCAGCGGTGCCGGTACCGGCTTGAACAGTCACCGTTCCGGTGCGCGCAGGGACGGAACGAGTCCCAGCCAGTCGTGGCGCCGACGTACGCTGCTGCGCCTGTACATCCGCGGCGAAAAGGGCCACCAATGCAGCCAGCAGGAGAATTGGGGAACAGCGTTTCACAGACAAATCCTCTTATGCCAGATGCGGCAGCCCGGCGTGGGGTTGCAAAGCGATACGGAGGTGACTGCTTCGGCGTCGAGTGTCGCCGGGCCGCGGATGCTTTTCCTCAGGACTGAGTTTGTGCTATAAACTTGCGGCTCCGCAATGGAGGAACAAGAACAGCACGAGCCAACGGGGCTCGCAGCACCGCTGCCGAACGGAGCCAATGCCAGCGACTACTGTCCTGTCTGTTCACGGGCGCTCGAGTCGCGAAGTTGCAAGCTGGTGTGTCCCGGCTGCGGTTACTACATGTCCTGTTCGGATTTCTACTGAAACAAAACCGAGACACCGCGCGGTGCTGGCGAGTCTGGACGCTGCGGCGGGTGGTCCTGCGTCGAAGGAGGAAACGTGGCACTGAGGATTACGAATCGCGAAGTGGATGGCGTGACCGTGGTGGAATTGGATGGACGGATTGTGCTGGGTGAAGAAAGCAACTCGTTGCGAGAAACCGTCAAGTCCCTTTTGGCCAACAACAAGCGCAAGATCGTTCTGGATATGCGCAACGTGACGTACATCGACAGCGCAGGGCTGGGCACGCTGGTGGCCAGCTACCAGAGCGCACGCAATCAGGGTGCCACGTTGAAGCTGGCCAATCTGGGGTCGAAATTCCAGGAAATTCTGCAGGTGACCAAACTGATCACCGTGTTCGACGTCTACGACAGCGAGACGGCAGCCATCAAAAGTTTCCAATAGTCGTCGCCCGGCCGGAAGCAAGCAGGCTCAGCCAGCATCGCGTGCGGAAAGCTGGGGGTACAAACACCCGCGGCTGAGCTCCAGGGGACACTGTTCTCGGGTGCGGCCACGCTCATTCTTCCAGCCGATAGATCGTCAGTCCGCTGAGCAATTTGGGATAGAAGTCGGTGGATTTCTGGGGCAGGACGTTCCCGCTGAGCGCAATTTCCATCACCTGTTCCACCCGAACTGGATTCAGCAGGCAGGCCAGTTGGGCACGGCCGCTCTCGACCGCAGCAATAGCTTTTTCCATCTCACGTTCATAGCTGAGATAGGACTCGTTGCGCACGGCGGCGGGGGTAATGCCCAATCCTTTTTCGAGCACGAGGCGATGCAACACCATCACGTCGAGCCGACGCTGCTCTGGCGTGGCGTCGGGAATCCATTCCTCGAGGTTCACGTTGGGCCGGAGGACGAACAGGAACAACCCGGCGCCGGCAGCACAGACGCCAATCGTGGTGCGGGTGGCGCCGCGCCGCACCAGGTCCTTGCGAAACTGCTCCCGTTCCTGCCGCGACCGGCCGGCGGAGTCGGGATAGGCATACCAGTCAAAGTAGGGTTCCAACTGTTTGCGAAAGCGGGCGAAATCGAATCCCGGCAGGTTGGTTATCACGCGGTGCGTGGGCAGGATGGCGATCCCTTCGCTGCAGGCGTTGAAGAACGTCATCATGGCGAACTCGTAGGGAGCATGGGGCAGGAGGGCAGCGGCGGCTCGGCGACGCTCGTTGCGGTAGGCGAGTGCGGTTTCGTAGCGGTGGTGGCCATCGGCGATGACCAGCTTTTTGTCCACCATTTCGTTGACGAAGCGCTGGATGGTCTCTTCTTCCACGATGGGCCAGAGGCGGTGGACGACACCGTACTCATCGCGCACTTCGACCGGGGCAGGCACGCGGGAGACACTTTCGAGCAGTCGATCCACGCGGTGGTGTGGGTCGGAAAACAGCATGAAAAGCTGCCCGGTCTGGGCGCGGGTCTGGCGCAGCAGCTCGAGCCGGTCGGCTTTGGGAGCTGCCAGGGTCTGCTCATGGCGGTGCACCACGCCGGCTTCGTAATCTTCCACCCGGCCGAGCGCAATGAATCCTCGGCGATGGCGGAGCACGCCGGTATCGGGCGCGACATATTCCTGGAAATAGGCATAGATGGCCGGGGCGGGGTCGCGCACCAAGATTCCTTCGGCGATCCAGGCTTCCAGTGTGGCCTCGGCGCGGGTGTAGACGTTGGTGCGTTCGTTGTCGCCGGGTTCGGGCCTGCCTTTTTCGATCCGCACCAGATTGTAAGGATCGAGCGCGTAATACCGCTCCTGCATCTCCGGCGTGATCTTGTCGTAGGGCTGCGTGAGCACCCGCTCCAGTTGCAGGCGGCTGGAGTTGTAGCGGTAGGCGGCAAATGCGCGGATCTCAGCCATGCTTGCCTCGAAACGCGTTCGAGCTCAAATTCGTTATTCTAACAATTCACTGGCCGACGCCCAAGAAGACCGTGCGGCTGCGTTAGAATCGAGAAGGATACAGGAGAGCAAAGCGCGTGCAGGAAACCCAAAAAGATTTCCGCGGCGTGCGGCTGCTGATTTTCGATCTCGACGGCACATTGATCGATTCCAAGCTCGACCTGGCGCTTTCCGTCAACGCAGTGCGCGCCTGGCTGGGCCGGCCGCCGCTGGAACCGGAGCGCATCTACAGCTACATCGGTCAGGGTGCCCCGATGCTGATCCGTCGCGCGCTGGAAGAAGGCGTCCGCGAAGAAGAAGTCGAGCGGGGGCTGAAATATTTCCTCGAGTACTACCAGGCCCACATGCTGGACCACACGGTGCCCTACCCGGGCGTCCGCGAAGGGTTGGAACGGCTGGCGCAGCGCCCGAATACCCTGCTGACCGTCTATACGAACAAACCGGAACGGTTCAGCCGCCAGATTCTGGAGGGCCTCGACCTGGCCAAGTTTTTCCGGCAGGTGTACGGGGGCAATCGCTTCGAGCGAAAAAAGCCCGATCCGATGGGCGTCGAAGCGCTGTTGCACGAATTCCAGTGCGCACCGCAGGAGGCCATGATGGTGGGGGACAGCGAAATCGACGTGCAGACCGCACGCCATGCCGGCATCTGGTGCGCCGGCGTCACCTACGGACTCGGCGCCGAGCGACTGCGGGAGCACCCACCCGATCTGCTGCTCGATTCCCTCCTCGAACTGCCAGCCCGACTGGATAGTAGCACCTGACCGGAAGCGGTCGAGCACAGCCAGAAAATCTAGTCGCTAGCCTGCGAACGAATGCTGTCGGTACCATGCCCAGGTGCGGCGGAGCCCTTCTTCGAAGCTGACCTGCGGACGGTAGCCGAGGTACTGCTGCGCACGAGAAATATCGGCCTGCGAATGCAGAATATCGCCGGCGCGCGACGGCAGGTGAGTCGGAGAAATCGCTATGCCAGCGATGCGGGTCAAGCTGCCGAGCACTTCCTTCAGGCTGATGCGCGTGCCGGTGCCAATGTTGAAGGTCATGCCGGAGACGTCCGGCGCCTGAGAGGCGAGCAGATTCGCCTGGACCACGTTTTCGACATAGACAAAATCGCGCGACTGCGTGCCGTCCCCGTAGATCGTCGGCGTTTCGCCCGCCAGCAGCGCGGCACAGAACTTCGAGAGCACGCCGGAGTACGGCGAACGAGCGTCCTGGCGCGGACCGAAAACGTTGAAGTAGCGCAGCGAGACGTTTTCCAGGCCGTAGATGTGTCCGAAGACCTGTGCGTAGAGTTCCGCGATGTATTTCGTGACGCCGTACGGCGAGAGCGGTTCCGGCCGCATAGACTCCGTTTTGGGCAGCTCCGGCGACTGGCCATAGACAGCAGCCGAGGAAGCCACCACGACACGCCGGACCTTGGCTTGCCGAGCCGCCAGCAGGACGTTCAGCGTGCCGTCTACATTCACGGCATGGGTTTCCAGCGGGTCCTGCACGGACTGGGGCACCGAGGTACGCGCGGCCTGGTGCAGGACAATGTCCACACCGCGGCAGGCGCGTTGCACGGTGGCGAGGTCGCAGATGCTGCCTTCGATCAGCTCGATGCGGCTGTGTACGCCCGCCAGATTCTCCCGTTTACCGGTGGAAAAATCGTCCAGCACGACGACTTCCTCGCCGCGAACCACCAGGGCTTCCACAAGGTGCGAACCGATGAAACCGGCGCCACCGGTTACCAGATAGCGCATCGGTGCTCTCCAACGAAACAGGCCCGCCGCTCATCCTGGGCGGTTTTTTCTGCGACCTGAGGCTGGGTTCGAAGCGAACGAACCCTTCCCGGAAGATATTCTGCGACCTGCACAGCGGCACCGTGGAAGCCGTCGCACCGAGTTGCCGAACAGCGCGCGAGGGCTTTCCGCAGCCGCCACGATTCAGGTACGCTTGACTATAGCCCGGGCCGCGGCGGGGGACAAGCCAGCATGCAGAAAGATTTCCTTCGGGCAACACCGCAGGGGCACCGGCAGTCCAACAGAAAGCAATGAAACGGTGGTTGGGTACATTTGCGCTAGTCGTCGGCCTGGCGAGCGTGCTGGTGCTGGGAGCGAGGTTCTACTTCTTTCCGGAAGCCCAATCCAGAGACTCCTGTGCGCCGGCGGCGCAGGCCGACGCTACCGTTCCGACCACACCGGCTGAGCCGGCAAAGCCCGAGCCGGTGTCGAAAGCCGCAGCGGCAACAGCTCGCCCCGCAGAGGATGCGCCGGCGCTGCCGTTTCGCACCGGAGAAAAACTGGGCTACCGGGTGCGCTGGTCATTTTTCCCGGCGGCGGCGACGGTGGAGATGACCGCTGTCGGGCCGCGCTCGTTCTACCAGCGAACTGCGTGGCACTTTCAAGCGGTGGCGCGAACGCTTGCGCCCGTGCGTTCGATCTACGAGCTGGACGATCAGTTCGACTCCTACAGCGCAGCGGCAACCCTGCACGGTTTGCAATTCGAAATGCACCTGCGCGAGCAAGGCAAGGAGCAGCGGCACGTCGTGCAACTGTTGCGGGGCGAGGAAGCGCCCCGTGCGAATGGGGCTGCGGTGCGCGTGCCGGAAGAAACCCGCGACCCGCTCGGGCTGATCTACTACCTGCGCACCGTGGACTGGCGGCGGGCTCCGGAGCTGCACCTGCCCGTGCACGATGGACGGACACTGTATGAGGTCCGAGCCAAGCGCGAAGAAAGCAACGTCCGTGTGGAAGTACCGGCGGGATGGTTTCAGGCGGAACAGATCGCCCTGCGCGTCTTCCGCGAGGGCCAGCCGGTGCCGATGACATCGTTTCGGCTCTGGCTGGCCAACGACCTCGTCCGCACGCCAGTTCTGATCGAAGCCGAGTTGCCCTTTGGATCACTGCGGGTGGAACTGCAACCCGCTTCGTCGCCGTGAGGCGCACCTCAGCCGAATCGCAGGGCTTCGATCAATCCGCAGACAATGTGGCCGATGGTGATGTGCGCTTCCTGAATCCGCTGGGAATCCCGGGACGGCACGTCGAGCAGCAGGTCGGCGCAACCGGCGAGCGCACCGCCGGTTTCCCCGGTCATGGCGACGACGAAAGCGCCGCGGGCTCGGCCAGCTTCCGCGCCGCGGAGCACGTTGGGACTGGTGCCGCTGGTGGAAAGGGCCACGAGCACGTCTCCCGGCTGCACCAAGGCTTCGATCTGGCGCGCGAAGACGTGTTCGAAGCCGTAATCGTTGGCCGCCGCGGTGAGCACCGAAGGATTCGTGGTCAGCGCCAGCGCGGGCAGCCCAGGTCGGTCACGCCGCAGGCGGACCACCAGCTCGGCGGCGATGTGCTGCGCATCGGCCGCGCTGCCCCCGTTGCCGAACAAGACCACTTTTCCGCCGGCGGCAATCGTCGCTGCGGCTCGTTCCGCAAAGCGAGCGATTCGCGCAATCAGTTCGTCGGAAAAACTCTGCTTGACGCGACAGCTTTCCGCCAGTTGCTCGCGGATCTGCAGGCACAGGTCCTGCATGTGGGCTCCTTCACCGATTCGCTCCAGTTCGGCGGCCCGACTATAGCAGGATTCCCGCACCGTCAAAAGGTGTGACCGCACCTGCACCGGGGATGCAAAACCTGTTGCCCGCCGAGCGCGTTTCGGCAGAAGATGGCGCCCCGAACGACCGGCTGGAGAGAACGCAGAGACCGTTCGCGGAGCTGCACGTGGAAAACATTCTGATCCTTTTGCTCGGGCTGGCGATTGGCATTGCGGTGGGATTGCTGGGCGTGGGCGGCGGAATCCTGCTCGTGCCTGCGCTGAGTTTTCTGCTGGGTATGAACCAGCACCTGGCGCAGGGAACCTCGCTGTTCATCCAACTGCCGCCGCTCGGGCTGGGCGCGCTGTACGCGTACTGGAAGAGACGGCAGGTAGACTGGCGCGCGGGCTGGACCTGTGCCCTGGGTTTTTTTCTGGGCGGATATTTCGGCAGCCTGATGGCGATCCAAGTCCCCGCGGACGACCTGCGAGCGACCTTCGGAGTGTTCCTGATGTTCGCCGCTGCGATGCTTCTGCGGAAGTCATACCCAGCGCGGCCTGTGAGCAGCAATCATGTCTGAAAACTCCGTGCGACTGCTCTACATCTTCAGTGTGGCCTGCGTGGTAGGTGTACTGGGAGGGTTGTTCGGGGTGGGCGGCGGAATTCTGCTGGTTCCGCTTTTGGTGCTCCTGTTCCATTTTGAACAGCACCGCGCCCAAGGCACCAGTCTAGTAGCGCTGGTACCTCCCACTGGCTTGCTTGCATTTCTGGAATACTACCGTGCGGGACATGTGGACTGGCGTGTGGGGCTTTTGATCATCCCCGGGGTTTTTATCGGCGGAGTGCTGGGCAGCCGTCTGGCACAAAGGCTTACGCCCACCCGGATGCGTCGGGTGTTTGCCATTTTTCTTTTCCTGCTGGGCGCGTGGCAAGCGGCTTCGGTCTGGTTGTTCTGATCCTTTGCTGCAGACGTGCCGACCGACTGGCCCGCGGCTTGCTGGCTTTTTTTCGAGGGTCGTTCGAGGCCGGGCATGTTCGGCCATTGGCGAAGCCAGCGGAGGATCGGCTCGATTGCACGGCTGCTGCTGACGCTGCTTCTACTCTACTGTCTATATTTGGCAGTCACTCGTGCCGTCGGGCACTGGTACTACCGCCAAGGCACGTTGACGGATCTCGAGCGCGCCATCGCGTGGAACCCGCGAGAAGCGCGTTACTACGCCGCCCTGGCGCGCGGGCGGCAGGCCGCCCTGATCGAAGCAGACCCGCAGAAAATCCTCGAACTGTACGAGCGTGCGGCAGCGCTCGCCCCACGCCGAGCCGAGTTCTGGCTACAGCTCGGCAGCGCGTACGAATGGGCTGGCCGATCTGCGGAAGCACGTCAAGCCTATGAACACGCGCAGCACCGGGCGCCGAATTCACCGCAGGTCAACTGGCAGGCCGGGAATTTCTATCTGCGCACCGGTGAGTTGGACGCCGCCTTCGCGGCACTGCAACGAGCAGCAGTCCAAGACCCGCAGCTCCGCCGGGCCGTGTTCGCGCTGGCCTGGCGCGCGGCCGACCCCGAGCGCATTCGCACCCAACTGCTGCCGCGCCAGACGGAAGTGCTCCTCGACTATCTGGATTTTCTTGCCGCCACCGACCGTGCCGACGAAGCCGAGGCCATCTGGGCGCTGCTCCTTGCGCAGCGGGAGATGTTTGCTCCGCAGCGGGTGTTCCCGTATCTGGACCTGTTGCTGCGCAGCCGCCGGCTCGCGGCCCTGCAGTCAGCCTGGCAGCAGCTCTATCCGACGCCGACACCCGCCGGTGAGTCGATCACGAACGGCAGCTTTGAACAGGAAGCCTGGAATGCCGGGCTCGACTGGCACATCTACGCCGCCGAAGGAGCACGAGCGGCCATCGAAGCCGGCATAGCACAGCACGGACAGCGTGCACTGGTGATCCGATTCGATGGCCGCCAGAACGTGCACTTCACACACGTCTTCCAGCATGTGCCCGTGATGGCCGAAACGCTGTATCGCTTCACGGCCTGGGTCCGCAGCGAAGCCGTGACGACCGACCGCGGCCCGCAACTCGAGATCTTCGACCCGGATGCACCGCAACGGCTGAGGTGGACTGCACCCGCGATGACCGGCACACATCCATGGACAGAACTTTCACTCGAACTGCGCACCGGAAAAGAGACGCGCATCCTGGTGGTCCGTGTCACGCGGCTGCCGAGCCAGCGACTGGACAATCGCATCGCGGGCACTTTCTGGCTGGACGCCGTGAGCCTGCGCAGAGTGCCCTAGCGCAGCCGAGGTCTCAAGCCCGGTGCAGGCGCGCTCGGGAATCCGCGGGTGCGACCATCGCGGCGAGAATCCCGAGCAACGTTGCAAACAGCATTGCATTGGCAGGAAGTTGCAGGTTGAAGTCGGCCGCCGAGTGCACAAGCAGCGCCAGCACACCGGCAGCACAACCGAGCAGCTCGAATCGCTCCGGACTGCGCAAGGGTCGGAACATGCCCGCGAGCAAACCTCGCACCACCAGCCACGCGATAGCAGCAAACAGCAACAGCGCTGTCGGCACGCCCAGTTCCACAGCCACCTGCAAATAGTCGTTGTGTGCGTGTTCGACGATTTTTTCCGGAAGCGCAGTTTGCACCTGGGGATAGACGTCGGCAAAACTGCCGAAGCCACTGCCCAACCAGGGATGCGCGGAAACCAGGGCGAGGGCGTCACGCCAAACCTGCAGCCGCGGAACTGTGTCCGCTTCCAGTTGCGCGAAGCGTTCGAACACCGGATCCAGACCGATCCAGACGCTGAACCCGGCAACGACCACCAGGAAAATCGCCAAAACCACAATCGCACGGCGCCGATAGGGGGTCGAAAACAGCCAGGCCAGGGAAAGAGTTCCCGTGCCTACCGCGGCACTCAGGATGCCCATCCGCGAACGGGAAAACAGAATGGCCGACAGCAGGAACACAGCCAGAGCAGAAAAAAAACAGGCACGAGCCAGCGCGTCCACTTCCCGAACTTCGTCCCGCTTCCGCCGCAGGGCACCCTGCAGCGACCAGCATTCCCAGTGATAGAGCGCCGCAGCCGCCAGCAGCGGCAGAATCATCTCCAGCAAGCCGGAGAAATGGTTCGGGTTGACGTAGGTACCGGTAGCGTGCGCGGTGTAGTACACCTTCTGCAGGGCAAAGATGCGGTGCCAGTCGGCCAGGTATTGCACCATTCCGTAGAGCGCCTCCAGCACACCGAGCAGGAGGATGGTCGCAAGCAACAGCCTGCGGGCACCGGCCTGCTGGCCGACCCGGGCAGCAATCAGAAACACGGCCAGGTAGGTGACCAGCCAGGGCAAGTGCATCGGCAGCGTATAGCCTTCTCGGGCGAGCTGCACGTGCTGGACGAACACGAGCGCAAGCAACAGCACCGGCACCAACCAAGGCAGCCGTGCACGCTGTTCTGGATTCTGGCGCCGGGTCCAGAGAAGCCCGATGGCCAGCGCGAGCACAACCAATTGAACGGCAGCCAGGGTGTACACTTCTGTGCCGCCAAAGCCCAGCGCAGCAGCCCACAGGCAGGCACCGAGCACAGAAGCCAGCCCGCGCATGGAAGTCTCCTAACGGGAGCCTGTGCGCGCCGGCGCGACTCTGGCCGGCGAGGTCGGCGAGAGCGACTGCGGCGACATCAGCCCGGCAAAAAATTCCTCGTAGCGTGCCAGCACGCGGCGGCGTTCGAAATGTTCGGTGGCGTAGCGCCGACCGGCCTCGCCGAACCGCTGGCGGAGCCGGTCCGAGCGGGCGAGCTGGAGCAAAGTGCCGGCCAGTGCTTCCGGGTCTTCAGGGGGCACGACGGCGCCGCAGCCGGCGGCCCGAATCAAGCCCGCCGCCTCACTGGCTTCGTGAATCGCTGCGACCACCGGGCGGCCGGCGGCCAGATAGGTAAGCAGTTTGGAAGGAATCACCATGTCCACAATCGCGGCAGCCTGATTCAGCAGCAGGACATCGGCAGCCGCCAGCATCTCGGCGAGCCGCCCGGCGGGCTGCAGCGGCAAGAAGCGGACATTGTGCAGACGACGCGTGTGTGCCATTCGTTCCAGTTGCAGGCGTTCCGAGCCATCGCCGACGAGCAGAAAGAGCATCGGCGAATCGGCGACCCGTTCAGCGGTGTACAGCACATTTTCCAGTTTCTGTTTGGCACCCATGTTGCCGCTGTGCAGGATGACGAAGGTGTCTTCGGCGATGCTCAGTTCTCGGCGGAACGCATTCTGGCGCGGCAGCGGGCGAATGGCTTCGGTGTCAATCCAGTCGGGCAGCAGGAGCAGTTTTTCTTCGGGCACGCCTTTGCCGCGCAGGTTTTCGCAGAATCCGGGACAGATGGGGAGAATGCGCTCGGCGCGGCGATAGACGAGCCGCTCCAGCCACCGTGCGGCACGCACTGCCAGCGGATGCCGCAGCAGGCCCAGGGCGATGGCGACATCCGGAACCAGGTCCTTGACCTGGAGCAGGAAGTGCGCCCTATGCCACCGCGCCAGCAGTCCGGCAGCGAGGGCCAATTGCAACGGCGGGCTGACGGCGAGCACCACATCGGGGCGAGAGAGTCGAAGTCCGAGCAGCAGAGACGGCACAGCCAGCGCGGAATCGTAGGCGATGCGGCGCAGCGTGCTGCGTCGGGCGGGGATGTAGCCTCGGCAACGGAGTACGGAAACGCCGTTGCGTTGCTCGCATCTCAACCATCGGCCGCGATCACCCTCGGCAAGGCGCCAAGCGGGATAATGGGGAAACGTCGTCAACACGGTGACGTGGTGTCCCGCGCTGGCCAGATGCTCGGCGAGACCGGTGTTGAACGGAGCGATGCCGGTTGGCTCCGGCGCATAATTCATCGCCACGAGCACAATATGCATCTGCAGCCGACCTCCTGGAGGTTTTTCTTCATTCCGAACGGCCTTCCCGGGCAGCCAGGACGTAGCGGCCTGCGGACTGCGCTTCCGGGTCGGCGGTCCGCTCCGCAGCCGGCGAATCCGGTTTCGACCCAACCGACTCCGGTTTCCAGGCGACCGCTTTTAGAGAATTCCCCCAACGCCCGATCAGGGCATTGCTTGCGAGAAAAAAGACCTGAAACAACCGGAACAGCGGCGTCGAGTCGAACCACCGATAGAAGCGAAATGTCCAAGGCTGGTAATAGACCAGGTCGCGCTGCATGGCCCAGCGCTGCATACCGGCCGCAGCGAAGATTCGGGCCAGCCGACCGGGGTCGAGTCGATAGACAAAATTTCCGGCTTCCTCGTATTCCCCGCTGATGCCCAGCCGAACGGCCAGGCGGGTGAGAGCGGCGTCGGCGGGTTCGGCGATGACCACGGCGCGACGTGCCACGCGCAGCATTTCGAGCACGCCGCGGTAAGCGTCCGAAAGGTGGTGCAGTCCGTCGTGCACAAAAACGAAGTCGAACGAGGAGTCAAGAAAGGGCAACTGCTCGGCGTCGCCCACCAGCAGCGTGCAGGGGAAGCCATAGCGGCGGCAACGTTCGCGTGCGCGGGCGACGGCCTCGTACGAAATATCCAGGCTCGTCACCCGAAAGCCTCGCCGAACCAAGAATTCGGACTCCATGCCCGAGCCGCAGCAGATCACGAGCACCGTTTCAGAAGCGAAGCCATCGGCGGACGCAGTTTTCCAGAGCAAATCCAACCCACGGCGCAGCTTGAACTCGAGCAAATAGCGGACGGGACGGGGATAGCCGCGCGGCCGTGTGATTTCTTCTTCCGCATCCACGGATTCCCGGTAGAACTGCAACTGGCGGTCGCGCGCGATGCGGTCGCTGACCGGATGCGTTGCAACCTTCCGGGACGAAAGGTCGTCGGGTGGCCTGCGAGTGGCGGCGGGGTCGCGCAGGCGGATTTCGTATTCTTTCAGACGAACCTGATACCAGTAGAAAGCCTTCAGGGCGTTGTAGTGAAATCCGGCACGCCCGTCGAGAAAGCCTCCGCGCAGCAAGTAAGAGTAGAAAAAGTAGAGCAGCGGACGGCCGGGGACAGCCAGAAAGAGCCGTTTCAGCCAGCGACGCCGCTCGACGGGCGAACCCCACAGCCGCGGGCGCACCTCGCCGCTGCGGTCGCGGTGGGCATAGCGTGTGCGCAGCAGCGCCTCCCAGTCCGAGTAGGTGTTGTGACGATCGAAGAAGTGGCGGAGGTCCTCGGCATCGCGATGGAGCAGTGGAGCGCGCAGCCGGCCCACCGGGCCATCCACACAGAGCCACTCGTGCAACTCGACGTCATAGCGGTCCACTTCCGGAACGCAGATCTGCTCGAAGCGTGCGCGACGATGTTCCACCAGGGCCATCTTCCAGAGCGGGTCGCCGTGTCGCAGACGCCGTCCGAGAAATTCGTAGTGGTAGCGAATCAGGTAGCCGGCGCAGTTCGGGCCGCGTTCGAGCAGCCGGGTGATCTCCTCGCGCAGCTCCGGTGTGACTTCTTCATCGGCATCGAGCAGCAGCAGCCAGGGGTGTCGGAACGGCAGGTGCGCGAGGGCCCAGTTTTTTTTGCGCGGCCCGCGTCCGTCCCAGGTAAACGAAACGACGTGAGCACCGCGTGTGCGGGCCAGTTCGACCGTGCGATCGCTGGAATGCGAGTCCACGACCCAGACGTCTTCGGCCCAGTCGAGTGAATGCAGGCATTTTTCGATGTTGGCCTCTTCGTTCCGTGTGGGGATGAGCACCGAGATGGGGAGTTTTTGCATGATCTCAGAGACACTTCACTTCCAGGTTTCGACGAACAGGGAGATCGAGGCCACGCCGACTTCTTCCTGCTCCAGTTGCGCGAAGCGGGAGGGTGAGTAGAGCCGGGTTTGCCTGAACCGCATTCGCTGTACTTCGCGAAAGCCGGCATCGGTGAGCAGCTCCTGCAGATAGGAGAAATCCAGCCCCTGGCGGTGGCCGCCTTCGCAGAAAAGAAGATTGGACAGTTTGCCGCCCAGCGAACGGTGCGGGCGCGGAAAATCGGAAAAGAAATCGGCGCGTCCGGTCAGGTAGGCGACGACGGCAGCTTGCATGTCGGGCACCACGATGCGCATGCCGCCTCCCGGGCAGAGGACACGATGGCATTCGCGCAGCAAGGCCTGAAGGTCGTCTGGATAGAAATGTTCGAAGACATGCGAGCTGTAGATCGTGCGCACGGAGTTGTCCGGCAGGGGTAGACCATTGCGCAGGTCGAGCACCAGGTCCGACTTGCGAAACAGGTTGCCGTCAATGTTGACGAAACCTCGCAGATATTTTCTGCCGCAACCGAGGTGCAGATGCAGTTCCCGGCCGTTGCCACCAACCCCCTGCAGCCGCCAGCGCCAATGGTTCAGCCGGAGCAGCGGGCGGAGCACGGTGAAGTAGAAGTCGCGCGTGGGTTGCTTCACCATCGTCTGAATCGACCGGGCGACTCGCGGCCATCGCGAAAAAAACCGGCTCGCACACGGCTACTGCGCAGAGCCACGCGCTGGTAGAGTGCGAGCATCTGGCCGGCCACTGTCTGCCCGTTGTACCTTTCTACGACCAGCCTTCGCCCGCGCTCACCCATGGCGCGTGCCTGCGCCGGCTGGCGGAGAATCTGTTCAATGGCCGCTGCAGTCGCGGCGGACTCACACGGCACCACCAGTCCGGCGCCCGCCTGAGCCACTGCAGAGCACAGGTTCACGCGGTCAGAAATGACCACGGGCAGCCCGCAGGCCATCGCTTCTGCAACCGCTTGTCCAAAATTCTCGCTGTAGGAAGGCAGAACGAACACTGTGCCGGCGCCGAGCAAGGCACGACTCTGTTGCGCGTCCAAGACGCCAACAAAGCTAGCTTTTTCCAGCACTTGCGCCTGTTGCAGCCAAGCGCACAACTGGGCTCCCAACCCCTCCGTATCCGGACCGGCAACCACCAGATGAGCCTGCGGATTTCGTCGGGCTACCTCCGCGAAGGCCCGAGCCAGAACATCCAGTCCCTTTTTGAAACTGAGTCGTCCAAAGAAAATGATCCATTGCTTGCCGGAAAGTTCTGGGAAGCGAGCCAGCAAGCTGGCGCAAACCGCAGGGTCGCTGGGCGCAAACCAGTGTTCCTCCACACCGACAGGCACAACAGCGCGTTCGGGTACCTCGGCAGAACCGACGAGGTGGTTCAGCCACGCTTCCGCGAGGCGACGTTCTTCTGGAGTGTTGAATAGCACCGCGGCAGCGTGGCGGAAGTTGCGGCGCTCGATCAGCCATTCATAGGCGCGCTTGCGCAGGGCATGGCGGCGGCGAAGATAGGGGTCCAGCGTTCCGTGTGGCTGGAGCAGATAGGGCACACCCCGGCGACGGCAGGCCCACGCTGCCGCCGTGGCCGAAAAGATGTACATCGAGTAGATGTGTACGACGTCGAATGCAGCCACTCGATGGAACAGTGCGCGAGCCAATGCCGGTGAGAACTTGTACTCGGCAGGCCATGTCCAACCATCGAAATACTCGTACTGCACACCGTCGCGCTGCTCGGTTGTCCCCGACGGAAGCCTGTGTTTTCTCGGACCATCCACGTTCGTGGTGAACACGGTGACCGTGGCACCGAGTCGGACTAGTGCCCGCGCTAAAGCCGGACAGGCCACGGACGGTCCGCCGTATCGCGGCGCAAGACTGGCGATCACCTGCAAGATGCGGAGCATAGAGCCCGTCTGGCGCGACTCACGCTGTGCCTGTGCTCCGGGAAATTCCTCGCGCCGCGGCAGATGCATTCGACGGTTCGGATCACTGCACGAGCACCTGTTCTGGAGGTTCCCGATGATCCACGGCACCGGCGGGCACAGCTTGACTGCGGTGAAGCTGCCAAGCCTGTGCGAACACTTGACAATAGCCTGCGGCCACGGTGGTCATTGCATACCGGCTCAGCGCAAAGTTTCGCGCACGCTGACCGAGCAGGTCGCGGAGCGCAGCCGAGGTCAGCAGCGCCTGCAGGGCTTGACGAAGCTCCGCTACGTTCCCTTCGGGGACGACCAGAGCGCCCGGTCCGGCTACTTCCGGAATCGCGCCGGAGTCAGAAACGACGGAAGGCCGTCCGACCATCATTGCCTGCGCCAGGGCCAGCCCGAACTGTTCCTTCCATTTTGGCGTGCGATAAGAGGCGAGCACAAAAATGTCCATGGCGCGTAGGTAGCGAGGCACCTGTTCATGAGGCACCGCGGGAACCTGGACAATTCGCCCGGGATAGCGAACCATCCAGTCATCGCGGATTTCGGATTCCAGCGGGCCGCTGCCCACCAGCAGCAGCTTCCAGGGAAGGTGCAGCAGACCGCCGAGGGCGAGCAGAAGCAGGCGGATGCCTTTTTCGGGAATCAGCCGGCCGGCATAGCCCACGCAGAGGCTGGCGTCGAGTCCGAGTGCGCGGCGCAGTTCCGGCTCCGGATGCGTGGCATGTTCGACGGGGTCCAAGCCCTGCTGAGGCAGCACGGTGACCGGCCCAGCGAAGCAACCTTCCTCGCGCAGCCGCCGTGCAGCTTCCGAATTGCCGCAAATGACAGCCGTAGCCCGTCGCAGACTGAACGCACGCAGTCGAGCCTTCGCTGTGTTCAACGGAAACGCTCGACGGCGCAGCAGGTTGTCCCAGGTGAACAGAGTCACCGCAGCCTGCGGAGCGTAACGCTGACGCAGCAACAGGGTCTCGACCGTTACAAACGCCTGCGGCTCTTCCTCGATGTGGATCACATCGGGCGCGAAAGTTCGCAATTGCTGCGCCAGAGCGAGCGGGTCGAACAGGTAAGTCATATGGGAATGCCACAGCGCCGAGCGCAAGGCAGGCACCTGTTCAGCAGTGAGTTGAGGGTGAACTTCATGAGGATAGGTGCGGAACGGGTGGGGCACCGCGCGCGGCGTCAACAGCCGTAGCGAAACGTTCGCTCCGACCTGCTGAATGGCTATGAACTTGCCCTGCAAGTAGGCCACCGCGTACGGATGCCCGACCACGAGTAGTTTCATGGCAGCTCCTAGCCTGTCTCCGAGGTTGCAGCTGTGGCGGGACTGTCTTCCGCCTCCGATACCGCTACCAGTCGGCCTGCGATGCCCGCAAAAACCCAGAAGTAGACATTGATCGGGTCCAGATCCATCAGCCAACCTTTGAAGCAGTTCAACGCCATGACGAGCAGAAAGGCCAGCACCGCACAGGCGGTCGTACGAAGCAGCGGAGAACGCAGCCGCTGCCGCGCACCCCAGGCAGCAGCAATCAGCGCGGCGAAGAGCCACCAGAGCAATAGCAACCCCAGCCATCCCAGTTCGAGGACGGCTTTGGCGTAGTAGTTCTCCACGGCCACGAAAGCTTCCGGATCATCCAGCGCATGTCGGGCTGGACCGGTGTTCGTGCCGGTTCCACTCCCAAAGGGAGAACTTCGAATCGCCTGGATCAGATCGAGGTACGCCGTCTGCTCCGCGTAGGCGACCAGTAGTTCCCAGATGTGCGCGAACAGGCTACTGGCTGAAACGCTCAGGATGCCCAGGGCCAGGGCCAGCACCAGGGCGAAAACCAGCAGCGCACGCGGCAATCCGCCAAAGCCACGATCGAACCCGTAGGCCAGCCCGAGCAGAAGAGGAACGAAAACGAACGCTGCCCGTGCGCCGGACAACAACGAGGCCATCGCTACCAGAGCCAGCATCCAGCTTCCCACGCGGCGCCAGCGCGGCGTCGGGTCGCTGCGGCTGAGGATGTAGCATGGCACCAACATCGCCAGCGTGTAGGCAAAGTATTGCGTCACACTGCTGAACGTCGCCGGGATGCGGGGAGCCAGATAGCCGCCTCCCACTTCAAATACGGTGAACTCCTGGGTGACGTGCGCGGCCGCCACACCGTAGATAGCTTCCATGACTTCCTGGTGGCCGTAGATGCGTCCCAGAAGGTACTGCGCCAAGCCGACCAGACAGGGCACCACTGCGAGTACGACGCACGTCCGCAGCAGCGTACGCAACCGCTCGAGGTCGGCCAGCAGCGCAGCCGTCAGCAAATAGAGCGGCATGTAGAACAGCCAGACCTTGATGCCAATGGCTGCAACCAAAGGCGTGGTCACACCCGTACGGAAGGCCTGGAGGAAGACCAGCAGCGCGAACAAGAGCATGCAGAGCGCCGGAGCTCGGGCAAAATCCGGAAGAACCCTGCGGCGCAGCACCCGGGCCCCTAGAAAGCCCAGATACGCCGGCAGCGCAAAAAAAAGGTCCTTGTAGAGCAAAGGATGAGCGAACGGAGGTCCTTCCCAAGGGTAGAATGCCAGCGTTACTGCGCCGGAAAACGGCAGATAAACGAGCAAACCGTAATAGCCGCGCTGCCAACGCTGCAGCATCAGCCCGAGACAGAACAGCAGAATCAGCCCGAGCAGGGTCAACCAACCCCATTCGCGGAGGATCAGTTGCGCGGCGAGCAGAGCAAACAACAGACCCGCCGACAGAATTATCGCCGGAGTCAGCACCATTCTGAGCGAGGCTGTTGTGCGGACACCATTCACGGCCGGGCCTCCGCTGCAATCGATTCGGTCAGCCGGCTCAACACGGCTGCCAACCGGTGCCGATACAATGTCCAGGAAAATTGCTCTGCGCGAGCACGGGCGCGGCGAGCCAGTTCGTGGCGCAGTTCGGGATTTTCGTAGAGAAACAGAATTCGTTCCGCCAACGCCGGCACGTCGCGGATCGGCACCAAGAAACCTTCCCAACCGTCGCGCACGACCGAGCCGCTGTTCGGCGTGGTGATGACGGGCAGACCGGAAGCCAGTGCCTCGTAGATGGCCAGTGCCGAACCCTCGTGCAGCGAGGGATACACAAACACATCAGCCTGCTTGTACCAGGCGGGCAGCTCCGTTTGCGGAATTGGCGGCACATGTCGGAAGCAATCACGGTAACGGCGCAGTCCGTCGCCGGAACCCAGCACCGGGCCCACCAGAACCAGCTCCGCATCGGGCAATCGGAGCCGGACGAACGCTTCCAACAGATACTTCAGTCCTTTTCGCTGGCTGAGCTGGCCGACAAACAACAACCGAAACGGACGGCCGTTGCGGGACGGCGCCGGGGAAAATCGTGTTGTATCGGCGCCGTAGGGCAAGAGCACGATGCGTTCGTCGGCGACGCCGATGGCCGTCAGAGTGTTGCGGACGTACTCGGAGGGAGCCAGAACGCAGTCGGCCAACAGCGCCTCGTGCGTGCAGCGCTCGATCAGCCAGGGGGGCGGCGCAGGGGGCAGCGAGTCTGCGAAATCCGGATGGAGTTCGGCCTCTTCCCGGTAGAGCACTGCGGCGGTGCGCAGATGTCCGATCGTCTGATCCAGTACGCAGCGGATGCCGAGCTGGCGGGCCCGCTGAAAGGCCCGCAGCGCCGAGGTGTCATATCCCAGCACCACCGCCGGGCGCTCCTGGACAAGACGTCGCGCCACGTACGCATCGAAGCGTTCGTTGCGCCAGCGGAGCAACGGTTCGGCGAGCGGGCGCGCGATGGGAAGGTGCGCGGCACCCAGGTAGAGCACCTCCAGCCACGGGTGGGTGGCGACCCGCTCAGCAGCGAGCTCCGCGCTGTAGCGTTTGCGGAGTCGCTGCCCGAGTGGATTCGCGCGACCGTTCACTGCGGCCCGCAGCAGGCGGAACCACCACGGACGAACATACAGGCTGGTGTAGTAGCGGCGGAGCAGCCCAACCTGGGCCAGTCCCTGTGCCGTCTCCAAGGAATGCTGTGTGCCCGGATGCGCCACTAGCACACCGTACCGACCGGTCTGGACAACGCGGGTCGCGCGGCGACTGGTTTCCCCCAGCATCTCCTGATAGAGCTCGTTGTAACAGGCGGCGATGTGCTCCAGGGAAAAGCTGCGCGCGCGCATCGAGCTTCGTGCTTCCAGCTCGCAGCGCAGCGCGACGTCCGTCGCTAACCGCTCCAGGCAGTGCGCCAGAGCCGCAGCATCCCCGTTGGGAAACTGAAGGCCGACTCCGCACAGGACCTCGCCCAGTCCTCCCGCAGCCGAACCGATAACCGCTCGACCGCAGGCCATCGCCTCCAGGGCCACGATTCCAAGCGGCTCCGGCCAGCGGGAGGGCACAACCAGGGCCAGGCTGCGCAGGTAGACCTGGTGCAACGCTTCGCTGGGCACGACACCGTGGAACACGACCTGGTCGGTTAGCCCCAGTGTGTGGGCCAGCGCCTGCAGGCGGCTGCGTTCGGGACCGTCACCGTATATATCGGCCTCGAAACGCTGACCCCTGCGGGCGCAGCGTGCCAGCGCTTCCAACAGCAAGTCGCAGCCTTTGTCGGCAACCAACCGGCCCACAAAGCAGAAGCGGTTCCCCGGCTTCGCTTCCGGCGAAGGACGAAATCGGGGATGAACCGGGTTGCCGATGATCCGGCAATGCGGTGGCCGCAGGCACTGGCGGAGCCAGGCACTGATGCACACATTCCGCTGCGCCAGGCGCATGACAGCAGCGCTGGCAGCAGCGTGCAGCAGCCGCAGCGGTCCCTCCGCTGCAACCACAGCGAACACGGCACGCGGGCTGCGCGGCAGCTGGGCGTTGTAGGTCTGGTGGGTCACCAGGACAGGCACACGAGCGCATCGAGCGGCAAGAACGGCGCGTACGCTCATCCCGTTCACATGAATCAGCTCGTGGGCCGCAAAGATGCGCGTCAGGTTGCGCAGGCCGGGCCGACGGGCCACCGCATAGGGCCGCCACGGCTCCGGGCCGTTTGCCGGGGTTTCCGTCACCACGGTCACAGCAGCGCCCCGTTGGGCAAACCACTCCGCAAGGATTTCGGTTGTGACTTCGATGCCTCCGACGCTCGGGGCAAACACATTCGAGTAGAAACAAAGTTTCATGGCTGTTCTTCAGCACCCCACCGGTGCCGGTTACCCATCGCGGTGCCGGCTTTTCTTCCCCAGCGGCGCGCTGCGAAGCAGGACGGCAAAAAGTTGGCGCGCTTCGGCCACGCCACACAGTCGCGTCGCGAGCAGGAATACAACGAGACCAGCAGAGCCCCCGGCCACCGTCGGCCAGAGCCCCCATGGCGGGGGCGGCGTGATGAAAATCCCGCGCACGCGCGCCGCCACCCAGGCTGCGGCCAGCGCAGCCAGCGTTGTCCCTGCCAACAGTCGGGCCGCCGAAGCCCCCTGCACGACCCGCCAGCGCCATCCCAGAACGCCGGCCAGGATGAAAGCGCTGCTCCAGGCGATGGCCACCAGAGCCAGCACCACGCCCTCCACTCCGCGATGCGCAGCGACTTCGGGCAGCATCAGCGCCAACGCAATTGTGCCCGCCAACTGCACGGCGAACGGCAACCCGTTCCTCCGCATCGAGTAACAGGTTTTCTCCAGGATCACGTAGGCCATGGTGGCAGGAGCGCCCAGCAGCAACAGACCAAACAAGCGGCTGACCAGACGAGCCGCGTCGGCGTCAAATGCACCCCGGCCTAGCAGCAGCTCGACCAGCGGTTCACGCAGCGCGAAGCAAAGCAGGCTGAGTGGCACACCGGAAAACAGTACCAAACGCAATGCCTCGGTGCTCGTATGACGCAAACGGGCGTTGCCCCCACTCGCATGGCTGTCCGCCAGCCGCGGGAACCAGACGGTCGTCAGCGCTGCCGGCACCAGTGCCACCAGCATACCGAGTTTATAGGCGTAGCCCAGGGCCGCCAAGCTGCCTTCTGCCAGATGGGACACGACCCGGAGAACCAGAACCGAAACCACCTGCCCGAGCACGAAGACCCCGAACAGGGGAAGCAAGGACAGAACGATCCGACGCAACGTCGGAGACCAGATCGGAGCAGGCAAAGACGGCTCGCCAGATGCTGCCGGCTTCAGTCGCTGCGCACGCACCCAGTGCAAACCCAGGGCTGCGAGAGGGCCGGCCATGGCACCCACCACCAACGCGCGTACGCCCAGCATATGGCTCAGAACGAGAATCGCCAGCACCAGGGTAAGGTGCCCGACGAGTTGGGCCACGGGCGTGCACCAGAAGATGCCGTGGGCCTGGAGTACACCGGCAGCCGTGCCGGCAGCGACCAGCGGCAAATAACCGAGCGCAAACCAACGCAGCATCGTGGCTGCGGTGGCAGCCGATTCTGCGTCCAGTCCCGGAGCGAGCACGCTGACCAGGCGTTCCGGCCACAGAAACACAACCATAGCCACGACTCCGAACAGGAACAGCAGCAACCCCATCAGGCGCAGGGTCATCTGCCAGGCGAACGCGGCACGTCCTTGGGAGCGGAGTTCAGCAAACAGTGGCACAAGGATGTGCGGCAGCACCTGAACAACCAGCAACTGCTGACCGAGAACGAGGAAAGCGCTTGCGGCGCGAAACGCATCGACTTCCGCCGACACACCGAACCGCCAAGCCAGAGCCATCTCCACAGCCAGGCCGGCAGCCGGCGAGAGCACCGACAGAAGAATCAGTCCAGCGACCGAGCGCGCCATTCCGCCAGACTCCGGCGCAATGCCGGCTTCGACCTCGAACCTCGCCACGCTTGCTCCTTGTCCCCTGCCGTCCGCACGGTCAGGGCCCCGTGCGACACACCCACGGGTTGCGGGAACCACGCCGGGCCGTTCGGTCTGTCGCCTGCCCGGCTATCCGGCGCCGCGCCGGGAGCCGGCGCAGCACGCGCAGAATCAACTCGGCAGCCGCGCTGATTCCCGCGGCGGAAAAGTCGGCTCGCCCCAGCTCAGCTTCCAGCGCGGGCGAAGCAACATGCACGGTCCTACAACCGACGGCTTGCCCGGCGGCGATATCCTTCCAGCTATCGCCCACCAGAAACGAACGGCGCAGGTCCAGGGAAAAGTCGCGCGCAGCAGCCAGCAACAGCCCCGGACGCGGCTTGCGGCACGCACAGCCGTCGGCGTCATCGTGTGGGCAGACATAGATAGCATCCACCGCGAGCTGTGCGGCCAGCTGGCGATGCATTTCCGCCAGCGTTCGCATCTCCAGAAGACCGCGCGCCAGATCCGGCTGATTGGTGACGACAATCACGGGCAAGCCAGCCGCGCGCAGCCGAGTCACAGCGGCCGCAGCACCTGGCAGAAGCGCGAACTCCGCCAACTGTCGCGGCGAAACCCAGCGCCCAGCCCGCCAGACCAGCCGGACAAGCACACCATCGCGATCAAGCAGAACAGCGGGTCGTTTTCTCTCGGCAGGCATGAGTACGGATTTTCTCCGCAAGACAGAACGTCAGCAGGTGATGGAGCACGACATGGAACGATTCCACGCCCGGTGTGGAATGGTCCGGTACCACGATGCAGACGTCGCACAACTCGCGCAGGGCACCGCCGTCGAAACCAGACAGTCCCAACGCCGCCCCGCCCTGCGTGCGCGCATATTCCACGGCTCGAAGCAGGTTCTGCGACCACAGCCCAGCGCGGTCGCGTCCCGTGCCCCCGTGCACGCTGATCGCGACCAGCACATCGCCGGGACGGAACAACGTCTCCAGTTGCCGCACATATATGGCTTCCCAGCCGTCATCGTTCGTCAGGGCCGAAAGCAACGGCAGGTTGTCCACCAGGCTCACCGCTCGCAGTCGGGGCTGGCGCGGGGCCATCGTGCATTTGAACAGGTCGGCCGCCAGGTGTTGCGCGGTACTCGCTGAGCCGCCATTGCCGCAGGTGAACACCGTACTGCCGCGCTGCCAGGCGGTGTAGAGCAATTCGATGGCGCGATCGATCGCGACCCGATCGATCGTCGCTGCGATGCGGCCGACCCCGGCCAGGTAGTTTTCGATGTACGAGCTGTTTTCCATTGCCCGCCTCCCTCCGGCTGCCGGCTGGCTAGCGGACCGCTTCGGCCGCAACCGGTGCTGCTGCCAGAGCCCGTTCCGGGCGAATCACGCCTCCAACCGCTGCGGCGCGGTAGGCCGCCTCGACCAGCCGCAGCGCTGCCAGGGCGTCCCGACCACTCGCGACCGGGATGCCGTGTCCTCGCACAGCCGAAACAAATGCGCACCATTCCTGCTCCCAGGAACGATCCTCGCCCGGAAATTCGAGGACCTGCTCGCTCGGTGCGTCGGAGTTCTCCGTGCGTTTCCCGATCCGCAACCGCTCCGGTCCATAGTTCCCGCCCAAACCTTCCACGCAGAGATAGCCCTGACTGCCACAAACCTCGAAGCTGAACAGATTGCGCCATTGTGTCCAGGAGGCATGCAGACTCGCCACCTGCCCGGCAGCCGTGCGCAGCAGCACAAAAGCGCTGTCTTCGACCGCGACCGGCCAGAACGCTGTCTGCAGAAACGCAGCCACTTCGGCAAATTCGCCGAACAGCCAGCCGAACAGGTCCAGCGCGTGAATGCCCTGGTCGAGCAACTCGCCCCCACCCGCACGCACCGGATCGGCTCGCCATTCCCGTTCGTAGCCGGCGCGCCCGCCGTGTCCGTACCGGCAGCGAGCCCAGAGCAACTGGCCAATCGCTCCTTCGGCAGCCAGCGCACGGAGTCGTGCTATCCCCGGGTGACACCGGTGATTGAACCCGACCGCCAGCACCCGTCCGCGCTGTTCCGCCAAGGCAACCAGCGGAGCGGCTTCCGCCCAGTTGCGGGCCAGGGGTTTCTCGCAGAAGACATCCTTGCCGGCCTCGAGCGCAGCATGAGTGGCACGAGCCAGCCCGTCGTGCGAGGTGGCCACTACCACCACATCCACTTCCCCTGCTGTAACTGCCGCTTCCCAGCTCTCCGCCACGCGCCCACCCGATGCCGCGGCCAGCGCGGCAGCCCGCGCGCGATCGGTATCGGCGACCCAGACGACCCGAGCAGTACGGCTGGCGGCAATCATCGCCGCACGGCGGCACCCGATACGGCCGGCACCCACGATGGCCACCCGCAGTGGTCGAGAGCTGGCGTTTCTTCCCATAGCTTTGGCAGCAGCGCGCGGCTGTGCGGTGATCCGACTCCGCACTGCCTGCCGAACCGAGCCCTCCGGCAGGTGCTTTAGCCGCGTGCCGCCTCGACAAAATTCCGTCCGTCGATGCGCCGGAGGGTGTACAGCGCCGAATTCGCCAGCGCAGCAGGCTGGCTGGCCAACCCGCGCCAGTCATCCCAAACAGCGCTGATCAGCCGGCCGGTAATTCCGGCAGCCGCCGGCGTCGCCAGAAACACGGCCAGCTCGGCGGCACATTCAGCGGGCGTGCCTCCCGTTCGTTTCTGCTCGAGTGCCTTGGCATAGAACGCCGCCCCGGCCCGCTCTCCGGCCGCCAGCACCTGATCGAGCAGCCGGGTGTTCACGGCTCCGGGGGCAATGGCGTTGATCCGGATGCCGTACTCGCGCACCTCTTCGGCCAGGGTCTCCGTCAGGCGCACCACCGCCGCTTTGCTCGCGCTGTAGGCCGAAAACCTGGGGAACGGTGCCACTGCGCCGCCACCGGAAAAATTCACCACCACGCCTTTGCGCCGAGCGATCATGACGGGCAGGGTACGATGGAGCACGCGCGCCGTGCCCACCAGATTGACGGCTACGGCTTGGGCCCACTGCTCCATGTCATTTTCGACCAGCGGGCCGATCGGCCCGTAGATCCCGGCGCAGTTCACCACCACGTCCATCTGTCCATAGCGCTGCAGCGCGATGCGGACAAACCGGTCCACATCGCGCGCGTCCGAGACGTCTCCGGCCACCGGCACGGCCTCCACCCCAGCTTCGGTTGCTTGTCGCGCAACCCGTTCCAGATCAGCCATCGTGCGCGCCACCAACGTCAGATGGGCACCGGCGCGGGCAAAGGCCAGCGCCGTCGCCGCACCGATGCCTTGGCCGGCTCCGGTGATCAGTACCGCTTCTCCGCGCAGTGGTCGGCTCATCGTCCCACTCCTGCCATCGAACCTGCTTTCGACTGGGTCGAGCCGGGCTGCGGAACTCCGACTCCGGCCCAGACCAATCCCGCACGAGCCAGTTCCACTGGGTCGAGCAGATTGTGCGCATCCAAAACGACCGCGCCGCGCATCACCCGGCGCATCTGTACCCAGTCGAGGGTGCGAAACTCAGGCCAAGGCGTAGCCAGCAAAACGGCATCAGCACCGGCGGCCGCTTGGTAAGGGTCCGCACCGAGCACGATTCCGCTGCCATCCAGTTCAGTACCGGCAGAACCCGTCACCCGGGGATCGTAGGCCTGCAGCATCGCGCCGGCATCGGCCAGTCGCCGAGCCAGCTCCAAGGCGTGCGAACGACGCAAGGTGCTCGTGCCGGGTTTGTAGACCAAGCCGAGCAGAGTGATCCGTCGTCCCGCCAGTTCCCCGCCGAGCAATCGCCGCAGCTTCTCCACCAACATGGGCAATCGTGCCTGATTGACGGCGAGTACCGCATCGAGCAGACAGGTTGGCTGGCCACTGCGCGCACCGAGCTGTCGGAGCGTCTGGACATCGCGACCCAGCGTACCGCCGGCGAAACCGGGCCCGGGGCTGAGAAAGGCCTGTGGACCGATCCGCCGATCGGCCCGCAGGACACCGACGACGTCGCGGATATCGGCTCCGACAACTTCAGCCAGCGCAGCCAGCTCGTTGGCGAAGCTGACCGAGGTGGCCAGAAAGGCGTTGGTGGCGTGTTTGGCCAACTCAGCACTCTCCCAGCTCATGATCAACCGCGGGCCCGGAACCCCGCGATAGAGCGGCTCCAATTTCTCGGCCGCTGCGCGGTTTTCTGCGCCCACCACGATGCGGTCGGGCCGGATGAACGTTTCCAGCGCTTGTCCGAGCCGCAGGTTTTCCGGCTGGCAGAGCAGGGTGAACTGCAACTCCGGGGCACGTGCAGCCATCTCGGCCGCCAGCCGGCGCGTGGTGCCGACCGGCACCTGACTCATCAGCACTACCGTCAGGGGCGTGCGCGCATGCGCAGCAATAGCCAGTGCTGCACGTTCGATGGGACGAAGGTCGCTGCCATCGGCGGCGTCGACCGGCGTGTCGAACGTGATGAAGGCTGCATCCGCGCCGGCAAGGGCACGAGCCGCGTCGGCAGTAAACGCTAGCCGACCGGTGCTGAGCTCGCCGGTCAGCAGCTCCTGCAACCCTGGCTCGAACAGCGGCGGCTCGCCGGCCGCCAGCCGAGCGACCACCGCGCTATCCAAATCGGTGCCGCAGACCTGGTGCCCGAGTCGGGCCAGAGAACCAGCCACGACGCAGCCGAGATGCCACAGACCGAAAACGGCTATGCGGGCCATGATTCGCTCCGTGCGGATGTCTCCACACCGGTGGGCACAGCCGACAGCGCCTGCACCGCAGCCGAGAAGCCCCCATCGAGGAAGTTCACCAGCACCTTCGAACCTTCGAAGTCGAAGCCGTATCGCATTTCGCGCAGCCCGGCAGCGCGCATCGCTTCGCGCAGTTGCTGGTGTCGCCGTTCGGTGTAGAACAGAAAGAAACCGCCGCCGCCAGCACCGGACAGCTTGCCGCCCAGCGCGCCGTGGGCACGGGCCAGTTCGTAGAGGGCATCGAAGCGCGGGTTGGTCACCTTGGTCGAGAGCCGCTTCTTCAACTGCCAGTGCCGGTCGAGCGCCAACCCGAAGCTGGTCAGGTCGCCCGCCTCGATCCATTCCAGAATCTGCCAGCCCATCTCCTTGATGCGGTCCAAGCTGCTGAGCACGCCGTCGCTGGCCGCGGCCGCCGCGCGACTCTGTTCAGCCAGAATGTCCAGTGCGTTGCGTTCGGTGCCGGTGTAAAACAGCAGCATATTGCGCCGCAGCTCCTCGAGGGTTTCCTCGGAAACCCGTGCCGGGCGCACAGCGACGCAACCATCCGGGGCAATCTCCAGTACGGTCAACCCGCCGAAGGCCGCCAAGTACTGATCCTGCTT
Source organism: Acidobacteriota bacterium (assembly GCA_037442425.1). GTDB lineage: Bacteria > Acidobacteriota > Terriglobia > Acidiferrales > UBA7541 > DSGC01. The sequence continues at coordinate 81,306 of JBBIQG010000004.1, read as the reverse complement.
GCCGATGGGCTTGCCCAGAATTTCGATCTCCAGATGGCAGGCTTCCTCGGCCAGATCGGCCGGGCCCAGCGGACGGCGCTGCAGCGTGTGCAGAGCGTTCAGCAGCCCCACCGCGTAGCAGCTCGAGCTGCCGAGTCCGGTTCCGGCCGGCACATCGGCCATGGAGACAATCTCCACGCCGCGTTCGATCCCGACCAGCCGCAGGGCTTCGCGCGCGATATCGTGCTCGAGCTGGTCCCGGTGTGGAACGATCTCCGTGCGCGTGTATTTGACCCGCACCAGATCGTCGACGACCGGCCGGTTCAGGTTGATCACCATGTATTTGTTGATCGCGGCGGCGAAAACAAACCCGCCCCGCTGGCGGTAGTACGCAGGCAGATCGGTGCCGCCGCCTCCGAGCGTGATGCGAAACGGTGTGCGTGTGACGATCATGATCCGGCCCGCACCTCCTGTGCCGATGGTGTGGCAGTCACCAGCACACCAGCGCGCCTCATTTCCTCGGCGGCTTGCTCAGCGTTGTCGGGCGGCTCGCCCTGCTCGCGCACCCAGGCCACATAATCGCGGAGGATTTGCTCGACACCGTGCTTCGGCGCCCAGCCGAGTGCGCGCAGCTTTGCCGAATCGGAGATCGTGTGACGAGCATCGCCCAGGCGAAACTCGCCGCGCACGATCGGAGCAATCGCCGCATCACAGGCCCGTGCCGCTAGGGTGGCGAACTCGAGCACGCTGGTTGCCTGCTGACCGCCCACGTTGTAGGCCTGAAACTCCGCCTCTCGACGCTCCCAAACCAAAAGATTGGCACGGGCCACGTCGGCCACGTGCACGTAGTCGCGCAACTGGCGACCGTCTTCGAACACCACGGGGGGCTGGCCGCGCAGTAGCCGTTTGACGAAGATCCGGCAGATGCCCGAATACGCGTTCCAGAGCGAGTTCCGCGGTCCCTGCACAATCGAATACCGCATGGCCACGACGGGGATGCCCAGCCGTCGGCCGAGCTGAAAGCCGAGCAGTTCGGCGGCGTACTTCGAGATGCCGTAGGCGGTGTGCGGGTGGACAACCGATTCCTCCAACGGAACCGGCTCCAGATCGGCCCTGCATTGTGGACAGGGATGTTCCCACTGGCCGGCCCGCAGCCGCGCCAGCGAACGCGCGGCCGGATAGAACACGCCGTGCTCGGCGCAGCGGTATTTGCCCTCTCCATAGACGGCCTGTGAAGATGCCAGCACCACCTTTTCGACCGGCAGCCGCCGGGCTGCGATCACTTCGAACAGCAACGCGGTCGAAACCGCATTGACCTGCACGAAAGTGGAGAAATCGGGCTGGTAGTCCTGGTAAGCCGCCAGGTGAAATACGCCACGCACCCCGTCCAGAGCTCGCTCCCAGGTTGTCGCATCGCGCACATCGCCCGCCATCCGTTCCACCTCGGCCGGCAGCCAAGCAGGCCAGCCGTGCGGATGCACCCGCGGCTGGAGATTGTCGAGCACGCGCACGCGGTAACCACGGGCAAGCAGCAGATCCACCGTGTGCGAGCCGATAAACCCAGCACCACCCGTCACTAAAATCGTTTCCGCCAACTCCATCCTCCCTCTGCGTGCGGTGTGCCTGCACGCGAACTAGTAGGCCCCGCGCCCGCGCAGCACCGCAGGGATCGTCTTCAACAAAATCCAGCAGTCCAAGCCCAGCGAGGCCCGGCGGATGTATTCCAGGTCCAGTTGCACCCAGTGGTCGAAGTCGCGGATTTCGTTGCGACCGTTCACCTGCCACAAGCAGGTCAAGCCCGGCTTGACCGAAAGCTTCCGCCGCTGCCAGAATGCGAACCGCTCCGCTTCTTCGGCAAACGGTGGACGCGGCCCGACCAGGCTCAGGTCGCCGCGCAGCACGCTGACCAGTTGCGGCAGCTCATCCAGACTGTACTTGCGCAGCCAGCGGCCCAGCCGCGTCACCCGTGGGTCGTTGCGCATCTTGAAGACCGGCCCGTTCATCTCGTTGGCCGCCGCCAGCTCGGCCTTGCGGCGGTCGGCATCGGTCACCATGGTGCGGAATTTCCAGCTCGTGATCGGTCGGTGATTGCGCCCGAGCACCCGCCAGCGGTAGAGGACCGGTGCGCGCGGATCGCTCAGCTTGATCGCCACCGCAATGGCCGCCAGCAACGGCGACAACAGCACCAGCAGCACCGCGGCTCCGACCAAGTCCATGGCCCGTTTGACCAATCGATAGCCACCGCTCCAGCGGACGTTGGAAATCACGGCCACGGGCAGGCCGAGGAAAAATTCCAGCGAAACCTGCGGATCGGCCATCGAGTAACCCGCCCGGTGCAACTGGAAATCCGGCAGCACCACCACCCGCAGTCCGAGCTCGACCGCGGCAGCAATCTGCTGGTTGGCGTCCGGCACCAGAGTCAGCGGCATGGCGAACACCACCCAATCCACCGCCTCGCGGGTCAGGATCGAAGCCAGCGCATCGGTGCCGCCCAGCACCGGAACGCCTTCGACCGTAGCGCGGGCCGGCAGCGGTTCCGGGTCGAGACAACCGACCACGCAGTAGTCGGCTTCGTCGGCGTGCCGTGCGCGGCGGATGAATTCGCGCGCCCGTTCCCGCGTACCCACCACCAAAACTCGCGGCACGTTGTAGATGTGTGTGCGGCGCAGCGCGAGCAGTCCCAGCACCAGCCAGCGACCGGCGAGCGAAACCGGAATGTAGAGCAGACAGAAACCGAACAGGATCAGCCGACTCACTTCGACCAGCTTGGCGGCAAAGATCACCACGGCCAAACCGGCCAGTCCGAACGCTGACGTGCGCAACGTCCGCTGCAGCACCAGCCGCCAGGCCAGTCGCGTGCGCGCGTACAACCCGGCCTGCGCGGCCAGACCAATCCAGAGCGGCAGAATCAACAGCAGCAGCCAGGCGTGCGCGGAGAAATGGCCCGGGTCCGCAGTCCCGGCACGCAGCCACGGGCGGTAGACCGGGAGCAGGCGGTAGGAGAGATAGAAGCTGGCCGTCACCCAGAGCAGATCGGCTCCCAGCAGCAGATGCCGGGTGGTCCATCCACCGGTGAAAGCATAGGACTGTCGCATCGCGTTCCCCTGCCGGATTGCCTAACCGCGGTCGGCGGTGCGCGCAGCGAGTTCTGCCAGCGCCCGTTCCGCATCGGCGTTGAAGCCGCGCACGGTCTCCCGGCTGTACTTGTGATCCACCATGCGCGGCAGAAACGGCGGCGGAATGGTGATGATGTGGGCTCCCGCCATTGCTGCCCACTGCACGTCCAGCACGGTGCGAATACTGCCGACGATGATTCGCGCCGGATGGGCCCAGCGATCCAGCCAGCCGCGCACATGGCCGATGACCTCGGACGGATTGCCACCTTCGTCCGCAATCCTGCCAGCGAACAGACTGACGTAGCTCGCGCCCGCCTTCGCGGCCAGCAGAGCCTGATTGAAGGAAAGGATCGCAGTGCAGTTGACCGCAATGCCTTCCTGAGCCAACCGGTGCACGACATCGAGGCAGGAAAGGCCGTCCTGGTTGATCACGGGAATCTTGACCACCACGTTCGGCGCCCAGCGGGCCATGGCGCGTCCCTGGCGCAGCATCTGCTCGGGATCATTGCTGGTCACTTCGACCGAAACCGGGCGCGGGTCGAGCAATCGGCATAGCGCTCGCGTGCCCTCTTCCAGGTCATAGACACCGTCTCGCAAACAAATCGACGGATTCGTGGTGACTCCGTCTACCAAGCCATGCGCAAGCCATCGCGCGATTTCCTGGCGATTGGCGCTATCGAGAAAGATTTGCATCACACACCCTCACATCCCGAGCGGGCCGGCGCCGCCCCGGCACCGACTTCAACGGTCCGGGCTGGCGGCGCTTTCCGCCGTCTCGACCTCGCGCCGCTCGTAGTAGTGATAGTAGGAATAGGCATACGCGTCGGCAGAACGAGCATCGAGCTGATTCAGCACTACGCCGAGCACATGCCCGCCCACACTTTCGATTCCAGCAAGAGCCCGCTGCGCCAGCTCGCGCGGCGTGGTTCCTGCTTGGACGACCAGCACGACGCCTTCGACTTGCGTGGCCAGCACGCGGCTGTCGGAAACATGCAGCACGGGCGGCGAATCCACAATCACGACGTGATAGTGGCGCGCAGCTTCCTGCAGCAGCGCGGACATGCGCTCGCCGCTCAGCAACTCCGCCGGGTTCGGCGGAATCGGCCCGCAGACCAGCGCATCCAGACCCAGCACGCCGGTCGGCTGCACCACTTCCCTCCACTCGACCCGCCCGGACAGATAGCCAGACAACCCCTGCTGCCGTCCGAGTCCGAAGACCAGATGGACCGAAGGCCGACGCATGTCTCCGTCGATCAGCAGCACACGCTGACCGAGCTGGGCCAACGAAATCGCCAGGTTGGTGGAGATGGTCGATTTCCCCTCGCCCGGCTGCGCACTGGTCACCAACAGAGTCCGCGGGGGACGGTCGGCCGCAGAAAGCAGGACCGAGGTGCGCAGACTGGCGAAGGCCTCCACCAGCGCCGAACGCTCTTTTTCCAGTCGGTCAATGCGCATCCAGATGTTCAGCCCCGGTGCCGGCTTCCCGTTGGGCTTCTGCGTCCGACGCCCGGCCAAGACACCGCCCGAAATCTGTGGCCGCCGACCGTAGACGGCACCGCGCCGCCCGATGAGCGAATCGGCTGCCGGGATGAACGCCAGCGTGGGAATCTGCAGATAGCGTTCGATTTCCTCCGAGCTTTTGATCGAACTGTCGACGTGCTCGACCAGCAGTGCCGTCCCGATTCCCAATCCGAGCCCGAAGAGGGTTCCCAAGATCAGATTCAGCAGCAGGTTCGGTTTTGCGGGACGTCGCGGCGGCGTGGCACGATCCACCACGCGAATGTTGGAGGATTTGATGCCCGAAGAAACGCCGACTTCCTTCAACCGCTGCAGCAGGGCTTCGTAGAGTTGTCGGTTGGTTTCCACTTCTCGCTTGAGGATGTTGTACTGCACCGAGCGTTCAGCCACCTGGTTCCGCTGCCGTTGCTGTTCGGCAAAGGCGCGGACCAGCATCTGCTCCCGTGCCAGTGCCGCGCGGTACTCATTGCCGACGCGCTCGGCCATGCGCGCACGTTCGGCGGCCAGCAACTGTTCGAGCTCACCGATCTGGTTGTCGAGCTGGCGCACGCGGGGATATTCCCCGGTGAACAACGTGGCCAGCTCCGCCCGTTCGCGCCGCAGATCGGCCAGCCGCACGAGCAGGTCTTCGATGACCTTACTCTCGCCGCCGGGCAATGCCGAAAAATGCCCAGCCTCGACCAGCCGATAGCGAGATTCCCGCTCGAACCGCTCGGCCTGCGCCCGCGTCAGCTCCTCCTGCAACTGCCGCAGCCGCTCATCCAGAATGTGCTCGGGCTGCCCGTCGCTGGTTTCCAGAAACACCAGGCCGTTTTCCTGGGCGTACCGGTGCAGCTCTTCTTCGGAGCGTTCCAGTTTCACTTTCAGCCCGTCGAGCTGCTGACCGAGCCATTCACTGGCCTTCTGGGTAGCTTGCCAGCGCACCTCCAAACTCTGGTCGATGTAGTTGTCGGCAAGCGCATTGACCACGGCAGCGGCCAGTTCTGGATCGTGCGACTGAAAACTGATTTCCACGAGTCGGCTACGCTTGACCGGAGCGATGGTCAGCCGCCGGTGATAGCTGGCCAGCGTGGCCTCCAGCGCTTCCGGCCCCGGCACCGAATCCGGCACGCTGGCCGCCGACACTGTGCCGGCCGAGGAGGCGGTCGGGTTGAACTCGGGGATGCGGTCCAAGCGCAACTGCTGGATCACTCGTCGCGCCAAGGCATCGCTGCGGAGCACCTTGTACTGGGTTTCCAGATAAGCATCCGAGACCGTTTCCAGCTCAAACAGTTCCTTCATCGTCAGGAAATTCGGATTTTCTTTTTCGATTTCGATCAAGCCGCGGGCTTCGAACACCGGCCGCATCTTCAGCGTACCGACCAGCACCAGCAGCCAGACGATGCAGAACAGCGTCAGCACCGTCCAGCGACGCTTGCGCAGCACCCGCCAGTAGGCCACCAGATCCACCGGCGTTTCGCGCTGGCTGTCGGTTGCTCGTGGAGCTGGCAACGGGCCGCGCACGACCGCACCCGCCGGGCGGCGGGGAACCAACTGATGCGCTTCGCTCATCCTACCTCCGGAACACGATCAACCCGCTGACGATCCCGATGGCGGCTTCAGCACTGCGATAGAACGCCCCGCGCGCCGCCGAGTTGGGCACAAAGACGATGTCGCGGGACTGCAGCAACAGGTCCGGAGCCTTGCCGTCCAGGATGCGACCCAGATCGATGGGAATCTCCTGCCGCGCACCGGTGCTGGCATCGGTGCGAATGATCCGGGCGCGACTGCGCGCCGCCGTGCGGGTCAGGCCCTCGGCCAGCGCCAGCGACTGGAGCACGCTGATGCTTTCGTTGCTCCGCAGCAGAAAACCCCCGGGCTTGTGCACCTCGCCCACGACATAGACCACGCCCGCGCGGGGCACCCGCACCACGTCGCCAGGCCAGACTGGCAGATCCAGCTCTGGACTGCCCGACTGCAACAGATCCTTCAGCTGGATTTCGGCTACCGGCGCCAGCTCGCTGGCCAGGACCCGTTCCGGACTGCGCGTGATCACCACGCGGTCACCAGCGTCCTCGGCCAACCCACCGGCCAGCGACAGCACCTCGACCACCGAGCTGCGTCTGCGCAATTGATAGACACCCGGCCGGGCCAGGGCCCCGAACACCGCCACTCCCCGGCTGTTCAGTTCCTTCACAAACACACTCACCTGCGGGTCGCGCATGTACCGCTCGGCCAGGCGCCGGCTAATCTCTTGCTCCAGCTCGCGTGCCGTTCGGCCGGCGGCGACGAGCGGACCGATCAGCGGCAGGGAAATCTCTCCGGCGTTGTTCACGCGCACGGTACGGTTCAGTTCCTCGGCACCGAGGATCGTGATCTCCAGCAGATCCTCCGGACCGATCTGCCCCTCCCCAGCATCGGCGGTGCCGCGAAGGCTCTGCTCGAGCTGCGCCAGCCGCTGGTTGTAATCTCGGGTCGTCTCGAGTACCAGCTTCTCTTCCTTCGTAGGCTCTTGGGTCTGGGGCGGGTGGGCACTGAGCGCGCCGACCGTGCCCAGTAGCCACCCGAGGACCACTCGTGGCGCTCTGCGGAGAAAGCCTGTGTTGTACCTCATTGGGTATGCTCCCCTCTTGTCGCCTGCTAGCGAGCCGGCTGCGTACGGCGCACACCGGCTGCACGCACGAACAGAGGAAAGACTCTCGAAGGAAGGGGGCGAGCCGTCCTGTGGGCACGGCTCGCATTCGAGAAGGCTTCCGAACGACTCTGCTGGCCGCGGCCTACGGACAGCTAATCGTGAACGGTGTGGCCGAGCCGACCACTCGGCACTCCTGCGGTTCATCCCGCAAGAAGGCAGCCAGGGCTACCGCAAACCCAGCGACGCCCAAGCCGACGGCCGTGACCAAGACAAATTTGTCGAACGCACTCAGCCCGTTCACCGGCGCCGGAGCCACCGTAGCCTCCAGCTTCATTCCTGCGGGAACCTCGATGGTGCGATCTGCGGCTACCACCGTCGCGGTTCCATGCCGGCTAAGCACCTCGAGCGCGCGGCCGCGCACGGCCACCTCGAAAATAGCTGCACCACCGGCGGCCGAGATCTGGGCTCCGAGCGCCTGCACCTGCAGAGGCCGTTCCGCACGGCTGACTACGGCCAGCGAACCCTGCTCGAGAACCACGCGCAACCGTTCACCCGCCTGGCGGATTGCGGCAACACTCAACTCAGGCAGAAACACCTGGTCGCGCCCGGCCAGCATCAGTGACCCGGCTGCATCTTTTCCGATGACGATGCGGTCCTCGGCATAGAGAGTTCCTTCAGAAGGCAGAACCACACCGTTGACTTCCACGCGTCCCTTGGCCTGGATGGTGCCCACCGCTGCAGGGGGATACGCCGGCGCCACGCCCGCATAGACCAGCAGCAGCGACACGACCACGGCCAGCAAGCTTTTCCTGCTCATCGAACCCCTCCTGACAAAATAGATTTGCTTTCGCCACAAGCTTGTCCTGGTTGCTCCATGGAAGGGGTGGAATGCAGGGAACCCGCGGGAAGGGAGAGACGGCGGGCCCAGAACGGCGGCAGTGTACCCCGCGGGATCCGCTGAGTGTCAAGCGGATTTTCCAAACAATCACTCCCCGTTGCTCGAAACCCTGCCGCGCCGTTTCGACAACCAATTTTCTTTTCACTTCCGAAATGAAACTCAAAGTACTCCATCGAGAGATGAACATTGCAAGATGCTGGCCAATCTCTCACACTTGCCTGCAAACGTTTCGCACAGCGAATGGTCCGCCAATTGCCTGCCTGACCGAGATGCGTTATCTTGCCCATCCGATGATCGACATTCACTGTCATTTGCTGCCCGGACTGGACGACGGTCCCGATGCCCTGGAGGAGTCCTTGCGGATGGCCGAAGCAGCCATCGCCGATGGCATCACCCACGTGGTCGCCACGCCGCACGCCAATGACCGCTACACTTTCCTTCCCGATTTGGTGCGCCAGCGCCGAGATGAAATCGCTGGCGTTGTAGGCGACCGATTGTTTCTTGCCACGGGCTGTGATTTCCATCTGACCTATGAAAACGTGCGCGATGCGCGCGCACACCCCTCCAAGTACACACTGAACCAGAAGAATTATCTTTTGGTGGAATTTGCCGATTTTGCGATTCCGCCTTCCGTAGATGACGCGCTGCATCAGTTGCAGTTGCACGGCATTGTTCCCGTAATCACGCACCCGGAGCGGAACGGTTTGATCTGCCGGCAGCCCCAGCGTTTGGCCAACTGGGTACAACGGGGCTGCTATGTACAGGTGACCGCGGGCTCATTCCTCGGTCGGTTCGGTCCTGCCGCCCAGCGTGCCGCCGAGCAGTGGCTGGCCGAGGGGCTGGTGCACTTTGTGGCCTCCGATGCCCACAATCTCCACAGTCGGCCGATTCAGCTCAGCGAGGCCTATGCTGCCGTCCGCAAGCAGCACGGTGAACCAGTCGCCGACGCCCTGTTTCGAGAAAATCCGCTGGCGGCACTCGAAGGCCGTCCCCTGCCCTGGGTCCCGGAGCCGCCCGACCCAGCACACGTAGGCGCGGTCGGAGCAGCTCAGAGTCGGCGTCGCAAACGGTTCTGGTTTTTCTGAGGTTCGGCGCAAATGGGGAAGACCCAGGAACGCCAACAGTCCGGCTACTTCGGCGGGCAGTCTGCTCAGACGAGCAGCTCGAGCACCTCTTCGTAGCGTTTGAAAGGAGGAATCAGGTAGGCTCCGGCGAATTCTCCACGGGCCCATTCAAGCAGGCGACGGGCCAGGGCAAAGCCGCAATCGCGTGCGGCCGCTCCGGCCTGCTCGAGCTGGCTGAGCACGGAGGCGGGGATGACCATGCCGGGCACTTCGTTGTGCAGGCGCACTGCCTGCTTGAAGCTGGTCAGCGGCCAGATGCCCACCAGGACCGGAATCGGCGGACGGGCACCCAGTTTCTTTACGAATGCTTCCCAGAAGGCAGGATCGAACAGCGGCTGGGTCATTGCAAAATGAGCTCCGGCCTCGATCTTGCGGCGGAAGCGTTCGATTTCATAGTCAAGGTCCTCGGCGACAGGATTCAGGGCGACCCCGATGGTGAAATTCGTGGCCCCGCCCAGTTGCTTGCCAGCCCAGTCGGTACCGGCGTTCAGCCGCGCCAGTACCCGCACCAGACCAATCGAATCCACCTCGTAAACCCCGCTGGTTTCCGGATGGTCGCCGAGGGAGGGCGGATCTCCGGTGAGGGCCAGTACGTTGCGCACACCGCCAACCGACCAGGCGCCCAGCAGAGTCGCCTGCAAGCCGATGATGTTCATATCGCGCGTGGTCAGATGCGGAATCGTCTCGATGCCGCGGGCTTCCAGCGCACCGGCCAACATCATGGCGTCCATGCCGACCCGCGCCAGCGTGCCGCTGTTGATGTCCACCACATCCACGCGTCCGGAGGCCATCACGCGGTCTACCTGTTCGAAGATGCGCTCCAGGGCCACTCCCTTCGGCGGGTCGATTTCGACCGAGATGACAAACTGACCCGACTGCAGCTTCCGCCAGAGCCGGCTTTCGGGCTCGCGCGCGGGGGAGACCGCCGGAGGCGGTTGCAGCGACGGCGTTTCGACCTGCACGCTGCGCGCGGTGCGCATCGGAGCCGGGCGCAGGTGGCGGACGGCTTCTGCGATGGCCCGGATGTGCTCGGGCGTGGTACCACAGCAACCACCCACAAGGCGTGCGCCGGTTTCGACGGCCTCGCGCGCGAACGCAGCGAAATATTCCGGGGAAGATTTCGGATAGACGATCCGGTCCCCCATCCGCTGCGGAAAGCCAGCGTTCGGCATGGCGGAGAGGTCCAGGCCACTGGTGGCCATCGCGCGAAGCACGGGCAGCAGCGGCTGCGGTCCGAGCGTGCAGTTGGCCCCGATGGCCTGCACCGGCTGCTGAGCCAGGCGCCAGGCTGCCTCGGCGGCCGGCGTGCCTCCGAAGGTGGTGCCTTCTTCGCTGAACGTCAGCGAGGCCACGATCGGGAGCGAGGAAAACGAACGGATCGCCGCGATCGCCAGCAGGAGCTGATCGAGGTCCGTGAATGTTTCCAGCAGGAAGAAATCCACTCCGCGCTCTTCGAGTGCCGCGGCCTGCTCGGTGTAAATCGCTCGGATTTCCTCGTCGGGAAGCGCGCGACCCTGCCGGAGCAGGCCGAGCGGCCCGATCGAACCGGCGATCAGGACCTCGTGCGGTGCAGCCTCGCGTGCTTCGCGCGCAATTTTCACAGCGCGGTGGTTGATCCGCACCACCTCGTCGCCCAGACCGATTTGCGCCAGTCGGTGACGGTTGGCGCCGAACGTGTTCGTTTCGATGATCTGCGCTCCGGCCTGGATGTAAGCCTGGTGAATGCCGAAGACAACTTCCGGTTGGGTCAGGTTGACTTCGTCAAAGGAGCGCTGCGGGCCGGTGGCTTCGTAGATCATCGAGCCCATGGCCCCATCGGCCACCAGCACGCCGTTGCGCAATCGCTCGACGAATTCGTCAATCTTCATTCGGGACGTAGCCAGCCTACGTGCGGCCGCCACACGTGACCGCAAGGCGCACAGTATAACATTGCGTCCGACGGGTCGGCAGCGCCCGGAAGAAAACCAACCAGAGGCGAGCGTCCCACAGACTGGCTATTGCCGTATCTGTTCGATCATGCCGGCGATGGTGTGCATCAGGTCGTATTTGGTGAGAATTTCATAGCGACCGTTGCCCATGTCCACGAACACGGCCGGGCCTTCGTGGCTGAGCAGATAGGTGATGCGGTCTGCCGGTGCGTCTTTCGGCACGATGGGCAATGGCTTGCCCATGACCTCGCGGATGACCAGCTTCCGCAGGTCCTTGCCCTGCAACGCCAGGTTCAGGATCTGGTCTTCGTAGATAGTGCCGATCAAGTTGCCATTTTCAAAAACGGGTAACTGGGAAATGTCCTGGGCCTGCATCGTGCGCAGGGCGTGGAAAACGGTCTGATCCGGCCGTGCCGTGAGCAGCTCTTTCACTTTGCTGCGCTGGTGTTTGACGCGCACGATATCTTCTGCCGTCAGCGGCACGGCTGCATCCGAGTAGCCGTGATCGCGCATCCATTCATCGTTGTAAATTTTGCTCAGGTAGCGCATGCCGCTGTCCGGCAAAAACGCCACGACCAGGTCGTTCGGACCACATTGCCGCGCCACCCGCAACGCTGCGGAAACACAGCCGCCGCCCGAGCCACCCGTGAAGATGCCTTCGGCGCGAGCCAACCGGCGCGCCATGACGAAACATTCTTCATCGGTCACCTGAATCACATCGTCCAGATAGCGGAAATCCATCGTCGAGGGGAAGAAATCTTCGCCGATGCCTTCGACGACGTAGGTTCGGGCCTTGCCCACTTTGCCCGTCTTCACGTAGTCGTAGTAAAGCGAGCCGATCGGATCCACTCCGATGATCTGCACCCGGGGATTTTTTTCTTTCAAGTAGCGACCCACTCCGCTGATCGTGCCGCCGGTGCCCATGCCGCAGACGAAATGGGTGATTTTCCCCTCGGTGTCTTCCCAGATCTCCGGGCCGGTCGTGCGATAGTGTGCTTCCGGGTTCATCGGGTTTTCGTATTGATTCGGATAGTAGGAGTTGGGGATCTCCTGGGCCAGCTTGCGCGCCACCGAATAGTAGCTGCGCGGGTCGTCGGGTTCGACCGCCGTCGGGCAGACAATCACCTCCGCGCCCAGTGCCTTGAGCAGATCGATTTTTTCTTTCGACTGCTTGTCGTTGATCGTAAAGACCACCTTGTAGCCGCGCACCGCCGCCACCAGGGCCAGGCCCATGCCGGTGTTGCCGCTGGTCCCTTCGATGATCGTCCCGCCGGGTTTCAGTTTCCCGGTGCGCTCGGCTTCATCGATCATGGTGATGCCGATGCGATCTTTTACCGATCCCCCCGGGTTCAAATAGTCCGCCTTGACGTACACCTCGGCGGCGATATCGGCAGTGAGACGGTTTAGACGAATCAAAGGGGTTTTGCCGACCGCCTCCAGAATATTTCGACAACGCATACCTGCCTCTTTCGGTGCGTTTTTTGGGCCAGCATAGGCATTTGCTGGCTGGCTGTCCAGTCGCAGCCGGTCTGCGGTTGCCCCGGCCAAAACCCCAGCCGGCTCTGTTCGTGCCGGCTAAATTTCTAAGGTTTCGCTTCTGGCCGCAGACGCACCAGGTGATTCGCTACCCAGAGCGGGCCCACCACGAGGTGAATGAGATTTTTGAAAAACGCCGGCGAACGTTTCTCGTACACCCCGTGACCGACAAACTGGAAACCCCAGCCCAGCACAAACAGTATCAGATGCACCGGCCAGCTCAACTGGCGTGCTAGTCCGTACAGCAGCAGGTAGGCCAGAATCAGCACCGCGCCCAAGCGCGCGTCCAACCGCAGATAGACCGGAGCCAGCAGCACGACCAGCACCACGGCCCAGTCCAGGCGCACGCCGCCCACCGGGAAAGCTTCCACGGCCAGCAAACCCAGCAGCGAGAATGCGATCATCGGGATGCCGATCAGATGACACCACCGGTTTCGCGGATGCCGGTGGTGTTCGGCATAGTCGGCAAATAGCAGGGCCAGTCGGTCCGCCATAGACTCCTCCCGCGGGATGCGTTCGTCTTCGTAAGCCTGGAGGGGCAGCCTAGCACCACCCACAGCGAAGTCAACCCGAGGTGGGACGCGCGTTGTCAGCGCCAGCCGCACCGGCTGCGGTCGAGCGGCGACACCGCTCCACCAGTTCCTGCAGACCTGCCAGAACAACCGCAGGGGCTTCGAGCTGAGGATAATGGCCGACACCGGACAGCTCGATCGAGTCGGGGGCAGCGACGAGCTGGCGGTACCGTGCAGCTACACTGGCCCCGGAGACCGGGTCGTCCAGACCCCAGATCAATCGTACCGGCACAGTCGCGTGCTGCAGGGCACTCACCCAGCGCTCGCGGTGACGGCGGCGTTCCTCCAGATATCGAATTACGCGATGAACCACGCGTCTTCCTCCGCCGTGGCGCACCAGCGTCCAGAAATTCTCCAGCTCTGCCGGGGAAGGCCGATTCGGCGGCGCGAAGATGCGCGAAAAACTCCTGCGAAATCCAGCACGGGACACCAGCCGGGACGCCCAACCACCCAGCGGACTGTGCAGCAACCGCTGAATGGGCAGCGGGCGATGTGTTTCCGGGAAGAGTCCTCCGTTCAGCAAGCAGATGGACTCCATCGCAATGCAGTCGAGCCCCTGCTGTCGGCGTTCGAGAAAACGTGCCAGCAGTTCTTGCGCCACTGTATCGCCGTAATCGTGGGCCAGCAGATGGCAGCTCCGAACACGCAGCGCGCACAACAGAGATTCCACCAGGGTGGCCTGATCAAAAATGGAGTATGGATGATGGCGCGGCTTGTCACTGAAGCCGAAACCCAGAAAATCCGGTGCGATCACACGGAAGTGCTGCGTCAGTTCCGGCCAGAGCCGGTGCCAATCCCAGGAAGCGGTCGGGAAGCCATGCAGACACAGCAGCGCGTCGCCGTGACCTTCGTCGCGATAGAAAACGGCGTGGCCGCGATAGCGGAACCAGCGGCCCGCTGCCCGCCAGGCTTCCAGGTGCATGACCCCTCCGGAACCACCACCCCGACGCGGGAGTCCTCACTCGGCCCAGGCCATCCCGTCCGGCTCGTTGCCGGTCGTGAAACTGCGCAGAACGCGGCGCTCGGCGATATCCACCACGGTGATCTGGTTCGCGTTCGTGTTCGCCACGAACACCCGCCGACCGTCCGGCGTCATCAGCAGACCGACCGGGACCGCACCCACCGCAATCGTATCCAGCAGCTTCCGCGTGGCCACGTCGAACACCGTAATCGTGTTGCTGCGCGCGTTGGACACCCAGGCCTGCCGGCCATCGGGAGTGAATTTCAGTCGAATCGGAACTTCGCCGCCGCTCGGCACGGTGGCCACGACGGAGTCGTCGGCCACACGGAGGATCGAAATGGTGTTTGCGGCCCGGTTGGTGACCCAAACTTCGCGACCGTCGGGTAGCACGTCGATGCCTTCGGCACCCGCACCGGTGGGAATGGACTTCACGGTGTCGTTAGTGCGGTCAATCACGGTCACGCTGCCAGAACCGATGTTCGCTACGTAGAGCTTGCGCTCATCGGGTGTGGGCACAACCATGTGGCTGGTCTGCTGGCCGGTGGTCCAGGCTTTCAGGATTTTGCCCGTGGCTGCATCGAGTTCGAGCACCGCCTGATTGCCCTCGCAGGTCACCCAGACCCGGGTACCATCCCGGCTGACCCAGATGCCGTGGGGTTGGCGGTATTCACCCAGGTCCCAGGTGGCTTTGACCGACTGGGTCTGCAGGTCGAGCACGGTGATGGTATGGCCGGGCTGCATACGCGGTCGTTCGCCTTCCCGGAAAACAGCAAACGCGCCGTAGTTGGCCACATACACGTAGCGGCCATCCGGCGAAGCAGCCGCTTCATGCGGACCCTGACCGGTCGGCAACCGAGCGATGACTTCCAGGGTCTGTGCATCCACCAGCGCCGCCTCGTGATCCGATTTGTTCAGCACGACCAGCGTGCCCGCAGCAGCCAGCGTCGGAACCAGCAGCGCAGCGAGCACGAGTAGCGGTTTTGTGCGCATTTGGATTTCTCCTGTGCAGCGAAAGGTTCCGAGCGTTCCGCCTCATTGGACGCGGCACTTCCCGCGCTGGTTGCGGAGCCCGTTGCTGCCTGCACGATTCTATGCTATCTGCCAGCGCCTGGGGAAAATTTTGGAGAAGGGAAAACGCTCCGTGTCCATTCTGAAGAAAGTCTCGACCAGCACGCCGTAGAAGCCGATCGTGGGCTACTCCCGCGCCGTGCGTGTGGGATCGCACGGACACTGCAGGCACTACCGCCACGGATTCCACCGTCATGGCTAACGGCGATCCCCGCGGGCAGACGGTTCAGACCCTCCGCAAGATCGAAGCTGCGCTGCGCACCTGCGGCGCGCGGCTCAAGCATGATGTGCGAACGCGCATTTATGCAACCGACATCGAGAACTGGGAGCGAATCGGCCGTGCTCACGGGGAGTATTTCGGCGCGATCCGCCCGGCAACTCCCAGGGTCGAAGTCGGCCGGCTCGTGCTGCCGGAGATGCTGGTGGAAATCGAAGCCGAAGCGTATGTACCGGAAACGATCGGCTGACCGCGACGTCTTGCAGCTGCTTGTCTCGACCGTTGTGGTGCGCTAGCATGGCAACGAGCGCGTTCCTCAAACAGTGCAGCGTTCTCTGCGCGCAGACGGACAGACGGCTATGGGCGTTCTTCGGCGAGAATCCAGCAGCATAGTGCTGTGGCTTGCACTGGCTGTAGCCGTTGCTTCCCTGACGGGGTACCTGGTGCTGCGCAAAGGCGGACTTCGCTTTTCTCCAGCACCTACGCTGCCCGACCCGGCAGACCTGCCCTCCTACGGCGTACCGGACCTGCACTGGACGGTGCACGGACTCGATGGGACAGTCATCCGGCTCGGAGACCTGCTTGGCCGGCCGGTGTTCGTGAACATTTGGGCGAGCTGGTGCGGACCCTGTATCGAAGAAATGCCGACCATCGCTCGTCTCCATGCCAGTCTGCAGGAATCCGGCGTGGCCTTCCTGGTGGTCTCGGAAGAAAATCGGGAAACCGTGCGGAAATTTGTGCAGCAGGAGAAGCTGAGCCTCCCGGTGTACGTTTCCGAAACCCGGTTGCCCGCGGAGCTGGAAACCTCCGGCCTGCCGGCCACGTTCATCCTGGATGGAGCCGGCCGCGTGGTCTTCAAGCACATCGGAATGGCCGAATGGGACACCGCACCGGTGCGTGATTTTTTACTCGCGCTGCGTGCTCAGGCTTCCGCTCCACCCGCGGCACCATGAGATTCGGGCTTTGCTGCCACCGGCTGCAGGGAGTGTGCTCCGGTGCGGACGCGCTCTGCACGCACAGAGCCACGGGAAGCCCGCACAGGGCAGAAACACGAAAATTCCACAGGTGAAAACTTATGAGAAACCGTTTGCGGTTTTCGATTCTGAGTCTGCTGGCTGCGGTGCTGCTGCCGCTCTGGCTGGGTCAGGCGCGCGAGCGTGAGCCGAACTCGGCCTACGCTGCACGCCGTCAGGCACTGCGCGCCAAGGTAGACGGACCGGTGGTTCTGTTCGGCTACACCGGCCGGGAAGATGCCTCGCCTTCCTACGTGTTCAACCAGGAAGAGAATTTCTACTATCTGACCGGTCACAATGAAGAAGGCGCTGCCCTGCTGCTCGTTCCCGAGCCACCGGCAGGTCGGCGTTGGGACGGGCCCCGCGAGGTTCTGTTCCTGCCTCCACGCAATGCCAACGCCGAACGCTGGGATGGTCCGCGGCTCGCCGCCGAGGACGCCGACGCCGCTGCACGCACCGGCTTCACCGCCGTGCGCGCTTTCGCCGAACTGGAGGGAGAACTGAAACGGCTGGCGGACACCTTTCCGCGGTTCTATACGCTGCTGCCGCGAGAGAACGAGGAAGGTTATCCCCACACCCGCATCTGGCGGGACTGGCTGAAGGCGCGATTGGGAGATGTTCCGCTGGTGGACCTTCGTGCGACGCTAGGCGCCATGCGCCAAGTGAAGGCCCCCACCGAGCTGCAGCTGCTCGAAAAGGCTATCGAGGTCTCCATGGACGCCCATCTGGCCGCCATGCGCCTGCTGCGACCCGGGCTGCATGAGTATCAGGTGGCGGCACGGATGGAGTATGTTCACAAATTCGCGGGCTGCGAACGAGAAGGGTACGCACCGATTGTCGGTGCCGGGTTCAACTCCACCGTGCTGCACTACAACAAGCTGGAGCGGCGCATCGAGGAGGGCGACATCGTCGTGCTCGACGTCGGTGCGCAGTGCGATGGTTACGTGGCCGATATTACCCGCACACTGCCCGCGAATGGAAAATTTTCTCCACGGCAGCGCGAAATTTATGAAATTGTTCTGGGCGCCCAGAATGCTGTGTTCGCTGCGCTGAAGCCTGGCATGCGCCTTTCTCGCACGGGTCCGAACAGCCTCTTTCAGATCGCCTACGATTACATCAATTCCCATGGCACCGACCGGCAGGGCCGCTCGCTGGGACGCTACTTCATCCACGGCCTGGGCCACCACATCGGGCTGAATGTGCACGATGCCGGCGACCCAGGCCGCCCGCTCGAGCCCGGCATGGTGGTGACGATCGAGCCGGGCATCTACATCCCGGAAGAAAATCTGGGAGTACGGATCGAAGATATCGTGCTGATCACCGAAGACGGCTACCAGCTGCTCACCGCGCGGCTGCCGCGCACCGTAGAGGCCATCGAACAGGAAATGGCTCGCCCCGATGCCGACCCCGCCTGCCCCGCGCGCGATGCCGCCGCACGTTTGCGCCTGCCCGCTGTCATCTCTATAATAAATCCCTGCGCCGCGCACACAGCTTGCGGCACGTTCCTGCCGGGCGGACTTTCTTCCAGCCGGCCGCTTCCGATTCGCATCAGGAGTGAACGACGATGGTGAAGGCAACGCAACTGCGTCCCGGAATGGTCATCCAGCACGAGGGGGACCTGTACGTGGTGTTCAGCGTCGAACACCGCACGCCGGGCAACAAACGTGGCTCGATGCAAACCAAACTTCGCAACCTGCGCACCGGAGCCATCATCGACTATCGGTTCCGCGCCGAGGATTTCGTCGAGCGGGCCATTCTGGACGAAGTCGAAATGGAATACCTCTACAGCGACGCCGAAGGTTATCACTTCATGAACACACAGACCTTCGAACAGATTGCGCTGAGCAAAGACGTGCTGGGCGATAGCACAGACTATCTGGTGCCCAACACCGTGATCAAAGTGGAGTTCTACGAAGGCCGACCCATCGGCGTCTCCCTGCCCGACACGGTCGATCTGACTGTGGTCGAAACCGAACCCGGCCTGCAGAAAGCCACCGCTAGCGCCGTGATGAAACCGGCCAAACTGGAAACCGGTCTGGTGATCCAAGTGCCCCCGTTCATCAACATCGGGGACAAAGTGAAAGTAGACACCTCCGAAGGCCGGTACATTCAGCGCGCCACCTAACGGCATCGGCTGCACGCCGTACCGAACCGGTGCGGAAAACTTTGCCCGCGGGACAGGCACCGGAACGACGTCCTTCGATGCTGCAGCTCCTACTCGCGCAGCCTTACGGCGAAGGAAGCGGCGTCCGTCCCCCGGAACGGGGCAGGAAGTGGCCAAGAGGGAGACCGGAATGTTTCCTGAGGACGACCCCCCGGGAAACGCAGGGGCAACGAGGCTGCAGCGAACCGCTCAGCCAAAGACGCGGCGGAAGATCGCGTCGACATAACGCAACTGCCGGTGGAGATCGAAGGCACGCGCGATGCCCTGGGCATCGAGATAACGCAAGATGCGCGCATCGCCAGCGACACGTTCCCGGAAGCTCGGCGCGGCATCCCAGGCTGCCAGGGCGTGCTCCTGGATCCAGCGATAGGCTTCGTCCCGCGGGGCGCCCGCCTCGACCAAATCGAGCAGCAACTGACCCGAGAAAATCAGTCCGCCCGTCAGCTCCAGATTCTGTCGCATTCGTTCGGGATAGACGCGCAGCTGGGCCACAATGTCGGTCATCCGCGCCAGCAAGTAGTCCACCAGAATCGTCGAATCGGGCAGGATGACGCGTTCGACCGAGCTGTGCGAAATATCGCGCTCATGCCACAGTGCGATGTTTTCCATCGCGGCCAGCGCATTCGTGCGCACCAGTCGCGCCAGACCGCAAACCTGCTCGCAGGAAACCGGGTTGCGCTTGTGTGGCATCGCCGAGCTGCCGCGCTGCTCGCTGCCGAACGGTTCCTCCGCCTCGCGCACTTCGGTGCGCTGCAGGTGGCGGATTTCCAGCGCCACCGTTTCTAGCGTCGCCGCAATCAGGGCCAGGGTGGACAGATAGTGTGCGTGACGATCTCGCTGGATCACCTGTGTCGAGATCGGCGCCACCGCCAGACCCAGGCGCCGGCAAATTTTCTCCTCGATCTCGGGACCGAGGTGCGCACAGTTGCCCACCGCACCGGAAATCTTGCCCACGGCCATCTGGGCGGCTGCCGCACGAAAGCGTTCCAGGTTGCGCTGGTTTTCCGCATACCAGTTGGCCAGCTTGAGTCCGAAGGTGATGGGCTCGGCGTGAACGCCATGGGTGCGGCCGATCTGCGGCGTATCTTTGAACTCAAAGGCACGCTGCTTCAGCACCTCGGCAAAATTCAGCAGGCCCTGTTCAATCAACTGCGACGCCTGTCGCACCAGCAGTGCTTGGGCCGTGTCCACGACATCGTTCGACGTCAGCCCGAAGTGCAACCACCGCTCCGCCTGCGGGTCGCCAATGGATTCGCTGACAGCCAGGGTGAATGCGATCACATCATGTTTGACTCGGGCTTCCAGTTCGGCGATGCGCGCGACATCGATCCGTGCACGCTCGCGCAGTCGCCGGGCGGCTTCGGCCGGCACCAGACCGGCTTCCGCCAGCACGTCCGCGACGGCCAGCTCCACCTCGAGCCATTTCTGGAACCGATTTGCATCGCTCCAGACCTGGCCCATCTCCGCTCGCGTGTACCGTGGAATCAAGCGTACCTCCGAAATTTTCTCGGAACGGCCGTGTTCCAACCTCGCCGTCAGCGCCGGAAATTAACAACGGCACAGATCCTTGTGCGTGTAAAAAGACTTGACATCATTTAAGAGTTAGTATACTTCACTTTGTTTCTGGACCGATCCGGATCCCGAAACCTACAGCGCCCCGCCGCAAATTTTGGAGGGGAATCTCGATGCAACGAGTGAGGCATTACCTCGCCCTAGTAGTATTTTTCCTGCTCTCCCTTTCTGTATTCTGGCTGGCTCAGGCTCAATCTCAACCGGCTTCCACGAAACGATCTTTCCTGTTCACCTATGAAGCGTACATCCCAGCGGTTCAAGATGCACGTGACAACCTCCGCCTCTGGATTCCGCTGCCTCCCACGAATGCCCAGCAGCAGATCGAAAATCTAGAAATCCGCAGCGGCGTATCATACCAGATTCTGAAGGAATTGAAGTTTCAGAACCCGTACGCCTATTTGGAGTTCACCCCTGCTCAGTTGGCCACGCCGCATACGATCCAGATCCGGTTTCGCGCCGTGCGCTCCGAGCACCGGGTCAACCTTCGCGCCATCCGGTATGCGTTCTCTGACCCACAACTGAAAACGGCGCTGGCGCCCTTTCTGGGGCCGGATCGGCTGGTGCCCCTCGATGGCGTGGTCGGCGAGCTGTCGCGACAAGTCACCGAGGGCCTCGACGACCCGCTGGCCAAGGCCCGTGCTGTGTATGACTATGTCGTGAACACGATGCGGTACGACAAATCCGGACAAGGCTGGGGACGCGGTGACGCCGTGTTCGCCTGCACGGTCCGTCGCGGCAACTGTACCGACTTCCATTCCATGTTCATCGGCATGCTGCGTGCTGCAGGGGTCCCCGCACGGTTCGAGATCGGCTTTTCTATCCCTCAGGACCAGACCGCGGGGGAAATTCCGGGCTACCACTGCTGGGCCCAGTTCTATCTCCCTCAATTCGGTTGGGTGCCGGTAGATGCCTCCGAAGCCTGGAAGTATCCGCAACTGCGAGAGTACTTCTTCGGCGCACACGACCCGCACCGCGTCCTGTTCAGCATTGGCCGCGACTTGCAGTTCGACCCGGCACCGCAGGCGGGGCCACTCAACTTCTTTATCTATCCCCATGCGGAATTGGGAGGCAAAGTGTTCTCCGAGGTAAAGACACGCTTCGCCTTCCAGGAACTGGACGCGGCTGGACGCACCCAGCGTTCCACGTTCTAACAAATCCAGCCGGTGTGTGAACAGTCTGGCGAGTGATTGCAGGAGCCGGCTGGCGATGGCCGCTTTCCTGCTGGCCGTCCCCCGGTTTCAGCCTGGCAGGTTTCGCCGCTGCACCCACTGACTGCCCTTCACCACAATGGACGGCCGGTACAATGTTCCTTTGCTTTTTAGATTCCCCCTGCCAGAACTGCTCCGGATTGCTGCCTGCAACTTTCCACCGGATCGGGGGTTCTATTACTGCGGATGATTGCTGAGGGCTGTATTCCCAGTAGCCCGCGCCGCACCAAAGGCCCTTAGCCGGGGCTGAAGAACTGGATGACGATGCACGAACACCGCTATGTCTGCGCTGTTTTCAAGACGCGCTCTGTAGCGGCGGCTTGATACCACCATTTTTCAGCACCCGGTTAGGCATCCCGCCGAAGTAAATCCCCGCCGCGCCCTGGGGGAAACCATGAAAGCCAAATTCACTGCGTCCTTTCTTTTCGTCATGCTCGCCGTGCTGCCGGTCGCAGCCCAGGGCCGGCCCGGGGGCGGCGGGCAACACCAAGCTCCGCAGGGCCACCAAGGCCAGAGCCAGCGCGGATCTGAGATGGGCAAAGGCACGATGCAGCGCGACCAGGCACGCATCCATGCCACCGCGCAGCAGCGCGACCAACTTCGTGCCTGCGATCAATCCGCTAACCAGATCCGCCAGCGCGCCCGTGATCTGGCCCGTACAGCACAACGCAGCGGTTCGCAGGCTGAGCCGATGCGTGCGCAGACCACGCAGCTCCGCCAGCAGTTTCGCAGCATGCAGGAAGAGCACAACTGGCTGATGCAAAGCTTGAGGCCGGAGCAGAAGACTGCATGGCAGGAGCGTATCCGAAAGATGGAACAGATTCGAGAGCAGGCGGAAGCGCAGCTCAGCTCCATCGAAGGAGAACTTGCTCATACCTATCCAGATGGCAGGCACATTGCCGAACGTGCCCGCGAAATGGAACGGCTTATGAAAGCATGGCAAGAGCAGTACCGCGAGATGAACAAACAGATGACCGTACCATGACCTGAACGTCGGACAACGTCAGGGAGAAAATCAGGAAGCGTCAGTGTGAAACATTCGCCCTGGCGGCGCTTGCCGGGACGTTGCTGGCTCCAGCGGGATATGCGCAGGGGTGATGCCGCTGCGGCTGTTGGCACGAGCACGGCTGGGGACCAGGGTCCGGCCATGAGTTCAAAGGACCCGCCCTGCAGGACCGGCAGGGCCCGCGATATGACCCTGACACCGTTACTGCGCTGCGCAGAGTCATCACGGCGATCGAAATCGAGCCCTCCGGCCGTGGCTGGCAGGGAGGCGTCCACCTGATGGTCGAAATCGAGAAGTTCACCTGGGCACGACGTGGTTCGTCAAAAACAAGAGGTGAAGATGGCCAGGGATGACCGTGTCGAGGTGGTCGGCTCGGTTGCCGTTACCCACGCGGGGAAGTACGAGATCGCGCGGGAAGTGAGAAAGGGTTCCGCAGTCGTAAAGCTCCGCGACGCCCGGGGCATCCCGGCTTGGGCCGGGCGCGGATGGTTCGCACGGCCCTGAACGTTTTCGCCCTTTGAAAGCAGGCACCCACCGCGGGTGTGCAGGAGCAACTGGCTGGCGCTGCTCTCGGCGGGTTCTTCTGCGTCTATGGGGTGACGGGTGAGATGTTTGGCACCACGGTCATCCCCCGACCTGAAATCCAGCCGACCCGCGCGCGGCAGCGCTGCCAGCCGTCGGAATCCGGCGGGCCAATGCGCTCGACGGGAATACGCACGACCTGTGTGGACTCCAGTGGGCTGGCTGCCAGAGTCGGCAGCAGGTGCAGGACACCGGCGCCACCCGCACTCGTGTTGGCCAGCTCAAAAGCCGCTCCGTAGAAATCCCGCTGCTCGAATTCGGCCACTTCATCGGCGCGTGCCCAGCCTTCGACGGCATCGGGCGTGACCACCTCCAGAAAATCTTCCGTGGCCCAGCGAACTTCGTACCGACCCGGAGCGAGTGGGCGCTCCGCTGGCCCACGGGGAAAATTGCTGGCAGCAACAGTAGACTCCAGTGTGACCGTTGGAACTACGCGCCAGCACGACCACGCTCGGCCCCTGTTCAGCACGCAGATGCCTTCATCGGTTCCCACCCAGAGTGCTCCGTTTTCAACGGCCATCGCGGTGACCACATGGCCCAGAAAACCCGAGCCACTGCCCGAGCGATGGGAACGAAGGCGTCCACTCCGGGGGTCCAGCTCGGCCAACCCCACAGTCGGCTCCAGCTCTTCTTCGCCGAAGCGACGCGCTCCCAGCCAGAGCCGGCCGTCAAAATGCGCCAGGTGGGTGACGGAAGAAGTCAACAGTGCTTCAGGCTGGAAGACCTCTGCCTTGCCGGTCGCAGTGTCCACTCGCACCACAGTGCCTAGACCCAATGCGCCCTGGCTGGTGTCGTATCGAATCCCGAGCCAGAGATTCGAGCGGTCCTCGAAAACAGCCGCCACTTCGGGCCGGGCGACGACGAGGTCTTCGGCGAGTTGAGCCCGGCTGAGGTCCGGCGCGTCTTCCCGAAAGTAAGCGAGCCAAGCCGCGGCCAGTCGGCTGCGGTCCCACAGCGCCAGCCGAGCCAATACCTCAAAACCGCCCTGGGCGAGGCTGCGGTGGATTTCCAACACTGCTCGTTCTTCGTCGGTCTCGCCAAAAAACTGAAACAGCGCCTCCAGCCGCTCCGATTCGTACTCTTCGATCGCCGAGTCGGCCGGAAGCCGATCGCTATTGTCTTCCGCCTGCACCTGCCACTGCTGCGACTGTCGATCCCATCGGTAGGTGAAGCGCTCCGCACGGAACAGCACCGCATCCTGGAATTCGATTTCGCGTACGGGGTGATAGAGCAATTGGGCAGAAATCTCTGCGGAATCTCGAATCCGCTGGCCGAGGGCACACGCCAGAACATCGAGACCGGCGGATGTCGCAAAGCCAGCGACCAGAATCATCACCACGGTCCGGTTCAGAACGATGCAAGGAAAGCGGTGCAACCGATTTCGATCCCCGATGGAGGCCGGCATGAGCGGAAATTCCACTAGAGCTCGATCGGGCCGAGTGGCTCCCATTGCGAAGCCACCAGAATCTGGCCTTGGAAGCGGGTGCACTCCGCCGGGCGGCGCGACAGGGCTTCTTCCGCCGACAGCCGAGCGACCTCGGGATGGTTGTTCTGTTCGGAAAGATGCGCCAACACCAAATAGCGAGCGCGGCCGTCGAACCCTTCGGCATCCGCCAAGAATTCACTGACCGCATGATTAGAGAGGTGGCCGGTGCGGCTGAGCACGCGCTGTTTCACAGGCCAGGGATAGGGCCCCACTTTCAACATCTCGACGTCGTGATTGGATTCCAGGATCAGGCAATCGGAATCGCGCAGATGGAGCTTCACCAGCTCCGGCAGATAGCCCAAGTCCGTCACCAGCGCGAGCTTAGTGCCGTTGGCGCGGAAACTGAAAGCCAGTGGATCGGCAGCGTCATGGGGAACGCGAAAGGGATTCACCTCGATATCGCCGATCGAGAAGGGTCGGCCAGCTTGAATGTATTCGACGCGCTGGATGCGTTCCACCTGCTCGGCGGGAAGGGCGCGACGGATGCCCTCATAGGTGCCTTCGGTCAGATAGACGGTTTTTTCTGGCCAATACCGCATCAACGCAGGCAGGCCTCCGACGTGGTCCGTGTGCTCGTGAGAAATCAGGATGCCCTCGAGTTGCTCCGGGGAAACACCGACCGCCGCCAGCCGGCGCAACGTCTCGCGCCGGCTCAAACCCACATCCACCAGGAGTCGCGTGCGTGAAGTTTCGAGCAAGGCGAGATTGCCCGCGCTTCCTGAAGCCAGAATCGTCACCCGGAACGGGATGGGCACCTCCCCCAGTCGCGCTGTCGTCGCATGCAGGGCGACGGATTGCTCCGCATGATGGCAAAGTGCATGCTGGGCGTCAATGCCCTGCTGTGGGGAACCGAACGGCGCTGCCGTGTCGGGCCTGCCGGACCCGTCGGGCAGAAACAGGTGCGCGGCTCCCGATCCAGACACCGGGAGCCGCGCCGCTTTGGGGAAGGCTGATTCGAAACACAGGCCGGCGGCCGATTCGCCGGCAGTGCCGTTCTAGCATGAGCGCGAAGAAACGGCGAGGTGCAGGCCGGCCTCTGCGTTCTTACGCGTTAATTACGTTTACGACAAATCCGAGAGACGCGGGCCCCTCGGGATGGGTGAAGTCAGCAGGCCAGTTGATCGCGCGTCAGCCGGAAGCCGTCCAGGTTACCGAGCAGCGTCGCGGCAATCTTCTCGGAAAGGAAGAGCTCACGTGCCAGCTCGCGAATCTCTTCGGCGGTCACGGCTTCAATGGCCGCAACGATTTCATCGAGACTGAAGAACCGTCCGAAGTAGATTTCCTGTCGCGCCAGATTGGTCATGCGGGCCGTGGTGGATTCCAGCGAGAGCATCAGTGAGCCTTTCAGATATTCTTTGGCGCGGCGGAGCTCTTCTTCGGTGATCCCCTTCTCCTTCAGGTTGCGAAATTCTTCGGCGACCGAACGGACCAATCGGTCCGCACTTTCCAGCGAAGTCCCCGCATAGACGGACAACAGTCCCGTGTCGCGGTACGGATTCACTTCGCTGAAGACGGCATAGGCCAGTCCCTGCCGCTCGCGGATATTCTGGAACAGTCTGGACGACATGCCGCCACCCAGGATCGTGTTCAGCAGAGCCACTGCGTAGCGTTTCTCATGCCCCATCGGGTAGCAGGGCACGCCCAGGCAGATGTGCACCTGCTCGAGCTCGCGCTTGGCGCGGGTGACGATCCGCGCGTGGGGTCGCGGCGTCGTGTCTGCGAAACCATCTTCGGCCGGAGCATGCGCACCGAACGCAGCGGTGACCAATTCGAGCAACTGTTCGTGACGCAGATGTCCGGCAGCGGTGATGACCATGTTGTTCGGGGCAAACCAGCGGTGGAAGAAATCGAACAGAACTGCGCGATCGAAGCGCTTGACTGTCTCGCGCGTGCCCAGAATCGGTTTGCCGAGCGGGTGGCCGTACCAGAAGTTCTGCGTGAAGATTTCGTGGATCAGATAATCGGGATTATCCTGCTCCATTTTGATTTCTTCCAGCACGACCGATTTTTCCCGAGCGATCTCCGCTTCGTCGAAGCGCGGGGCCAGCACCAGATCGCTGAGCACATCGAAAGCCGGGGCCAGATGCTCGTCGAGCACTTTCACGTTGAAGCAGATCATTTCTTTCGAGGTGAACGCATCGAGCATGCCTCCGATGGAATCCACCTCGCGCGCGATCTGCTCGGCCGAGCGTCGTTCGGTGCCTTTGAACACCATGTGCTCGATGAAGTGGGAGATGCCGTTGTACTCGGCCGGTTCGCGGCGCGACCCGGTGCGCACCCAGATGCCCACGGCGACCGAACGCACCTGTGGCATCGGCTCGGTCACCACGACCAGCCCGTTCGGCAACACCTCTCGCTGGATCGTGCGATCGTCCTTCATGCGTCTGATTTCGAATCCCGTGCGCGCACGGCACGGCCTCTGCGGCGTACAGGACTGTGCAGGGCCTGTTTTCTTTTGTAGCACACCGAGCGCCAACTGGCCAACCAGCCTCTTGTCTGTTTGGCGCAATTCTCAAACAGCACACGAAGAGCGAAAACCAACCTCTCACCGGGACGCTTGGCTTGCTGACGAATCTTGCAGCCGCGGCATGCTACCATGAGGAAAGGAGCGGCGCGCAGGGACGATGGAGTTGCTCGGCCAAACCCTCGAGCAGTTGCGTGCGCTGGTGGTTGCGCTAGGCGAGCCGGCCTATCGCGGCCAGCAGATCTATCACGCGCTGTACGCGGAGCGGCGGTTTGATTTTGCAGCGATGACGAATCTGCCCGCGGTGCTGCGCGAGCGGTTAGCCCGCGAAGCCAGCATCACGTTGCCGGAACCGGAGAGCCGCTACCTCTCAGCCGACGGCACCGTGCGTTACCTGTTTCGGCTCGAGCGTCGTGACGCGGCGGCCGTGCGCATCGAAACCGTGTTCATGCCGGAAGAGTCCCGGCAGACCCTCTGCATTTCGACGCAAGCCGGTTGTGCAGTGAACTGCCAGTTCTGCCTGACGGCAACACTCGGTCTGGTGCGCAACCTGACGGCTGGAGAAATCCTCGGACAGGTGCTGCGCGTGCTCGAACTCCACCGGGCTGAGCTGAAGCCACAGACCAACGTCGTGCTGATGGGACAGGGTGAACCCCTGCTGAACTACGAGGCGGTTCTAGTTGCCCTGCGCATCTTGCTCGATCCGCGCGGCGTAGGCCTTTCGCCCCGGCGCGTGACCCTTTCGACCAGCGGCATCGTGCCGGGCATCGAACGACTCGGACGGGAGCCCGTGCGGCCCAAGCTCGCGGTTTCGCTGAACGCCACCACCAACGAACAGCGCAACCGCATCATGCCCATCAATCGCAAATACCCGCTCGAGTTGCTGCTCGATGCCTGCCGTCGCTATCCGCTGCGACCCTGGGAACGACTCACCTTCGAATACGTGCTGCTCGGCGGCTACAACGATTCGGACGCCGACGCGCGCCGGCTGGCCAAGCTGGTCAGCCCGTTGAAGTGCAAGGTGAACTTGATTCCCTGGAATCCGGGGGCGCTGCCGTTCGCGCGGCCCGCGCTGGAACGCGTCGAACAGTTTCAGCGCGTCCTGGTGGACAAAGGTGTGTTCGCAACCGTGCGCCATTCGCGTGGACAGGATGTGATGGCTGCCTGCGGTCAGTTGGCCTCCCTCGACGTGATTTCACCGGCCGTGCCCGCTCCGGCCCGCTGAAGTGCACCTTGCGCAGCCGAGTCGGCCGCAGCGGTTTCGATTCGCTGCCAAGCCGCGAACCCGTGACGAAATTCCGGCCGCGGGACGGCACGCCCGCGATTCCTTCAAGGCCGGATGCCGACCACACCCAACAAACGCCCCGTGTGGGGCCGCTCACGACGATGACTGAACAGCCACTCGGAACAACACGCTGTGCACAGTCCACTCGAGAAAATATTCTCCGGACGCACACCGGCCTCTTCGAGCTGCCAGCGATTCGCTGCAATCAGGTCCAGTCGGACGCGCTTTGGCGGTGGTGTGTGGCCCGGCGGAGCCATCGTCAGCCAGGGTAGCGGTGTGGGGTCCGCCCCGGTGGCGAGTTCGCCAAACGGCCCGTCAAACCAGGCTCCGGCGCAGGAAAATTGTGCTGCAAATGCTGCAGCCACCTCGGGCCCGACTTCATAGCAGCAAACCCCGATGGCCGGGCCGAACACCGCCAACAGGTTTGCGGGTTGCGAGCCGAATTCCATCTGCATCCGACCCACGGTTTTCGCCACCACGCGCCGCAAGGTTCCGCGCCAACCGGCATGCACGGCAGCTACGGCACGGCACTCAGGATCGACGAGCAAGACCGGAACGCAATCGGCCGTGCCCACGGCCAGCAACAGGCCCGGCGTGCGGCTGATCTGTGCGTCTCCGCGGGCCGCCGTGCGCGGCGGTGCGGTGACGGTGTGCACCAGGTCGGAATGAATCTGCCGCAGGGTAACGAGCGGCCAGCCGTCAGCGCCGAGTGCAGTGAGAAAACGTCGGCGATTCTGGGCCACGCGCTGCGGACTGTCCCATTCCGTGTAGCCCAGGTTCAGCACCTGACGACCGGCCAGCGAACTCACCCCGCCCGGCGTAGTGCTGAATCCGTGCACCAGCCAGTCGAAATGAGTCAACGAACTTGCCTGCAATACGTAGAGCCCGCAACGCTGCTGAAGTTGCCATGCGGGATGAAGCCCGGAGGGAGCCTGAAGCCGCCTCATGGGAATCCTGCCATCGCAGTTTCGCGGTGGTTCTGCATGCCTCATGGAGCTGCGTCGGCTCTTCATTCTACCGGAAGGTATATAATCGAGCTGCGGGGATTTTCCTGCTTCCGGTGCGCGGCGTGGCACATGGGGCGCCCGCGGCAACGGCCCAGTCCACCGCTGCGCCAGCCGGAAGCGGAGCGAAAATACCACCGCTGGAGCGGCCGAGGGGCAGCAAAAGCAAAGGCGGGTGTGTGATTGTCGGGTTGGGTGTGGACCTCGTGGAAGTTCGCCGCATCGCCGGCGCCATCGAGCGCCACGGGACGTCTTTCCTGAGGCGAATTTTCACTCCTCGCGAAATCGCCTACTGTGAAAGCCATCGTGCCAAGTTCGAACGCTACGCCGGCCGATTTGCCGCCAAGGAAGCGGCGATGAAAGCGCTGGGCACAGGATGGCGACGCGGTGTGCGGTTCGTGGACATCGAAGTGGTGCGCGAGAGCAGCGGCCGGCCGGTGCTGCAACTTTCTGGTGTGGCGCGGCAGATTGCCGAACAAATGGGCGTGCGTCACATCATCATCTCCATCACTCACAACCACGATACCGCTCTGGCCCAGGTCATCTTCGAAGGATGAGCCAAAGCGTTGGCTTTAGCTGCACGGCGAGGCGGCCTTCGATGCCCCGGCAGGGGCGATGGGGTGTGGGTCAGCCAGCCGGGCCACCAGCATCGTTTCGTCCACACCGGTGACCCACGCATGGACAAACTCGTTGGCCGGATAGCTGCCTGCCAGTCGAACGCGGAGGTAGTGGTCGGTGAGCGCCTCGGTCCAGCTCGTTCCCTCGGTCAGACCCGTGTGCTGCAACGTCAGCACGCGCAGGCAGCGGCCGATCTGCGCGGCACGGAAGCGTGCAGCTTTTTCGGCAGCGAGCTGACGAAGTTCGCGGCTGCGGCGCTTGACGGTGGCGGGAGGAACTCGGTTTGGCATTGCGGCGGCAGCCGTTCCCGGCCGCTCAGAAAACGGAAAGACGTGCAAATAGGTAAACGGAAGCTGCTCGACCAGTCGCATCGTTGCGTCATGGTCGGCTTCGGTTTCTCCAGGGAAGCCCACAATCAGATCGGCACCGATGCCGGCTTCGAGCACGCGTTCACAGATCAGCTCGATACGGCGCGCATAGTGCGCGGCGCGGTACCAGCGATGCATCGCAGCCAAGATCCGATCGGATCCGGACTGCAACGGGATATGGAAGTGCCGGGCGATGCGACCGCTCGTGGCCACCAGCTCGACGAAATCCTGCGTGACATCCATCGGCTCGATCGAGCTCAGGCGCAGTTGGGGCAGATCGGTTTCTTCGAGGATGCGACGAATCAGTTCGGTCAGCTCGACGCGTGGAGACAGGTCACGGCCGTAGCTGCCCAAATGGATGCCGCTCAGAACGACTTCTTTGTAGCCGGCGGCGACCAACCGGCGAATCTCGGCGAGCACCTGTTCGGGCGGCAGGCTGCGGCTGCGTCCACGCACGAAGGGAATCACGCAGAAGGTGCAGCGGTTGTTGCACCCATCCTGAATTTTCAGCACCGGGCGCGTGCGGTCGCCTTCCTCGCCATACACCGGAGCCACGGACACCGTCGTCTGGGCAAAGATGTCACCCGTCAGAATCCGGGCGGACGCAGCAGCCACCGGCGGAACGCCAGTACTCAGGCGCGCTGCAGGGAAAAAATCCGACGGGCCGATCTTGGGAGGAGAACTGGTCAGCAGCGCGCCGATCTCAGTCAGATGCGAATTGCCTACCACCCAGCCGACACCCTCCAGGGCAGCCAGCTCCTCCGGAGCCCGCTGCGCATAGCAACCGGTGACGAGAATCTGCGCGCGAGGATTTTCCCGGTGAATTCTCCGAATGGCTTGGCGCGCCTGCGCGTCGGCTGCTGCGGTCACGGTGCACGTGTTGACGACGACCACATCAGCCAGTTCCGGTGCGGGAACCGCTTCTAGCCCCTTTGCACGCAACTGGCACTGGACGGCCGCGGTATCGGCTTGCGTGGCGCGACAGCCAAAATTTTCGATATAGAAACGCCCGGCCATGTCCGCTCGAACGCAAACCAGTATAGCAGCTTTGAGGGGCGGACCTGCTTGTCCGACTCGGCATAGAAACCTGTTGACCCGAGCCGAAAAACACGGCAGAGATAACCCGCCCGAACATGCGCCCAAAACCAGTGCCGGCGCGAACCGAACAGATGAGGAGGCCGTGAAATGTTTCGCAGCAAAACAGGCAGAAGTTCAATGGGCTTGGCCGGGCTCGTCGTGGTCGCATTTCTTTTTGCGCAGGCAGCGAGCGCACCCGGAGAACGTTCGGCAGCCGAGCGGACCGAAGCGCTGGTCGCCCGCCTGCCCAAACTCCGCGAGCAGGCTCAGCTCCAGCAGAACTGGCTGCGCACGCGGCTCGAACAGGTGCTGCCCACACTGATGCGGCGGTATGGCGTGGAAATGTGGCTGGTCCTCTGCCGGGAGTACAACGAGGACCCGGTGTTCTTCTCGCTGGTATCGCCGACGACCTTCGCTGCGCGGCGGCGCACAATTTACGTCTTCTACGACCGCGGCCCCGAGCAGGGCGTGGAACGGCTGGCACTGGGCGGCAGTTCGCAGGGCGGACTCTATCAGGTCTACCGCGATCCCGAGGTCGAAGGCCGCGAACTGTGGGGACAGGGCCAGTGGGCGCTACTGCGCAAGTTGATCGAAGAACGGAATCCAAAGACGATTGCCGTCAACATTTCGCACACGCACGCTTTCAGCGATGGCCTTTCGGCGGGGGAACGTGAACAACTCGAAGATGTGCTCGGACCGAAGTGGACAGCCCGGCTGGTGCGGGCAGAAGGATTACCGCTCGACTACATCTCCATCCGCGTGCCGGAGATGTTGCCGATCTACCGGCAGGTGATGGCCGTCGTGCACAGCCTGCTCCAGCGGGCCTTTTCCAGCGAAGTGATCACCCCGGGCCGAACAACGAACACGGATGTGGTCTGGTGGCTGCGCCAGCAGACGCACGATCTGGGCTTCGGCACCTGGTTTCATCCGACCGTGCGCGTGCAGCGGCAAGGGATGACGCCCGATTCTCCTATCGCGCAAACCGCCGACGTAGTCATCGAACGGGGCGATGTGCTGCATGTGGACTATGGTCTGGTGTTCATGGGCCTGGCGACCGACACGCAGCATATGGGCTACGTACTCCGGCCGGGGGAAAGCGAACCACCAGCCGGCATTCGCCAAGCATTGGCCAACACCAACCGCCTGCAGGACCTGTTGATGGCGCGCATCCGCCCGGGCCGTTCGGGCAACGAAATCTTGCTCGATACGCTGGCGGCGATGCGGGCGGCGGGCATCAACGGTTCCGTGTACACGCATCCGATCGGCGACCACGGGCATGGCGCCGGACCTCTGATTGGCCTGTGGGACCGCCAGATGCCGATTCCCGGAAAAGGCGACGTGCTGGTCCTGCCCGATACATGGTTTTCCATCGAACTCGCCACACGCACTCCGGTGCCGGAATGGGGCGGACAGGAACTTTGGGTCGGCCAGGAGGAAGACGCCGCGCTCGTGGGAGAAAAAATCGAATGGGTGCTCGAGCGGCAGACGAAATATCATCTCGTGCACTGAATTCCCCCGGAGGGTTAGCAGGGTGCTGAAAAAGTGGCGGCATAAAGTTGCCGCTACATAGCGTCCCTTGAAAACAGTGCCGATGTCGCTGCGATTTTACATCGCTACCCGATTCTTCAGCACTCCGTTAAAATAGAAGTTGTGACCCGACGCAACTTCAGCCGCGTACTGCGCGCCGGGCTGGCGCTGCTGGCATTGGTGCTGGCCGGACACGAATATTCTTCGTCAGGTTTCAACGCCTCCACGAATCTATTTCTCTTCCTGGCTGCCCTGCTGGGATTTCAGGCGGCCACGGGCGCAGGTTGATGACGGACGGCTCTGCGTAGCGGGGCGACCCATACAGCCGAACCACGGCCGCTGACTGACGAGCTCGGAGCCGCCGTCCTTCGGCTGGAGTGCATGCCGAGCACACTGCGCTCCCCCATTTGCAGAACCACGACGTGGGCTCCGACTGGACTGCTAAGGCCTGTGCAAATGCTCCTTCGGCATCCGCACCACAACACTGTAGAGCGGGTCCACCATGTTCGCGATGCGCATCTCGGTGAGCTGCGATACGGTCTGGTAGGCATCCCACTTGTCGAAGCCGTAATCGGCCACCAGCCATTCGATCATCTCCACGGCGGCGATGCGCAGAGCGTTATCCAGCGGCCGGGCACTGCCCACGACCATGATGTGTGTCTCGTTTTCCAGTCGGGGCCAGGCAATGCGCTTGCCCTTGATGAGGTCGAACTGGAAGGTGACCTCGGCGGTGCTTTCCAGACCCGAACCGCAGATTTCGGCGTCACCCTGCAGCGCGTGGAAATCTCCGAAATAGAACAGTGCGCCGTCGTGAAAAATCGGCAGATAGACGGTCACGCCTTCGGTGACGTCTGCTGCATCCATGTTGCCGCCGAAGTTGCCGGGCCACAGTCCCCCGAAGGCTTCTGCGCCTTCGGGTGCCACCGCGACGCGTCCGAGCATCGGTCGCAGCGGAACCTCGAGTCGGCGCGCACTGGCGGGCAGTTCGAGAATTCCCAGGTTACGCTGCCGATCCAAGCGCCAGACGTAGCGTCGAGCGGGAATCGGGTCGTTCAGCACGCGGGTGTAACGGTCGCCTGCGACGGCACTGATGAAACCGGGCGTGTGGGTCGAGACCGCCGAATCGCGGTTCGGACGCAGGCGGAGAATTTTCACCACCAGCGTGTCATTGGGCGTGGCACCTTCGATGTAGAAGGGACCGACTTCCCCGGGCCAGGCGCCACCAGGAACTTCATAGTAGCCACCCGAGAGGGTCTGCGTTTCCACCACGTCGCCTGGCTGCAGGCGCAGCACCGGCTCGCGGACAGCAAACGTGGGCACGCCTGACCCAGCAGGTGGCTCGTACCGCTTCACCGGACGCTGTCCGGTAGAAAGTGCAGGGGCCAACAACGCTGCTCCGGCGAGCAGGCACAACGACCGAAGAAAAGCATCTCTTTGATGCATTCGTTCACCTCATCGTGAATTGGCACGCTTATATCACAGGGAAGCGAAAGGCGGGAACACCTGCTGCACTGCGGTTAGCGAATCTGTGAGTCGGGCTCCGACCGACTCCAATCGAAGCGGAAGATGAAGACCTGCCCGCCGGGCTCTGGAATCTGGTGGAGCAGTTGGAGTTCCGGCGGCAGGGTTTCGCGATGCACCAGCCGTTGCAGTTGGGGGCGCAGCTGGGTGAGCTCGAATTCCGTGGCGATCAAGTAGTCGGCCTGGTGTCGGCGCGCGTAGTCACGCACCTGCTCCCACGGGGCATTGGGAAAAGGGACTCGCACGCGAGCCGCATAGAGGCCAACCGCCGTCTCGCGGGTCATGACGCGCGCGGTAGGAAGCGAATGCTGTTCCAGCCACGCCGCCGCTTTTTTGTAGCCCAGGAAAAGCTCATGGCGATGGTTCGCAACCAGGCTCAACGAAATGATCAGAAAATAGAAAACCACAAAGGCTGCCGGTACTGAACGCAGCAGATGGGCGGGCCAGGCTCGCCGAGCGGCGTTCGCGCCGCAAAGGACCGCGGTCTGCTGCAAGCGGGTTCCGAGCACCACCGCGCCATGAGCGGTCCAGAGCAACAGCAAAGGAAACACCGGAGCATAGAATCGCAGCACCAGACGAAACAGCAGCAGTCCGGCCAGTGGGAGCAGCCAGGCAAACAGGAAACACTCGCGCCACAACCGGGCGCGGTCCCACGCATCCCCGAACAGTCCCAGACCGACCAACGGCAACAGACCGAACCAGAAGACATGCCATTCGAACAGCACGAACGGCAGGTCGCTGGCATTGCGCATCAGCCGTTTCAAAACTTGCATCGGGTCGTTCCACAGTGCCTGTTTCATCCCGACGGGGTGCTGAAAGCGCTCCGGCGAGAACCAGTAGATTTCCTGCTGCGAAGAATCCAGGCGAGCGATCAGCCAGTCGTAACCTTTTCCGGTTTGCCCAAGTTCTCCGCCCAGTTCCCAGGAAAGCGACCCTTTCCCGCTGAACATCCATTGCCCGGTCTGTCCTTTCAGGTAGAAAAGATAGGGCGCCGCAAAAAGCAGAAAGATGACAGCGAAACCCACCAACCGGCGCAGGCGCAAGCCGAGCGCCCATCCCCCCGACGGCCAGAACAGCACGAGCAGGCAGCCCACCGCGAAATAACCGAGAGCTTCCGGCCGCGTCAGATACGCCAGGCCGAGCAGGCCTCCGGCAACAACCAGCCAGCGGCCGCGATGCTCCTCCAAGCCGGCCAGAAGTACCCCTGCGGCAGCGTAGAGCAAAAATAAGAAGAGCGGTTCGGTCATGCTGCCCCAGTAGAGGACACTGATGTTCAACGCCGGGAACAGCATCACGAACACTGCCGTGACCCAGGCCGTTGTGGTGCCGTAGACTCGTCGGGCCAGCAAGAACAGGGGCACGACGAGCAGTCCACCGAACAACGCATAGGCGAAATTGCTGGCCCACTCCAAGTTGTCGGTCACACGATAGAAAAGACCCGCCACAAACGGAAAGAGCGGAGGAAAATGAAGATCCGGTGTCAGCCAGGTCGTATACCCGCGCCCCGAAAGTACGTTGACGCCCAACAACAGATAGATCGGTTCGTCGGAATGAAGCACGCGGGGCAGCACGGCCACCAGCAGCAGGCGGAAGGCAATGGCCAGTGCCGGTAGCCAGAACCACGCTGCAAACGAGAAGAAACGGCGGTGGGGAGCGGTTACGGCGCCCGGATGCATCAGGGAACCTCTAAGGTTTGCGGTATTATATCGAAATTGTTATTCAACTAAA
Source organism: Acidobacteriota bacterium (assembly GCA_037442425.1). Classification (GTDB taxonomy): domain Bacteria; phylum Acidobacteriota; class Terriglobia; order Acidiferrales; family UBA7541; genus DSGC01. The sequence goes on along the minus strand of JBBIQG010000004.1, from coordinate 45,152 downwards.
GATAAATTCGTAAGAGTGAGTCCGGCGACACCGCAAGCGCCCCGAGCCAAAACGACAGCTTTAGCTTCAGGCTAGGACGATTTTTTCTCGCTGTTCTGCGACGTTGCGTGTTGCGTTGCGTGTATCCACGACGAGGCGGGCGTGTCGTACGATGAAGGCAAAGTCGTAGCAAGAGTGATCGGTAACAATCAGCACGCCATCGTAGCTGGCCAGCCGCTCTGCCGTCAGCTCAACCGATTTCAGGCCCGAGAAGTCATAGTGCCGCATGGCATAGAGCTCGGGCACGTACGGGTCGTTGTAGTCGACCTGCGCACCCCGCTGCTGGAGCAATTGCAGGATTTTCAGCGCAGGAGATTCGCGCATGTCGTCCACATCTTTTTTGTACGCGACGCCGAGCACTAGCAGCTTCGATCCGTTCAGGGGTTTCTGCCGCGCGTTCAGAGCCCGCGCGGTAGTTTCGACCACGTGGTAGGGCATGGAAACATTGATCTCGCCGGCCAGTTCGATGAACCGCGTAGTGAAGTCGTACTCTCGCGCTTTCCAGGACAAGTAGAAGGGGTCCACCGGAATGCAGTGGCCACCCAAGCCGGGGCCAGGATAGAACGGCATGTAGCCGAACGGCTTGGTCGCAGCGCTTTCGATGACTTCCCAGATGTTGATGCCCATACGCTGGCAGAGCAATTTCAGCTCGTTGACCAGAGCGATATTCACCGAGCGAAAGATATTCTCCAGTAGCTTGGTCATCTCCGCAGTGCGTGTCGAGCTGACGGGAACGACCTGGGTGACAATCTGACTGTAGAGATGTTCCACCGCCAACCGGCTGGGCGGGTTCACTCCAGCAACGACTTTGGGGATCTGCGCCAGCGAGTACTGTGGGTTCCCGGGGTCTTCCCGTTCCGGAGAAAAGGCCAGATAAAAATCGGTCGCCACATCCCCCGCAGAGGAGATGGGGCAGCGCAACCCGCTGCGCTCCAGAATCGGCAGCACGAGCTCTTCCGTGGTTCCCGGATAGGTCGTCGATTCCAACACGACCAGTTGTCCGCGTTGCAGATTCTGCGCGATCACGCGAGCGGTCTGCTCCACATAGCGCAAGTCCGGTTCGCGGCGCTCATCGAGCGGAGTGGGCACACAGATCAGAATGGCATCCATTTCGCGGAGCTGAGAAAACTCTCCGCTCGCCTGAAAGTGCTGACTGGAGAGCTGGTTCTGAATTTTTTCGGCTGGGATGTGGCGCAAATAACTTTGCCCCGCGTTCAGCTTGGCAACTTTTCGCGGATCGGTGTCGAAGCCCGTCACGCGATGACCGGCTTCGGCAAAACGAAGCGCCAGCGGCAGGCCCACATATCCGCAACCGATGATGCCGACGCGGAGATTGCGCTCGGCAAACGCGGCCGGCTGGCGCGGGAGCTTTTCCGTGCTGGTCTGTGGTGTCGTCATGGGCGTCGTATCGAGTGCGATTGCGAATGCAACCTGCTCATCTTATGCGGCCGCCGCTCACCCTGCAACAATTCTGCGGGGGCCTGTGCCGTCCAGAAGGTTCAGCTCCGACGGACTCCCGCGAACCAGAGCGGGGTACGAAACGCCGGCCCGCGCATTGCGCACGTTCAGCGGCTCATGCGCACGAACCGGTGCGGTCGGCGCTCGCCACAGCCGGAACAATGCAGCTCCACGGTGCCATCACGACGGAGAAGCAACCCGTCGCCCCAGTGGAGCTCTTCCCAGCGGCGCATCGTGCATTGTGTGCACTGCACCAATCCCCGAAGCAACCGGCCGCCCTCGCGGCCGGACTCCGAGGCAGGAATTCAAGCGGGAACGATCATCGGACCTCGCGTTCTCTGCAGAACAACCAGAAGTGCACGCGCGGAACACCCATCAACCGCTGCGTTTCCGAATGTGGTCGCGAATCTGTCTTCTTCGGGAAAAACCCTTCGACGCAACCCGGTTACTCGACCGTGACCGATTTCGCCAGATTCCGAGGCTGATCCACATCGCAGCCGCGCAGCACAGCGATGTGGTAGGCGAACAGTTGCAGCGGCACCACTTCCAGCAACGGGAGCACGAACTCGCTGGCTCGGGGAATTTCCAGAACGACCTCGGCGCGTTTGCGGGCTTCCCGGTCGCCTTCGTTCACCACTGCGATCACACGCCCTTGGCGGGCACGGACTTCTTCCATATTGCTCAAGGTTTTCTGATAGAGCAGTTCGCTGGCCGCATTGCCGGGGTCACGAGTGGCCAGGAAGACGACCGGGAGCTGGTCGTCAATCAGAGCATTCGGTCCGTGCTTCATTTCGCCGGCCGGGTAGCCTTCGGCATGGATATAGGAAATTTCCTTCAGCTTCAGTGCTCCCTCGAGAGCAATCGGGAAATGAATGCCGCGGCCCAGATAGAGGCAATTCTGAACACGATAGAAGCGCCGGGCGAGTGCTTCGACGGCTGCGTCGCGTTCCAGGACCCGCTCGATTTGCGCGGGAAGCGAAGCCAAAGAAGAAAAGAGCGCACGAGCCTGCGCCTCCGACCAGCAGGTGCGGCGCTGGGCCAGATCCAGCGCGAGCAGGAGCAGAGCGGTGAGCTGCGCCGAAAACGTTTTTGTCGCTGCAACGCCGATCTCCGGGCCCGCCCGCGTGAGCAGCACCGCGTCACTCTCGCGCGCCAGTGTGCTGCCAGGAACATTGGTGATCGCCAGCGTTGCCGCACCTTGGCAGCGCGCTTCGCGAGCCGCGGCCAGGGTATCGGCCGTTTCGCCCGACTGGCTGATCAGCACGGTGAGGGTTTCCGCGTCCAACACCGGATTTCGGTAGCGGTATTCCGAACCGTAGTCCACTTCCACCGGAATCCGCGCGAGCGTTTCTATCATCCACTTGCCCACCATCGCGGCGTGAAGCGAAGTGCCGCACGCCACCAGATGAACCCGCTGCAGGCGATTCACCCGGTCGAACAGCACGTCCAGTTCGGCGAGGGCGACCCGTTGTTGCTGCCAGTCCACCCGACCGCGGAGGGTTTCCCGGATGGCGATCGGCTGCTCGTAGATTTCCTTGAGCATGAAATGCCGGAAACCGTTTTTTTCCGCGTGCGCGGCATCCCAAGTAACCGTCTGCGGCTGGGGCTGGTGCAGTGTGCCATCGAAATCGGTGATGCAAATCCCTGTCGGGCGGAGCACAGCCACTTCGCCATCGGCCAGATAGATGACCTTGCGCGTGTAGGGCAGAATGGGCAGCACATCCGAAGCGACGAAATACTCTTGTTCCCCGAGGCCGAGCACCACCGGCGCACCCCACCGGGCAGCGACGATGGTTTCAGGATCATCGCGGGAAATCACCGCTAGGGCAAACGAACCGCGCAACTGTCCCACGATCGCCCGCACCGCAGCGGCCAGGTCGTCGCGCAGATGCGATTCGATCAGGTGCGCGACGACTTCGCTGTCAGTTTCACTCTGCAGGCGGTGCCCGGCGGCGAGCAGACGTTCCTTCAACTCGGCGTAATTTTCGATGATCCCGTTGTGCACCAGCGCCAACCGTCCGGAACAATCCGTATGCGGGTGGGCATTCCGTTCACTGGGCGGACCATGAGTAGCCCAGCGCGTGTGGCCCAAGCCATAACTGCCTTGCAACGGCGAAGCACAAAGGGCCCGTTCGAGATTGGCTAACTTGCCTGTAACCCGACGCAGACTGAGTCCATTGCCGTTGCCACCCACGGCAACACCGGCCGAGTCGTAGCCCCGATACTCCAGCCGTTTGAGCCCTTCCAGCAGCACCGGCACCAGGGGCCGCGGTCCAACGTAACCTACAATCCCGCACATATGTGAACCCGGTTGTCGCAGTATCGACTGCAACTCTCACTCCAAATGAAAGGCGCCGTTGAACGAATTAAAGAAAACACAACATCAACAATTCCAATAAATTAGGAAGCATCCATACATAAAAGGCACAGAAGGAAGAGAAACTAATTTCCACTATTTTCCCAAACTTTTCTCCGGTTATGCCCTTCAAGCACGAACCTCAGGTCCTGGGACATTAGGGCTAAATTGGCTGGCTGCTTGCGGTTGCGGTGGAACAAAACAAGTCGAAATGGTTTGCAGTTGGGATGAGCCCTGCCGTTTCGCCCAGATGCCACGGGGGATAACTACGGCAGAAGAAGGTTAGGGCAACATCGCCGAAAGCCGCTAATGCCCCATCGCAAAAACACTTGCCAGCCGAACCGGTTGGAAATACATCTGGTGAAATAATTGCAGTGAATGTAAAACAAGTCCGACGCACGATGACAATTAGCCCAAGGCATTGCTGAGCAAACGAGTGCCATGCGCACCCAAAGCCTAGAAACATTCCGATCCTGGGACAAGCTGGGCAAGCTCGGGGAACGGTGGAATCAGTTTGTCGCCAACTGCACTGATCCCTCTGTTTTTCTAACTTGGGAATGGCTCGTGTCTTGGAGCGAAGCTTACACGGACGGCTCGAACCTGCTGATCCTGGTGGCCCGGAGAAATGATGGCGAACCGTTCCTGATTGCGCCGATGCAGATCGTCCAGCGCAGGGTGCTGCCCGGCTTCACCCTGAACGTTTTGCGCTTCGTTGGAGATGGTTCATTCGACTCCGACAGCCTGAACCTCATCGCAGATCCGAACCATGTGGCGGAGGCAGCCACAGCGTTCCTGGATGGGTTGGAAGAGCACCGCTCGTGCTGGGATCTGGTGGAGCTGAACGCGTTGGTGGAAGAATCGGTCATGATCCCTGCTCTGCAACAGGAATTTTCCCGGCGGGGTTGGATTTGTCAGACGAACCACACACCCCACAGGAGGATTCTACTGCCTGAGAGCTGGGAGGCGTATTGGGCCTCGCTCTCGAGCAACATGCGAATGACCCTGAAAAAGCAACGCCGCAGACTGGAATCCGCACACAAAGTTCGCATCTGGCGTTGCGATCGCCCGGAGCAACTGCCCGAGGCACTCAACCAGATGTTCCAATTGAATTCCCAGCTCTGGCAGATGCGCGGGCAATCCGGAAGTTTCTCGGTACCCCAGCGGCGTGATTTCTATTACCGGTTTGCTCCGCGTATGCTGGAGCGAGGATGGCTGGATTTCTGGCTGCTGGATGCAGATGACCGCACCATCGCCGCAGAGCTCGAATTTCGATACGCCGATACCCAGGTGAATTTAATGAACGGCTTCGACCCAGAGTGCGCAGCGCTTTCTCCCGGCAATTTCCTGAGGGCTTTTGTCATCCGAAATTCCATCGAGCGTCGCATGCGCTTCTACGATTTCTTAGGCGGCGGGGACGAATACAAGCTGCGCTGGGGAGCACGCGAGCAGAAGTATGTTTCCCTGCGGGCGGCGCCAGGCCGCTCGCGTGGTGCGATGTACCTGAAACTGGAGGACTCCACCGCGCGCGGAAAGGAATGGATGCGGGCGCATCTTCCGAATTCGGCTTGGGAATTTTTCCGGCGTACCTACCGACGCGTCCGTCCGTACCGTAAAGAACTGAGCGACGGCTGAGCAACGGCAGCGGCGCACGAGGCGCACGCGATATGAACTTCAAGCAACTGGCCAAGGCGGCGATTCTTCGTGGTGTCGGGTATTCAGGTGCGGAGTGGCTGCGCGACCGTGTGTGGGCAGCGCAGAACCGCTTGCCCGCGGCGATTCTGTCTTTTCATCGCGTCACCGACGAAATTCCCGAGGACGCGCTGACCATTAGCACCGCACGATTTCGCTGGATTCTTCGACTTCTGCACGAACACTATTCGGTGCTTTCGTTGACCGAGCTGCTCGATTGCCTGCAGAAAAAACAGCTCTGGCCGCGTCGCGCCGTGGCCATCACGTTCGATGACGGCTATCGCGACAACTTCGAAGTTGCCGCACCCATCCTGGCTGAGTACAGGATGCCGGCAACGTTCTTTGTCGCAACAGGTCTGCTGGGAACCGAGCGGGTGATGTTTTGGGACGAACATCTACGCGGACGCGTCGCGTGGATGGAGTGGGAACATGTGCGCGAACTACACCGGCAGGGCTTTGAAATCGGCTCCCACACGGTCCATCACGCCGACCTTGGTCGCCTTTCTGCAGCAGAAGCCTGGGTCGAGCTGACCGCTTCCAAAGCAGAACTCGAGGATAAACTGGGCGTGGAAGTTTCTCTGTTTGCCTATCCGTTCGGTCAGCCCGGGAACATCACGGAAGAAAATCGCGCCCTGGTGCACAAAGCCGGTTATCGCTGCTGCTGTTCCTCCTATGGAGGATTTGTTCAGCTCAGCGATAATCTCTACCGGCTGCAGCGCCTGCCCCTGAACAACTGGTATGCCACCCCAGACGAACTGCACTTCGAACTACGCCAGATTGCACCGCAGTTCTGGAGAAAGCGAAAGAAGAGACAGAGAGGACACGAATCTCATGAACCACCAGGGTAGAGTCGTCTGGTCAACTCCACGACACAGCGATGCAGCTCTTCGCAGACGCGCTGCACTTCGGTTTCGCCTCCCAGATACGGGTCGGGAATCTCCAGTTCTTTTCCGCGGGCCCAGACGTATTCTCGCAACAGCCAGACCTTCCTTCGCGCGTTCGGAAAACGGGCCAGCAACTCGGCTTCGTTGCGGTAATCCATGACCAACAGCAGATCGTTTTCTTCCACCATGGCTGCCGTCAGGGGTGTGGCTCGGTGCTCTTCCAAGCTGATGCCCAATCGTGGCGCCAGTGCGCGGACACGTGGGTCAGCGCCTTGTGCCGGATTGGCCTGCAACCCTGCGGAAGAAACATGAATCTTCACCTCGCCGCCAGCCAGCAGTTTTCTCAACAGGGCTGCAGCAAATGGACTGCGAATGATGTTGCCATGACAGATAAAAATCAAACTGCGCACCGGCTGAGTGGCTTGTGCCGCACGCCTACGGTGGCTGCCCCAGGCCCGTGCCAGTTGTCGGCGAAGATGGATGGCCCCTGCACGAAATCCCAGATCACGGCCGATTCGGAAAACGCGCTGCAACCATTGCGGTAGCAGTCTTCGCAGCCAGCGCCTTGCCGTCGCGCCAGGCGTGCCACTCGGCATTGCACATGCATGGTTCGAATGTTCCACAGGCATCGTTCGACTCAGCAGACCTGCCGGGAAGGATGCGTGCGTGCCGGCTCTGGTTCGATGTTCCGCAATCGAACCAGATCCCCGGCGAACACAAGGCCCACGACTACACCCGCGATAGCCAGCCCGGCGCCGCGTATGATACGAGTCAACAGCAGCGGATGTTCGAGCAGCCATGTGGCCAGGGCTTCCACCGCAAGCGCCAGCACGAGCACTCCTACGCTGATAACCACCACACGCCGTACTCCGCCCCAACCTGCACTCGCCAAGCCCAGCAGCAGACCCGTCGGTACAAACAAAAGTACCGAACTCCAAGCATCCCATTCCTGGATTCGATAGGGCGAAACAAAAAAGACACGGCTGAACAGCGCTGCACCAGGACGCAACCTCAGATCCAGCTCGGTCGCAGAGGAAACGCCGTTGACCCAAGCACGCACACGAGCACCATCAAACGTTACCAACAGGTGCACCGGCTGAAGCGTGGCCAGGGCATCGCGTAGGTGCAGCTCGGGATCGGTGGCGTTCTGGCCGGTGAGCGGTGTGCGCACGCGTACAGCCACGTGACTGCCAAATTGGCCTAGAGTGAAGTTCCTTTCTCCGGGGTCGAGCGACAGGCTGACGATACGGGCAGGACCGAACTGGTCGAGCCGGGCCGGCTGGCAGAGCACTGCCAGCGTGAATTGATTCGTCTGCCGAATTCGTCCAGTGAGAGCGGTAGCAGGTCCCGCTGCTTGCAGCCAACCTTCTCGAGACAAGAGGACAGCGCCCTCGGATACCTTCGGTGAGGCCTTGCCCCGCCAGCGCAGTGGAGGCAACACCCCCGAGGTCCGACCCAGGGGCAGTTCCGGGGAAAAAAAATAGGAGCCGACAAAGGCGGGGCCAGCAGCCGTTGCCAGGCCCTGGTGAACAACCTGCTCGACATGTTCCGGGGCGATCGCACGGTCCGCAAATTCGACACGCCAGATGCGTCCGTTCCAGGCGCGGCTGCCGTCGGCTTCGTTGCCGAGCATGAGTGGATAACTTGTATCCCAGGTCCAGGTGCTGCGGCCGCTCCACGGATAGAGCAGGATCAAAACGGAATTCACCACAAGCAGGTAGGCCAGACCAAGCCACAACAATCTGGAAGGTACAAGGGCGGGAACGAGCCTCCGTCCGCGCAATTCGAACCAATGGAGCACCGGCTGCTGCCACCACCGAGCGCACAGTGCTCCGAGTATGGCGCCCGTTGTGTTCGCTGCCAGGTCCAGAGGAGACGTCAACCGCCCGGGAAGAAAAAGCTGCAGCAGTTCGCACATTGCTGAGAGGCCACCACCAAGAACGCCCACCACTGCCAAGCGAACCGGGGAGCGGAATCTGTCCCGCAGACCTACCCAGGCGCCGAAACCAAAGGGCAAAAACAACAGCACATTGACCGGCAGACCCAACCAATCCCAGCCTCCCATCGAAGAGCGGTTTTCGAATAATCGGACCGTATGCAAAGGATCGTAGGGCCGAAAAGAAAATGGAGACAATGTAGCAAGCAGGATAGTCAGAAGGGCGAAGCAGAGCAGAGTTCGTTTCAGGGGAAGTCGTAGCGGCTGGGGAGGCGCGTTCATGTTGCACGTACTGTCCACCCATTAGGAGAAATCCAGCGCACTCACCGGCCCGGGAAGAACTATGGCAGCGAACGTTGCTGATAGCAGAGGAGGATCAAATCCGCACGACGCCGCACGCCGAATTTGGCCAACAGATTGGATACATGAAACTTCACCGTTCGCTCGGAGATGAACAGTTTGGCGGCAATTTCCTTGTTGGCCAGATTTTCCAGCAGGCAATCGAGCACCTGCTGCTCCCGCTGGCTGAGGTTGCCCCGCGCCAGGGTTTGGCTGCGGCCACTGGCGCTGTTCAGTATGCCCTCGACAAAACGGGAGAGCAGGCTCCTCGGAACCCAGTAGCCGCCGTCGGCGACCGCTCGCAGAGCCCGACTGAGCTGCTCACGCAAGTCGCGATAGGTCAGCAACCCTTTCGCGCCCTGACGCAGGAATGGAAACGTATTCGCATCATTCAGCTTTTCGGCCAGCACCACCACACGTGCTTTCGGGTTTTTCCCCAGGATCGCACCCAGCAATGTGGAGGTGAGCTGGTGGGGTCCGCTGCCTTCGAGAACGTACACTTTCGCGCGCGGTAACGAAAGTCGGCGCAGCTCGCCCTGCAAGGCTTGCAGGCGCACGCCACGCACTTGGACGCCGTCTTGCGCCAGCAACTGTTGGATTTCTTCCCAGAGAAGCGGATGAGAATAGATGGCGCAGACAGAAAAGCGCCGCGATTTGGATTTGGCACTCACCCCATGCCAAGATACTGAATTCGCATCCGCCGAGCAAGCCTGCTGAACATTTTGTTGCCATCCCTGCGCTAGCCGCCGGAAACCTACGGAGCAGGTTGCGATGGACCAGCCCAATCAGTTTGTTCAAGGCAGGCAGCGAACGATGCGAGGCCCGATGCGGTTCGTGACGGCCAGCGGCAATTTCTGCCACAGACGAATCGCCAGCCGGTAACGGGGATTTTCCGGGCTGAGTGCGGGCAGCGGTCGGCCTGCGCGTGTCCAGTACGACCAATAAAGCGGCTGTTCCATCGCCCCCCACTGCTTTTTGAACCGATAGGTACCGGAGCCGACGGTCGAGCGACCAAAATCGAACCAACGATAGCCGCGACGGCCCAACTCCGCCAGAATGCTCCAGTACAGAAACATGTTCGGCTTCATGTGCAAGTAGGCGTAGAGGGAGGCGCTCCAACCGGCCTCCACGGTGTCCCGGAAGGCCGTGAGAAAGGAGCTGGCGATGGGCGCGCCGTTGTGTCGAACCACACAGATGAAGCTTTCGTGCGGAAAGGCTGCAAGAATCTGTTCGAAGAAGCCGCGACTGTAAACAGGGGTGCCCAGGTCGCGCATGTTCCGGCTGAACACGCCATAGAATGCTTCCAGAAATTCCCGGCCGCCGAATTCAGCCGTGAGACCATATGAGCTGGATTTTCGAATGTCGGTCCGCACTTTGTGGGGCAAAGAGGCAAACCGCCGGTCTGCATCGGGTTCCAGCTCACAGAGCAAGGTCACCTTGTGGGTTCGAGTGGGCAGTTCCCAGTCCGGCTGAGTACGCTGGCGCAGTTCGAGATGCTGAACGCCGAGCTCATCCGCCAGGCCGATGGCTGCCTGCAGCAGCGACCGTGCCGCAGCCGGGTTGCTCGCAACAATCCCCCCGCCATTCAAAAACGGCAGAGAGGTCAGGAAACTTCCAAAGAGCAGGCTCTTCTGCCAGACGAGCGGAAGAACTCCGGTCACCCGTTCTCCCTCGCGCGCCAGCAGATAAAAGGTCGGCCACCCGAAGGCTCGCTCGATCACCTGTTTCCAACTCCAGCGATGGTAGCTGGTGGCTGTCGTTTCGCGATGAACAAATTCTTCCCAGGCATGTGCGATGCTGGTCTGTTCCACGCGGATAATTTCGGGCTGCGCTGAAGTTGCCATCCTCGGCTCTGCACTCGTTGCCAGCATAGAAATCGGAGAAGGCGGTTAGCTGCGAGGACTTTCGCTCGGCAGCGGCAGTGGCCGGCTCCCCGCAGCGGACTTTCGCCGCACACGGAAAGTAAAGCGCACCGCCTTGGTGAAGGTCGCTAACGGACGAAACAGCACTCGCGCCAGCTCCCGGAGTGCGGCCCACCCGAGCTGAGAGTAGCTCAACCTCTGGCCCAGTGCATTGAACTGCGACCGATGGTAGTTCCAAAAGGAACGATCCCGGAAATAAAACAGGTTCTGCCCGAGATAGGAGTAATAGGCCCGGGTCCAGTACCGTTCGCGCTCGGCCAGTTCGGCCGGCGTCAGAAAGAAAGGGCCGTGTGCTCGCAGAATCTGCAGCATTTCAGGAAAATTGGTGCCGCGAAACGCAAGCGAAGAGGTCAGCGAATCCGGACGCGGACGCTCGCGCGTCAGCACCTGATGCACGAATGCGAAATCGCTGTGGCGAAGCAGGTAGTAAAACGACTCCATGTCGGTCAGACCCGGCAGATTCTGGAAGAAAGGATCCCGGCTGCGCACCAAGTCAGCGCGCATCAGCACAGACGAAGGAGAACCGAACACATACGGTCCACCCAACAGAGTCTCGCGCGCAATTTTTCTTCCGGGAAGGTAATGGCTCGGGAAGGGCAACCCATCATTGTTCACCACCGTCCCGGCCAACCGATACGCACCCACCAATCCCACTTCTGGAAGAGCTTCGGCGATCTGTACCATCTGCTGCAGACACTCCGGGAAGAGACAATCATCCGCAAAGATGATCTTCACATACTTGCTGACCGGAGAGATTTGCCGTAACGCATGATTCCAGTTCGCGATCGCTGGGAGGAACTCCGTGTTTTCAATCAACCGGAGCCGGCGATCCCGCTCCGCGTAGTGCCGAGCAATTGCGGGGGAACGATCCGTGCTGCAATTGTTCACCAGGATGTATTCAAAATTCCTGTAGGTCTGCTCCAGAACGGTTTCGATACACTCGGCCAAGAACCGTTCGGCGTTGTAAAACGGCGTCACCACGCTGACCAGGGGACCTGCTGCCTGACTCATTGCTCTCCTTGAAGCAGGCTCAATGCAAAACCAAATGTCCTATGCTCATCCACAAAAACAGCCCGCACTTCTAGACAATAGACACGGGTGACGGTCTCTGTCCTCCCAGCAAAGTGCAACTTACTTGCCAAGTGGAGTTTGACCTACACCCCAATTCGGAATTCAAATGAAAGAAGACCCCTCTCTCGCCGAAAACCGTAAATGTATGTGTCCTATTTGCAGTGTATTGGACAGCTTTCTCTGGCCGATACCCATTCGCTCTGCTTCAACTCTGCTTTACACGGCTCCGAAAGCACTCCTACAGAGTGGAAATTGGATTCTTCGAAAGGGAAATAAATTTCCACCACTTTAGAAAAACAACCCATTTGAAATTAAGTCATTGAAGATACCAGGAAAAGCAAATCTTTTGTTTTTAATGAGATAGGTCAGCAACTGAATTTTTCTTCTGGCAGCCAAGTTGCGGAGCTTTGGCAGACGTAGAGAGACTGCTTGCCTGACGACTGAGGGAACATGGAATTTTCCCGGAGACCAGAGCGGATGGCACAATCGGCGATAGCCCGGGAGCTTTCTTCTGCCGCCATGGCCGAAAGCTTCCAGTCTGGAAGAACTTCTCTTCGCCACATGACCTTGTTGCGACCTTCGAAGGGGTGGTCCGCCCTGAAGCTAGCAGAGGTGTGGGAATACCGCGAATTGCTTTATTTCCTTACCTGGCGAGACATTCTGGTGCGCTACAAGCAAACCGTGCTGGGTGCCGCATGGGCCATCCTGCAGCCGTTGCTGGCCATGGTGATCTTTACCATTTTTTTCGGACGGCTGGCCAAGATCCCGTCCGGCGGTGTGCCCTACTCTTTGTTCAGCTACGCTGGCCTGGTGCTGTGGGTGTTTTTTGCCAATGGCCTGTCGCAAGGAGCCAACAGCCTGATCACCAACCCGGAACTGGTCAAGAAGGTGTATTTCCCGCGCTTGGTATTGCCCACAGCCACCGTCCTTTCCGGACTGGTGGACTTTCTGCTGGCGTTTCTGCTGCTGTTTGGGATGATGTTCTGGCACCAGCAATTTCCTTCGGTGAACCTGTTCTGGGCGCCGGTGTTTATCCTTCTGGCTTTGGTGACGTGTCTCGGCGTGACGTACTGGATGTCTGCGATGAACGTGATGTTTCGCGACGTGCGTTACACGATTCCGTTCATCACCCAGCTTTGGATGTTCGGCTCTCCCATCGTGTATCCCTCGACGATGGTACCGGAGCAGTTGCGTGCGCTCTATGGTTTGAATCCGATGGTGGGAGTCGTGGAGGGCTTTCGCTGGGCGGTTTTGGGTACACCGCGTCCTGAACTGGCTGTTCTGGTTGTTTCTACGCTGGCAGCATTCCTGCTGCTGGTGGGCGGAATGTACTATTTCCGGCGCGTGGAGAAAGTTTTCGCGGACCTGGTTTAGGTGAACCATGGGCAATCTGGCGATACAACTGGAAAATCTGGGCAAGATGTACCACATCGGGCATGTGAAAGCGCCCTACCGTACGCTGCGGGAAACGATCATCGAGGCATGCACCGCTCCGGCACGCCGGATTCGCCAGTTGCTCCGCGGGACAGCGGCCGGGGCTGCTGACCTGCGAGAACGGTTCTGGGCCCTGAAGGATGTCTCGCTGGAAATCAAGCACGGTGAGGTCGTCGGCCTGATCGGTCGCAACGGAGCCGGAAAAAGCACCCTGCTGAAGATCCTCTCGCGCATCACCGAGCCCACGACCGGTATTGGGCGCGTCTATGGCCGCGTCGGCTCGTTGCTGGAAGTGGGCACAGGGTTCCATCCCGAGTTGACCGGGCGCGAAAATATTTACTTGAATGGTGCGATCCTCGGGATGCAGAAAAGCGAGATCCGCCGGAAATTCGATCAGATCGTCGAATTCGCAGAGGTCGAGAAGTTCATCGACACGCCGGTGAAACATTACTCCAGCGGGATGTATCTACGGCTGGCATTTTCCGTGGCGGCGCACCTGGAGCCAGAAATACTTTTGGTGGATGAAGTTCTGGCTGTGGGAGACGCAGGCTTCCAGCGCAAATGCATGAACCGCATGCAGGAGGTCGGGCAGGAGGGCCGCACGGTCATCTTTGTCTCACACAACATGCAAGCGGTCACCCGGCTGTGCGACCGTGCCATCCTGCTTCACGAAGGGAAGGTGTACGAAGACGGTCCCGCACGCCAGGTGGTCAGCAATTATCTCCACTCCGGATTGGGCCTGACCTGCCTGCGGGAGTGGCCGGACGGAAACCAGGCACCCGGGAACGAAAAAGTTCGTTTGCGTGCCGTGCGGGTCAAAGACGAGTATGGCGAACTGGCCAGTGCCCTCGACATCCGGCGACCGTTTTATCTCGAAGTGGAATTCGATGTTCTGCAGTCCGGGACGGTCGTCTATCCGTTGCTCGGTTTCGAGAATGAAGAAGGGATCACTCTGTTTGTGACCATCGAGCGGGATCCGCGCTGGCGTCGGAAACCGCGCCCAGCAGGACGGTACTATAGCCGCGTTCACATCCCTGGAAATTTCTTCGCCGAGGGTACAATTCTCTGTGGTGGTGCACTGATTACCGAATCTCCGTTCATCTGCCATTGCCACGAAAGGTATCTGGTCGCCTTTCAAATCGTAGATGCTCCGGACGGAAGCTCCGCGCGTGGCGACTACGGTGGAAACATGCCCGGTGTGCTGCGCCCCATGCTCGACTGGCAGGTAGAATATTTGGGGGAGGCTCAGGTAGCGGAAACCCCGGCCGGCCAGCAGGTGCAGTAACCCTGATAGGAGAAATGAAACCGCATAGACAAACGAAATTCGGGGAGCGACGGCCATGAAAGCGGTCATTCTGGCGGGCGGATACGGGACGCGCATCAGCGAGGAAAGTGCGGTCCGTCCAAAGCCGATGGTGGAGATCGGCGGCCGTCCGATTCTCTGGCACATCATGAAGATCTACTCGGCGCATGGCATTCATGATTTCGTGATCTGTCTCGGATACAAGGGCCACCTGATCAAAGAATTTTTTGCTAATTACGCATTGCGCATGTCCGACGTGACGTTCGATCTCCGCCAGCACCGCCAGGAGGTCCACATGAACGGGGTGGAACCCTGGCGGGTCACTCTGGTGGATACCGGCGACAACACCATGACCGGCGGTCGACTGAAACGGGTGGCGCGCTATCTGGGCAACGAAACGTTCTGCATGACCTATGGCGACGGTGTTGCCGACATCAATTTGACCGAGTTGATTGCGTTTCATCGCGCCCAGAAAACACTGGCCACCATGACTGCCGTACAACCCCCGGGACGCTTCGGTGCTATCAGCCTGGGCCGGGAAGAAAACAAGGTCAGCACGTTCCACGAAAAACCCGACGGGGAAGGCGGCTGGATCAACGGCGGATTCTTCGTGCTCGAGCCGCAGGTAATGGATTACATCGCCGATGATTCCACGGTCTGGGAGCGCGAGCCACTGGAAACCCTGGCCAAACAGGGGCAGCTTTCTGCCTATCGCCATCGCGGGTTCTGGCAGCCGATGGATACACTGCGAGACAAAATGGTACTGGAGAAGCTCTGGGAATCCGGCAACGCGCCCTGGAAAATCTGGTAGTCGCCAGGGGCGCAGGTTGGAGGGACATGAAGACCATTCTGATCACCGGCAACATGGGGTACGTCGGGCCTTGGGTCCTGCAGCGTCTGCGCGAGTCGCGGCCCCAGGCCACGCTGATCGGCTATGACATGGGCTACTTCAGCCACTGCCTGACTCGAGCAGCCATTCTCCCAGAGTGCCGCGCCGACCTCCAGTACTTTGCCGATGTGCGGAGAGTTCAGGAAAAAATCCTCGAGGGCGTGGACGGGATCATCCACCTGGCGGCCATTTCCAACGACCCGATGGGTAAGGCGTTCGAGGAATTGACCCAGGAGGTGAACCACCGCGCAACCGTGCGCCTGGCGACCCTGGCGAAGCAAGCTGGTGTGCGGTCGTTCGTGTTCGCCTCCAGTTGCAGCGTGTATGGATTCGCAGAGGAGGGTGCACGCACGGAGTCGTCGTCACTGAATCCATTGACGGCGTATGCCCAATCGAAAGTTGCTGCCGAGCGCGATCTGGCGCCCCTGGCCGATAGTAGATTCCGCGTCACCTGTCTTCGTTTCGCCACTGCCTGCGGGATGAGCGAGCGGCTGCGCCTGGATTTGGTCCTGAATGACTTTGTGGCCAGCGCGGTGGCCACGAACCGCATCACCATCCTCAGCGATGGCACACCTTGGCGCCCCCTGATCAATGTGAAGGACATGGCCCGGGCACTCGACTGGGCGCTCAACCGGACCACCGGCGAGGACTATCTGGTGGTCAATGCCGGCACGAACGAATGGAACTATCAAATTCGGGAGCTGGCAGAAGCAGTGGCCCGAGTGATTCCCGGCGTCCAAATTTCGATCCATCCCCATGCGCAGCCGGACAAGCGCTCCTATCGCGTGGATTTCAGCCTCTTTCGGCAACTTGCCCCCGACCATCAGCCCCAAATGGACCTGGAAACGACGGTGCGAGAGCTGCGACAGGGTCTGGAAGCTATGCGCTTCCAGGACCCAGATTTCCGCAACTCTGCTTTCATGCGGTTGAAGGTTTTGGAAGAGCTGCGCCGACAGGGCCTGCTGAACGAACAATTGGAGTGGACCAGCCATGCCTCAGCACACCAGCGAGAAGCAGCTACTTCTGTCCACGCACCGGTTCCGGTGCGCAGCTAGTGGATCGGTTTTCTTGAAGCATCCGGGGAGCTGATTTTTCATTCAGTCGCACCGGGAACGAGTGGGCTTCAGCAGCAGGAGCGATTCCTTGATCTTCCACCGACTAAAACTGGCAGGCGCCTACCGGATCGACCTCGAGCCGCGCGAAGACGAACGCGGCTTTTTCGCGCGCGCCTGGTGCCAGAAGGAATTTGCCGAGCACGGCCTGGAAACCCGCATCGTGCAGAGCAATCTTTCCTACAATCGGTACAAAGGCACTCTGCGCGGAATGCACTATCAAGCGCCTCCGCACGAAGAAGTCAAGCTGGTGCGCTGCATTCGCGGCAGCATCTTCGACGTAATCATCGATCTGCGGCCGGACTCCCCGACCTATCGACAATGGGTGGGAGTAGAACTGACCGCGGCGAACCGGCAAATGCTCTATGTGCCCAGGGGCTTTGCGCACGGGTTCCAGACACTGGAGGACGATACGGAAGTCTTCTACCACGTTTCGGAGTTTTATCATCCACAGGCCGAGCGCGGCGTGCGCTGGAACGACCCGCAATTTGGGATCGCATGGCCCGCCGTCGAGAAGCGGATCGTTTCGGTGAAAGATCAGAGCTGGCCTGACTATATCCCTGAGAGGCCATGAACGGCACAGGCCAGGGAATTCAAGGGCAACAAAATTTCGTTGTCCCTTTCGAGATTCGAGCGAGGTGGTTGCTCGAAACCAGAACGTCCTTTCGTTCGCCGCGGCGCCCACCGCTCCCGCGATGACGTTGTGAAGTAAGACAACCATGCGCATCAGTGTGATTATCCCCTGTCGGAACGCCGAGCGCACCATCGGTCAGCAGCTCGCTGCACTGGCGCGCCAGCGCTGCGATGCAGAATGGGAAGTCGTCGTCGCGGACAATGCCAGCACCGATCGTTCGCGCGTTATTGTCGAGCAATTTCGCAATCACCTCCCCAACCTTCGCCTAGTGGAGGCATACCAGCGTCACTCGCCGGGCTATGCCAGAAATGTGGGAGTCGCCGCCGCTCGTGGTGACGTGTTGCTGCACTGCGACGCGGATGACGAAGTGGGCGACGACTGGTTGGCGGCAATGGCCCACGCACTCGAAACGCACGAACTGGTCGCGTGCCGGATGGACATTGACAAGCTGAACCCTCCCTGGTTGAGGCTCGTGCACGCCAACCCGCAGCCCGAAGGTGCACAGGTGCCCCTCTGGTACCCTCCTCATCTGCCTCATGCCGCGGGTGCAACCCTCGGGGTGCGCCGTGCCCTGCACGAACGCATCGGGGGATTCGACGAAAGCCTCGCCTACCTGGAGGACGCAGATTTCTGCATCCGTGCGCAACTGGCTGGCGCCACCTTGGTGTCGGTCCCGGATGCCGTGGTGCACTACCGCTACCGGGATACCGCTCTGGGCTTGTATCGGCAGGGAAGAAACTACGCGAAGTACAACGTTCAGCTCTACAAACGCTACCGCCCGAAAGGGTACCGGGATCGCTGGCGCTGGCGCGCGTATGCGGAACGGTGGCTGCAACTGTTGCTCCGCATACCGGACTGGCGCACTCGAACCGGACGTTGCCACTGGTTCTGGTCTTTCGGCTGGCAGATGGGCTACACCGCAGGTATGCTCAAGTTCCGCAGCAAACCGCCAGTGTGAGAAAAACTGGCAAGGATGGTCCCATGATTCTGGTGGATCGTGCCCTCGAAAAACGTGAGCAGCAGGGGAACCCGGTCCGTGTCGCGATGGTGGGCGCTGGCTTTATGGCACGTGGAATTGCTCTGCAGATGATGAACGTGGTGCGCGGGATGCGCTTGGTGGCCATCTCGAACCGGCGCATCGAAGAGGCACGCCGTGCCTACCGCGAAGCGGGAATC
This sequence comes from Acidobacteriota bacterium, assembly GCA_037442425.1. Lineage (GTDB taxonomy): Bacteria > Acidobacteriota > Terriglobia > Acidiferrales > UBA7541 > DSGC01. The sequence continues at coordinate 26,910 of JBBIQG010000004.1, read as the reverse complement.
GAAGACGTGGTTGCAGTGGACAGCGTGCCACAACTGGAGCAAGCCATTGCCCGTGGCCGTTGCGCCATCACGGACAACGCCATGTTGCTCGCCGAAGCCGGCGGCATTGACGCCATTATCGAAGTGACCGGATCCGTCGAGTTCGCCGCAGGTGTCGTCCTGCGTGCAGTCGAATTCGGCAAGCACGTGGTGATGATGAACGCGGAGCTCGATGGCACGCTCGGGCCTATCCTGAAGGTGTATGCCGACCGTGCCGGCGTGGTGCTGACGAACGCCGATGGCGACCAGCCTGGCGTCATTCTGAATCTCTATCGCTTCGTGAAGGGAATCGGCGTGCGGCCGGTGCTGTGCGGCAACATCAAGGGTCTGCACGACCCCTACCGCAACCCGACCACCCAACAGGAATTCGCTCAGAAGTGGGGACAAAAAGCCCACATGGTCACCTCGTTTGCCGATGGCACGAAAATCTCTTTCGAGCAAGCGATTGTGGCCAATGCAACGGGTATGCGCGTTGCCCGCCGCGGGATGTTCGGCCCCACGGTGCCTTCGGGTACCCACATCCGCGAAGCAACGGGGTTGTATCCGCAGGACGCGTTGCTGAACGGGCCGGGCATCGTGGACTATGTTGTCGGAGCCGAGCCCAGTCCAGGTGTGTTCGTCCTCGGCACCCACGACCACCCGGTGCAGAAGCACTACTTGAATCTATACAAGCTCGGACCGGGGCCGCTGTACTGCTTCTACACACCCTACCACTTGTGCCACTTCGAAGTGCCGTTCACGGTGGCGCGCGCAGTGCTGTTCGGAGATGCCACGATTGCACCGCTCGACGGGCCGTGCGTAGACGTCATCGCAGTGGCAAAAAGAGACTTGCGTGCTGGTGAAGTGCTAGACGGTATTGGCTTCTACATGACTTACGGGGTCGCAGAAAATTCCGACGTGGTGCAGCAACAACGGTTGCTGCCTATGGGCCTGGCGGAAGGCTGCCGGCTGAAACGAGATATCCCAAAAGATCAGGCCCTGAGCTACGACGATGTGGAACTTCCACCCGGGCGGCTCTGCGACCGGCTGCGGGCCGAACAGGATGCACGCTTCTTCCCTGCCCCACCGCAGGCGGTTCCCCACGGCCATCCACAAACCCTCGAAAAGTAATCCAACAGAAAGCCTGCGGTTCTCACTGCATCAGAATGGCGCGGTTTGCTTTACTTGGCTTCGGTGGGGGTCTTTCTCGAGAAAAGATCGGCTGCGTTTCGATCCAGATCGCTGCGCATACGAATCACGCGGGCCGGAACCCCCGCTGCGATAGCGCCGGCAGGAACATCTTTGGTCACCACTGAACCGGCAGCGATGACCGCACCATCGCCAATCCTCACATTCGAAAGAACAATGACTCCGGTGCCCAGCCAAACGTCATTCCCGATGACGATGGGCCCCTTGGATTCCAGTGGCTGCTCGTAGATGGGCATGCTCGGTTGTTCCCCGTGGTCATACGGAAAGAAACAGCAGAATGGCGCAATCTGGCAGTGCTCGCCAATTTCTATGGCAGACAAGTAGGCGGAAAGCTGGCAGTGCCTCTGGAAACTGGTGCGGCTGCCAACCTTCACCCGCCCTTTCTGTCCGGTCTGAATGACCGTGTGGCGCCAAATATGGACGCCATCGCCGAGCTCGACTTCGCCACCGTCCGAGTCTTGGTAGATCAACACACCGTCATCTAACACCACATGGCGTCCCAGTTTTAGCTTCTCGTGGTAAATCGTAGCGCGCGGTGAGATGAATCCGCGTGGCGTCATCCCCGCAAGGGTCATCCGCCCATAGTACGGTGGGCAAGCCCATGCGGCGAGAGAAGTGGCCAGCCGCCCCAGCGATCCGCGTCCGGAGAAGAACATCCAGAAATGCATCCACAGCAATCGGACTCGCCAGGGCACACGGATCATCGAGTCCGCCATGTTGTGCAAAACTCCTTCGACGACGGCAATGCAGGTGTCCTCGCTGGCCTATACCCGGTTGCTTGTAAGCCTCGAATGGACCGAACTGCCTTTTGGCAGCGTGGAATACATTTCTGCTCCACGGGCAGTTGGCACGCGATTGATACTCTCAATCCGCGGGCAGTATAACATACGGTTCACGCATCCAGGCCACGCCTTGCGCGCAGGAGCCAGCAAGCTGTAGGCTGTCCCGCGAGTCCACTGCCCCTCGGAACCAGGACAGAGCTGCGCCCTGATTAGGACGCCATCGAAATTGCAAACCGACTTTTCCACTCCGACAAGACTCGCCGTTCAACCCCGCCACGAACTCTTGCTGGCTTTGCTTGCCACATATCTGCATCGAGCCGCTTATCCTTTCTATTACGGGGGCGGGCAACATGAATTCCAGCTTCCCATGGTCGCGTGGCTGCGCGATCCTACCCTGTTTCCCGGCGACCCGATGAGGGAAGCGTTTGCAGGCTTCCCTTCGATGTTCTGGCGCGCGGTTGCCTGGTTCACCAACTGGTTCGCACTCGAGACGATCCTCCTGATCGGGCTTTTTGTTTCTCATTTTCTAGCCTTTTGGGGATTGGCCCGGATGATCGCAAGAGATCTGCCCGACCTACGTTTTTTGGCGATCATTTTAGTAGGACTCGCCTTTTCCCCTTTTCTCACCATGGCTGCACCTTTTGGCGGTGGAGGGGGCATCCTCGGCGGGTTGATGACCCAAACCACATTGGCTGGCGGGCTGGCCATCTGGGCAGCGGTCTGTCTTTTGGAGGGTCGCTGGATTGGGGGAACGCTTCTGCTCGGACTCATGCTGTACATCCATGTATTGCTGGCTGTCTATTTGGGCTTCGCGTTTCTTGCGTTCGCCTGGTTCGACCGGCGTCATCACCGACGCCAAATCATCGGCGCTGGTAGCCTCTTGTTCCTCTTCGGAGTGGGCTGGCTTGCTCTGGCACGCCGTGCTCTGCAGGTGGAGTACCCCGAAGGGTACGTCGAAGCGCTGCTGGCACACTATCCCTATCACCTGGTGTTGAGTACGCGGCCTACCTATGAGCTGCTGCTTGGGATCTTCTTCCTGGTGGGGATGACCGCCGTTGTCGTGCTGGCGATCCGACGCGGAATCATTCGTGATCATCGGTTAGAACTTTTGGTCGCCAGCATGCTGGTTCCTATCCTGCTTGGGACGGTCGTGGGTGAATGGTTGCGCATACCCAAGCTGCTGCTGCTCCAGTTGCTGCGAGCAGACACTTTTCTGATCCTGTTCGGCCTTGTCCTAGTGCCGATTTACGGATTTCGCCTGCTTGTGACGTTGTGGAATTCAGCTCCGGCTGCAGCCGTGCTGGTCAGCATGCCGGCGTTGCTCTATCCGTTGACCGAGGGTCGTGCCCTGCCCGCCTTTCTGACCATTGCCACAGTCGTGGCCGCAGATCCCCGGCATCGGTTCGACCGCGTTTGTCGCCGGCTGGTCGGGAATCTCATCCCAGTCGGAGTTGCGTTGTTTGTTTTTGCCTTTGTAGCAGCAGGGACGCTTTGGTGGCGCGGTAGTTTGGACCCGGGCAAATGGGCGATCCTCTTCGCGGCAGCAACCGCACCGACAGTGTACGCGTCTCGTCTGCGTGCAGCGGCCGTACAGGCACGAACACTCGCTGTGCTTGGCTCGTGGGTGGTTCTGATCGGCTCTGCGATGCTGTTGGTGGAACCGGCGATGCTTGGGCGTCCTGTTCGCCTACCAACTTCAGAGGAAGCCGCATGGCGCGAGGTGCAGAACTGGGCCCGGGAAAACACACCCAAGGATACTGTGTTCCTCGTGCCTCCGTTTCCTGGCGGCTTTCGCGTTTTTTCGCAACGCAGTTGCTGGGTGAGCTGGCGGGACGGCGACATTTTCTGGATTCACCCATCCTACGCTCCGGAATGGCGCCGGCGAATCTCCGTACTCGGACTCCCTTATGTTCCCGGTCATGTGGATATGGAAGCGATCACGGCTGCCTACCGCAAACTCTCTTGGGAACAACTGAGCAAACTCGCACGCGAAAACCATCTTCCCTATGTTGTCCAGTATGCGGACGTACCCTACCCGGTAGCCCCCGTGTACTCCAACGAAGCATTCGCCGTGTATCATGTCGCCAAATGAACACAACAAGTATGATTTGGTGGAAAGAGTGGTATTCCAAGGATTTTCATTTTCGATTGCGATTCAAATCAAAAGTCGTTCTTTCTGTCTTTGCCTAGTGAGAGCACAAAAACTAGAACGGTTCACCGCGGGCAAAATCTCTGTTTAAAGACACCATGGAAACTGGAAAGAAAACATCGTTTTCCTTGATCTTGCCAGTGCGCAACTGCCGCGACGTCATCGAGGAAGTACTGCGAGCGGCCCTTACTGCGACTCGTCGGTGGGGAAATGCCGAGATCATCGTGGTGGACCATGAGTCGACCGACGGGACGTCTGAGTTTCTGTTACAGCAATGGCTCGATAGCGTTCGAGTTTACTCATTTCGAGGCAAGACGGTGGCTGCTGTGCGCAACTTCGGGGCCAGTTTGGCCACGAGTAAGTTCCTTTGCTTTATCGATGGCGACTGCTTGGTTGACGAGGATTTTCTTGTTCGTGCGAATGAAATCCTGACTAAAAACAGGGTTGCTGCGCTAACCTGCGCCTACGTTCCCCCGAAACCAGCCCACTGGATCGAACAGGCCTGGCATGTGCTTCACTTCCGAAACCAAGCCGGAACAGCAAATTCGTTCTATGGAGGGAATCTCATCATCCGAACCGATATTTTTCGCGCTCTTGGCGGTTTCAATCCTGGCCTGGTCAGCGGAGAAGATACTGAATTGGCCGCGCGGTTGATCGCGAAAGGGCAAAAGATCTTTTTCGATCCAGAACTCTGCGTCGTTCACCTGCGCAATCCAAAGTCGGTTCGACAATTCTTCCGGCGACAGCTCTGGCACGGGCTCGGGATGCTGGGAAGATCCAAAGGGGCACGATTCAGTCGGACCCTGACGCTTTCCTTGGGGCAACTCACAATGCTCGTGGCAGCGTTTCTGCTGTTGTTCATTCCGGTTGGCTCGATGACCCAGCGGCTCATGTTCGCTTTTTTACTTACACTCCCCATTCCAGCAGCGGCAGTGACTTACAGGTTTTGGTCGGTGAGACGGGTGCGGTGGCCGTTTCGATGCTTCTTCCTGTACTACGTGTATTTTCTTGCCAGAGCCCTGGCCATCATCAAATACTTTCTTCGAACGAACAAAAGATGACGCTCCGGTTCTCACTTGCTTGACAAAAACTTCCCACAAATACACCATCGAGCTGTCATGGCCAAGACAAGCCTTCGCATTGCTTCAAACTTTGCCCGTCTGTCGCAGCTTCAGGCAAAAGACATTCCCTTTCGATACACCCAGTTCAGAGAAGGAAACTTTTTGACGAGTGGTTTTTATCTTTTTTTTCTTGGCTGGACACATCACGTGATCCTCCTGAACCAGGCAAGTCGCATTTTACTTTTCTGCTGTTTCCTACGGTGGCTTTTTCCTTTTTTTCAGTGTCCTCTGGTCTCTGTGGATCTGGTGCTGACTCGACCTGAAAACAGGTGGAGTCGTCTTGTATGCCATGTAAAGAAATTTCTGCTTCGACGAGTAGATTTGTTTGCTTTTTACTTCAAAGACCTACGCGGCTATGCAGAATTTTACGGCATCACGCCAGCCCGCTCCCGGTATGTACCTTTCAAGGCGAATATCTACGACTTGGCCCCGCACGTGCGCGTGGCTTCAAAGCCTGGCAGTTATGTACTCGCCGCAGGCCGTTCCTATCGGGATTTAAAGACCTTCGTCGCAGCGATGGGCCGTGTTTCCTATCCCGGAATACTCCTTGTGCAAAACCCCGACACACTGAGCGAGCATGGCACAGAAATCCAAAGTCTTGTCCTGCCCGGTAATCTTAGGCTCGAACGCGATGATGGACGATGGGAAAGCTGGTTGCATTTCCTAGCTGGAGCAAAAATCGTAGTCATTCCAGTGAAATCGACTGCCATCACCGCGGCAGGTATCGGGACCTACCTCGAAGCGATGGCCCTGGGTAAATGTGTAATCATCACGGAATGTCCGGCAACCCGAGGGATTCTTTTGGACCAGGCCGTGATCATCCCGCCGGAGGACCCAGCAGCCATGGCACAGGCCATCCGCAGGGCTTGGGAGGATGACTTGTTTCGTCATCAATTTGCTGAAGCTGGTCAGCGCTATGCTCTGGCCTGTGGGAATGAGCGCCGACTTCTTCTTGACTTGCTCAAGGTTTGCGTCGAACTCGTTTGCCCAGATTTGAGCTCTTCTTTACAGCACATCTCGACTGATTGTCGGGAGATCTAAATAGGCCCTTTCGGTGTCAGCCATGTGTTTCAAGCCCAACCGTGGAGGCCCGACAGAAGCTATCTCGTAAATCACATTAAGGCAAGAAGGAGTTGCGGTTGGCCACCACTGGCTTCAAATCAAAGCCTGGACCTCACCGATGCCCAGTGGGCTATCCTGAGGCCGCTGCTGGAACCGAGGCGACGCCCCGATGGCCGTGGGCGACCGCGGCGGGATGCCCGCACGGTGTTGAACGGGATTCTGTGGATTCTGCGCACCGGGGCTTCCTGGCACGATCTGCCCTCCCGCTACCCCCCTTACCAGACCTGCCATCGGCGCTTTCAGCAGTGGCAGCGCGATGGCACCCTGACCCACTTCTTGAACCGCCTGGCTGAAGACTTGCGCGACTGCGGCAAGCTCGACCTGTCGGAAACCTTCATCGACGCCAGCTTCAGTGCAGCGAAAAAGGGGGCGCTGCTGTCGGCCCGACTCGCCACGGAAAAGGCTGTAAAATCATGGCGATCACAGATCGCCATGGTCTTCCTATCGCCTGCAACCTCGCCAGCGCTTCGCCGTCTGAAACGCAACTCGTCAAGCCACTCTCCAGCAGCGCTTCACCCAAGCGCAACCGCAACGGCTGATCGGCGATGCAGCCTACGACAGCGACCCCCTTGGATCGAGAGCTGTGGCGCAGGCACCGCATCCGCATGATCGCGCCGAATCGCCGCAACTGCCGGAGGAAAACCCAAGACGGTCGGGAGCTGTGTCGCTATGGCCACCGCTGGAAGATCGAACGGCTGTTTGCCTGGCTGCACAACTTCCGCCGCCTGGTCACCCGCTGGAAATTCTACGAAGCAACTTCCAGGCCCAGGTCCAATCCAGCTGCCTCAAAATCCTTTTGAGGTATTTATAAGATGGCCTTTAGGGTGTGCATCCAACCTGCTGCGTGGAGACCACGACATCGTCAATGCCCCACCAGTACTCGGGTATCCATCTCGAAGGGTGAGGGCCGCCGCCGATATTCGATTGCACATTAATCACACGAAACATTTCCGTGCTGCTGCCGCGCAGGTTCAGACCGGTGTAGTTGGCACGGCGCACACCGTCCACCCAAAACTCGATGATGCCGTCGCTCTGCCCGGGTGTATTCAGCTTCACGCGAGTTTCCCAGCACTGCCAGCGCCCTTGGTTCTCCGGAGCCGCTGGTGCCCAGTTACCACTCGGAGCTACATCCGGCGCAAAGGAAGAGAAGAAGGCCAGTTGAATTCCTGAACCGCCGTTGGGTATGTTGAAATCAAAATGGAGGTCCGAATTTTCCAATGTGTCGTTATAGCGCCACAGGTGAATGCCTGCAGACTTGCCCGGCTCCCACGAACAGCATGGGAGGCTGAATCCCACGGGGAAATAGACGAAAGCACGGAACCAGAGGTCATCGGCGGGCTGGGAAAGGTTGGCTGCCAGTTTGCCGAATCCTGAAACCGGCGCATTCACACGTGCGGCGAAGCGCCCCCCATGTACGGGACTGGTATAAATTTGGTTGTCAGCTTTATCAAAATACTTGCTGAAATCCCCAGTTTCAAAGTCGTCTTGGAAAAGGATGCTTGGGCTGGACTCAGCCGACAGGAAGTTGAAGCCGTTCGCCAGAACAGCAAACTGCCCATCCGGGTTGGTGACTCGCACATCCACAGTTCCAGCGGTGTGCGCTGGGGTGACGGCTCTGAGCTGTGTCGAACTGACAAACGTAACGCTACTTGCTGCGGTGTTGCTGAACGACACTGCAGCCCCGGATTGGAAGTTCGAACCTGTGATGGTCACCGAGGTGCCACCACTCACCGATCCGCTGGAAGGGGTGATTCCAGAAATCGTTGGTTTTCCGGGAGTTGAGCTGGAAGAACCACAGCCAATCCGCTGAGTACTGACCACTAAGTTGTCCATGTAGCGTTCCTGCGAGACCGGTGAACCAGCATTCCAGTAGTTTTCCAGCAAGATGGCATTGATCCCATATTCTTGGTAGGAACCCACCCAGTTTAAGTTGGCCCGCTGTGCTTCCAACTGATCGTTGATCCAAAATTCGAAGATGCCATTGGACTGTCCTGGATCGTTCAGCCGCATCCGAACTTCAATGCAGTACCACTGCCCGGTGTTGCTGGGATCGAAAATCGGCGTAATGCCTCGCACCGCGCCCAGCCAGCGCAGGTTGGGGAAATCATTGTAGGTTGTGGTCTGCAAATTTCCGCTTGTGTCAGTACCGGACGCAGGATCAAGAAAAAGATACGCTTGATCAGGGCCGGGACTGGTGCCACTCCAAAGGTGGCCAATGGCCGCCTGCGCCCAGTTTGCAGTCGCAAGTATCGTGGCACGAGAAAGCTTATCGCCGCCACCCGTCCAGTCTGGCTGTGTCCGCAAGTAGAAACGCCAGAATATCTCGCGATAGTTTGCAGTTCCCGAATCTACTGCTCGAAAATAGGCGGCCGGGGTGCGGCCAAACGCTAGCTTCAAGTTGCCGGCACTTACCTGGCCGACGGCGAACCGAGCACGCATGCCGGTGCTACCGTTCACTCCAATTCCCGAGGCACGAACAAAACTCCCCCCATCGCTGACGTACTCAAAGTACTGCAAAAGCCGGTCCGTTTCGAAGTCATCGCAGAAGATCCATTCGGGGCGACGGACCGAGCACTCATTGGTTATATCGGAAGTCGTTGGCGAAACATATGTAAAGCTGTTGTGGGACTGCGACTGGCCGTCTGGGTTGGTGACCTGAATCGGCACGCTGCCGGCCGGATGGGACGGAGACGTGGCGCGCAGTTGCGAGGAGCTGACAAAACTCACCGAAGTTGCTGCGACATTGCCAAAGAAAACCCTGGCTCCGGACTGGAAGTTTGCACCATTGATGGTGACCACAGTGCCCCCGGCTGTGCTCCCCGAAGTCGGGGAGATGCTGGTGATCGAAGGCGCTGGCGGGCGAGGCGATTTGAAAGTGAATCCGTTATGGGTGGCCTTTTTGCCATCTGGATTGATGACTTCGACGGTTACGGTTCCCGCTGTGCTCGGCCGCGTGGTGGCCCGGAGCTGGGTCGAGCTGACAAAACTGACGCTGGCCGCTGCAGCTGAACCAAAGTTGACTTGCGCTCCGGACTGAAAATTTGCGCCGTTGATGGCAACGACCGTACCTCCATCGGTCGATCCCTCATTCGGAGCGATACTGCTGATGGCCGGCGCAGGGCTGCTCCCGGAATCATCGGGTGAGTCGGGGTCGGCAGGAGGCACGTTTTCCGTAAACGCCACACACCCGAGAAGCAAAATGGAAACGAGGAAACTCACAAGCACTCCCAGCGAAGTCGCCACGGTGCCCGCCCTCAGTGCCCTGTTCATGGCTCGTTCCCCTTTCCAGAAGGACTCTGGATGACCTTGGCCCTGCTCCGGGCTGTGCGGCTGTCGTCCCAGCCCGAAAGGAATCCACGGACGCTAAAGAAGGTAACAAGGGCAACGGGCACGATTCGACTGGTGGCGAGTTCAAAAAATGGACAGGTCTAACGCCTGTCCCAGCGGGCAAGCCGTACGCAGACATTCAAGACATCCATCGTCCACACCAGGACAGCATCCCGCAGAACTCAGCCATCTTGATCACTCAGAACTCTTCTGCCCTCCATTCCGCCGCACCAGATTGACAACGGCTCTGATCTTGCCACTGGCTCCATGTGGATCTCGGGGACACATGTGACGGAAACCCTCACCCCGGGGCCCGCAAGCTGGAAGAAACGCTTGCGAATCTCATCGGCCACAGAAGGGTTAAATTCTTTTGCTGGCACGACTTTGATCTCCACGGTGTCGATTGCCGTCTGCACGATCTGACTCATTCGAACGCCAGGGAGTTGCTTGAAAATAGTGTCCAGACGGGCCAAACGCCGTCCATCGGGGAGCAGCAAAGCATCTTCGACACGCCCGATCAAACCTTCCAGAGTGGGTAGTGCCGATCTCCCGCAAGCACACGGCACTTCCGACCAGGCCGCATAGTCCCCGACTCGATAACGAATAAAAAGCTGGTTTTTATTGGCGAAGCCAGTGGCGACAATTTCACCCATTTCGCCACGACGGCAAGGCATGCCATCTGGACGGAGGATCTCCAGATATCCGAAGTCCAAGCTCACATGTAACTTTCCCAGCTCGCATTCCGTAGCGAGAAAACAGTTTTCCAAACTGGAATATTCTTGATAGCACCGACAACGAAAGACCTGCTCGATCTTCTCTCTCGTTTGCACGTCTAAAGCTTCACTGGTGGTGATGATGGCCCGCGGGCTGTGAACGGCAATGCCCTTTTCGGCAATGCAATGTGCGAGCATGCCGATCGCGCTCGGGAACCCGACAATCGTTGTGGGTTGGAAACGGTTCAACGCAGAAACGTAATCCTCCACGGTATCCGCACGGATGTGGTAGATGGAAAAATAAATCTGATGCTCCCATGGATTGTATCGCCAGTACGGTCCCCGTTGGGCAGACAGCGGGACAATGGGCTTGGCACCGAAAGTGGCTCGTGAATCACGCAAGCTGACACCGGCCCAGCGAAACGACCGAGCTTCTCGTACTCCCAGGTTGGGTTGATGCGTTTCGCGATCCATAAAAACGGTGATCGGTGTTCCCGTAGAACCACTCGTGAAGAATTGCATCGGAGGCTTTCGCGTTGCAGACGTTGTCAGACAGACCTCGGGATTCTGGCGAAGTTCAGATTTCTCCAATACGGGAAGGTGGACGATATCTTCCAGCTTGAAGTCAGCCATCGATGCTGCGTCAAGGCCGCACTGCTCGAAGGCTTTTCGGTAGTACGGCACCTGGAAGAAAGCGCGCTGGAGCTGTTGTCGGAGCTGTGTCTCCACGTACTCTCGAAGGCGGCTTGCTGGCCATGACTCGCGTTCCACATACTCGCGCCACACCCTTTCGAACTCCGGGCCAAGCCTCCGTCTTTTCCAATACCAGCCGTAGGCCTGGATGCCCATCTGCTGCATCCACCGAGGGCTAATTCGATACAGTTCCTTGAACCAGTCGAGCACGGGCGACTTTCCTCAGACCGATCTTTTCGTGCCCGGGCAAGTGTGTTCGTCCTCGACGATATAAAGCACTAAAAACCGGGCACAACTCCATTGAACCATAGCCGACGGGAAGAGTTCTGTGAAAATTTTGTTTTCTGACTTCCAAATCCACCAAAGCTCCGCATGCGTACTGAAAAATCTCGTTTAACCTCAACAATTGGAGCTTCAAAAAGCACTGTTTGTCCACTCCGGATATGAGGAATTCTCGCAACCACCGAGGGCAAGAGAAAAGATGACCGAGCAGGAGCAAGGAGGGTGATGGGCGAAGCAACTCAACTCGAGTGGGACGGACAGACGAACAGGACAAGTGAGCAACGAATGTTACGCCGGTTTGGCGAAACACACCCAACCCTTTGGCCGGTCGAAGGACACGCACTCACCCAGACCTGTTATCCACACCGGTCAGGCCGAGGACAGTCCCAGGCTTGGCAGCCATCCAGCTACGGCTGCGCCGGTTCAGTCACCGGCGGGTTGTTCAAGTACTTGCCGAAGAAATACAGCCAGCGGCGCAAGCGGTCCAACTGGTGTCGCGGTTCGGTGATACCGTGACCTTCGCGCGGATAGATCACGAATTCGACAGGAACACCGCGTTCGACCAGGGCGCGGTAGAACTCCTGCGCCTGCGCAATTGGCACGCGCTGGTCGCGTTCTCCGTGCAGGATCAGCGTGGGAGTTTTTACGTTTTTGATGTGCTTCATCGCGGAATGTTCCCAGTAAACGTCGGGCGCATCCCACGGCGCGTTGCCGCCAAAGAACCACCCGAGGTAGCGAGGGATATCGTTTTGGGAATACATCGAATACAGGTTCGTCAGGCCCGCGCCGGGCGAGACGGCTTTGAACATGTCGGTTTGCGTCAGAATCCAAAACGTCAGATAGCCGCCGTACGACCAGCCGAAGGCACCCAGCCGGTCTCGGTCTGCAATTCCGTGTGCCACCATCGCTTCCACACCGGAGATGCAATCCTGGTAGTCTCCCTTGCCCCAATCCTGCCGATTCGCCTGGGCAAAGGCCATCCCGCGACCAATCGAGCCGCGGAAATTCGGCTGCAGCACCAGATATCCGTTTGCGGCCAGAAGCTGTGCGGTGGGATTGAACGCGGCAAACGAGGCTGCCGTCGGACCGCCATGCGGATTCAGCAGCAGCGGATAGCGCTTTCCGGAAACGAAGTCCACCGGCTTGGTGAGGACGCCCTCGATTTCCATCCCATCCCGGCTTGTCCATTTCACGATCTCGACTTCACCGAGAGCGTATTCCTGAACCCAGGCATTGTGGCTTGTCAGTCGTTCGAGCTTCGCAAAACCCGCATCGGCGCGGAACAACTGTTCGGGTGCATTCACCGCCGTGAAACTGCCGAACAGAGTACGACCATCCGGGCTGATTTTGCTCACGCTGGTGACGCCACCGAACCGGGTGAGCTGCCGCACCGAACCAGTTGCGACGTCGGCCGCAAACACTTCCACGGCCTGCCGAATCGAAGTGCTGAAGTAGATCGTTTTGCCATCCGGCGACCACAGAGGTGTGCCTGCCGTGAGGTCGAAATTCTCGGAGAGCGAGCGTGGCGTGCCCCCAGAAGCAGCCACCAGATACAGCTCGGAACGTCCCACCGTGAATTCCGGCGCGCCGGTGTAGGCAATCCATTTCCTGTCCGGCGACCATCGGGGAGAATCTTCTGGGCCCGGCCCAGCGGCCAGGGCTCGTTTCTCCCCGCTGGCGACCTCCAGAACCCAGATATCGCTGCGGGCACCATCGTCGGCGCGGGGCGTGGGCCGAGTGACAAAAGCGATTTGCTGACCGTCGGGCGACCACTGCGGATCGCTGACCGTAAACGGGCCCTCGGTGAGCCGTTTTTCCCTCTTCGTTTCCAGATCGAAAAGCCACAGATGTGTTCTTTGGATGTCTCGATCCACCACGATAGCATCGTCGCGAACTTTTTTGCGCTGCTCTTCCTCCCGGGAAGGCTGATCCGCCGCCAGGAAGGCAATTCGCTTTCCGTCCGGAGCAAACTCGAACGCAGTGATGCCACCCTTGTGCTCGGTAACCTGCCAGGCTTCGCCGCCATCGGCGTACAACATCCAGACCTGACGGCCGTCTTCCCCGCCTCCGCGGTTGGTCAGGAACGCCAGTTTTTTCCCGTCGGGCGACCAAGCGGGGTTGGTAGCGCTCTGGTTGCCACGGGTGAATTGACGAGCATCCCCGCCGGTTGCGGAGACAACCCAGACGTGCGTAACGGTACGCCACTCTTTGTCCGAACCCGGCATCTCGGTCACACCCACCGTGTAGGCAATCCGCGTCCCGTCCGGCGAAAGCTCAGCCGTGCCGACATTTTCCAGCCGGAGAACATCCAACGCCGTCAGGAGTTTCTTGCCCGATGAGCTGGTCGGCGCCGGAGCCTGTTGGCTGGCTGACCCGGTGTCCTGCTTTTCCTGTGTCCAGGCCAGCGACGTCGCCAGAAGGAACCATCCGACAATCGCAAGAAAAAGCGCAACGCTCTGCCTCTTAGCCTGTTTGTGCCGCATCGGCACCTCCCGGAAACGATTCTCGATTGCCTCCCACTGTGAAACTGTCTGTTGGCGCTGGCACGCCAAGTTGCCGCGGCAACTCAGCGGGTCTCGACACCCGGTGCGATTTCAACGCGCAACTTCTGTTCGACCTTTGTCTCGCCATAGGAAACCTGGATGGTGTACTCACCCGCAGGCACGAACTTCCTGCCCTCGCCACCGTATTCGGTCAGCACATTGGCAGTCGGCCGCAAATCCCAGCTCAGCCGGTTGATTCCGGGCACCCCGGGCCGCTCGAATTTCGCCACCGGCTGCCCCTGGGCATTGGTGATACGGATTTCCACGTTCTGGCCGGTAAATTTTCCGATATAAAAAGTAATCAGGGCCCCTTCGGGTGGATTCTCTCCGCGGAAGATCGCTTTGCCATTCCAATCGGAGAAGCCAGGCAGCAGATGGCGGCCGAAAGCGGTTCGGGGCGCGAACAACGTGAGTTCACGCTGACGGACTTCTGGGGTCAGCTCCTGCAAGCCACGGAGGTCATCTACGATGAACAGGCTGCGTCCGTGCGTGGCAATAATCAAATCGTTGTCCCGGGGATGGATGACGAGGTCATCCACGGCGACCGTCGGAAGCCCGCCAAACTCGATCCAGTGTTTGCCCCGATCCAGACTGACGAACAGCTTGAATTCCGTGCCGACGTACAGCAGGTCCGGATTGCGCGGGTCTTCGCGAATGACCTTCACGGGGCCGTCCGGGGGCAGGTTGCCGGCGATGCTTTGCCAGCTCCGGCCACCATCGGCGGTGCGGTAGACCAGCGGTGCGTAATTCCCGCTGCGGTGTGCGTCCACGGCCAGATAGGCGACCTGCGGATCATGCCAGCTCGCTTCGATGCGACTGATCCACTGCCCCCGGGCCTCGGTGGGCAGATGCTCAGTTCGATCGGTCCAGGACTGACCTTCGTTCTCGGTCACCCAGACTTTGCCATCATCGGTGCCCGCCCAGAGCAAACCTGGGCTGCGCGGCGATTCTGCCAGCGTGTACACCACGCCATAGTTTTCGGCGCCACTGCCCACGGCGATCATCTTCGTCAGTTCCTGTGTGGACAGGTCAGGACTGATGATGCGCCAGCGTTCACCGCGCGTGGTGAGGCGAAAGACGACATTTCCAGCTAGGTAGAGCACGCCGGGCGTGTGCCGGCTGCCGATCAGCGGCGCATTCCAATGGAAGCGGAAGGCGGGTTGTCCTTCGGTCGGCTCCGGGCGCAAGGGTTTCATCTGCCCGTTCGAAAGATCGAACCGATGCACGAAGCCCTGCTGAGATTCCGTATAGACCAGATGCGGGTGCTCGGAATCGAACACGCAATAGAAGCCATCGCCACCGCCGATGTTGATCCAGTCAGAGTTCAGGATGCCTTCCCGCGACCAGGTGCGCGACGGGCCCACCCAGTTCAGGTTGTCCTGCAATCCGCCACAGATGCGATAGGGCGTGCTCAGATCCACATTGATGCGGTAGAACTCGCCGGCCGCAAAGTTGTTCAGGTGTCGCCAGCTCTTACCGCCGTTCCAGCTTTCGTAAGGTCCCCCATCGGTGCCGAGCAGCAGCCGCTGCGGATGGCGAGGATCGATCTCGAGGGCGTGGCAATCCGGATGCACCTTTTCGAACAGATCTTCGCGCCACGTGCGCCCGCCATCGTCCGAAACATGCAGGGCAAACCCCAGAACATAGACGCGCTGATCGTTCCGCGGATCGACTCGAATCTGGCTGAAATAAAACGGCCGCGGGTTCAACGCACTCATCCGTTGCCAGGTCGCGCCGCTATCTTCGCTGCGAAACACACCGCCGGCGCGACTGTAGACCTCATCGATACCGCTCATTCCGCCGGCGTCGCTCTGCACGATGGCATACACGATCTGCGGATTGCCCGCGTAGACCGCAAGCCCGATGCGGCCGGTTTCTACGGGCAGGCCTCCTCCCAGCTTCTGCCAAGTCTCGCCCCCATCCGTGCTTTTGAAGATTCCGCCCAGGTCTTTGCCATCGGTCGCCATCGGGCCGTAGACGAACGACCACGGAGTGCGCCGGCGCGCGTAGAGCGCGGCATAGAGGATGTTCGGATTGGAAGGATCCAAGGCCAGGTCGCCACAGCCTACCCGGGTGTCGTAAGGTGGCGCAGCGGCGAGCACTTTCCGCCAGGTTTTCCCTCCGTCGGTGGTTTTGTAGCAGCCGCGTTCTTCATTCCAGTTCCAGAGATCGCCCATGGCGGCCACCCAGACGGTGTCTGGATCGGCGGGATGAACCAGGATACGGGCGATTGTTTTGCTGTTCTTCAGGCCGACGTGCTGCCAGGTTTCGCCCCCGTCGGTGGAGCGATAGACACCGTTACCCCATGACGAACTGTTCCGGTCATTGGCCTCGCCGGTACCCACCCAGACGATGCGGGAATCCGAGGGCGCCACCGCGATGTCTCCGATCGCCGCAACGGGCTGCTTTTCGAAAACCGCTTCCCAGCTCGTGCCACCGTCCGAAGTTTTCATGACGCCGCCGGTGCCGAGCGCCACATAAAACACAGCCGGGTTGGCAGGATCGAAAGCGACGTCGGAGACGCGCCCGGACATGACCGCGGGACCGATGCTTCGCGCCTTCATGCCGCGCAGATGCGCGGCTTCTACATCCGGCAGCATGCGCGCTTCCGGGGCCAGCGCGGCCTCTGCCGGCTGCGGCTGCGGGCGCTGCCGTTGCGGTCGCTGCGCCGACAGCGGAACCGTCAACGAGAGGGCAAGAGTCAGACAGAATGTTCTACGCATCGAGACCTCACCGGTTTCGCCATGTGGGCGGCCATCTTAGGTTTGCGACCCACCGTTGTCAACGCCGCGCACTTGCCTTGTAGCTGCCGCCCACGGATAATGCGCCGGGCGAAGCCCGAGGAGGTGGCCATGTTGCATCGCAAGCTTTCGCGCCGAGAATTTGGCCGCTCGGTCAGTGCCGCCTTCGGTGCCGTCGTGCTGGTGCCGAGGCTCGCGGAAGCCGCGCGACGGCCGCGCGGCGTGCCGGAGAACGTCATCCAACTGAATTCCAACGAAAATCCCTACGGCCCGTCCCCGCGCGCGCTGGAAGCGATGACGGAAGCCCAGCAGGTCGCTGCGCGCTATCCAGACGCACTGGAGGAGATCGTCATCGAGGCAATTGCGAAGCTACACGGGGTGCAGCCGGAAAACGTCATTCTGGGCTGCGGCTCCGGCGAAATCCTGCGCATGGCGGATCTGGCCTTTCTGGCTCCGGAAAAAAATCTCGTTGTGGCCGAACCCACATTCGAGGCGGTGCTCAGCTACGCCGCAGTCACCCGGGCCAAGCCGGTGAAGATCCCGCTGACCGCGGATCATCGGCACGATTTGGTTCGCATGGCCGCTGCATGCAACGAGAACACGGGGCTGGTCTATCTTTGCAACCCGAACAATCCCACCGGCACGATTGTCACGCGGGAGGAGATGGAAACGTTCTTTGCCCGCGTGCCTCGCACTGCCATCCTGCTGGTGGACGAAGCCTATCATCATTTCGTGGAAGACCCGCGCTATACCAGCGCGTTCGCCTGGTGGGGCCGGATACCGAATCTGGTGATTGTGCGCACCTTTTCGAAGATTTACGGGATGGCGGGCATGCGACTGGGCTATGCCGTGGCCTCGCACGAACACATCGCCGCGCTGCGCCGCCACCGCTTGTTCAACAACACCAACGCTGCCGTGCTCCAGGCTGCGCTGGCCAGCCTGGAAGACACCGGGCACGTCGAACGCTACCGCAAACTCAACAACGAAACTCGCCGTTGGCTCTGTGCCGAGCTCGAGCGGGACGGCCGGCGGTACATTCCTTCCGAGACCAATTTCGTCATGGTGCACGTCGGGCAGGACGTCACGCCGGTGATCGAAGCCTTTCGCCAGCGCCATATTTTGGTCGGGCGGAAATTCCCCTCGCTGCCGGACTGGCTGCGCGTCTCGATCGGCACGCGGAAAGAAATGGAAGCGTTTCTGGCGGCATTCCGCGAGATTGTGCCGGCTCGCGCTGCCGCAGCCTAATCGTGGGGAGAAGGTTCCGCACGCAGTGCTCGACCTGCGTCTGCAACCGCATCCGACTGGAATGGGAACCGGGTTAACTGAGTCGGAGGAATGCGTCCATGGAGACCCGCACGCTGGGCAACACGGACCTGCACATTACGCGAATCGGGCTAGGAACCTGGTCCATCGGCGGCGGGGACGACGAATACGGTTGGGGGCCGCGCGACGACGAAGCCGCCGTGGCCACTATCCTCCGGGCGCTGGAACTGGGCCTGAACTGGATCGACACTGCTGCCATCTACGGGCTCGGCCACGCGGAACGGCTCGTCGCCCGCGCCCTGACCGCCTGGCGCGGGCCGCGGCCTTACATCTTCACCAAGTGCGGCCTGGTGTGGGACGCACGGGGTCGCGCCGCACACAACTTGAAACGCGACTCCATCCTGCGCGAATGCGAAGCCAGCCTCGAGCGGCTGCGGGTGGACGCGATCGATCTCTACCAGATTCACTGGCCGGCATTTCCTCCGGGCGGCTCAGACCGTGATATCGAAGAAGCCTGGCAGACCCTGGTCGAGCTGAAGCAATCCGGCAAGGTGCGGCAGATCGGCGTATCGAACTTCAGCGTGGCGCAGATGGAGCGCATCAGACCGTTTGCGCCGATCGGTTCGTTGCAACCGCCCTATTCGGCGTTGCGGCGTGAAATCGAACGCGACATCCTGCCCTACTGCCAGCGCCATGGCATCGGGGTGATCGTTTATTCTCCGCTCGAATCCGGCCTGCTGACCGGCAAAATGACACGCGAGCGCATCGCTGCGCTGCCTGCAAACGACTGGCGCCGACGCAATCCCGACTTTCAGCCTCCGCGGCTGGCTCGCAATCTCGAACTCGTGGAGATTCTGCGCGGCATTGCCCGCCGCCACGGTTGTTCGGTGTCGGAGGTCGCGATTGCCTGGACGCTGCGGCACCCGGCCGTGACCGGCGCCATCGTCGGCGCGCGACGCCCCGAACAGATCGAAGAATCAGCACCCGCAGCAAACCTGCGATTGACCGAGACCGACCTGGCGGAAATCGACGCCTGGCACGCACACACGGCTCCGGCTTGACCCCGGAAACGCTTACGGCCTGCACGGGGGACGCGACCCTTTCACTTTCGGCTGTGCAGAGTTTCAGGAATGCTTGACGACGAGAAACAGTTTGCCGAGCTGTGTCGTTTCGAACTGGATCCCGCGCTTTTCCAGCTCGGCCAAGGTTGCGCGGTAGTGGGTTTCGCGATCATACGCCAGAATCAGCGCACCACAAGCCTCACAGCGGGCCACCTGTCCGTGACGTTTCAAGTGGCGCCTGGCTTCGTCTGCACAACACGCTTTCACGAGGACGCTACCGCCTCTGCCGGAACCGCTACTTTTTCGGACGATAGATGTGTGTGCTGGTGCCGTAAAGCGTTTCGGCCGCTTCCATAAGCGTCTCGGAGAGCGTCGGGTGCGGATGGATGCACAGGGCCAGGTCTTTTGCCAGTGCGCCCATCTCGACGGCCAGCACACCTTCGGCGATCAGTTCTCCTGCACCCGGGCCAGCAATGCCCACACCGAGAATCTGCTCGCTTTCTGCATCGAGAACGAGTTTGGTGACGCCATCGGAGCGGTCGAGCGTGGTGGCTCGTCCTGAGGCTGCCCAGGGGAAACGTGCAATTTTCACATCTCGTTTCTGTTCTTTCGCCTGGGTTTCGGTCAGCCCGCACCAAGCGATTTCCGGGTCGGTGAAAACGACCGCCGGGATGGCCAGCGGCTCGAACTGCGCTTTGCTTCCATGGATGACCTCCACCGCTAGCCGGCCCTCATGGGACGCTTTGTGCGCCAGCATGGGCTCGCCGGCCACATCGCCGATGGCAAATAGGGACGGCTCTGCGGTACGCCGCTGTGCGTCGACTTCGATGTATCCCCGGGACGTCGTTTTGACCCGGGTGTTCTCCAAACCGGGAATCTCACTGTTCGGTTTGCGCCCGACGGCAATCAGCACTGCTTCGAACGTTTCTTCTTTGCCCGCCCCTTCCCCTTCGAACCGCACCTGAATGCCATTTTTCGTTTCTTTGGCGGTGGCGACTTTGGTGTTCAGGCGGATGGCGGCGAACTGTTTTTCCAGCCGTTTGTGCAAGTGTTGCACCAAGTCCGTGTCCACCCCGGGCAGCAGCGAGGACATCATCTCCACCACGGTGACCTTGGCCCCGAGGGCGGCGTACACCTGGCCGAGCTCCAGACCAATGTAACCACCACCCACTACCAGCAGGGACTTGGGCACAAAGGGCAGCTCCAAGGCAGCCGTGGAGTCCCAGATTCGCTGGCTTTTCAAGTCGAAATTCGGCAGCGAAGCCGGACGCGAACCGGTGGCCAGAATGGCATGCGTAAAGATGATTTTCTGCGCGTCCCGTCCGTTGCGAACTTCCAACGTGTGCGCATCGAGCAGCGCGGCTCGGCCCTGCACATAGCGCACCTTGCGCGCTTTGGAGAGCTGTCCCAGGCCGCCTGTCATCTTGGCGACCACGGAATCCTTCCAACTGCGCAGGCGGTCGAGGTCAATTTTCGGTTCGCCAAACTGGACCCCGAAGTTGGCCGCTTCGCGGGCTTCGGTGATGACTTTGGCAGCGTGGAGGAGCGCCTTCGAGGGAATGCAGCCACGATACAGGCAGACGCCGCCCGGATTCGGCTGTTCGTCAATCAGAGTCACTTCGATACCCAAATCCGCGGCAAGAAACGCAGCGGCGTAACCGCCCGGCCCGCCCCCGACCACTGCCAGTCCCGTTTTGTTTGCTTCCGCCATCCGCACACTCCTCAGCGTGATCTGCGTGCGTGCGACACGCACCGGCGCGGCATTTTACCCCGTCTCACTCCAGATACGGTGCCGGTTTTTCGAAGGCCTGAGCCACCCAGCGCAGGAACCGAGCTGCATCGGCACCGTCGATGACGCGGTGATCGTAGGACAAGGACAGGGGCAGCATCAGTCGCGGAACGAACTGGCCGGCAATGTAGACGGGCTCCCAACTGGCCCGCGACATGCCCAGAATGGCCACTTCCGGGGCATTCACAATCGGGGTGAACAGCGTGCCACCGATGCCGCCCAGATTCGTGATGCTGAAGACCCCGCCGGACATCTCCTCGAGCGACAGTTTTCGCTGACGGGCTTTTTCCGCCAGCTCGGCGAGTTCCGCGGCGACTACAAAAACGTTCTTGCTGTCCACGTTACGCACGACCGGCACCAGCAGTCCGCGCGGCGTATCCACGGCGACTCCGAGGTGAACGTATTTCTTGTAGATGATCTCCTGCCGAGCCATATCCACGCTGGTGGCGAACTGCGGGAATTCCTTCAGCGCGGCCGCTACAATTTTCAGTGCCATCGCCGTGAGTGTAATTTTGCCGGCGCGCGCCTGCGCGTGGGTATTCAACTGCTTCCGCAGCTCCTCCGTATCGGTGATATCGGCACGGTCGTGCTGGGTGACGTGCGGGATGGTCGTCCATGCAAACGAGAGATGCTCGGCCGTTTTCCGTCGAACATTCGACATCGGCTGCCGCTCGATCGCCCCCCAGCGCGCAAAATCCGGGAGCGGCTCGACGGCCGGCGCGGGTGCAGCCGGTGCCGCCGAGCGACTGCGCTCGCTGAGCAGCGCCTTGGCGTGCGCCTTCACATCTTCCATTGTGATCCGCCCGCCCGGGCCGGAGCCGGTAACTTCCGCGATATCCACGCCGATCTCACGGGCCAGCCGGCGCACCGAAGGCGCCGCCGGCACCAGCACGCGCTTGGCCTCCGTTGGCCGAAAAGGCATGCGGATCACTGCACCCGCACGTCCGGTTTCTTCCCGTGGCACAGCCGGCAATTCGGTCACCGCGGTGGCCACGGCTTCTTTGCTTCCTTCGGCACGAGCCGCCGGCACATCACTGGGCGCGGGCGGTTCCGGTGCGGGAACCTCAGCGGCTGCCACCGGCGGTTCCGGAGCGGCCGTTCGTGCCTCTGATTCCGAGCTGGATGCGGCCGGTGTGGGCTTTTGCTCCGGCTGGGCGACTCCACTGTCTTCGACGGTGAAGATCAACTGGCCGACCTTGATCTTCGTGCCTGCCTGGACGTGAATCTGCTTGACCGTCCCGCTGACCGGCGAGGGCACTTCAATCGTGGCTTTGTCCGTTTCCAGTTCCAGCACGGGTTGATCTTTTTCGATCCGGTCCCCTTCGGCGACCAGGATGCGGATCAGATCACCGGAGTCGATGTTTTCGCCCAGTTCCGGGAGACGAAATTCAATGGCCACGGCAATGCCCTTTCCCTGACGTTTCGTGCGGGTGGCTGCAGCGCAGCCTGGCAGCGCTGGCCAGGCTCCGCAGGCGGAGAGAGGCTCCGGCGTCTGCTACGCGTGGTTCGACGGATGACCGCCGCGCCTCTCGCTCCGGTTCAGGAAATGGCCGGATCGGCCTTTTCCGGATCGATGTCCAAATCCCGGATCGCTTGGACCGCCACCTTCAGATCGAGCTGTCCTTTGCGGGCCAGCGCGGTGAGCGTTGCCAGCGTGATGAACCGTGCATCCACCTCGAAGAAATTGCGCAAGGCCGCCCGCGTATCGCTGCGGCCGAAGCCGTCGGTGCCTAACGCAAACAGCGGGCGCGGGAGCCAGCGCTGAATCAGATTCGGCAATACCTTCAGGTAATCGGTTGCGGCAACGAACACGCCCTGCGCGTTCCGAGTGATTTCGGTCACATACGGGACACGGGGTTTCTTGTCCGGGTGCAGCAGGTTCCAGCGTTCAGCCGCCTGGCCGTCGCGGTAGAGCTCCTTATAGCTGGTCACGCTCCAGACGTCTGCCGCGACGCCGTATTTTTCTGCAAGAATCTCTTGCGCCTTGAGGGCTTCGGGCAGAATCGCACCGCTGCCGAGTAACTGGGCGCGCAGTTTCGCGCGCCGATCCGCAGCCGGGCGGAACAGGTACATTCCTTTCAGGATGCCTTCGCGCGCGTCTTTGGGCATCGGCGGCTGCGCATAGGGTTCGTTCATCACGGTCAGGTAGTAGAAGAGGTTCTCCTGGTTTCGGTACATGCGCTGGATGCCGTCTTCGATGATCACGGCGATTTCATAGGCAAAGGCCGGGTCGTAGCAGCGCAGGTTCGGGACAGCGAGCGCCAACACGTGACTATGGCCATCCTGGTGCTGCAGGCCTTCGCCCGCCAGCGTGGTGCGACCGGAAGTGCCTCCGATCAGAAATCCTCGCGAGCGACTGTCGGCCGCAGCCCAGATCAGGTCGCCGATGCGCTGGAAGCCGAACATGGAATAGAAGATGAAAAAGGGAATCGTGTTGATGCCGTGCGTGGCATAGGCAGTGCCGGCAGCGATGAACGAAGACATCGAACCGGCTTCCGTGATTCCTTCCTCGAGGATCTGTCCGTCGGTGGCTTCCTTGTAGTAGAGCAGCGTATCCATGTCTACGGGTTCGTAGAGCTGGCCCACGTGGCTGTAGATGCCTACCTGGCGGAACAGGGCCTCCATGCCGAAAGTGCGCGCTTCATCGGGGACAATGGGTACGATCAGCTTGCCGATGTTTTTGTCGCGGAGCAGCTTGGACAACAGGCGCACGAAGGCCATCGTGGTCGAAACTTCACGTCCGTCGGTGCCCTGGTGGAATTCAGCGAACAGGTCTTCGGCGTACGATTCCAGTGGATTGGAGATCACCACTCGCCGCGGCACGTAGCCGCCCAGTGCGGCACGCCGCTCTCGCAGGTACTGCATCTCTGGGCTGTCGTCCGGCGGACGGTAGAAAGGCGCTTCGGCAATGCGATCGTCGCTGATGGGGATGCCGAAGCGGCTGCGGAATTCGCGCAGTTCTTCTTCGTTCAGTTTCTTTTGCTGGTGGGTGATGTTTTTGCCTTCGCCGGCTTCGCCGAGTCCATAGCCCTTGATCGTGCGGGCCAGGATCACCGTGGGCTGACCCTTGTGATGGAACGCGGCGTGGTAGGCGGCATACACCTTGCGCGGATCGTGCCCGCCCAGGCGCAGTTTCTTCAACTGCTCGTCGGAGAGATGGCTGACCAGATCGAGCAGTTGTGGATACTTGCCATAGAAATGCTCGCGGATGTAGGCGCCCGACTCGACCGCGTATTTTTGATATTCTCCGTCGAGAACTTCGCCCATGCGACGCACCAGCCAACCCTCGTGGTCCTGAGCCAGCAACGGATCCCAGTCCGAGCCCCAAATCACCTTGATGACATTCCATCCGGCGCCACGAAAAACAGCTTCCAGCTCCTGGATGATGTTTCCGTTGCCGCGCACCGGGCCATCGAGCCGCTGCAGGTTGCAGTTGACGACGAAAATCAGATTGTCGAGTTTTTCCCGCGCGGCCAGGGTGATGGCACCCAGCGCTTCGGGCTCGTCGGTTTCGCCGTCCCCGATAAAGGCCCACACCTTGGCATCGGATTTCGGTTTCAGTCCGCGGTCTTCCAGATAGCGGTTGAAGCGGGCCTGGTAGATGGCCATGATCGGGCTCAGGCCCATGGAGACGGTGGGAAACTGCCAGAAATCTGGCATCAGCCACGGATGCGGATAGGAGGAAAGCCCGCCGCCGGGATGCAGTTCGCGACGGAAATTTTCCAGCTGGGCTTCCGTCAGCCGTCCCTCTAGATAGGCGCGCGCATAGACGCCAGGCGCCGCGTGACCCTGGAAATAGATGATGTCGCCTTCAAAATCCTCCGTGCGCGCCCGGAAGAAATGGTTGAAGCCCACCTCGAACAGAGTAGCGGCCGAGGCATAGGTGGAGATATGTCCACCGATGCCGCTTTCCAACCGGTTGGCCCGCACGACCATCGCCAGCGCGTTCCAGCGCACCAGTGACTTGATGCGCCGTTCGATTTCCTGACTGCCCGGGAAAGGAGCCTGCTGGTCAGCGGGGATGGTGTTGATGTAGGGGGTATTGGCGCTGAACGGGAGCTTGATGCCGTGCTGCTGGGCATGGACACGAAGCTGCTCGAGCAGTGTGACCGCACGCCGCGGCCCGCGGCGCTTGATTACATAGTCGAGCGACTCGATCCATTCCTGGGTTTCGATGGTGTCCAGGTTTTCCTGCTCCCGCCGTTCGGGGTCAACAATCTGGCTCATACAGGTTCGGACTCCCCAGCGAATTCACATCCCACCCGTCCGCACGAAACAACGCGCCCGTGCGAACCCTTTCACGTTCCTGCGGATCCCGCTTTGCTGCGACGAGCTTCGGCTGTACCCAGCTTGCTGCTCAACCCCACACAAACAAAAACATTATACGCCTGTCCCGTTGCGCTGACGAACACCAGATGTGCGGCCATCGCTCCGCATACTCTCGAAGTGGATGCAGCAAGCAGGAAGGAAGATTCGGTCGTTCAGGAAGGCCGCACTTCGGGGAGCACAGGAAGAAGCCGAGTTGTGTCGAATCCGGCTTGCGCTGGACAGATCTCACGGAGCGGGCAGACCCAGCGAGCGCCGCTGTTGGTAGCATTCGCGGCAGAAAACAGGGCGGCCCTGCGTGGGTTTGAAGGGAACCGTCGTTTCCTTCCCACACTGCGAACAAGTGGTTCGGGTCTCGACGCGCCGGCTCGGACCCGGGCTGGTGCTCTGTGCTCGTTTGGCCTTACACGTTTTGCAGCGCTTGGGCTCGTTGCGGAACCCCTTGTCCGCAAAAAACATCTGTTCACCGGCGGTGAAGACGAACTCGGCCCCGCACTCCACACACTTCAAGACCTTATCGCGATACTCCATAACTCGCTCCAGGTCTATCGGCAATTGGCCAGAGCAAGCCAAAGGCATTCGACCGGGGAGAATCGTAGACTCGAACTCGAGGCCGCTGCCGCCAGCCGGTGAGATTCGTCACCCCACCGCTCTGTGCCAGCGCAGAAACGCCCTGCGGAGGAAGGCTCCGAAACTGCTCTGAACGATGCAAAAGCTTGGCCGAGTTCAGCTCTGCTCGCGCCGCATCTTCTTGCGTAGCCGTTTGCGCGATAGGGCCTCTTTGGCCCGACGACGCTCGCCGGGCTTCATATAAAAACTGTGCTTCTTAATCTCTTTGATGATGTCCGCTTGCTGCACTTTCCGCTTGAAGCGACGGAGGGCGCTTTCCAGAGATTCCCCCTCTTGCACAATCACTTCCACCAAATTGCTTCACCCCCCATCCGGACAAATGTAACAAATGTAATTTTTGCACCCTGAGAGGAACCACTCGGTCCCAGAAAGGGTATGTAAGTCTTCTAATCTTTCCCGCTCCCCTTGTCAAGGGATTTAAGAAACAGGTAGATAGGGAAACCTAGAAACCACTGACTGCTTGGATGGCGACGTAAGGTCTTGTCTGATAGGATGTTGCGCAGCGATGCGGAAGTGGCGGAACTGGCAGACGCGCAGGACTTAGGATTCCACGGAAGGCAGTTCTGGGCGTTTGAGCAGCTAAGCGTCGATAGATGCAGGTTTGAGCATAACCCGCGCCCGGAGTTGAAGTTACGCCGCTCTCGCGTTCGCTTCAGGTTCCCCGATGCGCGCACGTAAAGGCACGTATTTGCCAACCCAACTGACACCAAAACTGACACCACTTCACAGCGCAAAGTGGAAGTCTATATGGTGGTAGGAGTCACCGAAATTACCGCCCTCATCGGGGCAGTGGTGGGCACTGCCGGATTCGTGCTCGGCGTGATCAACGACCTCCGCGACCGCCCTGAAGTCTCGGTGAGCTTGCTGTGGGATATGACTGTCACCGACAACCCTAGATACGACCCGAACAAGGAGTGGGGCCCTGTGATTGCCAGGAACGTTGGGCGACGGCCTGTGTACATCAACACGCGACGCTGAGGTGTATTTAGCTGGAGATGGGCGGAGACCGGGGGACTCCGGTGGCAGCCGATCTTAGCCTAGGCGGCCTCGGGCGTCACCTCCTTCGGCGAAGAGCAAGGCCCTCCAGGCTGGTAGTGGAACCCGATTCAGTTCCTGCCAGCGCTGCGCCCTGTGCCTGCAT